>CAVRMT010000059.1:0-38424 GCA_963722015.1 uncultured Actinomycetota bacterium | reverse complement strand
GGTGCCCAGGTGCACCGGTACGCCAGCAACGAGGCCGGCATCTACGCCTTCTCCCGCATCGACGAGGGGAAGCGCGTCGAGTACGTCGTCGCCGCCAACAACGCCACCACGACCCAGTCGGCGACGTTCGCCACCTACGGCCACCAGCAGCGGTTCGCCCCCGTGCACGGCGCCACGAGCGCCGTACGCTCCGGCAAGGACGGCCGCGTCACCGTGAGCGTGCCCGCCCAGTCGGTGTCGGTCTGGAAGGCCACCTCGCCGATGGACAAGCCGAAGTCGGCCCCCGCCGTCTACCTCACCTCGCCCGGTGCGGGGGACGTCGTCGGTGGTCGCGCCGAGATCGGTGCGGCCGTCCCCGACAACACCTTCGCGCAGGTGAGCTTCCTCTACCGCCCGGTCGGCACGACGGAATGGCAGGAGCTCGGCACCGACGACAACGCGCCGTACCGCGTCTTCCACGACGTGGGCGCCATGGCCAAGGGCAGCCTGCTGGAGTACCGCGCCGTGGCCAAGGACAGTGTCGGCCACGTCTCGGCGTCCTCGTCCTACGGCATCGTCGGCGACCCCGCACCCAGCGGCGGCGGGGGCGATGGAGGTGGCGTCGGCCCGGTCACCCAGCCGGCCAACGTCAGCGTTCCCGGCAGCCACAACAGCGAGATGGGATGTGCCGGGGACTGGGCACCGGACTGCGCCCAGGCCCAGCTGACCCTGGACCCCAACGACCAGATCTGGAAGGGCACCCACACGCTCGCGCCCGGCGAGTACGCCTACAAGGCGGCGATCGACAAGGCCTGGGACGAGAACTACGGTGCCGGCGGACGCCCGGGCGGCGACAACATCAGCTACACCGCGCCGAGCGGGCCCGTGAGCTTCTACTACGACCACGCCACGCACTGGGTGACCTCTGACGCCCAGGGCCCGATCATCACCGCCCCGGGCGCCTTCCAGAGCGAGCTGGGTTGTCCTGCTGACTGGAGCCCGGGCTGCATGCAGCCCTGGCTGCAGGACCCGGACGGCGACCAGACCTACACCTGGTCCACCGACCGCCTGCCGGCAGGTACCTACGAGTTCAAGATCGCCCACGGCCTCAGCTGGGACGAGAACTACGGTGCTGGTGGAGCCGCAGGTGGTGCCAACCTCGTGGTCACCGTGCCGTCCGATGGCATGATCACCTCCATCTCCTACGACCTCGCGACCCACGAGACCACGACCAAGGTCGCCCGCGCCGGCTCGGCGCCCGACCTGACCAAGCAGCGCGCCGTCTGGGTCGACCGCGACACCATCGCCTGGCCGGCAGCGATGGTCCCCGAGGGTGCCAACCCGGCGCTGCTGAAGTGGCGACTCGCCTGGTCCGCCGACGGTGGCCTCGCGGTCGACGCCGAGGACGTCACCGGCGGTTCGTCGGCCCCCCTGACGCTCGACCCGAACGGGCTCGGGGCGGAGGTCACGGCGGCGCACCCCGAGCTCGCGGGCCACCTCGCCCTGCAGCTCGACAAGGCGACGGCGAGGGCGGTCCCCGAGATCCTGCGGGGCCAGGTGGCCGTCGGCATGTACGACTCACTGAGCCGCCTGCTCGACGCCACCGGGGTGCAGATCGCCTACGTCCTGGACGACGTGTATGCCGCGGACGCGGCCAAGCGTGCCTACGGCGTCACCTTCGCCGGGCGGCGGCCCTCGTTCCGCCTGTGGGCGCCGACCGCGCACCGGGTGGACGTCCTCACGTGGGCGCCGGGAGCCGCAGCCGATGCGCCGACCAGCGCGGCGAGGCGGACGGCCATGAAACGCTCCGACGACGGCTCCTGGTCGGCCTCGGCGGGGTCGCGTGACGCGCGCTACCTGTACGAGGTGACCGTCTGGGTGCCCAGCACCGGCAAGGTCGAGACCACGCTGGTCACCGACCCGTACTCCGTCGCACTGACGCTCAACTCCACCCGGTCGGTGGCCGTGGACCTGGCCGACGCGGCATACCGGCCGTCGCTGTGGTCGCGGACCAAGGCGCCCGCGCTCAAGCAGGACGTCGACTCGACGATCTACGAGTTGCAGGTCCGGGACTTCTCGATCAGCGACAGCACGGTGAGTGCCGAGAACCGCGGTTCCTACCTCGCGTTCGCCGAGAACGGCAACGGCACCAAGCACCTCAAGGCGCTCGCGGCTGCTGGCCTCAACACGGTGCACCTGCTGCCGACGTTCGACATCGCCTCCATCGAGGAGGACCCGGCCAAGCAGTCCGAACCCCGGTGCGACCTCGAGTCGTACGCCCCCGACAGCGACCAGCAGCAGGCCTGCATCGAGCCGAGCCGCGCCGGCGACGCCTTCAACTGGGGCTACGACCCGTGGCACTGGATGGCGCCGGAGGGCTCCTACGCCTCCACCGCTGCGACGGCCGACGGCGGGGCCCGGGTCAAGGAGTTCCGCACCATGGTGGGGGCCCTGCACCGTGACGGCCTGCGCGTCGTGCTCGACCAGGTCTTCAACCACACGCCCACCTCCGGCCAGGCGTCGACGAGCGTCCTGGACAAGGTCGTGCCCGGCTACTACCAGCGGCTCAACGCGACCGGCGGCGTCGAGACCTCGACCTGCTGCCAGAACATCGCCACCGAGCACGCCATGGCCCAGAAGGCGATGGTCGACGCGGTGGTCCTGTGGGCCAAGGGCTACAAGGTCGACGGGTTCCGCTTCGACCTCATGGGTCACCACAGCAAGGCCAACATGCTCGCCGTGCGCGCGGCCCTGGACCGGCTGACCGTGGCCAAGGACGGGGTGGACGGGAAGAAGGTCTACCTCTACGGAGAGGGCTGGAACTTCGGTGAGGTCGCCGACAACGCCCGCTTCGAGCAGGCCACCCAGGGCCAGCTCGCCGGCACCGGCATCGGCACGTTCTCGGACCGGCTGCGTGACGCGGTCCGCGGTGGCGGGCCGTTCGACGAGAACCCCCGCACCCAGGGCTTCGGCAGCGGCGAGGCGACCGACCCCAACGGCGACGCCTCCGCCAACCCGGATTCGGCAGCGCGGCTCAAGCACGACACCGACCTCGTGCAGCTCGGGATGGCAGGCAACCTGCGCTCGTTCGCCTTCCGGCTCAACGAGACCGGCGCCGTCGCCTCGGGCAAGGATGTCGACTACAACGGCTCACCGGCGGGCTACGCCGAGCAGCCCGACGAGGTCATCACCTACGTCGACGCCCACGACAACGAGACGCTGTTCGACAGCCTGGCGTTCAAGCTGCCCCAGGCCACGACGATGGCCGACCGGGTACGGATGAACTCGGTCTCCTTGGCCACCACGGCGCTCGCGCAGACGCCGTCGTTCTGGCACGCGGGGGCCGACCTGCTGCGCAGCAAGTCCTTGGACCGCAACAGCTACGACAGCGGGGACTGGTTCAACATCCTGGACTGGACCGGCGCGGACAACGGCTTCGGCCGGGGCCTGCCGCCCAAGGGTGACAACGAGGCCAAGTGGCCGTACATGAAGCCGCTGCTCGCCGACCCGGCACTCAAGCCGAGCGCGAGCGACGTCCAGGCCGCCAGCGCCCAGGCGCAGGACCTGCTCCGGCTGCGCTTCTCCACCCCGCTGTTCCGGCTCGGCGATGCCGACGCCATCCGGGCCAAGGTCAGCTACCCGGCCAGCGGCACCGCAGATGCCCACCCCGGGGTCATCGCGATGCGCATCGACGACACCGTCGGCAAGGATGTCGACCCCCGCCTCAAGGGCCTGGTCGTCGTCATCAACGCCTCACCCGACGCGGTGACGCAGATGGTGCCCGGTCTCGTCGGTGCCTCGCTGACGTTGTCGCCGGTGCAGGCCGATGGTGCGGACGCGGTCGTCAAGACCTCGTCCTGGGACGCGGCCGCCGGCGCGGCCTCGGTCCCGCCCCGCACCGTGGCGGTGTTCGTCCAGCGCTGACCCCGACCCCCCTCCCGCAACCTTTGCTAGCAAGGGTTGCGGGAGAGGGGACAGCCTGCACGCTGTCCGCAGTCGGCTAAGCCTTGCTAGCAGAGGTTGCGGGGAGACGTTCCTGGCGGATGGCGGGGAGGTATAGCGCCGCGCCCAGGATGCTGAAGGCGCCGGCCACGATGATGGCCGTGGGCGTGCCGGCGTGCTCGGCGAGCGGGCCGAGGGCGAGCAGCCCGATGCTGTAGCAGGCGCCGCCGACCATGCTGTTCATGGAGAGCACCGTCGTGCGGTTGTGGGCCTGCGCCTGTCGGTGCAGCAGGGCGCTGTGCACCGGACCGCCCGAGCCGTGCAGCGTGTAGGTGATGAGGAACGCGGTGACCAGCCCGACGGGGCCGGCCATGAGCCCCATCACGACGATGAACACCCCGTTGAGCACGCGGGCGGCCAGCGCGGTCCAGCCCACCCCGATCCGCCGGCTGGTCAGTCCGGCCGCAGCAGAGCCGACGGCGAACAGCCCCCAGGCGGCAGCGGACACCGGACCCATGAGGGCGCCGGCGCGGGTCTCACCGCCGGCGACCTCGGCGAGGCGCACCGGCATCAGGGTCTCGAAGGCGATCATCCCCACCGACCAGAACACCTCGACGAGGACCAGGGCCAGCAGCACGCGGGAGGCGCCCAGGGTGCGGATCCCGTCGGCGACGACGCCGGGGGCCTTCCGGGCCGAGTCCAGCGCGCGCCGGAACCCGGTCGAGTCGACATGGGTACGGGGCTCGCGGACCAGGGCGGCGACGGCCGCCAGGTGCAGGCCGAAGAAGCCGATGGCACACCAGTACGGGAGCTCCAGGGCCGTCATCGAACGCAGGGGGTGCCACGCGATGAGGCCGCCGGAGATCAGTGCGCCCGAGGCGATGGCCAGGCCGAGCACCATCCCGGCGCGCGCGAGGCCGTCCTCGACGCGGGTGGCGGGGTCGTCGGCCAGGGCGGTGTCGACGTACCAGGCCTCGAGCGGGCCCGAGTCCAGCGCCCGGAAGACGCCCTGCAGCAGCAGCGCCACCACGAACGCCGTGAACGTGTGGGCGGTGATGAAGACCAGCGCCGAGACCAGCGCGACCACCGCGGCGGCGACGAGCACCGGGCGCCGGCCCAGGGCATCGGCGAACCCCCCTGTGGGCAGCTCGAGACCCAGGACCACGAAGCCCTGCATCGAGAAGATGATGCCGATCTGGACCAGGTTCATGTCACGCTCGAGGGCCAGCAACGTGGTCACCCCGATGGTGAGGCCCACCGGGAACCAGCGTGTGAACGAGAGCAGCAGCAGCACCCGCCGAGCCTGGCGCGCTCCGACGTGGACGGTCATGGGTGTTCGGTCCCACGAGGGACCCGGTCGAGGTCCAGCGGGTAGAGCAGGTGGTAGACCGCCAAACGCCGGGCGGCAGGGTTGCCCTGGCCGACGCGGCGGTAGCGCGTCAGCAGCTCGGCCAGCTCGGTCTTGAGCTGCTCGACCTGCGCGGCGGTGGCGACGATGAAGGAGTCGCTCATCCCGGCTGCGTCGCGCCACTCGACCGGCCAGGTCGCCTCGACGTCGAGCCAGCGCTCGAACTGCTCGCCGAGGTGGCGGCTGTAGTCCCGCACCAGCCAGTTGAGCGCGGTCTCGGCATCCTCGTCGCCGGCGAAGTCACTGGCGTCGAAGGAGTGGTAGTCGGTCGCCGCCTGCCAGAGCCGCCGCTTGCCCTCGCCGTCGCCGGTGTCGCTGACCAGGCCCACGGCCTCGAGCTTGCGCAGGTGGTAGGACGTGGCGCCGGAGTTCGTGCCGAGGGTGCCGGCCAGGTCCGTGGCCGTGGCCGGACCCCCCACCCGCAGCATCGACAGCAGGCGCGAGCGCAGGGGGTGGGCCAGCACCTTGAGCGACGCGGCATCGAGGCGCAGACCGACGAAGTCGGCAGGGACGGCAGCAGGGGTGGGAGCGGGGGCGCCAGCAGGGGCCCCAACAGCGGCGGCGGGGGCACGGCGGGTTTCAGCTGAGGCCATGTGTGCACAATACCTGTGCACACTCTCTTTGCACAAGATGCGTGCATCGATGGCCCGGAAGGGTATTTCCGCAGGTCAGGCCCCCTTCTCGGGGACCGCGCCGGCGATTTGGGTCCCGACCCGACCGCCCGTAGACTTGGTGACTGTTGTGCCGTGCGCCCTCGCAAGGCGACACACCAGCGCCTCGGGCGCCCACGGCACACCGATCCTTCCCAGCAAGCAAAGGGCCAGTACATTGCGCACTTTTACCCCGAAGCCGGCCGAGGTCACTCGGACCTGGCACGTCATCGACGCCACGGACGTCGTCCTGGGTCGCCTGGCGAGCCAGACCGCGATCCTCCTGCGCGGCAAGCACAAGACCACGTTCGCGCCGCACGTCGACGGTGGTGACTTCGTCATCATCATCAACGCCGGCAAGGTCGCCCTCACCGGCGCCAAGCTCGAGCAGAAGAAGGCGTACCGCCACTCCGGTTTCCCGGGCGGCCTGCGCAGCACCTCCTACACCGAGCTCCTCGCCAGGAACCCCGAGAAGGCTGTGGAGAAGGCCGTCCGCGGCATGCTTCCGCACACCACCCTCGGGCGCGAGCAGCTGACTCACCTCAAGGTCTACGCCGGCGGCGAGCACCCCCACGCGGCCCAGCAGCCGAAGCCCTTCGAGATCTCACAGGTCGCGCAGTAAGTCCGCAAGGACCTGTGCAAGAAAGCGAATTGAGGACATCACGTGGCTGACACCACCGAGAACATCGACTCGACCGACGAGGTCGAGCTCACCGAATACACCTCCGAGTCCGAGGGCCCCGTCTCCGGCGAGGCCGTCCGTCGCCCCAGCGCGTCGGCTCCGGGTGCCGCAACGGGTCGTCGCAAGCAGGCCATCGCCCGCGTGCGCATCGTCCCCGGCACCGGCGAGTGGAAGATCAACGGGCGCACGCTCGAGCAGTACTTCCCGAACAAGGTCCACCAGCAGATCGTCAACGAGCCGCTCACGCTGCTCGAGCTCGACGGTGCCTACGACGTGCTCGTGCGCGTCCACGGCGGTGGCCCCTCCGGCCAGGCCGGCGCGGTGCGCCTCGGCGTGGCCCGCTCGCTCAACGGTGTCGACGAGGAGCTGAACCGTCCCGCACTGAAGAAGGCCGGCTTCCTCAAGCGCGACTCCCGCGTCCCGGAGCGCAAGAAGGCTGGTCTCAAGAAGGCCCGCAAGGCGCCTCAGTACTCCAAGCGCTGATCCTGGCTGGCGCCAGGCTCACTCGCTTGGCTCCTCCGCGCTGATCCTGGCTGGCGCCAGGCTCACTCGCTTGGCTTCTCCGCGCTGATCCTGGCTGGCGCCAGGCTCACTCGCTTGGCTCCTCCGCGCTGATCCTCGCGGCGTCCTCGTGGCGTCTGCCGGTTTCACCACCGCGATGGCGGCACCCGCACGTCGGGTGCCGCCATCGCGGCGTCCGGGGGAGTAGGTTCGTTCAGATGCCCGTGCTCACGGGTGCTCCGGTCGGTGACGGTCCATCCGTATGCCGCGGGGCGCCCGACCACCGAAAGGTTCACCACCCATGACCACACCGGCACGACTGTTCGGGACCGACGGCGTCCGCGGCCTCGCCAACGTCGACATCACCGCCGAGTTCGCGCTGCGGCTGAGCATCGCGGCCGCGCACGTCCTCGGGGACGAGGCCCGCAGGAACGGCCGGCGGCCCAAGGCCGTGGTCGGCCGCGACCCACGTGCGTCCGGTGAGTTCCTGTCCGCAGCCGTCATCGCCGGCCTCGCCTCGGCAGGGGTGGACGTCTACCACGCCCACGTGCTGCCCACCCCGGCGATCGCCTTCCTCACCGCGGACACCCACGCCGACTTCGGCGTCATGCTCTCGGCGTCGCACAACGCCATGCCCGACAACGGCATCAAGTTCTTCGCCACCGGCGGCCACAAGCTCGACGACGCCGTGGAGGACGAGATCGCGGCACGACTCGACCAGGAGTGGGAGCGCCCGGTCGGCGCCGACATCGGTCGGGTCGTGACCATGCCGGACGGCCACACCCGGTACATCTCCCACCTGCTGGCCGTGCTGCCCAACCGGCTCGACGGGATCACCGTCGTCATCGACGGCGCGCACGGCGCCGCGAGCCTGGTCTCACCGGAGGTGTTCCGACTCGCGGGTGCCACCGTGCACGAGATCGGGACCGAGCCGGACGGGCTGAACATCAACGACGGCTACGGCTCCACCCACCTCGACCACATCAAGGCAGCCGTCAAGGCCAAGGGCGCCGACCTCGGCATCGCGCACGACGGTGACGCCGACCGCTGCCTCGCGGTGGACGCCGACGGCGCCGAGGTCGACGGCGACCAGATCATGGCCATCCTCGCGGTCGACCTGAAGGAACGCGGCGCGCTGGCCCAGGACACCCTCGTGGCCACGGTGATGAGCAACCTCGGGCTGATCCAGGCCATGGAGCGCGAAGGCGTCTCCGTCCGCCAGACCGGCGTCGGCGACCGGTACGTCCTGGAGGAGATGCGAGCGTCCGAGCTGTCCCTCGGGGGTGAGCAGAGCGGCCACGTGATCTTCCTCGACCACGGCACGACCGGCGACGGTGTGCTCACCGGGCTGATGCTGGCCGCCCGCGTCTGTGCCACCGGGCGCACCCTGGCCGACCTCGCCACGGTGATGTGCCGGCTGCCGCAGGTGCTGATCAACGTCAAGGGTGTCGACAAGTCCCGCGTCGAGAGCGACACCGAGCTGCAGGAGGCCGTGGCCAAGGAAGAGGCGGCGCTGGCCGGCACCGGTCGGGTGCTGCTGCGTAAGTCCGGCACCGAGCCCGTGGTGCGCGTCATGGTCGAGGCAGCCGACGAGGCCGAGGCCCAGGCCGTGGCGGACCGCCTCGTCGACGTCGTCAGGGCGCGACTGGCCCTGTGAGGTCCAGCAGGTCGTCGACGATGTGGCGGGCGATCTCGAGGGCGCTGGTGGCGGCTGGGGAGGGGGCGTTGAGGACGTGCACCACCCCTCCGGCCCGCTCGACGAGGAAGTCGTCCACGAGCGTGCCGTCGGCGCGGACGGCCTGAGCCCGCACCCCCGCCCGTGCGGGCATCAGGTCGTCGTCGCGCAGCTCGGGGACCAGCCTGCGCAGGCTCTCGCCGAACAGGTGCCGCGACACCGAGCGGGTGACCTCCCGGGCGCCCGCGCGGTGGTGGCGTGCGGCGAGCCGCCAGAACCCCGGAAAGGTCAGGGTGTCGCGCAGGTCCGGCCACGACGCGGTCCGCCAGTCGTAGCCCTCCCGGGCCAGGGCGAGGACGGCGTTCGGGCCGGCGTGCACCGCCCCGTCGACACCCCGGGTGAGGTGGACCCCGAGGAACGGGAAGTCGGGGTCGGGCACGGGGTAGACGAGCCCACGGACGAGTGGTGCTGCTGCTGCGGTGAGCTCGTAGTACTCACCGCGGAACGGCACGATCCGCGCCGACGGCCGATGCCCCAGACGCCTGGCGACCACGTCGGCGTGCAACCCGGCGCACGCCACGACGAGGTCGGCCGGCAGGTCCCCGGAGGTTGTGCGGACCACGGTCCGCCCCTCGTCGACGTCGTGGGCGCCGAGCACCTCGGTGCCGAGCAGCAACGTCGCCCCCGCCGCCTCGAGCCGACGCGCCAGGGCCGGCGCACCGTCCGCGTAGTCGATGACGCCGGTGGCCGGACACGTGCAGTGCCGCCAGCGCCGCGACGTGGGGCTCGTGCTCGCGCGCCTCGTCGGCACCGAGCGCGCGCACCTTGAGCCCGTTGGCGAGGCCGCGCTCGTGGAGCCGACGCAGCCCCGTGAGCTCGTCCTGCCGCGTCGCCACGACGAGCTTGCCGCACACGGCGTGGGCGATGCCCTCGGCCTCGGCGAACTCGACCATCGAGGCGGCACCCGCACGGCACAGGCGTGCCTTGGCAGACCCGGGCGGGTAGTACAGCCCGGAATGGATGACGCCGCTGTTGCGTCCTGTCTGGTGCCGAGCCCAGCCGGGTTCCTTCTCCACGACGGTCACCTCGAGGCCCGGCCGGGTGCGGCACAGCCGCTCGGCCACGGCCAGACCGAGGATGCCGCCGCCGATGACGACGACGCGGCGTGGGGTGGGCATGCGGTCAACCTACCGAGCGGTGCCGGGTGGTGACGGTGCCTCTGGTCACGGTGTGCCGAATCGTCGTGTCCGAGAACACGTCTCGTCCCGTGGACTTCGGGAATGGCGCGTTCGTGCGACGAGTTGCGCAGACGTACCCGAAAACCCCACAGACAGGACCGCCATGCCGTTCGAAGCAGTCAACGAGACCCTCTACACCATCGCAGCCTCCGCCCAGGGTGGGCGCCAGGGGCGCGTGCAGAGCGAGGACGGCGTCGTGGACCTGGCGTTGGGCAAGCCGGGAAGCACGAGCAACCCGAAGGCGAACCCGGAGACGTTGTTCGCGGCCGGGTATGCCGCCTGCTTCAGCGGTGCGCTGGCTGCTGTCGCGCAGAAGGAAGGCGTGGATGTCAGCGACTCGACCGTGACCGCCACCGTGGAGTTCGGGAAGACCGACAGCGGCTTCGGACTGGCGGTCGAGCTCACCGCCGAGATCCCCGGCGTCGACGAGGCGACTGCGCAGAAGTTCGCCGACGCAGCCCACCAGGTCTGCCCCTACTCCAAGGCGACCCGGGGCAACATCGACGTCATCATCGTCGGCAAGGCCGCCTGACCGGTCCACCGCACAGGCGGGGTATGGCGCGTGTCCACCACGCGCCATACCCCGCCTGCTGGGCGCTGACCTCAGAAGAGCTGGTTGAGCAGGCCGCTGTCGACGTCGTAGAGGAATCCTCCGACGGACACCGAGTCCGGGATCAGCGGGTGGCTGCGCACGGCGGCCACGTCGGCGCCGAGCGCGGCGCGCTGGTCGGTGACCACGTGGAAGCCCTGCCACGACGCGTCCTGACCGGCGGATTCACCGACCCTCGCCCGAAGCTCCTGCTCGCTGTTGGAGGCCATCGCGCAGCGGGTGTGGGGCACGATCAGGATGCGTTCGACCCCCAGCAGGTGCACGCCGAGGACCAGCGCCTCGAGGGCGTTGGAGGTGACTCGTCCACCCGGGTTGCGAAAGATCTTGGCGTCGCCGGGCTTGAGGCCCACGAGTCGCAGTGGATCGATGCGCGAGTCCATGCACGTGACGATGGCGACACCCGCGTGAGCGATGCCGTCGAACCCACCGGTGGTGAACTCGGTCTCGGCGTATCGCTTGTTGGCCTCGACCAGATCGCCGAATCCCTTTGCCCTCGTTGACGACTCGCTCACAGCAGCCCTGTTCTCTTCGGGATGGACATGGCCATCGGTGTGGTGGTGGAGGTGAAGAAGTCGTTGCCCTTGTCGTCGACGACGACGAAGGCCGGGAAGTCCTCGACCTCGATCTTCCAGACGGCCTCCATGCCGAGCTCGGGGTACTCGAGGACCTCGACCGACTTGATGCAGTCCTGGGCGAGGCGTGCGGCGGGGCCGCCGATCGAACCGAGGTAGAAGCCGCCGTGGGTGCCGCAGGCGTCGGTCACCTGCTTGGACCGGTTGCCCTTGGCCAGCATGACCATCGAGCCGCCGGCCGCCTGGAACTGGTCGACGTAGGAGTCCATCCGCCCGGCCGTCGTGGGGCCGAACGACCCGCTGGCATAGCCCTGTGGCGTCTTGGCCGGACCGGCGTAGTAGACCGCATGGTCCTTGAGGTACTGCGGCATGCCGTCGCCCGCGTCGAGGCGCTCCTTGATCTTCGCGTGCGCGATGTCGCGAGCGACGACGAGTGGGCCGCTGAGCGAAAGCCGAGTCTTGACAGGGTATTTCGTCAGCTCGTCGCGGATCTCGTCCATCGGCCGGTTGAGGTCGATGTGGACGACGTCGTCCTCGCCTTCGAGGTGCTCCTCGGTCGTCTCCGGCAGGAAGCGCGCCGGGTCCTTCTCGAGGACCTCGATGAAGACGCCCTCGGGGGTGATCTTGCCCAGCGCCTGGCGGTCGGCCGAGCAGGACACCGCGATGGCCACGGGCAGTGAGGCGCCGTGGCGGGGGAGCCGGATCACGCGGACGTCGTGGCAGAAGTACTTGCCACCGAACTGCGCGCCGATGCCAAAGTTGCGGGTCAGGTCCAGGACCTGCTCCTCGAGCTCGATGTCGCGGAACCCTCGGGCCGTCATCGCGCCCTCGCGGGGCAGCTCGTCGAGGTACTTCGCGCTGGCGTACTTGGCCGTCTTCAGGGCGAACTCGGCACTGGTCCCGCCGATGACGATGGCCAGGTGGTAGGGCGGGCAGGCCGCGGTACCGAGGGAACGCAGCTTCTCGTCCAGGAACGCCAGCATCCGCTCGGGGTTCAGGATCGCCTTGGTCTCCTGGTACAGGAACGACTTGTTGGCACTGCCACCCCCCTTGGCCATGAAGAGGAACTTGTAGGAGGTCTCGTGCCCCGGCGCGGTGTCGGCGTAGAGCTCGATCTGGGCCGGCAGGTTGGAGCCGGTGTTCTTCTCCTCCCACGTCGTGAGCGGGGCCATCTGCGAGTACCGCAGGTTGAGGCGGGTGTATGCGTCGCTGACGCCTCGGGCGATGGCCCGCTCGTCGGTGCCCTCGGTGAGGACGTGCTGCCCGCGCTTGCCCATGACGATCGCCGTGCCGGTGTCCTGGCACATCGGCAGCACACCACCGGCGGCGATGTTGGCGTTCTTGAGCAGGTCCAGCGCGACGAACTTGTCGTTGTTGCTCGCCTCGGGGTCGTCGAGGATGCGGCGCAGCTGGGCGAGGTGGGCGGGGCGCAGGTGGTGGGCGATGTCGTGCATCGCGGTGTCGGTGAGCAGGCGCAGCGCCTCGGGCGCGACCTGCAGGAAGGTGCGGCCGCCCGGGCCCTCGACCGTGCTCACACCCTCGCTGCTGACCAGCCGGTACTCGGTCCGGTCGGGACCGATCGGCAGCAGGTCCTCGTAGGGGACCTCGGGTTCCGGGGGGATCTGCGGCATGGTGCTCCTGTCCTCGGGTCGCCGTGGCGACTACAGCTCGTCGAGACTGGGGGCGTAGGCCCCGGCCTTCCCGACGGTGATGGCGCTCGTGGCCAGGCCGCGGTCGACGGCATGCCTCACGTCCTCCAGTGTCGCGCCTCGCAGGCGTTCGCGTGCGCCCGGGTCGCCCAGCAGGCCGGCGACGACGAGCCCGGAGACCAGGCCGGCCATGAACGAGTCGCCGGCGCCGACGGTGTCGACGACGCGGTCGGCCGGGGCCGGCTCGGAGACGGTCTGCTCGTCCGCGGCGACGCGGTAGATGACCCCTTCGCCCCCCAGGGTCACCAGCGTCATCCCCGCCCCCAGCTCCACCCAACGGGCCATCACCTGCTCCGGTGACTGGTCGGGGTACAGCAGCGCGAGGTCGTCGTCGCTGGCCTTGACGACGTCGGACAGGCCTACCAGCTCCTCCACCCGGCTGCGTACGACGTCCAGGTCGCCCATGATGGTGGGTCGGATGTTGGGGTCGTAGGACACCGTGCCGACCTTGCGGACCGCGCGCAGTGCGGCGGTCACGCTCTGCGCCCCGGGTTGCAGCACCGTCGCTATGGAGCCGGTGTGGACGTGAGAGGTGCCCGGGGCCAGCGCCACCTCCGGCAGCCCCCAGAGCAGGTCGAAGTCGTAGGTGGCTGCACCCCCTTGGTCGAGCGTGGCCGCGGCCACGGAGGTGCGCTCGGCCTCGAGGCTCTCGGGGAGCACGTGCACCCCGTGACGTCTGAGGTGTCGCGAGATGCGGGTGCCGCGCTCGTCGTCGCCGAGCCAGGTCGCGAAGTCGACGGTGTGGTCGAGGCGGGCCAGCCCCACCGCGACGTTGGCGGGACTGCCACCGATGTGTTCGGTGGACTCGCCGCTGGCATCGGTGACGATGTCGACGAGGGCCTCGCCGATGACGAGCAGGCGGGAGCTCACGGGGCCTCCTGGGGGTGCGGGGTGGCATGGTCGAAGTCGATGGAACTGTAGGCCCGCAGCTTGGCGAGCTGGTGGTGGCTCTCGATGAGGCGGATGGTGCCCGACTTGCTGCGCATGACCAGCGAGTGGGTGGTCACCCCACCGGCGCGGTAGCGGACACCCTGGAGCAGCTCGCCGTCGGTGATCCCGGTGGCCACGAAGAAGCAGTTCTCGCCGCGGACGAGGTCGTTGGTCGACAGGACGCGGTCCAGGTCGTGCCCGGCGTCGATGGCGCGCTGCCGCTCCTCGTCGTCCTTGGGAGCCAGCCGACCCTGGATGACACCACCCATGCACTTGATCGCGCAGGCGGCGATGATGCCCTCGGGGGTGCCCCCGATCCCCAGCAGCAGGTCGATGCCGGTCCCCTCGCGGGCGGCCATGATCGCGCCGGCGACGTCGCCGTCGGAGATCAGGCGCAGGCGCGCGCCTGCCTCACGGACCTCGGCTGCCAGCTGGTCGTGGCGCGGGCGGTCCAGGATGACGACCGTCACGTCCTCGACCGTCTCCCGCTTGGCCTTGGCGACCCGGCGGATGTTCTCGGCGACCGGCAGGCGGATGTCGACGGCGTCCGCGGCCTCGGGTCCGGTGACGAGCTTGTCCATGTAGAACACCGCGGAGGGGTCGTACATGCTGCCGCGGTCGGCCACGGCGAGGACCGCGACGGCGTTGGACTGGCCCTTGGCGGTCAGCGTCGTCCCATCGATCGGGTCGACCGCGACGTCGCACTCGGGGCCGTTGCCGTCGCCGACCTCCTCACCGTTGTAGAGCATCGGGGCGTCGTCCTTCTCGCCCTCGCCGATGACGACGACGCCCTTCATCGAGACCGTCGAGATCAGCATCCGCATCGCCTCGACCGCGGCAGCATCAGCGCCGTTCTTGTCTCCCCGGCCCACCCAGCGCCCTCCGGCCATGGCGGCGGCCTCGGTGACGCGGACCAGCTCGAGCGCGAGGTTGCGGTCAGGTGCCTCGACGCCCACACGCAGGGACGAGGGCAGGTGCTGCTCGGACATGCATCAGTTCCTTCACGCGGCGGCGGGTGAGTGCCCCAGAGACTATCGGTGGCGGGGCCGGTTGGCGCCCCACGGTCCGCGTCAGGGACCATGGGATGGTGAGCACCCAGGCACCCCGCAGTTCCTACGCCAACGGCTCCGTACCCAACATGCTCCGGTCACTGCTCGTGATCGGCGCCCTGGTGGCGGTCCTGATCGCCGTGGTGCCCCGGGTCAACGGCGTCTCGCAGCCGCCGGTGGACGTGGCCGGCGCCTCGGTCGCCTTCGCCCGGGACAGCGGGTGGCCCCTCGAGCGCCCGGAGAACCTGCCCGACGGCTGGACGGCCACCAGTGTCCGCTTCGTGTCGTCCACCGACGGGTTGAGGACGTGGCACGCGGGCTACCAGTCGCCCACCGGCAACTACGTGGCGATCGAGCAGACCAAGGACGCCACCGACAAGTGGGTCGAGGCGCAGACCAACCGCGCCGCGAGGACCGGCTCGGTCGAGGCCGGCGGACGCACCTGGGACACCTACGTCCGCAGCGGCAAGGTCCAGAACAGCCTGGTCCACGAAGCCGCCGGAGCGGACGAGCTCACGACGATCGTCACCGGGACCGGGACGCTCGACGAGCTCGCCACGTTCGCGGGCACCCTCCAGAAGGCGCCCACCAGCTGATCGGAAGGCCGGTCGCCTCAGGACTCGGCGGGGTCCTCGGTCAGTGCGGCCTCGGCGCCGTCGAGCCAGGTGCTGCAGTGCGCGGCAAGGGCCTCGCCGCGTTTCCACAGGCGCATGCTCTCCTCCAGGCCCACCTGACCACCCTCGAGCTGGGCGACGATCGTGATGAGCTCGTCGCGAGCGGCTTCGTAGGACAGCTGCGCGACGTCGGGGAACTGGTCGGTGGACGAGGTCTGCTCTGCTCCCTTGGCCATGGGGAGGCAGCCTAACCGGCTTCGGTGGTCAGGCCCACGACGCGGGTCGCGAAGTCGCCGCGGGCCACCCGCACCCGCAGCAGCTCGTCGGGGGACACGTCGTCCTGGTCCATGACCACGCTGCCGTCGCGGTGCTGCACCACGGCATACCCGCGCTCGAGGGTGGACAACGGCGAGAGGGTGCGCACCTGCGCGCGCAGGTGGCCGATGTGGTCGGCGGCCCGGTGCACCGAGGCCAGCACGCGGCGACGCGAACGCGAGGTGAGCGCGTCGAGCTCGGCTCGGCGCGCGTCGATCATGGCGGCGGGGTTGGCCATGACCGGCCGTGAGCGCAGCGCGACGAGGTGGCGGCGCTCGCTGGCGACGTGCCCGGCAAGCGCCCGTCGGGCCCGGTCGCGGGACTGGCGTATGCCGCGGCGCTCCTCCTGCACGTCCGGCACCACCCGCTTGCCCGCGTCGGTGGGGGTGGAGGCGCGCCAGTCGGCGACGTGGTCGAGCAGCGGGGTGTCGACGTCGTGGCCGATGGCCGACACGACGGGGGTGCGCGCTGCCGAGACCGCCCGGAGGAGGGCCTCGTTGCTGAACGGCAGCAGGTCCTCGACCGAGCCGCCGCCCCGGGCGATGACGATGACGTCGATCCCGTCGATCCCGTCCAGCTCCTGCAGGGCGGCCATCACCTCCTGCACCGCAGCCGGACCCTGCACCGCGACCTGGCGGATCTCGAACCGGACTGCGGGCCAGCGGCGGCGGGCGTTCTCGACGACGTCCTTCTCGGCTGCGCTGGCCCTGCCGCACACCAGCCCCACGGTCCGCGGCAGGAACGGCAACGGACGTTTGCGGACGACGTCGAACAGTCCCTCAGAGGCGAGGGTGCGCTTGAGGTGTTCGACCCGGGCCAGCAGCTCACCCACGCCGACGGGCCGGATCTGGCGGGCGTCGAGCATCAGCGAGCCACGCTGGGTCCAGAAGACGGGCTTGGCCTGGAGCACGACCCGAGCGCCCTGGGCGACGGGTACGGGCATGGCGTCCAGGGCGTTGGTCGAGATGGCCACGGACAGCGACATGTCCACGTCGGGGTCGCGCAGGGTGAGGTAGGCGGTGCGGGAGCCCGGGCGCCGGGTGAGCTGGACGACCTGTCCCTCGACCCAGAGCACCGACATCTTCTCGACGTACTCCCCGATCTTCATGCTGAGCAGCCGTACCGGCCACGGAGACTCGGCCGTGGTGTCGCCGGCCCGTTCGGGCAGGGGTGGGCGCTGCTCGGGACCGGTCACGGGCTCACTCTAGGAGACCGGGGAGGACGACCTCGCGGGGTGCGCGGCACCGATTGGGGTGCTTCAGCACGGCAACCTACGATGGGGTCATGACTGACACCACCGGACAGCCCACCAAGCGCGTGCTCCTGGCTGCGCCCCGCGGGTACTGCGCGGGTGTCGACCGCGCCGTCGTCACGGTGGAGAAGGCCCTCGAGCTCTACGGTCCGCCCGTCTACGTCCGCAAGGAGATCGTGCACAACAAGCACGTCGTCACCACGCTGGAGAAGCGCGGGGCCGTGTTCGTCGAGGAGACCGACGAGGTGCCCGAGGGTGCCACCGTCATCTTCAGCGCCCACGGCGTCGCCCCGGTCGTCCACGAGGAGGCCAAGGCGCTGAGCCTGAAGACCATCGACGCGACCTGCCCCCTGGTCACCAAGGTGCACCGCGAGGCGGTGCGTTTCGCCGGCGACGACTTCGACATCCTGCTCATCGGCCACGAGGGGCACGAGGAGGTCGTCGGCACCTCCGGCGAGGCACCCGAGCACATCACCCTCGTCGAGGGCCCCGACGACGTCGCCAACATCACCGTCCGCGACCCCGAGCGGGTCGTCTGGCTGTCGCAGACGACCCTGTCCGTGGACGAGACCATGGAGACGGTGCGCCGGCTGCGCGAGCGGTTCCCGTCGCTGCAGGACCCGCCCAGCGACGACATCTGCTACGCCACCCAGAACCGCCAGCTGGCGGTCAAGCAGATGGCCCCGGACTGCGACCTGATGATCGTCGTCGGCTCCCGCAACTCCTCCAACTCCGTGCGTCTGGTCGAGGTCGCGCTCGAGCACGGCTCGCGCGCTGGTCACCTCGTCGACTACGCCGACGAGATCGACCCGGCCTGGCTCGATGGCGTCACCACCGTCGGGGTCACCTCCGGCGCCTCGGTGCCCGAGGTCCTGGTCCGCGACGTGCTGACCTGCCTCGCCGAGCGGGGCTACGGCGACGTCACACCCGTGGTCGCTGCCCAGGAGAGCCTGCTCTTCTCACTGCCCAACGAGATCCGTCGTGACCTCAAGGCGCGCGGCATGAGCGACAAGATGCGTCATGACGGCGCCTTCGAGGAAGCCGGCTCGCTGCACTAGCGCCGGTGTCCTGCTCGGGGCGGGGGCGCACGGTGTAGCTCAGGCTGATGACGGCGTCCACGACGAGCACCAGGGTCCAGATCCTCGCGGTGCCCCACAGGGCGGCTGTGCGGTCGGCGTCGCCGACGACCACGACGGCCAGCCCGAGCAACCCGCATCCCACGGCCCAGGCCGTGAGGTGGCGCAGCCAGGCGCGGCGTTCGTAGGCCGCGTGGGCGCGCCCGTGCCTCGGTTTGCGCATGGGTGCAGGCCCGCCCGCATACCGGTGCGCGAAGCGCTCGTCGGCCCAGGCGACCATGCGGTGGCCGAACCCGACGGACACGCCGATGTAGATGGCGGCGAGGGAATGGGCTGCCGTCGCGGTGCCCCCGGCGCGCAGGTCGGCAGCGGTCGCGGTGAGGAGGATGAGGTCGACCAGGGGAGCGCTGACCAGCAGGACCCGGCTCAGCCGCTCGCGACGCAACAGGTACCGCGCTGCGAGACCCGAGAGCAGGACGACCCAGAAGAGCACCTCGCAGGCGAGGATCAACGCGACCAGCATGGCAGCATCCATTCTATTTATTACGCATCGTGAGTGCAAAACAAACTAGCACAGTCGTGATAGAAAGAAGCATGCCGAAAGTCGTCGACCACGAGCAACGCCGCGACGAGATCGCCGACGCCCTGTGGAGGGTCGTCCGTCGCGATGGCGTCGCCGCGGCGTCGGTGCGAACGGTCGCCGCGGAAGCGGGATGGTCCACCGGGGCGATCCGCCACTACTTCTCGAGCCAGGGCGAGCTGATGGCCTTCGCCATGACCACCCTCAACGAGCGGGCCAGGGCGCGAGTGCAGCGACGGATCGCCGCGGTCGACCTCGACGACCTCGACCCCGGTGCGCTGGTGGAGGTCCTGGGCGAGGTGCTCCCGCTGGACGCCCAGCGCAAGGCGGAGTCCGAGGTCTGGTTGGCCCTGCTGGCCAGCGCTCGGACCGACGAGCACCTGCGCGCCCTGGCCGACGATGCGCACCGGAGCCTGCGCGGGCTCTGTGAGGGCATCGTGCGCCACGTCGCCGGGGACGCGGGGCCGGGGCTCGACCTGGTGGAGGAGACCGACCGCCTGCACGGCCTCCTCGACGGGCTTGCGGTGCACGGCACCATGTACCCCCGGCAGATGCCCCGGACCAGACTGCGCGCCGCCGTGCGCGCGCACCTCACCGATCTCGGTGGCCGCGCGGGTCCGGTCTGACCATGTTCCCGCGCTCGCGAGACGCTTCCGCGAGATGCCCCTGGCGGTGCACCCCGCCTCGCTGCGGTTCCGTGACCAGTCGATCGTCTACGCGGTGGACTCCCTGCCGGTCCACCTCGGGTCCGTCTCGCCGCGGCTCGAGGCGTCAGCGGCCCGATCCGGCGACCGGTCGGACAGGTCCAGCTGAGGTCTGGCGTCCTCGGCGGTCGCCGCCTCGAGGAGCTCCACGGCCGTGAGCACGCGGGGACCGGTCTGGACCGGGCGCGCCGTGGGCAGCTCGTCCTCGACGATCTCGAGCTCGTGCATGCGGCGGGCGGTCACGAGCACCCGGGACTCCAGCGCGCCCACCATCTGGTTGTACGCCTCGACCGAGCGCTGGAGCGCCGTACCCATCCGGGCGGTGTGGGTGCCGAGGGTGCCCAGGCGGGCGTAGAGCTCGCGACCCACCGCCATCAGCTCGCGGGCGTTCGCGGTCAACGCGTCCTGCTGCCAGGTGAACGCCACCGTGCGCAGCAGGGCCATCAGCGCACCCGGGCCGACCAGCACCACCCGACGGGACATGGCGTCCTCGTGCAGGCTGGGGTCGGCAGCCAGGGCAGCGGACAGCATCGCCTCGCTCGGGACGAAACAGACGACCATCTCCGGTGAGCTCTCGAACGCCGACCAGTAGTCCTTGGCGGCGAGAGCCCGGACGTGGCCCTCGAGGTGGGCCGCGTGCTCGCGCAGGAAGCGGGCGCGCTGGTCCGCCGGCAGGTCGTCGGCCTGGGCCTTGAGGAAGGAGACCATCGGCGCCTTCGAGTCGACGACGAGGAACTTCTGGCCGGGGAGCCGCACCACGACATCGGGCCGCACCTGCCGGTCGTGTCGGCTGACCCGGTGCACCTGCTCGTCGAAGTCGCAGCGGGCGAGCAGGCCGGCGTGCTCCAGGACCCGCCGCAGCTGCACCTCGCCCCACGCGCCCCGCACCGTCGAGGCGTTCAGCGAGCCGGCGAGGCTCTGCGTCTGACGGCCCAGGGCGGTCGTCGACGCGTGGACCTGGGCGATCGTCTGCTCGAGGGCCGCGTACTGGTGGGTGCGGTCGCGCTCGAGGGTGCCCACCTGCTGCTCGACCCGGCCCAGGGCGTCACGCAGCGGACCGAGCGCCGCCGCGGTCTGGGCGTCGTCGGACAGGGCGGCCTCGAGGTCGACGACGCGCTCGCGCAGCAGGTCGCGCTCGGCGCTCACGCCGGCGCCGCGGGCGACGCCGAGCTGGCGGCACACCGCTACGGCGACGGCCGCTCCGACGGCCAGACCCGCGAGCAGGACGAGGACGAGTTCCATGCCGAGGACTGTGCCAGCCCCCACCGACAGGGAGCGGGAGGTGGCGCCGGGTAGCGTGCCGGGCATGCCCAGGACCGCTGCCGACCACCACGTGCGCAACCGCGCCTCCTTCGGCGCCGGTGGGCGATGACGGCAGGGCCAGCGCCCCAGCCGGTGCTCACCGACGGCGACCTGCTCGTCCGGGGGCTGGACGAAGGTGACCTGGATGCAGACCTGCGCGCGTTCGAGGTGCTGTGGCAGCACGAGCGCGTGGGCCGGGTCGAGCTGCTGACCGGCGAGGCCGGGGACGCGGAGGTGATCTGGGTCTTCGTGGCGCAGTACCGCGGCGTCGGCGTCGTCGAGCGGGCTCTGCGGCTGGTGCTCCGGTGGGCCTTCGACGACCTCGGGCTGCGCCGGGTCGAGGCGAGGGTCGAGGACTCGGACCGTGAGGGCGTGCGCGCCGCGATGCGGGCAGGGTTGCGCAAGGAGGGGGTCAGCCGGTCCCAGAACGTCCCCGGTGGGCGGGGTGATGTCGTGGTCCTCGGGATGCTCGCCGAGGACCCGCCGCCGGACAGTCGTGAGGGCTTCATCGCCCAGCTCAACTCGGCGCTGCCCACCAAGCGCGCCATCGCCCAGGGGGTCATCCGCGACTCCCGGGACCGGGTGCTGCTGTGCGAGCTGGTCTACAAGCAGGAGTGGGACCTGCCGGGTGGGGTCGTGGACCCGCACGAGTCGCCGGCCCACTGCGTGGTGCGTGAGGTGCGCGAGGAGCTCGGTGTCGAGGTCGAGGTCCTCGGACTGCTCGCCGTGAACTGGCTGCCGCCGTGGCGCGGCTGGTCGGACGCCACCGTGTTCGTCTTCGACCTCGGGGTCGTGGACGACGCGCTCACCTCGACGATGACGCTCCAGCCCCGGGAGATCCGGGCCGTCCACTGGGTGGGGGAGGAGGAGCTCGACCGGCACGTCGCGCCGTACAACCAGCGCCTGCTCGCCTTCCTCGCGACCCACGCGGGCCCGGCGGCATACCTCGAGGACGGGCTGCCGGCCCTGTGAGTCCAGGGTACGGCGCCATCGCCGCAGGTCAGCATGCCATTCGACGTGCGTGCGGTCCGCGGCACCGGTACTGTCACCGAGTCATCTCGCCGGGGGAATCGTTCGAACACGGAGTGCACCATGACTGACTCGACCATGTCGCCGCTTTCTGCTGAGGAGCTCGCCGCAGAGGGCAGCACCGCGCTGCCCGACAAGGAGGTCATCAGCCTGCTCGACCTCAACGCCGACCTCGACATCGGCCTCGACGCCGCGGCCCCCATCGACCTCGCGGTCGCCGCGAACGCCAACGTCGCCGCACCGATCGACGCCGCAGTCGGCGCCAACGTGCTGTCCGTCGGCTCGCAGGCCCAGGCCATGGCCGACCAGGGCGTCATCATCGACCAGGGCATCACCGGCGAGGCCGTCGCCGAGGGCAACCAGGACTCCACCATCGACCAGGCCGACGCGGCCCCCGCCCCCGTCGACGAGGCCACCCAGACGCCGACCACCGAGCCGACGGTCCCGGTGGACGGTGCTTCCCCGGCCGACGCCGTCAACGCCGGGGGCGCCCTGGACGGACCCCTGCTCAACGTCGACGTCGACCTCGCCGCCGACCTCGACCTCGCTGCCCCGATCGCGGGTGCGGTGGCGGCCAACGCCAACGTCGCCGCGCCGATCGACGCAGCGGTCGCGGCCAACGTCGGTTCCATCGACTCCGACGCGGTCGCGCTCGCGCAGCAGGACGCCATCATCACCCAGGACATCAACGCCGACGCCAACGCCTCGACCGACCAGTCCTCCGACATCTCGCAGTAGTCGGCGCGAGAACCCACTGACGTGACTCCCTTCGAGGGGCCCGGGGCCCCGACCGGGCGCGAGCCTGCCCCCGAGCCACAGCGCCCGGGGGCAGGCTCGCCCGACGCCGCGACCACGCCCGCCGCCGCGACCACGCCCCCCGCCGGTGCCTCGGCTGTCGCCACCACCTCGGCTGCCGCAGCCTCCGGCTCGGCGGTCCCGGTCCTCGCGGACGGGGTGCAGCTGCTCGGCGAGGTGCCCGGCTCCGGGTACCGCGTCGCGCCTGCGCTCGTGCGGCGCGGCGACGGCCAGACCATCCAGCTCACCCCACTGCTGTATGCCGTGCTGGAGCAGGTGGACGGGCGCCGGACCACGGCCGAGGTCGCCGAGGCCGTGGGTGCTGCGATCGGGCGCCAGGTCAGCGCCGCGGACGTCGAGTCGCTGTGCGACGCCAAGCTCCGGACCATCGGGCTGCTCAAGAAGGCGGACGGTTCCGACCCGGAGCTCAAGCGGTCCAATCCGTTGCTGGCGCTGCGTTTTCGCTACGTCGTGACGGACCCGGAGGTCACGCGGCGGATCACGGCACCGTTCGCGATGCTCTTCGCGCCGGTCGTCGTCGCGCTGCTCGTCGTGGCGTTCTTCGCAGTCTGTGGGTGGGTGCTGTGGCAGAAGGGGCTGGCCTCCGCCACCCACCAGGCCTTCGACCAGCCGGCACTGCTGCTGACGGTCTTCGCCATCACGGTGGTGTCCGCGGGCTTCCACGAGTTCGGCCACGCGGCGGCAGCGCGGTACGGCGGTGCGACGCCCGGGGCGATGGGGACGGGCCTCTACCTCGTGTGGCCGGCGTTCTACACCGACGTCACGGACAGCTACCGGCTCGGGCGGGCCGGTCGCGTGCGCACCGACCTCGGCGGGCTCTACTTCAACGCCATCGTCGCCGTCGCCATGTTCGGTGTCTGGTGGGCCACGGGGTGGGACGCGGTCCTGCTCATCATCGCCACCCAGGTGCTGCAGATGGTGCGCCAGCTGGCGCCCCTCGTGCGCTTCGACGGATACCACGTCCTTGCTGACGTGACCGGTGTCCCCGACCTCTACCACCGGATCAAGCCCACCCTGCTCTCCCTGCTGCCACAGCACTGGAAGGACCCTGAGGCCAAGGTGCTCAAGCCCTGGGCCAGGGCGGTCGTGACGACCTGGGTCCTGGTCGTCGTGCCGGTGCTGGCGTTCTCCCTGGTGATGATGGTCCTCAGCTTCCCGCGCGTCGCGGGGACGGCCTGGGCGTCGCTGGGTCGGCAGTGGGCACGGATGGAGACCCAGCTCGCCGATGGTGACCTGCTCGCCGTGGCCGTGCGGGTGCTGTCGATCGTGGCCATCGCCCTGCCCGTGCTGGGGGTGGTGTTCATCGTGGGCCGGGTGGTCCGCCAGGTCGCCCTCGGCACGTGGCGCCGGACCGAGGGGCACCCCGTACGCCGCGGGGTCGCAGGCGTCGCCGCCCTCGCGATCGCGGCCGGGCTGGCCTGGGCGTGGTGGCCGCAGCCGGGCACCTACCGACCGGTCCAGGCCTACGAGCGGGGCACCGTCGCCGACGCGGTCAACGCGACCTTCGTGCGCACCGGGGTGGCGCCCGCCTCGGCCCGGATCCAGGAAGGCCGTCAGGGGGCCGGTCGGGCCGTCCTGCCCGAGGGCGTCACCCTGCCGAGCGCGGACACGCCGCAGCTCGCCGTCGTCATGGTGCCGCGGCCCGGGCAGACCGCACCCGACGGTTCGGCCCTGCCGACCTGGGTGTTTCCGTTCGACCGTCCGCTGCCGCCGGGCGAGGGGGACAACCAGGCCATGGCGGTCAACACCATCGACGGGTCGTCGCTCTACGACGTGGCCTTCGCCCTGGTGTGGGCCGACGGTGACACCGTCGCCAACGCCAACGAGGCCTACGCCCTCGCGTCCTGCACGGGCTGCCAGACGGTGGCGGTGGCGTTCCAGGTGGTCGTCATCGTCGGCGATGCCCACGTCGTGGTGCCCGAGAACATCGCAGCAGCGATCAACTACAACTGCGTCCAGTGCGTCACCCAGGCACTCGCGACGCAGCTGGTGGTCACCCTCTCCGGGCCGCTGAGTGCCCAGAGCGCCGCGGAGCTCGACGCGCTGTGGGCCCAGATCTCGGCGTTCGGCGCCGACATCGAGGGTGTCCCGCTCAGCGAGCTGCAGGGCAGGCTGAGCGAGTACGAACGGCAGATCCTCGCCATCCTGCGCAAGGACCCGGCCTGGGTGGAGCCGAGGGCAGGCAGCACGCCGGCAACCACCACGGGGTCGACCACGGCGACCTCGACCACCTCGGGTCCCACCGGTGCGGCCACGTCGTCGACCGCCTCGACCTCGGCGACGTCGGGAGCCACGGCGACCTCGACCGCGAGCAGCTCGTCCAGCGGGTCCTCGACGAGCACCTCACCGTCGTCGTCTGCGAGCTCGTCGAGCAGCACCCCGGGCTCCACCGCGTCGGGCACGGCGACGCCCTCGTCCAGCCCGGGCGGCACCACGAGCCCGTCGTCCTCGGCGACGTCGACCGCATCGCCTGCCACCACCGGGGTCGCCCAGCCCACCTCCAGCCCCTGAGGTGACCGTGCGCGGCATACCCTCCTGTTGGGTCGGGTATGGCGCAGCACGGCGAGGGAAGGACGAAGGATGGGCGAGCAGGTCAGCGAGTTCGACGAGGGGTCCGCCGTCGGGTCCCGAGCCGACGAGCCAGGTGCCTATGACGCAGAGCTCGGCGACGGGTGGCGCATCGGCGGCGGGGTCAACGGCGGCATCCTGCTCGCGACCATCGGGCGTGCGCTCGCGGTCGAGCTCGGCGCCGCCGGCGACGACCGTCCGGCGCACCCTCACCCCCTGGCGATCAGTGCCTACTTCCTGACGCCCGGCGCCCCGGGTCCGGCCACGGTGCGGACCTCGGTGCTGCGCCGCGGGCGCTCGGTCTCCAACGGCCAGGCGTCCCTGCTCCAGGACGACGGCGCAGGTGGTGAGGTCGAACGCGTCCGGATCCTCGCGACCTACGGCGACCTGGCCACGATGGACGAGCTGGCGACGACCACGGCCACCCCGCCCGAGCTGCCGCCGCCGGACCAGTGCCTGTCGACCGACCAGGCGCCACCGCAGTTCCTCAAGGCCGCCTCCCTGCTGGAGCGGCTGGACCTGCGGCTGGACCCGGCCACGACGGGCTGGGCCATGGGCAAGCCGTCGGGCAACGGGGTCATCCGCGGCTGGCTGCGCATGGTCGACGGTCGTGAACCCGATCCCTTGCTGCTGCTCCTGGCCGTCGACGCGCTGCCGCCGGTGGCGTTCGAGCTGGGGCTCCCGGGGTGGGCTCCCACCCTCGAGCTGACTGCGCACGTCCGGGCGCGACCGGCCCCCGGCTGGCTGCGTGTCAACCTCACCAGCCGCACCATGTCCGGTGGCTACCTCGAGGAGGACGCCGAGGTCTGGGACAGCCGGGGGCGCCTCGTCGCGCTGTCCCGGCAGCTGGCGAGGGCGGCCACCCCGCGACGGTAGACTCTCGGCCTTGTGGCTCTCACTATCGGAATCGTCGGCCTGCCCAACGTGGGCAAGTCCACGATGTTCAACGCCCTGACCAAGAACAACGTGCTCGCCGCGAACTACCCGTTCGCGACCATCGAGCCGAACGTCGGGGTGGTGCCGCTGCCGGACGCGCGGCTGGGCAAGCTCGCCGAGATCTTCGGGTCGGAGAAGATCCTGCCCGCGACGGTCTCCTTCGTCGACATCGCCGGCATCGTCCGCGGCGCCTCCGAGGGGGAGGGGCTGGGCAACAAGTTCCTCGCCAACATCCGTGAGGCCGACGCGATCTGCCAGGTCGTGCGTGCCTTCGAGGACGGCGACGTCGTCCACGTCGACGGCAAGGTCGCGCCGGCCTCCGACATCGAGACGATCCACACCGAGCTCATCCTGGCCGACCTGCAGACCCTCGAGAAGGCCGTGCCGCGCCTGGAGAAGGAGTCGCGGATCCAGAAGGACAAGAAGGGCTCCTACGACAACGCGGTGTTGGCCCAGACGGTCCTCGAGAAGGGCGACACCTTGTATGCCGCGGGCGCGGCTGCCGGGGTCGACCTCGCCGAGGCGCGTCAGCTCGGGCTGCTCACCACCAAGCCGTTCATCTACGTGTTCAACCTCGACGAGGACCAGCTCGGCGACGCAGACCTGCACGCCTCGCTGCGTTCGCTGATCGAGCCCGCGGACGCGGTCTTCCTCAACGCCAAGCTCGAGATGGACCTCATGGAGATGGCGACCGAGGAGGCGATGGAGCTGCTGGAGTCCTTCGGGGCGACCGAGTCGGGCCTCGACCAGCTGGCTCGCACCGGGTTCCACACCCTCGGTCTCCAGACCTACCTGACGGCTGGCCCCAAGGAGTCGCGGGCGTGGACGATCGGCCGGGGCTGGACCGCCCCGCAGGCCGCCGGTGTCATCCACACCGACTTCCAGCGCGGGTTCATCAAGGCCGAGATCGTCTCGTTCGACGACCTGGTCGAGGCGGGCTCCATGGCGGCTGCGAAGTCGGTCGGGAAGGTCCGCATCGAGGGCAAGGACTACGTCATGGCTGACGGCGACGTCGTGGAGTTCCGCTTCAACGTGTGAGCACGGCGCCTGCCCGGCGCCCTGGTGCGGATCGGTCGCCAGAACGAGGGCTACCGATCCGCACCGGTAGTTGCTAGGCGACCATTCCGTGCGGGTCGATGACGTACTTCTTGGCGACACCCTTGTCGAACTGCTGGTAGGCGTCTGCTGCCTCGTCGAGGGAGATCGTCGTGGCGTTGACGGCCTTGGCGATGGGCGCCTTGTCATTGAGGATCATGTTCATCAGCTGCCGGTTGTACTTCTTGACCGGGCACTGACCGGTGGTGAAGGAGTGCGACTTCGCCCAGCCCAGGCCGAGGCGAACCCCGATCTGGCCGATCTTGGCGTTCTCGTCGATCCCACCCGGGTCACCCGTGACGTACAGCCCGGGGATGCCGAGGGACGCACCGGCGCGTGAGATCGTCATGATGTCGTTGAGCACCGTGGCTGGTGCCTCGCCAGCGTCAGCACCGTGCCCTCGGGCCTCGAAGCCGACGGCGTCCACAGCGGCGTCCACCTCGGGCTCGCCGAGGATCTGCTCGATCATGTCGACCAGCTCGCCTCCCGAGCTCAGGTCGACGGTCTGGCACCCGAAGCTCTCGGCCTGCTGCAGCCGGGCCGCATTCATGTCCCCCACGATCACCACGGACGCACCCAGGAGCTGAGCGGAGAAGGCCGCGGCGAGACCGACCGGACCGGCCCCGGCGACGTACACCGTGGAGCCACTGGTCACCCCAGCCGTGGCGGCACCGTGGTAGCCGGTGGGGAAGATGTCGGAGAGCATCGTGAGGTCCAGGATCTTCTCCAGGGCCTGATCCCGGTCCGGGAACTTCAAGAGGTTGAAGTCGGCGAACGGCACCATGACGTACTCAGCCTGTCCGCCGATCCAGCCACCCATGTCGACGTAACCGTATGCAGCGCCGGCACGAGCCGGATTGACGTTCAGGCAGATACCGGTCTTGCCCTCGTTGCACATCCGGCACCGGCCACAGGCGATGTTGAACGGCACCGAGCAGATGTCGCCCTCCTTGACGAACAGCACGTCGTCGCCGACCTCGACGACCTCACCGGTGATCTCGTGGCCGAGGGTCTGTCCGACTGGTGCGGTGGTCCGCCCCCGCACCATGTGCTGGTCGCTGCCGCAGATGTTGGTGGTGACGAGCTTGAGGATCGCCGCATGCGGCGCACTCTTCTTCAGACCGAGCCCCTCCACGACGTCCTTGGGAAGCTCGAGCTTGGGGTAGTCGATCGACTCGATGCCCACCTCGCCCGGTGCCTTGTACACGACTACGCGATTTCCTGTCATGACCTTCCTTTCCGATGGGGTTGCAGGTGCTGGAGCGAGCCAGCGAGCTCGCGGACGGCTCAGCCGGGGCTGGGGGTGTAGGACTCCTCCGCGGCCTCGGCCTCGCCTCCGCGCGTCTGCGCCGTGTAGTCGTAGGCGAAGGCCGCGGCGACGGCGCCCACGACTGGGCCGACGAGGTAGATCGCCAGCTGCGCCCACTGGACGTCACCCCCGAAGAGCGTCAACGTGAGGAGCGGGCCGAAGGTGCGGGCCGGGTTCAGCGAGCCACCCGTCTGCGGGGCGATGAGCAGGATCGCGGCGGCCACGGCGAGTCCGATCATCAGCCCGGCCCAGCCGAGGGGCGCCCGGGAGTCCACTGCCAGGGCCATCACGGCGAACATGAGGACGAAGGTGCCCACCGCCTCGGCGGCGATTCCCTGTCCATAGGGGACACCATCGCCCAGCGCGGTAGCGCCCAGCCCCAGGTCGACCGCGGACTGACCGTACGTCGCGACGACGAGCAGGGAACCGACGAGGGCTCCCAGGAACTGCGCCACGAGATAGGGCACGACCTCGACCCAGGGGAAGCGTCGGGTCATCGCGAGGGCCACGGTCACCGCCGGGTTGATGTGAGCTCCCGAGACCGGGCCGAAACCGTAGATGACCACGGCGACGACGATGCCGAAGGCCAAGGAGATGAATCCGACCCCGGCGTAGTCCAACTGACCCCTGCCGACGGTCAGGGCCGCAACCACCGATCCGGTCCCGACGAGGACCAGCAGAGCAGTGCCGACACCTTCGGCGATGGTGCGCCGTAGCAATTCGATCTGCAAGGCGACCGCTCCTTTCGAGGCCCGAGAGCTACGGTCCTCGGCTCCCCGCAGGGAACTGTGGTGCCTACGATGGCCTCGGTTCCTGCACGTTAGCCCTGCTCAGAGAGGCTGACAAGGCCCAAAGCGACGAGCGGTTCTGGCTGCCCGCATCGCTGGTAAGTCCCTTCGAAGGTCCGGAGATGGCCGTGGAGCCGCAGGCCAAAAGGGGTCCGCGGCTCCCTCCTGGTGGCGTCAGATGAGCTCGGGAACGCGCAGGTGCGCAACGGCCAGGTCGAACTCCTCCACCTCTGAGACTCGGGCGCCCGTGTCATCCGCTGCCTTGGCGCGCAGCTGGTCGGCCATCGGACGGGTCTGCTCGAGTGCAGCAGGGCTGTCCCACGTGGTCGTGATGACCGCCCGACCCGTCGAGCGATTCACCATGAGGCTGGCGCTGCAGAAGCCGTCCCACCTCTCCAGCGTCGGCATGACGCCTCTGAACACCTCGACCATGCGGTCCGCCTGCCCGGGTTCCCCGTCCATCCAGCTCACCCGGGTGCAGGCCCCGTCTGAGGTGCGATGGTCGCGGTGGATTCCACCGATCTCCCACTCCTCGACCTGAGGGTCCGCGCCGAGGATCTTCCCCGCGTGGTTCCTCACGCCGGTCAGCTGATCCCGGCTGGCTCGCATCGCCTCTTCGGTTTCCCAGGCGCTGGTCGCGATGCAGCGGCCTGACCTGCGGTCGACCATCATGGACAGACCGATGCAGCCGTCGATGTCGCGGATGAGTGGTAGCACCTCATCGCGGCAGTAGGCGATGCCGTCGTCGATCGAGCCCGGTCGCGCTTGGAACGTCGTCGAACGCGCGTACATGGGCCACCTCCCTATCTCTCATGGCGGCCCCACGACCGGCGCCGCCGGCTACCTCCACTGTCCGCCGGGAGCCGCGCCTTGGCAACCCCCGGCGCCGGGTGGATGGCCAGGTCACCATGGCCGTGCGCGCGGGGGACCGTAGTGACGTCAGCTCACGAAGAGGGGCACCGTACGCGTGCCAAGCAGTCGGCGTGTGACCCAGTGGGTCCAGTCGAAGTGAGCCAGGAAGGTACCCGGGCCCGGGGGCCGGAGCAGCATGTCGTACCTCTCGGCCGCCCCGAAGGAGAGCGACGCCGTCACCAGACGGTTTCCTGCGTCCCGGGCGGGTCTGCTCGGCGCGGCGGGATCGCTGGTGTCGCGAAATGCCCGACCGTCGTGGGCGATGAGCTCGGCCATGCCCACCGGCTGCCCCGAAGTGGTGGTGAACCGCACCCGCATCGGGACGAAGTCCCCGTTCAGGATCCGGAGCAGGGTGGGATATCCGTTTCCCACCCGGTTCACGACCAGCTGCTTCGGGTAGTCGACGTCGCCCGGGGAACGCGGACCGGCGAGCGGACCGCCAAGGACGTAGAAGTGCTTCGGGTCGAAGCGGTTGAGACCAGCGTCCTCGCCCGAGAGGCCCGCAGCGTGGTCGAGCGTGTGCCAGCGCGGATCCACCGAGTAGGTGAGGAGCAACGCCTCGGTGGCGACGTCGTAGAGCGGTCCGTCGACGAAGGAGCGGCGGGCGCCGGCAGGCACTGGGTGCTCCGGGTGCACGACGGGGTCGACGACCATCGGCCCGACCATGCCCATCTGCGTGTGCAGCACCGTGTTGACGTGGCAGTGGTAGAAGTAGGAGCCGCCGGCGCCGACGTTGGGGTTGCCCGGCTCTCCTCTTTCCGGTCGCCACTGGTAGGTGTAGCTGCCGGTCACCTCGAAGGACGTGTGGCCGACGCCATCGTTGCGCGGGTCGGGCTCCATGCCGTGCAGGTGGATGGTGTGCACCCGCTTGCTCGACTTGAGCAAGACGTGGGCGATCTCGTTCTCGGTGATCCGGATCAGCGGGGCCGGGAACCTACGACCCGAGGAACCGTCCTCGAAGCCCCACATCTCGAACGCGGCACCGTCGGGAAAGCGGAGTTTGCGGTTGAAGAAGCTACGCACGAACGTCTTCGCAGGCGTCTGACGGAACTGCGTGACCGGACTCCCTTCGTGGGGCTGCTTCGACGCGAACTCGGCCTGGCTGCGGAAGGTGGGGTGCTTGGGTGTGGTGTTTCCGGCGAGCACCCAATGGGCCACCAGGCCGCCCGGATAGACGCCCCCCGCAGCGGTCTGCGAAGGCTCGGCGTGGCAGTGCATCGGATAGGTCCAGTCCTCCGTCCGCGCAGCCCAGACCTGGTCGATCGACTCGGGTGGTCGTTTGAGCGGCAGCAGGATCTCCTTGCGCTCGAGCGGGTCGAGCTCGACGACGTCCTCCCACTGTTGCAGCGACAGGTGCCCCTCCGTGAACGTGGCCAGCCGGACGTCGCGCGGGAAGTCGGTCAGGTTCCTGCGGACCGTCCACACGTGGTTCCCGTGGAAATGCATCTGGTGGACGACGACGCCGACGTTGACCATCCGGATGAGCTGACCGGTGCCGATCGACCCGTGGCTCTCGGATCTGCTGAAGTCGCGGACGTCGATCGCTCGTGGGAATCCGGAGGGGAGTGTGTCCTCGTGCGCGGCGTGGTTGGCGGCGGGGTCCTTGCTCGCTGCCAGGGAGCGGAACCCGCTCCGGTCGTTCAACATGAAGTACCGCGGTACGGCCGGGGTCTGCGTGGCGTCGATCACCTCGCCGGCCCGGGCGCGCTGCCCCCATACCGGGTCGACGTCTTGGCACACCCACAGCCATTGCCGCTCGAACTCGATGCCACCGGAGACATTTCGCCAGCGGTCGTCGGCCGCGACCACGACCAGCACGCCGTGCAGTCCGAGGACCCGCTCGACCGGTCCGTTGCTGGTGTCGCTGTAGACGTAGGTGCCCGGATCGGTTGGGGTGAATGTCAGCTCCTTCATCGCCCCGGGTGCGATGACGCCAGTGCTCACACCCGCGGGACCCCCGAGTCCGGGGATGTCGAGCGTGTGGTTCCCGGTGAGCCCGTTGTGCACGCGCAACCGGACGGTACTGCCCGTCTCGGCGATGATGGTGCGCGCGGGAAAGAAGCTCGCCCAGTGCGCCCGGCGGACCCGGTAGCCTCCGGGGTTCCCCGCATCCATGCTTTGCGGATCGGGCCGGCCCTCGGGGGGAGCCGCTGCATCAGTGGGATAGAGCCGACTGGCCAGCTGACGTCCATCAGCGAGGAACAGCTGCGGTGACACGGTCAGGCTCGGCTGTGGGTCGGTTGCGGCAGTGGGCCGTCCGCCGTACCCGCGCATGTAGACCAGGCTGCCGTCGATCATCGGGACGAAGCCTTCGTTGATGTACAGGTCGAGGACGCCAGGGGTCGTGGCCCAAGCGCCCGGCAACCGACCCGGCCCGCCGACGGTCGCCGCACCGGTAGCGACGACGACCGCGCTGCCCGCGGCGGCACCGATCACGGTGCGGCGGCTGGGGGTGGTCACGACCCCACCGCACGGGACCCGCGGGACACGTGGACCGCGCTCGACCGCAACACCGTGGACACGGTCTGCGCGGCACCTGCTTCGGTGAACTCCACCGCAAGGTCCGCAGCGTCCCGGGGCGCCAAGAAGCTCACCCACGTGGTCCGGGTACTGCCGGCCGCCAGACCTTCGGCCCACCCCTCGGTGTCGTAGGGCGCCACACTCGGTCCGCCACGGCCCACCCGCAACCTGAACTGACCCGGCGAGAACAGCAACGTCCGGTCGAGACCATTGTGGACCTCAACCGCGATCACGACGATCTGCGGCCAGATCAGATGTGGACCCCCGCCGAGGTGCTGCTGCCCCGCACCGTCGTGCTGACCAGGTCCATGGACCGAGGTGTCCGTGGTGTGCGTGTGCTCGGCCCAACCGAGCAGGGCGATGCTGCCGAAGGTCGTCCACCTGCCCGGGCCGCGCGTGGGTGACCGGCCCTCCCAAGGCCTGTCCGCAGAGCATGTCCCCGCAGTGGCTGCGACGACGACTGAACCACCGATGCCCAGCAGCGCACCGCGTCTGGTCAGGCGCACCGTGCTCACCTTCCTCACCAATGAGCGAAGAATCCTGGCTCAACCATGCGGTGAACACCTTGTGCTTTTCTTGGGGGTTGGCGTGTGCCCAACAGCGGGTTTCGTCTTCGACCCGCACTCGTCGGCTGCAGCAACGTCCCTAGGCTGCTGTGCTGACTCGGTGGATGCTCACCGCACCTGATCCAGGTGCCGCAGCAGGACGTTCACGACGAACCGGTGGTCCTCCAGCTGGGGCAGCCCGGACACCCCGAACCAGCCCACCACCCCTGCACCACGGACCCGCAGCGGAAGCGCGCCCCCGGCAGCGGCATACGAGGAGGGGGACAGGGCGAACTTGTCGGCCAGGGTGACGCCCTGGTCGTGACACAACCGGGCCATGTACAGAGAGGAACGCTCGAACCGCAGGACCGCACGGCCCTTGCGCCGCAGCCACTCGTCGTTGTCCGCCGTCGCCCCGGGAAGGCCGCAGTGGAACAGCTGGTGGTCGCCTCGCCACAGTCCGATGGAGACCGGGAGCTTCCGCTCGCGGGCGGACTCGACCGCCGAGGTGCCCAGCTCGTAGGCGACGTCCTCGTTCAGGGCCGGGAGCAGCAACGTCTCCTCCTCGGCAGCGATTGCCGCCAGGGTCGGCCACGTGCTGATGTCAGACGGCAAGAGTTCGACCTCCTCGAGGACGCGCCGGACGACCCGCGGAACAACGCTGGGCCCGATCCTAGCCGCGCGCTGGTCGGCGATACTCGCTCCATGAGCGAGATGGATGTGGAGTTCGAAGGTCCGGTGATCGAGTGGCGGGGGCCAGCGCCGTTCTACTTCGTGGCCATCCCGCAGGACGAGAGCGCGGAGATCAAGTTCGCCGCCAAGGGGGTGGAGTACTGGGGCCAGGTCCCGGTGGTGGTGCGCATCGACGACGCGGAGTTCACGACAGCGCTGTTCCCCAAGGACGGACGCTACCTCCTGCCGCTGAAGGACGTGGTCCGAAAGTCGGTGGGGATCGAGGTGCACCAGGTGCTGACCGTGGCGTTGACAGTCGGACGCCCGTAGCTCGGCGCCGCCACCTGTAACGCAGGCCACATCGAAACCGGGTTTGGTGCGGTCGAGCGGGGGTAATGACGTCATGGCGGGCCGCGTGGCCCTCATTTCCCCTCTGGAGCGCCCCATGTCGACCGACGCCATCACCATTCTCCGTGCAGACCACAAAGAGGTCAGGTCCCTCTTCCGCGAGTTCGAGAAGTCGACCACCACGCCGGCCCGACGAGGCTCGATCGTGGAGAAGGTCATCGAGCTCCTCACGGTGCACACCTACATCGAGAACGAGGTGATGTACCCGGAGGTGCGTCGCCTGCTGCCCGACCTCGAGGACGACATCCTCGAGTCCTACGAGGAGCACCACGTCGCCGACGTCCTGGTGATGGAGCTGGCGGCGATGAAGCCGTCGGACGAGCGGTTCCGGGCCAAGACCATGGTCCTGATCGAGAACGTCCGCCACCACATGGACGAGGAGGAGAACGACTGGTTCCCCAAGGTGCGCCAGGGCCTGGGTCGCAAGGCACTCGGGGAGCTGGGTGAGCAGCTGCTTCAGGCCAAGGAGACCGCCCCGCGGTCACCGGCCCAGCCCAGCGCCCTCAAGAAGGTCGTGGACGCGGTGGTCTCCTGACCGTGTCCGGCACGATCCACGAACCCAGCCTGCCTGACGTCATCCGAGACCTGGCCGGCGATCTGGGCCAGCACGAGACCGGGGAGATCCCCGCAGCACTGGAGTCGATGGTCCTGCACCCCGACTACCCCTGCCTCGGCGCCCGGTCGGTGTTCCGCCGTGACCGGGCGACGGTGGTCGTCCTCGAGCGGATGGCCTCCGTGGAGGCAACCAAGCAGCTCCACCACGCACTGCGGAACTTCGGCCGGGACACCGACCTCGATGCCGGCTTCGCCTCGCTCGTCGCGGTCTTCCGCGACACCACCAGCAACGACGAGTCGCAGTTCGAGTCACTGCTGTGGCAGCAGCTCGAGGCCCTGCACGAGGTGGACCACCAGCCCTGGAACCCGAAGGTCTCCGACGACCCGGCCAACCCGCACTTCGCGTTCAGCCTGGCCGGAACGGCCTACTTCGTCGTCGGTCTGCACCCTGCGGCATCTCGCATCGCCCGCCGGACGCCGTTCCCCACCCTGGTCTTCAACCTGCACCAGCAGTTCGAGGACCTTCGGGCCTCGGACCGCTTCGAGCGTATGCGTGACACCATCAGGCGCCGGGACGCGGCCCTGCAGGGTGAGGTCAACCCCATGGTCGCCGACCACGGCGGCAGCTCGGAGGCCCGGCAGTACTCGGGTCGCGCCGTACCCACCGACTGGAAGGCGCCAGTGAACTTCGACGAGGAGAGCCAGTGATGCAGCAGGAGACCAGCACCACAACTGACCGAGGCGCCGAGCCCGGGACGAGCGAGGACGGGGTGCGCAGGCTGGCGCCGCAGACCGGGACCGGCTTCCTGCTCAGGGCCGGGGAGGTGCTGACGGTCATCGACCCGAACGGGGGACAGGTGAGCGACCTGTTCTGCTTCGCGGCCGGCGACCACGACGAGTGGTTGTCCAGTGGTCGCACGATCGACTTCGCCAACACCATCTTCCTCACCACGGGCCACACGCTGTACAGCAACCGCAGCACGCCGATGCTCACGGTCGTCGAGGACACCTGCGGTCGCCATGACTTCCTGCTCACCCCCTGCAGCCAGCAGACCTTCGACCTGCTCTACCCCGAGTTCGAAGGGGCCTACCACCCCAGCTGCCTGGAGAACCTGGTCACCGGACTCCAGGAGTTCGGGGTCACCTCGGACATGGTGAGCACCACCCTCAACATCTTCATGAACGTGTGGCCGGAACCGTCGGGCGAGCTGCACATCGACCCGCCCACGTCGGTCGCAGGGTCCCGCTTCTCGGTACGCGCCGAGATGGACCTCCATGTCGGCCTGACCGCCTGCTCCGCCGAGAAGTCCAACGGTGGGGTCTGCAAGCCGATCGACTACGCCGTCCGCCCAGCCCAGGGTTCGGCGCGGTAGCAGGCAGGTTCGCCTCCTCTGTTCGGTCAGCCCTGACCGGTTCGCCCGGGGTGGGGGAGGGCGACGACGTAGCGTGATGCCGTCGCCGATCGAAAGTGTCTGTCCCCGCTCATGGTTCGCCGTCCCGACCTCCACTGGCCCGCCGTCGCGGGGTTGGTCGTGCTGGCCGCCACGGCTACTGGCTGCATGCCGGCGAACGCGGACTCACCGGCCTTCTCGACCCTGACCCGGCCCGCCACCACGACCGGCTCTGTCGGCGGGGACCCCGACGCCGCTAGGGCGGCCCAGGCCACCTCCGGCGCGGCGACCGCCGCCGACAGTGTTACCACGCCTCCCAGGCGTACCTCGCAGACGTCCTTTGGTGGGTCGCCGACGGATGTGCCCGCGCCCAAGAAGGCTACGAAGCCCACGAAGCCCACGCGTTCGACGACCCTGACGGTTCGCCCCGGTGGGGCCGTGACCACGCTCGCCTCGCTGCGGGTCGCGGGGCGAGCGCCCAAGACGGGCTACGACCGCCTCCGCTTCGGCCAGGCCTGGGCAGACACCGACCGGAACGGCTGCGACACCCGCAACGACATCCTGCGGCGCGACCTCGTGGCAGTCACGCTCAAGGCCGGTACCCACGACTGCCTCGTCCTCCAGGGGACGCTCAAGGACCCCTACACCGGCTCGACCATCGCCTTCGTCCGTGGCGTGAGCACCTCCAGCGCCGTGCAGGTCGACCACGTCGTGGCCCTGTCCGACGCCTGGCAGAAGGGCGCCCAGCAGTGGTCCACGGCCAGGCGCACGGCTTTCGCCAACGACCCGCTCAACCTCCTTGCCGTCGACGGCCCGACGAACGCCCGCAAGGGGGACGGCGACGCGGCCACCTGGCTGCCGCCGCGCAAGGCGGCCCGCTGTGCCTACGTGGCACGCCAGGTCGCGGTCAAGCACCGGTACGGGCTCTGGGTCACGGCAGCCGAGCGCGACGCCGTGATCCGGGTGCTCAGCACCTGCCCCGCCCAACCCCTGCCCACCGCGAAGGTGGTCCCGCTCGGCGCGGGTGCCGTCGCGGGCGCTCCCACCCCGGCGCGCACCACCGCTACCAAGCTCCCGAGCACCAAGCTCCCGAGCACCAAGCCCCCGAGCACCAAGCCCCCGAGCACCGAGCCGGCGCGGACCGACCCGCGGTTCGGGACGTGCCGGGAAGCCAACGCGGCCGGGTACGGGCCCTACCGTCGCGGCGCCGATCCCGAGTACGACTGGTACCAGGACCGCGACCACGACGGGCTCGCCTGCGAGCGCTGAGCCGGGCGGCTGCCCTGCGGGTCCGCTGCTACGGGTGATGGCGGGTCCGGTGCCCCCGGGTATGCAGCGCGGCCGGGCTACCTGACGGAGTCCCCTTCGGGGGTGAGGTCCTCGTCCCCGTGCTCGCTGCGGGGAGAGATGCGTACCTCCGTGACCGCGTGGTGGGCGACCGCGAGCACCTCGAGGGTCCAGCGGCCGGTGTGCACCACATCGCCGGGTCGTTCGGGCACCTGGCCCAGCAGCTTGAGCACCAGCCCGGCGACCGTCGCGTAGTCGGTCGTCGGCGGGACGTCGAGCTCCACCCCGACGTCGCTGAGGTCGTGCACGGGGAAGGTGCCGGGCAGCACCACGGTGCCGTCGTCCTCCTGGCGCGTGTCGAGGACGTCGGGGTCGGTCTCGTCCCAGATCTCACCGACGATCTCCTCCAGCAGGTCCTCGAGGGTGACGATCCCGTCCACCGAGCCGTGCTCGTCGACGACGATGGCCATCTGCTGGCGCTCCTCGCGGAACCGACGCAGGGCTTCGGAGATCCGTACCGTCTCGGGGAGCATGAGTGCCGGCTGCGCGCGGCTGGCCACAGGTTCCTCACCGCCGTGGATGACCGCGCCCCAGTGGACGACCCCGACCACCCGGTCGAGGTGGTTGCCCTCGGTGACGGGCACGCGGGAGTGACCCGATTCGGCCATCGTGTCGCGGGCCTGCGCCACCGTCGCGTCGTGGGGAAGCGTGACGACCGAGCCGCGCGGCACGAGCACCTGTCGCACGGTGCGTGCGCTGAGCTCCAGTGCGCCACTGATGATCTCGCGCTGCTCGTCGTTGAGCT
>CAVRMT010000058.1:0-28597 GCA_963722015.1 uncultured Actinomycetota bacterium | reverse complement strand
TTACGTCGGTGCCCGGACGGCGGTGGCCCGCGGGAGTAGGTTCGTCCGCGTGGTCTTCGTCGTCGTCCTCGTCGCCTTCATCGTGCGGATCGGCGGCTCGGTGCTGGGGGTCTGGTCATGACCCCACCTGCCGACCCGTTGCTCCTCGACCGTTGCGCCGCCCTCGTGGGGGCCGCTGCGGGTACCCCCGGCCGAGGTCGTGGCCGCCGACGGATCCTCGGGATCAGCGGCGCCCCGGGCGCAGGCAAGACCACGCTGGTGCTGGCCGTGCTCGCTGCGGCAGCTGCCGACCCGCGCCTCGCCGGACGGGTCGCCCACGTCCCGATGGACGGCTACCACCTGCCGAACGCCGAGCTCGACCGGCTCGGTCGCCGGCACCGCAAGGGTGCGCCGGACACCTTCGACGTCTTGGGGTATGCCGCCACGCTCACGACCGCCCGCGCGCTGCCTCGAGCGCGGTTGTGGGCTCCCAGCTTCGACCACACCGTGGGGGAACCCGACCCGGACACCATCGAGGTCCCCGAGGACGCCGACCTCGTCCTGACCGAGGGCAACTACCTCCTGCTGCCGGACGGGGGCTGGCCGACGGTGCGCGCGCAGCTGGACGAGGTGTGGTTCTGCGACCTGCCGGCCGAGCAGCGCCGCGCCCGCCTCGTCGACAGGCACGTCCTCACCGGTCGCGAGGTCGGCGACGCCGAGGCCTGGGTCGACCGTTCCGACGAGGCGAACGCGCGCCTGGTCGCCACCGGCCGCCTCGACGCCGACCTGGTCCTCGTGGACGGTCGGGTCGTCGGGGCCTGAAGGTCAGGGCGGTCGGGCTCGGGTCAGGCCGGCCGGGCTCGGGTCGGGCCGGCCGGTCGGCGAACGCAGCGATCCGCTGGTAGGGGTCGGTGTCCTGCGGGGCGGCACGCTCGCAGGCGAACCCAAACGGACGTCATGGGCTGTCCACAGCACGTTCCTAGACTCAGGCCGCACAGTTCACCTGTGACCACGACCGACCTGCGGCAGACCACCGGGCCGACCCACGTTCCCGACGCTGCGGCGCCATACCGGGGACGGGCCGTCCGCACCGTCCCGACGTGGTGGCGCGACGCCTCCGGAGCCGCGTTCTGGGCCGTGCTCGTGGGGGTCACGGCCCTGTGGGTGGGGCACGGGGGAGTCCAGGACCTCGGCTCGGTGGCAGGCGCGCTCACCAGCACCGGGCGGCTCACCGGGTTGGTCGCCTCCGCGTTGCTGCTCGTGCAGGTGTTCCTCATGGCGCGGGTGCCGTGGTTCGAGCAGGCCTGGGGGCAGGACGAGCTCGCGCGCACCCACCGGTTGGTCGGCTTCACCTCCTTCACCCTCCTGTGGGCGCACATCGTCCTCATCACCCTCGGGTACGCCGCCGGAACCACCACGGGGATCTGGGGCACGCTGGTCGACCTGGTCCTGCACTACCCGGGCATGCTGCTCGCCACCGCGGGGACGGTCGCGCTCTGCCTGGTCGTGGTCACCTCCGTCCGCCGGTCGCGCCGCCGTCTGCGCTACGAGTCCTGGCACCTGATCCACCTCTACGGCTACCTCGGCGCCGGGCTGGCCCTGCCCCACCAGCTGTGGACCGGCCAGGAGTTCCTCGCCTCCACCGCTTCGACGGTCTTCTGGTGGGGCCTGTATGCCGTGTGCGCGGCCGCGGTCCTCGGGTACCGCGTGGCGGTTCCCCTGTGGCGTTCGCTGCGGGCGCCACTGCGGGTCGCCTCGGTGGTCAGCGAAGGGTCGGGGGTCACCTCCGTCGTGGTGGCCGGCCGCGGGGTCGAGAAGCTGGCGGTGGCCCCCGGCCAGTTCCTGCAGTGGCGGTTCCTGGACGGCCCGGGCTGGAGCCGGGCGCACCCCTTCTCCCTGTCGGCAGCCCCGAACGGCCAGACCCTGCGGATCACCGCGGCCGAGGTGGGCGACGGGACCGCCCGGCTCGGCTCGCTGAGACCGGGCACCAGGGTCCTGGTCGAAGGCCCGTACGGCCGGCTGCACCCCGGCGTCCGCACCCGCCGCAAGGTGCTGCTCATGGGCGCAGGGATCGGGATCACCCCGATCCGGGCCCTGCTGGAGGAGCTCGCCCAGGACCCCGGCGACGTCGTCGTGGTGCACCGCGCCCACAGCCGGGACGAGCTCGTCTTCGCCGGGGAGCTGGTCGACCTGGCCAGGGACAAGGGGGCCCGCTACGTCACCGTCGAGGGTCGACGGGTGCCGGGTCGCGACACCTGGCTGCCCGCCTCGGCGGCGCACCTCACCGATGCCGCAGCCCTGGCCCAGCTCGTGCCCGACGTGGCCGAGCGCGACCTCTTCCTCTGTGGTGCACCGAAGTGGATGGACGCGGCCCGCCGGGCCGCTCTCGACTGCGGTGTGCCGTCCGACCACATCCACCTCGAGCTGTTCGAGTACTAGGAGCCTGCCGTGCGACGCATCACCCTGTGGAGCCTGTCCACCCTCACCGCCCTCGTCCTGCTGTTCAGCTACCACACGTCCACGTCGAGCCGGGCCTCGACCATGGCGTCCCCGGTCCTCGGCCAGGTGAATGCCCCCTCGCAGACGACCACGCCCTCGGACGCGCCCACCTCGGGCTCGTCATCGGGCTCGTCATCGGGCTCGTCATCAGGCGCGTCAGCGGGCTCGTCGGGCTCCTCGTCGTCGACGGCCGCCCGGACCTACGACGGAGCGGCCGTCAACACCCGCTACGGCAACGTCCAGGTCCAGATCACCGTCGCGAACGGCAAGATCACCGCCGCCCGGGTGCTGCAGGTCCCGTGGAGCGACCACCGCGACCAACAGATCAACTCGGCCGCCGTGCCGATCCTCAACCAGGAGTCCGTCGCGTCCCAGAACGCGAACATCGACATGGTCTCCGGTGCGACGTACACCTCGGACGGGTACATGCAGTCGCTGCAGTCGGCGATCGACCAGGCCCACCTGTGAGCGCCCCCACGCTGGAGCGTGCCACGTCGGCGTTGCCCCGCCGGGCGTTCGTCACCCAGGTCATGGGGCTGCCTGTCTCTGCCCACCTGCATGGCCGGGTGGATGCCCCGGAGGTCGAGGAGGCCGTGGCACAGGTGTGGTCGTCGCTGCGCAAGGTCGACCGGCTCTTCAGCACCTGGTGCGAGGACAGCGAGCTGATGCGGCTGCGCCGGGGCGAGCTCGACGGAGCGCAGGCGCACCCGTGGCACGAGGAGGTCGCCCTGCTCTGCGCCGAGGCACAGCAGCGGACCGGAGGCCTGTTCACCCCCTCCTACCCCGGTGCGGGTGGCTACGACCCCACCGGACTGGTCAAAGGCTGGGCCGTCGAGAAGGCGGCGGCCCACCTGGCCAACGTGCCGGGGATCTCGTTCTGCCTCAACGCCGGTGGCGACCTCGTCGCCGGAGCGGGTCTGGCGGCGCGGCCCACCCCGTGGCGGGTCGGCATCGAGGACCCGGCGCGTCCCGGCAGCATCGCGGCCTCGCTGGACGTCGCGCACGGCGGCCTGGCGACCTCCGGCACGGCGGCGCGCGGTCGGCACATCGCCGACCCGCGCTCGGGTGGGGCGGTGGGGCGGACCGGCTCGGTGACCGTTTGGGGCCCGAGCCTGCTGTGGGCGGATGTCTGGGCCACGGCGATCTTCGTCGACCCCGAGGCCGGACGCGAGGCGCTCGCCGCCAACGACCCGCAGTACCGCTCCTTCGTGCTCTGACGTCCTCTGGCACAGTGGGTGGGGTGCAGGTCTGGTACGCGGGCTACGGCAGCAACCTCGCTCGTGACCGGTTCCTGTGCTACCTGCGCGGCGGGCGCCCGCCAGGGGCCAGCCGCACCTACCCAGGGGCCCGGGACACGACGCTGCCCGGGGACGACCGAGCGCTGACCCTTCCCGGCGAGATGTTCTTCGCCTGGGAGTCGCCCACGTGGGGCGGCGGCATCGCGTTCTACGACGCAGGCGCGGCCGGGGTGACCCTGGCGCGCGCCTACCTCCTGACCGACCAGCAGTTCGCCGACGTCGCCGCCCAGGAGATGCACCACGAGCCCGGAGGGGACCTCGACCTCACGACCGTCCTCGAGCACTCCCGCCACGACCTGGGCCCCGGCCGGTACGAGTCGCTGCACCTGGTCGGGGAGCTCGAAGGTCACCCGGTGTTGACGTTCACCACGCCGGATCCCGCTGCCCTGCAGCCCAGCTCACCCACGCGGCCCTACCTCGAGGTGGTGGCCCGTGGCCTTTCGGACACCCACGGTCTCGGAGTCGACGAGGTCACGAGGTACCTCGCGGGACGACCCGGAGCCGGGCTCGGCTGGGACGTCGAGAGCCTGCACGAGGTGGTCAGCGCAGCGCTGCGCTGAGCGCTTCGACGTCGGTCACCGGTGCGTCGCAGACGAACCCGCGACAGACGTATGCCGCCGCGCGGCCACCGACGAGCGGTCGCTGGGCCAGCAGCGGGATCCCCTCCGCGTCCGGCTCGCCCGTCACGGTGACCAGGCCGGGGGAGCCCGAGCGACGCACCGCCGCGCTCATCGCCTCGGCGTCGGGCCCGGTGCCGACGACAGCCACCTGGAGCGGCCCGGTGACTGCGGCCTCGGCGACGGCGAGCGCCCAGCCGGCGAACCTCGGGTCCCGGCTCGCCAGCTGTCCCGACGCCGCGAGTGCGGCCTCGGCGCGCTCCCGCATCGTCGGGTCGCCCGTCAGGGCGGAGCAGGTGAGCAGGGCTCCCGCCAAAGCGGACTGACCCGAGGGCTCGGCGTTGTCGGCGGCGCTGCGCGGCCGGGTGAACAAGGCCTCCCCGTCGTCGCTGGTGTCGTGGAACCCGCCGTCTTCGGCGGTGAAGCGCTCGGTGGCCGTGGCGAGGAGACGACCGGCGACCTCGAGCCACCGGGCCTGCCCGGTCGCCTGGTGCAGGGCGAGCAGCCCCTCGGCGAGGTTGCCGTAGTCGTCGGCGACCCCCACGGCGGTGCCGACCGACCCGTCGCGAGAGGTCCGCCGCAGGCGCCCGTCGACCAGGTGCGTCCCCACGACGAACTCGGCGCACGTCTCGGCAGCGGCAACGAGTGACGGCTCCTCCAGCAGGGCGCCGGTGTCGGCCAGGGCCGCGATGGCCAGGCCGTTCCACGAGGTCACGACCTTGTCGTCGCGACCCGGCTGCGGCCGCCGGTCGCGTGCCTGGAGCAGCCGGGTCCGGGTGGACGCCCACCACTGCTCGTCGTCGGGGTCGGTGAGCAGCTGCAGCGTCGACGAGCCGTGCTCGAAGGTCCCGGCTGCCGTCACCGACAGCAGGGTCGCGGCGCGGGCGCCGTCGTCCTCGCCGAGCACCTCCACCAGCTGTGCAGGCGTCCAGGCGTAGGTCAGGCCCTCGACACCCTCGGTGTCGGCGTCCAGCGCGGAGGCGAACCCGCCCTGTTCCGTGCGCAGGTCGCGCAGCAGGAACTGCGCCGTCTCCAGGGCGACCCGACGTGCGAGAGCGTCGCCGGTGCTGCGGAAGAGGTGCGTGTAGACCCGCAGGAGCTGGGCGTTGTCGTACAGCATCTTCTCGAAGTGGGGGACCACCCACTTCGAGTCCACGGAGTAGCGCGCGAAGCCGCCGCCGAGCTGGTCGTACAACCCACCTCGGGCCATCGCAACGCACGTCCTGCCGGCCATCGCCAGCGCGTCGTCGGAGCCGGTACGGGCGTGGTGGCGCAGCAGGAACTCCAGCACCATCGACGGCGGGAACTTCGGCGCACCACCGAATCCCGCTGCGCCGTGGTCGAACTGGCCACGCAGCTGGGCGACGGCGGCATCGAGGGCGTCGGCGTCGAGCGGGTGTCCGGTCACCGGCGCCGACAGCTCGCGCAGGGTCTCGGCGATGTGGGCACCGCTGTCCAGGACCCGTTCGCGCTGCTCGGTCCAGGCGCTCTTCACGCCCGACAACAGCTGCAGGAACTGGCCTTTGGGGAAGTACGTCCCGGCGAAGAACGGGTCGCCGTCGGGGGTGAGGATGCACGTCATCGGCCACCCGCCGTGCCCGGTCAGGGCGGTCGTCGCCGCCATGTAGACGGCGTCGATGTCGGGGCGTTCCTCACGGTCCACCTTCACGGCGACGAAGTCGGCGTTGACCACCTGAGCCACGCCCTCGTCCTCGAACGACTCGTGGGCCATGACATGGCACCAGTGGCACGCGGCATACCCCACCGAGAGCAGGACCGGCACGTCGCGGCGCCGGGCCTCCGCGAAGGCGTCGGGTCCCCACTCCTGCCAGTCGACGGGGTTGTCCTGGTGCTGCAGGAGGTAGGGGGAGGTCGAGTGCGCGAGGCGGTTGGCCATGCCTCCACCGTATGCGGCCGGGGCGCGTCAGTCGCGCCCGGTCGGGCTGGGTCCGGTCAGGCTGGGTCCGGTCAGGCCGGGTCCGGCCAGGCTGGGTCCGCGCGGTCGACCCAGTCCGGGCGGCTGATCCGGTAGCGGACGTGGCGACGGTCCGGGTCGCCGTACGGCTGGCGCCACCACCCCCGTGGGCGCCGCGCGTGCAGGCGTGGCACGGTGAGTCCATGCACGACGTCGTGGTGGTGGGGGCGGGGCTGGCCGGGCTGACGTGCGCCCTGGCACTCGAGGCGCGCGGGCTCGACGTCCTGGTCGTCGAAGCGGCCGATGAGGTCGGTGGGCGGGTCCGCACGGAGCTGGTCGACGGACACCTGTGCGACGTCGGCTTCCAGCTCCTCAACCCGGCGTATCCCGCCGTGCGGAACCTCGTGGACGTCGAGGCTCTGGCTTTGCAGCAGTTCGGTGCCGGGGTCGAGGTGCGCCGTGACGGCGTGACCGCGCTGCTCGCCGACCCCCGCCGCGAGCCGCGAGCACTGCTTCGCACCCTCGCCAGCGGTCTGCTGACCGCCGGTGAGCTGATCGCCCTGGCCCGGTGGGCAGCGCCGTCGCTAGGCCCGGTCCGGCGACTGCTCGACGGCCCGGATGCGTCGCTCGCCTCCTCCCTGGACCGGGCAGGGGTGAGCGGTCAGCTGCGGCACGAGGTGCTCGAGCCCTTCCTCGCCGGGGTGCTCGCCGAGGACCGGGGACAGACGTCGGCGGCATACGCCCGGCTGCTGCTGCGGTCGTTCCTGCTCGGCACCCCGGGGCTGCCGGGTGATGGGATGCGTGCCCTTCCGGCCCAGCTGGCGGCCCGGCTCAGCCGTCCGGTCCGGGTCAACACGCCGGCCACGCTCGGTGAGGGCACCACCGTGCGGACGACCGACGGCGAGATCCCCGCCACCGCGGTGGTCGTGGCGACGGACGTCGCGGCGGCTGCCGACCTCGGTGTGGTGCGCCCGGCGGTGACCAACGGCCTGCGGACCTGGTGGTTCTCCACGACGGACCCGGCACCGACCAGCCGGTGGCTGCGCGTCGACGGCGCCCGCGGCCCGGTCGTCAACACCGCGGTCGTGTCGGATGCTGCGCCCTCCTACGCGCCACCGGGCCGTCGGCTCGTCCAGGCCACCACGCTCGCCGCCGCCGCCGATGACGAGCAGCTGGTGCGTCGGGAGGTGGGTCGCCTTTGGTCGACCTCCGCCGAGCGGTGGGACCTGCTGGTGCGCCACGACGTCGGTGCGGCCTTGCCGTTCGCGCCTGCGCCACTGCTCGTGCGCCGCCCCGTGGCGCTGGGCGACGGCCGGTTCGTCGCGGGCGACCACCGCGACACCTCCTCGATCCAGGGCGCGCTGGTGTCAGGGCGCCGCGCTGCCCGCGCCGTCGCCGCCCACCTCGGGGTCGGGGACGGCGACGTCCCGAGCGACCGCCGTCCGCGCCCGGGCGCAGACCTGCGGAGCCCCGCATGACCGGGCAGCAAATGCTCGACCCGCAGGGGCCGCCCCTGCCGACGCGGCAGATCATGAGCCAGTGGTGGCGCGACATCGCGTTCCTTCACTGGCCGGTGGAACCCGCCCTGCTCGCGCCGTTGCTGCCCAGGGGGGTGCGTCCGGACGAGTTCGACGGTGCCGCGTGGGTCGGTCTCATCCCGTTCCGGATGGTCGACGCCGGGGTCCTGCGTGGCGGCCCGGTCCCGTGGCTGGGGACGTTCCCCGAGACCAACGTCCGGGTGTACTCCGTGGACGACCGGGGCCGGCACGGGGTGACGTTCCTGTCGCTCGAGGCGTCGCGGCTGCTCGTGGTCCTCGGCGCCCGGCTGGGGTTCAACGTGCCGTACCAGTGGGCCTCGATGCGAGTCCGCGACCACGGTGACGGTGACGCTGGCGACCACGGTGACAGTGACGCTGGCGAACAAGGTGACAGTGACGCTGGCAAACAAGGCGTCGGACGGGTGCTGACCTATACGACCCGCCGGTCCACCCGGGCGCGCGTCCCCGGTGTCGGCCGGCCGCGCTCGCGGGTCACCGTGCGGGTGGGGGAGCCGGTGCTCGAGCCGGCGCCGCTGGACCTGTTCCTCACCGCGCGGTTCGGGCTGCACACCCAGGTCGCCGGCCAACCGCTCTGGGTCCCGAACACCCACGGCCCCTGGCCACTGCGCCGGGCCGAGGTGCTGGAGCTCGACGACGACCTCGTGGCAGCCGCTGGCCTCGGCTCGTTCGCGAGGACCGAACCGCCGACGAGCGTGCTGTTCTCCGACGGCGTCCGCACGACGTTCGGCTTGCCCCAGCGGCTCTGACCCACCGGCTCTGACCCAGCAGCTCTGACCCAGCAGCTCTGACCCAGCAGCTCTGACCCAGCAGCTCTGACCCAGCGGCTCTGACCCAGCGGCTCTGACCCAGCAGCTCTGACCCAGCAGCTCTGACCCAGCAGCTCTGACCCAGCGGCTCCGGCCCAGCGGCTCCGGCCCAGCGGCTCCGGCCCAGCGGCTCTGGCCCAGCTCGCTGCATGCGGATCCGTCGGGGGGGACCGGCCGTCGCGGGCCCGTTGTCCACAGGTGGCTCTTCTTGTCGTGGTTGTCCACAGGATGGTGTCCGGGGGTTTGACGTGGGTGGTTGATTGTGTTGTGGGGCAACGGTTTTGGGCTGCTCTGGTGGTTGGGGTTGTTGTCGGTGGTGGGTCGTAGTGTCGGGGGTATGGAGGGGTTGTCGGCACCGGTGGACCTGGCTTCGCGTCGGGTGGCGGTGGCTGCTGCGGTGGTGGCGGTGCGGGGGTTGGCCTCGGACCTGTTCGCGGCGGTGGGGTCCGAGCTGGGGCCGTTGTTGTCCGAGCTGGACGCTTTGGGTCAGGCGTGCGCGGCGGCGCAGGTGGCGGTGGTCGCTGAGGCGGTGGACCGGGGTGAAGTAACCACGAGCGGTTCGTGCGGCGGGGGTCCGCGGGCGTTGTCGGGTGTGGGGTGGGTGCTCGAGCATGCGCCGTCGTTGCGTGCGGGTGGTGCGCGGGCGGTGGTGTCGTTGGCGCAGGCGTTCACCAAGGAGTCCAATGCTCCGGTCGCTGAGGCGTTGGCGTCGGGTCGGGTGCCGGTGCGGTCGGCGGCGGTGGTGGTCGATGAGCTGGCGCGGTTGCGGCCGTTGTTGGTTGACGGGGCGGAGCCGGCGGTGGTGGAGGGGTTGTTGTCGATGGTGGTCGCGCACGGGCCGTCGGGGTGTCGGATGGTGCGGCCGGCGTTGTTGGCCAGGCACGGGTTGGAGGGGGTGCTCCAGCGCGAGCAGGACGTGGCTCGGCGGTTTGCGTCGTTGTCGGCGCCGCTGGGTGGGGCGGTGGGGGTGTTCGAGTACCGGTTGAGCTTGGACACGGAGGCGTCGGCGGTGTTGGAGGCGGCGTTGGGGCCGTTGTCGGGGCCGAGGTCGGTGGGCGGTGAGCCGGATCTGCGGTCGTCGGGGCAGCGTCGGGCGGAGGCGTTGGTGGAGGTGGTGCGCCGGGCGGTGGGTGCGGGCCACGGGGTGCCGTTGACGAGCAAGGCGCAGCTGTTCGTGAGCGTGGACTATGACGACCTGGTCGCCAGGACCGGGGCTGGGAGCACGTTGGGTGGGGCGTCGACGGGGCAGGTGCTGGCCCCGCAGACGGTGCGTCGGGTCGCGTGTGATGCCTCGGTGCTGCCGGTGGTGATGGGTGCCAAGGGGGAGGTGTTGGACTTCGGGCGGGCGCGGCGGTTGTTCAGGCGTTCGCAGGTCCAGCGGTTGTGGTTGCGCGATGGGGGGTGCTCGTTCCCGTCGTGCTCGGTCCCCGCGCAGTGGTGTGATGCCCACCATCTGGTGCACTGGGCCGATGGTGGTCCCTCGGATCTGGACAACGCCGCGTTGTTGTGCGGGCGTCATCACACGGTGGTCCACACCCGTGGGCTTGCCGGGACCCTGCACACCGGCGACACCGACGGAACGGACGACCTGGATGGCCCGGACAACGCGGACGGCCCGAATGGCCCGGCCGCCGATGGCCCGAATGGTCCGGGCGGCCCACACGGTGGTGGAGGTTCGGGTGGGTCGGTGAGCTGGGACCTGACCCCGGGCTCCTACGACCATCTCCTCGCGGCCCGGCAGTCCAGGACCCGAGCGTGACCCCGCCCCACCCGGCCGCCCCGACCCGGCAGCCGGATCCTCGCGGTGCCCTGCGACGTGCCCGGCGACGTGTCCGGACTCGTGACCGGAGCCCTGTCGGGTGTGGTGGAACTGCACCGACACAGACGGGTGCCGCGCCACCTCGTCGGTCGCGCGGCACCCGCACCTCTGGGCTGTGGTCGTTGCTAGTGGCCGACCGTTACCGAGTCGGGGTCACCGACCCGGTCGGGCTGGGACTCCTCGTCGACCATCGTGGCTTCGTCGAACGGGGCGTTCCCGGCCAGCACCCGGTCGAGCTGGCCACGGTCGAGCTCGCCCACCCAGTGCCCGATGAGCACCGTCGCGATCGAGTTGCCGGCGAAGTTGGTCAGCGCGCGGGCCTCGCTCATGAGGCGGTCGATGCCGACGATGAAGCCGACGCCGTCCACCAGGTCGGGGCGGTGCGACTGCAGTCCACCGGCCAGCGTGGCGAGGCCGGCGCCGGTGACTCCGGCGGCACCCTTGGAGGCGATGATCATGAAGACCAGCAGCGAGATCTGCTGACCGATCGAGAACGGCTTGTCCAGTGCCTCGGCGATGAACAACGACGCCATGGTCAGGTAGATCGCGGTCCCGTCGAGGTTGAACGAGTAGCCGGTGGGGACGGTGATGCCGACGACCGGGCGGGAGATCCCGAGGTGCTCCATCTTGGCGATGAGGCGGGGCAGGGCCGACTCGGACGACGACGTCGACAGGATGAGGAGGAACTCGCGGGCGAGGTACCGCAGCAGCGAGAACACGCTGATGCCCGTGACCATCTTGAGCAGGCCGCCGAGGACGACGAACACGAACAGCGCGCACGTGAGGTAGAACGCGACCATGATCAGGCCGAGGCTCTTGAGGGCCTGGATGCCGGTGGCGCCGACCACCGCCGCCATCGCACCGAACGCGCCGATCGGCGCGACGTACATGATCATCGCCATGAGCCGGAAGACGAGCCGCTCGAGGTGCTTGATGCCACCGAGGATCGGCTCACCGGCACGCCCCATCTTCTGGAGGGCGAACCCCACGAGGAGCGCCACGAGCAGGGTCTGAAGCACCGAGCCCGACGTGACCGCCGAGAAGAGGGTCTCGGGCACGAGGCCGAGGACGAAGTCCGTGGTCGACTCGCTCGCCTCGCCGACCTGCTTCTGGCCGGTGGCCGCGAGCTCGTCGGTGAGGTTGAGGCCGGCACCCGGCTTGATGATGTTGCCGACGAGGAGCCCGATGGCCAGCGCCACGGTCGACATGGTGAGGAAGTAGCCGAGGGCCAGGCCACCCACCTTGCCGACCTGGGCGGCGCGCCGCACCGACCCGATGCCGAGCACGATGGTGCAGAAGATGATCGGGCTGATCATCATCTTGATGAGGTTGACGAAGGCGGTCCCCAGCCACTTCAGGCTCACGCCGAACTCCGGGAAGGCGAAGCCCACGGCGATGCCGAGGCCCATGGCGATGATGACGGCGATGTAGAGGTAGTGCGTCCTGTCGCGGCGCGGGGCCGGTCGGTCGACAGCGTTGTCGGCTGCGGTGCTCACGTGTACTCCAGTGGACTCGTGGTCGGGCTCCGTTCCGGGAGGCGCCGGCGGAGGGTGAACTGCGCACGAGTCTGGAGGCGAGAGGTGGCTAGGGTCACCCTTGTGTTCATTGAGTTTCGGGCGCCGATCTCCGGCGCTGGTCGACCGCGGTTCGGCGTATGGCGCTGAGTCGCGGCCGGTGGGCGAGCTCACCGGCGCGCTGGAGCGTGGCGGGGCAGACCTTCGCACTGCAGGTGCTGGTCGCCCTGCTGGTGGTCGGGATCGGGACCGGCGCCGCCTACGCGCAGGCCCGGCGAGCAGGCACCCAGGAAGCGACGGCACGCGCACTCGCGGTGGCCCGCACGGTGGCGAGCAGTCCCGAGGTCGTGTCGGCCGTGCAGGCCGGCGACCGCGACGGGGTGGTCCAGCCGTTCGCCGAAGACGTGCGGCGCCGGACCGAGACCGACTTCGTGGTCGTCATGAGCACCGCTGGGATCCGGTACTCCCACCCCGACACCACCCTGATCGGCAAGAAGTTCATCGGGCACATCGACGATGCCCGAGCAGGCGGGACGGTGGTCGAGGACTACACCGGCACCCTGGGGCTGTCCCGTCGGGCGGTCGTCCCCGTGCGGGCGGGCGACGCGGGTCAGGGGCCCGTCGTGGGCCTGGTCGCGGTGGGGATCCGCAACGCCGTCGTGAGCCAGCGACTCGAGGGCCAGCTGGTCGCCCTGCTCGCCGCCGGGCTTGCGGCAGCAGTCCTCACCGGCCTGGCGACGGCGCTCGTGGCGCGACGGGTACGTCGCCAGACCCACGGCCTCGGGGAACGCCAGCTCAGGGAGATGGTCGAGTACTACGACGCGGTGCTGCACGCCGTCACCGAGGGGCTGCTGCTGATCGACCGTGACGGCAGGCTGCGACTGGCCAACGACGAGGCGGTCCGGCTGCTCGGCCTTGACGGCAGTGGCGGTGGCGGTGGCGGTGGCGGGGGGAGTGGTCGTGGTGCCGACGCAGGGGTTGTCGGTCGGCGGGTGGAGGAGCTGGACCTGTCGGCACCGCTGACCCTGGCCCTCACCGACGGCACCCCCCGCAGCGACGAGCTGCACGTGACGGCCGCTCGCGTGCTGGTGCTCAACACCGCTCCGGCCCGCTGGGAGGGACGGGTCCTGGGCCACGTCGCGACCTTGCGAGACCGCACCGACCTCGAGCACCTCACCGGTGAGCTGGACTCGGCTCGCGGCCTCACCGAGGCGTTGCGGTCCCAGGCCCACGAGTCGGCCAACCGACTGCACACGATCGTCTCCCTGATCGAGCTCGGGCATCCAGACCGGGCCCTGGCGTTCGCGACCGAGGAGCTCGAGCTGTCCCAGCTGCTCACCGACCGGGTGGTCGCGGGGATCCAGGAGCCGGCCCTGTCGGCGTTGCTGCTGGGCAAGGCCGCCGTGGCCAGTGAGCGGGGCATCGACCTGCGCATCGACGCGGGTGCCGTCTGGCCGGTCGACGCACTGCCGCCGCGCGACGTCGTGACCATCGTCGGCAACCTGCTCGACAACGCGTTCGACGCCGTGACGGGTCAGCCGCAGGAGCGCCAGGTACGCGTGGACACCCGCCGCGAGGGCGCCGACCTCGTGCTGACCGTGGCCGACACCGGCCCCGGGCTGCCGCCCGGGGAGGTGGCGCGGGCCTTCGAGCGCGGGGTCTCGACCAAGGACCAGGGTGGTGCTGGCCGCCGGGGGATCGGCCTGGCCCTGGTGGCGCAGGTGGTCAGCCGGCTCGGCGGCTCGCTGTCGGTGGACGGCGGCCCGGGCGCGGTCTTCACCGTCCGCCTGCCGCTGTCCGGCGGGGCGGCCGCGCCCCACGGCGCGAGCAACGGCGCGTCCCTCGGCACTCCCGAAGACGCTCCCGACGGCCCTGACGATCGCCGTGCCGACAGCCTTGACGACCGCCGTGCCGACAGCCCTGACGATCGCCGTGCCGACAGCACCCCGTCCGGCGCCCCCGCCGCCTCAGCGGCCGGTCGCAACCGTGGCTGACCACCCCGCCCTGAAGGTCCTGGTCGTCGAGGACGAGCCGGTGGCGCTCGAGGCCCACGCGGCATACGTGGACCGCGTCCCGGGTTTCGAGGTGGTGGCGTCGGCGGGCACGGCCCAGGCCGCGCTGCAGTCCCTGCGGACCTGCGCCGTGGACGTGGTCCTGCTGGACATGTTCCTGCCCGACGGGCACGGCCTCGACATCATCCGAGCCATCCGGGCGGCAGGGCACCGGGCCGACGTCATCGCGGTCACCTCGGCCCGTGACCTCGACATCGTCCGGGGCGCGGTGTCGCTGGGGGTCGTGCAGTACCTGCTCAAGCCGTTCGTCTTCGCGACCCTGCGCGACCGCCTCGAGGCGTATGCCGCCTACCGACGCCAGCTCCCCTCGAGCGAGCACGTCGACAGCCAGGCCGAGGTCGACGACCTCCTCGCGGGGGTGCGCCCCTCGACCCGGACCTCGTTGCCCAAGGGGATGAGCGAGGACCTGCTCGCTCGGGTGACGCGGGCCCTGCGGGCCGACGCCGGGCCCCAGGGGCTCTCGGCGAGCGAGCTCGCCGAGGTGGTCGGGGTCAGCCGCGTCACGGCCCGCCGGTACGCCGAGTTCCTCTGCGACGCAAGGGTTGCGGCCCGGCGCTCACGGTATGCCGGGCAGGGGCGCCCCGAGGTCGAGTACCGCTGGGTGGTCAGCCGTCCAACGCCTTGAGCAGGGCGATGCAGAAGGTCACCTCGCCGGCATCGCCGGCTGCCCAGCGGGCCTGCATGGCCGTGTGCACGTAGGTCCACGCCAGGGCCTCGTCCTCGTCGATGCGGGCGGCCTCGCGGGTGACCTCGACCCGACGGCGGACGAGGTAGCGGAACGCCGAACCCGAGTCGAGCTCGTCGACGCGGTTGCGCAGCAGCGGCTGGATCTCGAAGCCGGGGTGCCCTGCCATGGGGTGGGGGTCGATCGCCAGCCACTCGGGGCGACCGGTGTCCGGCGGGCTGTGCAGGACGTTGCGGTAGTGCAGGTCGGTGTGCACGAGGGTGGCGTCGCAGGCCGCGTCGGCGGTGAGCTCGCGCACGAGGCCGGCGGTGCGCTCGACCATGCGGCGGGGCAGGAGCCCCCGAGCCGCCTCGAGCTTGGTCACCTGGTCGCGGGCGAACTGCGACAACGGACGCAGGCCCGGCGGTGCCGGGACGTGCAGCTCGCGCAGCAGCCGGCCGGCCACCTCGCAGGCCGTGTCCACGTCCACCGACCCCAGGTCGCGGGTGGCGTCCAGCGCCTCCAGCAGGAGGGCGCCCCGGCCGGGATCGGCGGCCACGAGCCGGGCCGCGCCGTGGCCGTCCCAGTGGCGCAGCGCCAGCGGTTCGTCGCGGGCCTCGAGGTGGGGCCAGACCAGCTTGAGGGCGAAGATCGTGCGGTCGCGCCGGACGGGCACGACCACGGCGGTCCAGCCGGTGCGCGCTGCGCCCACGGGTTCGAGGTCCCAGTCGTGCAGGACGTCTGCGAGCAGGCGGGGCAGGCGATCGGCCCAGTCCGCTCCGGACGGTCCCCCGACGCCGCCGTCCTGCGCGGAGAACTGCTGCACGGACGCCCGGAACTGCGGTGGCACGAGGGCCGCGGCGTCCTGGGTCCGGGTCGGCTGGGCCGGGGTCACGTGAGGCCGGGGAAGGGTTCGAGGGCGACCCCCCAGCGGGACGCCAGCACCTCGGTGTCGGCCAACCACTGCACCACCGCGCCGAGGGGACCGACCTCGCCGCCGGTCGACGCGAGGTCGCGGGCCACTGCGGCGCGCAGGTCGGTGAGCACCTTCACCGCGAGCGTCCGTGCGGCAGCCGGCGTGGTGACGGTGAAGGGCAGGGGGTACCCCAGGGCCGGTGGCGTGGCAGCGGCGCCCGCCAGGGCTTCCTGCTGGCGGGCCCGGGCCCGCAGGGTGCCCAGCGTGCCGAGGGCCAGGGTGCGTTGCGCGCCCCTGGGTGACTGGGCGGCCACCACCTCGAAGGCGTATGCCGCGGCGCGACTGCTCTCGAGGTAGGACGCCGCGAGGGAGGGCGCGGACCAGGCCGGCTCCGGCCAGCTGGCCGGCTCGCCCAGCAAGGTGGCGGCGGCCGCGCGCTGCGCGAGCACCGCCCCGGCCAGGGTGATGGTCTGCGGGCGCACCTCGGCGAGGGCAGCGATCGCGGCCGGTCCGAGGTCGAGGGCCTGCAGTGCCGCCAGCTCCGCTCGTGCCGCCGGTGCCGCCGGTGCTGCCGGTCCAGCGGTCCCCCCGGCGGGCGACGACGGGCCGGTCGCCGTGGAGCCGGTCGGGTTCGTGCTGGTTGCACCGGTCGTGGCCCCGAACGCACCGGGCGTACCGGTCGTCGTACCGGGTGCTGCACCGGTGGCACCGGTCGTCCGCGCCCTCGTCCGCAGGGTGGCCGTGGCGACCGGCGCGTCGAGGATGCTGCGGGGCACGCCCAGGCGCACCAGCTCGGTCTCCAGGACCACGGCCTGCCTCGCGTGGAGCACTGCGAGCCGGGCCGCGAGCGCCGTGGCCGAGCCGCCGAGCGCTCGAGCCTCGACGGCCAGGTCGGTGCTGTGCTGGCGCAGCGTGAGCAGGAACGCCTCACCGGGCACGGGCGCCCTCGTGGGCAGGCCGGGAACCCGCGGCGCATCGTCCTCGAGCCGGATACCGCAACCCGCGAGGGAGGCCGCCACGAAGGCGCCTGCGCCCAGCCGCAGGCCCAGACCGAGCGCCCGACGCCGGGTCGGGAGTGGCAGCACTCCGGTGCGGTCCTCGGGCATGCGCCGATCCTGCCACGCGCTACGGCACCGGCATGCGTCCCGCTCCCGCCGTGGATAGAGTGGGCTCCGCACGACCACCAAACTTCAGAGAGGACGAGTCAGTTGAGCGTCAAGGACCAGATTCGTCCCGCGGTCGACGGGCCCCTCGCGGCCCTCGGACTGCTCGTGGAGGATGTCGCGGTGACTCCGGCAGGCAGGCGCCGGCTCGTCCGCATCTGGATCGACCGGGTCCTGCCCGAGTCCGCCGATGCCACGACGACCGTCATCGAACCCCTCACCCTCGACGAGGTCGCCGACGCCACCCGCGCCGTGAGCGACGCCCTGGACGAGACCGGGGTGATGGGGGAGCAGCCCTACACCCTCGAGGTCACCTCGCCCGGCGTGGACCGTCCGCTCACCGAGCCGCGCCACTTCCGCCGCAACGTCACCCGCCTGGTCACCCTCACCCCCCTCGAGGGGGAGGCCGTGACCGGCCGCATCGTCAGCGCCGGGCCCGAAGCGGTCACCGTCGAGGTGCCCGCCGCCAAGAAGACCCCGGCGCAGACGGTCGAGCTCGCGTATGCCGCCCTGGCCCGCGCCGTGGTCGAGGTGGAGTTCTCCCGCCCGTCGGCCGACGCCGGCCTCGACGACCAGCGCGACGACGGCCCTGACAGCCACCCCGACGCTGACGTCGACGACGACCTCGACGACGAGCCTGCCGACGACACCGACCGACACCGACGACGAGCCTGCCGACGACACCGATGACGACACCGAGGAGAACTGACCCATGGACATCGACCTTGCTGCCCTGAGAGCACTGGAGCGCGAGCGCGACATCTCCCTCGACATCCTCATCCCGGCGATCGAGCAGGCCCTGCTGGTGGCCTACCACCGCACCGACGACTCCTACCGGACCGCGCGGGTCGAGCTCGAACGCAAGACCGGCCACGTGATCGTGTGGGCCAGGGAAGAGCTGAAGGCGCCTGAGCCCGAGCCCGTCGAGCGCGGGGAGGACGACCCGGAGGCGGCCACGCAGTCCCCGAGCCGGGGCAGCGAACGTCCGCCGCGCGAGTTCGGACCGGAGTTCGACGACACCCCGACGGGCTTCGGCCGCATCGCCGCCGCGACCGCCCGCCAGGTCATCGTGCAGCGGCTGCGTGACCTCGAGGACGACGCCATCATGGGCGACTTCAAGGGCCGCGAGGGCGATGTCGTCGCCGGAGTGATCCAGCAGAGCCCCGACCCGCGCCACGTGACGGTCGACTTCGGCACGGTCGAGGGCATCCTGCCCCTGGCCGAACAGGTCCCCGGCGAGAAGTACGTGCACGGCCAGCGCCTGCGCTGCTTCGTGGTCTCGGTGCGCCGCGGGCCCAAGGGCCCGCAGATCGGGTTGTCGCGCACCCACCCCAACCTCGTCCGCAAGCTGTTCGCCCTCGAGGTCCCCGAGATCGCCGACGGCTCGGTGGAGATCGCGGCACTGGCCCGTGAGGCCGGGCACCGCACCAAGATCGCGGTGCACTCCAAGATCGCCGGCCTCAACGCCAAGGGTGCCTGCATCGGCCCCATGGGCGCCCGGGTGCGCGCGGTGATGTCCGAGCTGCACGGCGAGAAGATCGACATCGTCGACTACTCCGAGGACGCCCGGACCTTCGTCGCCGCGGCGCTGTCGCCCTCGCGGGTCCAGTCCGTCGAGATCGTCGACCCGCAGCTGCGCTCCGCGCGGGTCATCGTCCCGGACTACCAGCTCTCCCTCGCCATCGGCAAGGAGGGTCAGAACGCCCGACTGGCCGCCAAGCTCACCGGCTGGCGCATCGACATCCGTCCGGACACCCAGGCAGCCGGCGACGGCGGGCCCACCAGCGCCGGCGCACCACGGGTCGCCTCGCGGGAGGGCTCCGCAGCGCCCCGGCGCAACACGGGTGACGCAGCCGGGCGCCGGTAGGGGATAGACTGGTGGTGACCGACCGGACTGGACCCCAGCCCGCAGCACAGCTCGACACCACCCGCACGACGTCACGGACACCAGTCCGGACCTGTGTGGGGTGCCGCGGGACGGATAGCTGGTCGGCACTCCTGCGAGTGGTCGCGGAGAAGGACGAGGCCGGGGTGACCCGGCTGGTGCCTGATCCGTGGCGCCGCCTGCCGGGGCGTGGCGCTTGGCTGCACCCCACGGGCGACTGCCTCGAGCAGGCCCTACGCCGCCGGGCGTTCGGTCGAGCGCTGCGTGTCGGCGCCGCGGCTGACCCGGCAGCGGTCGCAGCACACGTTCGGGAGCTGGTCCAGGACCACCTGCCGAACACCCTTTGAACCAACCGTCCATCGCTATGGGAACCGAAAGCGGGTTTGACGCTGATGAGCACCCGATGAGAACTCAGCAATGAGCTCCCCCCAGCAGTAACGACGGTCCGCGCCTGTCCTGGCACGGACCAGGAACAGGAGAAACGTGGCCAAGGTCCGTGTAAGCGCGCTCGCCAAAGAGCTCGGCACCGACAGCAAGACGCTGATCGCCCACCTCAACAGCATTGGCGAGTACGTCAAGACCGCCAGTTCGACCATTGAGGCACCCGTCGTCCGCAAGGCGACGGAAACCTTCCCGGAGGACCAGAAGAAGTCCCCGGCCCCCCAGGCTGCTCCGGCGAAGCCGGCTGCTGCCGCGCCCGCCGCCCCGGCGGCCCCGACCCCGCCGGCTCCGGCCAAGCAGGCCCCGGCAGAGCCGGCTGCCCCGGCAGCCTCGGCTCCGGCGCCGTCCGCGACCCCGAGCCGGCCCGGCCCGGCTGCCGCCCCGTCGGCACCTGCTCCCGCTGCTTCGGCACCGGCTGCCGGCGCACCTTCGGCACCGGCCGCCTCGGCGCCGGCACCGTCGTCGCCGGCACGCGCAGCCGCTGCCCCCTCGGCCCCGGCTGCTCCCGCTGCCAGTGCCGACGTGCAGTCCGCGCGTGACGGTGGCAAGCAGGGCTCTGGTGTCCCCGCCTCCCCGCGTCCCGGCTCCGCGCCGCGTCCCGGTGGCCAGTCCGCTCCCCGTCCCGGCGCCCCGCGTCCGGGCAACAACCCGTTCGCGCCCAGCCAGGGCATGCGCACCGGTCGTGACGGTGGCGGCAACCGTGAGGGTGGGCCCCGTGAGGGCGCTCCCCGCGAGGGTGGCCCCCGTGAGGGCGCTCCCCGCGAGGGTGGCTCGCGCGAGTCCACCCGTCCCGGCAACAACCCGTTCGCTCCCTCGCAGGGGATGCCGCGCCCGCAGAGCCGCCCCGGTGGCGCTGCTGGTCCGCGTCCCGGCGGCACCGCCGGTCCGGGTGGACCCCGTCCCGGTGGTCCCCGCCCCAGCCCCGGCATGATGCCCGACCGCAGTGCGGTCGGTCGTCCCGGTGAGCGTCCCGCCCGCGGTGGCGCCCGTGGCCCCGGTGGGCCCGGTGGCCCCGGCGGCGCCGGTCGCGGTCCGGGTGGACCCGGTGCCGGAGCCGGTGCCGGTGGTGGCGGCTTCGCCGGTCGCCCCGGTGGCGGTGGCTTCCGTGGTGGCGCCGGTCGCGGCTCGACCGCGGGTGCGTTCGGTCGCGGTGGCGGTCGTCCGGTCCGTGGGCGCAAGTCCAAGCGTGCGAAGCGCCAGGAGTTCGAGCAGATGCAGGCGCCGTCGCTCGGTGGCGTCAGCGTCCCCCGCGGCAACGGCACCAGCCTCATCCGGGTCCGTCGCGGCTCGTCGCTCAGCGACTTCGCCGACAAGATCAACGCCAACCCCGGTGCACTGGTGACGGTGCTCTTCCACCTCGGCGAGATGGCCACGGCCACCCAGTCGCTGGACGAGGACACCTTCAAGCTGCTCGGTGCCGAGCTCGGCTACAACATCGAGGTCGTCTCCCCCGAAGAGGAGGAGAAGGAGCTGTTCGACGCCTTCAACATCGACCTGGAGACGGGTATCGAGGGTGAGGACGACGAGGACCTCGAGGCCCGTCCGCCGGTCGTGACCGTCATGGGTCACGTCGACCACGGAAAGACCCGACTGCTCGACGCCATCCGCAACGAGGACGTCGCCGGTGGCGAGTCCGGTGGCATCACCCAGCACATCGGCGCCTACCAGGTGCACAAGGTGCACGAGGGCGTCGACCGGCCGATCACCTTCATCGACACCCCGGGCCACGAGGCGTTCACCGCCATGCGTGCCCGTGGTGCGAAGGTCACCGACATCGCGATCCTCGTGGTCGCGGCCGACGACGGCGTCATGCCGCAGACGATCGAGGCGCTCAACCACGCCCAGGCGGCGGATGTCCCGATCGTGGTGGCCGTCAACAAGATCGATGTCGAGGGTGCCAACCCGGCCAAGGTGCGTCAGCAGCTCACCGAGTACAACCTCGTGGCCGAGGAGTACGGCGGCGAGACCATGTTCGTCGACGTCTCCGCCAAGGCGGGCCAGAACATCGACGCCCTGCTCGAGGCCGTCCTGCTCACCGCCGACGCGGCGCTCGACCTGCGCGCCAACGCCGACCGCGACGCCCGCGGTGTCGCGATCGAGGCCAACCTCGACCGTGGCCGCGGCGCCACGGCCACGGTGCTGGTCCAGGCCGGCACGCTGCACGTCGGTGACGCCATCGTCACGGGTTCGGCCTACGGCCGCGTCCGCGCGATGCTCGACGAGCACGGCAACAACCTCAAGGAGGCGGGTCCGTCCCGTCCCGTGCAGGTGCTCGGCCTGTCCTCGGTCCCGCGCGCCGGTGACACCTTCGTGGTGGCCCCGGACGACCGCACGGCCCGTCAGATCGCCGAGAAGCGCGAAGCTGCCGACCGCCAGGCCTCCCTGGCCAAGGCCCGCAAGCGCATCTCCCTCGAGGACCTCAACGAGGCGCTCGCGGCCGGCAAGGTCGAGACGCTCAACCTCATCCTCAAGGGCGACGTGTCCGGTTCCGTGGAGGCGCTCGAGGACGCGCTCCTGCAGATCGACGTGGGCGAGGAGGTCGACCTTCGGATCATCGACCGCGGCGTCGGTGCGATCACGATGAACAACATCAACCTCGCGATGGCGTCCGACGCCATCATCATCGGCTACAACGTCCGGGCCGAGGGCCAGAACGCTGACTACGCCGAGCGCGAGGGTGTCGAGATCCGCTACTACTCGGTGATCTACCAGGCCATCGAGGAGATCGAGGCAGCGCTCAAGGGCATGCTCAAGCCGGAGTTCGAGGAGGTGGAGCTCGGTACCGCCGAGATCCGCGAGATCTTCCGCTCCAGCAAGTTCGGCAACATCGCCGGATCGATCGTCCGCAGCGGCGAGATCAAGCGCGGCACCCGGGCACGGATCACCCGCAACGGGGTCGTCGTGTCCGAGAACGTCGAGATCGCCGGCCTGCGCCGGTTCAAGGACGATGTCACCGAGGTCCGCGACGGCTTCGAGTGCGGCATCAACCTGGGGTCGTACAACGACCTCCAGCTCGGCGACCTCATCGCCACCTACGAGATGCGCGAGAAGCCCCGCGCCTGATCGTATGCAGCGTGAGCCGGGGGCGGCGTCCGTCGCCCCCGGCTCCGCTGGATGGTGGCGCTTGCACCGCTCGCAAGCTCGTCCGGTGCGGCGCGCCATCATCCGGCTTCGCCTCTGCCTCAAACGGAACCAGCAAGGAGACCGCGCATGGCTGACACCGGACGCGCCCGCAAGATCGCCGACCGCATCAAGGTCCTCATCGCCGCCAACGTCGTGTCGATCGTCAAGGACCCCGACCTCGGTTTCATCACCATCACCGATGTCCGGGTGACCGGCGACCTGCAGCACGCCTCGGTCTTCTACACCGTCTTCGGTGACGAGGTGCAGCGGGCGAAGACCGCTGCCCTGCTCGAGAAGAACAAGGGCCGGCTGCGCTCGTTCGTCGGGCAGGAGATCAAGATCCGCCTGACGCCCAGCCTGGACTTCTTCGCCGACGCCATCCCGGAGACCGCCTCGCACCTCGAGGACCTCCTGCGCGAGGCCAAGGAGCGCGACGCGGCGGTGGCGGCCGCCGCCGCCGGTGCGACGTACGCAGGCGACGCGGACCCGTACCGCAAGGACGAGGACCTCGAGGCCGCAGGCGACGACGCAGACTCCGACCCCGACACCGACGCGCACCCCGACGAGGACGGTGCGGCGCCGGATGCCCGCGCCTGACGGACTCCTCGTCGTCGACAAGCCCGGCGGCTGGACCAGCCACGACGTGGTCGGTCGCGGACGCCGGCTGTGCGGCACCCGCAAGGTGGGCCACGCCGGCACGCTCGACCCCATGGCGACAGGCGTCCTCGTGCTCGGCATCGGCCGGGCCACCAAGCTGTTGACCTTCCTGGTCGGCTGCGACAAGGACTACACCGCCACCATCCGGCTGGGCCAGGCGACGGTCACCGACGACGCCGAGGGGGAGGTCACCACCTCGAGCGCGGTCGACGGGGTGACCCGTACGGCGCTGGAGGCAGCTGTCGCGCAGCTCACCGGCGAGATCCAGCAGGTGCCCAGCAGCGTCTCGGCCATCAAGGTCAAGGGCGAGCGCGCCTACCACCGGGTCAGGGCCGGTGAGGACGTGCAGCTCGCGGCCCGCCCGGTGACCGTCAGTCGTTTCGAGGTCGGGTCGGCCCGACCGGCGGACGCCGACGGCACCCCGGTGCTCGACGTCGACGTCGAGGTGACGGTGAGCTCCGGCACGTACGTGCGGGCCCTGGCCCGCGACCTCGGGGCCGCGCTCGGGGTCGGCGGACACCTCACCGCCCTGCGCCGCACCCGTGTCGGGGCGTTCACCCTCGACCAGGCGCACGCGCTCGAGGACCTCGGGCGCCTCGACGGTCCCGAGCACGTCCCCGTGACCCCGCTGGCCGAGGCGGCCCGCGCGCAGTTCGCCGTGCGCGAGCTGAGCCAGGAGCAGGCCCGGACGATCGGCTTCGGCCAACGCGTCGACTCGGCCGAGCCGGGACGCAGCGAGCCGGTGGCGGCGTTCGCGCCGGACGGCACCCTCGTGGCCATGCTCGACGAGTCCGGGCACCAGGCCCGGTCCCACGTCGTGTTCGCCCCGGCGGGTTCGTAGAGTGTCCACCGTGCACCGCTGGACCGACCCCGCCCAGACCCCCGACCCGCTGCGTCGCAGCGTGGCGACCTTCGGCAACTTCGACGGGGTCCACCTCGGGCACCGCGCCGTGCTGCGCCGGTTGGTCGAGGAGGGGGTGCACCGCGGCCTGCCGGCCGTGGCCGTCACCTTCGACCCGCACCCGGCCGCGATCTTCCACCCCGAGCGCGGCCTCGAGCTCATCGCCCCCGGCCGGCTGCGCGACGAGCTCCTCGCGGAGACCGGTGTCGACGGCCTGCTGGTGCTGGACTTCACGCGCGAGTTCGCCGAGCAGAGCGCGCAGGAGTTCATCGTGCGCACCTTCGTCGAGACCCTCGGCGTGGCCGCCCTGGTGGTGGGCGCCGACGCCCGCGGGTTCGGGCGCGGCTACACCGGTGACGTCGACACCCTGCGCGAGCTCGGCGCCACCCACGGCTTCGACGTGATCGTGCTCGAGGACCTCGGGGACGGCGAACGGTGGTCCTCCTCCGCCGTGCGTCGCCACCTCGCCGCCGGTGAGGTCGCCGACGCCGCGGCCATCCTCGGCCGCCCGCACCGGATGACCGGCACGGTGGTCCACGGCGCGCACCGTGGTCGCGAGCTGGGCTACCCGACCGCGAACCTGTCCGCCGACGCCTTGGGGCTGGTCCCCGGCGACGGGGTCTACGCGGGCTGGCTGACGCGCACCGACCTGCCCGCCCAGGACCCCGAGCGCACCCTGCCGTGCGCCATCTCGGTCGGCAGCAACCCCACCTTCGACGGCACCGTCCGCACCGTGGAGGCCTACGTGCTCGACCGCACCGACCTCGACCTCTACGACGAGCAGGTCTCCGTGGAGTTCGTGGAGCACATCCGCCCGACGCTGCGCTTCGAGTCCGTCGAGGAGCTGCTGGAGGCCATGGCCGGGGACATCGAGAAGTGCCGACGGGTCCTGGCCTCGATCGTCCCGTCCTGACCACCGCCCGCCGGGGCGGGTTCTGGGCCAGGGCGAGCGGTGGGGGCGCCCTGTGGGCCCGCAGCGACTGGGGGCTGGTCGTCGCCGCGCTCGGGCTGTCCCTGGTCGGGGCCCTGCTCGTGTGGTCCGCGACGCGGCAGGAGGCCGGCACGGCATACCTCGTCCGGCACCTGTTCACCACCGCGGTCGGTGTGGTCATCGCGGCGCTGGTGACCCGGACGGGGCACCAGCTGCTGCGGGCCCTGGCGCCGCTGCTCTACCTGCTGTCGGTGGGTGGCCTGCTGCTCGTGCTGACCCCGGTGGGGTCGACGGTGAACGGGTCGCACTCGTGGATCCTGCTGCCGGGCGGGTTCTCGGTGCAGCCCTCGGAGTTCGCCAAGGCCGCCCTCTGCCTGGGGCTGGCCATCATCCTCGGTGAGCGGCTGGACCGTGGCGCCGAGCCGACCGTGCGCGACCTGCTCCTCGCGGTGGCGGTGGCCGCCGTGCCGACGGGGCTGGTCCTGCTCCAACCGGACCTGGGCTCCGCCCTCGTCCTGGGTGCACTGGCCCTCGGGGTGGTCGCGGTCGCCGGCACCCCGAAGCGCTGGCTGGCGCTGGCGGTGGGCCTGGTCGCGGCCGCAGTGGCCCTCGCGCTGACCACTTCGGTCCTCAGCCCCTACCAGCGGGACCGGCTGACGGCGTTCGTCGACCCCCAGGCCGATCCGCAGGGCATCGGCTACCAGACCCGCCAGGTGCGGATCGCGATCGGTTCGGGGGGCTGGCAGGGCCAGGGGCTGTTCGAGGGGCGGCAGACCCAGGGTGGGTTCATCCCCTTCCAGCAGACCGACTTCATCTTCTCGGTGGCGGGGGAGGAGCTCGGCTTCCTCGGGGCGGCCGGGCTGCTGGTGCTGCTCGGGTTCGTCATCCTGCGGGCCGTGCTCGTGGCGGTGCGGGCCAGGGACTCCTTCGGCCGGCTGATGGCCGTCGGGGTCGCGGCGTGGCTGCTGTTCCAGGTGTTCGAGAACGTCGGCATGAACCTCGGTCTCACCCCCGTGACCGGGTTGCCGCTGCCGTTCCTGTCCTACGGAGGGTCCTCGATGTTCGCCTGCTGGGTGGCGATCGGGTTGGTCAACAACGTGCACCTGTCGTCGCAGGACCGGTGGGAGGCGAACCGGTGAGACGTGAGCCGTCGAGGTGTCGGTTGCCGATGATGGCATTTCGGGGACAATCGCGCTGATCGGCCCCACGGGGTGGGGTTGCATGGCACGATCCGACCCAACCCGCACCGTCGAGCCGAGGAGGGTCATGACGACCAGCACCCCGCACAGCCCCACCGCACTGGACGAGCGCGTCAACACCGCCGTCATCGAGGGCCGCGCCCCCAGCGTCGCCCACCTGTTCCGAGACCGCGTCGCCCAGACCCCGGACGCCGAGGCGTTCCGCTTCGCCGAAGGGGGGTCGCAGACCTGGCGGTCGGTGACCTGGACCGAGGTGCGTGAGCGCGCCTACCGGCTGGCAGCCGGGCTGGTCGCCCTCGGCGTCGGCCCTGAGGACCGGGTGGCGATCGCCTCCTCCACCCGCTACGAATGGGCCCTGACCGACCTCGCCGTGATGTGCGCGGGCGGTGCGACGACGACGATCTACCCGACGACGATCGCGCCCGACGTGTCCTACATCCTGGCCAACTCCGGCAGCATCGTCGTCTTCGCCGAGGACGACGAGCAGGTGGCCAAGCTGCGTGACCGCCGGGTGGACCTGCCCGACGTGGCCCGGGTGGTGACGTTCACCGGCACGTCCGACGGTGACTGGGTGATCGGCCTCGACGAGCTCGAGGAGATGGGCGTCGAGCTGCTCGCCACCAACCCCACCGCCGTCGACGACCGCATCGACGCACTGGAGCCCGACCGGCTCGCCACGATCATCTACACCTCCGGCACCACCGGCCGCCCCAAGGGGGTCCGTCTCAGCCACGACGCGTGGACCTACGAGGCCGCCGCGGTCGACGCCATCGGCATCCTGGACCACGACGACCTGCAGTACCTCTGGCTGCCGCTGGCGCACGTCTTCGGCAAGGTGCTGCTGACCCTGCCGTTGCAGGTCGGTTTCCCGACCGCCATCGACGGCCGGGTCGACAAGATCGTCGAGAACCTGGCCGTGGTCCAGCCCACCTTCATGGGCGCGGCCCCCCGCATCTTCGAGAAGGCCTACGGGCGCATCACGACGATGATGGCCAAGGAGGGCGGCCTCAAGGAGAAGCTGTTCCTCTGGTCGGTCGGCGTGGGCCGTGAGGTCGCCGGTATGCGTTCGCGCGGCCAGGAGCCGACCGGCCTGCTCGCCGTGAAGCTGGCGCTGGCGGACAAGCTGGTGCTGCACAAGGTGCGCGGCCGGTTCGGGGGGCGCATCCGGTTCTTCATCTCCGGCTCTGCCGCGCTCAACCGCGACATCGCGTCGTGGTTCGACTCGATCGGCCTGACCATCATCGAGGGCTACGGCCTCACCGAGACCAGCGCCGCGTCGTTCGTGAACCGCCCGTCCTCCAACCAGATCGGCACCGTCGGCTGGGCCCTGCCCGGCACCGAGGCCAAGATCGCCGAGGACGGCGAGGTGCTGCTGCGCGGACCCGGCGTCATGCAGGGCTACCACGGCAAGCCGGAGGACACGGCCGAGACCAAGGACGCCGACGGCTGGCTGCACACCGGCGACATCGGTGAGCTCGACGACCGTGGCTACCTCAAGATCACCGACCGCAAGAAGGACTTCTTCAAGACCTCCAGCGGCAAGTACGTCGCCCCGTCGATGATCGAGTCGAGCTTCAAGGGCATCTGCCCCTACGTCAGCCAGTTCATGGTCTACGGCGCCGACCACAACTTCGTCACGGCGTTGGTCACCCTCGACCCGGAAGCCATCCAGGACTGGGCCGCGAACCACGGAGTTTCTGGGTCCTACCGCGAGATCGTGACCTCCAAGGAGGCTCACGACATGGTGCAGATGTACGTCGACACCCTCAACGTGAACCTCAACCGCTGGGAGCAGATCAAGAAGTTCACCATCCTCGACCACGACCTCACCATCGAGGAAGGCGACCTGACCCCCAGCCTCAAGCTGCGCCGCAAGGCGGTCAGCGACAAGTACAAGCCGATGCTGGACAGCCACTACACCGACTGAGGCCCTGCGCGAGCCTCGTCAGGCGCCCCGTCCACCACCTCGGTGGGCGGGGCGCTCTCGTGCCCACCGTGCCACCGACGTGGTGCCCGCGGCTCAGTCGTCGCTACCGGTTACGGGGACGGGGTCGCTCACCAGCGGGACGAACCGGTACCACCCGTGCTCCTCGACCACAGGTCCGCCCGGTGCGTGGCGAACCCGCAGCATCCGTCCCGCGACGGGGATGACGAGCACGCCGCCGGGGGCGAGCTGGGTGACGAGCTCGTCAGGCAGCCGTGCTGGTTGGGCCGACACCAGGATGCGGTCGTAGGGCCCGTCCGCCGGCAGCCCCAGGATCCCGGGCTCGGCGGCTGCGACACGCGCCCACGGGCACCCGGCAGCGGTCACGTTCGCGGTGGCCGCGGCGACGAGCTCGGGCACCCGCTCCACCGCGGTGACCGCGCCGGTCGGCCCGGTCAGGTGGGCGAGCAGCGCGGTCGTCCAGCCCGACCCCGCCCCCACGTCGAGCACCCGGTCGCCGGCGCGCACCTCGAGCAGGTCCAGCATGCGGTGCACCGTCGTCGGCTGGCTGTTGGTTTGTCCGTGGCCGATGGGCAGGGGGGCGTCGCGCGACGCGTGGCGGACCTGCCCCCGGGGCAGGAACCATCGTCGCGGCACCGCCTCCATCGCGGCCACGACGCGGTCCTGCGCGCTCACCACCCCTTCAGTATGCGAC
>CAVRMT010000057.1:0-104630 GCA_963722015.1 uncultured Actinomycetota bacterium | reverse complement strand
TCTGGGACAGGCCGATCGTCGAGACGTACCGGACGTCGCGGCCGAAGGCGCGGTTCATCTCCTGGTAGACCCGCTGCGGCTTGATCGGCGTGACGGCGAAGTTCGTCTTGCGCCAGAGCGTTCGCTTGCGCTCGCGGCAGGAGTCGGCCCACTCGGTGCGGTCCGTCAGCAGGTTGGCGTCGCGGCGCTCCCGGGCCACCTCGACGAAGAGCTCGAGGGCGAGCCGAGCGTCCGAGACGATCCCGTAGTCCGGTGCGAAGACCCGGCCCACCTGGGTCGGCTCGATGTCGACGTGGACGAAGGTGCGCCCCTGCGTGTAGGTCTCGAGGTCGCCGGTGTGGCGGTTGGCCCAGCGGTTGCCGATGCCGAGGACGAAGTCGGCCTCGAGCATCGTGGCGTTGCCGTAGCGGTGGCTCGTCTGCAGGCCGACCATGCCGGCGTTGAGCTCGTGGTCGTCGGGGATGGTGCCCCAGCCCATGAGGGTCGGGACGACGGGCACCCCGGTCAGCTCGGCGAGCTCGACGAGCAGCGCGGAGGCGTCGGCGTTGATGACCCCGCCACCGGAGACGATGAGCGGCTTGGCACTGGCCTCGAGGAGGTCGAGCGCCTTGCTCACCTGGGCGCGGGTGGCGCTCGGCTTGTAGACCGACAGCGGCGCGTAGGTCTCGACGTCGAACTCGATCTCGGCCAGCTGGACGTCGATCGGCAGGTCGATGAGGACCGGGCCGGGACGACCGGAGCGCATCAGGTGGAAGGCCTGCTGGAACGTCCCCGGCACCTGGGCCGCCTCGAGGACGGTGACCGCCATCTTGGTCAGGGGCTTGGCGATCGAGGCGATGTCGACGGCCTGGAAGTCCTCCGTGTGCAGCTTGGCCACCGGCGCCTGCCCGGTGATGCACAGGATCGGGATGGAGTCGGCGCTGGCGGAGTAGAGCCCGGTGACCATGTCGGTGCCGGCCGGGCCGCTCGTGCCGATGCAGACACCGATGTTGCCCGCCTTGGCGCGGGTGTAGCCCTCGGCCATGTGTGAGGCGCCCTCGACGTGCCGGGCGAGCGTGTGCTGCAGGCCGCCGTTGGTCTGCATCGCCTTGTAGAACGGGTTGATCGCGGCTCCGGGCAGGCCGAAGACGTGGCTCACCCCTTCCTTCTTGAGGATCTCGACGGCCGCTTGGGCCGCAGTCATGCGTGCCATGGTGGTGCTCCTGGTCTGGTTGCTGTTTCGAGGTGAACGCGCCGATGATTCGTCGGCGTGTTCACCTCGACCGGTATGCCGTGCTGCGTCGCTCAGGGCGCGAGGCGGCCGGAGAGCCGCTCGACGCCCCGCAGCAGCGCGGAGTGGTCGAGGCCGCCGTCGCCGTTGGCGCGCGCCGCGGCCATCAGCTGGGCGACGAGGGCGCCGAGGGGTACGACGACCCCGGCCTCCCGGGCAGCCGAGGTGACGATGCCCATGTCCTTGTGGTGCAGGTCGATCCGGAAGCCCGGGGTGAAGTCGTGCTTGGCCATGTTGGCCCGCTTCTGCTCCAGCACCTTCGAGCCGGCCAGGCCGCCCCCGAGGACGTCGAGAGCCGCCTCGAGGTCGACGTCGTAGGCGGCCAGGAAGGTGACGGCCTCGGCGAGGGCCTGGATGTTGGCGGCGACGATGAGCTGGTTGGCGGCCTTGACCGTCTGGCCGGCACCGTTGCCACCGACGTGCACGATGGTCTTCCCGACCGCGTCGAACAGCGGTTTGGCCTCGTCGAAGTCGGCGCCGTCCCCGCCGACCATGATCGACAGGGCGGCGTTCTTCGCCCCGGCCTCACCCCCGGAGACCGGTGCGTCGAGGAGTCGGAAACCCCTGTCCTGCGCCGTCCTGGCCAGGGCTGCGGTCACGTCGGGGCGGATGCTCGAGAAGTCGATGACGAGGGTGCCGGCCCTGGCCTGGTCGAACACGCCGCCCTCCCCGGTGAGGACGTCCTGCACGTCGGGGCTGTCGGGCACCATCACGGCGACGACCTCGACCTCGGCGACGGCCTCGGCGATCGAGCCTGCCGACCGGCCGCCGGCCTCCACGAGGGGCTGGGCCTTGTCGGGGTTCGGGTTGTAGCCGACGACGTCGTGGCCGGCGCGCTGGAGGTGGACGGCCATCGGGCTGCCCATGATGCCGAGGCCGATGAAGGCGATGCTGGTCATGAGGGTTCTCCTTGGTGGCGGGAAGGTCAGGCGGTGGCGGAGCGGCGGTCGCGCTTGAGCCAGTCGAAGCTCTCGGGGGTGGTTGCGGTGGTGGGCTTGTACTCCAGCCCCACCCACCCGGCATACCCGGCGGCAGCGAGGTCACCGAGGTGGCGCTGGAGGTCGAGCTCCCCGGTGCCGGGCTCCCCGCGACCGGGTGCGTCGGCGATCTGGACGTGCCCGGTCACGCCGACGTGGTCCGCGATGGCGGCGTCGAGGTCGTCGCCGTTGGCGGCCAGGTGGTAGAGGTCGAGCAGGAAGGCGACGTTGTCGACACCGGTCGCCCGGACGTCCCGGACCACGGTCACTGCGTCGGCCGCGGTCCGCAGCGGATAGGGCTTGGGTCCGCTCACCGACTCCACGAGGACGGTCGCGCCCACGGCACCGGCAGCCTTGGCCGCCAGGGCGATCGACTCCCGGCCGAGCTCGTCCTGCTCGCGAGGCTCGACGCCCTCGACACGGTTGCCGAAGAGGGCGTTGAACGCCGAGGCACCGAGCCGTTCGCCGATGCCGACGGTCACCTCGACGTTGTCGCGGAACTGCTGCACGCGGTCGGGGATCGACAGCACCCCGCAGTCGGGCCCGCCGAGGTCCCCGGCGAAGAAGTTGAGGCCCACCAGCTGCACCCCGGCGTCCTGCACGGCACCGACGAAGGCGTCGACGTCGCGGTCGGCCGGCACCGGCTGGTCCGGCCAGGGCCACCAGAACTCGACAGCGTCGAACCCGGCCGACCTCGCGGCAGCGGGACGCTCGAGCAGGGGGAGCTCGGCGAACAGGATCGAGCAGTTCACGAGGTAGCGCAGTCCGTGGTGGCGTCGGTCGGTCATGGCTTCGTCCTTGTTTCCATATCGTGGAATCTTTTTTCCGATTAGTGAGAGCGTACGAGGAGGCCCGACGGCGGGTCAACCGTCCCGACGTCTCGCCCCAGCACGCGGCGCAGATATATCCGCGCTGCCCCGGCTGTGGTCAGCTGCCCCGGTAGGTGGAGTAGCCGAACGGGTTGAGCAGCACCGGCACGTGGTAGTGCTGGGCCTGGTCGGCGATCGTGAAGACGACCACCACCTCGGGGTAGAACGCGGCAGTGTCACGGGCGGCGAAGTACGCCCCGGACGCGAACCGCAGCCGGTAGTCGCCCGGGGCCAGGCGCTCCGGGCCGATGCTGGCGACCCGGCCGTCGCCGTCCGTGGTGCCGTTCCCGATCGCGGTGCCGTCGACATCCTCGAGGACCACCCCGATCCCGGCCGCAGGACGGCCCAGGCTCGTGTCGAGGACGTGCGTGGAGAGGGTTCCCATCAGCAGACCACCTGTCGGAGTCGGAGCAGCGCGATCTCGCGCAGCGCGGTCACGGTCTCGGCGCGCTCAGTGTCGTCGTCGTTGTCGAGGCGACGTCGGAGCTCGGCGAGGATCTCGGGGGCGGTGCGGCCCGCGGCCCGGATGAGGAACACCCGGTCGAAGCGCGCCTCGTACGCCGCGTTGCCGGCGGCGAGCTCGCGTGCCACCTCGGCGTCGGACGGGTCCACCCCGGCCTGCTCCCTGGCGCTGAAGGCCGCCTGGTGCTCGGGGCTCGTGGCTCGTTCGCCGATCCGGGGGTGGCCTGCGAGGGCGGCCGCGAGCTCGTCGTCGTCGAGGTGGACGGCCGCGGACGTGGCGACCTCCTCGAGGGTCGCCCGGTCGGGGTACGGGCGGGCGTCGCGAACGGTGGCGACCCACCGGGGCACCGGCAGGCACCCGGCCAGCTGCCGGTCCACCTCCTGCGTCGGCAGGGCGTTGAAGTCCTCGAGGTCCACTGGGTTCACTGGGTTCACTGGCTCTCCACGAATCGGGTGCGGGCGGAGTGGATGGGGTTGGCGTCGGCGACGAGGTCGTCGAAGCGGTACCCCGCGATCTTCGCGATCTCGACCAGCGCAGCGGCGTGCTCCTGCGCGGACGAGTTGTTGAGCCGTTCCCACCCGGTACGGAGCACCTGGTCGAAGGAGTCACGGTCCCGCACACAGGTGACCATAGGGAAGCCGAAGCGCTCGCGGTACTGCGTCGTCAGCTCGGACAGCTCACCGTAGGACTGCTCGTCCAGCCGGGTCAGGCCGAGGAAGGCCTGGTCGCGCAGCGAGTCCTCGCCCTCGTCACCCTCGGCGACACTCTCGGCACCGAGGTCGGGATAGGAGTTGATGAGCTGGTGCTGCTCGTCCGAGCCCGCCGAGAACAGCGCCTCCTGGAAGGCCCGGCGCAGGTCGCTGGTGTCGGCGAACGGCCGCGAGTCGAAGGCGCGCTCGACCGCCCAGCGAGGTCCCTGGAAGAGCCCGCCGAAGGTGTCGACGAACTGCTCCCGACTCATCTCGTTGACCTGCGCGAGGCGCACGAGGCGGCCCGGCGCCCCCGCCACCGCAGGCCCGCGGTTCGAACCGATGTGGTGGAACACGAAGTTGAGGACGATGGCGGTGATGGACCCCAGGGTGATGCCCGAGCCCAGGATGATCTGGGCCCAGTCCGGCACGGCCTTGGCGACATCGGGCTGGGCGGTGACGTACATCGCCAGGCCGACACTGGTCGCGACGATGACCACGTTGCGGTGGTCGTGGAAGTCCACCCGCGACAGGGTCTGGAAGCCCACCACCGCGACGGTCGCGAACATCGCCAGCGCCGCGCCACCCAGGACCGGGTGCGGGATGCCGGCGACGACCGCGCCCGCCTTGGGGATCAGCCCGATGACGATCATGATCAGCCCGGCCATCGCGACGACATACCTGCTCTTGACCCGGGTGAGGCGCACGAGGCCGACGTTCTCGGCGAAGCAGGTGTACGGGAAGGAGTTGAAGACCCCGCCGAGGGTCGTGGCGAGGCCGTCGGCGCGCAGCGCCCGGGCGATGTCCTCGCGGCCGACCCGCTTCTCCACGATCTCGCCGGTGGCGAAGACGTCACCAGTGGTCTCCACCGCGGTGATGAGCATGACGATGATCATCGAGATGATCGCGGCGACCGAGAACTTGGGCCAGCCGAAGAAGAACGGTGTCGTGACCCCGACCCAGCCCGAGTCCGCGACGCTGTCGAAGTGCGCGTCACCGAGCACCCAGGCGACCAGGGTGCCCGTGACCAGCCCCACGAGGACCGCGACGGTGGCCATGAACCCCTTGAAGATCCGCTGGATCGCGACGATCAGGGCCAGCGTGCCCAAGGCGTAGGCGAGGTTGCGCCCGCTGGCCGGATCGAGGGACGGACCCGCACCACCGGCGGCGTCGGCAGCGGCGACGGGCAGCAGGGCCAGGCCGATGATCGTGATGACCGACCCCGTGACGACCGGCGGGAAGTACCGGATCAGGCGGCTGAAGTACGGCGCGATGAGGAAGGTGAACAGGCCCGCGACGATGACGGCGCCATAGATGACGAGCAGCCCGTCGGTGCCGCCACCGGCAGCGAGCCCGATGGCGATCATCGGTGACACCGCGGTGAACGTGACGCCCTGCAGGAGCGGCAGGCGCACCCCCACCTTCCAGAACCCCACCGACTGGATGATCGACGCGATTCCGCAGGTGAACAGGTCGGCGTTGATGAGGTGGATGAGCTCCTCGGTGCTCAGCCCGATCGCGCTGGCGAGCAGGATGGGGACGATCACCGCCCCTGCGTAGAACGCCAGTACGTGCTGGAAGCCGTACACGGCCAGCTTGGGGATCGGCAGCACCTCGTCGACGGGGTGCCTGGAGGGACGTTGAGTGGGTCGGGGTGCTTCGGTGGCTGCACTCATGACAGGCACCTTCCTTTGCGGGAGAAGGACGTGCGAGGGAGGGTCGTACGGGTGTCTCAGAGCGGTGCGCAGGCAGTGCTAGCCGTTGCGCAGGTCTCGGGCCTGCTCCTCGCTCACCATGACGGGAGGGGCGCCGGAGACCACCGAGGGCGAGCTGCCGACTCCACCACGCATGACGTTGAAGAACAGGTTCAGCAGCACCGCGACGATGCTGGCCGCGCTGATCCCGGAGTGGAAGATCGTGGCGAACCACTCGGGGAAGGCGTCGTAGAACGTCGGGACCGCGATGGGGATGATGCCGAAGCCGAGCGCCGTGGCGACCAGGACGATGTTGAGGTTGCCGTCGTAGTCCACCTTGGACAGGGTGCGGATCCCGCTGGCGGCCACCGAGCCGAACAAGATGATGCCGGCGCCACCGAGGACCGGCTGCGGCACCGCTGCCACCACCCGGCCGAGGACCGGGAGCAGACCCAGGGCCACGAGGACCGAGCCACCTGCGGTGACGACCCACCGGCTGCGGACGCCGGTGATCGCGACCACGCCCACGTTCTGGGCGAAGGCGCTGGCGGGGAAGGTGTTGAAGACCGGGGCGATCGCCGTGGCGAGCATGTCGGCCCGCAGCCCGTCACCGACCCGGCGCGGGCTCGTCTCGGTGCCGATGATCTCCCCGACGGCGAGGATGTCGGCGGTGGTCTCGGTCATGATCACCAGGATCACGATGGTCATCGAGATGATAGCGCCGACCTGGAACACCGGGGCCCCGAAGTGGAACGGCGTCGGGAACGCCGCCCAGCTGCCGGTGCCCACGCCCGAGAAGTCGGCCTTGCCGAGGACCAGGGCGAACAGGGTGCCCACGACGATCCCGAGCAGGATCGACAGGCGGCTCACCGGCCCCTGGACCAGTCGTGAGAGCAGCAGGATGACGAGCAGCGTGAAGGCGGCCAGACCGATGTTGCCGAGCGAGCCGTAGTCGGCCGCCTTGGCGTTGCCGCCCATCGCCCAGCGCACGGCGACGGGGAACAACGACAGCCCGATGACGGTGATGATCGTGCCGTTGACCACCGGGGGGAAGAAGCGCACCACCTGGCTGAAGAACGGGCTGATCACGAGTCCGACCAGGCCGGCCACGATGATCGAGCCGAACACGGCGGGCAGTCCGCCGCTACCGGTGGCCACGGCCGTCATCGTGGAGACGCTCGCGAACGAGATGCCCTGGACCAGGGGGAGCTGCGAGCCGAAGAACGGCAGGCCGGCGCTCTGCAGGATCGTCGCCAGGCCGCTGACGAACAGGGCCGCCGAGATGAGCAGGGCGATCTCGGTGCCGGACAGTCCGGCTGCTCCGCCGACGATGAGCGGCGGGGCGATCACGCCGCCGTACATCGTCAGGATGTGCTGGACGCCATACGCGTAGGTGGGTCCGAGCGGCAACCGCTCGTCCTCGGGCCGACCGCGAGTGGAGGACGCAGTGGCTGGTGTCGTCTTTGACACGGGAGTGACTCTCTCTGTGGGGGAACGGTCAGCAGAAGCCGGGGACGGTGAGCCACGCGTCGCCGGGGTCGCTGGCGTCCTCGCGCTGCACGGTGGCCTCGATCAGGCCGTAGGGGCGGTCGGCCGCGACGAACACCTCGCCGGGGTTGTCGAGCCCGAAGGGGGACAGGTCGACGAGGAAGTGGTGCTTGTTGGGGGCGGAGAACTTCACCTCGGCGACATCGGGGTGCGCCTCGAGCACCGCCGAACCCATCGCGTAGAGGCTTTCCTGGAGCGCGCGGCTGTAGGTCGTCGCGAAGGTCTCGAGCATCACCTGGCGGATGTCCTCGAAGGACTTGTTCCAGTCGGTACCGCCGGCGACGGCATCGTCCTCGTAGCGCCAGCGCGCGACGAGGGACGTTGCAAGGATCCGGTCGTCGGTCTCCTGCAGGGTCGTGTACTCGTCCTTGAGGAAGCCCTTGAACTCGGAGCCGGTCGACTTGAGGACGACGAGGTCCTTGACCCCGGAGACGACCCAGACCTTGGTCTGGTCGCGGTCCTGGTCGCTGCGGGCGCGGGTCACGACGGTCGTGCGGACCTCGCCGCCACGCTTGACGAAGGCGTGGTCGTGCCCGTTGCCACCGACCTCGATGCGGTCCCAGGCATACTCCTCGACCTCGATGCGGCTCGCTGCGGCAGCGGGGGTCACGCCCAGGAAGCGTGCACCGAGGGTGAGCGCATAGTCCTCCGGGGAGGTGACGCCGTGCTCCTTGGCGAAGGCGAAGGCGGTGTTCTTCTGGGTGTCGGTCGGCAGGACGTTGGCCTGGTCGCCGCTCTCGTGGGCGGCGCGGAAGTCGCCGCGCAGCGCCGTCGAGACGTTGAGGTCACGGATCTCGTGGCGGGCCGAGTCGCGGTAGAGGCGCACGACGCGGTTCTCCGCCTTGCCGTACTGGTTGGGTCCGAGGACGAAGCTCATGATGCTCCTAGCGGGCTGCGGTTCCGGTGACGGGCCAGGCGGGCCGGTGGTCGGCGGGCCTGGGAGTGCGAGCGGCGAACCAGCGGGTGGTGGCTGTTCGTGCCGCGGGCGCAGGGTGGGCGTCCGGTCGCGGGGATGATTCCACGATGTGGAAACCTTATTGCGAATAGTGGAACAGTAGAACGGCGTCGAGTCGCCGTCAACAGTTTGTTGAGAAATTCCTCGCCGGCCCAGCCCCGGTCCGCCAGCCGAACGACGTCGGCCCCCGGCCCCGGCCCGGCGTGGTCAGGCGGGCGTGGGCCGGGACGCGTCGGTGTCGCGGATGCGGTTGAGGTAGTTGTAGACGGTGAAACGGGTCAGGCCCAGGGACTCGGCGACCGTCTCTGCCGAGCGCCGCATCTCGAAGGCACCGCGCTCCTCCAGCAACCGCACAGCGTGCTGCTTCTGGGCTCGCGGAAGGTCGCAGAGCCGGCCCCCCAGCTCGGCCTCCACCTCGCCGATGAGCCGGGCCAGACCATCGGAAAGGTCGGTGCCCTCGGGAGCAGGAGCGCCCTGCGCGGCCGGGACCGGCCAGGCAGGGGCGTCCGGACCCAGTGCGCTGGTGCTCAGGCGGACGTGCAGGACCGGCTCCCCCTGCCACGGGACGGGCACGTCGCCCGGCCCAGGGGCACCGTCGACGACGACCGCACCCACCCGGTCGAGCAGTGGTTGCAGAGCGGCCAGCAGGCCTTCGGGGACGCGCTCAGGCATCGCCGGCCACGGCCTCGACCTGCAGGGTGATGCGGGTGGCGCCCTCGTCCAGGGCGGCGCGCAGTCCGCGCGACAGCGCGAGGATCACCGTGTCGGCGTCGCCCTCCACCGAGGTGCCGAGCGGGCCGAGGTCGGGCTCGAGGCCGGCTTCGGTCAACGGCGCGGCGGCGGCCGCCACGTGGCGCGGGAGCTCGCCCTCCCCGTGGAACGGCTCGGTCGTGAACTCCACGCGTACCTGCATGCGGTTCACGGTACTTCGCCCGCCCCACCCAGCACATCGAACGTGCTCGCCACGTGAGCAGGGTCAGTAGTTGCGGCGGATGAGGGGGTCGCGGTTGGCGGCGGCTTCGTCTTCGGCTTCTTGCAGGAGGCGGGCGTGGAGCTCGGCGCGTTCCTGGGCGCTGGGGGGTGGTGGGGCGTGCCAGGGTGCTAGTTGGTCGGTGCCGGTTGGGGACTGTGTGTGGGGTGGGGGTTGGGGTGGTAGGTCGGTGTCGGGGAGGAGTTCGAGGTCGGTCCAGTGGATGGGTCCGCCGCTGGGTGGGTGGTAGGTGTTGTCGGGGGTGGGTGGGTCCCCGTCGGGTGGGGGTGCGGTGTCTGCTGGTTGGGGTGGTCGGATGGGTAGGCCGTACCGGTTGACCACGGTGAGTCCGTCGGGGTGGGTGGGGTTGCCGGTGATGGTGTAGTCGCCGCGGTCGATGCCGTCGTGGTGGATGGTGCAGAGGCTGATCTGGTTGTGTTCGTCGGTGGGTCCGCCGTCGGCCCAGGCGTTGAGGTGGTGGATCTCGACGAAGGTGGTGGTGGGGCAGCCGGGGAACCGGCAGCCGCGGTCGCGGTCGGTGATCAGGCGCCTGGTGCGTTGGGGCAGGATCCGCATGGACCGTCCGACCGAGACTGGTCGGCCTTGGGTTTCCCAGACGGGTTGGATCTTCCCGTCGCTGATGAACCGGGACAGCAGGCGTAGCGGGATGGCGTGGCCGCCGTTCACCCAGGCGCCGTCGGTGTCCAGGTGCAGGTACACCCGGTACCGCGACGCCCGCTCGTCGACGTCACCGACGCCAGGGAGCGGGTGGCCATCTCCTCCAGCGCGTCGGCGTAGGTCGGCAACCCCGCCCGCGAATCCTCATCCGCCGACCCCGATTCGCTGGTCGGGCCGGCGCCGTCGTTGCCGGAGTCGTGTCGAGGCAGTCGCGGCGGCGGAGGAACAGGGCGTCCTTGGCTTCCTTGACCGCTTGTTCGACCAGGGCGCCGATGGTGGCGGGGGCGGAGTACCGCAGCTGGAAGCGGCCGTCGGTGTCGTAGCTCATCGACAGGTCCGGTCGGGCACAGGCCCGCTGCTCGCAGGCCGCGTCCCGCGCTTGCTCGTACGCGCGCTGCTCGTCACTGATCCCGGGAACAGCACCTACGGCACCCAAGGCACCCCCGGAACCCAAGGCACCCAGGGCGCCGAGGGCGCCGCCGTCGCCGGGAGCACCAGCGTCGCCGGGAGCACCGGGCGTCGCAGCGTCCTGTTGGAGTGTGGTCGTTGCGGGGAAGGCGTGGCGGGACACGGCCCGGCGCAGCTGGGTGACGGTGGCGTTGCGGGCCAGGTTGGTCACCGACGTCGTGTAGCCGGGCGGGACGCTGCGCGCGATGACGGCGACCTGGTCCAGGGACAGCTCACCGGCGTCCAACGCGGCACTGGCCTGCGCGAGCTCGGCGCGCCGTCTGGCGACGCGCACGACGTCTGCGGCGTGGCCGGGGGCGAGTCCGGCGCGGACCACGAGGTAGTGCTCGGGGGTCTTGAACCCGCCGTCGCCCCAGTGCCGGTCGGTGATCAGCTCGGCCGCGATGCCCACCAGCTCGGCGTGGGCCCGGTTCAACCGCCCCGCGACGGCGGCGGTGCGCTCCCACAACGCCAGCGCCCGGGTGTCCCGGGCCTGCGCGAGTGGGGTGGTCGACATACCCCTATCGTACAGGTGTTCGAACGAGGCCGGAAGGGTTGTCCACAACGAATTCGCCCACAGCAGAACCGAATTCGCAGGGGCAGACCAGAAGCGCAGACGAAAGCGAACCAGCAGCGCAGATCCGGTGCGCTAACCGGCGCGTCGGGCCAGCACCTCCATCCTGGCGCGGTCGATCCCGGTCAGGGCCAGCACCTCGGCATCGTCGACGGCGCCGCAGTCGAGCCCGCGCACCACGAAGTCTGCGAGCGCCCGCGCCGTGGCCGGCTCGTCCATGACCCCCGAGTCGACCTGGTCGACGTAGTTGCGCAGCCGCTGGGCTGCCGCGGGGAGTCCTTCGCGGTAGAAGGCGTACGTCGCGGCATACCGGCTCGGCAGCTGCGCCGGGTGCAGGTCCCACCCCTGGTAGTAGCCGCGTTCCAGCGAGCGCCGGACGAGCCGGGCGTGCAGCGCCCAGCCCGCGTGGACGCGTCCGGGGTCACCGACGGGCAGGATGTTGGTGGACCCGTCCGACAGCCGCACGCCGGTGCCGGCGGCGGCCACCTGCATGACGGCCTTGGCGTGATCGGCAGCCGGGTGCTCCATCGACTGGTGCTCCGCCGCGATGCCGCACGAGGCGGAGTAGTCGTAGGTGCCGTAGTGCAGTCCGGTGCACCGTCGCGCCGACGCGTGCACCATCCTGGCGACGAGGGCGGTCCCGTCAGGGCCGAGGATCGACTGCGGCGTCTCGACCTGGATCTCGAAACCGATGGCGCCGGCGACGAGTCCGAGTCCCGCTTCGATCCGTTCGCAGGCCAGCACCATCGCCTCGACCTGGTCGACCGAGGTGACCTTCGGCAACGTCACGACGAACCCGTCGGGGAGGCGACCGTCGACGGCGACCGCCTCGACGAACCTCGCCAGGGTGCGAACGCCCCGAGCCCTGGTCGGCGCCTCGAAGCTCTTGAACCGGATGCCGGTGAACGGAGCGGCACTGCCGTCCGCGAGCGACTCGCGCAGGGCAGCGGCCGCGGTGTCGACCGCCTCGTCCTCCTCGGCGTCGGGGCGGTTGCCGTAGCCGTCCTCGAAGTCGATCCGCAGGTCCTCGACCGGTTCGGCGGCCAGCTTGGCCCGCACCCGGGCCACCACCTCGGCGGCGAGGTCGGACGGCAGGCCGAGCACCGCGGCATACGCAGGTGCGTCACCGGCGTGCGCGTCCAGGGCGGCGATGGCCTCGGCGCCCCACCGGGGAACGAGGCCGGCGTCGTACCGGTCGGCCGGGACGTAGACCGTGTGGACCGGCTGGCGGTCGGCCCGCTCGCCGGGGAATCCTGCCGCGAGCGCGGCGTCGGCGTCGGCCAGGTGGGTGTCGAGCTCGCAGGTGAGGTGGGCGATGTCGAACATCATCGGCGGGAGTCCTCGTCGGGGTCGGAGCGGGTGCGGTCGGTGGTGGCGGTGGCGCCGGTGCGCGCCGTGGCGTCGGTATGGCGCTCGTGGGCGCCCGCGGCGTGGCGCACCGCGGCGGCCACCGCCGGGGCGACCTCGGGGTCGAAGACGCTGGGGACGATGTAGCTGGCGTTGAGCTCGCCGGCGCGGACGCAGTCCGCGATGGCGGTCGCCGCGGCGATCATCATCTCGTCGGTGATGTCGCTGACCCCTGCGTCGAGCAGCCCGCGGAAGAAGCCGGGGAAGGCCAGGACGTTGTTGATCTGGTTGGCATAGTCGGACCGTCCCGTGGCCACCACGGCGGCGTGCCGGCTGGCGGCGAACGGGTCGACCTCGGGATCGGGGTTCGACAGGGCGAAGACGATCGAGTCGTCGGCCATCGTCGCGATGTCGTCGGCGTCGAGGAGGTCGGGGGCCGACACCCCGACGAACACGTCGGCACCGGCCAGCACCTCCTTGAGGGTCCCCTGCACGCCGCGGGGGTTGGTGTGCTCGGCGATCCAGCCACGGAACTCGTCCCGGTGCACCCCGGTGGAGTCCAGCGCACCGTTGCGGTCGCAGCCGACGATGTCGCTCGCCCCCTCGGCATGGAGCAGCCGGATGATGGCGTGACCGGCGGCACCGACCCCGGAGACCACGATCCGCACCTGGTCGAGGTCCTTGCCGACGACGCGCAACGCGTTGGTCAGGGCGGCCATGACGACGATCGCGGTGCCGTGCTGGTCGTCGTGGAAGACGGGGATGTCGAGCTCGTCGCGCAGCCTGCGCTCGATCTCGAAGCAGCGCGGCGCCGAGATGTCCTCGAGGTTGACGCCGCCGTAGACCGGGGCGAGCGCCTTGACGATCATGATGATCTCCTCGGTGTCCTGCGTGTCGAGGCAGACCGGCCAGGCGTCGACACCGGCGAACTGCTTGAACAACGCCGCCTTGCCCTCCATCACCGGCAGTGCCGCCGCCGGTCCGATGTTGCCGAGCCCGAGGACCGCGGATCCGTCGGTCACCACGGCGACGGTGTTGCGCTTGATGGTCAGCCGGCGGGCGTCCTCGGGGTTGGCCGCGATCGCCAGGCAGACCCGAGCCACGCCGGGGGTGTAGGCGCGCGAGAGGTCGTCGCGGTGCTTGAGCGGCACCTTGGCGTTGACCTCGAGCTTGCCGCCCAGGTGCAGCAAGAAGGTGCGGTCGCTGACCTTGCGGACGCGTACGCCCGGGACGGCCTCGATCGCGGCGGTGATGCGGTCGGCGTGGTCGGCGTCAGCGGCATTGCAGGTCACGTCGACGACCAGGCTCTGCGCGCGCGACTCGACCACGTCCAGGGCCGTGAGCGCCCCGCCGGCCGTGGCCACCGCAGCGGCCAGGGTGCCGGTGGTGTCGATGGCTGCAGGCGCCTCGGCCCGCACGGTGATGGAGTACCCGGGGCTCGGTGCAGACATCCTTCGACCTCACTATTCCACGATACGGATAGTTGCTTCTGTTGTACGGAACCCTAGGGGGTCCATGTCGTCGTCGACAAGCATCGCCCCCCTGCCGCGGCTCACGGTCGCACCCGCCCCCCTGCTCGTGCGCCGGATACATTTCCTCCGTGACGACCACGGAGCTCGAAGGGGGAACCGAGCGTGGACCACTGCCACCGCGCGCGCTCATCGTCACGGTGCTCGGGCTGTACGTCCGCGAGTTCGGCGGCTGGATCAGCGTCAGCGCCCTGATCCGGCTGATGGGCGCAGCCGGCGTCGACGAGCAGGCCGTCCGGTCGTCGCTGTCGCGACTGAAGCGCCGCGGCATCGTCGAGGCGCAGCGTCGCGACGGCGCCGCCGGCTACGCCCTGTCGGAGTACGCGCGCCAGCTGCTCGAGGTCGGCGACCGGCGCATCTTCGCCCGTCCGGATCCCGACGGGCAGCAGTCACAGGACTGGGTCGTCGTGGTCTTCTCGGTGCCGGAGTCGCAGCGCCAGAAGCGACACGCGTTGCGGGCGCGCCTGTCCTGGCTGGGTTTCGGCACCGTCTCCTCCGGCGTCTGGATCGCCCCCGGGCACCTCGCCGACGACGCGAGGGCCGTGCTGCTCGGCGACGGTCTGGATCCCTACGTCGACCTGTTCCGCGCGGAGTACCTCGCGTTCGGGGACCCGGTCACCAAGATCGCCCGGTGGTGGGACCTCGCCGCGCTCGGGCAGCTCTACACCGAGTTCCTCGACGCCCACGAGCCCGCCCGCCAGCGCTGGGCCGGGCAGCGACCGGTACCGGCCGGACCCGAGGCGTTCGCCGACTACATCCGCGCCCTGACCTCGTGGCGCCGGCTCCCCTACCTCGACCCGGGCCTGCCCACCGAGCTGCTGCCCCCGTCGTGGTCGGGGACCTCCGCGGCGCAGACGTTCTTCGCCCTGCACCGCCTGCTCGCCGGACCGGCCCACGACTTCGTCACGGCCGAGGCCGGAGCCGCTCGTCCGGGATGACGGCGATGCCGACGATCTCGACCATGGCCTCGGGCTGCCACAGCGCGGTCGTGCCGATGCCCGCCATCGCGGGGTAGGTCGCTCCGGCCAGCTCGCGCCAGACCCGGCCGATCTCGCGGCCATGGGCCTGGTAGTCGGGGATGTCGGTGAGGTAGATCGTCAGGCTGACGAGGTCCCCGGGCACCCCGCCGGCCTCGGCCAGCGTCGTGAGCACGTTGGAGAACGCCTGGCGGAACTGCTCGACGATCCCGCCGGGCACGATCTGCATCTGCGCGTCGAGTGCGGTCTGCCCACCGAGGTACAGCGTGTTGCCGGCCAGGGTGCCGTGCGAGTAGCCACTCGGGGCGGCCAGCGAGGCGGGGTTCACGGGGACCGGGGACAACGGGTGGGCAGGCATCGAGACCTCCAGGGTCGTGGGTCGCAGGTCTTCCGAGGGTAGCCCACCTATTGACCTTTGACGACGACCGTGAAAATCTCGCTATATGAAGCTCGGCACCGTCGCCCACGAGGGCACCACCCGCGCGGCGGCCCTGACCGACGAAGGCTGGCGGGCGCTGCTCGCCCCCGTGGCCGACGGGCCGCAGCCGTATGCCGCGGACCTGTCCGCCTTCCTCGCCGCAGGGGGGACCCTCGGCCAGCACACCCCGCTGGGCGAGGTCCTGCCCGGCGCGCAACCCCTGGCCCCGCTGCCGCACCCCGCCAAGGTCATCTGCTGCGGACTCAACTACGGCGAGCACATCCGCGAGACCGGTCGCGAGCTGCCCAGCCACCCCACGCTCTTCGTCAAGTACGCCGACAGCCTCGTGGGCCCGACCGACGACGTCTCGCTCCCCGCAGGCACCGACGTCGACTGGGAGGCCGAGCTGGCGGTGGTGGTCGGCGCGACGATCCGGCGGGCCGACCGCGCCACGGCCGCGGCGGCCATCGCCGGCTACACCGTCGCCAACGACGTGTCGGTGCGCGACTGGCAGTACCGCACGCTGCAGTGGTTCCAGGGCAAGGCCTGGGACGACTCGACCCCGACGGGTCCGGCTGTCGTCACCCCCGACGAGGTCGACCCCGCGGCCGGCCTGACCCTCACCTGCCGCGTCAACGGCGAGGAGGTGCAGCGAGACAGCACCGCCACCCTCGTGTTCGACTCGGCCGACCTGCTCGCCTACATCTCGACCTTCACGGTGCTGCGTCCCGGCGACCTCGTCCTCACCGGCACACCGGGGGGTGTGGGCGTCGCCCGCGACCCGAAGCGCTTCCTTGCCGACGGTGACGTCCTCGAGACCGAGATCGAGGGAATCGGCATGCTGCGCAACACGATCCGCTTCACCACGCCCAACCCCTGACCCGGCACCACCGATACCGCCGCACCACCGACGAAGGAGCCCCACCGTGGAACCCGACTTCAGCAAGTACGCGCTCGAGGGCGACAACTCCGCGTACGCCGACGCGAACGGCCTCGTCGTGCCCGTCGTCACCCGCGGCGGCCTCGAGGTGGGCGACACCGGCCAGTCCGGCGGGGCGAGCCGCATCTCCGGCGTGAGCATCCAGCACACCCCGGCCACGCGGCTGTGGTTCGGCAAGGTGAGCAACGAGGCGGGCTACCGCTCCGTCCCGCACCACCACGGCGAGGCCGAGACCGGCGGCTACGTCCTGTCCGGTCGCGCCCGCATCTACTTCGGTGAGCGCTTCGAGGACTACCTCGACATGGAGGAAGGCGACTGGGTGTTCGTGCCGCCGTTCATGCCGCACGTCGAGTGCAACCTGGACCGCAACGACCCCCTCACCTGGATGACCACCCGCACCCCGGAGAACATCGTCGTCAACCTGCCGCAGGTCGCCGACGCCGACCTGCGGCACTGGGTGGACCGCCCGTGACGAGCCCGGAGCACCCCACGTCCGAGGTGGTCACCCGGGCCCTGGAGCTGCGCCCGGTGGACCCGCAGCACTTCGACGTCGCCTTCACCGCGACGACGCAGCCCTGCCCGTGGCCCAAGGCCTATGGCGGCGACATGGTCGCGCAGGCCGCCGCAGCCGCGATGCTGACCGTGACCGACGGCAAGCTCATGCACTCGATGCACAGCTACTTCATGCGCCCCGTCGACATCGGTGCGCCGGTGACCTACGAGGTCGAGGTGCTGCGCGACGGCCGCGGCTACGCCACCCGCCAGGTGCGCGCCTTCCAGAACGCCAAGGCCGCCTACACCTGCCTGGCCAGCTTCGCCACCGGCGAGCCGGGCGGCCGGTATGCCGCTGCGGCCCCCGTCGACGTCCCCGCACCCGACACCCTCCCCACCTCCGCGGCCTACCTCGCCGACCACGAGCCCGGTGGCGAGCCCAGCGGTGGCTCGACCATGACGGAGGAGTCCAAGGAGTACTGGTCGGGCGGGCGCAGCTTCGACATGCGGCACGTCCCCGGCCCGGTCTACCTGCAGGTGGACGGTGGCAGCACCCCGCACCAGGCGCTGTGGGTGCGGCCCTTCGACGCGCTGCGCCGGGTCGACGGCCTCACCGACGCCCAGCGCGACCTCGCAGCGCTCGCCTACGTCTGCGACTACACGATCCTCGAGCCGGTCCTGCGCGTGCTCGACCTGCCCTGGGCCCGCCCCGGCCTGGTCACCGCGAGCCTCGACCACGCCATGTGGTTCCACCGGCAGCCGGCACCCGGCGCCCTCGACGGCTGGCTGCTCTACGCGCAGGAGGCCGTGGCCGCGGACGCCGGTCGCGGTGTCGGCCTCGGCCGCTTCTTCACCCCCGACGGGGAGCACCTCGCGACCGTCGTGCAGGAGGGCATGATCCGCGCCAACCCCGGAGGTCACTGATGTCCCGCTCGCCCGACGCGCTCTCACCGAGCGGCTACACCGACACCTTCGCCCGCGACCACCTGCCACCGGCCGACCAGTGGCCGACGCTGGAGTTCACCACGCCGGACCTGCAGTACCCCGAGCGGCTCAACGCGGCGACCGAGCTGCTCGACGCGGTCATCGACCGTCACGGTGCCGACCGGCCCGCCCTGCGCACCCCGGACGGCACGGTGTGGAGCTACGGCGAGCTCCTGCGGGCGGTCAACCAGGTCGCCGCGGTGCTGACCGACGACCTCGGCCTCGAGCCCGGCAACCGCGTGCTGCTGCGCTCGCCCAACAACCCGTGGACGGTGGCCGCCTGGCTCGGCATCCTCAAGGCGGGCGGCGTCGTCGTCACCACCATGGCGGCCCTGCGTGCCCGTGAGGTCGGCCCCATCGTGGAGAAGACCCGCCCGGCCGTGGCCCTGGTCGACCACCGGTTCGTCCAGGACGTGGAGACGGTCCGTGACACCGTGGCGCCGGACCTGGTGGTCGTGGCGTACGGCGGCGACGGGGACGACGACCTGACCCGGCGGGTGGCGACGAAGTCCGGCGACTACACGGCCGTCGACACCGCTGCCGACGACGTCGCCCTGTTCGGGCCGACCTCGGGCAGCACCGGTGTCCCGAAGGTCACCACGCACTTCCACCGCGACGTGCTGTCCATCGACAACACCTTCGGACGGCACGTGCTGCGGCTCACCCCGGACGACATGGTCGCCTGCACGGCGCCGTTCGCCTTCACCTTCGGGCTGGGCATGCTCGTGGTGTTCACCCTGCGAGCCGGCGCCTGCGCCCTGGTCACCGAGGCGGCCACGCCGGCCGAGCTGGCCGACCTCGTGCAGGAGCACGGGGTGACGGTCCTCGCGACCGCGCCCACGGCCTACAAGCAGATCATCAAGGGCGGCCACCTCTCCCGGCTGGCCGGGCTGCGGACTGCGGTCAGCGCGGGCGAGCACATCCCGCAGGAGGTCTGGGAGAGGATCCGCTCCGAGCTCGGGCTGGCCATCATCGACGGCATCGGCGCCACCGAGATGCTGCACATCTTCATCTCCGCGGCGGGTGACGACATCCGTCCCGGCAGCACCGGGCGACCGGTCCCGGGATACCGCGCCACCATCCTGGGTCCCGACGACAAGCCGGTCCCCGTGGGCACCGAGGGCAGGCTCGCGGTCATCGGCCCGGTGGGCTGCCGCTACCTCGACGACGACCGGCAACGCGGCTACGTCGTCGACGGCTGGAACGTCACCGGCGACACCTTCGTGCAGGACGAGGACGGCTACTTCATCTACCGGGCGCGCACTGACAGCATGATCGTCTCCTCCGGCTACAACATCGGGGCCCCGGAGGTGGAGGCCGCCATCGACGGCCACCCCGACGTGGTCGAGGCCGGCGTCGTCGGCGAGCCGGACCCCGAGCGCGGGTCGGTGGTCAGCGCGTTCGTGGTGCTGCGCGAGGGGGTCGTCGGCGACGAGGCCAAGGCCCGCGAGATCCAGGAGCACGTCAAGGCGACGCTCGCGCCGTACAAGTACCCGCGGCGGGTGCGCTTCGTCGACCAGCTCCCCCGCAACACCAGCGGCAAGCTGCAGCACTTCAAGCTGCGGGACCTGACCAAGGAGACGCAGTCGTGAGGATCGCCATCGTGGGTGGGGGCCCCGGAGGTCTCTACCTCGCCGCCCTGATGAAACAGCTCGACGCGGGACACGACGTGACGGTCTGGGAGCGCAACGCCCCCGACGACACCTTCGGGTTCGGCGTGGTGTTCTCCGACGAGACGCTCGGCGGCATCGAGGGCGCCGACACCACCATCCACGCCGCCATGGAGCGGCAGTTCGCCCGCTGGACCGACATCGACGTCGCGATCGACGGGTGGTCCTCGACCATCGGCGGCCAGGGCTTCGCGGCGATGGGCCGCAAGGACCTGCTGCGCATCCTGCAGGCCCGGGCCGCAGAGCTCGACGTCCGGGTCCACTACCGCACCGAGGCACCCGACACCGACCGGCTGCGCGCGGAGTACGACCTGGTCGTGGCCTGCGACGGCCTCAACTCCCAGGTGCGCACCCGCTACGCCGACGCCTTCGGCCCGGACCTGGACCGTCGCCACAACAAGTACATCTGGTTCGGCACCGACCTGGTCTTCGAGGCGTTCCAGTTCATCGTCAGGAACACCGAGTTCGGGACGATGCAGATCCACGGCTACCCCTACTCCGACCAGGGTTCGACGTTCATCGTGGAGATGCACGAGGACGTATGGCGCCGGGCCGGCTTCGACCGCACCGAGCACCAGGCCTTCCCTCCGGGGGTGTCCGACGAGTACGCCGTCGAGCGGGTCGCCGAGATCTTCGCCGACGACCTGGGCGGCCACCAGATCCTGACCAACAACTCCAAGTGGCTGAGCTTCACGACGGTCCGCAACGAGCGCTGGCACGACGAGAACGTCGTGCTGCTCGGCGACGCCGCGCACACCGCCCACTTCTCCATCGGCTCGGGCACCAAGCTCGCCATGGAGGACGCCCTGGCGCTCGCCGCCTGCCTGCACGAGCACGACGACGTCCCCGCGGCGCTCGCCGCCTACCAGCAGGAGCGCAAGCCGGTCGTCGAGTCGACCCAGCGCGCGGCCCAGGCCAGCCTCGAGTGGTTCGAGAACATCGGCATGTACGCCGACCAGGACCCGGACGCCTTCGTCTTCAACCTGCTGACCCGATCGCGCCGGATCACCTTCGAGAACCTCAAGGACCGGGACGCGGAGTTCGCCGACCGCATCGAGGGTGCGTTCGCGCGACAGGCCGCGGCAGCGTACGCCGACGGTCGGGGGGTCGACGAGCCGGCACCGGCGATGTTCGCGCCGATACGCATCGGCGCCCTGGAGCTGTCGAACCGCATCGTCCTGTCCCCCATGGACATGTACTCCGCCGTCGACGGCCTGCCCGGTGAGTTCCACCTCGTGCACCTGGGCTCCAAGGCCCTCGGTGGCGCCGGCCTGGTGATGTCGGAGATGACGTGCGTCTCCCCCGAGGGACGGATCACCCTCGGCTGCCCGGGCCTGTGGACCGACGGGCAGCGCGACGCCTGGGCGCGCGTGACGCGCTTCGTGCACGAGCACAGCGCCGCCAAGATCGGCCTGCAGATCGGGCACTCGGGCCGCAAGGGGTCGACCAGGCTCATGTGGGACGGGATCGACGAGCCCCTCGCCGAGGACAACTGGGAGGTCGTCGGGCCGTCGGCCCTGGCGTACGGCGAGGGCTGCCACGTGCCCCGCGAGCTGACCCGCACCGACATGGACGGCATCGTCGCGGACTTCCGCGACGCGGCTCGGCGCGGGGTCGAGGCCGGTTTCGACCTGATCGAGGTGCACGCCGCCCACGGCTACCTGCTGTCCTCGTTCCTGTCCCCCCTGTCCAACGTCCGCACCGACGAGTACGGCGGCTCGCTCGAGAACCGCCTGCGCTTCCCCCTCGAGGTGTTCGACGCGGTGTGCAGTGTCGCGCCCGACAGCGTGCCGGTCACCGTGCGCATCTCCGCGACCGACTGGGCCCCGGACGGCAACACCGAGCACGACGCCGTCGAGATCGCCCGGGCCTTCATCGAGCACGGCGCCGCAGCCATCGACGTGTCCTCCGGGCAGGTCACCAAGGACGAGAAGCCGGCGTTCGGGCGGTCCTACCAGACGCCGTTCGCCGACCGGATCCGTCACGAGGTGGCCCGGCCCGCCGGGGTGGCCGTCATCGCGGTCGGGGCGATCTCCTCCTACGACGACGTCAACTCGATCCTGCTCGCGGGCCGTGCCGACCTCTGCGCCCTCGGCCGCACCCACCTGTACGACCCGATGTGGACGCTGCACGCCGCGGCCGAGCAGGACCACACCGGGCCGGGCGCGCAGTGGCCGACGCCGTGGCTCGCCGGTCGGCGTCGTCCGCCGACCGCGCGCACCGACAAGGTCCCGCCGCGTCTCGCCCTGCTGCGTGCAGGGCAGGCCAACGACATCCACCTGCGCTGGCGGCCCCGGGTCAGTGCCGTCAGTGCCCCCTGAAGGCCTCGGCCAGCCACCACGACGGGCCGACGTCGGCGACCTTCGCGTCGACGACGAGGACTCCCTGCGGGTCCTGCGCCCACACCGCCACCTCGTCGAGGTCGTGGCGCGTGCGGACGGTGACGCCCGCCGCGCCATACCCTCGCGCGAGCGCGGCGAAGTCCGTGTCGGGGAACGTCACGGTCCGCAGGTCCGCCTCCTTCCCGAAGTGGTGCACCTCCGCCCCGTAGGCCGCGTCGTTCCAGACAGCCACCACCATCGGCCGCCCGGTGCGCACGGCCGTCTCGAGCTCGGAGACCCCCATGAGCAGGCCCCCGTCACCGGTGCCCACGACCGCGAGCCGGTCCGGTTGGGCCAGTGCGGCGCCGATGCCGCTGGCCAACCCCAGGCCGATCGACTGGAACGCCTGGGTGAAGACGAAGCCGCGCTCGTCCGGCACCCGCAGGTACGCACTGGGGTAGCCCATGAAGTTGCCGGAGTCGATGGCCACCACCCGCTCGCGCGGCAGCACGGTGTCCAGCCCGGCTGCCAGGACCCGCGGGTCGATGCGGTCGGTCGTGGACCGGTCCGGCGTGGCGGTGTCGTTCCACCACCGTTCGCGCGCCAGCCGGTCGGCCACCTCGGGGGTCCGGTAGCCGACCCGGTCCTGCGCGGTGGTCGTGGAGCGGGCCGTGGAGGTGGCCGTCGAGGCGTCGAGCAGGGCGAGCACGTCGGCGGCAGCCGTGCGGCAGTCGCCCAGGACGCCGAGGTCGACCGGGCGGTGGGCGCCCAGCGCGGAGTCGTCGTCGTCGACCTGGACGACCGTGGCGCCGGGGCCGATGAGCGACCCGTGCCGCATCGTCCACATGTTCAGCGCGCAGCCCCAACCGACGACCAGGTCGGCGCCGGCGATGAGGTCGGCCACCAGCGGTGAGGAGAACCCGCCGGCGATGCCGAGGTCGAAGGGCTCGTCGTGGAACAGGCCGTTGGCGACGGCCGACGTGGCGACCAGCGCGCCGGTGCGGTCAGCCAGGGCTGCGATCTGGGGACCCGCGCCGCGGCCTCCGCGGCCGGCCACGAACACCGGCCGCTGCGCGCGCTGCAACAGCTCGGCCAGGTCGGCCACGGCCGCAGCCCCAGGGCGGACCGGCGCGCTCGGGGTGAGGGACGCACCGGCTGCACCACCGGTGTCCGGGGCGGCGGTCGCCTGCACGTCCAGTGGCAGGTTGAGCACCACCGTCCGCCGGCCCTGCACAGCTGCCCGGTAGGCCCGCAGCACGTCGTCGACCGCACTCGAAGCGGAGTGCACCCGGTGGCTCACGGCGCCCACGCTGGACACCAGCGCGTCCTGGTCGATCCGGAAGTTGGAACGCACCGCTGCGGCCGCCGTGTCGGCGGCCAGGACCAGCATCGGGGTGCGGCTCTTGGCTGCCTCCGTGATGCCGGTCATCGCATTGGTGAGACCGCACCCCTGGTGCAGCGTGAGCACCGCCGGCAGGTCCGCCAGGCGACTGTAGGCATCGGCCATGGTGGCCGCGCCGCCTTCGTGGCGGGCGGCGAGGAAGGGCACGCCACCGGCCACGAGGGAGTTGGTCACCTCGAAGTTGCCGCTGCCCACGACCCCGAAGGCGTGGCCGACCCCCATGTCGGCCAACGCCCGACCGACGAGGTGCGCGATGGTGGTCACGAGGACGCCGGGGTCACGCGGGGACCAGGGCGTAGACGCGCGCCGGTGAACCGGTGCCACCGACGATGGGCAGCGGTGCGACGACGAGCAGGGCACCGGTCGCCGGCACCTGGTCGAGGTTCTGCAGCTGGGTCAGCCCGTAGGTGTCGGCGCCGAGCAGGTGGTGGTGGGCGGGGAAGGGCGGGTTCATCCCGCCGGCCTGGCCGGCGTCGATGCCGACGGTCTCGACGCCGAACCCGGCGATCGGCGAGGCGGCCAGCCACTCGGCGCCGGCGACGGACACCCCGGGGGTGTGCGGACCGGTGTCATCGGCGTTGAGGAAGGCTCCGGCATCCTGGTTGCGGCTGCTCCACCCCGTGCGGAAGATCAGCCAGCTCCCCTGCGGCAGTGGCCCGTTCGCCGTGACGTGGGCGTCGAGGTGGCTCGCGTCGAGCAGGAAGTCCGGGTCGGCCTCGACCTCGGCGGTGAAGTCGAGGACCACGACGGGACCGACCAGCCGCGACGGCGCGATGGTGTCGACCGAGTGCCCCTCGCGACCGGTCGCCCAGTGCACGGGTGCGTCGAGGTGGGTGCCGGTGTGCTCGCCGGTGTGGATGTTGTTCCAGCCCCAGAACGGTCCGGCCTCGTCGAAGTTGCTCACCGGCTCGAGCGAGAGCGCCATGGTGTTGGCGAACGGGGGCGGCAGCTGCAGCACCGGCGTCTGCGACGACAGCGGCGCCGTGAGGTCGACGATCGTGACGTCTCCGGAAGCGAGAGCGGCCAGCAGGGTGTCGATGGCGGTCATCGGGGGCCTTTCGGTTCGACGGACTCGGGGCAGCGCCGCTGGGCGCGGCGGGGGCTGGTACCGGGCGGCGGCGTGGTCTTCGCCGCCCCCCGTACGGTGCCCTGTCGCGGCCCGCGACGCCAGAGCCCGGACCGGCGAAGTGCGCGGGACCGACCGCCCAACGCGGTCCGGTCCGGTTTTGGGGCTGCTCTCAGGTCACACCGATGGCCAAGGACCGATATCCTCGACTCTGGTGTGCCGGGAAGTCTGGTCGGCGTCGCTGTCGTTCGTGGCGCAGCGTCTGGATGTTGCCGTCGAACCCGAAAGGCCCCCTCGTGAGCCTGAACCCCCTGCGTCCCCGCCTCTTCTCCCGCACGACCTGGGCCGAGGCGCAGTACGTCGCCGCCGCGCTGCGGACCGAGACCGTCGGCGGCGTGATCCTGCTCGTCGCGGCGATGGCTGCCCTGGTCTGGGCCAACACGCCCTGGTCCGACGCGTACTTCGCCCTGCGCGACCTGACCATCGGTCCGTCCAGCCTGCACCTGGACCTCTCGCTGGGCACCTGGGCCGCGGACGGCCTCCTGGCCATCTTCTTCTTCGTGGCCGGCCTCGAGCTCAAGCGCGAGTTCCTCGTGGGCGAGCTCCGCAGCAAGGCCAAGGCCGCCGTACCCGTCACCGCAGCGCTGTGCGGGGTCGCCGTCCCCGCGCTCGTGTTCGCCGGGTTCGCCCTCGCGCTCGGCGCCGACAGCGAGACCCTGCGCGGGTGGGCGATCCCCACGGCCACCGACATCGCCTTCGCCCTCGCGGTGCTCGCGGTCGTCGGCACCCACCTGCCGTCCGCGCTGCGCAGCTTCCTGCTCACCCTCGCGGTCGTCGACGACCTGGTCGCCATCACCATCATCGCCGTCTTCTACACCAGCGACCTCAACCTGGCGATGCTCGGCCTGGCCATGGTCCCGCTGGCCGCCTTCGCCTTCCTCGTGCAGCGCCGGGTCGCGCACTGGTGGCTGCTGGTGCCGCTGGCCGCCCTCGTGTGGGGCCTCGTGCACGACTCCGGCATCCACGCCACCGTGGCCGGCGTGCTGCTCGGTCTCGTGGTGCCGGTGCGCCCGCGCCGCAGCGTGCCGCGCGTCAGCACCCTGGACGCCGACACCGACGTCGCCCACCACTTCGAGCACCGGTTGCGTCCGCTCTCCTCGGGTGTCGCCGTCCCCGTCTTCGCCTTCTTCGCCGCAGGCGTGACCTTCGTCGGGAACGACTTCGGCGCGGCGATGACCGACACCGTGGTGGTCGCCGTCGTCGCAGGTCTGGTGCTGGGCAAGCTGGTCGGGGTGTTCGGCGGCACCTGGGTCGTCGCCCACTTCACCCGCGCCCAGCTCGACGACGACCTGTCCTGGTGGGACGTCCTGGGCCTGTCGTTCCTGGCGGGTGTCGGCTTCACCGTCTCGCTGCTCATCAGCGAGCTGGCCTTCGCCAACGACGAGGAGCGGCTCGAGCACGCCAAGATCGCCGTGCTCATCGGGTCGGTGCTGGCGGCCGGGTTGGCGGCGGCAGTGCTGCACCGGCGCAACTCCGTCTACCGCAAGCTGGAGGCGGAGGAGACCCTCGACACCGACGGTGACGGCGTGCCCGACTGCTTCGAGGTCGAGCCCAGCGCGAAGTAGCGCGCGGCGATCGCGAGGACCACCACGGTGGCGCCGACCCAGACGGCGGTGAAGTCGCCGCCGAGGTCGGCAGGCGGGCCACCTGCGCGACTGGGTAGGGTCGTGTCCGGGAACTCTCGCCACACGGAGGTAGACGTCATGACCACACCCAAGGACGCCACGCCCGAGCGCACGCTCGGCCAGCTGGTCGCCGACGCCACCCACGACATGTCCACGATCGTGCGCAGCGAGATCGCGCTGGCCAAGGCGGAGATCACCACCGAGGCCAAGACTGCAGGCAAGAGCGCCGCCATGTTCGGGGCGGCCGCGTTCGTCGGGCTGCTCGGGGTGATCTTCCTCTTCCACACCCTGGTGGCCGTGCTCGACATCTGGCTGCCCGAGTGGGCCGGCTACCTCATCACCACCGGGCTGCTGTTCGCCGTCGCTGCCGCGCTGGCGCTGGTCGGCAAGAAGAACATCGCCAACCTCAACGGCAAGCCCGAGCGCACCATCAAGAACGCCCAGGAGACGGTCCAGGCGCTCAAGTCCGGCGACTGACCCTCACCCTGCAGCCCTGGCGCGCCCGAGGCGGTCCTCAGGGCGCGCCGCCGCACGGCATACTCCCCGCATGACCCCCGATGCCTCGATGGCCCTGATCGACGGGCCCTGGGAGCACCGCTTCGTGGCCGCCAACGGCGCCCGCTTCCACGTCGCCGAGCAGGGCGAGGGACCCGTCGTGCTGCTGCTGCACGGTTTCCCGCAGTTCTGGTGGGCCTGGCGGCACCAGATGGCGGCCCTCGCCGAGGCCGGTTACCGCGCCTGCGCGATGGACCTGCGCGGGTACGGCGCGTCGGACAAGCCCCCACGCGGGTACGACACCCGCACCTCCGCCGCCGACGTGGCCAGCGTGCTGCGGTCGCTCGGCGTCTCGCAGGCTGCCATCGTCGGCCACGGCTGGGGCGGCTGGATCGCGTGGAGCATGCCGGTCCTGCAGCCCACGGTCACCCGCGCGGTCGCGTCGTTGTCGATGCCCCACCCCCTGGTCTTCCGCAAGGCCTCGTTCACCAGCCCGCACCAGGCCAGGGCGAACGCCTACCTCGGCGGACTGCAGCGGCCGTTCGTTCCGGAGCGGGCGATGACCGTGCACGGGGGCTACGTCCAGCGGCTGCTGCGCGAGTGGGCCTCGCCGGAGGGGATCTGGCCCTCACCGCAGGAGGCCAAGATCTACGCCGATGCCATGGCCCTGCCGTTCGTGGCACACTCCGCGGCGGAGTACTACCGCTGGCTCGTGCGCAGCCAGGCCCGACCCGACGGCTGGCGCTTCGCCGCGAGGATGAGGACGCCGATCTCGGTGCCGGTGCTGCAGCTGCACGGCGAGCGGGACGGTGCCGTGCTGCCGTCCACGGCGCGGGGGTCCGCGGCGTACTGCGTCGGGCCCTACGAGCGGGCGCTGGTCCCCGGGGCCGGGCACTTCCTGCCCGAGGAGGCACCCGACGTCGTCAACGCCGAGCTCGTGCGCTGGCTCGACTCGCTCCCCGCCTGAAGCAGGGTCCGCCGTCGGCCGTCGGCCGCCGGTCAGCCGCCGACGCAGGGACCGGTGTCGACCGGGGTGACGGCGCTCGCGGCCGCGTTGAGCACCGGCTTCGACTCGTCCATCGTCAGGGCGTAGCCGGTGCTGTTGTCGTCGAGGGACTTGGCGAAGATGACGCCGACGACCCGGCCGTCGGTGGACAGCAGCGGGCCACCGGAGTTGCCGGGGCGGACCTTGGCGTAGAGCGAGTAGACCTCGCGCGTCGTGCCGGCCTGACCGTAGATGTCCGAGCCCCGCGCGTCGACGACCTCACGCACGCGGGCCGCGTCGAGCTGGTACGGCCCGTCGAGGGGGAAGCCTGCGACGATGCCGCTGTCGCCGCGCGCGAGGTCGGGCCCCTGCGGGAGCGGGTCGGCCGGCAGGTCTGGCACGGCGAGGACGGCGAGGTCGCGACGGGCGTCGAAGACCACGACCCGGCCGGTGTAGGAGCGGCCGGTGCCGTGGATGCGTACGGTGGCGCGCTCCATCCCGGCCACGACGTGGGCGTTGGTCACGACGCGCTCGGGGGCCACGACCCAGCCGCTGCCCTCCTGCCCTCGGTTGCACGACGCCGCCACTCCGGTGATCTTGATGATCGAGGACGCGGCGTCCCGCACGCCACGGCTCTGGGCGATGGTGTCGTCGGGTGGGGCGACCGGGACGATGCGCTCGGCCTCGAGGCCGTCGAACACCCGCGGGAACCCCTCGCGGTCGAGCACCTCGCGGAAGGAGGCGAACAGGCGGGACGTCTCGGGCGGCACGACCGAGTCGATGGTGCGCAGCACCCGGGACTCACCGATCGCCTTGGCGATGGGGGCAGGGGCGCCACCGCGCAGCGCCCCGGCGATGAACCAGACGAGCACGGACGCCGAGACCACGACGGCGATCGCACCCAGGGCGGAGTCGAACCGCTGGGCCGGCTTGACCTTGAGCCGCGAACGCAGGCTGCCACCGACCGTGACCGCGATCGCCTGGCCCGCCGAGGCGAGGATGAACACCCCGGCGATGAGCACGATGGCACGCAGCAGCGGGGAGCCCTGCAGGGTGTCCCACGCATCGATCCCGATCGGCAGCAGCCACATGGCGATGGCCCCACCGCTGAGGAAGCCGGCGAGCGACAGGACGCTGACCACGAGCCCCTGTCGGTATCCCGTCACGGCGTAGCTCAGCAGCAGCGCGGCCAGCAGCAGGTCCAGCAGGGAAAGTCCGAGGAACATCAGGCTCGGCCTTCCGTCGCGGTCTGGGTCAGGGCGTCGCTGCTGCCCCCCGGCTGGTAGCGGTCGGGGAGCGGACGACGGACACCACGGTCCCACGGGAGGGTCAGACCGCCGAAATCGAGCACGGCGGACAGCAGGCCGGCGGTGAAGCCCCAGATGAACAGGCCGTCGAACTCGAACCCCGGCCCGACGTACCCGCTCGGGTGGCTCACGGTGAACCGGGCCACCGGGTCGAGCAGGTCGGCCAGGGGCGCCCGCACCGCGCGGTGGACCTCCACGGGGTCGATGTCGTCGACGTGCCCGGGCTCGCGCCACCAGGCCAGGACCGGGGTGACGACGAACCGGCGGGGGCTGAGGTAGATGTCGGGCAGCTCACCGACCACGTCGATCGTCGCCGGGTCGATCCCGACCTCCTCCCGGGTCTCGCGCAGGGCGGCTGCCGCATCGGAGGCGTCGTGCGGCTCGCGCTTGCCCCCGGGGAAGGAGATGTCGCCGGGCTGGGTGCGCAGCGTGTGGGCCCGCTGCGTGAGCACGACGTCCTCGCCGCCCCCGTCGGACGGACCGAAGAGCATGAGCACGCTGGAGCGCCGACCCCCTGAGGGCGGTGGCGCGAACCGGTCGAAGAACCCCCCTTCGGCACCGGCGATCTCGCGGTGGGCGCGGTCCAGCCACGGAGGGCGGGCCTGGCTCACGGCGTCGGCGGCGCTTGCGTCGCGTCGGCGGTGCCGGTGGCTCCGGCGGCGGTGGCGGCGGTCGAGGTGGCTCCGCCGGCGGCGTCGGTCGTGGCCGCTTCGACGAGGTCGGCGGTCGAGGCGGCATACGGGTTGTCCGCACCGGGGGCGAGCTCGTACTTGAGCAGCTTCGCGGCCTGGTGCGGGTCGGTCTCCCCGATGCCGTACGACGGGCACAGGCGGGCGATCGGACAGGCCCCGCAGGCCGGCTTTCTGGCGTGGCAGGTGCGGCGGCCGTGGAAGATCAGGACGTGCGACAGCATGGTCCACTCCTTGCGCGGGATCAGCGCGCCCACCACCCCCTCGACCTTGACCGGGTCCTCCTCGGCGGTCCACCCGAATCGGCGCACCAACCGCCCGAAGTGGGTGTCGACCGTGATCCCGGGGATGCCGAACGCGTTGCCGAGCACGACGTTGGCGGTCTTGCGACCCACGCCGGGCAGCGTGACGAGGTCCTTCAGCCGCGGCGGGACCTCGCCGTCGAACCGCTCGACGAGCTCGGCCCCGAGCTTGATCACCGACTGGGTCTTGGCCCGGAAGAAGCCGGTGGGCTTGAGCAGGGTCTCCATCGCCTCACGGTCGGCACCGGCGAGCGCGGCAGCGTCCGGGTACTGCGCGAACAGCTGCGGCGTCACCTTGTTGACCATGACATCGGTGGTCTGCGCCGACAGGACCGTGGCGACCAGGAGCTGCAGCGGGTCCTGGAAGTCCAGCTCGCAGTGGGCGTACGGGTAGTGCTCGTGCAGCTCGCGGTACATCCTCCGGGCACGCCGGGTCAGGGCGACCGGCGACTCCTCGCGGGCAGGCTTTCGGGCGGTGTCGGACACCCGATCAGCCTACGGGTCGGCCCCGACGCAGACGTGGCACACTGTCGCCCGTGGATCACGATGTGGTGAGAAGAGCCCCGCTGTTCGCGGCCCTCGACGAGGAGGCGTCCTCGACGCTGATGCAGTCGATGACGCAGACGCGCCTCGAGCGTGGCGACGTGCTCTTCTCCGAAGGAGACCAGGGCGACCGCCTGTACGTCATCCGCGAGGGCAAGGTGAAGCTCGGCCGCCGCAGCAGCGACGGCCGCGAGAACCTCGTGGCCATCCTCGGCCCGGGCGAGATGTTCGGCGAGCTGAGCCTGTTCGACCCCGGTCCCCGCACGATGACGGCCACCGCCGTGGCCGAGACCCAGCTGCTCGGCATCGGCAACGAGGACCTCAACGGCCTGCTCGACGGTCGTCCCGCCGTCGCCAAGGTGCTGCTCGCCGCGCTCGCCCAGCGCCTGCGCCGCACCAACGAGAACCTCGCCGACCTCGTCTTCACCGATGTCCCCGGCCGCGTCGCCAAGGCGCTGCTCGACCTGTCGGCCCGCTTCGGTCGCCCGGTCGAGGAGGGCATCCTCGTGGCCCACGACCTCACCCAGGAAGAGCTCGCCCAGCTCGTCGGCGCCTCCCGCGAGACGGTCAACAAGGCGCTGGCCGACTTCGCGACCCGGGGTTGGCTTCGGCTCGAGGCCCGCGCCGTCCTGGTCCTGGACGTCGAGCGCCTCAAGCGCCGCGCCCGCTAGGACCCGGGTTCGGCCCCTCCCGGGTTCAGCCCGAGCGCAGGTGGGCGAGCTGCGCGGCCACGCTCAGGGCCGCGGCCGGCCAGACCTCGCGGGGCACGTCGGCATACACGCGCTCGACGACGGCCTGGACCGGGTCGGGCGCCTGCGCGGCACCGTCGGCGAGCGCCTGCCGCACCTGCTCGAGCCGCTCGGCCCGGTGCCGCAGGTAGAAGGCGACCATCGCCGAGGCATCGGGCACGACCGGTCCGTGCCCGGGCAGGATCGAGGTCACCGTGCCCCCGCCCGTGAGCTCGGCGATCCGCTCCAACGAGTCCAGGTATGCCGCCAGCTCGCCGTCGGGGTGCGCCACCACCGTGGTGCCGCGGCCCAGGACCGTGTCGCCGGTGAGCAGGGCGGAGTCGGCGGGCAGGGCGAAGGACAGCGAGTCACGGGTGTGCCCGGGGGTGGCCACCACGCGCAGCTCGAGACCGCCGACCGTGACGACGTCACCGTCGGCGAGGTCGGCGTGGCCGCGGCCGACCGCCCTGGTGGGTGCGCCGGTGAGCTCGGCGAAGCGCCCGGCGCCCTCGGCGTGGTCGGCGTGGCCGTGGGTGAGGATCGTCTGCGCCACGCGGGCGCCCCGGGACTCGACCTCGGCCACCACGGCCTGCAGGTGCTCCTCGTGCAGCGGGCCGGGGTCGACGACGACGGCCTCGGTGGCCCCGGGCTCGAGCAGGACCCAGGTGTTGGTGCCGTCCAGGGTCATCGGACCGGGGTTCGGGCAGAGCACGCAGAGCGCGCGAGCGCCGACCGGCCCGCCGCGCCACGGCGCCGGTCCCGGCCCCGACTCCGGCTCCGGTAGGGGCGCACCGGCGGTCATCGGGGCAGGTCCGCGCGCAGGACCAGGCCGGCGCCGGTGTCGACGAGCTCGGGCTGGACGGTCTCGATGACCGGGCGTTCGGCGATGAACTCGGCCGCCGATGCTGCCGCCGCGACCTCCTCGACCGCCACGACGGTCGGCGGGAGCATCAGCGCCTCACCGTCCGCCCAGGACTTCAGCAGCTCGGCCGGTCGCACCCAGGTGGCCAGGTCGGCCTCGGTGGTGCGGTCGTCGGCCTGGTGTCCGGCGGGCACCGCAGCGGTGAAGAACCTCGTGTCGTAGCGCCGCTCCTCGAACACCGGGGTCACCCAGTGCGCGCGGTAGCCGAGCAGGTCCGAGCGCAGCACCAGATCGTGCTCCTGCAGGACCTGGGACAGCGAGGCCTCACGGTCCAGCAGGCGACGACGCTGCTCGCTCCAGTGCTCAGCGGACACGTCCGCCACGATGGTGTCGGGCGAGGGTCCGGCCAGCAGGACGCCGCACTCCTCGAACACCTCCCGCACCGCGGCCGCGACCAGCTCCCTGGCCCTGGCCTGATCCACCCGCAGCAGCTGTGCCCACTGCGCCGGTGACGGCCCGGCCCAGGGCAGCGACTCCTCGGCGTCGCGGTGGTCCACGCCGCCGCCGGGGAAGACCATCATCCGGGGGGCGAACGCCATCGTCGCCACCCGGCGGAGCATGAACACCTCGACCCCGGCCGCCCCGTCGCGCACGAACATGACCGTTGCCGCGAGGCGGGGGGCCTGGGCGCCGGAGGGGTCAGGGTCGGCGAGCCACGAGTCGATGCGCGCACGCAACGACGGTGACTCGCTGATCGGGAAGTCGCGCAGCACCGCGCCGGTACCCGAGGGGACTCAGTCGTCGGCGAGGGCGACGACGATCTCGACCTCGACGGGGGCGTCCAGCGGCAGCACGGCCACACCGACAGCGGACCGGGCGTGGATCCCGGCGTCGCCGAAGGCCTTGCCCATCAGCTCGCTGGCTCCGTTGATGACCCCGGGCTGGCCGGTGAAGGCCGGGTCCGACGCGACGAACCCGACGAGCTTGACCACCTGGGTCACCTTGTCGAGGTCGCCGACCAGGCCCTTGACGGCGGCGATGGCGTTCAGCGCGCAGATCTGCGCGAGCTCGGCGGCCCGCTCGGGGGACACCAGGCCCTCCCCCTCACCGACCTTGCCGGTCTCGGCCAGGGTCCCGGACACCATGGGCAGCTGCCCGGAGGTGTAGATCCGGCGTCCGTCCTGGACCGCCGGGACGTAGGCGGCCACCGGCTTGGCGACCTCGGGCACGGTCAGGCCGAGCTCGGCCAGCCGATCTTCCACTGCACTCATCAGGACTTCTCCCGCTTCAGGTAGGCGACCAGGCCGTTGCCGTCGGGACCGGTGAGGACCTGGACGAGCTCCCAGCCGTCCTCGCCCCACTGGTCGAGGATCTGCTTGGTCGCGTGCACGATCAACGGCACGGTCGCGTACTCCCATTTCTGCATGTCCTGCAGCCTAGCCACCGCTGGCAGGATGGTCGCATGGCCTCTGCCGGTGACCGGTCCCCGATCCAGGTGCTCGACGAACGTGCTGGTCCGCCGACGCGGACCACCGCGTACGGCGAGCACGAGGCGCAGGTCTACGACGTGCGCCTCCCCGAGCGGGTCACCCGGTCGCTCACCGTGGTCGTCGTGCACGGTGGCTTCTGGCGACTGGAGTACGACCGCGCCCACGCCGGCCGCCAGGCGCAGGCCTTCGCCGATGCCGGCCACCCCGTCGCGGTCGTCGAGTACCGCCGTCCCGGCATGGCAGGCGGTGGCTGGCCCGGCACCGCCCAGGACCTCGCCGGCGCGCTCACGGCCATCCGCCGCGACCCCGACCTCGCCCACCCGGCGGTCCTGGTCGGCCACTCCGCGGGCGGCCAGCTCGTCACGTGGGCCGCAGCCCAGCCGTGGGCGCACGGCCTGCGCGGCGCGGTCAGCCTCGCCGGGGTCGTCGACCTCGCCCACGGCGCGGCCACGCAGGTGGGCGGCGACGCCATACCGGCGTTCCTGGGCGGCTCCCCCGAGCAGGTGCCCCGCGCGTATGCCGCGGCCGACCCCGCCGTCCTGCCCCCGTCGGTGCCCGTGGCGCTGCTCCACGCACGCGACGACGACGTGGTGCCCTTCGAGCTCAGTGAGCGGTATGCCGCGGCCCACCGGGGGCCGTCGGTGCGGCTCACGGCGGTGGCAGGTGGCGGGCACTACGGGCTGGTCGACCCGGAGCACCCGGCCTTCGCCGAGGTCGCCGCGGCGGTCGACCTGTTCGCCTCCTAGGCTGGCGGCATGCCCGAGCCCGTGGACCAGTCCACGCCCGACCTGTCCAAGGTCCGCCTGCACGTGGTCACCGGCAAGGGCGGCACGGGCAAGACGACGGTCGCCGCTGCGCTGGCGCTCGGGCTGTCGCGCCAGGGCAAACGGGTTCTGCTCGTCGAGGTCGAGCAGCGGCAGGGGATCTCCCAGACGTTCGACGTCCCACCGATCGGCCACACCGAGACCCGCATCGTCCACGACCGCAGCGGCGGCGAGATCTGGGCGATCTCGGTCGACGCGAAGCAGTCGCTCGGCGAGTACCTCCAGAAGTTCTACAAGGTGGGCCGGGCCATGGGTCTGCTCGACAAGTTCGGCGCGGTCGACTTCGCGACGACGATCGCGCCGGGCCTGCGCGACGTGCTCCTCATCGGCAAGGTCTACGAGGCCGCGGGTCGCCGCTCCGGCCGCTCCGGCGACCTCACGTATGACGCGCTCGTCCTCGACGCCCCGCCCACCGGGCGGGTGGTCCGGTTCCTCAACGTCAACGCCGAGGTGGCCGACGTGGCCAAGGTCGGCCCGATCCACAGCCAGGCCGACTCGATCACCCGCATGGTGCGCAGCCACACCACCGCGGTGCACGTCGTCACGCTGCTGGAGGAGATGCCGGTCCAGGAGACCGTCGACGCGCTCGCGGACCTGCGCGCCGCCGACCTGCCGCTCGGCGCGATCGTCATCAACCAGCTGCGCGACCCGCTGCTGTCCGACAAGGCGCTTCGGTCGGTCCGCAGCGGGCGCACCGCGAAGCTCGCCGAGGGGGTCGCCGCCGACCTGGCCTCGGTCGGGGTCAAGGCCGGCGCCGGCGTGGTGAAGGGGCTGCTCGTCGACGCCGGGCAGCACGCCGACCGGGTCGCCCTCGAGCGGGAGCAGGACGCCATCCTGGCCGAGCAGGGCCGCCTCACCATCCGCCTCCCGCTCCTGCCCGAGGGCACCGAGGGCGGCGGCATCTCGGTGCTGGCCGATGCCGTCGCCGAGCAGGGGATGATCTGATGACCGCGCCGACCACCACCCCGGCCGCGGCCACGCCACGGCTGGACCTCGCCGCCCTGCTCACCGACCCGGCCACCCGCATCGTCGTCTGCTGCGGGGCCGGCGGGGTCGGCAAGACCACGACGGCTGCCGCCCTGGGGCTGTGGGCGGCCGAGCACGGTCGCAAGGTCGTCGTGCTCACCATCGACCCGGCCCGACGGCTCGCCCAGTCGCTGGGCCTGACCGAGCTCGACAACACCCCGCGCCCCGTCGACGGCGCCGGCGCGGGGGGCGGTTCGCTCGACGCGATGATGCTCGACATGAAGCGGACCTTCGACGAGGTGGTCGAGCAGCACGCCACCCCCGAGAAGGCGGCCCAGATCCTGGCCAACCCGTTCTACCAGGCGGTCTCGAGCTCGTTCGCCGGCACGCAGGAGTACATGGCGATGGAGAAGCTCGGCCAGCTCCGGGCCGAGGCGGGCCGCACCGGCCGCTGGGACCTGGTCGTCGTCGACACCCCTCCCTCGCGATCGGCGCTGGACTTCCTCGACGCCCCGAAGCGGCTCGGCTCCTTCCTCGACGGCCGGTTCATCCGGCTGATGACCGCCCCCGCCAAGGCCGGGGGCCGGGCCGGCTTCAAGGTCTTCAGCGTCGGGGTGCAGCTGGTCACCAGCACCATGTCCAAGCTGCTCGGCGGCCAGCTGCTCCAGGACGTGCAGACCTTCGTCGCCGCCCTCGACACGATGTTCGGTGGGTTCCGCGAGCGCGCCGACCAGACCTACGCCCTGCTGAAGAACCCGGAGACCGCCTTCGTCGTCGTCGCCTCCCCCGAGCGCGACGCGCTGCGCGAGGCGTCCTACTTCGCGGGCCGCCTCGACGAGGAGCAGATGCCGTTGGCCGGCCTCGTGGTCAACCGCATCCAGCGGGTCGCTGCCCCCTCGCTGCGCGCCTCCCGGGCGCTGGCGGCCGCCGACCAGCTCGCCGACCCCGACGGGGCGGCCCGCAGCACCACCAGCGTCGCGACCGAGGGGCTGCTGCGCCTGCACGCAGCCCTGGCCGAGACCGCCGAGCGGCAGGAGCGGCAGGTGAGCCGCTTCACCGCCGGGCACCCCGGCATACCCCTGGTGGAGGTCCCGGCCGCCGCACAGGACATCCACGACCTCACCGGTCTGCGGGCCGTGGCGTCCGCCCTCACCGGCACCTGACCCCGTCGGCCGCCGGGTGACACCGAGGACGGGCCCGGCACGAAGGGCTCCCGGCGCACCCGGCACGCCCTGCGACGCGGACGAGCCGGCGACCTCGTCAGGAGGTGGCCGGCTCGGTCTCGGTGGTGCTGGCGTGGTGGTGCGGGGTGGTGCTGGTCCTGCAGGGTCAGGCGCTCTCTTCGCGGGACTGGCCGCGGGCGGCGGCGAAGAGGTTGGCCCAGGAGCTGATGTTGGGGCGGCGCTTGAGCAGGGCCCGGCGCTCGCGCTCGGTCATCCCACCCCAGACCCCGAACTCGGTGCGGTTGTCGAGGGCGTCGGCCAGGCACTCGGCGATGACGGGGCAACGCTGGCAGACGACCTTGGCGGTCTGCTGGGCGGCCCCCTGGACGAACAAGGCGTCGGGGTCGGCGGTGGAGCAGGAACCCAGGGGTGCCCAGTCCTCAACCCATCCAGTACCCGCGGCACCCGCTCGGGTGGGTCGCGCTGGTGCGATCGTCATCTCAATGCCTCCAGATGCTGCTGATCGAGACGGCTCTGATGGCGCCTCATGACTGTTCCGTTGTTTGAGAAACTGTAGGAAGGTGGGCACTGCAACGACATGGCCCATTCGTGTAGTTCTGCGAGGGCCAAAGGGACTAGTCATTCCGAACCACGTCGTTGGGGTGCTCCGGAACCGGACATTGCGCCGTCTCGGCAGCCCGGTCCACCCAGCCGCGGCGGTTACCCTGTGGTCATGCATGGTCGCGCCACCAACCTCGGTAATGTCATCAGCCTGCTCGGAGCCTTCGTCGCCACGGCGATGGTGATCGGCCTGCTGGCGGCGGGTCTGCTGATCCCCGCAGTGGGTGCCACCGGCAGCGCCGCGACGGCGAGCGTGACCGCGTTCGACGACCTGCCGGGTGAGTTCACCGCCTCGGCCCTGTCGCAGCAGTCGCGGATCGTCGACGCCCAGGGCAAGGTCCTCGCGACCCCCCAGGAGGAGAACCGGATCATCGTCAACCTCAAGGACGTCGCGCCGATCATGCAGCAGGCGCAGATCGCCATCGAGGACAGCCGGTTCTACGAGCACGGCGGGGTCGACCCGCGCGGTATCGCGCGTGCCATGGTCTCCAACGCCCAGGGCGGCGACACCCAGGGCGCGTCCACGCTGACCCAGCAGTACGTGAAGCTGACGCTGCAGGAGAACGCGCTGCGCAACAACGACGAGGAGGCGGCTAGGGCCGCGGTCCGGGTCAGCGCCGCCCGCAAGGTCCAGGAGATCAAGTACGCGGTCACCCTCGAGAAGGAGATGACCAAGGACCAGATCCTGCAGGGCTACCTCAACCTCGCCTACTACGGCGACCTCGCCTACGGCGTCGAGGCCGCCGCCCAGCACTACTTCAGCATCTCGGCCAAGGACCTCAACATCCCCCAGTCGGCGCTGCTGGCAGGGCTCGTGCAGAACCCGAGCCGCACCGACCCGGTCAACAACCCCGAGCGGGCCCAGGCGCGCCGCGACGTGGTGCTCGACCGCATGCACGACCTCGGCCTCATCAGCACCGCCGCGTGGAAGAACTCCAAGGCCCTCCCGGTCAAGAAGATGCTCAAGGTGAAGAACCCCCTGAGCAACTGCGCCGCCTCCCGCGAGCCGTACTTCTGCAACTACGTGATGGCCTACCTCAAGACCATGCCGGAGCTGGGCGAGACCGTCCCCGAGCGCATCAAGAACATCACCCAGGGCGGCCTGACCATCCAGACGACCCTCAACCCCAAGACGCAGGCGATGGCCCGCAAGCAGCTCACCAAGCGGGTCCCGGTCGGCAACGACGAGGGCATCGGTGCCGCCGCCTCGATCGTCCAGCCGGGCACCGGCAAGGTCCTGGCGATGGTGCAGAACACCACCTACACGACCGGCAAGGGCAGCCAGAGCAAGGGCCTTACCGGGCTGAACTGGAACGTGGACCGCGAGTACGGCGGGGAGAACGGCTTCCAGTTCGGCTCGACGGCCAAGATGTACGCCATCGTCGAGGCCCTCAAGCGCGGTCAGGCCGTCAACGGCACCGTCCCGTCGAAGTTCGCCACGACCAAGCAGCCGGCGCTGTACTCCCCCGAGGAGCAGGGCAAGTGCGGCTCGCAGGTGGCGTGGCCGGTGCGCAACGACGAGTCCATCGGTGGCAGGCCGATCCCCCTCAAGACCGCGACGGCGAAGTCGGTCAACACGGCGTTCGCCTCCCTGGTGCTCAAGCTCGGCACCCAGAACGTCCGCAACATGATGACGACGATGGGCCTGCACAACGGCTACGGCGAGCCCGTCGAGTGCACCCCGGCAGCGGTCACCCTCGGCGCCGGCACCGCCACCCCGCTGACCCTCGCCTCCTCCTACGCGACGCTCGCCGCGAACGGGAAGTACTGCGAGCCCAACCCGATCCTGTCGATCACGACCAACGACAAGAAGGCCATCAAGCTCAGCGCGACCCCCTGCAAGCAGGTCATCGACCCCGACGTCGCCAAGGGCACGACCGAGCTCCTCGCCGGGGTCATCGAGAACGGCACCGGCCGGGGCGCCAGCCTGGGCTCGCGTCCTGCCGCCGGCAAGACCGGCACCACCGACGAGCACAAGCAGTCGTGGTTCGTGGGCTACACCCCGCAGCTCGCGACCGCGGTCTGGGTGGGCACGCCGTACACCCAGTTCCGGATGAAGAACGTCCGCCTCGCTGGCACCTACTACGGCGAGGTCTTCGGAGGCACCATCTCCGCGCCGACCTGGCAGGCGATCATGAAGGGCGCCTCTGCGGGCATGCCGATTCGCGACTTCGACGAGCCGAGCGACAAGGTCAGGAACGGTGACAAGGTCGCGGTGCCGTTCGTCGGGGGGCTGACGGTCGAGGAGGCCACGGCACGCCTGAAGGACGCCGGGTTCAAGGCGCAGGTCGCCGGTAGCGCCAATAGCGGCTACAGCCGCGGCCGGGTGGTCTACACCTCCCCCGACGGCACGGCGCTGCGCGGCGACACCATCGGGCTGTACACCTCGACGGGGTACATCCCGCAGGCGCCGGCACCACGGGCCAGCAGCACGCCGAAACCGAGCTCGACCCCGAGCTCGACGCCGACGCCGAAGAAGAAGGCCAAGCCCACGAAACCTCCCAAGCCGACGAAGAACTGACCGCCGGCCGTACGACGAAGGCCCCCACCACACCGGGTGGGGGCCTTCGTCGTGCGCGGCTCAGCGCGCGGCGAGCGCCGCCTTCACCACGGCGGCGACGCGGCCACCGTCCGCGCGACCGGCGACGACGGGCGAGGCGACCTTCATGACCTGGCCCATCTGCTGCATACCGGTGGCACCGCTGCTCTCGATGGCGGCGGCGACGATCGTCGCGAGCTCCTCGTCGGAGAGCTGGGCCGGCAGGTAGGCCTCGAGGATCGCGAGCTCGGCCTCCTCCTTGGCCGCCAGCTCGGGGCGGCCGGCGTCGACGTAGGCGGCGGAGGCCTCCTTGCGCTTCTTGGCCTCCTTGGCCAGGACCTTGAGCACCTCGGCGTCGGACAGCTCGCGCGCCTGCGTGCCGGAGACCTCTTCGTTGGTCATCGCGGTGAGCGCCATGCGCAGCGTGCCCGAGCGCACCTGGTCGCGCGCACGCATGGCGGAGGTGAGGTCGCTCTGGACGGTGGCCTTGAGGCTCTGGTCGGTCATGCGGCCAGTGTCTCAGGCCGCGGTGCGGTCCCCCACCGCATTGTTTGCAAGGATGGGCGCGATGAAGACTCTCGTGCGGACGGTGGGCGGCGCTGCGGCTCTCGGGGTGGCCGGCCTCGGTTGGGCCAGCCTGGTCGAGCGGAACTGGTTCGCCCTGCGCCGGTTCACCGTGCCGGTGCTGGCTCCCGGCTCGCGCCCGCTGCGGGTCCTGCAGATCTCGGACCTGCACCTCGTCCCACGGCAGCAGCACAAGGTGGAGTGGGTCCGCAGCCTGGCCGCACTGGCGCCGGACCTGGTGGTCAACACCGGCGACAACCTCGCCGCGCTCGACGCCGTGCCGCAGGCCCTGCGGGCGATGGAGCCGTTGTTCGAGTTCCCCGGGGTGTTCGTCCTGGGGTCCAACGACTACTTCGGGCCGGTGCCCAAGAACCCCGCCCGCTACCTCACCCACCGCCATGCCCAGCCACCCGCCCGCCAGATCCCGCTGCCGGTCGAGGACCTGCGCGACGGCATGGTGGCCGGCGGGTGGACCGACCTCGACAACGTCCGCACCTCGCTGACCGTGGCCGGGGCGACCCTCGAGCTCGTCGGCACCGACGACGCGCACATCGACCTCGACCGGTATGCCGACGTCGCCGCCCCGGCCTCCCCCACCGCCGCGCTCACCGTGGGGGTCACGCACGCGCCATACCGACGGGTCCTGGACCCGATGGCCGCGGACGGCGCCCAGCTCCTCATCGCCGGCCACACCCACGGTGGCCAGCTCGCCCTGCCCCTGTACGGCGCACTGGTCACCAACTGCGACCTGCCCACCGACCGGGCCAAGGGCCTGTCGCGGTGGTGGCCCGGCGCCGGTTCCGCCCCCTCGTCGCTCGCACCGGCCGACGCCGCCTGGCTGCACGTCTCCGCCGGGCTCGGCACCTCGCCGTACGCGCCGGTCCGGTTCGCCTGCCGCCCCGAGGCGACCCTGTTGACTCTCGTCGCCCGCTAGTCACCCCGACGACGCGCACTGATCACAGTGAGCGCTCGCCGACGCTCCGCCGGGGTCAGGGCAGCGCCGAGTGATCACAGTGACCGGTTCCAGGCGCTCGGCCGGGGTCGGGAGAGCGCGCAGTGATCACAGTGAACGGTTGTCGAGCAGGCCGATTGGGAGGCGCGGCAGGCGGTGGGCTATCCTTCCTTGTCGCTGCCGGTTCAGGGTCTGACCACGTCGAAACCTGCTCGGAAGCAACTGCCACGGGGTGTGGCGCAGCTTGGTAGCGCGCTTCGTTCGGGACGAAGAGGCCGCAGGTTCAAATCCTGTCACCCCGACCAGCAAGACCGCAGTTCAAGGGCCCTCTACCGCAGGCTCGGTGAGGGCCTTTGCCGTGGCCGGCGCCGGCTGGCTACGGACGCAGCGTGGCCAGCTGGCGCAGGTCGTGCTCGTCCTGCGGCCGCAGCTCGTACCCGGAGTGGAACAGCCGCTGCTGTCCAGCCGAGAGGCAGGGCACGGTGCGGCCACCGAGCAGCCCGGTGGCGAAGGCCGTGGGCGGGTAGCGGAAGTGGGTCCCCGTGGGGTCGCCCTGCAGCCCGAGGCCCTGCGCGTCGAACCTGACGGGATGGACGTCCACCCAACGATCACCGGGTGCGGCGACCTCGACGCGCACCGGGAGCCAGTCGGTCTCGGTGGTGTAGCCCAGGCGCGCGAGAGCAGCCATGCAGGTGTCGTGGTCGACGGCGTCCACGGCCAGGTCCAGGTCGCGGTGGGCTCGTGTCTGGAGCCCGACCAGGGCGTCCACGCCCCAACCACCTGCCACCCAGTGGCGCACGTCGGCCCGGTCCAACGCGTCGAGGACCTCGACTACCTCGCTCCACAGCACGTCGTCAGGGTAGGGGCAGCTCCCCGCGAGGGCGACGCCCGTCGGACCCGGAGTCGGCGACTGGCTTTGCCCGAACGCCCTGGCATGACGGCCTGAACGGACGATGACAGGCATTCACGTGGGGGTGTGGGCTGTCCTGCGTAGAGGTATCGGTCAGCGCCCACGTGACGACGATGGTGTGCAACAGCGAAGGATCAATGTGCTCCAGCAGGGAAAGCAGACACCAGCGGTGACGCCTGTGCGGCGGGTGCTGGATGTCGCCCGCACCCGGATGACGGGCAACCACGCAGGGCTCCGCGGGCGCCTGCTGCGCTTCGTCACGGCGGCGCTGGGTGTCGTCCTGCTCGCGGGGGCGATCCTCAGCACCGCCACGGCAGGCCGTGACGCGGCGCTCGCCGAGCTCGACAACGCGCTCAGCTCTGATGCGGTCCTGCGCGCGAGCGCACTCCAGGAGTACTTCGAGCGGGCGGAGAGCATCGAGCTGCTGCTGGCCAACGACTCGGCCCTGGCCCAGTTCGAGAAGGGAAGCGATCAGCTGTCGGCCCCGCAGGTCGCTGCCGCCTCGGCGCAGGCAGCCAAGGCGATGGCATACCTGCAGGAGCTCTATCCCGGGCAGATCAGCGAGGCGTGCCTGATCGACAACACGGGAACCGAGTGGGCCCGGGTCGTCCGAGGCAAGATCGCCCCGGCCTCCGAGCTGTCGACCGAGGAGGCGAAGGCCCCCTTCTTCGCGCCGACCATGGAGCTGCCCAAGGGTCACGTCCACCAGGCCGCCCCGTACATCTCCCCGGACACCGACGAGTGGGTCATCTCCAACTCCACCCCCCTGGTCACGGCCTCTGGCCGGACGTGGGGGATGGCGCACTTCGAGGTCATCCTGGACACCTTCCGACCCGGCGCGGACGGCGTCGCCACCCGGTTCACCGACCTGATCGTGGACAACCACACCGGACAGATCCTGCTCGACAGCGACCAACCTGTGGTCGGCACCGCCACCCTCGGCCGCGAGGGGTCGGCGGGACTCCGCGCGCTGGTCGGCCAAGCCGGCGCCCGTGCCTCCGCCACCGTCGACGGCCACCGGATGGCCGTGGCCAAGGTCCCCGCCCAGAAGGACAACGAGAACTCCTGGTCCGTGGTCGTCGTCGCCCCCATCGAGGCTGGAGGATGGGCCGGAGGTATCGGGCCCGCAGTCGTGACGACGTCCCTGGCCGCCGTGCTGCTGCTGGCGTTCGCAGGCTTCAACAAGCGAGCAAGCCGTCGGGCCGAGCGACAGGGCGAGGCGCGCTACCGGGCGCTCATCGACCAGTCCTCCGACCTGGTCCTGGTGACCGACCGCGCGGGCCGAGCCGACTTCCTCAGCCCGTCCGTGGAACGACTGCTGGGCCACGCCACCGAGGACGGCCCGGTCGGATCCGACCGACCGAACAAGACCGGCCCGTTCGACCTGATCGCGACCGTCGACCCCGAGGACCGGGCGCGCCTGGCGATGGCGTTGCAGACGGCGGCTCCCGGCCGGGTCTCGGCCGGCGAGTTCCGGATCAACGGCAGGCACGGCACGTCCACGTACGAGGTGTCCGTTCAGGACCTGACCGACGACCCCTCTGTGAACGGGCTGGTGGTGACCGGGCACGACGTCACCGAGCGCCTTCGAGCTGAACGAACAGCTGGAGCACCGTTCGCTGCACGACACCCTGACCGGGCTGCCCAACCGTGCCCTGCTGGCCGACCGGTTCAACCAGGCGCTGAGCGCCTCCGAACGCGACGGGACCAGCGTCGGCCTGCTGCTGCTGGACCTGGACCGCTTCAAGGAGGTCAACGACACCTTCGGCCACCACTACGGGGACGAGCTGCTCCAACAGCTCGGGGGGCGCCTCACCGGTGCACTGCGCAGCGCGGACACGGTGGCCCGCCTGGGCGGGGACGAGTTCGCCGTCCTGCTGCCCGACGTGCACCACGTCGAGGACGCGACCAGGGTTGCCGCCACCCTCCAGAGCGCCCTGGCCGAGCAGTTCAGGGTGGCCGGCGTCGACCTGGACGTGGAGGCCAGCATCGGGGTCGCCGTCTCCGGCGAGCACAGCCGCGACCCCATCACCTTGATGCGGCACGCCGACATCGCCATGTACGTCGCCAAGACCCAGCGGCTCGGGGTGTCCGTCTACGACCCGAGCCTGGACGGGCACTCCGCGACCAAGCTCGCACTGGTGGGGGAGCTGCGCCGGGCGATGGACTGCGGCGAGCTGGTGCTGTACTACCAGCCCAAGGTCAACATCGACAGTGCCGACCTCGTCGGCGCGGAGGCGCTGGTGCGGTGGCAGCACCCCGAGCGTGGCCTCGTCTTCCCCGACGAGTTCATCCCGATGGCGGAGCACACCGGGTTGATCAACCCGCTGACCCGCCACGTCCTGGACATCGCCCTCGCCCAGGCCAGAACCTGGCTCGACGCCGGTCGGCCACTGCCGATCTCGGTCAACGTCTCTGCCCGCAACCTGCACGACGAGAGCCTGCCCGGCACCGTCTCGGAGCTCCTCGCCAAGCACGACGTCCCGGCCCACCTGCTCGACCTCGAGCTCACCGAGTCGGCCATCATGGTCGACCCGGTGCGAGCACGACTGATGTTGGAACGGCTGTCCGCGCTGGGTGTCCGGCTCTCCCTGGACGACTTCGGTGCCGGGTACACCAGCCTGAGCCAGCTCACGAGCATGCCCATCGACGAGATCAAGATCGACCGTGCGTTCGTCATGGCCATGATCGACGACCCCGACAACGCCCTCATCGTGACCAGCGTGATCGACCTCGGCCACAACCTCGGACTGACCATGGTCGCCGAGGGTGTGGAGACGGCCAACGCCCTGACGGCCCTGGCCGGCTTCGGGTGCGACGTCGCGCAGGGCTACCACATGTCGCGTCCCCTGCCCGTGGCCGACTTCAACTCCTGGTGCGCCGGGCGGCCCATCACCCCGGCGCTGACGAAGACGCCGGTCGCCCTGGGATCCTGACGGCCACCCGGTCCGAGGCCGCCTACAGGATCCCCCCGGTCGGACCTGACCGTGGGGTAGGGGTGGCGGACTCGAGCCGGCGCGGGGAGCGCCATGCGGGAGGGGGTCGACGATGGCGACCCGCCAGCCCGCTGCGGCGCACCTGTTGGCTGCGGCGGCTCCCGCCATACCGGCGCCGATGACGACCAGGTCGTAGGTTCGGCTCCTCACTGGTTTCCTTCATCGTGGTGCCGTGGTCAGGCATCGCTGAGAGCAGCGCGCAGCTGCCCGAGCGTCGGGGCGCCCTGGTACCCGTCCGGGGTGGAGTACCGGCGGCAGGTCAGCCCGACCCGGGAGCCCGGCTCCGCGAACACGTCGACACCGTCCACCTGGATGCTGGGCGAGCCCAGGAACCCGACCCGCTCGGCCTCCTGCGTGGTCTCGACCCGCTGGCGGGTCACCGTGATGTCGGAACGCTCGGACGCCAACAGGGCCAGTCGCTCGTCCGCGGCCTTCCAGTTGGGGCAGTCCTCGAAGTAGAGCAGCGTGATGTCCATGCCCGCGACGGTAGACCGTGATCTCGGGTGCGAGGTCAAGGGCACAGGTCGAGGTCAGGGGCATCGGACAGGGTGCCGCGGCTCAGGGTGGCCGAGATCGCCACCCTCCTGGACCTGCACGGCGGCGGTGCTCCACCGGACGGAGACCTCCTGCGGGTAGCCGATCGGGCCGGTCCCCGTAGTCCCATCGGGTGCTTGTGCGTCGTTGTGGCGTGCGGTTGTTGCGTTCAGACCTCTTTGACGCCCATCCGGACCTACGTTCGCCCAATGAGGTCCACTCGTCCCCCTTCCAGCGGGTTGGCCGCTGAGCGGTTCGTCGCGCCGGTCGACGAGCGTCTCAGGCGGCCCGCAGGAGCCCCGGCGACCCCGCCGATCCCCGCTTCGAACAGCGCAGCCACCCCCGGGCTGCAGCCGTCACCCTCGAGGTCGTCGTCGTTGCTCTGGCTCGCCTACCTCGTCGTCGCTGCCGGCCTCACGGCCTCGTTCTACCTGTTCCCCACGCACCAGACGTTGCTGTGGACCTGCCTGGGCCTGTCCGCTGTCGCGGCCACGGTCACCGGTATCCGGCGCAACCGGCCCAGGGCGCCCCTGGCCTGGTACCTGCTCGCGGCCGCCGTGCTGACCTTCACCGCCGGTGACACCAGCTACAACGTGCTGACCGACTTCCTGCACCAGGACAACCCCTTCCCGTCCGTGGCCGACGCCTTCTACCTGCTGATGTACGTCCTCATCGCTGCCGGGATCTTCCTGGTCATCAGGGCCCGCTCGTCGTCGCGGGACCTGCCCAGCCTGATCGACGCCGTCATCATCACCACGGGTGTGGGCCTGTTCTCCTGGGTGTACCTGATCGTGCCGAACTTCCAGGCCGACGGCCTGGACTGGCTGCAGCGGGTCGTCTCCGTGGCCTACCCGGTCGGCGATGTCCTCATCCTGGCCATGTTGGCGCGGTTGGTCGCCGGTGGCGGCGTGCAGCTCCCGGCCATGCGGTTCCTGCTGGTCGGGACTGCGGGCCTGCTGGGCGCGGACGTCATCTACGCGCTGCTGCAGCTGTATGGCGTGTGGGAGGTCGGTGGCCCCACCGACCTGGGCTGGGCGCTGTTCTACACCACCTGGGGAGCGGCTGCTCTGCATCCGTCGATGGCCCGGCTGACCGACGTCGCGTCGCTCGGCAGTGTCGGCATGAGCCGTGCACGCCTGCTGCTCCTGACCCTGGCCAGCCTCATCGCGCCGGGGGTCCTGTTCGTCCAGTCCAAGCAGCACGCCAACATCGACGCGACCACGGTCGCCACGGTGGCGGTCTTCTCGGTGGCACTGTTCGTCCTGGTCCTGGCCCGGATGTCGGGCATCGTCGGCGCCCACCAGAAGTCCGCGGTTCGAGAGCGGGCCCTGCGGACAGCCAGCGAGGCCCTGGTGGCCGCCCAGGGGCTGCCCGACATCTACGAGGCCGCCATGACCGGCGTGACCTCCCTCATCGGAACACACGCACTCAAGGGTGCCTGCCTCTACCTCAACGGGCCCGACGGCCTGCGCTGCACGGCCAGGCTCACCACGGTGCTCGATGGGCACCAGGAGGCCGCCTACTGGCAGGCCGCCAAGGACGGGGGCAACCTGAGCAGCACCGGCGCGGTCAGCGTCAACCCCCTGCGCTACGACCTCGAGGACCGCGGCATGCTCGTCGCCGAAGGCCATGCTGCCCTCACCGTGGACCAGCACAACGCGCTCGGGACCCTCGCGTCGCAGGTGGGTCTCGCGGTCGCGAGCGCCGCCCTCGCCGAGGAGCTCAACCAGCGCCAGAGCCAGGAGCAGTTCCGCGGCATGATCCAGAACTCCTCGGAGATCATCGTCGTGGCAGACGACCGGGGGCTGGTCAAGTACGGGACCCCCTCGGTGGAACGCGAGCTCGGCTACCCCGTCAGCGAGATCCTGGGGACCCCCCTCGTCGACCTGCTCCACCCCGAAGAGGTCGGGAAGGTGCACGCCCTGATCCTCGGCACGGCCGGTCGGGCCCCCCAGGCGCCTTCGACGGCCGACTGGCGGGTGCGGCACGCAGACGGGCGCTACCGCTTCTTCGAGGTGCTCACGAGCAACCTCCTGAACGACCCCAGCGTGACCGGCGTGGTGCTCACGATGCGTGATGTCACCGAGCGGCGCGCGCTGGAGGAGCAGCTGACCCACCAGGCGTTCCACGACACGCTGACCGGCCTGCCGAACCGTGCCTTGTTCCAGGATCGGGTCGAGCACGCCCTGACCCGCGCCGTCCGCAACGGCACGACCCTGGTGGTGGCCATGATGGACCTCGACGACTTCAAGGTCGTCAACGACACCCGAGGTCACGCCGCGGGTGACGCCATGTTGCAGGAGGTCGCTCGGCGTCTGCAGCTCACGCTTCGCTCCAGCACGACCATCGCGCGCCTGGGTGGGGACGAGTTCGCCGTCCTCGTCGACGACCTCGACGACAGGTCGCAGGCGACCAACCTCATCGACCGGATCCTGCAGCCCTTCAAAGACCCGTTCCTGCTCGACGGCGAGGGGCTGATGACCTCGGCGAGCGTGGGTATGGTCATCAGCGGGGGCAGCGAGGTGGCCCTCGACTTCACCGAGCTCCTGCGGTGTGCCGACCTGGCCCTGTATGCGGCGAAGGAGCGCGGGAAGGGCCGCGTGGAGGTCTACCACGACGACCTCCACACCCGGATGGTCAGCCGCGCCACGCAACGGTCCGAGCTGTCCACCGCGATGCGCGACGGACAGTTCGAGCTGCTGTACCAGCCACTCGTGCTGATCGACTCAGGGGAGATCGTGGGCTCCGAGGCACTGGTCCGGTGGATGCACCCCGACCGCGGCGTGGTCATGCCCTCGGAGTTCATCGCCATGGCCGAGGAGACGGGCCAGATCGTCGAGCTGGGACGCTGGATCCTCGACAGTGCCTGCCGGCAGTGGCGCTCGTGGGCCGACCAGGGGCATGCCAGCCACCAGCTGTCGGTCAACGTGTCGGCACGCCAGCTGCAGGAGACCTGCTTCGCCGAGGAGGTCGCCGCGGTCCTGCAACGCCACCACATGGATCCCGCTCAGCTCGTCCTGGAGCTCACCGAGAGCATCTTCGCCCTGGACGGGCAACGGATCCTGGATCAGCTGACCACGATCCGTGACCTCGGCGTCCGCCTCGCCGTGGACGACTTCGGCACGGGCTACTCCAGCCTGTCCTACCTCAAGCAGTTCCAGATCGACGAGGTGAAGGTCGACAAGTCCTTCGTCGACGACCTGGGGTCCGGCCACGCCGCGGACGGAGCCCTGGCCAACGCCATCGTGACCATGGCCCAGTCGCTGCGGCTCGACGTCGTGGCCGAGGGCATCGAGGACGTGGCCCAGCGGGACGAGCTGTGGTCCATGGGTTGCGGGCTCGGGCAGGGCTACCTGTACTCCCGCCCGGTGCCGCCCGAAGAGCTGTTCCGCATGCTTACCGCGGCCGAGCCGCTGGGTGGGCCCTCAGCCACCTCCAAACGGGCAGCGGTTGCCCGTCTGCGAACCCCCGCGCCGATCGTGCGCCTCCAGAAGGCGTCCGGTGACGCCAAGTAGTCCCCACCATGCCTGCACGCCGACGGCACAGCAGGCTCGATCCGAAATAGTCAGGTGACGCCATGCCGATCTCCAATCCCGCCTTCCGCCCACTCCAGGACAACCGGTGGGCCGACCTCCAGCGACTGCAGACCTCCTCACCGATGTACGACGCGGTGATCGAGGAGATCGACGGCAGGAGGATCAGGATCGGCGACCACTGGCTGGCCGACTTCGCCTCCTGCAACTACCTGGGCTTCGACCTCGACCCCGAGATCATCGACTCCGTCGACGCCAGTATCAGGAAGTGGGGGACGCACCCGAGCTGGTCACGCCTGCTGGGCAACCCGCGCCCGTACATCGAGATCGAGGACCGCCTGACCGATCTGCTCGGTGCCGACGACACCCTGGTCCTGCCGACGATCACCCACATCCACATGTCGGTCATCCCTGCCATCGCCGGCCGCGGCGACATCTTCCTCGACGGCCAGGCCCACCGCACCATCTACGACGGGTGCCGGGTCGCCAGTGGTCGTGGGGCCACGCTGCGCAGGTACCCGACCGGTGATGTCGACGCCCTCGACGCGATGCTCCGGGCCGCGCCCAAGGGCAAGACCAAGCTGATCTGCACCGACGGTGTCAACAGCATGACCGGGAACGCTCCCGACCTGGTTGGACTCGCCGCAGTGGCCCGCAAGCACGGTGCGCTGCTCTACGTCGACGACGCGCACGGTTTCGGGGTCATCGGTGAGCGTTCGGCGACCGAGACCAGCCCCTACGGGAACAGGGGGAACTCGGTGGTCAAGCACGTCGGCGAGACCTACGACGACATCATCCTCGTCGGCGGCTTCTCCAAGTCCTACTCCTCGTTGCTGGCCTTCCTCGCCCTGCCGACCTGGCTGAAGAACCACCTCAAGGTCGCCGCGGCTCCCTACCTCTACTCCGGACCGTCGCCGATGGCGTCCCTGGCCACGGTGTTGTCCGGCTTCGACGTGAACGAGACCCGCGGTGACGAGATTCGCAGGTCGCTGCACCAGAAGACCGCGAAGGTCCTGCAGACCACCTCCGAGCTCGGCCTTGCCACACCCAACACCTCCGGGCTGCCGATCATCGAGCTTCCGCTGGGTGACGCCGACGACATCGACGCAGTGGGTCGGTTCCTGTACGACGCGGGGATCTACGTCACCCTCGCGGCCTATCCCCTCGTGCCACGTGCCGAGGTCGGCTTCCGGATCCAGGTGACCGCGGCCAATGGTGACGACGAGATCGACGAGCTGTGCAGCACGCTGCGCGAGCTGTGCGAGCGCTTCCCGCTGCAGCGAGCCCTCGAGGAGAATGTCGCCTGACGGCCCACCCACCTCGCGTCACCACTGGCGCCGACCCACGACCGCGGACTCCCCGCTGTCTGGATCGGCGCCAGTGCTCGTTGCCGGCCGACGACCGCGTCAGGGCAGGCGCGTGAACCACTCGAGCGCACCGTGCTCGTCGTCCCTGCTGTGCGATCGGACGAACCCGGCGCGACGCGCCACGCCCACGGATGCCGCGTTGGCGGGATCTGCCCCGATGACGAACTCCCGCACGGGACAGAGCCGCGGTGCCAGCTCAACAGCCATGGTCACGGCCTCGGACGCCACGCCCCTGCCCCGGAAGAGGGCGTACACGGCATACGCGAGGTTGACTCCCACCGCTGCTGGGCTTCGATGAGCCACTCCCGGTGCCCTGCTTCGGTATTGCGCCGTCCCGACAGCCGGCGCACGCGTCAGACCACCGCCGCGTTGACACCTTCCGGCGCCACGAAGCCGTCGGAGGCCAGCAGGGCCAGGAAGTCCTCGGCAGGCATCGGCCAGCCCATGTGGTGGCCCTGGGCCAGGTCGACGCCCTCGAGCGCGAGCACGTCGAGCACGGCGCCGCTGCTGACGTACTCGGCCACCGTCCGCTTGCCGAGCTCGTGGGCCACCCGCACTACGGAGGCCACGATGGCGCGGTCGGTCGCGTCCACGTCGCACCGCGCGACGAAGTCACCGTCGATCTTCACGTAGGCGAACGGCAGGTGCTTGAGGTAGGCGAAGGACCCGAACCCGGCACCGAAGTCGTCGAGCGCGAACCGGCAGCCGTCCTCGCCGAGCCGTTCGGCGAAGGCCTTCGCTGCCACCAGGTCGGGCACGATGGCGGTCTCGGTGATCTCCAGGACCAGGCCGGCACCGTCCGCGCCGGAGCGCAGCAGCGCGGCCTGGACGACCTCCTCGATCTGGGAGTCGCCGACCGAGCGGCCGGAGAGGTTCACCGAGAGCTCGAAGTCGGGGCGGACGGCCTGGAAGCGCTGCAGCAAAGGGATCGCGCGCTCGAGGACCCACCGGTCGATGGCCAGCACGAGGCCGGACTTCTCCGCCTGCTCGAGGTACTCGCCGGGCGGCAGCGCGTCGGCTCCGACGCCCACACGCAGCAGCACCTCACCGCCGGTGACACGGCCGCGTTCGAGGTCCCAGATCGGCTGGAGGTGGAGGCTGAACTCGTCGTTCGCCACGGCCCTCTCGATGCGCTGGGTCCAGCCCGGCGTCGTGGTGGGCGCCGTCCCGATCGAGTCACCGGAGGCGAGCACGGCCCAGCCGTCGCGACCGCCCTGCTTCGCCTCGTACATCAGCGAGTCCGCACTGGTGAGCAGCTCCTCGGCGGACTGGGGGCTGTCGTCCTCCCCCCCGATGACCACGGCTCCGACGCTGGCGGTCACGGCGTCTGCCGCCGCCCCCAGTGCCGTGCTGTGCGCGCGCACCGCAGCAACCAGGTGCTCGGCCACGAGCTCGGTGCCGGCGTGGTCGGTCTCAAGCAGCAGGACCGCGAACTCGTCGCCACCCAGCCGCGCCACCATGTCGGTGCTGCGAACGCTCTCCTGCAGCACCACGGCCAACGACGTCAGGAGGGTGTCGCCGGCGGCGTGACCCAAGGTGTCGTTGACCTCCTTGAAGTGGTCCAGGTCGATCAGGAGCAGCGCCCCGCGAGCGCCATACCGCCGACAGAAGTCCAGGTGGCGGTCGAGCTCGACCGAGAAGCGACGGCGGTTGGCCAGCCCGGTCAGCGGGTCGTGGTCGGCCAGGTGGGCCAGCTGCTGCTCGTAGGCGTGCCGCTCCGAGACGTCGGCGACGTTGACGAGCAGCTCGTCCTCCTCGGGAGAACCACCGCCGGCGAGCACGGTGCTCGAGAGGTTGAGGTGCACCTCGGCCCCGGTGGTGGTCCGCACCGTCCAGTCGGTGCGGGCGCCGGCCTCTCGGGTCGTGCCGGCGAGCAGGATGGTGATGCGGTCGTCGTCCACGCCTCCCAGGGCTGCCAACCGCTCACCCACGAGCTGGTCCTCGTCGCGTCCGAGCAGCAGGCACAGCGAGGGGTTGACCTGGCGGACGAGACCATCACGACCCAGCACGGCGATGCCGTGCGGCGCGTCGACGAACAACCGCTGGATCCGGTCGTGGCTGGCCCGCAGGAGGCGTTCGCGCTCGCGGTCACGGGTGACGTCGCGGGCCATGATCATGACCGCCCCGGAGGTCGTGGTGGTCCCCGGCAACGGGCTCACCCAGACCTCGTGCTCGTCGCCGGTCTCGGCATCGGCGAGCTCGACCACACCTTCGCGGCCCGCGATCGCCCCCTCGACGAGCGGCATGAGGAGGGCGGCGTTCTCTGCGCTGAACACCTCGGACACCTCACGCCCTGCTGCGGTGGCCAGCCCCTGCCGGCGTGCGCCGCCGCCGGTGGACAACGAGACCTCGAGGGTCCGGTCGAGGACGAGCACCGCGGTGTCGGGCAGGTGGTCCATCGACAGGCGCCACAGCGCCTGGGCCTCCTTGAGCTCGCGGCGCATCTCGCTGGCGGCCGTGGTGTCCACGGCGACGCCGAGGTAGCCGATGACCTCGCCCTTGTCGGAGCACAGCTCGGTCACGGCGAGGCGGACGGAGATGCGGCGGCCGTCCTTGCGCACGTAAGTCCACTCGCGACTCGGCATGTGGTTCTCGGCGAGGGTGGCGAAGACCGCCACGCCCGGCTCGACACCGAGCTGGCCGGCAGCCTGCTCCATCTCACCCGCGTCGTGGATGAGCTCGTGGAGCTTGTGTCCCAACGCCTCTTCGGCGTCGTACTTGAGCATGTCCTCGGCACCCGCGTTGAAGTTCGTGATGACACCCGCGGCATCGGTGCTGATGATGCTCGTCAGGGTGGCGCCGCCCATGATCGCGCGCAGCTGGGCGCCCGCGTCGCGCTCGGCACGGTTCTGTGCGATCAGGCGGCGGATGACCCCCTGGATCCCCGGAGCCGCGAGCAGCGCCATCGCCGACCAGAGCAGGGCCGCCCGCCATTCCAGGGGCACCGTCTGGCCAGGGTCTGCCGTCAGGTTGGTCGCCACCCCCGGGCCGATGAAGGCGACCATGGCCACCCCGGCAGCCAGCGCCAGGTCACCGAGGGTTCCGAAGAGGGCCAGCCACACGATGGGTATGCCGACCAGTGGCCCGACGCCGGAGGCCGCCCCGCCCATGGCGTGGCGCAGGAGGACGACGGCGACCAGGACCAGCAGCGGGCCCACGACGTCGACCCAGGACCGCTGGTGGCGCCCGATCGACCTCCAGCCCACAGTCAGCCCGACGACCAGCAGGGCCAGTGCGACCAGGGCGGGCCCGGTCTCGAACGCCGCCTGCGTCCGGGGCAGCACGGTCGCAGCCAGCGCGCCGATCAGGAGCACGGCAAAGGCGAGGCCCTCGTGCCGCCTCGGGCGGGCACCGGTCGCGGACCTCGCGAGGTGACGGCCAGCCTGCGCGAGCTCGCGCAGGCTCATGGCGTCGGGGTCCCCGCCGGGATCGGGATGAGGGCGTGGATGTCGGCCGCGGAGTCGGTGCCTTCGTGGGCCCAGCTCGGTTTGAGGATGACCAGGTCCGGAAGCACCCACTGGGGTCCCGAGTAGGACTCCATGGCGGCGACGAGGCGCTCGAGGTAGGGCAGGCTGGTCTCGGGGGTCACGTTGCCCACGGGCAGCGCGGGGCGGAACCGGCGCCGGTCGACGTGCAGCCCCAGCTGCTGGACGACGTCGGGGATGGAGCGCGCGATACCGGAGAGCCGGTCCACCTCGCCGGTCAGCGGAGCCGAGACCGACAGGTCCCCGGGGACGGCGAGCGCGAGGCACCCTGCCATTTGCATGCGAGGCGGTGGGGCCCACCCCTTGGCTGCGGTGTTGAGCTGGTCGATGAGCCGGGCCGCGTCGGCGCGGGCGAGGTTGCCGAAGCTCGTGACGTGCACGTGCATGTCGTCGATCGAGATCGGCGCGAACTCCTCCGGGCGTCCGGGCACGGAGCGGACGAGGTCCACGAGGTGCTCGACGGCCTCGCGGGGAGGAAAGAACGCCGCGTGCAGCAGCACGGGATCACTCTCCTTCCGCCTCGGCAAGGACCTCTGGGGGACCGTCGTAGGGGCTTGCTGGGGCCTGGGGGGGACCCGGGGACTTTGCTACCCGATGATAGTGGTCGACAGTGGTGTTTCCGGGACGTTCGGGGCTCGTGGGGCCCAAGCCGGTCCGATCGGACGAGCCCGCTGACCAGCCACGACCGCGCCCTGACCCGGCTGTGGCAGAGCACTCGCGCCGCACGTAGGGTCGTCACCATGCCACAGACCGTCAAGGGCGTCATCGCCCGCAGCAAGGGTGCCGACGCCGAGCTCGTCGACATCGTCGTGCCCGACCCCGGCCCGGGCGAGGCGGTCGTGCAGGTCCAGTCGTGCGGCGTGTGCCACACCGACCTGCACTACCGCGAGGGCGGCATCAACGACGAGTTCCCCTTCCTGCTCGGGCACGAGGCTGCCGGTGTGGTGGAGGCGGTGGGCGAGGGCGTCACCGACGTGGCACCCGGTGACTTCGTCATCCTCAACTGGCGTGCGGTCTGCGGTCGGTGCCGGGCGTGCGCCAAGGGCAAGCCCTGGTACTGCTTCGACACCCACACCGCGAAGCAGAAGATGACCCTGACCGACGGCACCGAGCTGTCGGCCGCCCTCGGTATCGGCGCCTTCATCGAGAAGACCCTGGTCGCTGCCGGCCAGTGCACCAGGGTCGACGCCGACGCCGACGCCGCGGCAGTGGGGCTGCTCGGGTGCGGGGTGATGGCCGGCTTCGGTGCCGCCGTCAACACCGGTGGCGTGGGGCGCGGCGACTCCGTGGCCGTGATCGGCTGCGGCGGGGTGGGCAACGCCGCGATCGCCGGCGCTGCCGTGGCCGGGGCGACGACGATCGTCGCCGTCGACGTCGACGACCGCAAGCTCGAGGTGGCCCGGTCCTTCGGCGCGACGCATACCGTCAACGGCAAGGACGAGGACGTCGTCGGGCGGGTCCGCGAGCTCACTGGTGGCTTCGGCGCCGACGTGGTCGTCGAGGCCGTGGGGCGCCCCGAGACCTACGAGCAGGCGTTCTACGCCCGGGACCTGGCCGGCACCGTGGTCCTGGTCGGCGTCCCGACCCCCGACCAGCAGGTGACCCTGCCCATGATCGAGATCTTCGGTCGCGGGGGTGCGCTGAAGTCCAGCTGGTACGGCGACTGCCTCCCCTCGCGCGACTTCCCGATGCTGGTCGACCTGTACCGCCAGGGCCGCTTCGACCTCGACGCCTTCGTGTCCGAGCGCATCGGCCTCGGCGACGTCGAGGAAGCGTTCGCCAAGATGCAGCGTGGCGAGGTCCTGCGATCGGTGGTGATCGTGTGAGCGACTCCGGTATGCCGTCCATCGCACCGTCCGCGGGGGGCGTACGGGTCGAGCGGCTCGTCACGTCGGGCCAGTTCGAGCTCGACGGGGGCAGCTGGGACGTCGACAACAACGTCTGGGTCCTCGGCGACGACTCGCAGTGCGTCGTCATCGACGCCGCCCACGACGGTCGCGCGATCGTCAAGTCGATCCATCGCGAGCGCACGGTGATCGGCGTCATCTCCACCCATGCCCACAACGACCACATCAACGCCGTCGGCGAGGTCTGCGACGGCACCCGCGCCCCTGCCTACCTGCACCCGGCGGACCGGATGCTCTGGGACGAGCTCTACCCCGTGACCCCCGACCACGAGCTGGCCGACGGCCAGGTCATCACGGTCGGCGACGTGGACCTGCACGTGATCCACACCCCCGGGCACACCCCGGGCTCCTGCTGCCTGTACGCGCCCACGCTCGGCGTCCTGTTCACCGGCGACACCCTGTTCAACGGCGGGCCGGGCGCGACCGGCCGTTCCTACAGCGACTTCGGCACGATCATCGAGTCGATCCGCGACAAGGTCCTGACCCTGCCCGACGAGACCGTCGTGCTCACCGGACACGGCGACTCGACCGTCATCGGCGCCGAGGCACCCCACCTGCAGGAGTGGGTCGACCGCGGTCACTGACCGCCCACCCGCGCCCCCCGCGGATCCGCTCGGTGCCTCCCGGTGTCCCCGTGCCGGCGGGGTGTGGCGTGGGGACGGACGTCGTCATGTCCCCGGCGCTGCTACGACTGGCCGAGGTCGGCAAGCAGGGTCGTGAACCACGGTTCGGTCGGGTCGAAGGCCTTGCCGCCCTTGATCCGCTCGAACTCGATGGCCCGCAGCTCGTCGCCGCGCTCCTCGTCCTGGCCGACGACACCGGAGTCCCCGCGCAGGGCAGCAGCCACGGCGAAGTCGGTGCACCGGCGGATCAGGGCGAGGTCGGCGTCGTTGGCCGCCGCCGACCGGGCGAAGTAGCCGCTCTTCTGCACGAGCACCTTGTCGGCCCCGAGCAGCCCGGCGAACTGCTTGGCGAACCACTGGCCGGGGTTGATCTTGTCGATCTGCACGTGCCCGAACGGGTCGCGCGGCACCTCGGCCCCGGACTGCTGCATCGACGCGACGATCTCGGCCAGCCCGGCGCCCTCGGAGATGAACAGGTTCACGCCGTCGGACTCGTCCATGATGGCCCGCAGCCGCTCGGCCTCCTCGGCGATGTCGAAGGGTCGCTCGGGGACGAACACGGCGTGGACGTCCCAGCGCTCCGGCGAGCTCTCGAGCCAGTTGGCGAACTGCGACTCCTGGACCCAGCGGTGGTGCTCGAGCGCGGTCGCTGCGGTCAGCCAGCCGCAGTTGCGGCCCATGACCTCGTGGACGACCAGCATGCGGGGGTTCGAGGAGTGCTCGGCGATGATGTTGCGTGCGTAGATCGCGCCCTGCTCCGCGGCTGTCCAGGCACCCAGGGACTGGCGGATCGGGACGACGTCGTTGTCGATCGTCTTGGGCAGACCGACCACGGTGAGCTCGTAGCCGTTGGAGTGCAGGTAGGCCGCGAGGTCTGCGGCGGTGCCGTTGGTGTCGTCGCCGCCGATGGTGTGCAGGACGTCGACCTCGTCACGGCTCAGCTGTTCCGCAGCGACGTGCAGCGGGTCCTGGCCCTCCTGCACCAGACCGCGCTCGACGCAGTCGGCGACGTTGGTGAGCTTGACCCGGCTGTTGCCGATGGGGCTGCCGCCGAACGCGTGCAGGCGGGGCGCGTTGGCCCGGACCTCGTCGGTGACCTCGACCGAGTCGCCGGTGAGCAGGCCGGCGTATCCGTTGCGGTAGGCGAGGATGCGCACGTCGGGGGCGACCTCGGAGTACCGCTCGATGAGCCCGCCCACGGCGGAGGACAGGCAGGGCGCGAGGCCACCGGCGGTCAACATGGCGACGGTCTTCACAGGCATGCGCCCACTCTGCCGTGTCCCGGTGGACGCGACCAGTGCGACCTCAGCGGATGGACATCGCCGGGCTCAGCGGTCCTTGCAGGGACGCGAGACCGTGGGCACCTCGGACGTGGGGCGTGCCGGCAGCGGCGGGACGTCGGCCTCGGGGGTCAGTTCGGTGTAGGCGTTGCCGATGACGAGGTCGAGGCGGGTGCCCGACCGGTCGATCTTGAGCAGCTCGGCCCCGGGGACGTGCTGCGCGAGCAGCGCCGCCGCCAGGTCGCCGTCCTCCCCGTAGCGGATCACCGCGGTGCCCAGCTGCATGGTCTGCAGGGGGTCGTTCGAGACGTCCTTGACCTTGAAGCCGCGCGCCTCGACCTGGTCTGCGACGACCTTGGCCAGCCCCGTCTTGTACGTGGTGTTGTAGACGTTGACCGAAACCTCGGCGGGGATCGGCTTGAGGCGTTCCGGCATGGCCACGAGGTCCCGGTAGCCGATGCCGACGACCACGTCGACCGAGGTGCCCTTGCGGCCGTCGGCGAAGAGCTTGGAGCCGGGGATCTGGGAGGCCGTCAGCAGCGCCTGGTCCAGACCGGTCGGGCCGTGGTGGATCACCGCAGGCTGCGTGACGTACCAGGACTCGGGAGCGTTGCTGATGCCGCCGACCTTGAACGTCCGCTTGGCCAGGCCCGCCGCAACCTTCGCCGCCGTGCCGTCGACGCCGGTGGCGTTCATGACGTTGACGGTGAACGAGCCCCTGGCCGGGGCCGGCACGACGGTCGGCTGGCAGGCCGGCTTCGGGGGGGCCGGGGTCATCCAGCCGGTGGAGTACGCCGCGGTCATGCTCGCCGTGCCCAGGAGCACCCCCGGGATGGTCACGAAGAGCATCATCTGGCGCAGCCGGTGTCGTCGCCACACCTGCGTCGGCGTGCGGTCCTCGTGCTTCATCCCTACCCCCTGGCTCATGCTCGAATACTTCCTCAATGGTCACATCAGTCACACGAGTCACATGTCAAGCGACACGCGCACCACCGCGTTCGTCACCGAGACGTGACGATCCCGAGTGGGTACGCGCCGGTCTGCCCCGGTCGGGAGCCGCTGGTGGCTGGTGGCTGGTGCTTCTCGACGACGTCGGCCTGCGCGACGCCCTCGGCGCAGCAGTGATCGACACTCCTCGGGGCAGAGGCTGCCCACCTCGGTGGCCGGGTGCGGCGTGAGGACCTCACGCGCGCCGGTGGCTCACTGGTGTCGATCGACGACGATGCGCAGTCTACGCTGCGGATCGCGGTCCGCCGGACGAGCTCCCGTCGTCCCCTGAGGCGCGGGCCTCAGACGAGCACGAGGTCGCGGGCCACCAGCTCTGCCACCTGCACCATGTTCAGCGCCCCGCCCTTGCGCAGGTTGTCACCGCAGATGAAGAAGTCGAGGGTGTTGGGGAAGTCCAGCGCCTGGCGCAGCCGGCCGGCGAAGCGCGGGTCCGAGCCCACCGTGTCGTTGGGCGTCGGGAACTCGTGGGTCTCCGGGTCGTCGAGGACGACCACGGCCGGGGCCTCGACGAACGCCTGGCGCGCCTGGTCCACGTCGATCGGGCGGGCGAAGGTGGCGTGCACCGCCACCGAGTGCGTGGAGATCACCGGCACGCGCACGCAGGTCGCCGAGACCCGCAGCTGCGGGAGGTCGAGCACCTTGCGGGTCTCGTTGCGGATCTTGAGCTCCTCGGAGGTCCAGCCGTCCTCCGCGGCCGTGCCGATCCACGGCAGGACGTTCAGCGCGAGCGGCGCCGGGAACGGCGAGTCGGTCCCGAGCTCGAACTCGATGAGGCGTCGCACGTCGCCCGGCTGGTGACCGAGCTCGCGGTGGCCGGCGACCACCTCGATCTCGTCGTGCAGGCGCGCCATACCGGCCCGTCCCGCGCCGGAGGCGGCCTGGTAGGTGGCGACGACGAGCTCGGTGAGCTCCCAGCCGGCGTGCAGGACGCCGAGGGCGTCGATGATCGTCAGCGTCGTCGCACCCGGGCTGGCGATGATGCCCTTGGGGCGGTTGCGTATCTGGTGGGGGTTGACCTCGGGCACCACGAGCGGGATGTCGGGGTCGCCGCGCAGGGCCGAGCTGTTGTCGATGACGACGGTCCCTCGCGCAGCAGCGATCTGGGCCCATTCGGCCGCGATCTTCGCGGGCAGGTCGACCAGGGCGATGTCGACCCCGTCGAAGAACTCGGGTGTCAGGTGCTGCACGATGATGTCGCGTCCGCAGACGGTCAGCTCGGTGCCGGCGTCCTCGGGCGCCGCCGCGGCACGGATCTCACCCCAGATGTCCTCCCGCATCGCGAGCACCTGCTGCGTGACCCGCCCCACGGCACCGGTGGCGCCGACCAGGGCGAGGGTCGGGCGGGGGCCCCTGGAGGCGAGGGACGTCACCGGCCGGAGCCTCCGTAGACGACGGCTTCCCCGTCGGCGGAGTCCAGGCCGAAGGCGGTGTGCACCGCGCGGACGGCGTCGTCGAGCAGGTCGGCGCGGGTGACGACGGAGATGCGGATCTCGGAGGTGGAGATCATCTCGATGTTGACACCGCTGTCGGCCAGTGCCTTGAAGAAGGTCGCCGAGACGCCCGGGTGCGAACGCATGCCGGCCCCGACGAGTGAGAGCTTGCCGATCTGGTCGTCGTACTTGATCGAGCCGAAGCCGACCGACTCCTGGACCTTGCGGAGCGCGTGCACCCCGGTCTGGCCGTCCGTCTTGGGGCAGGTGAAGGAGATGTCGGTCAGGCCGGTCTCCGTGGCGGACACGTTCTGCACGATCATGTCGATGTTGATCTCGGCGTCGGCGCAGGTCTGGAAGATCTCCGCCGCCTTGCCCGGGTGGTCCGGCACGCCGACGACCGTGATCTTGGCTTCGCTCCGGTCGTGGGCGACACCGGCGATGATGGGGGCTTCCACGGTGTCTCCTTGGGTGGTGTCCGTGACGATGGTGCCCTCCTTCGAGGAGAAGGAGCTGCGGACGTGGATCGGGATGGCGAAACGGCGCGCGTACTCCACGCTGCGCAGGTGCAGCACCTTGGAGCCGGACGCTGCGAGCTCGAGCATCTCCTCGTTGGAGATGCGGCTGATCTTGCGGGCGGCCGGGACGATGCGCGGGTCGGCGGTGAAGACACCGTCGACGTCGGTGTAGATCTCGCACACGTCGGCGCCGAGGGCCGCGGCGAGCGCGACGGCGGTGGTGTCGGTGCCACCCCGGCCGAGCGTGGTGATCTCCTTGGTGTCCTGGCTGACCCCCTGGAACCCCGCGACGATGACGATGTGGCCCTTCTCGAGGGCGTCGGTCACGCGGCCGGGCGTGACGTCGATGATCCGGGCCTTGCCGTGGGTGGAGTCGGTGATGACGCCGGCCTGGCTGCCGGTGAACGAGCGCACCGTGTAGCCGAGGTCCGCGATGGCCATCGCGACCAGCGACATCGAGATGCGCTCGCCTGCGGTGAGCAGCATGTCCATCTCGCGCGGCGGCGGCTGTGGGCTGACCTCGTTGGCGAGGTCGAGCAGCTCGTCGGTGCTGTCACCCATGGCCGAGACCGCGACGCACACGTCGTTGCCGGCCTTCTTGGCCTCGGTGATCCTGCGGGCGACCCGCTTGATGCTGGCGGCGTCAGCCAGCGAGGAGCCGCCGTACTTCTGGACGACGATCGGCACGGGTGAACTCCTGAGGGACCGGGCGAGGGGTGTACGGGGCGTGCGTGGGCCCACGCGCGCGGCGGACAGTCTATCGACCGTCCTCATGGTGGGACGCGCCAGCCGTATGGCGGACCGCCCAGCCCGAGTCCTCGAGCGCCCGACCCGGTCCCGCCCTCGGAGTCTTTGAGCGCCTGACCCGGTCCTGGCAGGGTCAACCGCTCAAAGACTCGGCAGGCGGCGCTGCTGGCGACGGAACGCACTGCTGCGAGTTCTCGTCGAACCGACGTCCGAGCCCCGACCGAACGAGTCCACCGCCGGTCAGGCGGCGGCCTCATGGGCCCCGCATCGCCTGACGGCCGGGCGGACGGGTGGGCGCTGCGTCAGGGGTGCAGGGCGTCGAACTCGGCCTCGGAGATGGTCTCCTCGTCGGCGTCGAGCCGGATGTGGCTGAGCACGGACTGCAGCACGCGCAGAGCTGCTGCCGCCCGCTCGCCCCAGTCGGACAGGTAGCTGAACTGCCACCACCACAGCGCCTCGGAGAGCCGCCCTTCGTCGTGGTGACGCAGGCCGTGGGCCAGGGCGCCGGCGACGACGGCGATGTCGTTGGACAGCGAGCCCGTCGTGAGCTCGGTGGAGGTGACCGGGTCGACGAGGTCGGCGTAGTCGTCCAGGCCCTCGAAGAGGTTGGCGAACCCGGTCCGCAGCGGGTCGAGCTCGGGGTCGGTCGTGTCGGCCTCGAAGCGCTCCGCCGGGATGATGTCCTGGATCGCTGCCAGCCTCGTGCCCATGACCAGGACCTGCGACAGCGCGAGCAACGTCATCGGGATCGCCGCATCCGGGGCTGTGCCGGAGGCCACCTCGGTCACCGTCGCCAGGTAGTGCCGGGCATCGGTGGCCGACTCGTCGGCCAGCATCCGCAGGTCGTCAGACATCGAGCAACCGCCTTCCTTCGAACGCCCGACCGAGGGTGACCTCGTCGGCATACTCCAGGTCGCCACCCACCGGGAGCCCGGAGGCGAGGCGGGTGACCTTCAGGCCCATCGGGCGCAGGAAGCGCGCGAGGTAGCTCGCAGTCGCCTCGCCCTCGAGGTTGGGGTCGGTCGCGATGATGACCTCGGTGACCTCACCGGACGCGAGGCGGGTCATCAGCTCCTTGATGCGCAGGTCGTCGGGGCCGACGCCCTCGATCGGGCTGATCGCCCCGCCGAGCACGTGGTAGCGGCCACGGAACTCACGGGTGCGCTCGACGGCCACGACGTCCTTGGGCTCCTCGACGACACAGATCGCGGTGCCGTCTCGGCGGGGGTCGGCGCAGATCCTGCACTGCTCGCCCTCGGCGACATTGCCGCACGTCGCGCAGAACCGCACCCGGGCCTTGACCTCGGTGATGGACTCGACGAGCCGGGTCACGTCCACCGCGTCGGACTGCAGCAGGTGGAAGGCGATCCGCTGAGCACTCTTGGGGCCCACGCCGGGCAGCCGGCCGAGCTCGTCGATCAGGTCCTGGACCACGCCTTCGTACACACGGGTGAGCCTATGCCCTCCGAGCCCCGCTCACCGGTCAGCCCTCGTCGATGACCTTGCCGCCGAGGATCCGTTCGATGACCGGGCGACCCACGTCGCCCACGGCCTCGATGTCCTCGTCGTCGTCGCGGGCGGCGCTGTCGTCCGCGACGTACTTCTCGGCCGTGCGCTCGGGCTGCTCGGCGGCCACCTCGGCCTTGGCGCGGGCGAGCGGCGAACCCGCAGGGGCGGGACTGACCGCGATCGCCGGCGCACCGGGCGCGGACTCGGTCGCCCAGGCCGGACCACTGCCAGGTGCGGAGGGCGCGCTCGCCCAACCGCCGTCGCCGGACTCCGGCGCGGGGGCGGTCGACGGGGCGACGGCCCCACTCGCGGCGTAGGCCGAGGCCGCACGCCCACCAGCGTCGCCGCCCCCCGCACCAGCGGAGCTGCTACCGCTCTCGGAGGCGCGTCCTCCCGAGGAGTCGCTCGGCCCCTGGTGGTGGAAGCCCCGCGAGGTGTCCTCCGGGCGCACCACCGGGTGGGAGTCGCCGCTGGGGGCCGACAGTCGGGCATCGGGAACGGGGATCCCCTCGACGCGGGCGTCCACCCCGAGCACGTCGATCAGGGCCTGGCGCACGAGGTCGGCGTGCGGTCCGTGCCGGAAGGTGTTGGCGATGCCGACGGTCGAGATCCCCAGCACGACCCGGCGGCCGTCGAACTCGTGCACCGTCGCGTGCTCGGACAACAGCGTCCACGTGGTGCGCTTGTGCTTGAAGATCCAGCCGAGGATGTCGGGCCAGGCGCGCCGGATCGCCGCGGTGTCCAGGCCGCCGGGCGTCCGGGCCGGTTCCTCGGTTGCGCCGGCGTCGGGACCAGCGGCGTCGGGCCCAGCGGCGCTGGGGCCTGCGGCGTCGGGGCCTGCGGCGTCGGCGATGCCTGCGCCCGGAGCCGCCGAGGAGGTATGCGGCGTGCCTGACGCCCGCGGATCGGCGCCACCGGGACCGGTCGGGCTGGACGCCTCCACCGGTTGCTCGCGGTCGGTTCGCTGGGGTTGTCCGGGTTGATCGGGATAGCGCGGCTCGGGCTGTCGTGGCTGCGGCTCGGGCTGGACAGCTGAGCGCGAGGACCCCTCCGGGCTGGACGGCGCGGCTGGAGCGGCCGCAGCAACAGCCGGGCGTGCGGCCGGTACGACCGGGGTGGCCGGGGGTGCGGCGGAGGCCACGGGCTGGACGGGCGCCTGGGCACGCACCGCGGCCGAGGGCACTCCCTCGACGTCGAGGCGCCGCTCGAGGCGGTCCAGCCGCGCGGCATACCCGCTCTCACCGGAGGCGCCCGGGAGCAGGACACGCGCGCAGATGAGCTCGAGCTGCAGGCGCGGTGCGGTCGCGCCGGTCATCTCGGTCAGGCCGGCGTTGACGATGTCGGCGGCCCGCGAGAGGGCGCCGCTGCCGAACGCCGCTGACTGCTCGCGCATGCGTTCGAGCTGGTCCTCGGGCAGGCCGCGCAGCACCGAGGAGGCACCGTCGGGGACGGCGGCCACGACGATGAGGTCACGCAGCCGTTCGAGCAGGTCCTCGACGAACCGGCGCGGGTCCAGGCCGGTCTCGATGACCCGGTCGACCTGGTGGAACACCCCGGCCGCGTCGCCGACGGCGAAGGCGTCCATCGTCGCGTCGAGGAGCTCGCCGTCGGTGAACCCGAGCAGGGCGGCAGCACCCTCGTAGGTGAGCCCCTCGTCGGTCGAGCCGGCGATGAGCTGGTCGAGCACGGACAGCGAGTCACGGACCGAGCCGCCACCCGCGCGGGTGACGAACGAGAGCACGCCGGGGGCGACGGCCACATCCTCCTGGGCGCACAGCCGCTGCATGTAGTCGGACAGCTGGCCGGGGGGCACGAGGCGGAAGGGGTAGTGGTGGGTGCGGCTGCGGATCGTGCCGATGACCTTCTCGGGCTCGGTCGTCGCGAAGACGAACTTCACGTGCTCCGGCGGCTCCTCGACGATCTTGAGCAGGGCGTTGAAACCCTGCGGCGTGACCATGTGGGCCTCGTCGATGATGTAGATCTTGTACCGGCTCTGGGCCGGACCGTAGGACGCGCGTTCGCGCAGGTCACGGGCGTCGTCGACCCCACCGTGGCTGGCCGCGTCGATCTCGATGACGTCGACCGAGCCGGACCCACCCCGGGCGAGCGCCACGCACGAGTCGCAGACCCCGCACGGGTCGGGCGTCGGGCCCTGCGCGCAGTTGAGGCAGCGGGCGAGGATTCGAGCGCTGGTGGTCTTGCCGCAGCCTCGGGGGCCGGAGAAGAGGTAGGCGTGGTTGACCCGACCGGTGCGCAGCGCCTGCATCAGCGGCTCGGTCACGTGCTCCTGGCCGATGACGTCGGCGAAGGACTCGGGCCGGTAGCGGCGGTACAGGGCGGTGCTCACGGTCGGAACCCTAGTCGGCCCACCTGACACCGGACAGCCGCTGCCAGACCCGGCTGACGAGCGCCGACCATCGACTCCACGGGCTCGTCGACGGGCTGGGTCGGTGTGCTCCGGGCGCCCGCTCCCGGGTCCTCGAGCCGGCCCGAGGTGCCGGTGCCAGACTGTCGACGACGACAGGGGACCCATGGCAGCGCGACGCAAGCAGGCCGGCACCACCGACAAGGCCAGGGCGAGTCCACTCGTGCTCGAGGTCCAGGGTGCCGGCAAGGACGTCGAGGGTTCGGTGCTGCTGGCACCGATCGACCTCAGGGCCAGAGCCGGTCAGTGCATCGTGCTGCGCGGCCCGAACGGCAGCGGCAAGACGACGCTGTTGCGCATCCTCGCCGGGGCCCTCGAGCCGTCGGTCGGGACCGCCACCTTCAACGGCGCACGCCTGGACGAGCGCGACCCGGCCACCCGGGCGGGGGTGGCGTCGCTGGTGGGTTCGCCCACGGCATACCGGGACCTCACCGTCATCGACCACCTCGTCCTCATCGACTCCACGTGGGGCGGGCAGATCGCGACCGCCGACGAGCGCGCCGACGACCTGTTGGTGACCCTGGAGATCGACCACCTGTCCGAGCGGTTCCCCCACGAGCTGTCCTCGGGGCAGCAGCAGCTGTTCCACCTCGCGATGGTGCTCTTTCGTCCCTCGAGCGTCCTGCTCCTCGACGAGCCCGAGCAGCGCCTCGACACCCACAAGCGCGAGCTGCTCACCCGCCTGCTCATCGAGCGCAAGACTGCGGGCACGACGCTCGTCATCGCCTGCCACGACCCCGTCATGACGGAGGCGATCGCGGACCGCGTCGTGGACGTGGCAGGCGTATGAGCGCGGCCCTCCACCCCCCGGAACCCGGGCCGAGGACCGACCGCGAACGCCTCGCCCAGGCGCGCAAGGTCATCCGCGGCGGCCTGCCCGAGGAGGGCAACGGCAACGCCATCTACGCCGCGTACGTCGCCGTCATCGCCTCGCTGGTCTACGGCGTACCGGCCTCGCGGGCGTTCTTCACGTTCGTCGACCCCGCGTGGGTCTCGGCGCACCTGACCGGGATCCAGGGGGTCCTCGTGGTGGGTGCAGTCATCGTGGGCGTGCTGCTGCTGGGCTACCGGCTCGGCTCGGTGCGCGGTCCCGTCGTGCCGGACCTGCCGTACCTCGACCACGTCGCTGTCAGCGCCCTCGACCGTGCCGTCGTGCTGCGCCGGTGGTGGCGGATCAGCTTGGGCGGGTCCCTCGTCGCGGGGCTGCTCACCGGGGCCGTGGTCGGCACGGGGATGATCACGGCCGGCGTGGCGCCCCCGTTGGTCCTGGTGCCCACCACCCTTGGAGGGCTCGCCGTTGGTGCCGCGCTCGGGGGTTCGTGGCTCTGGGGCCAGGTGCGGTCCTGGCCCACCGGTGACCGCGGCGCCGGGACGCTGCTGCGTGGCGGACGTTCGCTGCGCGCCCTGCACCACGTCGGCCTGCGCACGCAGTCGGCCCGGGCCGTGACCATGGGTGGAGCGGTCCTCGCCGGCGACCTGCGCGCCGCCCGCCTCGACGTGGCCGCCCCGAGCAGCCGCCTGCGCCGGACCCGCCTGCGCGCCCGGGGGCGGATCGCCGTCGTCGCCGAACGCGACCTGCTCGGCCTGCGCCGCTCCCCCGGCGCGCTCCTGGTCGGTCTCGTGCTGTCGGCCGCCGGGTGCTGGGCGCTGGCCCACTCCACCACCCCCGGGGTGCCCAGCATCGTCGCCTTCGCCGGCGTGCTCGCCGCCTACCTCGGGTATGGCGCGTGGTCCGAGGGGATGCGCCTGCAGGGCGACAACGCGGGGACGCCGCCCCTGATCGGACTGCCGTTCGGCCAGGAGGCCCTGGCCCACCTGATCACCCCGTCGGTGTTGTTCGCCACCGTGGCCGTGGTCTGCGGCGTCATGGTCGAGACGACCTCGGGCGCCGGCGTGGCTGCGATCTTCTGGCCGGTCGCGATGACCGCCCTGGTGGCCGGGACGCACCTGATGGCGGCGTTCCGTGGGTTGCCGCCGGTGTCGCTGTTCTCGCCGGGGTCTGCCGTGATCTCGGTCGGCTTCTGGTACGTCCGGCCGCTGCTGCTGGCCCTGGTCGGCGGGGTCGCCGCGACAGCCCTGTGGACCCGGTCGAAAACCAGCCTCGCACTCATGGTCCTGGCGCTGGCGTCGTACGCCGCCGTGAAGTTCGGCCAGCGACGGGTACGCCTGCTCGACGAGGCCCACCGCGCCTGAGTCCCGGGCGCCCCGGCCGGCCCGCAAAACGCCGGTTGCGCGACAACCCGCGTGGTTGCGAGACGCGTCTTGTCGCGCAACCGGCGTTTTGCCGGGTCGCAACAAAGGGACACCCCGCGTACCTGGAAGAGCTCTCCTACCCTTGCTGCATTCCTGCCCTGGGGGAGTTCGGAGAGGTACCACCACGCGGGGTGCCTGCGGCAAGTGTAGACGGGGCCGTGCCGTGGCAGCCAATCCCCCTTTGCGACACTGGGGCCCATGACTCCGCTGGCCCTGTTCCGCCGTCTCGCCCTCGCCGAAGCCACCACGTGGGCGCTGCTGCTGATCGGCATGGTCCTCAAGTACGTCACGAGGACCACCGAGCTCGGCGTCCAGGTCTTCGGCATGGTGCACGGGGTCGTCTTCATCGCGTACTGCCTCACCACGGTGTTCGTCGCCGTCAACCAGCGCTGGTCCGCCCGGGTCACGCTGCTCGGTCTCGTCAGTGCGGTACCGCCGTTCATGACGGTGTGGTTCGACCGGTGGGCGCAGCGACGCAGCCTGCTCGAAGGTGGCTGGCGGCTGGGCCATGGTGGCGAGGCCCCCCGCTCGCTGCCCGAGAAGGTGCAGGCCCGGATGCTCGCCCGCCCGGTCGCTGCGGTCGCGGTCGCGCTGCTCGCGGTGGCGGCGCTGACCGCCGTGGCGCTGCTCGTCGGGCCCCCCGCAGGCTCCCCCAGCTGACGATTTCAGGACAGGGCATGTGCCCGTGTAGCCTCGCCCGCGGAGGATTCGCATAGTGGCCTAGTGCGCACGCTTGGAAAGCGTGTTGAGTGAAAGCTCTCAGGGGTTCGAATCCCCTATCCTCCGCCACTGAGACGGCCCCCCACTGCGCGGGGGCCCTTCTCGCCCCCGGGCTTTGTGTCAGTCGACGAGCAGGTATGCCGCGTGGGCGGGCACGGCGCCCTTCTCCAGCAGGTGCGTGCCGAGCATTCGGGCCCCGTCGAGAGCCCCTCCGACGGCTGGCGTGAGCTCGCGCCCCTCGCGGGACAGCCGCTCCTGCAGGGCGACTCGCACCGGGGCAGCCCCGAGGACGCCACCCGTGGCGGCGAGGACCGGGTCGGGCAGGCCGCAGGCAGCGGCGAGCAGCGCCTCGGCGAGCCCCTCCCCCGCGAGCGCACACAGCTCGGCAGCCACCGGGTCGACAGCGACGGCGTCGGCAGCCACCGGGTCGACCGGGACCGGGTCGACAGCGGCAAGGTCCGCGCCGTCCGCCGAGGTGCGACCAGCCGCCACGTCGGACGCCGCTCCCGCTGCCGCAGCGACCGCCGGCGCGAACCCTGCCAGCCGTTCGGGGGCGTCGGGGGCGTTCATCACCTTGCGCGGCCAGGTGGCCGGCTCGCCGAAGGCAGCTGTCCCCGACGCCAACAACACCGGGGACCCATGCGGCAGGCCGTCGTGGAAGCGCAACGCAGCCCTCAGCCCCTCGAGCCCGAGCCACGCCGCCGAACCCACGTCCCCGAGGACGTGACCCCAGCCGTCGACCCGGCGCCAGGTGTCGGCGAAGTCCGTCCCGAACGCGACAGCCCCGGTCCCGGCGGCCACCACGGCTCCGGGACGCAGCCCACCGAGGGCGCCGACGAGGTTGGCCACCGCGTCGCTGACGACGACCGTGCGTCCGGCACCGAGGCTCGACCGCACGGTACGCATCACCTCGGCGCGGTCGGCGAGGAACAGCAGCCCGCGCATCGACCACACGACCACGTCGGGCACCCCAGCACCGAGCTCGTCGGCCAACAACCCTTGCGCCGCAACGGCCAGGGCCGACACGTCGATTCCCCCCGGGTGGACCCGCGCCCCGGGTGCGGTGCGCACGGGACCGGGGTGGGCGCCGTACGAGACCTGGACGCGCAGACCGGACCCCCCGATGTCCACGGCCGCGACCGTCGCCCCCCTGTTGCTCACGGTCGCGATGGGATCACTTGGACATGCCGGCGGTCAATCCCGCGACGATCTGCTTGGTGGCCAACAGGAACAGCACGATCAAGGGGATCGTCGTGATGACCAGCCCGGCGAAGACGGCCGAGTAGTTCGTCGCGTTCTCCCCGAAGAAGGTGGTCAGGCCGACGGGGAGGGTGTACTTGTCCTGGCGGCGCAGCAGCACCAGCGGGAAGAGGAAGTCGTTCCAGATCGGCACGAAGCGGAAGACCGCCACGGTGGCCAGCGCGGGACGCACCAGCGGCACCATGACCTGCCAGAACGTCTGCCACGGCGAGGCGCCGTCGAGGGCCGCTGCCTCCTCGAGCTCTTCCGGCAGCTGCCGGAAGAACGTCGTGAGGACGAAGATCGAGAACGGCACCCCGGACGCGCCGTACATCAGCGCGAGGCCCATCCGGGAGTCGATCAGCCCGAGGCCGTCGAACAGGAAGAAGATCGGCAGGATCGCCAGGTGGATCGGGAGCATGAGCCCGGACAGGAACAACGACTCCAACCACCGGAACCCGCGCGACCGCACCCGGGCGAGGGCGTATGCCGCCATGGTCGAGACCGTGGTCGACAGCACCACCGCGCCGACCGTGACCATCAGGGAGTTGCCGAAGTAGGTGGCGAAGTTGCCGGTGGTCCAGGCCTCCTGGTAGCTGCGCGTCGACACCGGCGACGGCAGCCCGAGCGGGTCGGTGATGAGGTCGGCGTTGGTGCGCAGCGAGCTGAGCACCATGAGCAGCAGCGGCACCAGCGCGATCGCGGCATAGAGCCACAGGCCGATGCTGGCGGCGGTACCGCCGACGGGCTTGGTGCCCGAGCCGCGGCGCGGGGCACGCGGCGGGGCCAGCACGGGCTCCTCGGGACGGGTGGAGGTCGTGGGTGGGACGACGACACTCATGCGGTGATCCTCCGCTCATGGCGACGCAGCACCGAGGTGGCCCCGATGGCCCCGCCGAAGATGACGAGGAACAGCAGGGTCGCCAGCGCCGAGGAGCTGCCGATCGCGTCGACCGAACCCGAGTCGAACGCTGTCCGGTAGAACAGCAGCGACACGAAGTCTGTTGAGCCTGCAGGGTTTCCGGTCGAACCACCGAAGGCGTAGGGCAGCGCGAACGCCTCCATCGCGAAGATGAACGTCAGCACCGACACGGTGCCGATCGCGGGGACCAGCAGCGGCAGGGTGACCTTGAAGAACGCCTGGCGGTGGCTGGCTCCGTCGACGCGGGCCGCCTCGGTGAGCTCCTCCGGCACGCCACCCAGCGCAGCGCCATACAGCAGGACGGGGAAGCCGATCCACTGCCACACGCTCACCAGCACGACCACCCACAGGGCGGTCTTCGGGTCACCGAGCCACGGCAGGGCCCACGACTCCAGGCCCACCTTGGTGAGCAGCTGGTTGACCGGGCCGAACGTCGGTGACAGCAGCAGTGTCCAGAGGTAGCCGATGACGATCGGGCTCACGAGGTAGGGCATCGCGTAGAGCGTCTGGAGCAGCCGCCGGGTGCGGGCCCGACGGTGCAGCAGGAACGCGATCCCGAGCCCGATGGTGTTCTGGAAGGCCATCGTGCCGCCGAAGAAGAGCACGTTGTGCAGCAGCGCCCGAGGGAGGTCGGTCGTGAACGGGGCCTTGGTGAACAGGGTGCGGAAGTTCTCGATGCCGGCGAAGGCCCCACGGGTGGTGCCCCGCCACTCGAAGAAGGCGTAGGAGAACGCCGTCCCCATGGGGTAGAGCACGAAGACCCCGAAGAGCAGCAGTGCCGGCGTCACGAACAACAGCCCGGTGCGACGCCTCACGACCGGGTCCTGCCCGGTCGTGAGGTGGACCTCGTGGTCACGCCGACGGCTTGAACCAGGTCTTGACGCCTGCGTCGAGCTCCTTGCTCACCGCCGCTGCGTCCTTGTCGCCGAGCAGGAGCTGCTGGATGCCCTTGCCGAGCAGGTCGGTGCCGGACGGCGAGCCGTAGCGGAAGTCGGTGAGCAGGAGGTACGGCGAGCCGGAGTTCACGTAGTCGTCGCTCATCTGCTTCAGCAGCGGGTCCTTGTACTCGACACCGGGCACGGCCGAGATCTGCTTGACCTCGTCGGCGACCAGCTGCCCGAACTCCTTGGTGGACATCCACGTGACGAGCTCGGTGGCGGCCTGCTGGTTCTTCGACTTCTTGCTGACCGCGAAGTTGCCGTCGGCCCAGCCGGCTGTCGTGGCGGTGGCCCCGCTGGGCGAACCGGGCGGCGGCGGCACCTGGAAGATCCCGAGCTTCATCTCGGGGTTGGCCTTCTGCAGCGCCGCGAGGTCGAAGGACCCACCGGGCAGCATTGCGGCCTTGCCCGCCGAGAACAGCGTCTGGGCGTCGGTGACGGCGACGCCGGTGACGTTCTTCGGCATGAACTTCTCCAGGTCCTTGACGACCTTGACCGAGGCGACCCAGTCGGGGTCGGTGAAGTCCTTGGCACCGGTGGCCACCTGTTCCTGGAACGCCTTGCCGCCGAAGCGCGGTGCCGCAAGGACCTCGTGCAGCATCGGCAGGGTCCAGTCGTCCTTCGCGCCGACGGCGATCGGGGTGATCCCGTCGGCCGCGAGCGTGGTGTTGGCGGCCATGAACTCGTCCCACGTCGTGGGGACCTCGAGCCCGGCCTCGTCGAAGACGTCCTGGTTGTAGAACATCACCGTGGTCTGGCGCGCGAGCGGCACGGAGTAGATCTTGCCGTCCTCCTTGCCCTTGGCGCTGGCGACGACGTTCTCGTCCCAGCCGGACAGGTCGACCTTGCCGTCGAGCGGCACAAGGGTGTCCGAGGCCACGGTGGTCTGCAGCTGGCCGTAGGACCGGACCTGCGGCACGTCGGGACCGTCGGAGCCGGCGAGCCCGGTCGCGAGGATCTTGTTGTACTCGGTGGCCTTGAACGCCTTGAAGTCGACGTTCACGCCGGGGTGGGCCTTCTCGTAGGCCGCGAAGATGGTGTCGTAGGCGGCCTTGTCCTCCACGCGCCACGACCACACGGTCAGGGTGGTGTCACCGTCGCCACCGCTGGAGTCGCCTCCCCCGGTGGAGGGCGCGCACGCGGTCAGGGCGAGGGCCGCGCCAAGGGCGACCACGGAGGCGATGGACCTGGGGGTGCGACGTGTCATGAACGGTCTCCTGTCAGGGGCTGCGGCGCCTCGGCGGCACCATCGTGCGGGGAGCGGGACGGGTAGGTCGAGGAGGAAGGCGAAGAGGACTGGGAGGAGGACTGGGAGGAGGACTGGGCAGCGGTGGGGACCAGGGCGGCCAGGGCCCGGGCGACCGAACCCTGCTGGTCGGCGATGGCCTGCCGGGCGGTCGCGGCGTCCGTGCCGGCGAGGATCGACAGCAGCGCGGGTTTGAGCTCACCGTCGGCAGCCTCGAGGGCCAGCCGTGCCTGCACCTCGTCGGCGCCGCTGGCCTCCTTCAGGATGCGCAGCACCCGCCCCCGCAGCTTGGCGTTGGTGGCCACGACGTCCACCATGAGGTTGGACCAGGTGCGACCGAGCCGGATCATCACCGCGGTCGAGAACGAGTTGAGGATCAGCTTCTGGGCCGTGCCCGCCTTCAGCCGGGTCGAGCCGGTCAGGACCTCCGGGCCGGTGCGGGCGACGAGCAGGTGGTCGGCGTATGGCGCCAGGCCCGCCTCCGGGTGGGAGGTCACCAGGGCGGTGACCGCACCGAGCTCGCGGGCCCGGTGCAACGCGCCGCCCACGAACGGGGTCCGACCCGAGGCGGTGAGCCCGATCGCGATGTCGCCGGCGCGCAGCACGGAAGCCTCCGCGCGGCCCGCACCCTCGTCGTCCTCGACGTTCTCCACGGCCCGCAGCAGTGCGCCCGGGCCGCCGGCGTGGTGGGCCACGAAGAGCCCGTCCGGGCTGTTGAACGTCGGCAGCAGCTCCGCCGCGTCGAGGACGGCGAGCCGACCCGAGGTGCCCGCGCCGAAGTAGTGGACGGTGCCGCCGGCTTGGACCGAGGCGACCGCGCGGTCGACCAGCAGGGCCAGCTCGGGCAGCACCTGCGCCACCGCGGGGGCCACCAGGGCGTCGTCGTCGTTCAGCAGCTGGAGGATGGCGAGGGTGGGCTGGGTGTCGATGGCGGCCGTGCCCGGGTGTCGCTCCTCGGTGGGCGCGCTCACGCTCACGTCGCTGGTGGTCACACCCTGAAGGTTAGTTTCTTACGACTGATGCGTCAACGATGTAAATGAATAACTTCAGTCCTGGCGCAGGTGGTGGCTGGCCACGGCCTGACGGGTCTCCTTGACCGCCTTGCGGGCCCGGGGCAGGTTGCGCTGCGCGACGGCGATGTAGAGACAGTCGACGACGGTCAGCGCCGCGATGCGGCTCGCCGTCGCACCCGAACGCAGGCTGGTCTCGCGGGCAGCCGTGGTGAGCACCAGGTCGGCCCGGGCCGCCAGCAGCGAGACGGGGAAGTTGGTGATCGCGATCGTCGTGGCGCCACGACTGCGCGCCACGTCCAGGGCCTCGATCGTCTCCGAGGTCGTGCCGGAGTGGGAGATGCCGATGGCGACATCACCCTTGCCGAGCAGGGTCGCGCTCGTCAGGGCGATGTGCGGGTCGTTCCAGGCGAAGGCGACCACGCCGATGCGGTGCAGCTTCTGCTGCAGGTCCGTGCCGACGATGGCGCTGGCGCCGATGCCGTAGACGTCGACCCGCGTGGCAGCGGCCACCGCCGCCGCAGCAGCGGCGAGGCTGTCCCGGTCGAGCTGTTGGGCCGTCTCCTCGACGGCGCTCGCGTCGACGAAGGCCACCTTCGCGATGATGTCGTCGATGGTGTCCTTGGCGCTGATGTCCGTGTCCGTGGCACCACCGGCTCGCGGCTGGGCGCTCTCCTCGGCCAGGCCCAGCCGCAGCTGGGGGTAGCCGGGCAGGCCCAGGCGCCGACAGAACCGCAGCACCGTCGTCTCGGAGGTCCGCGCCGCCACGGCGAGCGCACTGATCGTCAGCGCTGCTGCGGCCCTCGGATCGGCCAGCACCTGCTCGGCGACCCGCTCCTCGGCCGGTGACAGCGAGGGACGGATCCCTCGCAGCCGCACGAGCAGGGGCACGGTCGGCACGGTGGCGTCGGCAGCGCGGGATGGCATGGCCTTACCGTAAGGCCTCGCCTCCAGCGTCACCGTGACGCCAGGGTCCAGCCCTGCGCCACGAAGCTGTCCGGGGCCTTCTCCCCGTCGAGCAGCACCCGGCCGCCCGAGGCCACCCGCACGTCGTCGACATACACCCCGCGCCCCAGGTAGGCACCGTCGGTGGCGTAGCGCCAGCGCAGTACCTGCTCGCCCGGCACCAGGTCGGCGCGCGCCTGGACCCAGCGACGGTCTCCACTGCCGGAGACGACCCCGTCGCTGGTCGTGGTCTCACCGCGGTCCCGCACGGTGAAGGGCACCTTCGCCCAGGTGGCCCCGTCGTCGGCGGAGCGCTCGAGGGTCAGCAGGTCGGTCTCCTCGGTGTCGAGGAACAGGTCGAACCCGAGCTGCCCACCGCGGGGGCCGACGAGCAGCTCGGGGGTCCTCAGGGTGGTCGTCGTCGCGTTCTCGGCGCCGCTGAACCAGGCCGTGTCACCGTGCTTCGGGCGCACCTGCATCGCCTGCGCCAGGCCGCCGGCCCACTCGCGGCGCGCGAGGTTGATGCTCCCCCAGCTGCGTGAGGGGTGGACGCGGTTGGTGAGCAGGATCGCGAAGGAGCGCGAGGCGAAGTCGAGAACGACGGACGTGCCCGTGTACCCGGTGTGGCCGGCGGTGCGCGGCCCGGAGAGCGCATCCATGTACCACCGCTGGTTCAGCTCGAACCCCAGGCCGTGGTCGTCACCGGGGAAGTCCTCGTTGAAGTTGGTGATGAGCATGGTGACGCTCTCGCGCGTCAGGATCCGCTGGCCCCGGTAGGTGCCACCGTTGAGCAGCGCCTGGCTCAGGACGGCCAGGTCGTCGGCAGTGGAGAACACCCCTGCGTGGCCGGCGACACCGCCGAGGGACCAGGCGTTCTCGTCGTGCACCTCGCCCCGGACCATGCCGCGAGCCGGGGAGCTCTGGTACTCCGTCGCGGCGGTGCGTGTGGGGTCCGTCGGGTTGTAGCCGGTGTCGGCCATGCCCAGCGGATCGGTGATCCGCTCCGCGACGACCTGGTCCAGCGGCTTTCCGCGCAGCTTCTCGACGACGACGCCGAGGGTGATCAGGTTGAGGTCGCTGTAGCGGTAGGTGGTGCCCGGCGGGTTGGTCGGCGGCTGGTCCATGACGGCCTTGATCCGCGACGCCTTGTCCGGGTACCTGCTCCACAGCGGCAGCCACGACGTGAGCCCGGAGGTGTGGGTCAGCAGCTGCCGGACGGTGACCGCCTCCTTGCCCCCCGCCGCGAACTCCGGGAGGTAGGTGGCCACGGGGGCGTCGAGCGCCACCGCGTCCTCCTCGACGAGCTGCACCACGGCGAGGGAGGTGAACAGCTTGGACACCGAGGCCAGGTCGAAGATGGTGTCCTCCCGCACCGGCACCCACTGGTCCCGGGGCAGCTCGGTGGTGGCGTCCGCGTACCTGAGGGCGTACCCGCTGGCGTCGCGCTCCACGACCTTCCCGTCGTGCCCGAGGAGCCCGACGGCACCGGCATACATGGGGTGTCCGCCTGCAGGGGCGGTCTCGTGACCGCGGATCTGCTCGACCGCCCTGGCGATGGGGGCGGGGTCGAGCCCGACGGAGGCCGGCGTGCCGTCCCGCAGCACGGTGTTGGGCGGCGCGAACCCCCTGAACGGCTTGCTGAAGTCCTCAGCCACGGCGGGCGTGGCCACGAGCGTCCCGCCCACCACCAGGGCGCAGACGGCGACGGTCGAGGACAGGGCGGGGCGCAGGCGCATGGGGGTCCACCGTCCGGTTCAGGCGGCGGGGCCGCGGTAGATGAGGTACTGGCCGCGGCGCCGGTCGAACTCGCGCAGCTCCGAGCGCCAGGCACCGATGACCTCGTCGGCGTCCGCCCCCGCGGTGATCTGGTCGCGCAGCCGCGTCGAGCCCGTGAGCTTGTCGATCCAGTAGGGGCGCGCCGGGTCGTAGCTGTCGTAGCGCCACGCGAAGTCCTTGAACAGCGCCTTGGCCGCCACGAGCATCTCGACGCCCACCCGGATCGAGTCGAACGCGCCGGGGTCGGTGATGTGGACCTGGACGCCACCGCAGACCTTGCCCAGGTGCTTGCTGAACGTCGGGGTGAAGTAGGCCTCCCGAAAGCCGACACCGGGAAGGTCCAGTGCCGCAAGGCGTTCGGCCCAGGTGTGATCGACGTAGGGGGCGCCGACGAGCTCGAACGGGCGGGTCGTCCCGCGCCCCTCGGACAGGTTGGTCCCCTCGAACATCCCCGTGCCCGGGTAGACCAGCGCGGTGTCGGGGGTCGGCATGTTGGGACTGGGCATGACCCACGGGAGCCCGGTCGCGGCATACGGCATGTCGCGGCGCCAGCCGGAGACCTCGACCACGGACAGCTCGGTGAGGCGACCGCCGGCGTCAGCGGTCAGGAACTCGCCGTCGAAGAACCGCGCGAGCTCCCCCACGGTCATGCCGTGGGCCTGGACGATCTCCTTGGCCCCCACGCCCGAGGTGTACGTCGTGGTCATCATCGGGCCGAACGCCTTGCCGCCCAACGGGTTCGGGCGGTCGAGCACCACGAACCGGGCACCGGTGGCGACCGCGGCCCGCATCGCCGTGTACATCGTCCAGATGTAGGTGTAGAACCGTGCGCCGGCGTCCTGGATGTCGAAGACGACGGTCTCGACGCCCGCCGTCCGGAACAGCTGCTCCATCTTCGTGGCGCTCGCACCGTAGGAGTCGTAGACGGTCAGGCCGGTGCGCGGGTCGGTGTGAGTCCCCTCCGAGCCACCGGCCTGCGCCGTGCCGCGAAAGCCGTGCTCGGGGCCGAACACCCCGACGATGTCGACCGTCCCGGCCTCGTGCATCTCGTCGACGATGGTGCGCAGGTTGGTGAGGACCCCCGTGGGGTTGGTGATGATCCCGACCTTCTGGCCGGCGAGGGACCTCCACCCGTCGGCGGCGGCCCGCTGGGCCCCCGTCGTGACCGGGCGGCTGGGGTAGGGCGTGCCCGCAGCGGCGGTCTGGGTGGCGACGGGCGCTGCGGCGGCTGCGGCGCCTGCGGACACCGAGGCCGGTACGACGAGCGCACCAGCGCCGGCGGCGGTGAGGAGCTGGCGGCGGCTGAGGTTGGTCATGGATCGTCCGATCAGTAGGTCAGGCCGTGGCCGAAGGGGTACAGCACCGTCGACGGGCTGCCCGCCACCGGGATGTCGACCGGGAGCTTGCCGGTCGGGGCGACCTCACCGGCGATCACGCGGACCACGGAGGCGATCGCCACCGGGCTGTAGGAGTACGTCGCGAGGTAGGTCGGGGCCTGCGTCAGGTAGGCGATGTCGTACGGGTCGCGGGTGGCGACGACCACGACCGGCTTGCCGGTGGCCAGCAGCTCCTTCACGAGCTTCTGCTGCCCTCCCCTGCGGTCGGTCACGTTGGTGTCCCAGGCCTTCATCGTGGTGACCACCACTGCGTCCTGCGACTGCGCAGCGGCCACCGCCGCGGCGATCTGCGCGTCGGTGGGCGAAGAGCCGGTCTCCCTGACCGTCGTGCTGGCACCGCGGTCGGTGAGGCCGGCGGCGAGGGTCTTGGTGGTCGTGGCCCCCCACCCGGTCACGAGGACGTCGGCGCCCGAGGTGGCCAGCGGGAGGGCCGAGTCGTCGTTCTTGACCAGGGTCGTGGTGCGGTCGGTGACTGCGGCGGCGGTGGCGAGGTGCTCGGGGGTCCCGACCACGTCGTCGAGGGCAGCGGGGTCGGCGTACGGGTCGGACACGATGCCGCGCTGGACCTTCAGCTCGAGCACGCGGCGCACCTTCGCATCGAGGTCGCTCCTGCTGATCCGGCCGCTGCGCACGGCCTCGATCACGGCGGCATACGCCTCGTCCATGGCTGGGGTCATGAGGAGCTGGTCGACTCCGGCGGACAGGGCCCGGACCGCTACCTCGGGGTCGCCGTAGAGGTCGCGGACGCCCTGCATGGCCAAGGAGTCAGTGATGATGACGCCCTCGTAGCCGAGCTCCTCGCGCAGCAGGCCGGTCATGATCGGCTTGCTCAGCGTGGCCGGGTCGCCGGAGTCGTCGAGCGCCGGGAAGCTGAGGTGCGCCGTCATGATCATGTCGATGCCGTCGGCGATGGCCGCCTTGAACGGCGGGGCATCGAGCTGCTCCCACTGCTCGCGGCTGTGGGTGATGACCGGGAAGGCCACGTGGCTGTCGGTCGCGGTGTCCCCGTGACCGGGGAAGTGCTTGGCCGAGGCGGAGATGCCGGCGTCGTCCTGGTAGCCGCGGACCTGCGCCCCCACCATGTCGGCGGCGAGCCCCGGGTCGGAGGAGAACGAGCGCGTGCCGATGACGGGGTTCAGGGCGTTGACGTTGACGTCGGCGTCCGGGGCGAAGTTGGTGTTGATGCCCATCGCTTTGAGCTCTTCGCCGGTGATCCGAGCGGCCGTGCGCGCGTCGTCGGTGCTGCGTCCGGCGCCGAGCGCCATCGAGCCGGGGAACTGCGTGGCCGGCGGACCCACCCGGGTGACGACACCCTGCTCCTGGTCGGTGGCGACCTGCAGCGGGATACGGACCTTGGAGTCCTGGCTCAGCGCCGCCTTCTGGAGGCCGTTGGACAGCCCCGTGATCTGGGGCGGGTTCTGGACGCTGTCGGTCCAGGCGAAGTAGATGACCCCGCCGAGGTGGTACTTCTGCACGACCTCGGCCGGTGAGGCGACACCGTAGAGCGGGAGGTTGCGCGCATCCGGGGTCGTCGCGTCCTTGCCGTAGACGTTCTGGACGAACAACTGTCCGACCTTCTCCTCCACCGTCATCCGCTTGAGGGTCGAGGTGACCCAGCCGTGCTGCCAGGGGGGCCCGTCCTGGGCGGCGGCGGGGGTCGCGGCACCTGCCGAGGTCACGAAGGCCGAGCTGAGCAGCGCCGCGCAGGCGGTGCCGGCCACGAAGGCCCGGCGGGAGAGGGGGGAGCTGGACATGTTGCCTCCTGGGCAAGGATGTAAACCATTGACATAAGGCGTCAGCGTCTTGCAACTTACCCACAGAGGACGGACGCGGGCAAGGGTCTTTGCCGAGTCTTGGCACAGGTCATGACCACGCAGGTGCCGCCCACGCAGCCGCCGCAGGCGCGGCGTATCTCGCCTCCAGCCTCACTGCGCCGATGCCGGGGCGCGGCCTGTCGTGCCCCCGCACGGCTGCGGGGATGCCAGGGGCGCGGTAGGTCGCGCCCTTGGCATCCCCCGAAGGACCGAGCCCGGCATCCAAGTGGGCCGCAGGGCTGGACAGCCCGTCGATCAGCCCCTGCGGGCCGCGCTGACCAGCACGAGGCGGGTCCCCGACGACGTGCGCCGCCCGTGGGCCACAGGCTCCGGCACGACCCGCGACTCGATCCGCGGCGCGCGGTCCGGCGACGTCTGGGGTGAGGGCTGCGGCGCGATCCGCGGTGCGACCTGCGGGGTCATCCGCGGCGCGACCTGCAGCGTGGTCCGTGGCGCCACCCGTGCCGAGGGTCGGGGGGAAACCGACCGCAGCTGGCGGCCGTCGTGGACAGCCGCTCCGACCCCGACCAGGAGCAGGCCGCCGAAGAACACCAGCGCGGACACCGAACCCGGGGGCATCCCCTCGTTGGTGCCGACGGGGAACTGCCCGGGCACGGCGGCCGAGGCGTCCAGGCTGGCCGAGACCGCAGCGATGCCGGCCACCAGGGCGAGCACGGCACCGGCGAACGCGACGACGAGGGGACGTCCGGTGCTCTTCATCGCTGACCTCCAGGCTGATCACGTCCCGAGGTGCGAGGAGCTGGCTCCACCCCGGGTTGGCGATGATCCCGCTGGTCACGCGCCTGCTGATCATGCAAAAGGCGTAAATGTGGCAGCTGCCTGTGGCGCGAACGCCGGCCGGGACCCACGATGGGCCCATGAGCAACGGCGCCTACCGTGCGGCATACGACGAGAGCCTGGCCGACCCGGACGCGTTCTGGGGGCGCGCCGCGCAGGCCATCGACTGGGTCGTCCCGCCACCGCGGGTCCTGGACGACGACCGGCGACCGTTCTACCGGTGGTTCACCGGTGGCACGCTCAACACCTGCTTCAACGCCCTGGACCGGCACGTCCTCGCCGGGCGCGGCGACCAGGCCGCGCTGCACTACGACAGCCCGGTGGCCGGGACGCAGCAGACCTTCACGTATGCGCAGCTGCTCGACCGGGTCGCGACGTTCGCCGGCGCGCTCGCCTCCTTGGGCGTGTCCAAGGGTGACCGGGTCATCCTCTACCTGCCGATGGTGCCCGAGGCGGTCGTCGCGATGCTCGCGTGCGCACGGCTGGGGGCGGTGCACTCGGTGGTGTTCGGCGGCTTCGCCCCGGCTGAGCTCGCAGCCCGCATCGAGGACGCCAAGCCCACCGTGATCGTGTCGGCGAGCTGCGGCATCGAGCCGTCGCGCATCGTCGAGTACAAGCCGATGCTCGACGCCGCCCTCGACCGCAGCAGCCACAAGCCGCAGTCGGTGGTCGTGCTCCAGCGCGAGCAGGCCAGGGCGGCGGTGGGCGAGCGCGACACGCCGTGGCGGGAGCTGGACTGGGAGGAGCTCGTCGCCGGTGCCGAGCCCGCCGACTGCGTCGAGGTCGACGCCACCGACCCGCTCTACATCCTGTACACGTCGGGGACGACCGGCCGACCCAAGGGCATCGTGCGCGACAACGGAGGCCATGCCGTCGCCCTGCGCTGGTCGATGGAGAACGTCTACGGCATCGGTCCCGGCGACTCGTGGTTCACCGCCAGCGACGTCGGCTGGGTCGTGGGCCACTCCTACATCGTCTACGCGCCCCTGCTCACCGGCGCGACCACGGTGCTCTACGAGGGCAAGCCGGTCGGCACCCCTGACGCGAGCGCGTTCTGGCGGATCATCGAGCAGTACCGGGTGAAGGCGATGTTCACCGCGCCGACCGCCTACCGGGCGATCCGGCGCGAGGACCCCGACGGCGCCCTGATGGCGGCACACGACCTGTCCTCGTTGGAGACCGTGTTCCTCGCCGGCGAACGTCTCGACCCCGACACCTGGCAGTGGGCGACGCAGCGGCTCGGCGTGCCCGTCGTCGACAACTGGTGGCAGACCGAGACCGGCTGGCCGATCGCGTCGAACCTGCGTGGCCTCGAGCCGATGCCGCTCAAGCCGGGTTCGCCGACCGTGCCCACCCCGGGGTATGCCGTGCACGTCCTGGACGAGCAGGGCCGCCAGGTCCCCGCGGGCCAGGAAGGTGCCATCTGCCTGAAGCTGCCGATGCCTCCCGGCACGCTGCCGACGCTCTGGCAGGACGACGAGCGCTACGTCGCGGGCTACCTGTCCGCCTTCGACGGCTACTACCTCACCGGTGACGGCGGCCTGCTCGACGAGGACGGCTACCTGTACGTCATGGGCCGCACCGACGACGTCCTCAACGTCGCCGGCCACCGGCTCTCGACCGGTTCGATCGAGGCAGCCCTGGCGGGCCACGAGGCGGTCGCCGAGTGCGCGGTCATCGGGGTGGCCGACGACTTCAAGGGCCAGGTGCCCCGGGGCCTCGTGGTCCTCAAGTCAGGCGTCGACGCGACTGCCGACGGCGAGCGCATCCGGGCCGAGCTCGTGCAACGGGTGCGTGACGAGGTCGGTGCCGTGGCGTCGCTGCGCCAGGTCGACATCGTGGGTGCGCTGCCCAAGACGCGTTCGGGCAAGATCCTGCGCAAGACGATGCGTGAGATCGCCGACGGCAGGACGCCGGTCGTTCCCGGGACCATCGAGGACGCCAGCGTCCTGGAGACGCTGACCCCGGTGCTGCGACCGCCCACCTGAGCCTGTCCGTGCCGGAACCGCTCCGGCGAACGACCAGCTCGCCCTCGGCGCACAGGCCGTCGTGCTCACCCCCGCCGTGCCTGGCGCGACCTGGTCGTCGGGCGGTCGTCCTCAGGCCGCGCCGACGGGGGACGCCCGCTGAGCCACCGCCTTGGCGAGCATCTGCGCCACCCACTGCGGCCGGGTCAGCACCTGGTACCAGGTGAACCGGAGCACCAGCCAGCCGTCGCAGACGAGCCGCGTGTAGCGCTGCACGTCGCGGTCCATCGCCTCACGCTCACCGTGGTACTGCATGCTGTCGGCCTCGATGACGATCCGCAGGGTGAGGTCGGCCAGGTCGACGCGACCCACCCAGCCGCGGTCGTCGTCGATCCGCACCTGGCACCGGACGTCGAGACCCGGCACCCCCAGCGCGATCGCCCGCAGCGCGGACTCGAACGGGTTCGCCGCCTGGGGCGAGGCGAGCGCGAACACCCGTTCGGCGCGGGCGCGGTGCACCCGCGGAAGGTCTGCGGCCCGAGCAGCCAGCGCGTGCCCGACTGACGGTGCGGTCGCGCAGCGCCGAGTCGGTGATCGCGAGCGCCTGCTCGAACGGCAACAGGGCAGCGCAGTCGAGCAGCGTGCGTTCAGGGCTCGTCACCCAGCCGTCGACGACATCGGCACGGGAGACGGTGCGCCACCGCAGGTCCACCGCGGCCTGCCGGTGCTGTGACACCTTGCGCCCCCGTGGCACGGCGATCTGCGGCCTGCGGGGCTCCCACATCCGGGCCCACCCCCAGTGGGCGGCGGCCGTGACGAGCACCGCCGTACCGGTCAGCTCGTGCGCCAGCCGGCGCGCCTCGTCGTCGGTGGGCAAGGCGTAGCGCCCCCGCGTCACCCGCGTGACCTCACCTCGTGCCACCGCGCGCTCGAGCTCGGCCCGGGTGACCAGTCGCAGCAAGGGTTTGCGCGCCGTGATGCCACCCAGCTCGGTCACCGCCGTCACCACGTCCACCGGACCAGTCTCGGGGTGCGGCCGGTTCGGGTCCGCGAGTTCTCCACACCCCGGCGACCGGCGAACGACCACCTCGCCCCCGATACGCCGCTTCTCGTGCTCCCGGCGGCCCGGCGTGCGGGCACGTGGTCGTCCGGCGGCGGTCAGCGCACGCCGGTATGCCATCGGCCTCCGGCGGCGGTCAGCGCACGCCGGTATGCCACCGGCCTCCTGAGTGGGTCAGCGCTTGCGTCTGGCGGTGCCGAAGAGCGACCGGGTGATCTCGCGCCCGATCACCGTGCCGGCCGAGCGCAGCGCCGACCTGAACGCACTCGACTTCACCACCTGCGCGACGATGCCCGGCTCCTCCTTGGCCGGTCGCGCGGGTTTCGGCTTCGCGGGGGCACCAGGGGCCGGGGCCGCCGGGGTGGTCGGCGTGGCCGGTTCCATGGTGGGGGCCGGGTCGGCGTCCGCCTCCTGGAGCCGCGCCTGGAGCTTCTCGTAGGCCGACTCGCGGTCCACCACCGCGGCATACCGGCTCGACAGCGGTGAGCCGGCGATGAGCCCGGTGATCGTCGCCTCCTCCGAAGGCGCCATCAACGACTGCGGTGCGATCATCCGCGTCCACGCGACGGGGGTCGGGGCACCCTTCTCGGACAGGACCGTGACGACCGCTTCGCCGGTGCCGAGCGAGGTCAGCAGCTCCTCGAGGTCGTAGGCGCTGCGGGGGTAGGTCGACACCGCCGCCTTGAGTGCCCGGGCGTCCTCGGGGGTGTAGGCGCGCAGGGCGTGCTGGACGCGGTTGCCGAGCTGCGCCAGGACCCCGCTGGGCACGTCCTTGGGGCTCTGGGTGACGAAGAAGACGCCGACGCCCTTGGACCGGATCAGCCGTACCGTCTGCTCGATCGCCGACAGGAACGCCTTGCTCGCGTCCCTGAACAGCAGGTGCGCCTCGTCGAAGAAGAAGACGAGCTTGGGCTGGTCGGCGTCACCGATCTCGGGCAGGTCGTGGAACAGGTCGGCCAGCAGCCACATGAGGAAGGTCGAGAACAACGCGGGACGGTCCTGCACCGCCGGCAGCTCCAGGCACGTCACCATGCCCTTGCCGTCGGCGGCGGTGCGCAGCAGGTCGGCGGTGTCGAACTCCGGCTCACCGAAGAACGCGTCGGCCCCCTGGTCGGAGAACGCGATCAGCTGGCGCAGGATGACGCCGGCGGTCGCCGAGGACAGTCCGCCCAGCGACTTGAGGTCGGCCTTGCCCTCGTCGGAGGTGAGGTGCGAGACGACCGCACGCAGGTCCTTGATGTCGAGCAGCGCCAGACCGTGCTTGTCGGCGTAGTGGAAGACCAGACCCAGGCTGGACTCCTGGGTGTCGTTGAGCCCCAACACCTTCGACAGCAACGTCGGGCCGAACGACGTGATCGTGGCCCGGATGGGGATGCCGTGGCCGAGTCCGCCGAGCGAGAGGAACTCGGTGGGGTATGCCGTGCCGACCCACTGCTGCCCGACGTCGGTGGCGCGGCTGGTGATCCGGTCGCCCGCGACGCCGGCCGTGGCCAACCCCGACAGGTCGCCCTTGATGTCCGCGAGGAAGACCGGGACGCCCTGACCCGAGAGCTGTTCGGCCATGAGCTGCAACGTCTTGGTCTTGCCGGTGCCGGTCGCACCGGCCACGAGGCCGTGGCGGTTGAGGGTCGCCAACGGCACCTTCACGGGGGCGTCGGGGTAGGCCGTCCCGTCGATGACCGCGGCACCGAACACCAACGCCCCACCGGCGAAGGCGTAGCCCTCGCGGATCGCGTCGAGCTGCTCGGAGGACTTCGCGTCGAGCTGCCCGAGAGACTGCTGGGAGGACTGCGCGGACGGGTCGGGACTGGCGTTCTCGGTCACCCTCGGCACTCTAGTGCGGCGTCCACGACCTCGGCAGGGTCGTGCAGATGCCGGGCGGTCGTGCTCGCGGACGCCGGCCGGGCGCCCTTCGCCAGGCGTCCCACGAGGGTGGGGCCGCACGCGGCATACCCCTATGGTGGCTGGGTGATCTTCAAGAAGGTGGGCGAGGGAAAGCCGTATCCGGACCACGGCAAGAACTCGCCGCGGGACTGGGCCGAGGTGCCCCCGCGGATGGTCCGCCTCGAGGACCTGATCACCACCAAGCGCACCCTCGACCTCGGGCAGCTGCTCGCCGAGGACTCGACGTTCTACGGCGACCTGTTCGCCCACGTGGTGGAGTGGGAGGGCAACCTCTACCTCGAGGACGGCCTGCACCGCGCGCTTCGTACCGCACTCGCGCAGCGACCTACCCTGCACGCACGCGTCCTCGTGCTTGACTAGCTCCCGCAGCAGCTCTGGGCTGCACGACGGAGTGTGACGAAGGCGGAGGTGGGCGTGAGCTACATCGTCGAGTCGGGGGCCTCGAGCTCTCGTCGCGCGAAGCGCCGCCGTGCCCTGGTCACCCTCGGCGTCGTCGCGCTCATGCTGTTCTTCGCGTTCTGGTACGCCTACTCGTACTACCAGGCGTCCGACGAGCGGCGAGCGGCGGCGCGACCGACGTGCACCCCGACGGTCGCGCCCCTGGTGCCCGCCGACGTGACGGTCAACGTCTACAACGCGACCGAGCGGGCCGGCCTCGCGGCCAGGACCGCGACGGACGTGCGCAAGCGCGGGTTCCGGGTGTCGACCGTCGCGAACGACCCGTTGCAGCGCAAGGTCGCTGTCACCGCCGAGGTCCGGTTCGGCCCCAGCGGCGCCCCCGCGAGCAAGCTGGTCCTCGCCCTGGTCAAGGGGTCCAAGGCCGTCAAGGACAGCCGCACCGACTCCTCGGTCGACCTCGTGCTCGGCGACAAGTACGCCAAGCTCACCGCGGCCCCGAAGGCCACCCCCACGGCCACCCCGACAGCCACCACGACCCCGACCGGCGCGGCCACGACCACGGCGACCCCGGCCGGGGGCTGCTGACCGGGCCCGCTGCCTGCGTCCGCCGGCCTCGTCGGGGGTCAACCACCGGCGCGGCGCAGGTCCCAGTCCTCGCGACAAAGCTCGTACTCGACCTCGCCCTGCTCGTTGCCGGGTATCGGGTCGTGGTGCTCGTGGAAGGCGCGGACGAACTGCATGCCGATGCTGCTCATCGTCGCCCGCGAGCCGGCGTTGACCGCCATCGTCTGCGCGAAGATGCGAGCCAGCCCGACCACCTCGAACCCGTGCCGCAGCAGCTCGCGGGACCCCTCGCTGGCCAACCCCTGCCGCCAGTGCCGGCGCATCAACCGGTAGCCGAGGTCGGCCTCCCCCGGGATGCGTTCCCGGCCGGGGCCGTGCGGGGGCGTCAGCATCCAGAGCCCCACGAAACGCTCCCGCGGGGTCCCGTCGTGCCCGCGCAGGAAGCCGACCCACATGCCGAGGCCGTCCACGTCCCTGCCCCGGGCGACCCGGTCACGGTGGTCGCGCAGGACCTCCTCGCGGGTCCGTGCCCGGCCCCACAGGAACCGCAGCACCTCGGGGTCGGAGTCGAGCTCCACCTCGAGCTCGAGGTGCTCGTCGGCGAGGGGCACGAGCTCGAGGCGAGCGGTCCACAGCGGTGGTTGGGTCACCACCCCACCGTGCCGCAGGTCCGCCCGCCCCGGCCACCGGGGGAGTTCGGACGAGGTTCGGGACGAGGTCGGCACGAGGTCGGCACGAGGTCGGGGAAGGGCGTGGCGCCCGACCCCGACGTAGGCTCGGGGCATGATCACGGTCGAGCTGGCCCGCAGCCTGAGCGCAGGTGGGGTGCTCTGGGAGCCCACGCCCGGCGACCGGTTCACCATCGACCAGCCCAACATCCTCGGCGAGGTCTTCTGGATCAGCCACCTGACCATCGACGTGCACACCTTCAAGGGCCAGCCGCTGCTCGGCTTCAACGGCACCACCGAGTGGGCGCTCGACTCGGTCACGCTGGACACCGCCCTGTGGCTGCCGCGCGAGGACCAGCTGCGCGGGTTGCTCGGCGACCGGTTCAGCAGCCTGCGCCACGAGGACGGCAGCTGGGTGGTCGAGGTCACCGGGACCGACGGGCCGACCAGGTTCGACGACGTCGACCCCGAGTGCGCCTACGCGCACGCGCTGCTCAGCGTCGTCTGAGGACAGCCGGGACGGGCACCGCGCCGGTATGGCGCCGGCTCAGCCGACCGGCTGGGTCACCGGCGCACCCTGCAGGCCCGCTGCAGCCGAGGCCCCCGCGGCCTGGTCGGCTGCCGAGGACTGCTCGGCGGAGGCGTCGAAGCCTGTTGCGCCGTCGTCCCGGACGAGGGGGGGCATGCTGAACAGCACCACGGCGGTGCCGACCGCTGCGAACAGCAGCGCACACCCGAAGCGCACCAGCGCCTCGTTCACCGACAGGTTGCCACGCAGGACCAGCATCGCGGCAGGGGCGAACAACATCGCGCCGAGCAGGACGCTGGGCTTGTAGCGGCTCGGACCAGTGGTCGAGGACATGTCAGGACACCACACTCTCCGCGACGTCGACGACCCCTGCCGTGGTCAGGCGCAGGTGGCCGCCGAGCTCTGAGTAGGCGAGCACCGCGAGCTGCGGTGCCCCGGGCTCGACGAGGCGGCGGACCGCTCGTCGCAAGGGCTGCGCGCAGACGAGCACGGGCTGGATGCCCGACTGCTCGGCCAGCTGGGAGACCCGGACGGCCTCGGTCGCCAGGCGCTCTGCGAAGTACGGGTCGACGAGGAGCTGGACGCCGTTCTCGCCACCGCGCAGGGACTCGAGCAGCCGCTGCTCCAGGCGCGGTTCGAAGGTCAGCACGTGCAGCTCGCCGCCGACGGCGTGGGAGGAGGCGATGGCCGGGCCCAGAGCGAGACGTGCTGCCTCGACCAGCCCGTCCGGGTCGGTGCTGACCCGGGCGCGCAGCGACAGCGCCTCGAAGATGCGGACCAGGTCGCGGATGCCGACACTCTCGGCGAGCAGACCCTGCAGGCAGCGCTGGACCTCTCCGAGGGTCAGCGGCGACGGCGTCATCTCCTCGACGACCGCGGGGTGGGTGGCGCGCACCGCCTCGACGAGCAGCTTGACGTCCTCTCGGCCGAGCAGCTCGTGGGCGTGCTGCCGCACGACTTCGGCGAGGTGGGTCGTGACGACCGAGGAACGGTCGACGACGGTGGCCTCGACGGCCTCGGCCCGGCCCCGCTGGTGCACGGGCACCCACTTGGCTTCGAGGCCGAACACGGGCTCGCGCGTGGGGGTGCCCTCGAGGGCGGCGAGGTGCTCGCCGATGGCGAGCACCATGCCGGCCGGCGCCTCGCCCCGGGCGACCTCGACGCCGTGCAGGCGGATGGCGTAGGTGTGCTGGGGCAGGTCGATGTTGTCGCGGGTGCGCACCAGGGGGATGACGACCCCGAGCTCGTGGGCGAGCTTGCGGCGCAGGGCCTTGACGCGGTCGAGCAGGTCGCCGCCGGCGCTGGCGTCGACCAGCCCGATCAGGTCGTAGGCGAGCTCGAGCTCGAGCGGCTCGACACGGATGTCGTGGGCCAGGACCTCGGGGCTGTCGGCCGACGGGCCCGGTGGCAGGGCGGCGGTCGCAGCGCGCGCGTCCGCGGCTTCCTTCTCCCCCGCCTTGGGCAGGGTGCGGGCGATGAGCAGGGCGGCAGCACCGACGACCAGGAAGGGCAGCTTGGGCAGGCCGGGGATGATCGCCAGGGCGGCGACCGCCACTCCTGCGACCTGGATCGGCTGGCGCTGGGCGCCGAACTGCGCCACGAGGTCGCTGCCCATGTCCTGCGCGGTGGTGGCCCGCGTGACGATGAGGCCGGTCGCCATGGACATCAGCAGGGCGGGGATCTGCGACACCAGGCCGTCACCGACCGACAGGAGGCTGTAGGTCGCCACCGCGTCGCCCATCTCCTGGCCCTTCTGGACGACGCCGATGATGAGGCCGCCGATGAGGTTGACCAGGGTGATGACGATGGCGGCGATCGCGTCGCCCTTGACGAACTTCGAGGCACCGTCCATCGCCCCGTAGAAGTCCGCCTCGGCCGAGACGTCGGCGCGGCGGCGACGCGCCTCGTCCTCGTCGATCAGGCCGGAGTTGAGGTCGGCGTCGATCGCCATCTGCTTGCCGGGCATGGCGTCGAGGGTGAACCGGGCACCGACCTCGGCCACGCGCCCCGCACCGTTGGTGATGACCACGAACTGGATGACGACCAGGATGATGAAGATGACCAGGCCGACGACGATCGAGCCGCCCACGACGAAGTGGCCGAACGCGTCGATCACCTTGCCCGCATACCCGTCGAGCAGCACGAGCCGGGTGGCACTGACGTTGAGCGCGAGCCGGAACAGCGTGCCGATCAACAGCAGCGACGGGAAGACCGCGAAGTCCAGCGGACGCTTGACGTTCAGGGCCACGAGCAGGATCAGCACCGAGAACGTCAGGTTCACGGCGAGCAGCATGTCGAGCAGGACGCTCGGCAGCGGGATCACCATCATCACGACGATGGCGACGATGCCGGCCGGGATGCCGATCTGGCCGAGCCGACTCTTCATCGGACCTCGGCGTGCGCGGGGGGAAGGACGGCAGCTGTCATGGCACGCCTCCTATCGGCCGGTCTCGGTCGCACCTGAGGTTTCGACCACCGGCGTCGGCGTGGGACGGGCCGCACCCGGGTTGCGGTGGAATCCGGTCGCTGCGCCCCGCTGGCGCAGACCCATGACGAACACGAACACCCCCGCCACCGCGTCGTACAGCTCGGCGGGGATCTCCTGCCCGATCGGGCAGCTGCGGTAGAGCATCCGGGCGAGTGGGACGTCCTCGACCAGCGGCAGCCGCAGCGCCGCGGCGTCCTCGCGCATCTTGGCTGCGATGAGGCCGGCGCCCTTGGCGACCACGCGAGGTGCCCCTCGGCCGGGCTCGTATGCGAGCGCCACCGCCACGTGTGTGGGGTTGACCAGCACCAGGTCGGCCGAGGAGAGGTCCGACATCATCCGGTTCTGGCTCATCTCGCGCTGCTTGCCGCGGATCAGGCCCTTCTGCAGCGGGTCACCCTCGGAGGACTTGTTCTCCCGCTTGATCTCCTCGAAGCTCATCTTCAGCGACGTGGCGACCCGGCGCCGCTCCATGACGAAGTCGGCGGCGGCCAGGACCAGGCCGACAGCCGCGATGACGCGCAGGATGCCGACCGCCGCGTCGGCCGCAGCACCGACGGCGGCGCCGAGCGACCACTGCCCACTGGTGGCGATCTGCTCGGTCGTGGCGCGGACGGCGTTGTAGCCGATCCAGCCGAAGACGACGAACTTCAACAGGGTCTTCACCAGCTGCCAGGCGGCGTGGACGCCGACGAGGTTCTTCAGGCCCTTGGCGGGGTTGAGCTTGCTGAACTCGGGCTTGAACTTCTTGGCATAGACCCGGATCCCGCCCTGGGCCGCGTTGCTCACGATGGCGGCGACGACCATCGCCGCCAGCAGGGGGCCGAGGAGCATCAGGGCGTCCACCCCCGCGGACTTCAGCACCTGCATCGCCACGTCGGGGTCGGGCTCGACGATGACGCGCTGGAGCTCGCCGAGCAGGTCGCGGAAGAGGTCGGCCAGGTCGCGGATCACCTTGGGCACGAGGACCGAGGCGATCAGGACCGCCACCCACGCACTGAGCTCGGCGGTCCGCGGGATCTGGCCGTCCTTCTTGGCCTTGTCCATCCGCTGCTGTGTGGGTTTCTCGGTCTTCGACGCCTTGTCGCTCACGAGCGGGTCCCCATCATCTCGGCGACCGACACCATGTCCCGGGTGGCCTGGTCCAGCAGTCGGCTCACGGCGCCGGGCAGCAGCGAGAACGTCACCCCCGCGAGGGAGATGGCCAGCAGGATCTTCACGGGGAAGCTCATCGCGAAGATGTTGAGGGTGGGCACGGCGCGGCTGACCAGGCCCAGGGCCAGCTCGGCCAGGAAGAGCACCACCAGGACCGGTGCGGCGATCTGCAGGGCGCCTGCGAGGAAGCGGCCGAGGTCGTCGGTGACCAGCCGGGCCAGGTCACCGATGGCGAGGGGGCGCAGCGGCGCCGTCTCGAACGTCATCATCAGTCCGCGCACGAGGATCAGGTGCCCGTTGGCCGCGAACAGCAACGTGATGGCGAGCAGCTGCTGGATCCGGCCGAACATGCTGCTGGACACGTTGGAGAGGGGGTCGTACAGGCTCGCGAGGGTGAAACCGCTCGCGAGGTCGATCATCTCGCCCGCGGCCTGGATCACGGCCACGGCGAGGAGCACGACGAACCCCATGGTCGCGCCGACCGCGACCTGCCACAGGACGGCCCCGACCAGCGACGCGAGGTCCAGGGCCGGCGACTGGTCGCGCAAGGTCGGGAGCAGGCACAGGGCCAGGGCGAACGCCAGTCCTGCCTTGATCCGCGACGGGACCGACCGACTGCTGAACGGCGGAGCGATGGCGAAGAACGCCGACATCCGCACCGTGGCGAGCAGCAGGACCACCAGGGTGTCCGCCGACAGTGACGCCCGCATCAGCTCAGCAGCTGCGGGAGCATGGTGAACATGGCCTTGGTGAAGGCCACGGTCTCCTGGAGCATCCAGTGGCCGGCGACGAGCAGGACGAGCGCGACGCCGATGAGCTTCGGGACGAAGCTGAGGGTGACCTCCTGGACCTGGGTGACAGCCTGGAGCAAGGAGATGACGAAGCCGATGCCGAGGGCGACGAGCAGCACGGGCATGGCGAGCTTGGCGGCGAGGATCATCGCCTGCAGGCCGATGTGCACGACGTCGGAGTCGGTCAAGGTCGTCCCCCCTTCCTCAGCGGTAGCTCTGCACGAGGGCGGTGGCGATCAGGCCCCAGCCGTCGACCATCACGAAGAGCAGCAGCTTGAAGGGCAGGGAGATCAGCGCGGGGGGCAGCATCATCATGCCCATCGACATCAGCACCGAGCTGACGACCACGTCGATGACTAGGAACGGCACGAACACGACGAAGCCGATGATGAACGCCGACTTCAGCTCGGACAGCACGAACGCGGGGATCAGCGTCGTGAGCTCGACGTCGTCCGGCGTGGCCGGCGCGGCCTGCTCGCTGAGCTTGACCATGGTCGCCAGCTCGGCCGGACGGGTCTGCTTCATCATGAAGTCGCGCAGCGGCTGCACGCCTGCCTCGAAGGCCTGGGTCTGGCTGATCTCGCCCTTGAGGTACGGCTGGACGCCCGAGTCGTTCATCTCCGACAGGACCGGCGACATGATGAACAGGCTGAGGAAGAGGGCGAGTCCGGCAAGGACCTGGTTGGGCGGGATCGTGGTGGTACCCAGCGCGTTGCGGGTCAGCGACAGCACCACGATGATCTTGGTGAAGGACGTGCAGAGCACGAGGATCGCCGGGGCGACGGAGAGCACGGTCAGCAGCAGGATGACGCTGATCGTCTGGCTCGGCTTGCCGAGGCTGGGGTCGACCTCGACGGAGACCCCGCCGGTCGACGCGGGCGGCGGCTTGGGAGCAACCACGGCGGGCGCGACGGCCGTCACCGACCCGACCGCCGTCACCGACGCTACGGACGTCACGGAGCCGACGGACGTCACCGACGTCGTGGCGAAGGGTGCGGCAGCCTGGGCGGCGGCACCCGACCCGGCCACGGCGGCCAGGGTGAGCAGACCCACGGCGACACCGCGCCGCAGCCAGCCCGCACCGGCAGGACGCCGGGCGGGGGTGAGGACCTCAGCCACGTCGGCTTCGCCCGGCGCCGAGGACCAGGGTGGCGGCGTTCCACGGCCAACCGGCCGGCGCCGCAGCGGCCGCACGCCGGGTGGCCCGGGACTCCCGGGCGTCGCTGCGGCTCTCGACGCGGGCTCGGGCGACGGCCCGGCTCTCGGCCGCCGCGTAGGTGGTGGACGACGACGCGACCGGCGACACGGCGGACGAGGCAGCGACCGACGAGGCAGCGACCGGCGAGGCAGCGACCGGTGAGGGCACGACCGACAGCGCGGAGGCAGCGGGGACCAGGTCCTGCGGACCGAGCTCACCCAGCACGGACACCCCGCGGTCGGTGACACCGAGCACCATCACCTGGGTGCCGACCTTGACGACCTGCAGGGTGGAGCTGCGACCGAGCGAACGGCGCGAGAGCACCTCGACCTCGACCGTGGCACGCCCGGGGCGGGCCGAGCCGATGCCGCGCCTGGAGGCCCACCGCGCGAGGGCGACGAGCAGCACCAGGACGACGGCGAGCGAGACGAGCAGGCGGATGACCGCCAGCACGATCGAACCGTCGGTCATGCCCGGGCCCGGCTGTCCGCGTCGGCGGTGACGACCTCGGTGATGCGGACGGCGAACTCCTCGTCCACGACGACGACCTCACCGCGGGCCATCAGCGTGCCGTTGACCAGGACGTCGACGGGGCTGCCGGCGGCGCGGTCGAGCTCGAGGACCACACCGGGGGCGAGGGAGAGCACCTCCTGCACCTTCATCCGGGTGCGGCCGAGCTCGACCGTGATGCCCATCTCGACGTCGCGCAGCAGGTGCAGACGGCGCGGGTCGACGTCGGCGAACGGCGAACCGCCCACCAGCGGCTGGAAGGCGGCCGCGGGGGCGGCCGTGAGCATGGCGTCGTCGACCTCGGTCTCGGGGACGACCGTGAGCGGGGCGTCCTCGACGGGGGTCTCGGGGTACGTCATGGGGTGTCCTTCGGTGGGAGCGGGGTGGTTCACGAGGAGACGATCTGGGCGGCGAGCCGTTTGCCGTGGCTGCCGGGGGTGGCGGACGCGACCGGGATGCCGTCGGCCGCGACGAGGAGGGGCTCGGCGACGGGGTGGCGCAGCGGGACGACGTCGCCGACGGCGAGGGAGAACACCTCGGCCGAGGTGAGGGTCACCTCGCGGAAGGCCACGGTGACGTCGATCTCGACCTGCTGGAGCCGTTGCTCGACGGTCTTGGCGGCGGCCAGGACGCGGGTGTCTGCTGCGGCCACGGCCGAGATGTGGTCGACCGAGGCGAGGATCGGCTTGAGGGTCGTCAGCGACATGCACAGCGTGGCGGTCGCGGCCTGGTCGCCGATGCGCACCTCGACCTCGGTGGCGACCACGGGGTCGGCCGGCGCGGCGAGCTGGAGGAACTGGGTGTTGGACTCCAGGGTGTCCAGGGTGGCGCGGACCGGCGCGAGGCTCTCGAACGCATACGTCAGCTCGACGGCGATCCGCTGGACGAGGTCACGGGCGAGGGTGGTCTCGATGTCGCTGAGTGCGCGGATGGGCTGCTCGCGACCACCGGCACCTCCCAGGAGACGGTCGATGACGCTCATGACCACGCCCATGGGCAGCTGGAAGAGGCCTGCACCGGGCTGGCTCTCGAAGGTGAGCACGGCCAGCAGGCTGGGGTTGGGGAGGGTGCGGACGTACTCGTCGTACGTCACCTGGCGCACGGACACGACCCGCGCGTGGACCACCGTGCGCAGGGTCGTCGACAGCACCGTCGACAGCTGACGGGCGAAGGTCTCGTTCGCGACCTGCAGCGCCCGCACCCGCTCACGACTGAGCCGGCCCGGACTGCGGAAGTCGTAGGACAACGGCTCGGCACTCACGACCTTCCTGATCGGCAGGTCCAGCGGTCTCCTGAGGCTTCTGCCCGAATCCGGTCAGGAGTGACCACCGCCGCTCGGTGGCGACGGTGCGGTGGGCGGTGCGGCCGGCGGTGCGGCCGGCGGTGCGGCCGGCGGTACAGCGGTGGTGCGACGAGGGGCGCGTGACCGGGGGGAACCACGCGCCCCGCCGGTCACTGCATGACGAACTCGGTGAGGTACACCTTGAGGACGGCGCCCTCGTACCGGTGCTTGACCTCGGTGTCGAGTGCCTTGCGGGCCGCCTCACGCCCCTTGGGGGCCAGGAGCTGGGCGTAGGTGCGTTGGCCGAAGATGTTGATCGCCGCGTCGCGGGCCTTGGCGCCGTTGAGCTCCTCCACGGCGGCACCGTGGCCGCCGCCGCCCCCGCCGGCCGCGTCGGCGCTCGTCTGCAGCGACAAGCCGACCTTGAGGAACCGGCCGTCGGCCAGGTTGAGGGTCAGTGGCTCGAGGTCGACGACCGGGCCTGGGACCGGTTCGTGGGAGGCCTCCGCGTGGCCGGACGGGCGCAGGAAGAAGAAGTACCCGGCGCCGGCCAGGACGAGGACTGCCACGACGATCATGATCATGGGCTTCTTGCCCTTGCCCTTGGGTGCGGCCACGGAGTCGGGTGCGGTGGTGGTCATGGTCGGTCTCCTGCGAGGGACGGGATGGATGAGGCGGTCTGGGAGGAGCCGAGGCTCCCGGAGACGGGGAGGGCGTGCACGATGATGGCCACGCGCCGGTTGCGGGCGCGACCGGCCGAGGTCTGGTTCGAGGAGAGGGGACGCTGGTCTGCGTAACCGGCGGCGGACAGCTGCGACCCGGAGACCCCGCGCGTGAGCACGTAGCGCAGCACCGTGGTCGCCCGTTCGGTCGACAGCTCCCAGTTGGAGGGGTAGCGACCGGAGATCGGGACGTTGTCGGTGTGCCCCTCGACCGTCAGCTCGTTGGGCAGGGTGCGCAGGATCGGGATGATCGCGTCGAGCACCTTGTGCCCGTTGGGACGCAGGCTGGCCGCGCCGGCGTCGAAGAGCACCCGGTCGGTGACGACGTTGACGACCAGGCCGTGGTCGCGGACCTGGAACTGCACCGAGCCGGACAGGCCCTTGGCGGCGAGCGACTTCGCGATCCGGTCACGGATGGCCGTCAGGTCGTCGCGCTGGGACTTGCCCGAGCCGGGGCCCTGCCCGGGTCCCGCACCGGCGTTCCTGGAGGCGCCGGAGGTGGAGGCTCCCGCGACCCCGGCTGCCTCGGCGAGGCGCGGGACGATGGGGCTGATCGCCGCCGGTGACATCGGCCCGATCGACTTGCTGTCCGGGGGCCCCTGCACGCCTCCGTTGAGGATGCCGGTCGAGGCCGAGACCGCCGACGGCTCGCCGAAGTACTGCTCCAGGCCGTTGGACAGCGCGATGAGCTTGGCCTGGTCGACCTGGCTGATCGCGAACAGGACGATGAACAGGGCCATGAGGAGGGTGATCATGTCGGCGTAGCTGAGCAGCCAGCGCTCGCCGTTCTCCGGCTCCTCCTCCTCGTGCTCCACGGCGCGGCGGCCACCGCCACCGGGCTTGGAGCTCACGCCGCTTCCTTGGCGAGGTCGCCACGGCTGGGGCCGTCGTTGGCCAGGGCGGCGCGCAGGCGCTTCTCGACGACCCGGGGGCTGGTGCCGGACTGGATGGCCATGACGCCCTCGAGCAGCAGCTCCATGTGGGCGACCTCGGCCTCGCTGACCCGCTTGAGCTTGCTCGCGATCGGGAGCCACATGGCATTGGCACTCATGACCCCCCAGAGGGTGGCGACGAACGCGCTCGCGATGAGCTGACCGAGCTTCTCCGGCGCCCCGAGGTTGCCGAGCACGTGGATCAGGCCGATGACGGTGCCGATGATCCCGATGGTGGGTGCGTAGCCACCCATGTCGGCGAAGAACTTGATGCCGAGCTTGTCGCGCTTGCGGCGGGTCGAGATCTGGGTGTGCAGGACGTCGTAGATCTCGTCGGCGTCGGTGCCGTCGACGGTCATCTCGATGCCCTCGCGCAGGAACGGGTGCTCGATGGAGCGAGCCTTCTCCTCCAGGGCCAGCAGGCCCTCGCGACGGGCGATGTCCGCCATGGCGACGAGCTCCTCGACGAGGGGCTCGCTCTTGGGCTCCTTGACCGTGAACGCGCGCATCAGCTGCTTGCCGATGATGGCCATGTCGGTGATGAAGCCACCGGCCATGGCGGCGCCGATGCTCCCCACGAAGACCAGCAGGATCGGGGGCAGCAGCAGGATGGAGGTGGGCGAGGCCCCCTCCATGATGAGGGAGGCCACGACGGCAGCGAAGATGACGACGATGCCGAGCAGGGTTGCGATCTCCATGTCAGAGCTCCGCGTCCGGGACGGCGTGCAGCGCAGCACGCGGTGCCTGGGCGTGCTGGACGAAGTCGGCCGCGGAGATGACGGCGGCCCGGAAGTCGCGCACCTCTGCCACGACCTGCTGAACTGACTCGGTCACCACGTAGCGCGTCCCACCCACGAGGGTGATGACGGTGTCGGGCGTGGCCTCGACCCGCTCGATGAGGTCAGGGTTGAGGGCGAAACAGGTGCCGTTGCGGCGCGTGACAGCGATCATGATGCGTCCATCCTTGGGTCCCAGCAGGCGCAACCATCCGTGGTGCGCACCCCTCTCATCGGCAGCCCCGCGGCATACCTGAGGGCCCTGGCCCACCCCATCCGAACTCGTCGTGAGCCGTCCTCGGTAGGGCGCGCGGCGCCGCCGCGGGGACGACGACGGGCGGTGGGGCGCAGGCCTGCTGCACCCCACCGCCCGTCGGTGGTCGTCCCGAGCCGCGGCTCAGCGCTTGAGGTTGACCAGGTCCTGGAGGAGCTCGTCGGAGGCGGTGATCACGCGGGAGTTGGCCTGGAAGCCGCGCTGGGCGACGATCAGGTTGGTGAACTCCTGGGCGAGGTCGACGTTGCGACATCTCCAGCGCGCCGGCGGTGACGAGGCCGCGGCCGCCGGCGCCGGCCACGCCGATCTGGGCCTCGCCCGGAGTTGACGGCCGACGCGGAACGTCGAGTTGCCGGCCTTCTCCAGGCCCGCCGGGGTTGTTGAAGTTGGCGATGGCGACCTGCGCCCAGCGGCTCGGTCAGGCCGTTGGAGAACGTGCCGACGATCGATGCCGTCGTTGGCCAGGTGAAGCCCTGCAGCGTGCCCAGCGTCGTAGCCGTCCTGGCCGTGCGCGGCGGTCGCCGAGCTGGCGCCGGCGAACTGCGTCATCGTGGTCTGGTCGCCACCGAGTCGCTCGATGGTGACATCGGGCGGGAACGTGCGACCCGCGCCGGTCGGGGCCGCGTGACGCCGTGGTCGTCGAGGTCGGTGTTGAACGTCGTCCGTGGCGCCGGTTCCAGGTCGGTGGGTCGTCCCACGTCGCGGGCGCCGCCGTTGGTGTCCGGGACCTGCATGGTCGGCGTGCTGGCACCAGGAGTTGGCGCCGCGTCTTGGTGAAGGTCGTAGGTGAGCGTGCATGGTCGACGGCCCTGGCCGTCGTACGATCGTCGATGCGTCGTGGTGACGCTGGCGCCGGTGGCCGCGTCGGCCGCGCAGGTTGCCGCCGAGGTCGACCGTCGGCGCGTCGCCCGCGGCGATGAGCGACCTGGCCGACGGGCACCGTCAGGCCCGCGATCGGGCCGTTGGTGTTGATGCGCCGTCGGCGTCGGCCGATCCAGCCCTGCACGGTGCGCGCCGTCCGGGGTGACCGAGGCGCCCTGGGCGTCGAAGTCGAACGAGCCGGCGCGGGTGTAGACATCTGCTCGCCGGTGCCGCGGACGACGAAGAAGCCGTCACCCTGGATCGCGAAGTCGGTCGAGCGACCGGTCGACTGCGTGCGGCCCTGGGTGAAGTTGGTGGTGATGGCGGCGACGCGTGACGCCGAGGCCGACCTGCGCCGGGTTGGTGCCGCCGCCGGTCGCTGCGGCGGCGCCGCCGGCGCCGCGCACCGACCTGGCTGAGCGTGTCCTGGAAGACGGTCGGGCTGGACTTGTAGCCCGACGGTGTTGACGTTGGCGATGTTGTTGCCGATGACGTCCATCATCGTCTGGTGGGCCTGAGGCCGGAGATGGCGGAGAACATGGAGCGGAGCATGGGGAGGATCCTTCGAGGGTCGGTGCGGGAGGTGGATCAGGACGCCGGGGCGGAGGTGCGGTCGTGCGCGCGGCGGCGGGGTGGACCCGGTGATGGGGCCGACCTGGACTTCCTTGCCGTCGACGATCGCGACCGCCTCGGCCTTGCCGGAGGCGAGCCGGACGGAGGTCAACGGTGCCGCGCACCGGTACTGCCGGTGTACGTCACGCTGCCGGCCGACCATCGCGCCCGCGGCCGCGTGCTCCTGCAGGACGAGCGCGGTCGCACTCATCGCAGCGATCTCCTCGAGCTTCTCCACCTCGGTGAAGGTCGCGGTCTGCGCCATGAGCGGTGCTGTCCATCGGGTTGGTCGGGTCCTGGTAGCTCAGCTGGGCGACGAGCAGCTTGAGGAACGTGTCCCTGCCGAGGGCGGTGCCGTCGACGTCTGGGGCGTGGTGGCGGTCTGTGCCGCTGTGGCTGCGGACGCCGCGGCGGTCGCACCGATCGGGATCGTCATGGAGGGGCTCACATTCTGACGTCGAGGGCGACGTCGTGGGACAGGGATCGGGCGGTCGGGTTCGGGGTGGGCAGGACGGTGTCGGCGGTGCTGGTGCGGTGAGCCGGTACGGCGCCGTGCCCGCCTCGGTGGGCGGGTCCCCCACCGGCCGCCGGCTCACGACCGAACAGCTCGGCGGCACCGGACTGCACGTCCATGCCGGCGGTGCGCAGGCCGGACTGCTCGAGCTGGGCGCGCAGCTCCGGCAGCCCCAGTCGCAGGGCCTCCCGGGTCGCGGCGTCGGCGGCGATGAGGTGGACGGCCACCTCTCCCCCGCTGAGGGACAGCTGCACCCGGACCTTGCCGAGGTTCTCGGGCTCGAGGTGCACCGTGACGCGGTGCGTTCCGTCGGGGCCGGTGAGCAGGGGTGACATGGCGCTGAGGACCTGCGCCTGTGGGGGCAGCGGGACGACCGGGTGCGGCACGGGGGCCGGCACCACCGGGGCCGCGGTCGCGGCACCGGTGGTGGGAGTGGTCGGTGCGACCGCAGCGGCGGCTGCAGCCGCCGGGGTGCTGCCGGCGTCGACCACGCCCAGCGCGGCACCGACCGCGGCGGCCTGGGTGGCACCGCCTGCCGCAGAGGCCGTCTGGTCTGTTGTCATGTCGCTGCCGACCAGCGGGACCCCGGCGGCGCCAGCCGTCGGGTCGGCGGCGACGCCGTCGGATCCGCCCGCGCCGGGGGTGAGGGCAGCCGGGCGTCCGTGGACGAGCATCGGGACGCCGGCCCCGGGCTGACCGGTGTCGCCCTGGCCGGAGCCGGGCTGGCCGGCCCCTGGCTGACCCGAACCGGGCTGACCCGAGCCGGGCTGACCCGAGCCGGGCTGGCCCGAGCCGAGCTGACCGGAGCCGGCCTGGCCGGTGGTCGACGGGGTGGCCGTGGGCTGGCCGCCTGCGGTCTCCTGCGTTGCTGCGCCCGTGGCCGTGGACTGCGCGGTGGGCTGTGCGGGGCGTCCGTCGGTGGCGGCGGTGGCTCCGGGCTGGGTCGCCGCGGCGAGGGCCGCGGTGGCGCTGCCGGCGACCGTGCCGGGCTGGTCGCCGGCCGGCTGCGGGGCCGACCGGCCGTGGTCGCCCGAGGTCGCCCGTGTCTGCGGGTCGCCGTCCGTGACCGCCGCGACGCTGGTCGCTGCCGGGTCGGTGGTCGTCACCGGCACGGGGGTGGCCCCCGGCACCGGCGTGGCTGCCGAGGTCGCGGTCGCGGCATCGGTCACGACGACAGCGTCCGTCACGGCGACAGCGTCGGTCACGGCGACGGCGTCGGCCGGCGAGGTCGTGCTGGCCGAGGCGCTCCTGGCAGCCCGGGCGCCCTCGACCTGTGCGGGCGTGGCGGCGACCGTGGCCGCGGCGTCCGTGTCCCCGGCGTCCGCCGTCCGCTGGTGGGCCGGCGGGGCACCGTGGGTGGCCTTGGTCGACGACGGCCGGATCGGCTGCGGACGCTCGAACACCGGGTCGGGCGTGGGACGCTGGTTGCGAGCGCTGGTGGTGGACCGACCACGGGGGTCCGCGGGGTCGGTCCGGTCACCGTCACGCGAGCCCCGGCCGGACTCGAGCCGGGAGCGGATGGCGACCTCGAAGCGCGCACCGTCGTCGGTGGGGGTGCTGCGACCGGCAGGGGCGCCCGGGCCCACCGTCGCCGGGGCTGCGGGGTTCACCGCGACGCGCGTCACGCGGCACCTGCCATGTAGCCGAGCACGGGCTGGACGTACTGCTGGGTCTCGCGGTAGGGCGGCACCCCGCCATAGCGCTGCACGGCACCGGGGCCGGCGTTGTAGGCGGCCAGGGCCAGCGAGGTGGAGCCGAACTTGTCGAGGTGGCCGGCGAGCAGGCGGGCGGCGCCGTCGATCGCCTGCGCGGGGTCGAGCGGGTCGACGCCGAGACCGCGGGCGGTCGCCGGCATGAGCTGCATGAGGCCCTGGGCGCCGGCCGAGCTGATCGCGGCGGGGTTGAAGGCGATCTCCGTCTTGGCGACGGACGTGAGCAGGGCGACGGGCACGTCGTACCGGTGCGCGGCGTTCGGCGAACAGGCTGCGTAGGGTGCGCCGGCACACCGGCCGGGACCCCGGCGGAGCGGCCGAGGCCACACCGGAGACGCCGGTGCCGGAGGGGCGGCGACGGCCTCGGTCGACGGGGCACGATGCGCCGGATCGCGGTGGGCGTGCGGTACACGTCCTGGACCTTGACGTCTCGCCGGCGCTGGGGGGCGACGACCATCTTGCCGTCGCCGGCGTAGATGCCGATGTGGTCGACCGGGCGTGCCGAAGGCGACGAGGTCGCCGGGGCGGGCGTGGCCGAGGCTGGCCACCGGCGTGCCCGGCGGGCCTGGTCCGCGGCGACGCGGGGCAGGTCGACCCCGAGGTCGGCGTACGCCCGCTGGACAGACCCGAGCAGTCCAGCCCGCTACTCCGGGTCGGTGCCGCCCCACACGTAGGGCACGCCGAGGTAGCGCCTTGCGACGGCGTCTCACCAGCCCTCGGGCCGGTGGCACCGCCGGGTGGCGGCGGCAGCGGCCGTCGACGGCCGCGGCCTGCAGGGACTTCGGCCGGCCGAGGGCCGCGCGAGCGCGCCGGCGAACGGGCGTCGCCGTCGGCGCCGGGGCGGTGAGGCGCGGCGGCGACGGCTCGCGGTCGTCGCCGGACGGCGCCGCGGTCGGCGCCGTAGCGATCCGGCGAAGCCTCGGCGTCGGCCGTGCCGGCCGGCGCGGCGCGGCCGACGACCGATGTCGTCGACGCACCCGGCTCCGCGCCTGCCGGGCCGCCTCGAGCCGGCGCTGCTCGGCCGGTGGCGCTCGTCGAGCAGCTCGCACGAGGCTCCTCGCGCTCGCGGCCGCTCCAGTCCGGGCGGTCCGCGTCGCGGCCTCGCTCGGCCGGGCGGAGCTCGGCCGCTCGCGCCTCGGCGAGAGCGTCGCGCCTGCCGCGATCCGGCCCTGCTGGTCGCGGCCGCTACCATGCCCCGGGCCGCGATCGAACGCCGGCTGCGGCCAGCATCCGGCGGCGTCTCGGCGACGGGTGCGCGCGCACGTTGGCCTCGGCGTCACCGTGGCGACCGGGCCGCTGCGCAGCCCGGGCCGACGAGGTCGAGCCTGGCGCGCGCTCCTCCTGCGCTCCTGCGCACCTTCGCACGACGGGCCGCGCCGGAACGGTCGGCCCGCTTCAGAGCGCATCCGCGGCAGCCGGTGAGGGCCGCCAGCTGCTGCGCGCGTCGGTCGGCGATGTCCTCCAGGTCCTGCCGCAGGAACGCGTCGATGTGCTCGCGGAGCGCACGGCCCGGTCGACCAGCGGGTTGGTGCCGGCCACGTAGGCGCCGATCTCGATGAGGTCCTTGGCGTCGCGGCACGCGGCGAGGAGCTTGCGCAGCGCGGCCGGCCGCGCGCTGGGCGGCGTCGGTGATGCGCGCGCCACGCGGGACACCGACTCGAGCACGTCGACGCACGGGAAGTGGCCGGCCGAGGCCAGCTTGCGGGACAGCACGATGTGGCCGTCGAGGATCGAGCGGGCGGCGTCGGCGATCGGGCTCGTTGAGGTCGTCGCCCTCGACCAGCACCGTGTAGAGCGCCGGTGATGCGTGCCGCGCGTCGGCGGTGGTCGCCGCGCCGCCCGCTCGAGCAGCTGCGGCAGCAGTCGGCGAAGACCGACGGCGGGTAGCCGCGGGTGGCGGGCGGCTCGCCGGCGGACAGGCCGACCTCGCGCTGGGCCATGGCGAAGCGGGTGAGGCTGTCCATCAGCAGCAGCACGTCGTCGCCCTGGTCGCGGAACCACTCGGCGATGCGGGTGGCCGTGAACGCGGCGCGGAGGCGCACCAGCGCCGGCTCGTCGGAGGTGGCGACGACCACGACGGCGCGGGCGAGGCCCTCGGGGCCGAGGTCGTCCTCGATGAACTCGCGCACCTCGCGGCCGCGCTCGCCGACGAGGGCGAGCACCACGACCTCGGCCTCGGTGCCGCGGGCGATCATCGACAGCAGCGCTCGACTTGCCGACGCCGGAGCCGGCGAAGATGCCGATGCGCTGACCGCGGCCGCACGGGACGCAGCGTGTCGATGGCGCGGACGCCGAGGGCGAGCGGGTGTTGATGCGGTCGCGGGTCAGCGCGTGCGGGCGTCCCGTCCAGGTCGCCCACGTGACGTCGGTCAGCGCGGGTCCGCCGTCGATCGGGCGACCGAGCGCGTCGACGACGCGGCCGATCAGGCCGGCACCGACCGGGACGCGCAGCGGCCCACCGGTCGAGGCGACGACGGCACCACGACGCACACCACGCAGGTCCGAGACCGGCAGGCAGCGCGCGGCGTCCCCGTCGAGGGCGACGACCTCGGCCAGGATCGGGCCCTGGTCGCTGGCGACCTCGACGGCCTCTCCCACGGCGACGTCGAGCCCGGAGACCTCGATGCCGACCCCGAGGGCGCGGGTGACCCGCCCGGTGACGCGCGGGCCGGCAGCACGCAGGACGTCGTCCAGGACACCGTTCATCGCGACAACACCTCCCGGACGCGTGCCAGCGCGGCGCCGATCTGGGCGTCGATCGTGCGGTCGCCGATGTTGACGACGCAGCCACCCCGCTCGACGGTGGGGTCGGCGACGACCTGCACGGCGCAGCCGGGGGCGAGGTCGCCGATGGAGTCGGGCGTGAGGTGGATGTCGTCCGGGTGGATGTGGACCGTGACGTCCGAACCACGCGGGATGTCGGTCAGGGCCCGCTCGACCGCGTCGCGGGCGGCGCAGTCCTCGACGCGCAGGTGGTGTCCCACCAGCACCTCGGCGATCTGGACCGCCATCGGGACCGCGGCGCCATACAGGTCGGACACGGTTGCGGACGCAGCCGCGTCGTCCACGGCGCAGCGCAGCGTCTCGAGGGCCGCCCGCCACTGTCGGTCGCGCTCGGCGGTGGCGGCCTGCTCGCGGGCGGCGGCCCGTTCGGCCCAGAGCTCCTGCTCGCGGGCGGCCTCGAGCAGCCCGGCCTGGTAGCCGGCCTCGCGGCCCTCCTCGTACTGGCGTGCGGACGGCGACAGGGCGCCTGCGCCCAGGACCGACCCCGAGTGGGTGAGCTGGCGGCTGGAGAACAGGGCCGGGCGCACCCCCGTGGTGGTGGCGCTGCGCAGCAGCACGGTCGACGGACGAAGCTCGCGAGCAAGGTCATCGCTGCCACCTCCCCG
>CAVRMT010000056.1:0-192701 GCA_963722015.1 uncultured Actinomycetota bacterium | reverse complement strand
CGGCTCGCTTCATCTGGCTGTGCGATGCCTTCTCCATCCCGCTCATCTACCTCGCGGACGTCCCCGGCTTCATGATCGGTTCCGAGGTCGAACGCGGCGGCATCATCCGGCACGGCGCCAAGATGGTGCACGCCGTCTCGTCGGCGACCGTGCCGCAGTTCTGCATCGTCGTCCGCAAGGCGTACGGCGCCGGCCTGTACGCCATGGGCGGTCCGGGGTTCGCCCCCGACGCCACGATCGCGCTGCCGACCGCGCGGATCGCCGTGATGGGGCCCGAGGCAGCGGTCAACGCGGTCTACGCCAACAAGATCGCGGCGATCTCGGACCCGGCCGAGCGCGAGGCGTTCGTGCAGGAGATGCGCCGCGAGTACGAGGAGGACGTCGACCTCGAACGGCTCGCCGCCGACCTGGTCCTCGACCAGGTCATCGAGGCGGACGCGCTGCGCGCCGAGCTGCTGCTGCGGCTGCGCTACGCCGCCGGCCGCGAGCGGCACTTCGCCACCAAGCGTCGCGACGTCCCGCCCGTCTGACCCCGGTCGCACGCACGAACGCCGGTCGCACGCAAAACGCCGGTTGCGCGGCATACCGCGGGGTGCCAACCCGCGGAAAGCCGCGCAACCGGGGGAAAGTCAGTTGCCCCGCGCCGAGCTCGGGCTGCGAAGGGTGCGCCAGGAGATCCCGAGGTCCGCGAGCAGCTCGCGCAGCAGGGGCAGGCTCAGGCCCACGACGTTGCTGGGGTCGCCCTCGATGCCGGTGACGTAGGGGGAGCCGAGGCCGTCGAGCGTGAACGCCCCGGCCACGCGCAGGGGCTCACCGGTCGCGACGTACGCCTCGATCTCCTCGGCGTCGAGACGCGCGAAGTGGACGGTGGTCGACGCGGTGGCCCCGAGGGTGGCGCCGGTGCCGCCGGCAGCGGGGTCACGGGTGTCGACGAGCCAGTGTCCGGTGTGCAGCACCCCTGACCGTCCGCTCATCCGCGCCCAGCGCGTCCTCGCCTCGGTCGCGTCCACGGGCTTGCCGTGCACCTCGCCGTCGAGCTCGAGCACCGAGTCGCACCCCAGGACGAGCGCGTGGTCGAGCTGCGCTGCCACGTCCTCGGCCTTCGCGCGGGCCAGGACCAGGGCGACGTCCTCGGGTGCCAGCTCGCCGTACTTCTCGCGGGCCGCACCAGTCACCGCGTCCTCGTCGACCGCGCTCACCACGATGCTCGGTTCGACCCCGGCGGCCACCAGCAGCTTCTTGCGGGCGGGGGAGGCGGAGGCCAGCACGAGGGAGGGAGTCCGGTTCGTCATGCCCCGGACTGTATCCGTGCTCAGCCGAGCTGGTCGTCCACGAAGCACCAGCGCCAGGACTCGCCCGGCTCGAAGCTGCGCATCACCGGGTGGCCGGACTCGTGGAAGTGGGCGGAGGCGTGCTTCTCGGTGGAGGAGTCGCAGCAGCCGACGTGGCCGCAGTCCAGGCAGAGTCGCAGGTGCACCCACGTCGTGCCGTCACGCAGGCACTCCTCGCACCCGTGCGGGCTGGTGGGTGCCACGAACCGGTCGTGGTGGTCGACCAGGTGGGCGCACTCGTCCCCGGACCGTTCGACGGGGAGCATCGGGTCGTCGCGCAGGGCCAGGGTGCGGTCCTCGATGCGGTCGAGCATCGACTCCTCGATGTCGAGCTGGTCCATGACGTGGGCGAGCACCTCGTGGTCGGCCAGGCCTGCGTCGCGGATGCGCAGCAGCTCACGGCGTTCGGCCTCGAGCATGGTCATGCGCATGCGGCGGTAGGTCTGGCTGGGGGTCTCGGCGCCCTTTCGGCCCTGGCCGAGCCGTTCCCAGACGATGTTGGTGCGGTTCTGGGCGCGGTTCCGCAGGGTCGCGATGACGTCGTCCTCGGCCTCGTCGCAGTTCTCCAGTGCCGTGAGCCCGGCCGAGACGGAGGCCTGCAGGATGGTCGCCTCCTGCAGCGCGTCCTCGCGGGGGTCCGGCCCGCGAACCTTCAGCCGGCGTGCGAGCAGGGGCAGCGTGGTGCCCTGCACGAGCAGGGTGCCCACCGTCACCACCATGGCGATCCAGACCAGCACGCCTCGGTACGGCGTCTCCGGTGGGAGGGTGAACGCGGCGGCGAGCGTGACCACGCCACGCATGCCCGCCCACGAGATGATCGCGGCGTGGGCGTAGGGCCGGGACGTGTGGCTGACGCCGCGGTCGAAGCGGCTGAAGAGGCGCCGGGTCGGGAAGACGTAGAGCGGGCGGAGCAGCACGACGCTGACGAGCACGGCGAGGGTCACGACGAAGACCCGGCCCCAGCTCAGGTCCGACTCGTCGATGTCGCCGACGATCCGGCGCATCTGCAGGCCGATCATCAAGAACACCGAGTTCTCGAGCAGGAACTGCACCGACGCCCAGTTGATCCGCTCGCTGAGCCGGGACGCGGCGGTCTGGACGACCGGTGACCTGTGGCCCAGCAGCAGGCCTGCCACGACCACGGCGAGCACTCCCGAGGCGTGGAAGTGCTCGGCCGGCAGGAAGGCCAGGAAGGGGACGATGAACGACAACGAGGTGTCGACGGCCGGGTCGGTGACCTTGCGGCGGACGAACCCGACCAGCAGGGCGACGCCGACGCCGACGCCGACCCCGCCCACGACGGCCCAGACGAAGTCGAGGGCGACCGAGCCGAGGGTCACCTTCTCGGCGGCGCCGGCCCCCGCCACGCTGAAGGCGGCGATCGCGGTGCGCAGCGACACCAGGGCGGTGGCGTCGTTGACCAGGGACTCGCCCTCGAGGATGGTCACGACTCGTCGCGGCAGGCCGATCCGACGGGCCACGGCCGAGGCCGCCACGGCATCGGGCGGTGCCACGACCGCGCCGAGCGCGAACGCCACCGCGAAGGGCACCGGCAGCAGCCACCACGTCACCAGCCCGACCCCGGCCGCGGTGAAGAGCACGAGCCCCACCGACAGGGCCAGGATCGAGGCGGTGTTGGCGCGGAAGTCGACCAGCGAGGTGCGGACCGCCGCGGCATACAGCAGGGGTGGGAGCAGGCCGTAGAGCACCACGTCCGGGGTGAGGGCCGGCCCACTGACGAACGGGACGTAGGAGGCGGCGATGCCGGCGACGATCAGGGCCAGCGGCGCGGGGACGCCCAGGCGCCGCGCTGCCCCGGCGACCACGATCACCGCGGCCACGAGGGCGACGAGCGTCAGGGCGAGTTCCACGCGGGCATCCTCGCATCCACCGCCCGGGAGCGCGCCGGCCGGCCACCCGCCGCCCGGCGCCGGGTCTCAGTCGAGCTCGCCGAGCACCGCCTGCCGCAGGGTGTCCAGGCCGACGCTGCCGATGTCCAGGGCGCGGCGGTGGAAGTCCTTGAGGCTGAACGCCTCGCCCTCGCGCTCGCGGACCTGCTCGCGCAGCTGGAGCCAGAGCCGCTCGCCGATCTTGTAGGACGGCGCCTGCCCCGGCCAGCCGAGGTAACGGTCCAGCTCGAAGCGCAGCCACGCCTCGCCCTGGTTGGCGTGGGCGGTGAGGTACTGCCAGGCCTTGTCGTAGTCCCACTCGCCGCCGCCGACCTCCTCGGGCGCCTCGAAACCGCAGTGCACCCCGATGTCGATGACCACCCGGGCCGCCCGCAGCGACTGGCTGTCGAGCAGGCCGAGCCGGTGGCCCGGGTCGTCCATGTGGCCGAGCTCGGCCATGAGCAGCTCGGCGTACAGGGCCCAGCCCTCGCCGTGGCCGGAGGTCCAGATGCCGATGCGTCGCCAGCGGTTGAGCAGCTCGGACCGGAACACCGTCTGGGCCACCTGGAGGTGATGTCCGGGTACGCCCTCGTGGTAGACGGTCGTGAGCTCCTTCCAGGTGCCGAACGCCGTGACGCCGCGAGGCACGGACCACCACATCCGGCCCGGGCGGGTGAAGTCCTCGCTGGGCCCGGTGTAGTAGATCCCGCCGGTCTGGGTGGGCGCGATGAGGCACTCGATGGTGCGCACGGGGTCGGGGATGTCGAAGTGGGTGTCGGCGAGCTCGGCGATGGCGGCGTCGGCCTTCTGCTGCATCCACGCCTTCAGCTCGCCGGTGCCGTGCAGCTGGTACGCGGGGTCGGCCTCGAGGGCGGCGATCGCCCCGGCCACGCTCGCGCCGGGCTTGACCTGGTCGGCGACGGCGGCCATCTCGGCGGTGATCCGCCGGACCTCGTCCTGGCCCCAGCGGTAGGTCTCCTCGAGGTCGACCTCGGCGCCGATGAAGGCCCGCGAGAGCAACGCGTAGGCCTCGCGTCCGCAGGCGTCGCGCTCCGGCGCCCGGTCGAGCAGCTCGGTGGCGAGCCATTCCCCGAGCTCGACGTAGGCCGCCCGTGCGGCTGCCACCGCCGACTCCAGCCCGGCCCGGGTCCCGTCCGCGAGCTCGGTGAGGTCGTGGGTCGTGCCGTCGACCAGCCCTGCGAAGTACCCGTCCTGCGACGTCAGGTCCTGGCACTGCGCGATGCAGGCCCGCACCTGGCGGCGGGGGGCGATGCGGTCCTGGTCGGCGGAGGCCGTCAGGCTCTGCTTCCACTGGTCCAGGGCCGTGGGCACCTTCTCGAGGCGCCGGGCGAACACGCCCCAGTCCTCGTCGGTCGCGGTCGCCATCAGGTCGAAGCAGCCGCGGATCTCCTGCAGCGGCGAGGCGATGACGTTGAGGGTCATCTCGTCGAGGCCCGCTGCATACGTCTGCTCCGCGACGCCGATGCGCTCGCGCAACGCCGCGATGGTGACGCGGTCGATGTCGTCGACGGGGGCCACGCCCTCCAGGCGGGACAGGATCTCGCGGCGCAGCGCGGAGGCGGCGGCATGTCCGGCGGGGGAGAAGTCGTCGAGCTCCTCCTCGTAGCCGGCGATCCCGTAGTAGGTCGCGCTGATCGGGCTCAGGGCCGCGGTCCGCGCCAGGTAGTCGTCCGCGATGGCGTCGACGTCGGTGGCTGGCCGGGTGGTGGAGGTCTGCGTGCTCACAGCCGCGAAGGTACCCCAGCGACCCGTTGGCGTCAGGTCATATCTGGTTGCCGCGGTGCCTAGGCTGGCCCCATGACTGCTCGTCTGCTCTCGCTGAACATCGGCGCCGCCGAACCCAACCCCGCCAAGTCCGTCGGTGTCACCGGGATCGGCAAGAAGCCGGTCGACTCGGCCGTGCTGCGGGGACCCGGACCCAGGCGCGGTGGTCTGGGCAGCGGCGTCGTCGGTGACTTCGTCGGCGACGTCCGCCACCACGGGGGCGACCAGCAGGCCGTGTACGCCTACGCCCGGGAGGAGCTCGACGCCTGGCAGGAGCGCCTCGGGCGGGACCTGGAAGACGGGTTGTTCGGCGAGAACCTCACGACGACCGGCCTCGACGTCGACGGCGCGCTGCTCGGCGAGCGCTGGGCCATCGGGGACGACGTGGTGCTCGAGGTGTGCGGCCCGCGCGTCCCGTGCTCGACGTTCTCGGTCCGGATGGGTGAGCGCGGCTGGGTCCGGCGGTTCACCGAGGTCGGCAACACCGGGGCGTACCTGTCGGTCGTCACCGGGGGAGAGGTCCGGCCCGGCGACACGATCGAGGTGGTGTCGCGCCCCGAGCACGGCATCGACGTGCGGATGGTGTTCCGGGCGCTCTCGGGCGACCTGGACCTGGCTGCCCGGGTCCTGGACGCGAACGTCCTCGTCGGCGAGGACGCCGACGAGCTCCGCGCGAAGGTCGAGCGCCGCACCCGTACCCGCGCCTGACCTCCGCTCTGCCGGCGCGGCGCGTGGGGTGTCAGGCGTCGTCGGGGGACACGGGTGCGATGGAGCGGGGGGTCAGGGCCAGCCCCCTGACGTGCTCGGCGATCTCGGCCAGTGAGGCGGTCCAGACGTCGCTCGCCGCTCCGACATGACCCATGAGCGAGTCGAGCTCGGCGGCTCGGGACGGTCGCCCGGACAGGAAGGGGTGGTTGGTCAGCACCCAGCAGCCGCCAACCGACCGCAGCCCCTCGAACTCGGCCTGCCACAGCTCGCGTGCCTTCGCCGGGGTCTCGATGAGGCCGCTCCCTGACAGGTCGGGCAGGAAGCAGTACTGCTCCCAGTCGTCGAGCGCCCACTGGATCGGGATCTCCACGATCGACTCGGATGCCCCCGGAGTGGTGGCCAGCTCGTACGGCACGTCGGCGTCCATGAGGCTGGAGTCGTAGAGGAAACCGCGCTCGGCCAGCAGGGCCGGCGTCCGCCAGGACAGGTCCCACATGGGGGCGCGGTAGCCGACCGGTCGCACCCCGGCCACCCGTTCGAGGGCTTCGAGCCCCCGGTCGAGGGCCTGCTGCTCGGACTCGAGGTCCAGCGCCGAGGGCTGCTCGTGCAGGTAGCCGTGGTGCCCCACCTCGTGACCCGCGGCGACGATGTCGCGCACCACGCCGGGGTAGCGGTCGGCGGTGTAGCCCGGGACGAAGAAGGTGGACCGGATGCCGTGGCGGTCCAGCAGGTCCAGGATCCGCGGCACCCCGACCAGGGGCCCGTAGGCCTGGTGGCTGAGGACGCTCATCCGGGCGGCAGTGCCCGGCTGGCCCCAGAGCACCGCGGACTCGGCGTCGACGTCGAAGGTGAACGCCGCCGCCGAGGTGTGGCCGTCCGGCCAGGCGACGGGACCAGCCGGGCCTGTCGCGCCGGTCGGATCGACCGTATCGGCCAGGTGGACCGCGTCGGCCGGGTGGACTGCGCCGGCCGGGCCGCTCATATCGTCCCGTCGGCGGTGTCCACGCGTCCACGGCGCCGCCCGGCCAGCAGGGTGAGCAGCTCGTAGCCGACGTTGGCAGCGGCCACGGCGGTGACCTCCGCGTGGTCGTAGGCCGGGGACACCTCGACGATGTCGGCGCCGACGATGTCCAGGCCGTCCATGCCCCGAAGGATGGCCAGCAGCTCACGGCTGGTCAAGCCGCCGGCCTCGGGGGTCCCGGTCCCGGGGGCGAACGCGGGGTCGAGCACGTCGATGTCGATCGAGACGTAGACCGGGAGCGCGCCCACGGTCTCGCGGACCCGCGCGACGATCCCGTCCACACCGATCCGGTCCACGTCGCGGCTGTGGATGGCCGTGAAGCCCAGCTCCGCGTCGTCCAGCAGGTCGCTGCGGTCGTAGAGCGAACCGCGCAGCCCCACGTGCGCCGAGTGACCCTTCACCACGAGGCCCTGTTCCGAGGCCCGGCGGAACGGGGTGCCGTGGGTGCAGGGGGCGTCGAAGTAGGTGTCCCACGTGTCGAGGTGCGCGTCGAAGTGCACCAGGGCCACCGGTCCGTGGACCGCGTGCAGCGCCTGCAGGGCCGGCAGGGCGATGGTGTGGTCGCCGCCCAGCATGAGGAACGGTCGACCGTGCTCGCCGAGCAGCTCGGCCAGGCCCTCACGCGTCTGGTCGACGGCCTCGGCGATGTCGAACGGGTTGGCGGCGATGTCCCCGGCGTCGACGACCTGGGCGTCGCTGAACGGGTGGGAGTCCAGCGCCGGGTTGTAGGGCCGCAGCAGCCGCGAGGCCTGCCGGATGTGCGAGGGCCCGAACCGTGCGCCCGGCCGGTAGGTGACCCCCGAGTCGAAGGGCACCCCGACCACGGCGATGTCGTGGCGCTCGACGTCCTCCAGGCGCGGGAGGCGTGCGAAGGTCGTGAGGCCGGCGTACCGCGGGACGCGCATCCCGTCGACCTGCCCGACCACGCCGTTGGCGTGGCGGATGTGGTGCTCGCTCATGGTGCTCCTTCGTTGTTCACGTCACACGCGTCCTCGGGTGCTGCCCCCGTTGACCTGCAGGGTCTGGCCGACCATCGAGCCGAGCCGGGGATCTGCGAGCAGCGCGACCGCCTCCGAGACCTCCCCGGGTGCACCGATGCGGCCCATCGGGATCTGCTCGGCGTAGCGGCGCCGGATCTCGTCGAGGTCCACGCCCGCGGCCTCGGCGTCCACGGCCAGCTGGGGGGTGTCGATGACGCCCGGGGCGATCGCGTTGACCACGATCCCCTCGGGGGCCAGCTCCCGGCCCAGGGTCTTGACCAGGGAGATCAGCCCGGCCTTGGACGCGGCATACGCCGTCGCTGCCGGCCACCCGGTCACCCCCCACTCGCTCGTGATCACCACGATCCGCCCGAACCCGCGCTCGCGCATACCGGGCAGCACCGCCTGGACCAGGTGGAAGGTGCCGGTGAGGTTCGTGTCCACGATGCGCCACCAGTCGTCAGCGTCGTGCTCGAGCAGCGGGGCCATGGTCATGTAGGCGTGGTTGGCGACCAGGACGCTGACCGGTCGTCCGACCTGGCGGCCGACGCCCGCCACCAGGGCGCGGACGGCCTCCCGGTCGCTGACGTCACCGGGGGCGGTGACGCCGCCGACCTCAGCCGCCAGGGCCCGCAGGTCCGCGCTGTCCTCGCGGTCGTTGACCGCGACCACGGCGCCCCCGGCAGCGAGGCGGCGGGCGTGTGAGGCGCCCATGCCCTGGGCTGCCCCGGTGACCAGGGCGACCTGGCCCTGCAGGGGGCGCAAGGAGTCGGGTCGGGTCTCGGAGGTCCACACCTCAGATCACCGCGCCGGCGTTGGGGTTGAGCGTCTCGCCCGTGCAGAAGGTGGCCTCGTCCACGAGGAACGCCACGCAGAGGGCCACCTCCTCGGGGGAGGTCAGCCGCTGGGCGGGGAGCGTCGCGAGGTAGGCCGGGGCCCGCCACGGCGAGTCGGCTGCCAGCAGGGGGGTGTCCGTGGGGCCGGGCGCCACCGCGTTGACCCGTACGCCGTGCGCGGCGACCTCGGGTGCCAGGCTCCGGACCAGGCCCAGCACAGCGCCCTTGGCCGCCGCGTAGTGCGCGTCACCGGGACCGCCGCCGCCCACGGCCAGCTCGCTGGCGGTCGCGACGATCGACCCCGTTCCGCGTTCGATCATCCCGGGGAGCGTTGCGGTGACGAGGTTGCGCAGGCCCCCGAGGTGGACCGAGAGCATGCGCTGCCAGGCCTCGGGGCTGATGTCGCAGACGGGGAGCATCTCGTAGTGCCCCGCCACCGACACCGCGGAGCCCACCGGGCCGAGGCGGGTCTCGACCTGCGCCACCGCCGCGCTGACCGCGCCGGCGTCGCGCATGTCGACCTCGAACGCCAGGTCCGCCTCGGAGGGGGCGAGGTCGAGGCTGGCGACCTGCCAACCGCGGTGGGCCAGCTCCTGGACGACGCAGCGACCGATACCGCTGGCCCCACCGGTGACCACGGCCACCCGTGCGGGCGCGGGGCTCATCGGCCCACCGATGCCGAGGCGAGCTCCTCGTCGACGTCGGGCCCGCCGTGCGCCTCGGCGCCGATCCGTGACCGGACGAGGGAGTAGACGACGGCGCCGAGGACGGTCAGGACGGCGATGGCGATCCAGACCGACCAGTCGAGGTAGCGCTGCGGGTAGGCAGGGCGGGGCCAGGCGATGTTGATGAACTCCAGGGTGGCCCACACGACGGCCGCGATGGTGACCGGCAGGGTCCACCGCCCCAGCGTGAACGGCCCGGCGACCCAACGACCGCGCAGCTGCACCACGAGGGCGCCGACCAGGGGGAAGAGGAAGGCCAGGTAGAACCCGCCCGTGGTGAAGTTGACCATCAGCGTGTAGAGGTCCTCGGCGACGTTGCTCAGGATGAACAGCGCAGCACCCACGACGGTCGTGACCAGGATGGCGGCGGTGGGGACCCGCGCCTTGCCGCCGAGCCGGGACAGCACCGCGGACCCGGGCAGGGCGCCGTCACGGGCGTAGGACCAGATGACCCGCGAGGCCGAGGTCTGCAGCGCCAGGAAGCTGGCGAGGAAGCCGATGACGAACAGCACCTCCACCGGGCGGGCGATCCCGGCGCCCAGTGCCGTGGTCAGGGTCGAGTAGACGGGGTCGACGACGTTGCCCGCGGCGACGGCACCGAGGTCCGGGACGGCCAGGATGATGGCCAGGCTGGAGTACATGACCACCAGGGCGATGAAGACGAGCGAGAAGATCACCGACTTGGGCAGGTTCCGCTTCGGCTCGTGCACCTCCTCGGCGATGGCCCCGGCACTCTCGAAGCCCACGAACGACCAGCCGATGAAGGCCACCGCCACCAGGAACGGTCCGGACAGGGAGAGGTATGCCGTGTCGCCACCGGTCCCCTCGAACAGGACACCGATCGAGTTCTCCCGGTGGAACAGCAGCAGCCAGGTCCCCAGGCCCAGCGAGCCGATGACCTCCGCGATGATGCTCAGGCTCATGAACACCTTCAGGGCCTGGCGCCCCAGGAGGTTCACCACCGTGCCCATCAGCAGGATGCCCAGGGCGATCAGGGCCCGCTGGGGGGCCGAGGGGTCGTCGACCCCGACGATGTTGGCGAGGAAGCCCGCTGCGCCCAGGGCCACGGTCGCCATCGCGATGACCAGGGTCCACATGTAGGCCCAGCCCGCGAACCAGCCGTACCCCGTGCCGACCAGGCGCCGCGACCACTGGTAGATCGAGCCCTCGTACGGCCAGCGTGAGACCAGCCCGGCGAAGACGAGCGCGACGAGCAGCTGGCCCCCGAACACCAGCAGGAACCCCCACCAGAACGCGGGGCCGGCCGCGCTCAGCGCCAGGCCGAAGATGCCGTACAGCGCCACGATCGGGGAGATGAACGCGAATGCGAACGCGAACGAGGACCACAGGGTGAACTCGCGGCGCAGCGTGCCGTCGGTCTCCTGCTGGGCTGCCTGCGTGGTCATGAGGGCCTCCTGGTGATTGTTGGACCCACCATCGTGGCGGGGTGGACCACGGCACAAGAGGTGCCGGGACATGTCGTGGCAGCCCACCTCTGGACCCCTCGGCGTTGGAGGATCCTCCAACGGTGCGCCTGGTCGGCACGGACCCTGTGACTACGCTGGCCACCGTGTCGCCCCATGATCGTGCTTCCCCACCGACCCTGCGTGACCTCCTGGAGGCGGCGGACCTGCGGCTGGCACTGGCCCCGGTCACCGGGGCGACCGAAGCGAGCGGGGCGACGGGGGCGACTGGGGCGACCCGGGTGGTCCTGGACGACCCGGCGCTCGACCGGGTGGTGCGGTGGACCCACCCGACCGAGCTCGTCGACCCCGGTGACTACCTGCGGGAGGGCGAGCTGGTCTGCACGGTCGGATCGGCCCTGACCGACGGACCGCGGTGCCGCACGTTCGCCCGCTCCCTGGTCGCGGCCGGCGTGGCGGGCCTGTGCTTCGGGGTGGGGGACGTCCACGACCAGCTCCCGTCGGCGCTGCTGCAGTCGTGTGCCGACCTGGGGCTGCCTGTGCTCGTGGCGCCGCGCGGCGCTCCGTTCAGCGCGATCAGCGACCACCTGCGGGCCCGCGAGATGCAGGCGCGGCAGTCGGACACCCGGCTGAGCCAGCGTCTGGTCGGTCGGATGCTGGGCGGACTGCGGGCCCAGGCACCGGTGGCGACGCTGCTCGAGACGGCCGCCGAGGTGATGGGTGGCCTGCTCGAGCTCGAGGTCGACGGCGTCACCACCCACCGCGGGGGCGTCGCCGCGAAGCCGCGGTGGTCGGCTCGCACCGTGCCGATGCGCGGCGGAGGGGTCCTGCGGTGGACGGCCGAGTCCGTCGCGGGCAGCGCCGCCCCGCTGGTCCAGCTCGCGCACGTGCTCGAGGTCGCCCAGCGCGAGCGGGACGTGGAGGACTCCCTGCGCCGGGAGCGGGTCGGGCAGCTGCTGCTGCTCGTCGAGGAGCGGTTGCTCAACCCCGCGGCGCTGCTGCCGTTCCTCGACGAGGTCGGGCTCGCGGGCGCCGACCTCACGGTGCGGGCGTGGCAGGCCGGTGCAGCAGCCCTGCTGCCCACCGACGGCGGGCCACTGCTGGTCGGGGAGGCACCCGGTGTCACCCTGGCCCTCAGCGGTGGACCCACGGCGCCGCCTGGCGGCCCGGTGTCCGAGCTCCCCTGCGGGGTGAGCAGCAGCCTGCCCCTGTCGCGGCTCGGCCAGGCGGTCGCCGAGGCACGGGCGGCCCTCGGCCTGGCGACGTCGCGCGGCGGCGTGGTCGGCCCGGAGGGACTGACGACCCTGGAGGGCCTGCTTCGCCAACAGCCCCCCGGACGCCTCGAGCCCTTCGTCGACCAGCTGCTCGCCCCGCTGGTGGACTCCGACCGGCTGCACGGGACGTCACACGTGCAGACGCTGCGGTCGTTCTTGGCGTCGGGCTCGCTCATCGACACGGCGCGCGAGAGCTACCTGCACGTCAACACGGTGCGGCACCGGCTCCGGCGCATCCAGGAGATCACCGGCCGCGACCCGCTGGCCTTCTCCGACCGCGCAGCCCTCGCGATCGCCCTGTGGGCGCTGGACCAGCAGCCCCGCTCCTGACCCGCACCTCCCCCGCCTTGCGGAGTGTGGCGCGCGCGGTGAGGTATGCCGCGGAGCCGGCTTCGCGGCATACCCCACCGCGGGTTCAGCGCCAGGCGGAGGCGCGCCAGGCGCCCGGACCCGGGGTGAGGGGGCGGCGGACCAGGCGTTCGCGGGCCATCCACGCGGAGGCCGTCCGGGCCGCCGGGGGTGACTCGTCGCCGGCGGACACGGCCGACAGCACGGCGAACAGCGCCGCGATCTCCTCCGGGCTGGCGGTGCCGCGGACCAGCCGCAGCGGCAGCTGCCCGGTACGGGTCTGCTCGCTCACCACGCCGGGCCCCCCTTGTGGCGGTGGAGCCTGCGACGCCGTCACAGGGCCGGGCCCCCTGAGCTCTGAGCCTGCGAAGAGGTCATAGGGGGATGTTCCCGTGCTTCTTGGGCGGCAGGGTCTCGCGCTTGGTCCGCAGTGCCCGCAGCGCCCGGGTGACGTTCATCCGGGTGTTGCTCGGGGTGATGACCGTGTCGATGTAGCCGCGCTCGGCCGCGATGTAGGGGTTCGCGAGGGTGTCCTCGTACTCGGTGATGAACCGCTGCCGCGCCTCCTCGACGTTCTCGCCACCGGCTTCGGCGGCCGCGAGCTGCTTGCGGTAGAGGATGTTGACCGCGCCCTGGGCGCCCATCACCGCGATCTGCGCGGTCGGCCAGGCCAGGTTGATGTCGGCGCCGAGGTGCTTGGACCCCATGACGTCGTACGCGCCGCCGTAGGCCTTGCGGGTGATGACGGTGACGAGCGGCACGGTGGCCTCGGCGTAGGCGTAGATCAGCTTGGCGCCGCGGCGGATGATGCCGTCCCACTCCTGGTCGGTGCCGGGCAGGAAGCCGGGCACGTCGACGAAGGTCAGCACCGGCACGTTGAACGCGTCGCAGGTGCGCACGAACCGGGCGGCCTTCTCGGACGCGTCGATGTCGAGGGTGCCGGCGAACTGCATGGGCTGGTTGGCCACGACGCCGACCGACCGGCCCTCGACCCGCCCGAACCCGCACAGGATGTTGGGCGCGAACAGCGGGTGCACCTCGAGGAACTCGCCGTCGTCGACGACCGTGCCGATGACGGTGTGCATGTCGTACGGCTGGTTGGGGCTGTCGGGGATCAGCGTGTCCAGGACGCGGTCGTCGTCGGTGACCTCGAGCGAGGGCAGCTCGGTGTCGTCGGCGAACGACGGCGGCTCCTCGAGGTTGTTGCTCGGCAGGTAGGACAGCAGCGCCTTGACGTACTCGATGGCGTCGACCTCGTCGTCGCCCATGTAGTGCGCGACACCGGACTTGGTGTTGTGGGCGCGGGCGCCGCCGAGGTCCTCGAACGAGACCACCTCACCGGTCACCGTCCTGATGACGTCGGGGCCGGTGATGAACATGTGCGAGGTCTGGTCGACCATCACGGTGAAGTCGGTGACGGCGGGGGAGTAGACCGCGCCGCCCGCGCACGGGCCCATGACCAGCGAGATCTGGGGGATCACCCCGCTGGCGTGGACGTTGCGGCGGAAGATCTCGCCGTACAGGCCGAGGGAGACCACGCCCTCCTGGATGCGCGCGCCGCCGGAGTCGTTGAGGCCGACGACCGGGCAGCCGACCTTCATCGCGAAGTCCATGACCTTGCAGATCTTCTCGCCGAAGACCTCACCGAGGGACCCGCCGAAGACGGTGAAGTCCTGGGCGAAGACCGCGACGGTCCGCCCGTCGACGGTGCCGTACCCGGTCACGACGCCGTCGCCGTACGGGCGGTTCTGCTCCTGGCCGAAGGCGGTGCTGCGGTGCCGGGCGTACTTGTCCATCTCCACGAACGAGCCCTCGTCGAGCAGCAGGGCGAGGCGCTCGCGGGCGGTCTTCTTGCCACGGGCGTGCTGCGTGTCGACCGCGCGCTCCGAACCGGCGTGCGCGACCTCGGCCACGCGGCGCTTGAGGTCGGCGAGCTTTCCGGCCGTGGAGTGGACGTCGATGTCGTCGGGGAGGTCGGTACCGCCGGTGGAGACCGCGTCGGGAGTGGTCTGGGGCATGGCCGGGAGCCTAGCCTTGCCCCCATGCGCGAACCCCTTCAGCGTGAGGCATTGCACGAGGCGTTGGTCACGTCCGGCTCACCGTGGGTGGACGTCGACGTCCACCCCGAGCTCGGATCGACCAACGCCGAGGCCGCCCGCCTCGCCCGGCCCTTCCACGTCGTCCTCACCGACCACCAGCAGGCGGGCCGGGGACGGCTCGGCCGCTCCTGGGACACCCCGGCGCGGACGTCGGTGACCCTGTCGGTGCTGCTCCCCGCGCCCGACGCCGGTCGGGGCTGGATGCCGCTGGCCGCCGGGCTCGCGGTTCGGGACGCCCTGCGCGAGGTCGCCGGGCTCGAGGCCGGGCTCAAGTGGCCCAACGACGTGCTCCTGCCCGCCGACGACGAACGCAAGGTGTGCGGCATCCTGTGCGAGCTGCAGCCCGGCGGGATCGTCGTCGGGCTCGGCATCAACGTCGACCAGGAGCGCGACGAGCTCCCGGTCGACACGGCGACGTCGCTGCGCCTCGCCGGTGTCCCCGACCTCGGTCGCGAGGACCTCGTCGTCGCGCTGCTGCGCCACCTCGCCGGCTGGCACCGCAGCCTCACCGGGGGCCCGGAGGACCGCGCCGCCCTCCACGCGGCATACCGCTCGGCGTGCCTGACCATCGGCCGCGAGGTCGAGCTGCACATCGCCGGCGGCGACGTCCGCCGCGCGCGCGCCACCGGGGTCGACGAGGAGGGTCGACTGGTCGTCGCGTCGAACGGCACGGAGTACTCCGTGGCCGCCGGCGACGTCGTGCACGTGCGCCCCGCGGGCTGACCGGCGCCGTAGGGGGGCGCCGGATCCGGTGGTGCCGGGACGACGACACCACCGAGGGCACGGCATGATGCGGGGTGAGAGCTCGCAGCGCCGCGTCCCGGGCAGTCCGGTCCCGTGCGGACTGCTCCCGTGTTGCCCTGGAGGCGCAGAGTCGTCTGCGCCGTCCGCGAGACCCCGAGGAGGTGTCGGCAGTGTCCGAGGTCGGACGCCACCGCATCGTGCGCCCGGAGGACCTGGCCGCCCTGAGCCCGGACAACCTCGAGGCCCGCCTGCTGGGCAAGCCGGCGACGATGGCCCGGCGCGACGTCAGCCGTGGGGCGGAGGTGTCGCTGCTGTCGGCCCGCAAGTTCTGGCACGCGCTCGGTTTCCCGATCGTCGAGGACGACGACGCGATGTTCACCGAGGCCGACCAGATGGCCCTCATGGCTGTCGCCCGCCTGGTCCGCGACGAGGAGCTCGACGAGACGACGGCGCTCGCCATGACCCGGGCGTTCGCCCGCACCACCGACCGGCTCGCGGTCTGGCAGACCCAGCTCATGGCCGAGGCGCTCGCCGACCCCGACCTCGAGGCCGCCCTGGACGAGGCCGACGCCCGTGGGGCGCCCGACCTCGCCGCCGCCAGCGCCGCGGCGCGCAAGCTCACCGACATGGCCGACTCCCTCGAACCGCTGCTCATCTACGCCTGGCGTCGCCACCTCACCGCCGCGATCTCACGCATGCTCGCCGACGCCGACCCCCAGCAGTCCGCGCACGGTGTACGCCGCGTGGTCGGGTTCGCCGACCTGGTCAACTTCACCTCGCTCGTGCGCCGGATGACCGAGCGACAGCTCGCGGTGATGGTGCAGCGGTTCGAGGCGCTCGCCACCGACATCGTCACCGCCCACGGCGGCCGGGTGATCAAGACGGTCGGCGACGAGATCCTGTTCGTCACCCTCGACGCGGCCCCTGCCGCCGCGGTCGCCCTCGACCTGGTCGAGACCATGGCCGAGGACGACCTGCTGCCCGACGTGCGGGTCGGTATGGCGGTGGGCCCGGTCCTCTCCCGGCTCGGCGACGTGTTCGGCACGACCGTCAACCGCGCCTCCCGCATCACCAGCGTCGCCCCCGGCGGCGGGGTGCTCGTCGACGACGCCCTCGCCACGGCGCTCGCGTCGCTGTCGGGGTTCGAGACCACGGCGCTGCGCACGCGGACGCTGCGCGGCATCGGCCAGGTCACGCCGAGCGAGCTGCGCCGGGCGACCGGCGGCCGCCTCGCCGGACGAGCCGCTGTTTCCACCGCTGTGCCCACCACCCCTGTCGAACACCCTGAGGAGACCCGATGACGTCAGCACTGGTCCGCATCGAGCGGCACGGGGAGTCCGGCCACGTCGCCGAGCTGGTCCTGGACCGGCCCGAGGCGATGAACGCCGTCTCCACCGAGATGGCCCACGCCCTCGGCCGGGCCACCCGGGAGCTCGCGGAGGACCGCACGGTCCGCGCCGTCGTCGTCAGCTCGACCCACCCGAAGGCCTTCTGCGTCGGTGCGGACCTCAAGGAGCGCAACGCCTTCACCGACGAGGACCTGCGTGCCCAGCGGCCGCTGGCGCGGGCGGCATACCGCGGGGTGCTCGACCTGCCCGTCCCGGTGGTGGCCGCCGTCGACGGGTACGCCCTCGGGGGCGGGTTCGAGATCGCGCTGTCCTGCGACCTCGTGGTGTGCGGGGAGGATGCCGTGGTCGGCCTGCCCGAGGTCTCGGTCGGGGTGATCCCCGGCGGGGGTGGCACCCAGCTGCTCACCCGCCGCATCGGGTGGTCGCGCGCGGCGCGGATGATCTTCACGGCGGAGCGCTTCTCGGCCGTCGACGCGTGCGCTCTGGGGGCGGTCGACGAGGTCGTGGCGGCGGGCACGGCGCGCGACCGGGCCCTCGAGCTGGCCACCACCATCGCCGGCAACTCCCCGGTCGGGGTGCGCAACGCCAAGGCCGCGATGCGCCGCGGGTTCGACACCGACCTCGCCGCCGGACTGGAGCTGGAGGACGGCCACTGGGCCGCCACGGCGTTCTCCCGGGACCGTGCCGAGGGGGTCGCCGCCTTCAACGAAAAACGCCGTCCGGAGTGGCCTGGTCGCTGATCGGGCCGGTCGTTCCCTACGATCACCCCATGACCCGTGTCTTGTTGGCCGAGGACGACCCCGCCATCTCCGAGCCGCTCGCCCGCGCGCTGCGACGAGAGGGCTACGACGTCGACGTCCGGGCCGACGGTCGTGCCGCCCTCGAGGCCTCGGCCGAGAACCCCGACCTCGTGGTGCTCGACCTGGGGTTGCCGTACGTCGACGGGCTCGAGGTGTGCCGCCGGATGCGGGCCGAAGGACGTACCGTCCCCGTCCTGATCCTGACCGCGCGCGCCGACGAGGTCGACACGGTCGTGGGCCTCGACGCGGGCGCCGACGACTACGTCACCAAGCCGTTCCGGCTCGCCGAGCTGCTCGCCCGGGTGCGGGCGCTGCTGCGCCGCAACCCCACCGATGCCGCCAATGCCAACGAGCTCGTGCGCATCGACCCCGAGGGTCGGCGGGCCTGGTTCCAGGAGGAGGAGCTGCAGCTCACGGCCAAGGAGTTCGACCTGCTGCGCGTGCTCGTCCGCGAGCAGGGCAAGGTCGTCTCCCGCGAGCAGCTGATGCGCGAGATCTGGGAGACCGCCTGGTTCGGCTCCACCAAGACCCTCGACATGCACATCTCCGTGCTGCGCCGAAAGCTCGGTGACGACGCCACCCGCCCCCGTTACATCGCCACCGTGCGTGGCGTCGGGTTCCGCTTCGAGCGCGGGGACGAGGTCTGAGCGCCTGACATGCGCCAACAGCTGATCCGCTCCACGGTCCTGGCCGTGGCACTGGCGATCCTGATCACGATGCTGCCGGTGGCCGCCGCCATCTGGCAGGCGTCCGTGAGCGGTCGCGGTGTCGTGGGCCAGTGGCTGGCCGACGGCACGCCGACCGCGACCTCCGTGCGCCTCGCCGGTGTCGTGGTCGCCCTGGCCGTGCTGGCCCTGGGGGTCGGGGTGTTCGTGGCGGTCCAGCAGGCGCGTCGCCTGTCCCGCCCGATGACCCAGCTCGCCGACCGGGCCGAACGCCTCGGCGCGGGGGAGTCCCGCATCCAACCGCTGCACTCCGGCATCGCCGAGCTCGACCAGGTCTCCCAGGTGCTGGCCCGCAGCGCGCAGACCCTGACCAAGTCGCTGGCGTCCGAGCGCGACTTCGCCGCCGACGCCTCGCACCAGCTGCGCACGCCGTTGACCGCGCTGCTGATGCGCCTGGAGGAGATCGCCGCCACCGACGACCTCGAGGTCGTCCAGGAGGAGGCCAACATCGCGATCGCCCAGGTCGAGCGTCTCACCCGGGTCGTCGACGACCTGATGTCGCGCCCTCGGCGGGGCGGCGACGAGCCCAGGGCGACGGTCTCCCTCGACTCGGTCATCGCCGCCCTGCAGCGCGAGTGGCAGCCGGCGTTCGAGCAGGCCCGCCGCAGCGTCCGGGTGCACGGTGAGCGGGGGCTGGTCGTCCAGGCCACGCCCGTCGCGCTCTCGCAGGTGCTGTCGACGTTGCTGGAGAACTCGCTGGCCCACGGCCGGGGCACCGTCGACGTCCACGCGCGCCGCTCCGGCCCGTCGGTGGTCGTCGAGGTCAGCGACCAGGGCGAGGGGGTGCCGGCCACCATCGCGCCGCACATCTTCGAGCGCTCGGTCACCACGAGCGGCACCGGGCTCGGGCTGGCGCTGGCACGCGACCTCGCCGAGTCCAACGGGGGTCGGCTGGAGCTGATCCAGGCCCAGCCGGCGATCTTCGCGCTGTTCCTCAGCGAGTCCGACTGAGCCCGACCTCGTCCGACCTCGTCCGACCTCGTCCGACCTCGCCGATGGTGACCGGCCGGCACCCGGCGACCGATGGCGGTCCGGTGCCAGTGGGCTGCGGGGCGCCGGTCCGGTCGGTCAGTCCGACAGCGGCGAGGTGTCGTCCAGCGGTTCGTGGCTGAACACGAACTTGCGGTAGGCGTAGAAGCGGAACAGGGTCCCCAGGCCGATCCCCACCACCTTCGCGAGGTTCTCCGCGACCCAGCCGGTCTCGCCGGCCACGATCTGGTTGGTGGCTCCCACGCAGAACGCCTGGACCAGAAGCGCCACCCCGTTGGTCAGCGCGAAGAGCAGTGCCTCGTGGTGCACCGGGCGGTTGCGGCGGTGCCGGAAGGTCCACATCCGGTTGCCGACCCACGCCACCGCGGTCGCCACGGCGGCGGAGATGATCGTGGCGACCACCGCGTGCGACAGCACCCAGTCGCCGGTGCCCTGCAGGACGGTGCGGCGCAGCAGGTTGAACCCGCCGAGGTCGATGACGAAGGCGACCGCGCCCACGACACCGAACTTGATCATCTCGCGATACAGGACGTCGATCGTCCCGCGCAGGCGCGCGAGGACGGAGGGGGGCGCGGACACCAGCGGAGCCTATCGAGGGTGGTCGGGTGCCGCGTTCCCGAGTCTTTGAGCGCCATACCCGGTCCTGGTCGGGTATGGCGCTCAAAGACTCGCGGCAGCGGCGGGTCCCAGCGGTGGGCAGGCTCGGGGTCGACCTGCCCCGGCCGATATCCTCGCCGTCGTGACGTCACCGCAGCGCGCCCCCGGAGGGTTCCCCGTCGTCGGCATCATCGGTGGCGGCCAGCTCGCCCGGATGTGTGCCGGACCCGCCGCCGAGCTGTCCCTGACCCTCAGCGTGCTGGCGGAGGCGCCCGACGCCGCCGCCGCCCAGGTCATCCCCAGCGCACCGGTGGGGGACCACACCGATGTCGACGCCGTACTGGCCTTCGCCGCGCAGTGCGACGTGGTGACCTTCGACCACGAGCACGTGCCGCCGGCCGTGCTCGACGCGCTGGTGGACCGGGGCGTGCCGCTGCACCCGAGCCCGCGGGCGCTGCACTTCGCCCAGGACAAGCTCGCCATGCGCGAGCGGCTCACCGAGATCGGCGTCGCCTGCCCGCCGTGGGCCCGGGCCCGCACCGCGCAGGACGTCACGGCGTTCGGTGACCGGATCGGCTGGCCCGTCGTCGCGAAGACCCCGCGCGGCGGATACGACGGCAAGGGCGTGCGCGTCATCGACTCGGCGGACGACATCGCCGACTGGCTCGAGCAGGTCGGCCGGGCCGGTGCCCTCGCCGACGGCGTGCTGCTCGAGGAGAAGGTCGACTTCGTCCGCGAGCTCGCCGTCCTCATCGCGCGCAGCCCCTCCAACCAGGCCGCCGCGTGGCCGGTCGTCGAGACGGTCCAGACCGACGGCATCTGCACCGAGGTCCTGGCTCCCGCGCCCGACCTCGACCCGGACCTCGCCGCCGTGGCCACCGAGGCGGGCCTGCGCATCGCCGAGGAGCTCGGGGTCACCGGGGTCTTCGCGGTGGAGATGTTCGAGGTGCGCGACCCCGGGACGGGGGCCGCGGCCTACGTCGTCAACGAGCTGGCGATGCGCCCGCACAACAGCGGGCACTGGTCCATGGACGGCGCCGTGACCGGCCAGTTCGAGCAGCACCTGCGCGCAGTGCTCGACCTCCCGCTCGGCAGCCCGAACCCGCGCGAACCCCACACGGTGATGGCGAACGTGCTCGGTGGGGACTACCCCGAGCTCTACCCGGCGTACCGCCACATCATGGCCAGGGACCCCGGCCTCAAGGTCCACCTGTACGGCAAGGCGGTCCGCCCGGGCCGCAAGATCGGGCACGTCACCGTCAGTGGCACCGACCTCGCCGACCTGCGCGAGCGGGCCGGCCACGCCGCCGACTACCTCGCAGGAGCGATCACCGAATGAGCGACACCTCCGCCACCGCACCGCTCGTCGGGCTGGTCATGGGCAGCGACAGCGACTGGCCCGTCATGGAGCTCGCCGCAGCGGCGCTCGAGGAGTTCGACATCGCCCACGAGGTCGACGTCGTCTCGGCCCACCGCATGCCGCAGGAGATGGTCACCTACGGGCAGCAGGCCGCCGACCGCGGGCTGCGCGTGATCATCGCCGGCGCCGGGGGAGCGGCCCACCTGCCCGGGATGCTCGCGGCGGTGACGCCCCTGCCCGTGATCGGGGTGCCGGTGCCGCTGAAGCACCTCGACGGCATGGACTCGTTGCTGTCCATCGTGCAGATGCCGGCCGGGGTGCCGGTCGCCACCGTCTCCATCGGCGGCGCCCGCAACGCCGGGCTGCTCGCGGTGCGCATCCTCGCTGCCGGCGACGGCGCCCGCGCGGCAGACCTGCGGGCGGCGATGGTGCGCTTCCAGGGCGACCTGCGCGACCAGGCCCACGCCAAGGGCGCGGCCCTGCGCGCCCGCCGCGGCACGCAGGCCTGAGCCACGGGGTCGTCCGTCCGGACAGCATTTCGGGGAGTGGGCGATGGGTCCGGCATCGGCGGGCTACCTTGCGTCGCACCGCCCCCTTGACCAGGGTCCCCCCCACCGAGGAAGTCCCGCTCATGCGCCCTGCCCGCCTCACCGCCCCCGCACTGGTGACCAGCGTCCTGCTCGCCCTCGGCGCGACCACCGCCACCGCTGCGCCCTCCGCCCCGGCCACGGCCCCGCTGAAGGCCTCCGCCTCCGTCGCCGCCGCAACCATGACGACCGGCCGGCTGGCAGGCGCGGACCGCTACGCGACCTCGGTGGCCATCTCGAGGGCGAACTTCACCCCGACGCAGGACGTCGTGGTCATCGCCTCGGGCCAGAACTTCCCGGACGCGCTCGGTGCCGGACCGCTCGCTGCCCTCGTCGAGGCGCCGCTGCTGCTGGTCCCCACAGCCGGCAAGCTGCCCGCGGTGGTCGCCGCCGAGCTGGACCGCCTCAAGACCCAGGACGTCATCGTCGTCGGTGGAGCCGCGTCCGTGAGCAGCGAGATGGTCGCGCAGATCGAGGCCCACACGGCCAGCGGGATGGCCTACCAGGTCGAGGGCAGCAACCGCTACGACACCGCTGCGCAGCTCACCGACTTCTTCGACCCCACCCTGACCGGCGTGCCGGTCTACCTGGCCAGCGGGACGACCTTCCCCGACGCCCTCGGTGGCGGCGCCGCTGCCAGCCTGGCCGGCGGCTACCTGCTGCTGACCGGCGCCACGAAGCTTCCGGCCGAGACCGCGGCAGCGCTCAAGCGCGTCAAGCCGTCGGAGGTCATCGTGCTCGGGGGCCCGACCATCGTCTCCGACGCCGTGCTCGCCCAGGTGCGGGCGGCCGTTCCCGCCCTGGCAGCCGGCAAGACCCGCCGCATCGCGGGCAAGGACCGCTTCACCACCTCGGCCATGACCTCTGCCGACGCGCTGACCGCAGCCAACGAGGTCCTGCTGACCAACGGCATGCAGTACCCGGACGCGCTCTCCGGCGCCGCGGTCGCACCCTACTTCGGTGGCCGTCCCGTCCTGCTGACCCAGAAGGACTGCGTCCCTGCCGCGACCCTCGCCGAGATCAAGCGCCTGGGTGCCACCAGGATCACCGCGCTCGGCGGCACCGGGATGGTCTCGGACGCAGCCCTCAAGCTCAAGGCCTGCTGACCAGGGCTCCGCGACGGACCAGCGCAGGCGTCAGCGGACCATCCCGGAGGAGTTCGCGTTGCGCCACTCGATCTTGGGACAGGTGTCCATGACCACGTCGATGCCGGCCGCACGCGCCCGGTCGGCAGCGTCCTCGTCGCTCACGCCGAGCTGCATCCAGACGGCGTCGATGGCCAGGCGGTCCTTGTGGGCGATCACGTCGTCGACGACGGCGCCGACGTGCTCGGAGCTGACGAAACAGTCCACGACCTTGACGTCGGTGCCGTCGGGGATGTCGGCGAGGGAGGCGTAGCCCTGCTCGCCGTGGACGGTGTCCGCTGCGGGGTGCACCGGGATGATCCCCTTGCCGAGCTCCACCTTGAGCCACCGGGACACGTCGAAGGCGGCACGGTCGCGATTGGACGACAGGCCGACGACCACCCAGATGCCGGGGTCGGCCAGCAGGGCACGGATCAGCTCGGGGTCGTTCTGGTGCTTCAGGGTCATGGGTGCCAGCATCACAGGTTCGCCGACAGGCGCAAGGCTCGCGGGCTGCCCCCCGCCACCGCGGCACCGTCGTCCCCGGGCTGTGGGGTGCCTCGCGCGCCGGCGACGCGGGGCGTGGCCGCTGGCCGGCGGGGAAGCCCTAGGATCGTGCGCGCACCCAATCGTGAAGGAACATCGTGAAGATCACCGTTGTCGGCCTCGGCAAGATCGGCCTTCCCCTGGCCGTGCAGTTCGCCAGGTCCGGGCACGACGTCCTCGGCGCCGACGTCAGCCAGCCCGTCGTGGACCTCGTCAACGCCGGGACCGAGCCGTTCCCCGGGGAGGCGCACCTCGCCGAGTACCTCTCCGAGGTCGTCTCCGCAGGGCGCCTGGTCGCCACGACCGACACCGCCGACGCGGTCTCCCAGAGCGACGCGGTCGTCGTGGTGGTGCCGTTGTTCGTCGACGAGCAGGCTCGTCCCGACTTCGGCTGGATGGACTCCGCCACCGACGACATCGCCCGCGGCCTCAAGCCCGGCACCCTGGTGGTCTACGAGACCACCCTGCCCGTCGGCACCACCCGCACCCGGTGGAAGCCCAGGCTCGAGGAGGGCAGCGGCCTGGTCGAGGGCAGCGACTTCCACCTCGTCTTCTCCCCGGAGCGCGTGCTCACCGGGCGGGTGTTCGCCGACCTGCGCAAGTACCCCAAGCTCCTGGGCGGGCTGTCGGAGGCCGGCGCCGCGAAGGCGGTCGAGTTCTACGAGCAGGTGCTGCAGTTCGACGAGCGTCCCGACCTCGAACGCGGCAACGGGGTCTGGGACCTCGGCAGCGCCGAGGCGGCCGAGATGGCCAAGCTCGCCGAGACGACCTACCGCGACGTGAACATCGGGCTGGCCAACCAGTTCGGTGCGTTCGCCGCCAAGAACGGCATCGACGTCTTCCAGGTCATCGAGGCCAGCAACTCCCAGCCCTACAGCCACATCCACCGCCCCGGCATCGCGGTCGGCGGCCACTGCATCCCGGTCTACCCGCGCCTCTACCTGTGGAACGACCCCGACGCCACCGTCGTGCGAGCCGCCCGCGAGGCGAACGCCGCGATGCCCGCCTACACGGTGGGCCTGACCGTCGGCGCGGCCGGCGGCACCCTGCAGGACAAGAAGGTCGCGGTCCTGGGTGCCTCGTACCGCGGCGGGGTCAAGGAGACGGCGTTCTCCGGGGTCTTCGGCACCGTCGAGGCGCTGCGCGAAGCCGGTGCGACCGTGGTCGTGCACGACCCGATGTACTCCGCGCAGGAGCTCGCCAGGTTCGGCTGGGACCCCTACACCCTCGGCGACCCGGTCGAGGTCGTCGTCGTCCAGGCCGACCACGCGGAGTACCGCGGGCTGTCCGCCAAGGACTTCCCGGACGTGCAGGTCGTCGTCGACGGCCGAAGGGTCCTGGACCCGACCCGGTTCGAGGACGTGCGCCTCCTCGTCGTCGGCCAGGCCGAGAAGGTGGGCTGAGCGGTGGCGGTCCGGATCGTCGACTCCGCCGATGTCGCCGACGGCGCCACCATCGGTGACGGCTCGTCCATCTGGCACCTCGCCCAGGTCCGCGAGGGTGCCTCGCTCGGCAGGAACTGCGTCGTCGGGCGGGGGGCCTACGTCGGCACCGGGGTGCAGATGGGCGACAACTGCAAGCTGCAGAACTACGCACTCGTCTACGAGCCGGCAGTCCTCGAGGACGGCGTGTTCGTCGGCCCGGCAGTGGTGTTCACCAACGACCACTTCCCGCGCGCCGTCAGCCCCGACGGCAGCCTCAAGACCGGCGACGACTGGGAGGCGGTGGGGGTCACCTGCCGCACCGGTGCGTCGATCGGGGCCCGCAGCGTATGCGTCGCCCCGGTGACGATCGGACGCTGGGCCCTGGTGGCCGCAGGGTCGGTCGTCACCAAGGACGTCCCCGACTTCGCCCTCGTGGCGGGGGTGCCGGCCAGGCGGATCCGCTGGGTCGGCAAGGCGGGCGTACCGCTGGAGCAGGACGACTCCGGCGCGTGGGTCTGCCCGCAGACCGGGGACCACTACACCGAGCACGACAACACCCTGACGGAGGCCGTCGCACCATGACCGAGTTCATCCCCCCTGCCAAGCCGCTCATCGGCGACGAGGAGCGCGAGGCGGTCGACCGCGTCCTGCGCAGCGGCATGCTCGCCCAGGGCCCGGAGGTCAAGGCCTTCGAGGAGGAGTTCTCCGCGCACTTCGGCCTCGGCCGTGCCTGTGTCGCCGTCAACTCCGGCACCTCGGGCCAGCACCTCGGCCTGCTCTCGTCCGGCGTCAAGGCCGGTGACGAGGTCATCGTCCCGTCGTTCACCTTCGCGGCGACCGCCAACTCGGTGGCGCTGACGGGGGCGACGCCGGTCTTCGCCGACATCTCGGCCGACGACTTCTGCCTCGACCCCGCCGCCGTCGAGGCCGCCATCACCGACCGGACGGTCGGCATCATGCCGGTCCACCTGTACGGCCACCCGGCCAAGATGGACCAGCTCATGGCGCTGGCCGACCGGCACGGCCTGCAGGTCTACGAGGACGCCGCCCAGGCGCACGGCGCCTCGCTGAACGGCACCCCGGTCGGGGCGTTCGGCACCTTCGCGATGTTCTCGCTCTACCCCACGAAGAACATGACGTCCGGGGAGGGTGGCATGGTCTCGGTCGGCGACGACGAGGTCGAGCGCCTGATGCGGCTCTACCGCAACCAGGGGATGGAGAAGCAGTACCACAACGAAGTTGTCGGCTTCAATGCCCGCATGACCGACATCCACGCCGCCATCGGGCGCGTCCAGCTGACCAAGGTCGGGGCCTGGACCAAGCAGCGGCAGGAGAACGCCGCGTTCCTGACGGCCAACCTCGAGGGTGTCACGACGCCCCCGGTCGCCGACGGTGCCGTGCACGTCTACCACCAGTACACGGTGCGCGTGCCGCAGGACCGCGACGGCCTCGCCGCGGCGCTTCGCGAGGAGCACAACGTCGGTTCGGGCATGTTCTACCCGGTGCCCAACCACCGCCTCGCCCCGTTCGTGGGTGACGGCACCGTGGACCTGCCGGAGACGGAGAAGGCCGCGGCCGAGTGCCTGTCGCTGCCGGTCCACCCGTCGCTGAGCCAGGGCGACCTGGAGCGCATCGTCTCCGGCGTCAACGCCCTAGCGAAGGCAGGCGCCTGATGGCCAACCTGCGCGCCGGCCTGATCGGCCTCGGCATGATGGGGCGCCACCACGCCCGCGTCCTGGGATCGCTGCCCGGCGTCGACCTCGTGGCCGTCGCCGACCCCGGTGGTGACACCCACGGCGTCGCGGGCTCGCGCCCGCTCGAGGACTCGATCGAGAAGCTGATCGAGCACGGGCTGGACTACTGCATGGTCGCCGTGCCGACGATCTACCACGAGCCGGTCGGCCTGGCCCTGGCTGCCGCCGGCGTCCACGCGATCATCGAGAAGCCGCTGGCGCAGGACACCCCGTCCGCCGTCCGGCTGGCCAAGGCGTTCAAGGACGCGGGACTCGTCGGTGCGGTCGGCCACATCGAGCGCTACAACCCGGCGCTGCAGAGCGCCCGCGCGCGCCTCGAGGCCGGCGAGCTCGGCGACGTCTACCAGGTGACCACCCGGCGCCAGGGTCCGTTCCCGGCCCGTATCGCCGACGTGGGTGTGGTCAAGGACCTCGGCACGCACGACATCGACCTGACCGCCTGGGTGACCCAGCAGCGGTACACCTCGGTGTCCGCACGCACGGCATACAAGTCCGGTCGCGAGCACGAGGACCTCGTGGCCGTCGTCGGGCAGCTGAGCGGTGGCACCGTCACGAGCCACCTCGTGAACTGGCTGTCGCCGCTGAAGGAGCGGGTCACGATCATCACCGGGGAGCGCGGCACGTTCGTGGCCGACACCCTCTCGGCGGACCTCACCTTCCACGCGAACGGTGAGATCGCCACGACCTGGGACGCCATCGCGAAGTTCCGCGGGGTGTCCGAGGGTGACGTCGTCCGCTACGCCATCGCCAAGCCGGAGCCGTTGCGGGTGGAGCACGAGAGCTTCCGGGACGCGGTGCTCGGCAAGGAGGGCGCGGACATCGTCACCATGGAGCAGGGGCTCACGACGGTGGCCGTCGCCGAGGCGTGCATCGAGTCCGCGCGCACCAGCCGGACCATCGACCTCACCGACGCAGTCCCGGCCCTGTAGGTCCTCGTGGGCACCCCGCTGCGCCGCGCCGTGGGCCGGCTCGCGCGTCACCCGGCGCTCGGCCCGGCCGCCCGGTGGGTGCAGCGGCGCACGTTCCCGGGCAGCGCTGCGTACTGGGAGCGCCGGTATGCCGCCGGCGGTACCTCCGGCAGCGGCTCCACCGGGGCGCCGGCGACGTGGAAGGCCGAGGTCGTCAACGGCTGGGTGCGCGAGCTCGGGGTGACCTCGGTGGTCGATCTCGGCTGCGGTGACGGGCAGCAGCTGGCGCTGGCGGACTACCCGCGCTACCTGGGCATCGACGCGTCGGGCACGGCGGTGCGGCGCTGCATCGAGCGCTTCGCCGCCGACCCGAGCAAGAGCTTCCTGCACCTGCCGCCGGGGGAGTTCGCCGACCCGGCCGGCTGGTTGCGCGCCGACCTGGCACTGTCCATGGAGGTGCTGTTCCACCTCGTCGAGCCGCAGGTGTTCGAGGACTACCTGCGGGTGCTGTTCGCCAGCGCCGAGCGGTGGGTCGTCATCTGCAGCAACGACACCCCGGGCGGGGACCTGGTGGCGCACGAGCGGCACCGGTCGTTCACCGCGTGGGTGTCCGCGCACGAGCCGGGCTGGCGGCTGCGCGAACGGCTCGACCCCCCGGACGGCGTCGACCTGATGTCCTCCCTCTACCTCTACGAGAGAGTCTGATGACCTTCGCGCCCCACCTCGCGCCCCACCCGGCCGGCACCGCCTCGGAGCCCCGTCCGTGACCCGTACGGTGCGCATCGCCACGCGGCTCTTCTCGCCGGAGGTGGCTGCGGCGGCGTTCCGGCTGAGGGTGCTGGCCGACGCCTTCGAGTCGCTCGGGCGACCGGTCGAGGTGCTCACCACCACCCCTCCCGGGGGACTGGTCCCCGACGACGGCTCGCTGCGCGTCGAGCGCTGGCCGGCGCTGCGTGACGAGCAGGGCAACATCCGGGGTTACCTGCACTACCTGTCCTTCGACGTCCCGCTGGTCCTGCGCCTGCTGGTGCGTCCGCGTCCGGCCCTGCTCGTGGTGGAGCCACCGCCGACGACCGGTCTGGTCGTGCGACTCGTGGCGACCCTGCAGCGGGTGCCCTACGCGTACTACGCCGGCGACGTGTGGTCCGACGGCGCGGCGTCGATGGGCGCGCCGTCGGTCGTCGTCAGGGTGCTGCGAGCCGTCGAGTCCTGGGTCATGCGTGGTGCGAGCAGCGTGCTCTGCATCAGCGACGGGGTCGCCGAACGGGTCGCCCACCTCGGGGTCGAGGACTCGCGCATCGTCGTCGTGGGCAACGGGGTCGACACCGACGTGTTCACCCCGGACGGCCCGGAGCCCGAGGACGCCCGCGGCCGCGTCGGCGAGGGCGCCGGCCCGGTGTTCGTCTACACCGGCACGATGTCGGAGTGGCAGGGGGCCGAGGTCCTCGTCCGAGGACTGGCGGCCTTCCGCGCGAAGGAGCCCACGGCCCGGTTGGTCTTCCTCGGCCAGGGCAGCGACGTGCCGCACCTGCGCAGGCTCGCCGAGGAGCTGGCCCCGGGGGCGGTCGACTTCCTCGGGGTCGTGCCGCCCGCCCAGGCTGCGGCCTGGCTGCGGTCGGCGACCGCCGCCCTGGTGTCGATCAAGCCGGGTCAGGGCTACGACTTCGCCAAGCCCACCAAGGTGTATGCCGCGACGGCCTGCGGCACACCGGTGATCTTCTCCGGTGCGGGCGCGGGCCACGAGCTGGTCCAGGCCCAGCGGCTCGGCTGGGCGCCCGGCTACGACGTCCAGGGGGTGGCCACGGCGATGGCCAGCGCGGGAGCACTGACCGGCGCCGAGCGGGCCGGGGTCCGTGAGCACGTCGTTGCCTGGACCGCTGACCACGCCTCGTTGCGCACCATGGGCCGACAGGCTGCCGAGGCCGCGCTGCGCGGCGCCGGGATCGCCTGAGCACTCAGCGGCGTCGGGCGCCGTGGATCGCCTCGACCACGCGGGTGGCGGCGTCGCCGTCGCCGTACGGGGTGGCGTCGGTGGGTGCCGGCGCCGGTCGCTGCACGAGGTCGGCGAGCTCGGAGGGGTCCTGGACGAGCACGTTCCAGCCGAGGTCCACGGTCTCGGTCCACTCGGTCTCGGTGCGCACGGTGGTGCAGGGGACACGCAGGATGAACGCCTCCTTCTGCAGACCACCGGAGTCGGTGATGACGCCGGCGCAGCCCATGACGTTGCGGACCAGGGTCGGGTAGGGCAGCGGATCGGCCACCGTGAGCGAACCCCGGTCGAGGTCGATGCCGAAGTCGGCGGCGCGCTGCCGCAACCGCGGGTGGGCGAACAGCAGCACCGGTGCCTGCACGTCGGCCAGGCCATCGACGATCGTGCGCAGGCGGTCGGGGTCGTCGGTGTTCTCGGCACGGTGCAGGGTCGTGACGTAGTAGGGCTGCTCGGGGTCGACCCCCTCGGGCAGCTCGGCGGGACGCTCGGCCACCGCGTCGCGCACCCGCAGCAGCACATCGGTCATCACGTCACCCACGAGGACGCTCGAGCCGGCCAGCCCCTCGTCGCCCAGGTGGCCCATGGCCACCTCGGTCGGGGCGAGGCACAGGTCGGCCGCGTGGTCGGTGAGCACGCGGTTGTGCTCCTCGGGCATCCGCCGGTTGAACGACCGCAGGCCGGCCTCGAGGTGGGCCAGCGGGATCGCCATCTTCACCGCGCTCAGCGTGCCGGCGAGGGTGGAGTTGGTGTCGCCGTAGACGAGCACCCAGTCGGGGCGCATCTGTTCGAGGACCTCGTCCATGGCGGCGAGCATCGCGCCCGTCTGGCGCCCGTGGGAGCCCGAGCCGACGGCGAGGTGCCGGTCCGGCGCGGGGATGGCGAGGTCACGGAAGAACACGTCGGACATGTTCACGTCGTAGTGCTGCCCGGTGTGCACGATCACGTGCTCGTCACCGCGGGCCGCCAGGGCGGTGGCCACCGGGGCGAGCTTGACGAACTGGGGTCGGGCGCCCACGACGCTGAGGATCTTCACGGCCGGTCACTCTAGCGGTCACGCTCACCCGCACCGCCGCCCCGCCCCACCCCACCCGCCCCGCCCCGCCCCGCCCCACCCGCGGGTCTTTGAAGGCTTGACCCGGTCCTGGCCGGGTCAACCCTTCAAAGACTGGCGACCGCTCCGGGCAGTGCCAGCGGGTCAGCGGGTCAGCGGGCGCCGGGCAGCCGGGACCTGAGGGAGGCCGGCAGCGGCAGCAGTCGCAGGTCCTTGCGCGACAGCGTCCACCAGGCCAGGCAGAACACCGCGGCGACGGCCGGCTCGAAGAAGATCGGCAGCCCGAGGGTGCGTTCGGCGACGAGCAGGCCGACGATGGCGCCCGCGCCGACCAACCCACGCACCGCCAGGCCCAGCCACGCGTGCCGGCCCTTGCGCCACTCGGCCAGCAGCGGCACGCTCGCCGAGACGGCCGAGCCGAGCAGGAACCCGACGGCGACCCCGTCGACGCCCATGTCCGGGGTCAGCAGCCACCACGACACGGCGCCGACCGACAGCCCCGCGAAGGCGGCGCCGCTGGTCAGCTGCATCGCCCGGCGCGACCTCGTGGCCAGGGCGTTGATGCTGGCGACCGCCACGTTGGTCAGCATCAGGGCGAACACCAGGACGGGCAGGATCAGCGACTCGGGGTTGAAGTCGCTGCCCCACAGCACCGTCATCACGAGCCGGGAGCACAGGATCAGCGAGCCGAACATCGTCACCATGACCAGCACGAGCACGCGGGTGGCCTGATTGGTCTGCGCCTTGAAGTTCACCAGGTCACCGCGCCCCCAGGCCTCGGCGAGCGACGGGAACAGCACCAGGCTGAGCGAGGCGGCCAGCATCGACGCCGGCGTCGCGGTGGCCATCGCCGCGGCGAACTGACCCGCGCCCGCCTCGTCCAGGCCCTTGGCGACGACCATGGCGAGCTGCAGGAACCCGGCGCTCGCGAGCGTCCCGGCCACCCCGACCAGGACCACCTGGTCCATCTCCCGCTTCAGCGTCGGCTCGAGCCGAGCCGTGCGGTCGACCCCGCGAGGCCACCCCGAGAGGGTGTACACGGCGTAGGACAGGGACAGCGCGAGCAGCAGCGCAGGGCCGCGGACGCCGGCGAGCAGGAACGCGGCCAGGGCCACCAGCCCGGCTCCTGCGCTGAGCAGGTCCCACATCGTGGCCCGGGCGACCTGACCGGTCCCGAACTGCACGCCCCGGATGAAGCTGTACCCGGAGTAGGAGGCGGTGAACACGGCGACCCAGAGGCCGTCGATCCAGCGGCCGTCGTCGTAGTACACCCAGAACGGCGCCGCCACCGCGGCGAGCAGGAGGCTGGACTGCAGCGCCCGGCGCCGGAAGTGCACGGCGACGGCGTGCAGCTCCTCGACGTTGCCGGCTCCCCGCGCCCGGGCCAGGTACTTGGACGCGACGCTGCCGGTGGTCGTCGGCCACATCAGGGTCAGCAGGGAGGCCGTGGAGATCGCGGCCTGGACCGTGCCGAGGACGACCTTGCCGGCGATGCGGCCGATCAGCCAGCTCGTCGCGAACCGCAGGACACCCTGGGCGAGCAGCCCGACGGTGCTCATCGCACCGCGCTGGGTGAGGCTGTGGGCGGTCGGGGTGTCGATCCGCAGGGGGCGGAGGTTCTCCAGGATGGAGGCGCCCAGGGCCCGTGCTCTCACGCGACGACCCTACCCGTGCGTACCGGGCCGCTGACGCAGCACGGTCCCGCGCCGGCCGGCGGCTGCCCCGTCCTAGACTCCGGTTCCGTGACCGCCGACCTGCCGACCCCGCCCGCCGGTCCACCGTCCCGGGCGGCGCAGCGGCACGGCGGACGACCCCGGGTCGCCGTGGTGCACGGGACGTTGCGCGTCCCCCCGACGTACTTCACGATCCAGCACGCGGTGCCGCTGGCCGACCGGTTCGACTTCGAGCTGTTCGCCCTCGCCACGCAGGTCGCCGAAGGCGCGTCGCCGTTCCCGGTCGTCGACGCGCTCGGTCTGCACCGGCGCCCGTTTCGCGAGCGGGAGTTCCTGCTGCCGCTCGTCCTGGGCCGGCTGGCCGCGGCGATCCGCCGGTTCGAACCCGCCCTGGTCCACCAGCACTTCGGCACCTGGTCGCTGCCCGCCCGTCGCGCCGTCCGGACCCTGGACGTGCCGCTCGTGGTGACCCTGCACGGTTCGGACGTGTTCACCTCCAGCTACACCGGCCGCGACCCCCGGTACCGCTGGCACCGCGCGAACCTCGAGGGGGTCTACGCCGAGGCGCACCGCATCCTGTGCGTCAGCCGGTTCCTCGCGGACGCCGCGGTCGCCGCGGGCGCGCCCCCGGCGCGGGTGGAGGTGCACCACCAGGGGATCGACGCGGACTTCCTCACGCCGGCCCAGCCGGGCGCACGCCCCGGCCACGGGCCGCCGCGGGTGGTCTTCGTCGGCAGGCTCGCGGCATACAAGGGGGTGCCCGACCTGCTGGAGGCCTCGGCGTCGCTGCGTGCCCGCGGGGTCGAGCACGAGCTGGTCCTGGTCGGGAACGGCCCGCTGCGCGAGGAGCTGGAGGCGCTGTCCCGGCGCGAGCCGGGGGTGCGCGTGACAGGCCCGTTGGACCGCACCGGTGTGCGTGCGGAGCTGCGCGCCGCGCACGTGGTGGCGCTGCCGAGCACCCCGCGGGAGGCCGCCGGGCTGGTGCTGCTCGAGGCCCAGGCGTGCGGCGTCCCCGTCGTGGCCTACGACGGCGGGGGCAAGCCGGAGATGCTCCGGCCAGGAGCGACCGGCCTGCTCGCGGCCCAGGGCGACGTCGCGGACCTCGGGCGCCGCCTCGAGGAGGTCCTCACCCTCGGGTCGGCCGACCACGCGGCCATGGGCAGGGCGGCGCGGGAGTTCGTCGTCGCCGAGCGCAGCCTGACCGTCAGCGCCGAGCGCCTCGGCGAGCAGTACCGCTCACTGCTGGCCTGAGCGGCCGGTCGCTCGGGCGCTGCGCCCTGCCAGCAGGCGGCTGACGATGGCGTGGGAGGTCGCGACGTCGGTGTCGCTGCTCAGCGACCGGGCGCGGGCGTGCGCCGACGTCTTGGCGGCCATGATCCGCTCGGGGGTCAACGTGCGCAGCGCGGCGACGAGGGCGTCCTTGGAGTAGTCCGCAGCCACCACGCCGAGGTCGTTCTCGGTGACGAACCGCGCCATCTCCGGGGAGGGGCTCACCGCGAAGGCCAGCCGGGCCTGCAGGAAGTCGAACAGCTTGTTCGGCAGGCAGTTCTCCATGTTGAAGTTGTCCGGCGGCAGGGAGAACACCCCGACGTCGTACTGGTTCAGGGTCCTCGGCAGGTCGGCCGGGGGCACCGGGTCGTGGATGGTGATCCGCGGGCTCCGGGCCGCCTGCTCGCGCAGCGACCGCAGGAACTTGCCGCCGTCGCCGGCGGCGACGAGGTACAGGTCGAGCGTGACGTGGTCGAGCTCGAGGGCCGCCTCGACGAGCATGCCGAGGTTGCGGTTCGGCTCGGCGCCACCGCTGTGGGCCAGCCGTATGGTGCCGTCCGCCGGCAGGGGGGTCGGCGTGAGGTCGGTGTAGGGCCGGGCGTTGCGGACCAGCTCGGGGCGCACGCCGTACACCCGGTCGTACTCGTCCACCAGGCTCGCCGCCACGGTCGTCACCGCCGCGCACCGGGGCAGGTAGGTCCGGCACATGTGGTCCATCAGGGGAGCCACCATGGTGCGCCAGACGAAGTACTGGTCGCGCTGGCCCCGCGCCCACTCGTGCATGTCACCCCAGACGGGCGGCCGGCCCCCGGCGTCCGCGATCGCGAAGGCGAGCGCGAGGGCCCGGGCGTCGTTGGCGACGACGAGGTCGAAGGACTGCCCCTCGAGCCGGGCCAGGGCGAACTGCACGGCGGGGGCGTCGAGCTCGGCGCTGCGCAACCGGCGCAGGCCGAGCTTGACCACGCCCTTGGGCGTCTGCGGCAGGGTCAGGGCCGAGTCGGGCACCTGGACGTGCTCGGTGGCCCCGGTCGGCGTGGGGCCGTACCCGACCGTGACGACGTCGCCGTGCTCGGCGAGCACCGCCAGCTGCCGCAGGACCCGGGCGTCACGGGAGATGGGGGACAGCGAGATGCACAAGATGCGGGGGGTGGCCACGGCCCCGATCCTAGGTGGTGGCCGGGACGGGCCCGGTGTGTAGTGTCGGGTCGCCGGCGCCTCGGCGAGCCGTGCCGCGCACGCCCGCCGGCCGCGACCCGTACCGACACCCGCCCCACCGTCCACGGCACGACCCGCGACGAACATCCCCACACATTTCCCACGCACACCCCCACAGCACCATCCACGGCACCATCACGAAGCAGGAGTGGTCGCATGAAGTTCGGACTCTTCGTCCCGCAGGGCTGGCGGATGGACCTGGTCGGCATCGACCCCTCCCAGCACTGGGGGGTCATGGCGGGGCTGGCCCGTCGCGCCGACGCGAACGAGGACTGGACCTCGATCTGGGTCTACGACCACTTCCACACCGTGCCGGAGCCCAGCCACGAGGCGACCCACGAGGCGTGGACGCTGATGGCCGCCTTTGCCGCCGTCACCGGGCGGGTCCGCCTGGGCCAGATGTGCACGTGCATGAGCTACCGCGACCCGGCCTACCTCGCCAAGGTGGCCGCGACCGTCGACATCATCTCCGAGGGCCGTGTGGAGATGGGGATCGGCGCCGGCTGGTACGAGCACGAGTGGCTCGCGTACGGGTACGGGTTCCCGCGCGCCGGCGAGCGCATCAAGGCGCTCGAGGAGGGCGTGGAGATCTTCCGCCAGATGTGGACCACCGGATCGGCGACGTTCGAGGGCGAGCACTACCAGGTGGACGGCGCCCTGTGCCATCCCCAGCCGCTGCAGGGCACCGCGGTGCCGGGCTCGAAGGACAACGGCATCCCCATGTGGGTGGCCGGGGGCGGTGAGAAGAAGACCCTGAAGATCGCGGCGAAGTACGCCGACTACACCAACTTCGACGGCAGCCCCGAGGGCTTTGCCCACAAGAGCGAGATCCTCAAGGGCCACTGCGACGACCTCGGCCGGGACTTCGACCAGATCGTCCGCAGCGCCAACTACAACGTGGTGATCGGCCGCGACGAGCGTGAGGTGCAGAACCGCCTCGACTGGATCCGCGAGCAGTACGTCCGGGCCGGCCTGACCCCGGAGAAGGCCGACGACCAGGCCAAGGCCGCCGCGAGCGGTCCCGCCGTCGGGACGCCCGAGCAGATCATCGAGACGTTCAAGGCCCTGGAGAAGCAGGGCATGACCTACGCCATCACCTACTTCGCGGAGGCGGCCTACGACACCAGCGGCATCGCGTTGTTCGAGAACGAGGTCCTGCCCGAGCTCGTGGACCGCCAGGAGCACGGCCACCTCTGGCACCTCGGCCGCCGCTGACGGGTCGCCCCGGCGTGGCGCAGCCCACGCCGGGGTCCTGACCTGCGCGGCATACCAGCGGGTAACCTTTCAGGCGTGAGCACAAACCCCGACTTCGACCTCTTCCGGATCTCCGAGGACCACGAGGCGCTGCGCGACGCGGTGCGGGCGGTTGCCGAGGACAAGATCGGCCCGTACGCGGCGGCCGTCGACGAGGAGGCGCGCTACCCGCAGGAGGCCCACGACGCCCTCGTGGCGTCGGACTTCTTCGCCCCGCACATCGCCGAGGAGTACGGCGGCGTGGGTGCCGACGCGCTCGCCACCTGCATCGTCATCGAGGAGGTCGCCCGGGTCGACGCCTCCGCGTCGCTGATCCCGGCGGTGAACAAGCTGGGCACGATGCCGCTGATCCTGGCCGCGAGCGAGGAGGTCAAGAAGCGCTACCTCACGCCGGTCGCGGCGGGGGAGTCGACGTTCTCCTACGGCCTGTCCGAGCGGGAGGCCGGCTCCGACACCGCGGCGATGAGGTGCCGCGCCACGCGGGACGGCGACGACTGGGTCCTGCACGGGCAGAAGTCGTGGATCACCAACGCGGGGGTCTCGGAGTACTACACCGTGCTGGCCGTCACCGACCCCGACGGGCGCCGTGGCGCCAACGTCAGCGCGTTCGTCGTCGAGAAGTCCGACGCGGGCTTCACCTTCGGGGAGAAGGAGCGCAAGCTCGGCATCAAGGGCAGCCCCACCCGCGAGCTGCACTTCGACCACGTCCGCCTCCCCGGCGACCGCATCGTCGGCGCCGAGGGCGAGGGCCTCAAGCTCGCGCTGCGCACCCTCGACCACACCCGCGTCACCATCGGCGCGCAGGCCGTCGGCATCGCCCAGGGCGCGCTCGACTTCGCCGTCGGGTACGTCAAGGAGCGCAAGCAGTTCGGCAAGCACATCGCGGAGTTCCAGGGCATCCAGTTCATGCTCGCCGACATGGCGATGGCCGTGGAGACCGCCCGCCAGATGGTGTACGTCGCGGCCGCCAAGTCCGAGCGTGGCGACAAGGACCTGCCGTTCTTCGGGGCCGCTGCCAAGTGCTACGCCTCCGACGTCGCCATGCAGGTGACCACCGACGCCGTACAGCTGCTCGGTGGGGCGGGTTACGTGCGTGACTTCCCGCTCGAGCGGATGATGCGCGACGCCAAGATCACCCAGATCTACGAAGGCACCAACCAGGTCCAGCGCGTCGTGATGGCCCGCCAGCTCCTCGGCTGAGCACCCTGCCCACCGCCGTGGGCTGAGGCGTTCCGGCGCGGGACGCTGCGGGACGATGCAGGACGATGCGGGTCGGTCTGAACCGGTCCGTTCGGTTGGACTTGGCCGCGTTGGGTGGAGCCCGGCGCCCGGACGGTTACGGTTGCGCCTGTGTCGCGAGCCAAGCCTGTCACCGCAGTCCTGCTGGCGGGGACCCTGGCGGCCCTCGTCGCCGCCACCTCCGCAGCCCCCGCCCACGCCGACGACCGCAATGTCGAGCCCGAACGGCTGGCGGAAGCGTCCCTGGGCGGCGGGCTGGTCGCCGACATCACCCGCCCGGTGATCCAGGCCACCGTGCTCGGTGGCACCAGCGTCCTGCCGGACACGATCCGCGACCGGGCCGCGGTGGTCGCCGGCTCCTCGCGCCGCATCGCCGGGTCCGACCGCTTCGCCACCGCCGTCTCGGTCTCGCGGGCGATCGCCCCGTCGGGCGCCCGTGAGGTGGTCCTCGCCTCCGGCATGGACTTCCCGGACGCCCTGTCCGCGGCCCCGCTCGCGTCCCGGCTCAGGGGGCCGCTGCTGCTGACCACGCGCGACCGCCTCCCGTCCTCGGTGGCGAGCGAGCTGGCCCGCCTGAAGCCGACCAGGATCACCGTCGTCGGAGGCACCGGGGCGGTGTCGCAGTCGGTCGCCGACACCGCCCTCGCGGCCGCCGGTGGCACGCCGGTGAGTGTGCGCCGCCTGGCCGGCACCGACCGGTACCTCACCTCCGCCAAGGTGGCCACCCAGTTCGTGGCCGGGTCGGGCGGAGCGGTCCTCGCCTCCGGCTCGACCTTCCCCGACGGCGTCTCGGCCGGGCCGGTAGCCGCAGCGCTTCGTGGGCCCCTGCTGCTCACCGCACCGTCCGCGCTCCCACCTGCCGTCCGTGACCAGCTCGCGCGCCTCCAGCCGGCCCGGCTCGTCGTGGCCGGCGGCACCGGAGCCGTGTCCGCATCCGCCGTCCGGGCGGCGGAGTCGGTCACCGGGCTTCCCGCCGACCGGGCGGCCGGCGCCGACCGGTACACCACCTCGTCCGCGCTCGCCGCCGTGGTCGCCGAGCTCCGCACGGCCACCGGGGCCTACCTGGCCACCGGGCAGAGCTTCCCCGACGCCCTGGTCGGCGGGGTCGGCGCCGCCACCCAGGGCGGGCCGGTCCTGCTCACCGCCCCCGTCAAGGGGGCGCTGGGCTCGGTGGCCGCCGACCTGGCCCGCTCCCGCCGGGTCGGCTCCTGGCTGCAGCTCTCGCTCGACCTCCTGGCCCGCCAGCAGAACCAGCCCCCGACCGCCTACGTCGCCTACGACGCGGCCTACCAGGCCGCGTCGATCGCCACGCTGTACGGGTGGGGGTCGAGCGAGGCCCGGTCCCAGCTGGTGCGCCTGCGCAGCGTCAAGAAGCCCGATGGCGGCTATGGGATGGAGCGGGCGTGGGACGCCTTCGGCGACGGCTCGCTCAACCCCGCCAGCACGAGCTACCTGGTGTCGATCACCGACCACGCGGGGATCGGCCTGCTCGCGGGACTTCGGGCGGGCGCCGTCCCGGCGAGCGAGGTGGCCGCCCTCGTCGACCTGGTGATGGCCTGGCCACGCGTGGCCGGCGACCCCGACTGCCTGGCCTACTCGGTCGCCTCCACGGACCGCAAGCACTGCGTCTACAACGTCAACTCGTCCGCCTCGTGGTTCCTCCAGGCGGCCCACGACGCCGGGGTCCGGCGTCCGGGGCAGCAGGACCTCGCCCAACGCCTCTACCAGCACGACGTGGTCAAGGCGTCCGGTGGCTGGTGGCCCTACAGCTCCAGCCAGCTGACCACGCGCCAGGACTGGAACCACAACGCCGCCATGGTCGACTTCCAGTTCCAGCTCGACGTGCAGGCCGGGCAGGCCTCCCTCGACGCGGTGATGCCCGGTGGCTGGGTGCACCCGGACCGGTCGACCGCCGAGGACGTGCAGGGCTACCTGCGGCTGCTGCCCTACGCCTGCGGCTACCGCGAGGGGGTGCCTGCGGCGGCGCGCACCCTGGCGGCCCGGCAGAAGGACGCCAGCGCGTCCGGCCAGCTCGCCCTGTGGGCCGTCCGCACGACCGCGTCCTGCGGAGCCGCCTGAGCAGGCCCGGTCGGTCGGTCAGCCCCCGGAGGGTTTGCCGTCCGTGCCGGGCGGTGGTGACTCCAGGGGCTGGTCCTCGCGCAGGACGGTGAACAGCGACTTGGCGCGCTCGGTGTCCCACTTGACCGCGCTGCCCGCGGGTGTCGGGTAGTCCAGGCTCTGCAGCGGCACCACGAGGCTGAGCCCCTGGCCGCTCGAGACCGCGCGCATGGCCAGCAGCACCCGGCTCGCGTCGCGCATCGAGGTGTCCTCGCCCACGATGAGCCCCTGGGCCGCGGCGTGCGTGAAGCCCCAGTACCGCGTCGGCACCAGGACCGTCGAGGGGGTGAGCGCCTTCTTCATGATCGCGGCCAGGAAGTCGCGCTGGCGCTCCGCGCGGCCGATGTCTCCGCGGGGGTCGGAGTAGCGGGCCCGGACGTAGCCCAGGGCGTTCGCGCCGTCGAGGACCTGGCAGCCCTTCTCGAGGTCGATGCCCGCCTTCTTGTCGTCCATGGCGAACTTCACGCAGATGTCGACCCCGCCCACGCTGTCCACCACCGAGGCGAACCCGGCGAACCCGATCTCGACGTAGCCGTCGATGCGCAGGTCGGTGACCTGCTCGACGGTCTCGACCAGCAGGTTGGGGCCGCCGAGGGCGAACGCGGCGTTGATCTTGTTGCTGTCGTGGCCGGGGATCGGCACGTAGCTGTCGCGGGGCAGCGAGATGAGGGCGGGCTTGCCGCCGCTGCTCGGCACGTGCACGAGGATGATCGAGTCGGTGCGACGCCCGGCGGCGTCTCCGGTGGCGTACTTCTTGCGCTCGGCCTCGCTCAGGCCCTCGCGGCTGTCCGATCCCACGAGCAGGTAGTTGTAGCCCTTGCTCTGCGGCGGGCGGACCCCGGCAGGGGTGGTGTCGACGTTGGTGACCGAGTTCCACGCGTGCAACGGGGTGAGCGCCATGAACGCCAGCCAGGCCACGACGACGAGCGTCACCAGCAGCCCGACCGGGCGGCGCCGGCGACGGCGTGGCTCCTGCGGCCCCCGGGCCGCCGGCCGACCGGCTGCCCCGGATCCGGCTGCCCCGGATCCGGAGGTTCCCCCCGATCCCCGACCCTGCCTGCGGCCGCGGACGTTGACCACGTACACGTCGTCGGGGTCGTCCTCCCACGCGCGAGCGGGCCTGCCGCTGCCGCGCTGGGGGATGGGGCGGGCATCGTCCTGCCCGCTGTGACGTGCACTCATCCGGCCAGTGTCCGCTGTCGGGAGCCGGCGTGGCAAAACGGCACGTGGGCACCGGCCGGTGGTCGCACGACACTCAGAGAATCCACGCGTCACGAGGATCCCGCTGGCCCCACTTCATACTGGTTGACCATGAGCCGTACGCCCGCCCCGTCCCGCGTGGACGACGAGGCCGGCGTGTACGTCTCCGGCCGCGCCCACCGCACCCTGGCCGACGCGGACGTGCTGGGCGCCGGGATGCGCCGTCGTCGCGCGTTCACCCTCGTCCTGCTCACGTTCCTGGTCCCGGGCAGTGCCCAGATCGTCGCGGGGAACCGCCGGCTGGGCCGGTTCGCGGTGCGCGTCTGGCTGTCCCTGCTCGGCCTGGTCGCCCTGCTCGGCCTGGCCTTCCTCGCCAGCCGCTCGCTGGCCATCGGCATGCTCGGCCGCGGCTGGGTGCTGGCCGCGGTGGAGTGGCTCATCCTGGGCTTCGCCGGGCTGTGGGCCCTGCTCTTCGTCGACGCGTGGCGGCTCGGTCGCCCGGGCAGCCTGGTCGTGCGGGCCCGCCGGCTGCTCACCGCCGTCACCGCCGTGATGCTCGTGGTCACCTCCGGTGGCCTCGTGTATGCCGCGAGCAGCGTGGGCGCCGGCAAGGACGCCCTCGGGGCGCTGTTCTCCGACGGTGACGCCGTCGGTGCCGTGGACGGCCGCTACAACGTCCTGCTGCTCGGCGCCGACAGCGGCAAGGACCGGGTCGGCACCCGGCCGGACAGCATCCAGGTCGTGAGCATCGACGCGAAGACCGGGGCGCCGGTGACGTTCGGCTTCTCCCGCGACACCGAGAACATCAACTTCCGGCCGGGCTCGACGATGGCCCGGCTCATGCCCGAGGGCTGGAACTGCGGGGACGACTGCCTGCTCAACGGCATCTACACGTGGGCCCAGGACCACGCCTCCCTCTTCCCGCCCGGCACCACCAGCCCCGGCGTCCTGGCCACCCGTGAGGCGGTCGAGGCGCTGAGCGGGCTCAGCATCCAGTACTACGTCATGGTCGACCTCACGGGCTTCCGCAAGATGGTGGACGCGGTCGGCGGCCTGGACATCACGGTGAAGTACCGCACCCCCATCGGGGGCGGCACCTCGCCGATCGTCGGCTGGATCGAGCCGGGTACCCAGCACCTCGACGGCTACCACGCGCTCTGGTACGCCCGCTCGCGCGAGGGCTCGACGAACTACGAGCGGATGGCCCGCCAGCGCTGCGTCCTCACGGCGATGGCCGGCCAGCTCGATCCGGAGACCGTCCTGCTGCGGTTCCAGAAGATCGCCTCGGCCAGCTCGGCGCTCATCCAGACCGACCTCCCCCAGGCCGAGCTGGGCCGGTTCGCCGACCTGGCGATGAAGGCCCGCACGCAGAAGATCCGCGGCGTCAACTTCGTCCCGCCGCTGATCAAGCCGTGGGACTACGACCCGAGCGTGATCACGGGCACCGTGTCCTCGACCATCGCCGCGTCGGAGAAGGCCGCGACCAAGGCCAGCCGGGCCAAGAAGGCGACCACGAGCGGCACGGCCCCCGCCACGAAGAAGGCGACGGGCACGCCTGCGCCCCAGCCCGGGACCGCGGTGCAGGACCCGGCCAAGGCGGCCGGCAACGCGGCGGAGAGCGACCTCTCCTCCGTATGCTCTGCAGCCTCATGACCAGCACGCCCCCTGCCGCCGAGCCGCACGACCGCCCCGAGCCACGCGACCGCCCCGGCCCCCTGCCCCGACCTGCCCGGGTCGGGGTCGTCATGCCGATCCTCAACGAGGAGCGGCACCTCGAAGAAGCCGTCGACTCGGTGCTCGGCCAGGACTACGAGGGGCCGCTGCACCTGGTCCTGGCCCTCGGCCCGAGCCAGGACCGCACCGACGCGATCGCCGGTGCGGTCGCGGCGGCGCAGCCGCGGGTGCGCACCGTCACCAACGCGTCGGGTCGCACCCCGGAGGCCCTCAACGCAGCCATCGCGGCCCTGGACGACGTGGACGTGGTGGTCCGGGTCGACGGTCACGGCGTGCTCGACCGCGACTACGTCCGCACCGCCGTCGAGCTGCTCGACCAGACCCGCGCGGTCAACGTCGGTGGCCTCATGGATGCCGAGGGGGTCACGTCGTTCGAGCGTGCGGTGGCCGCCGCGATGACCTCGCGGCTCGGCGTCGGCGCGGCCCGCTTCCACACCGGCGGCGAACCCGGGTTCGTCGACACCGTCTACCTGGGGGTGTTCCGGCGCGAGTGGCTCGACCGCACCGGGGGCTACGACCCCAGGTTCGTGCGCGCCCAGGACTGGGAGCTCAACCACCGGTTGCGCGAGGCGGGCGGGCTGATCTACTTCTCGCCGCGGTTGCGGGTGGCCTACCGACCCCGGCCGACCCTCGGGGCGCTCGCGCGGCAGTACCGCGACTACGGCCGGTGGCGGCGGGTCGTGGCCCGCACCCACACCGGCACGATCAACGCCCGGTACCTCGCCCCCCCGGCCGCCCTGCTCGGGGTGGTCGCGGGACTCGCGGGGGGCTTCGTCTGGTGGCCGCTGTGGCTGGTGCCGGCCGCCTACCTGCTCGCCACGACTGTCGGCGGGCTCACCGTGGGGGACCGGCGGCTGCGGCCGCTGGACCGGCTCTGGCTGCCCGTGGTGCTGCCGACGATGCACCTCAGCTGGGGCTGGGGCTTCCTGACCAGCCGTGTACGGATCGACTGACCCGGCAGGAAGGGTCAGTCGCAGGCGTCGAGGCGGTACAACGCGTAGTCGCCGGCCCGGTCCACGAGGCTGAACCCGGAGTGGGCGTTGCCCACGTGGTCGACACCGGCGTAGCGCCGTTCCTGGGCCCGGCTGTCGGTCATCGACGAACCACCGATGAGCACGTACTGCACGTTCTGCCGCTTGGCGGCCGCGCAGACCTCAGGGTCCTTCGCAGCCCGGTCGAGGTCGGCGCCGAGCAGCTCGCGGTCGCCGGCGGCCCAGGCCTTCTCGGTCGGGAACAGCATCCGGCGGTTGCTGGTGAGGTAGAGGTAGCTGCCGCCCTTCCAGGGGTTGGCCGCGACGACAGCGCCCGGCGGCACCTGCTCGCCCAGCTCCTTCAGCGCGAGCAGGTCCGCCTCACTGGCCCAGGACTGCTCGGGCGGCGGGGAGAAGTAGTCTCGCAGCGCGTGGCGGCTGGCACCGATGTCCACACCCGCGGTGGCAGCGGCGAACGCCACTGCCACCACCGTGGTCGCCGCGACGGCCGGTGCGCGCCGGCCGCGGCCCCACCCGGACGGTGCCGACCCGGACGCGTCTCCACGCTCCCCGAACCGCTCGTCGAGACGGTCGCGCAGCCAGGCGGCGGCAGCGGTCAGGGCGGCCGTGGCGAGCAGGGCGGCGGTGAGCACCATCAGGGCGCCGAGCCGCGGGCTGTTGTTGTACCAGGGCCAGGTGAAGAACCGGGTGACCGCGCTGTCCTGCAGCGTGATCGCGAGGTAGAGGGCGGTCACTCCCAGGTGCGCCAGGACCACCCACAGGTGACGTCGGCGCGCGACCAGGACGACCAGTCCGGCGAGGACGACGACGCCGGCCACCCACAGCGGCAGCAGCTCGCGAGGGGCCAGGAAGAGGGCGTCGACGACGCCCTCGCGGGTGGTCATCTCGGGCCCGGACGGGTTGGACTCGCGCATGCCCGCCGACAGCAGCGTCGCCGGCACCCAGAGCGCAGCGAGCGCGCCGAGGACGAGCAGGGCGGCCAGCACCGAGCCGGCGCCGGCCAGGCGGCGGGTCGAGCGCAGCCGCCACCCCCGGCGCAGCAGAGCGGCGACCACGACCACGGTGCCGATCAGGACGAAGGAGATCAGGGCGTTGGGGTGCGCGATGGCCAGGCCCGGCAGCGCCACCAGGCCGACGAGCAGCGACCGGGCGCGCACGGGACCGTCGACCACGACCAGCAGGAGTGCGAGGGCGGCCGGCAGCAGGGCCTGGCCGTAGAGGTTGGGCCACAGCACGCCGTACCCCATGAGCCAGAACGGGAAGGCGGCGAAGGACACCGAGGCGAGGGCGGCGCAGACCGTCGTGGTCCACCCCGACCCGAAGAGGCGCCGGGCCAGGACGAGCAGGCCGAGCGGCCACACCACGCCCGCCAGGGCCAACGCCACCGAGGAGGCGGCCACGACCGGGGTGGCGCCCGTGAGCAGCGCCACCGTCGCGGCCACCGCGTGGAAGACCGCGGGGTAGAAGCCGGTCCCGGTCAGGGAGGCGAACCCGCCGGCGTCGAGGCTGGAGGTGGTCCGACCCTCGAGCATCCACTGGATGGTCCCGAGGTGGTAGATCGTGTCGGGGCTCTGGGGGAAGGCCGTCGGCCGCACCGTCTCGGGGACGACGACGAGGAGGCTGACGAGCAGGGCCAGGCCCACGCCGACCAACAGCGACCACGGTGACCCGTCGCTGCGGTCGCTGCCGGTGGGCTCGGGCCGGGACCTCAGGACGAGCCCCACGACGGCGCACGCCGCGACGACCGCTGCCAGGCTTGCCGCGAGCGGCCAGACGCCCCAACGGATTCCGAGCAGCGCGGCGACGATCCCTCCGCCGGCGATGGCTGTCGTGCCGAGCAGCGGGCCGACGCCGAGGGCGGTCGCCCAGCGCAGCCCGGTGAGCCGCGCGCCGAGGGCGCCGGGGACGACCAGCAGCAGCGCGGCCAGGGCCACGACGGGCGCGGCCTGCAGCCAGGTGGTGGAGCCGAGGGCCATCAGCGGTGCGTCGCAGCCTGTGCCGACGAGCCGGCGCCGGATCCACGCGACGACGCGCAGGCCGGCCGCACGCCGAGGGCGTGCTGCGCGGGGATCCCTGCCGCGGCATGGTGAACGGGCCAAAGGGTGGCGGGGATCATGGCGGACAGCATACGAGCGGTGCACGAGGGCATCGGCCACCCGGCCGGGGACCGCGAGGTCCGGGGTGGGCCGAGCGGCTGGCGATATGCTGCGCGGGCCCTGCCGCCGCACCGAAGAGGACCGCATGCCCACCACCGCGCGAGGCCTTCCGTGCCTGCGGTGAGGTCGCTGGCCGGCCCCCTGCGCGCCGTGCTGCGATCGGCGGTCGCCGACGGCCCGCGCACCCCGGGATGGGTCGCGGTGCCGCGACTGCTCGCCCTCACCGCCGCGACCGCCGTGTGGGTCGCGCGCCGCCCCGACGACGCGCTCGTCTGGCTGCTCACCGGGGTGCTCCTGGTGGCGACCGCCGTCGAGCCCGTGCTGCGTCGCCTGCTGCCCGAACCCGTGGCGGTGCACCTGCCGGGGTGGTCACCGCCGACGGTCTCCTCGGCGCGACTCGTGGTCCCCGCGGCCCTGGCAGCGCTCGCCCTGGTGCTGGTGGCGGCTGTGGGGGCGCTGAGCCCCTGGGCCTTCGCCGTGGCGGCGGTCGTGCAGGGGGTGCCCCTCGTGCTGGCGACCGTGCAGGCGCTCGGCGCGTATGCCGCGCGGCCAGCCACCGCTGCCGCCCTGGGCCGGGCTGTGGCCCGGGTCGCCCCGGAGCTGGTGCTCTACACGGCCAGGCGCGGTGGCGCATACCAGCTGCAGATGTGGTTGCCCCACCTCGAGGCGCTCGGACGCCCCTATCTCGTGGTCACCAGGGACCCCGCCGCCCTGACCGCGCTCGCGGACGTCACGGACGCGCCCGTCGTCGCCTGCCCGACCTGGCGCGACCTCGACCGGGTCGTGGTCCCCAGCCTCCGGGCCGCCTTCTACGTCAACAGCGTCGCCGCCAACGCCGACTTCGTGACCTACCGGCAGCTGACCCACGTCTACCTCGGCCACGGCGAGTCCGACAAGGCCCTGTCGCACCATCCCGCGCACGCGATGTACGACCGGGTGTTCGTCGCCGGCCCGGCCGCGATCGAGCGGTACGCGCGCCACGGGGTGCAGGTCCCGGCCGAGAAGTTCGTCGTCGTGGGCAACCCCCAGTCGGTGGCGGTGGAGGCGGCCGACCCCTCGGGCGGGGCAGGCCAGGCGCCTGCGGCGGTCCTCTACGCCCCCACCTGGCAGGGCTACAACGACGACTCCTCCTACTCCTCGCTGCGGCGCGGCGTGCAGGTCGTCCGCGCCCTGCTCGAGCTGCCAGGCGTCGTGGTGTTCCGGCCGCACCCGTTCTCGCGGACCCGCCCGACCGAGCGCGGCCACGTCGCCGCCGTGGAGGAGCTGCTGGCCGCCGACGCACGGGCCACCGGGCGGGCGCACGTGTACGGCGTGGAGGAGCCCTTCGCTGCCAGCGCGAACCGGGTCGGGGCCATGATCGGCGACCTGTCCAGCGTGGTGACGGACTTCCTCGCCTCGGGCAAGCCGCTCGCCCTGCTCACCGACGGCGAACCGGACTTCGCCGCGCGCAACCCGGTCGCGCAGGCGGCGTACCTCGTCGGTCCGGGGCTGGAGGAGCTTCCCGAGGTGCTGGCCCTGATGCTCGGTGACGACCCGTTGCGGCAGGAGCGGGTGGCGGTGCGCCGTCGCTACGTCGGGGCCGAGGGCGACCGTGCGTTCGCGCAGGCGGTGCTCGCGGTGCTCGACGCACCGCGCGGGACGGACGGCGACACCCGCGCCAGCCGGTAGGGTCTGGCGCGTGACAGCGTTGCGCACGGTTGCCGTGGTCCTTGCCGGTGGAGTCGGGAGCCGGGTGGGACTCAGCATCCCCAAGCAGCTCATCAAGATCGCCGGGCGGCCGATCATCGAGCACACGATCGAGGTGCTCGACAGCAGCCCGCTCGTGGACGAGATCATCATCATGATGACGCCCGGGCACCTCGACCCGGTACGGGCCATCGTCGCCAACGGCGGCTACACCAAGGTCACCCAGATCCTCGAGGGCGCCGACACCCGCAACGGCACCACCGGCCGCGCGCTGCAGGCGCTCGGCCCGGGGGAGTGCAACGTCCTGTTCCACGACGCGGTCCGTCCCCTGCTCAGCCAGCGCATCGTCCGCGACTGCGTGGCCGCGCTGGAGGCGTACGAGGCGGTCGACACAGCGATCCCGTCCGCCGACACGATCATCTCGGTCACCGGGGAGAACGAGATCAGCGACGTCCTCAAGCGGTCCGAGCTGCGCCGCGGCCAGACGCCGCAGGGCTTTCGCAAGTCGGTGATCTCGCGGGCCTACGAGCTGGCCTCGCAGGACCCGCACTTCACCGCCACCGACGACTGCACCGTGGTGCTGCGCTACCTGCCGGACGTGCCGATCGCCGTGGTCGCCGGCGACGAGCGCAACATGAAGGTCACCGAGCCGATCGACGTCTACCTCGCCGACAAGCTCTTCCAGCTCACCAGCCACGACCTGCCGCAGGACCGCACCGACGACGAGTTCGGGACGGTGCTGCGTGGCAAGACCGTCGTCGTCTTCGGCGGCAGCTACGGCATCGGCGCCGACATCGTGACCCTCGCCGAGCGGTTCGGGGCGACCGTGCGGGCCTTCAGCCGGTCCGGCACCCGCACGCACGTCGAGCGCCGCGCCGACATCGTGGCCGCCCGCCAGCAGGTGCTCGAGGAGACCGGACGGGTCGACTTCGTGGTCAACACCGCCGGCGTCCTGCCCCGCGGCACGCTCGAGGAGACGACCGAGGAGACCATCTACGCGGCGACCGAGGTCAACTACATCGCGCCGATCCTCATCGCCCAGGAGTTCTACCCCTACCTGCGCGAGTCCGGGGGAGGGTTGCTGCTGTTCACGTCGAGCTCCTACACGCGCGGCCGCTCCGGCTACAGCCTGTACTCCTCGGCCAAGGCGGCCACGGTCAACCTCACCCAGGCCCTGTCCGACGAGTGGGCGGCGTCGGGCGTGCGCGTCAACTGCGTCAACCCCGAGCGCACCGGGACCCCCATGCGCACCAAGGCGTTCGGCCACGAGCCCGCCGACAGCCTGCTCGAGTCCGAGACGGTGGCACGCGCCGCCCTGCGCGTCCTGGTCTCCGAGCTCACGGGGCACGTGATCGACATCCGCCGCGCCGACCCGTTCACCTCCCACGAGCTGACGGCGGCGCTGGCCCACGACATGCACCAGACCGAACCGCACGACGAGATGCCCGAGGACGCCGAAGCCGCCGGTGGCGGCTCCGGCCAGGGCTAGCAGCCGGCGGCCCCGGCCGCCGCGAGAGGGGTATGCAGTGTCCGTCAAGGTGAGCGTCGTGGTCCCGGTCTACAACCCGGGCCCCTACATCGACCCGTGCATCGAGTCCCTGCTGGCCCAGACGATGCCGGCGCAGGACCTCGAGCTGATCTTCGTCGACGACGGGTCCACCGACGACTCCCTCGCCAAGCTCCGGGCGGTGGCCGCCGAGCACCCCCAGGTCACGGTCATCGCGATCCCCAACTCCGGGTGGCCGGGCAAGCCGCGCAACACCGGTGCCGACCAGGCCAAGGGCGACTACGTCATGTTCGTCGACCAGGACGACACCATGGAGCCCGAGGCCCTGGAGCGGATGCACACCCTGGCTGCGGAGGTCCGGGCCGACGTCGTCCTCGGCAAGGTCATCAGCGACTTCCGGGGGGTCAACCACGAGGTGTACCGCACCCACCGTCCGTCGTGCACGGTCTTCGACGCACCCCTGATGGAGAGCCTGACCCCGCACAAGATGTTCCGTGCGGAGTTCCTGCGGGAGAAGGGGATCCGTTACCCCGAGGGCCCGAGACGGCTCGAGGACCAGCTCTACATGGCGAAGGCCTACTTCGCCGCCTCGGCCGCGACGGTCGTCGGCGACTACGTCTGCTACCGGTACCTGCGCCGTCCCGACGGTGGCAACGCCGGCTCCAAGCGCTTCGACCCGGCCGTCTACTACGGCAACCTGCGCGAGGTGCTCGACGTCGTCGACGCCCACACCGCGCCGGGCGAGGAACGAGACCACTTCTACCGCCGCTTCCTGCGCGTGGAGCTGCTCGGCCGCCTGGGCGGAGCGAAGGTCCTGGCGCACCCGGAGGACTACTTCGAAGCACTCCTGCGCGAGGTCCGCACCCTGCTGCAGGAGCGCTTCCCGGCCTCGGTCGACGCCGGGATGGGGGCCGCCATGCGAGTGCGCGCCGGCATCGTCCGCGCCGGTGACCGCGAGCAGATCCTGGCGCTGGCTCACGAGTACAACGCTGTCAAGGCCGCCGCCACGCTCACCGGCATGCGCTGGGTCGCGTCGAGCTTCGAGGTCGACGTGGAGGTGCGCCTGACGCACCGCGGCAAGCCCTTGGTGCTCGAGGCCCGGGACGACCGGCTGTTCCTGCCGCGCTCGGTGGTGGGCGACCGCTGCACCGACGACGAGCGGCGGGTCGACGACCAGCTCGACACCGCGCACGGCGATGTCGTGCTGCGCCACCGCGACCTGCGTGACGAGTGGTACCTGCCGCAGCCGCTGCAGGTGACGGTGCAGACCTCGGGCGCCGGGCGGGAGGTCGTCTGGCGGGGGACCGCGACGGTCGACCCGGCCACCGCGGCCGGGGGAGCGCCACTGCGCGAGGGCAAGCAGGACTTCCACCTGCGGCTGGGGGCCTTCGGCTGGGCCCGCCAGCAGCGGATCGGTGCGGTCCGCAGCGAGGGCATCCTCGTCCCCGACCTCCTCGCGGAGACGGGCGGGCGCCTCGTCGAGCGCTTCGACACCGACCCGCACCGCAACCTCAGCCTGAACATCGCGATCAGCAAGGACCGCGCCCGCACCCTGCTCGCGAGGACCTCGGTGCGGTCGGCCTCGAGGACCCGGATCGAGCTGGCCCCCACCCTCCACCTGGTGCAGGACGGGGGCAAGGGCACCCTGGGGCTGCGTCGCGGCGACGGCCACCGCACCTCGTGGTCGGTGTCGACGGACGGGGCGAGCACGAGCGGGGCCTGGGTCGCCCAGGCGCCCGAGGGCGAGTCGCTGCGTCCGGGGACCTACGAGCTGACGCTGTCGGCGCCGGGGCCGTGGGGTGCGGTCCGGCTGCTGGAGGTCGTCGTCGTGTCCGTCGTCGGGGTGGGGACCAGGGCGGCCACGGCCGCGCCGACACCGGCCGAACGTCTCACCGGTTTGGCGGCCCGGGCGCGTCGAGCGATGCCGGGCTGACCGGGCGGCCCCATGCGGCCACGGCCTCGTCGAACGCGCGGTCGAACCGCAGGACGGGGTCGTCGTCCAGCTCGCCAAGCAGGTATGCCGTGGTGCGGGCCCGTTCCTCGCGCAGCGAGTCGGCCTCCCGGGCGTCCCTGACGTGCTCGGCGACGTCGCTGCCGTCTCCCATGAGGATGTAGGCGCCGGCCGCGGACGGGAACTCCAGGCGGAACTGCTCGGCGCTGGTCGTCCCGAAGTGCGTCACGACGTAGGGCTTGCCCGAGGCGAGGAAGTCGGTGATGACGCTGGAGATGTCGCTGACCAGCAGGTCCGCGCGGTTGAACGCCGAGTAGAGCCCCTCGGACCCGGTGACGACCTCGTGCGGGTGGCCGGCCGCGGTGACGAGGTCCTTGAGGGAGTCGACCTCGGCACCGAAGGCGGGGTCGTCGGTCCCGGTGCCGGGGTGCGGCTTGAACAGCACGCGCACGCCGGGGATCGCGAGCAGGGTCTGGAGCAGGACGCGGCCCTGGCTCAGCACCGACGAGTACTCCCACTCGGCGAAGAAGCCCTCACGGGTGGGGGCGTAGAGCACGGTGTAGTCCCACCGGGCCTCGCCGTCCTCGCCGTGGTGGTCCTGCGCGAGCGGCGTCAGGACCCGTCGGATCTCCGCCAGCTGGGGACGCCCGATCTCGCGCACCTGCTCGTCCCGCACCCCCACATCGGCGATGCGGTAGCGGTCACGGGCCGCCGGGCCGCTGACCCAGGCCTCGTCGAAGATGCGGGTGAGGACGGTGGCGCTGCCGCCCTTGTCGCTGTCGCCGTGGCCGACGAACACGTCGACGATGCCGGGCAGCCGCAGGAGGTGGTTGTTCTTGGCGACGTTGGAGGGGTAGAGGGCGATCCGCACCGACGGGGGGACGACGCGCTCGATGTCGCCGGCGCGGCTGACCATGACGACCGGCAGGGAGTCGGTGGCCACCAGCGGCTCGTTCCAGGGCTCCCGCACGAGGACGACCACGCGCCGGTCGACGAGCTCGAGCGTGGGCATCCACACGTTGGCGATGTAGCCGATCGCCTCCGGCCGGCTGTAGTAGAACAGTGCCTCAGGAGTCCGGGCGCGCACGGCCTCGGCGAGCAGGTCGACGGTCTTCTCGTGGGGGGTGTCGCGACGGGCGCGCAGCGCGTCGGCGAGGCCGAGCGCCACGAACAGGACGCAGATGACGGCGGCGACGGCGGAGGCGGCGGGCACTGCGGCCGCCGGACCGCCGACGAGCCGGACCACCACCCCGACGACCATGACCAGGGTGGCCACGGAGATCCACCGCTGCGCCTCACCGAGCAGGGCCGGCGCCAGGGGCGGCCGGCGCACCACGCCGGGTACGTCGAGGTTGCGCCACGACACCGGGGACAACCGGTGGGCGACCGCGTCGGAGACCAGCACCTGCAGCGCCAGGCGTGCCGCCCAGACCAGGACGAGGGTGAGCGCCACCATGACCACGGCGCCCTGGTCGGCGCCGAACCCGGCGACGGCGAGGCCGCCGAGCAGCAGGCCGCGCAGTCCGGTGCGGACCGTCAGGCCGGCGCCGAAGCCCTCGAGGGCCCGTGCGACAGCCGGCCGTTGGCGGACCAGGACCTCACCGAGCAGGCCGACGAGGGTGCCGGCGACGAACACGACGGCGGCGAGCAGCAGGCTCGTCCCGGCCAGGGGGAGGGCGAGGACGAGCAGGGCGAACCCGCCGCCGAGCACGCCGATGACGGGCAGGTAGGTCGTCATGCGTCCTCCTCGATCGCTGCGGCCTCGATGGCCTGCACCTGGGCCCTCGCGGCGGCGCGCGCCAGGGCGTCGTCGCTGCGCCCGACGGCCCGGGTGACCTCGGCCGTGAAGTGGGCGATGGGGTCCGGGACCGGAGCGCCGAGGAAGTACGTCGCGAGCTCGAGCCGCCGCTCGCGCAAGGTGTCGGGCCCGGCGGCGTCCGCGATGGCGGCGAGGATGCCGGCCGGGTCGCGGCCGATGACCCCACCGCCGGCGGTGCTCGGGAACTCCTGGTGGAACTGCGCGAGGGGGACGTCCCGGGGGTTGGTGACCAGGTAGGGCTTGCGCGAGGCGAGGAAGTCGGCGACGACGCTGGAGATGTCGGCGATCAGCACGTCGGCCTCGTTGAACGCACGGTAGAGCGCGTCGGGGTCGGTGCCGACGACCTCGTGCGGTCCGGAGGCGAGGCGCCGCTCGATCGCGGCACGGGCCCTGGCGGCCTTCTCCAGCCGGGTGCCGGTGGCCGGGTGGGCCTTGAAGAGCACCCGGATGTCGCGCTCCGAGCCCAGCAGCGCGTCGACGACCAGCTCACCCATGGGGGCCACGGAGGAGTAGTCGACCCCCTCGAAGTTGCCCTCCCAGGTGGGGGCGTAGAGGACGGTGAGGGGCGTGGCCCGTCGAGCACCGTCGGGGACCGCCTCGATGTGGGCCAGCTGCGGACGACCGACGGTGACCAGCTGGTCGGCCCGCACCCCCTCGCCACGCTGGAGGTAGCGGTCGCGGGCTGCCTCGCCGGCCACCCAGATCTCGTCGAACACCCGGTGCAGCGGGCTGTAGGTGACCGACTTGTCGCCGTCGCCGTGGTTGATGAACACGTGGCGCAGCCCTCGCAACCGGATCATGTGGTTGTTCCTGATCACCGTCGTCGGGTACAGCGCCACCCGCATCGACGGGAGCTGGAACGCCTCGACGTCCTTGGCCCGGGGCAGCACGACGACCGGGGTCCGCGTCGGCAGCAGCGCCTCGAGGTGACGGCTCTCGCGGATGAAGATCACGCTGGGTTGCCCGATGCGGTCGATCGTCTCGAGCCAGACGTTGAGCTGGTAGGTCGTGTCGGGTCCGCCGCTGAAGTAGACGACCACCTCGGGGGCCAGCTCCTCGAGGGCTGCCAGCACCTGGGCCTTCTCCTCCGCGGGGGTGGCGAGGCGACCGACCAGCCGCCGCCGCGCCAGCCCCCGCTGGACCACGAACACCGCGCCCAGCACGACGACGGCCAGGGCGACCCAGACCGGCCAGCTCGTGTCGAGCGTCCACGACAGCCACAGGCCCAGGACGAGGGGCACGTCCACGTGCAGGGCGAACCTGGCTCCCGAGACCGTCCAGACCCGCGGCAGCGTGGTGGGCAGGATCTGCGGGCCGCTGTCGGCGCCCTCGACGTCCAGCCCCCGCCACCAGACCCGGCCGCGGCGCAGCCGTCGGCTGCGGGCCCCGATGACCCGGTAGGCCGCGTGGGCGCCGTGCACGACGAGCACGCCCGAGAGGACCGCAGTCACCGCGAGGGCGCTGGGGTGGGAGATCAGGGCCCAGCCGAGGAAGGCGACGCCCTCGCGGAAGAGGTGGCGGTGCACCGGGGCCATCTCGCGCTCGTTGAACCAGGTCACGGCGCGGGGGTCCACGCGGTAGAACGCGGCGTCGGCGACGTAGTTGACCAGCAGCGCACCACCGAGCAGCCAGCCCTGCTCGCCCAACGCCGCCAGGACCATCACGGCCGCGCTGAGGACCCAGACGAGGCTGACGAGGACCTCGCTGCTGCGCAGGGTCGATGCCAGTCGAGTCATGGTGTCCGTTCGTCGGTGTGGTCCGGTCGTGGGCCGGGTCAGGGTCGGGTCCGGGTCGGGTCAGGGTCGGTCCGGGGGTTCTGGGGAGGTCTGGGGCCGGTCTGCGGCGAGGTGCTGCGGGCTCTCCACCGGGCTGCGCCGAGGATACCGGGGTGGCGTACCCTCGGTCGTCGGGCCGACGCGAGATGATGCCCACCCGGAGGCACGGGGCGGGCAGGCACCCACGACAGGCAAGGACCCATGAAGCTGATCACGCGAACGCAGGCGATCCTGGCCCGGCGCAGCGTGCTGTGGACCCTCGTGATCCGTGACCTGCGGGTCCGTTACTCGCGCAGCGTGCTCGGCTACCTGTGGACCATCCTCGACCCGCTGCTGATGTCGTCGGTCTACTTCGTGGTGTTCGTCTACATCCTCAAGCGCGACGGCCTCGGCCACGAGCCCTACTTCATGTTCCTCGTGGTCGGCCTGCTGTCCTGGCAGTGGTTCTCGGGCGCCCTGACCGACACCTCCCGGGCGTTGATCCAGGAGGCCAAGCTGGTCCGGTCCACGAACCTGCCCCGGGAGATGTGGGTCATCAGGGTGGTGCTGTCCAAGGGGATCGAGTACCTCCTGTCGCTGCCGGTGCTGCTGTTCTTCATGGCCGTCTACCTCATCCGCGGCCAGCTGCACGTCAACTGGTGGGTGCTGCTGTTCCCGCTGGCGATCCTGCTCCAGGCCGTGGCCCTGACCGGGATCGGCCTGATCCTGGCCCCGGTCACGGCGCTGGTCACCGACACCCAGCGGGTCGTGCGCATCCTCACGCGGGTGCTCTTCTACGCGACCCCCGTGATCTACGCCGGGCACCTCGTCCCCGCGCCGTACGACATGGTGACCTGGGTCAACCCGCTGGCCGGCATCCTGGAGATCATGCGGGCCGGGCTCTTCCCCCACGACGAGTTCCCGATCCTGTGGGGCGCCATCGCCACCTCGGTGGTGGTCTCGGTCGGGCTGCTGGTCGCCGGCTTCACCGTGTTCTCGCGGCTCGAGCGCGCCGTCCTGAAGGAGATCTGATGGCCGCCCCCGACGAGCAGGCGGTCATCTCGGTGCGCGACCTGGGGATCGAGTTCTACCGCTCGCGCCGGCGCCGGATGCAGCTGCGCGAGATGCTCTTCCACGGCCGCAGCGGTGCCACCAAGCAGACCTTCTGGGCGCTGCGCAACATCAGCTTCGACATCCACGAGGGGGACGCGGTCGGGCTCGTCGGCGGCAACGGCGGCGGCAAGAGCACCCTGCTGAAGATGATCGCGGGGGTCCTGCTGCCCGACGAGGGCTCGGTCGAGGTGCGCGGCGGGGTCGCCCCGCTCATCGAGCTCACCGGTGGTTTCCTCGGTGAGTTGTCGGCGCGCGACAACATCCACCTGACCGCCGGGCTGCACGGCCTGAGCAGGAACGAGATCGAGGAGCGCTTCGACGACATCGTCGACTTCGCCGGTCCGGAGGTCCGCGCCGGGCTCGACACGCCATACCGGCACTTCTCCTCGGGCATGAAGGTGCGGCTCGGGTTCTCGGTGGTCACCACCCTCGACGAACCGATCATCCTGGTCGACGAGGTGCTGGCCGTGGGTGACCGGGCCTTCCGCGAGAAGTGCTACCAGCGGATGGAGTCGCTGCTGGCCGACCGCAAGACGCTGTTCCTGGTGTCGCACTCCGAGCGCGACCTGCGCCGGTTCTCCACGCGGGGGATCTACCTCAAGCGCGGCGAGCTGGTGATGGACGGTCCGATGGCGGACGTCCTGGACCGCTACAACCACGACCTGGACGCCGGGGCGTGAGGGCCCACTCCGACCCGACCGGCACCGACCCGGCCGGAACCGACCCGACCGGCACCGACCCGGCCGGCGCCCACCCGACCGGCGCCCACCCGACCGGCGCCGACCCGACCGGCGCCGACCCGACCGGTCCACCACCGAGCGTCGGCAACGCCGCGGCCCGCGCCGTGCACGGCCTGAGCGCCCATGCCGACGTGGTGCTCCTCGGCGGGGCGGGACCTTCTGCGATGCCCAGGACCCTGGCTGCCCTGGGGATCGCGGGCTCGTCGGTGACGTTGTCGGGTGCGCTGCCGGCCCAGCTGTCCGGTCTCGCCGAGGCCCTCGAACGCACCGACACCGTGCCCGCGGTCGTCGCCGCCGACGACCTCGACATCTGCGAGGTCGCCCTGCTCGACCTGCTCGACCGGCCGGGGGTGCGCACCGCGGCGCTGGCCGCCGACCCCCTGGCGCTGACCGAGGGTGCCACCCTCGCGACGCCGGCACGCATCGGGCGCGACGGCAGGCTCGTGGAGTCCGTCGGCACCATGGCGCACACCGTCTCGGACCCGAACCGGGCGCTGCCGGGGGTCCTGCGCATCACTGGCCCCGACCGCGCCGAGGCCGCCCGCCTGCTGCGGGAGGCGGCACCCCTCAGCGAAGGCTGGGGGTCCGATGCCGTGGCCGTGGCCACGCTGGTCCTGGTCCGCGGCGGACTTGCGGTGCAGGCCAGCCCGCTCGGCCCCTTCGACTGGTCGCGCCCGGGCGTGCGGGCTGTCGGGGCGGCGGGGGAGCCGTGGCGCCAACGCCTGCGCGGTGCCTCCCGCGGCGGCGACGGGTTCTTCTCCACGTATGCCGTGCGGCCGCTCTCGCGCCGCCTCACCGGGGTGGGCCTGGGCCACGGGTGGACCCCGAACGTCGTCACCGTGGTCTCGCTCGCGTTCGGCCTCGTCGCGGCGCTGCTGGTCGCCACCGGTGCCTGGTGGGCCTGGGTCGTCGCGGCCGTGCTGCTGCTCGTCGCCCTGGTGGTCGACTGCGTGGACGGTGAGATCGCCCGGTTCACGCGCCGGTTCAGCCCGCTCGGCGCCTTCCTCGACGCCGTCGGCGACCGCGTCAAGGAGTACGCCGTCCTTGCCGCCGTCGCCGCCGTGGCCGTGCGGGAGGGCTCCGACGGCTGGCCGATCGCCCTGGCGGCCATGGCCGTGGTGACCCTGCGGCACCTCGAGGACTACGCCTACGAGCACCGGTTGCGTGGCTCACGGGCCAGCCGCCCCGACCTCCTGCCGGTGGACGCACCGCGGGACCTGGGCCCGGAGGGCGCCCGGACGACGTTCGGCCCTGCGCCGAGCACGCGTGCGCAGGTGGTGCACTGGACCAAGAAGGTGGTCCACATGCCCATCGCCGAGCGCTACCTGCTCATCTCGCTGACGCTGCTGACCCGGCGCCCGATGCTCGTCCTCTGGGTGCTCACGATCGCCGTGGCCGTCGCCGTGCTGTGGACCCAGGGTGGGCGGGTCGTCGCGGTGCTGGCCGGCCGCGACCCGTCCTGGCCGGCGGTGCGTCGAGCAGCCGGTCGAGGGGACCTGGACGAACAGCTCGACCTCGGTCCGCTCGGTGTGGCGGTGAGCCGCGTGCTGCACGCACCGTTCCTCGTCGGACTCCTCGGCGCCACGGTGCTCGTGGGCGGCCTGCCCTGGCTCGTGTGGTCGGCCCGGCTCGGTCCGGCGGTGCTCACCGCAGCGGTCGGCTTCGTGCTGGTGGCCGCAGCCTGGCGGCCGCCGGTGCACCACCGCATCGCCTGGCAGGCGCCTGCCGCCCTCTGGGTGGCCGAGGTGCTCACCGTGGGGGTCCTCGTCCACCACACCCTGGACTCGTGGTCGGCAGCCGCGTTCGCGTACGTCGCGGCGATCGCCTACCACCGCTACGACGTGGTCTACCGGTTGCGCGACACCGGCACGGCCCCCGCGACGTGGGTGGCAGCAGTCGGGCTGGGCGCCGACGGCCGGGTGCTCGCCCTGCTCCTCGTCGCGGCGTTCGTCCCCGGTGCGGTCGTCCCGCTGCTGTGGGTGGCCGCCGGGCTGCTCGCCGGCGTCTACCTCACCGAGTCAGCCATCGGCTGGCAGCGGTGGATCGCCGCCCAGCCCGACCCGCTGCGCACGGGATCGCCGACATGAGCGGGCCCACGCACGACCCTGCGCAGAACCGGCCGACGATCGCCCAGCTCAAGGCGGTGGCGCAACCTCCGGAGCACATCGCGCGCTACAACGCCGAACACTGGGCCGGGGCCCTGTACATCCGGCACCTGTCGATCTACGCCACCCGGGCGATGCTCCCGACGCGCATCACCCCGAACGGCGTCACCTGGCTGATGATCGCCGTGGGGGTCCTCGGGGCGTTCGCCCTGCCGCTGCCCGGGGTGGTCGGGCCGCTGGTGTGCGTCCTGGCGATGCAGCTGCAGATCCTGCTCGACTGCAGCGACGGCGAGGTCGCCCGGTGGCGGCAGCGCTTCTCCCCTGCGGGCATCTACCTCGACAGGATCGGCCACTACGCCACCGAGGCCGCGATCCCCGCGTTCCTCGGCCTGCGCGCCGACGGGTGGTCGCTGGCCGACCCGCTCGACGTCGGCGGCTGGACGGTCCTGGGCCTGCTCGTGTCGGTCGTCGTGCTCCTGAACAAGGCCTTCACCGACCTCGTGCACGTCGCCCGGGCCAAGACCGGCCGGCCGATGCTCGACGACGTCGCGGCCACGACGCGCTCGAAGGTGTCCGGCCTGGCGGCAGTCCGCCGGGCGATGGGCTACCTGCCGATCTTCCGGGCCTTCGTCGCCGTCGAGGCCTCCCTGCTCGCGCTGCTCGCGGGAGTCGTCGACCTCACCCGGGGCGACCTCCTCGGCACCCAGGTCCTCGTCGTCGTCATGGTGCCGCTCGCCCTGGTCACCGCCGGCGGGCACCTCCTCGGGGTCCTGACGAGCTCGCGGCTGGACTGAGCGTGGCGACGGCAGGGCCCGTGCAGGTGCTCCAGTGGGCCCAGGAGCACGGTGAGGTCGGCGGGGTGCACGCGAGCCACCGCCGGCTCACGGCGACCCTGCGCTCGGAGGGTCACGACGTGCGTTACGTCGACACCGGCTCGGCCGGCCGCGCCCTCCGTGCCCTGCCGTCGGTGTGGGGTCGGCGGTCCGTGCACCTGTTCCACATCACCCGGCTGTGGCGGGCGACGGTCCTCGCGCCGGTCTTCGCCCTGCTCCCGGGCCGCACCGTGCTCGTGCTGCACTCCGGCTCCACCCTGGACCAGGTCGGGCGCCTGGGACGGGCCGGCACGGCGGTGCTGCGCCTCGCCCTGCACGCCTACGACGAGATCTGGGCCGTCAACGACCAGATCGGCGAGGTCCTGCCCGGTGTGCTGCGGGACCGGGTCAGGGTCGTGACACCGTTCACGCCGATGCCGGCGGACCCCCACGCACTCGAGACCGCTCGTGACCCCCACGCCGTGGTCGTGGCCACGAACGCCGGGCTCGAGCACTACCACGCCGACCTCGCCGTCGAGGCGGTCCGGCTGGTGCGCGCCACCGCGTGGCCGGACGCGACCCTGCGGATCCTCGCGTACGGCCGGGACGGGGAGCGGCTCGGGGCCCTGCGGCGGCTGGTGGCGGGGGACCCGTGGGTGACGCTCACCTTCGACGCCCCGGCCCCGGAGGTGGCGCACGTGCTGCGCGCCAGCGCCGTGTTCCTTCGCCCCACCGCATGGGACGGCGACTCCGTCATCGTCCGCGAGGCGCTCGCCGCAGGTGCGCGGGTGGTCGCGAGCGACACCTGTCCGCGCCCCCGGGGCGTCGAGCTGGCGGCCCTGGACGTCCGTTCCCTGGCCGGCGCCCTCGTCGACGGTGGTCGGCCGAGCACCGGGGCGGGCCTGTCGACGACCACGATGCTCGACGCGACCCACGGTGCCGCCGAGGTCGTGGCCGGGCGGTAGCCTCGGCGCAGCGCACCACCCACCAGCCCGGGTCGGCACACGAGGAGCCCCTGTTGAGCAACCGCACCGTCATCACGTTCGGCACGTTCGACGTGCTGCACGTCGGACACATCCGCGTCCTCAAGCGGGCCGCGGAGTTCGGCGACCGGCTCGTCGTGGGGGTCTCGGCGGACGCCCTCAACATGACCAAGAAGGGCCGCAACCCGGTCTTCGACCAGGACGAGCGGGTCGAGATCATCAGCAGCCTCGCGGTGGTCGACGAGGTCTTCGTCGAGGAGTCGCTGGAGAAGAAGCGCGACTACATCCTCGAGCACGGTGCGTCGGTGCTGGTCATGGGTGACGACTGGGCCGGCCGGTTCGACTGGGTGAGCGACGTGTGCGAGGTCGTCTACCTGCCGCGCACCCCCTCGGTCTCGACGACCGGGCTGATCGAGCACATCGCCAAGATCGCGACCTGATCCACCGCCCGGCGCCGGGAGCTCAGCTGGACGGACCGGTGGGTGCGTCCCCGGAGGACGTGCCTGCGGCAGGGCCGGTGGGGGAGTCGGGCAGGCGGGCCACGCGGCCCTGTCCTGGTGGGAAGTCCCGCTCGGCCTCGTCGAGCGCCAGCCTGCGCGCCAGGCGGGTGTAGCGGGTCTCGAGCTCGCGGAACCGCAGGTAGGTCGTCACCGTGAAGCTGAGGAACGCCACCACGAGGGCGTAGAGCACCATGTCCGTGCCACGGCCCACGCCGACGACGCGGGCGATGCGGTTCCACACGTCGGGGATGAGGATCGACACGACGGCGAAGGACGCGAACAACAGCAGCCCGAGGCGCCGGATGGCCTGGGCGCGGGCGCCGTTGGACCGGAACAGCCGGGCCACGACCGCGACGACGACGGCGATGAGGACGACCTGGATCAGCACGATGTTGGTCATCGCAGGATCAGCTCCACGAGGATGTTGACGGCGTTCCAGAGGGACTGGCCCTTGGCCTTGGAGTAGTCGGTGTAGAGGATGTGCACCGGGCTCTCGCCGTAGCGGACGTCCAGGTCACCGATCTGCGCCACCAGCTCGGAGGCGTGCGCCATGCGGTTCTGGGTGATGTCGATCTGCTCGACGACGGGCCGCGACAGCAGGCGCAGGCCGTTGTGGGCGTCGGTCAGGCGGGTCTTGGTGGTGAGGTTGGTGTAGCCGACCGCAGCCCGCAGGACGAGCTTCTTGAGCACGGACGCCTTGGTGCGGTCATCCAGGAACCGCGACCCGAAGACCACGTCGAGCGACTCCGCCCGGGCCTTGTCGAGCATCGCGACGACGTCGGAGACCTGGTGCTGGCCGTCGGCGTCGAAGGTGACGACCCACGCCATACCGGGGTCGCCGAGGGCGTAGGTGAAGCCGGTCTGCAGGGCGGCACCCTGCCCGAGGTTGAAGGGGTGGCGCACCACGACGGCCCCCGCGGCCTCGGCCACCGCCGCGCTGCCATCGGTCGAACCGTCGTCGACGCAGACGACATGGGGGAAGACCGCCCGCGCGGTGGTCACCACGTCGCCGATGACCTGGGCCTCGTTGTAGAGCGGGATGACCAGCCAGACGTCGTCGTTCATCGTCGGCCAGCCTAGTGGGCCGTCGGGGTGGCACCGGCCAGGCGCAGTGGCCGGGCGGAGAATGGCTGTTCGACGCGCACATAACGAAACGGCCACGGTGCCGCCCCTCTCGCCGTGACGGGTGGGACGGGTGTGTGACTCTGAGGCGACTGTCCGTCTCCGGAGGGCTCCCCCCACCTCCACGGTGCTTCTGGCTGGCCGCCGGCGCCGCCCGCGACGACGGTCCTGAAGCAGAGAGGACACTCCCGTGTTCCGAACCCCGCGACGGCCTGCCGTCCGTACCCTTGCCGCCTCCGCCGTCGGTGCGGTGGCCCTCGGGCTGGCCGTCCCCGGCGCAGCAGTCGCTACGGGGGCCACGCCCGACCCGCAGTGGGGCGCCAACCAGCCCCGGCCGACGTTCACCGAGAGCCCGACCGACGGCAACCCCGACGGCCCAGCCCTCGACGCGTCCGCCCCGGCCGTCTCGGGCGCCGCAGCCTCGGCTGTCGCCGCGAAGGACGCCCAGCGCGCCGCCGCCGACCCGACGCTGGCCGCAGCCTCGTCGTGGGTGCTGCGCGGTGCCGGCTGGGGCCACGGCATCGGGATGAGCCAGTACGGCGCGTTCGAGATGGCCAAGGCGGGCGCCAAGGCCCCCGACATCCTCAAGCGCTACTACACGGGCACGACCTACGACGCCGTGCCCGACAGCCAGACCCTCGACGTGAACATCCTCAACCAGGTGAGCGGGTCGAGCACCGTCACGACCGTCTCGTCCCAGGTCACCAGCGGCAACGGTGGCGGCGCCTTCACCGTCGTCGTGTCCGGCGACGCGCGCACGATGACCGGCAAGCTCGGTGACGCGGTGACCTTCGGCCGCTCCGGCACCACGATCAAGGCCACCTGCTCGTCGTGCACCGGGGCGACGACCCTGGCCGGCACCACGGCCGTCCTGCGCTGGGACACCCTGCCCGGCATGAACGACAAGACGCTGATGAAGATCGGCGGCACGCAGTACCGCGACGGCACCGTCCGGATGAAGCCCTACGGCACGAGCAGCTGGAACGTGGTCAACCGCGTGCGCCTGCACGACGAGTACCTCGACTACATCGCCGAGAGCCCGTGGTCGTGGAACCTCGAGGCGCTCAAGGCCCAGGCGGCGGCGGCTCGTGGCTACGCCCTGAGCAAGTACCTGGCGCTGGGTGGCCAGGTGAGGGAGTCGTGCGACTGCCACGTCTACGACACCACCGCGGACCAGGTCTACGCCGGCTACTCGACGGTGCTCAGCAACGGCAACGCGCCCTACTGGCTCAACTGGCGCACCGCGGTCCGCGCCACCGGCACCAGCAGCACGGGATACGTCGCGCGCTCCAACGGGGCGATCATCCAGGCGTTCTTCTCCTCGTCCTCGGGCGGTCGCACCGAGAACAACGAGGACGTCTGGAACGGCACCCCGCTGCCCTACCTGCGTGGGGTCTCCGACTCGTGGAGCCTCAAGGACAGCAACCCGGCCCGCGCCTGGCGCCAGGTCGCCAGCGGACCGTCGCTCGCCCGGGCCTTCGGCCTCGGTGACGTCGCCCGCCTCGACCTGTCGGACCGCACGGCCAACGGCGGGGTCCGCACGGCCACGGCGACCTCGTCGGCCGGCGCGGTGCGCACCGTCACCGGTGACCGGCTGCGCACGGTCGTCGCCTCCGGCACGCCGTTCTCCGGCCAGGTCAACTCGACGATGATCCGCCACCTCACCGCCCGCCTGTCCGGCGCCGACCGCTACGCCTCCGCGGCGGCCGTCGCCGCACGCACGTCGCTCTCCGCCAGCTCGGTGGTCGTGGCCGGCGGCGACGGCCTGCTCGTCGACGCCTCGGTCTCCGGGCCGCTGGCCGCGACCGTGGGTGGACCGCTGCTGCTGACCCAGCAGGGCAAGCTCCCCGCGGCCACCGTCGCCGAGCTGGACCGTCGCGGCAGCACGGTCAGGACGGCCTACATCGTCGGGGGCACCTCCGTGGTGTCCGAGGCCGTCGCGACCCAGCTGCACAACCGCGGCATCACCGTCCAACGGCTCGGCGGTTCCAACCGCTTCGCCACCTCGGCCCTGGTCGCCAAGGCCATCAAGGCCCGGCGCGCCGTACCGACCGTGGTCGTCGCCGGCGGCGAAGGCCTGCCCGACGCCCTCGGCGTCTCCGGTCCCGCCTCGGCCCTGCGTGAGCCGATCCTGCTCACGCCTGCCTCCCGGCTCGACACAGCGACGCGTTCGGCCCTGACCGCGACCGGTGCCACGTCAGCCCGGATCGTCGGCGGCGAGGCCGTCGTGTCCAGCACGGTCCAGAGCCAGCTCCGCGAGGCCGGCCTGACCACCATCACCCGCCTCGGGGGCGACGACCGGTATGCCGTGTCAGCGGCGGTCGCGTCGTTCTACCGCTCGCGGGTACCGGTGCAGTCCGAGATCGTGCTGACCTCCGGCAAGGACGGCTCGCTGGTGGACTCGCTCGTCGCAGGCACCCTGCAGCGGGTCATCGCGCTGACGCAGGGGTCCGCCCTCGGCGACGACGCACTGGCGACGCTGCAGACCAGCTCCCAGGTCGAGACCCTGACAGCGGTCGGTGGCACCGCCGGGGTGTCGACCACGACGCTGACGAGGGCAGCCAACAGCTGACCCCCTCACGACGAAGGGCCCGCACCGACGGTGCGGGCCCTTCGTCGTCGGCCCTCAGGCCAAGTGGGTGGTGAACGTCGGCTCGGTCCGCTCGCGGACCTCGTCCTCGGTGACGCCGTCGGCGAGCTCGCGCAGGACGAGGCCGTCGTCGGTGACGTCGAAGACGCACAGGTCGGTGATGATCCGCTGGACGACGCCGCGGCCGGTGTAGGGCAGCGAGCACTCGTCGACGATCTTGTAGGCGCCGTCCTTGGCGTTGTGCTCCATCAGGACGATGACCTTCTTGGCGCCGTGGACCAGGTCCATCGCGCCGCCCATGCCCTTGACCATCTTGCCGGGGATCATCCAGTTGGCGATGTCACCGCCGGCGGACACCTGCATCGCGCCGAGGATGGCGGCGTCGACCTTGCCGCCGCGGATCATCCCGAAGCTCGTGGCCGAGTCGAAGAACGACGCGCCGCGACGCAGCGTGACGGTCTCCTTGCCGGCGTTGATGAGGTCAGGGTCTTCCTCGCCCTCGAACGGGTAGGCGCCCACGCCGAGGATGCCGTTCTCGGACTGCAGGACGATCTCGACGTCGTCGGGGACGTAGTTGGGCACCAGGGTCGGCAGGCCGATGCCCAGGTTGACGTACGAGCCGTCGGACAGCTCCTGCGCGGCGCGGGCCGCCATCTGCTCACGGGTCAGTGCCATGTCAGGCCTCCTGGCTCTGGGTGCGGGGGCGGGTGGTGCGGCGTTCGATCCTCTTGTCGGCGGCCTGCTCGGCGGTCAGGGCCAGCACCCGGTGCACGTAGATGCCGGGCAGGTGGACCTGGTCGGGGTCGAGCTCGCCGGGCTCGACCAGCTCCTCGACCTCGGCGATCGTGACCCGTCCCGCCATCGCCGCGAGGGGGTTGAAGTTGCGCGAGCTCTTGCGGAAGACGAGGTTGCCGTGGCGGTCGCCCTTCCAGGCGCGGACCAGGCCGAAGTCGGCGACGATCGCGCGCTCGAGGATGAACTCCTTGTCCTCGCCGTCCACCTCGAAGACCTTGCTCTCCTTGGGCGGTGAGGCCTTCGCGACCGAGCCGTCGGCGGCATACAGCCACGGCAGCCCGCCCTCGGCGACCTGGGTGCCGGCACCGGTGACCGTGTAGAACGCCGGGATGCCGCAGCCGCCGGCGCGCAGCCGCTCGGCGAGGGTGCCCTGCGGCGTCAGCTCGACCTCGAGCTCGCCGGAGAGGTACTGGCGCGCGAACTCCTTGTTCTCCCCGACGTAGGAGGAGACCATGCGCCGGATCCGCTTGTCGTGCAGCAGGATCCCAAGACCCCACTCGTCCACGCCGCAGTTGTTGGAGATGGCCTCGAGGTCGCTCACCCCCGTGTGGTGGATCGCGTCGATGAGCACGCTCGGGACCCCGCAGAGCCCGAAGCCACCCACCGACAGGGAGGAGCCGTCGACGATTCCGTCGATGGCCTCGGCTGCGGAGGAGACGACTTTGTCCATGGCGGGGACTCTAGTCGGCGGTCCCCGTCCTTCGCGCATGGTCCCTACCCATCGTTGCGCCGATCCCGCGTGGCGAGCGCACATGTGCGCCGGGCTCCCGCGGGTGCGGTGCGTGCTCGTGGCGGTATCGGCCGGACGGGGGAGGCTGCGTCGAACTCCACGGTTGTAGTTCGTCCGAAGCGGTGGTGACGCCTGTGAACTGGTGGGACAAATGTCTGGCCTGCTCCGGGGGTCATCGACCCCGGGAGCGGCGCCGTCGAACCGCCCGCGCCCCGTGACCCGGGGCGCCATCCCCCCTGGAGCGTCCCCGTGTCGCGTGCTGTCCGTGCCCTCGGGGCGCTGAGCATCCCCGTCCTGACCGTGCCCTTCGTGGTGTCCAGCGCCCAGGCTGCTGCGGTGCCCAAGCCGCCGACCAGGTCGCTGCCGTCGGCGCTCGACGTGGCCTCGCCGTACCAGGCGCAGCGACTGTGCGACCCGGTCGCCAAGCCGGGGGTGGTCTCGTTCGCGACCCTGCTCTCCCGTCACTACGCGCTGGGCACCGCGTCGTACGGCATCATCCGCAGCTGCAACAGCGGCGTCACCGAGCACTCCGATGGGCGGGCGTGGGACTGGATGCTCAACGTCAACCAGCCGCGCGAGAAGGCGGTCGCCGACTCGGTCACGGCCTGGTTGTCGGCCCCTGATGCCGAGGGCCGGCCGGGGGCGATGGCCCGTCGCTTCGGGGTCATGTACATCATCTGGAACAAGAAGATGTGGCGGGCCTACGACCCGGGTCGCGGCTGGGCTCCCTACACGGGCTCGTCACCGCACACCGACCACATCCACTTCTCGTTCTCCTGGGACGGCGCCTACGGCCGCACCTCCTGGTGGACCGGCAGGGCCGTCACGACGGTCGACCCCGGCCCGGTCGGGCCCCCCGCCCAGGCCCCGGCGTCCTCGGCGTCCTCGGCGTCCTCGGGCTACCCGGTGCTGGCCAAGGGAGCCGTCGGCCCCGACGTCGCGCTGGCCCAGAGGGTCGTCGGCGCGACTGCGGACGGCCAGTTCGGTCCCAGGACCGAGGCGGCAGTGCGCACCTGGCAGGGCCGGAACGCGGTCCCGGTGACCGGCGTCCTGGACGCGCCGACCTGGGCGAAGATGGTGTCCCTCAAGGTGGTTCCCGCCCGCAGCGCGACGCCGGCGCCCGCACCGGGCCCCGCACCAGCGCCCACCCCGGCCCCCGCACCAGCGCCCACCCCGGCCCCCACCCCAGCCCCCACCGCGCCTGCCCCGGCGAGCCCGCTCGCGCAGTACGCCTCGACGACGATCAGCAAGGGCGCCACCGGGCGGGCGGTCGTCGCCCTGCAGTCGGCGCTGAACATCACGGCGGACGGGCAGTTCGGCCCCAAGACCGAGGCTGCCGTCAAGGCCTTCCAGACCCGGCGCAACCTGACGGTCGACGGAGTCGTCCGGCCACCGACCTGGTCGGCCCTCATGGGTGGCACCGCGACCACGGCGACACCGTCGCGCTCCGCGCCCGCCCGCACCTCGACGCCGTACACGTCCCTGATGTCCACGGTGCTGCGCACCGGCTCGCGCGGCGAGACCGTCAAGGTCCTGCAGCGCGCGCTCGGTGGCCTCGCGGTCGACGGTGGGTACGGCGCGCGGACCGCCGGTGCGGTCACGGCGTTCCAGAAGGCGCACCACCTGCCCGCCACCGGTGTCGCCGACGCCAAGGTGTGGAAGGCGCTGGAGGCCCGTGACTACCCGTTGCGCGGTCTGTACGCGACGGTCCTGAAGCAGGGGTCGACCGGCGCCGCCGTGCTGGCCCTGCAGAAGGCGCTGCACATCGGTGCGGACGGTGAGTTCGGTCCGCAGACCCAGGCAGCGGTGAAGGCCCTGCAGGGGCGGGCGAAGCTCGCCCGCACCGGTGTCGTCGCCGCGGTGACGTGGAAGGCGATCGAGGCCGAGCTGCGCAAGCGCTGACGCGGCCACCGGGTCGTCCCCGCTGGCGACCGCGAGCCTGTCTCGCACGCCAGGACGCGAAACCCCTAGGCCTGCACCGTGATTGCCTCGGATGGTGACTCGGTGCGCCCGGGCGTCCTCGCCGAGCTCACCGCGGGTCAGCACGACCGAACCATCGACCGCCCAGGCCGCCAGCACGGCGGTGAGGACGTCGGCGAGGTCCGAACCCTCGACGTGGACCCGGGCCCCGGGCTCCCAGCCGCGCCCGGTGACGACCTGCGCGTACGCCGTGTCGACACCACTGGCGCGCAGGGCAGGCGCGGTCGGTGCCGGCTCCTCCCAGGCCGCGAACTGGTCGCCGTACGTGGCGAGCTCGCGGGCCTCGTCCATCGCGGTACCCGCCGCCGCGGCGTCGGGGGACTGCCGGGCGAGCGCGGCGAGGGTGACCAGCACCGCCCGCTCAGCCGCCGAGGCCGCCGCGGCTGCCTCGGGGTCGGTGGTGACGAGCAGGTCGACGTCCTCGGGCTCCGCGCCACCCCGGGGGGCGCCCACGACGAGCGTGGCGCCGACCGACCAGGTCGCCAGCGCCCAGTACACCGAGCGCCAGTGCGGCGGGAGGTCCAGCCGGACCGTCGACCCGGGGGCGATGTCGAACTCCTCCTGCAGGGCGTTCGCCGCCTTGTTGACCCAGTTGGCCAGGACCTTGCCACTGAGCTCGATGCGCTCACCCCGGGTGGGACCGGGCGTGTCCTCGTAGAAGGTGATGCGGGGCCGGGCCGGGTCGCTGCGCAGCATGGTGGCGAGAACGGTCGAGGGGGTGGGCATGGACCCAACCTAGGGGCGGCGCGGCCCGGTGGCGCAGGCTGGGCGACCACCCACGGGGGTGGCGTCGGGGCGGGCGCGCCTGCCACTAGCGTGGTGCGGTGTGAGCAGCCGCGAGCACCGCAGCTATCCCTACACCCCCGACGACGGCGACCTCCCCCTGCTGCGCGGTGAGGGCTGGAGCGGGTGGGTGATCACCAGGACCGTGGTGGGGGCAGCGCTCTGGCTCGTCCTCGGGAGCCTGGCCGCCGCGGTGCTCTCCCTCGTCGGGCTGTGGCAGCCGTGGGTCGCCGGACCGGTCCTGCTGGTGCTGTTGGCCGGGTCCTCCCACCTCGCCGGCCGGGTGCCGGTCCGCCCCCTGCCGGTGTGGTCGGCGGCGCTGCTCGTGGTGCTGGCCGTCGGCTCCACGGTCTGGGCCGGGAGCACGCACTCCGAGCAGGTCCTGCCCCGCCGCGACTCGGGCTCCTACCTGCAGTCCGCGATCGAGCTGGCCACCGGCCACACCCGCCCGATCCGGGTGTCGGCCGACTCCGTGGGCGGTCCTGACGTCCTGGCCATCGACGGGGTGACCCTGGCCAGCCCGGCGTTCTTCGCGACGGGGACGGCACAGGAACCGACCATCCAGCCGCAGTTCCCCCCCGGCACCGCCGCCTGGTACTCCGTCGCCTGGTGGGTGGGCGGCGCGACCGCGGCCTTCTGGGCGCCGGCAGTCCTGTGGGGCCTCGCGGTGCTGTCGATCGGCCTGCTGGGGTCGCTGCTCGTCGGACCGCGCTGGGGACCTCTCGCGGCGCTGGGTACGGCACTGGTCTTCCCCCTGGTCCACGTCGCCCGTTCGACGTACTCCGAACCCCTCGCCCTGCCCGTCCTCGCCGCCGCCCTGGTCGCCCTCGCCCTCGCCGCGCGCGACGCCACCCCGGTCCAGGCGGTCAGCGCTCGCACGGCAGCCCTGGTCGCCGGGGTCCTGCTCGGCGGGGCGGTCGTGATCCGGGTCGACGCGCTGCGTGAGGCGATCCTGCTCATCCCCGTCGTGGCGCTGGGCCTGGTCCAGGGCCGGGCCCACGCCAAGGTCCTGGGCTACGCCACCGGTGCGTCGGCGACGGTCGCCTTCGCGCTGACCTGGCTCACCTCGAGCGAGTACCTCGCCAGCATCGCGGGTTCCCTCCTGCCGCTGGTCGCCCTCGGGGTGGTGGTCGCCGCGGCCAGCGCGGTGGTGGTGGCCGGCTCGCGCCGGGGCTGGTCGATGGGGACGCTGGCGCAGGCGTGGCTCCCACGCCTGCTGGCCGCGGCGTTCGTGGTCGTGGGACTGGGGCTCGCGTCACGCCCTCTGTGGCAGGTGGTCCGCCAGTCGGCGGCGGACTCCGGAGCCCGGGTCGTCGCCGGGCTGCAGTCCCGGCAGGGCCTGCCCATCGACGGTGGACGCACCTACGCCGAGCAGTCCCTGGTGTGGATGTCCTGGTGGGTGGGTCCGATCGCCCTCGCCCTGGCCCTGCTCGCCGTCGCGGTCCTTGCGCATCGTGCCGCGTCCGCCTGGGTCGAGGGTCGCGACGCCCCGTCGTGGGTCGGCCCCGTCGTGGTCGCGGTCGGCTCCACCCTGCTCACGCTGTACCGCCCCGGCATCACGCCCGACCACCCGTGGGCCGACCGCCGGCTCGTCGTCGCCCTGCCGACCGTGGTGCTGCTCGTCGTGGCGTGCGCAGCGGTCGTCTCGCGGTGGTCCACCCGACGCCTCCCGTATGCCGTCAACGTCACCGTCAGCGTGGCCGTCGCCGCCGCCCTGCTCGTGCCCACGGCGCTGGCCACGCGGCCACACGTGGGGGAGCGGGTCGAGCTCGGTGAGCTCGCGGCCGTGGACTCCGTCTGCCGGCAGCTGCGGCCCGGCGACGTGGTGCTCATGGTCGACGCCCGGGCCGCCAACGAGTGGCCCCAGGTCGTCCGCGGCTACTGCGGCGTGGCCGCGCTGTCGACGACCACCGCGCTGCGCCAGGACCCTGCGCGGCTCCGTCGGGCCGTGGCAGACATCGCCGGCGCCGTCGACGCCCGCGGTGGCCGGCTGGTGCTCCTGGCGGCAGACTCCACCAGGGCGCTGACCGACCTCGGCCTCGACTCCGCCGTCGTCGGGGTCGACACCCGGGTCCAGGAGGACGCCCGGCTGCTGGAGCGTCGCCCCGACGGTCTCGTGGAGCTGCCCATACAGGTCTGGCTGGGCACTCCGGAGCCGTAGCCCGGGCCGGCAGGACCGGGATCCGCCGCGCGCGGCCCGGCCCGCGCCATACCGGGTGCCCGCAGGTCCTCCCCGGGTCTTTGAAGGGTTGACCCGGTCCTGGCCGGGTCAACCCTTCAAAGACTCACCGAGCAGGTACGGGGGTGCTGAACCTCGGCCGCACCCGGGGGTCGGAGCCGGTTCCCCGCTGGGTCGCGCTGGGCGATCCCCTCGGCGAGCTCTCGCGCGGTGGCCTTCGTGGCAGCCGGACCCTGCGGCTCGGCCGACAGGGGGTTGGGGTCGTTGGGTGCATCCGGGCCCCACATCGCGGTCTGCGTCCCCGCGTTGTTGCCGACCTGGGTGCGGACACCGTCGGAGACGACCGCCGAGCCGCCGAAGACCGTGGCGTCGTCGGTGGAGGGGCGCAGGGCGCGGCTCACCAGGTTGACGGGAGCGGGAACGGCGTTGGCGCCCACGAGCAGCAGGGGCTCGCGGTGGGCGCTCATGAGGGCGCCGCCGGTGACGGCGTCCGGGAAGGTCGTGCCGTTGGCGTAGCCGACCCGCGCGGCGCCGGGGAACCACCGCTGGGCCACCTGGGCGCTGGTGGCGTACCGGTCGGCGCCGACGATGCGCTCCCCGACCCGCGAGCCGAACGTCGCGACCGCCTTGGCTGCCGTGCCCCCGATCGCGTGGACGGTACGGATCTTGGTGCGGCCGTTGACGTAGGACCGGACGACCTCGGGCGTGGTGGCGCCACTGGACAGCAGCACGGGGGCGAAGAAGGTCGAGGCGGCCGGGCCTGCCGCGAGGGCGTCCGGGAAGTTCATGCCGTCGGCCAGGAACACGCTGTCACGGGTGAGGAAGTCCTCGTGGCTCTGGTAGCCCTTGTCGAGCTCCTGCGCGACCCGGACGCTGGTGCGGAACCGGTCAGCGCCCCAGAGCCGTGAGACCGTGAAGCCGTTGGCGGCCAGCGCGTCCTGCACCGTCGGGGAGAGGACGCCGGTGCCCCCGACGAGGTAGACCCGGCCCCCCTTGCCGGGCATGAGCCGCCTGAGCTCGGCCAGCACCCGCGGGTCGAGGCGGTCGGTGGGGTTGATCAGCAGCGGGTAGTCGGCGGCGGCCGCGAGCGGGCCGGCGACGAGGGCGTCCGGGAAGGACTGCGAGCTGGCGAGAATGGCGCCGTCGGACCCGTCGAGCCAACCGTCGCGGCTCACCGCGATGCCGGTGGCGACCCGGTCCGCGCCACCCAGGCGGGTGGTGGTGGCCCCGGGGGTCTTCGCCCGCCAGGACGCCGACGCGAAGTGCACCGCGTCGGTCGGGGCAGGCAGGTCCGCGGTGGAGACCACGGCGGTCTCTGTGCCCCCGACGAACGTGTCGCCGTGCTTGTCCAACACGGTGAGCTCGCTGGCCGTGCAACCGGGCAGGGCCCTCAGGAAGGCCAGGGACCGACCGCTGGGAGAGAACGCAGGACGCTGGCCGACGCAGGTCTGGCCGAGTGAGGCGACCTGGACGGGGCCCTGGTCGCCCTCGACGACGAACAGGGCCTCGCCCCCGGGAATCGTGCCGGCGCCGGTGCTGGTTCCCAGGAAGGCCAGCGTGCCGTCGTTGCTCACGACCGGGTCGTGGGCGTCGAGGACGCTGTAGCCGAGCGGCACCGGGTCGCCGGGCGCGGCGTTCCACGTCGGGTTGCCGCTACGCGGGAAGCTGGCCTCGACGAGGGCGAGATCACGCAGGCCGGTGGTCGCGTTGCGGATGGTCACGACGATCGCCCGGCCGTCGGGCGTCGGGGCGCCGGCACCGGGGTCCTCGACGGCGGCGCGGGTCAGGACGTCGGAACGGTCGCCGCCCACCCAGGTCGCGCGAATCGTGAAGGAGCTGCCGCCGGGCGCGCGCGTGGGCGTCGTGGTCGAGTCACCGAACGGCGACCACGCGCCGACGGTCGCCCGGTCCACCGAGGGGACCGGCTCCAGGGCCGTCGGGGAGGCGACCTTGGTGTCGAAGCCGGCCGGGACGCGGGCGAGCGCGTCACCACCCGGGGCCCAGGCGAGGGTCTTGGCGGAGTACGACGTGGCGTACTGCACGGCACTCCCGTCCCGTCGAAAGCTCAGGGCCCGCGCCGAGCTCTGGTCGTCGTTGCGGATCGCGGCGACGGTGATCTCACCGTCCACGTCGGTCGTGGGCACCCACGGCAGGTTGTGGGCGGCGGGGTCCCAACCCACTCCGGGCGCCGCCGTGGCCGGCGCCGAGGCGCCTAGGCCGGCAGCCGTGGCGAGCAGGGCCGAGCCGAGGCCGACGGCGACCGCACGACGGGCGGTGGCAGGCGTGGTGGCAGGCGTGGTGACAGGCGTGGTGACAGGCGTGGTGACAGGTGTGTCCATGCGCGTGGTCTTTCCCCCGGTGTGCACGATGGTTGAGCAGCCGCAGCGAGGCTACCTCCGGTCCTGCCACATTTTCGCGGTTCTGGGCCGAACGCGCGGGGCCGACCTAGCGCCTGGCGAAGGCGTCGACGGCGTGACGACGCACCGCGGCACAGGTCCCCTTGTCGGCGGCCACGATGATGCCGGGGGTGAGCACGGTGGGGGCGTAGGGCGTGCCGTCGGGGTGGCTGACGACGCCGCCCGCCTCGGTGACCATGAGCGCGCCGGGGGCGTGGTCCCACGGGCTGTTGCGCGCGTAGAGGATGTAGTCGGCGGCGCCCTCCAGCAGGCGCGGGTAGTCGACGCCGCAGCAGACCCACGACCCGACCAGTGCAGGCAGTGAGCCGAGCGAGTGACCCCGCAGGGGCCAGATCGAGGTGACCCCCCGGGGTGGGACACCGTCGGGGACGGCGTCGCGCGTCAGCCGTTCCCCGTTGCGCCAGGTGCCGGCGCCCTTCTCGGCGACCCAGGCGACCTCGTGCTCGGGCTGCCAGATCCACGCGCGGACCGTCTCGCCGTGGCGGACCTCGCTGACCATGACCGCGTGGTCGGGGGAGCCGTGGACGAAGTTCTTGGTGCCGTCGACGGGGTCGACCGTGAAGGCGTGCTCCGCCGCGACATACCGCTCGAGCGTCGTCGGGTCGGTGGAGGTGCGCTCCTCGCCGAGGATGAACGCCCCCGGGAACGCCCCCGACAGCTCGCGCGTGAGGATCGCCTCGGACTCGTGGTCGGCGATCGTGACCAGGTCGCCGGGGTTCTTCTCCATGACCTCGCCGTCCGCGAGCGACCTGAACCGCGGCGTGATGACCTCCGCCGCGACGGACTTCATCAGATCCAGCACCTGTCCCGTGTCCATGACGTCACCGTTCCACACGTGGTCCCCGGTGGGAAACCGGCCGCGCGCCGCCCCCTCGCCGCCCCCACGCCCCGAGTCTTTGAGCGTCTGACCCGGCCCTGGCCGGGTCAGACGCTCAAAGACTCCGGCGGGGTCACTGGCGGGGCTGGTGGCGGGACCCCTGCCGGGAGTCGCGGCGGGGCGGGGCCTGTGGACAACCGGACGGCCTGAACCGCAGGCTTCGGCACCCTTGGGGCGATGGCGGCCGACTGGAACACGCTCCGCGCCCTCGCAGACCAGCAGCGCGACCTCCTCACGCGGGGCCAGTGCCTCGCCGCCGGGATGAGCCCTGCCGCGCTGGACTGGCGGGTGTCGAGCAAGAGGTGGGTGGCGGTCCACGGCGGGGTCTACCTGACCCGACCCGGGCGCGACGACTGGCAGACGACCGCCATGGCCGCGCTGCTGCGGTGCTCCTCGGGCCACCGGGCGGCCGATGCCGCGTTCCGGGGCCGGACCGCCGGCCACCTCTGGGGTCTGGTCCCGACCCCACCCGACATCGTCGAGGTGGTGGTGCCGCAGCGACGCCAGGTACGGGTCGCGGGCCCGATCCACGTGAGGCGGTCGATGCGCTGGGACGACCTGGTGGACGACCGCGCCTACCCGTGGCGCACCACGATCGCCGCGACCGTCCTCGACGTCGCGACCGACGGCTCGGCCGTCGACGCCCTCTCCCTCGTGGCGCGGGCCGTGCAGAAGGAGCTCGTCTCGCCCGCACAGCTGAGGCGGGAGCTGACGGCCCGAGGTGGTCACCGCCACTCACGCGTGCTCAGACCGGCCCTGCTGGTGGTCGAGGAGGGAGCGCAGAGCGGCGCCGAGGTGCTGTACCTGCGCGATGTGGAGCGTGCCCACGGCCTGCCCCGGTCGCAGTCGCAGTCACCGTCGGACGCCGGCAGGCGACGGTGGCACGACCACGAGTACACGGCATACCGGCTCATCGTGGAGGTGGACGGGCGGCTCGGTCACGAACAGTGGTCGGACCGGGTCCGCGACGGCCGGCGGGACCGGCTGCTGCTCGGGTCGGACCGGGCGACCACGCGGGTGTTCTGGACGGATGTGGCGCTGACCCCGTGCCGGACGGCCGGCGACATCGCGGCGATCCTGACCCGCCGCGGCTGGACGGGACGGTTGCGCGCCTGCCGTCGCCCCGGCTGCGGCTCCCTGAACGCGCAGTCTTTGAGCGCCTGACCCGGCCCTGACCGGGTCAGGCGCTCAAAGACCCGAGGCAAGGCGCGCACCTGGGCGTCGGGGAGGCGGCCGACGGGTAGGCTCGGCGCCGAGATGAGCGAGCACCCCAGCACCGGTCCGGCAGTCCCCGTCGTCACCCCCGTGACCGAGAAGATCCCGGTCCCCACGTCGGGAGGCCAGCGGGCCGTGCTCCCGGCGGACGCGGCCTACCTGCCGAGCGCGGCGGCGACACCGCACGGTGCCCACGAGGCGGGCAAGCCGTACGTCACCATCGTGCTGCCGTGCTTCAACGAGGCCGAGCACGTGCTGCAGGAGATCGACCGCATCACCGCGGCGATGAACTCCAGCGAGTTCACCTACGAGCTGCTCTGCATCGACGACGCCTCGACCGACGACACCCTCGCGGTGCTGCACGACGCGGCCACCCGCTACGCCAACATCCGCGTGATGCCGTTCCGCCGCAACGGTGGCAGCGGCACCGCCCGTCGGATCGGCACCCAGCAGTCCCACGGCGAGATCGTCGTGTGGACCGACGCCGACATGACGTACGAGAACGAGCGGATCCCCGAGCTGGTGCGGATCCTGCGCGACGACCCGTCCTACGACCAGGTCGTCGGCGCCCGCACCACCGAGGAAGGCACCCACAAGTGGGCCCGCGTCCCGGCGAAGTGGCTCATCCGCAAGATCGCCGAGAAGCTGTCGAACCAGAAGATCCCCGACCTCAACTCGGGCCTGCGTGCCTTCCGCCGCGAGGTGTCCCTGCCCTACCTGCGCCTGCTGCCGCCGGGGTTCAGCTGCGTCACGACCATCACCTTGGCGTTCCTGTCCAACCAGCACGACATCAAGTACGTCCCCACGAGCTACGCCAAGCGCGCCGGTGTCAGCAAGTTCCACTTCGTCCGCGACGCCTACCGCTACATCCTGCAGGTGCTGCGCATGGTCATGTACTTCGACCCGCTCAAGGTGCTCATGCCGCCGGCCCTGTGGCTGGTCGTCATCGGCGTGGTCAAGGCGTTCGTCGACATGGTCCGCCACCCGTTCTACTTCCCGGCGAGCACGGTGCTGCTCATCGTCAGCGGCATCATGATCGGGTCGCTGGCGTTGCTGTCCGACCTCGTCGTGCGTTCGCGCACGAGCGTGTGAGTGCCCTGCGGTATGCCGCGCCGCCGCCGCGCGTGAGCCCGCCGGCCGGCGTGGGGGACCTGCTCCGGTGACGGGCAGCGCAGACCTGCGGGTCGCGGTCGTCGGCCCCACGCACCCCTACAAGGGCGGGGTGGCGGCACACACCACCTCGTTGGCGCACGAGCTGGCCGAGGCCGGGCACGACGTCACGCTGGTGTCCTGGTCGCACCTGTACCCCTCCAGGCTCTACCCCGGTGAGCAGGCCGTCCCCGGTGGCACCCCCGACGTCGAGCCGTTCCCGCGCACCGTCCGTGCGCTCAGCTGGGCCCGGCCCGACACCTGGGTCCGGACGGGTCGCCGGCTGCGCGGGTTCGACGTGGTGGTCGTGGTCCACGTCATCCCGGCGGTCGTCCCGGCCCACCTGGCCCTGCTGCGTGCTGCCGGTGCCGGACGTCGTGACCGGGGGGGCGCCTCCAGCGCGCGCAGGTCGGGCCCGCGCACCGTGGTCATCGCCCACAACGTGCTGCCCCACGAGACCCACCCCGGCGACCGCCGGCTGATGCACCAGCTCTTCGAGCGGGTCGACGCGGTCCTGGTGCACAGCGACGAGCAGGCCCGCCTGGCCTACGAGCTGCACGCCCCTCGCGTCTCGGTCACCGACCTGCCGCCGCACCTGCCCGGCGGGGCACCGGTCGACCGCGCCCCCCACGACGGCCCGCCACGGCTGCTGGCCCTCGGCATGGTCCGTGACTACAAGGGGGTCGACCTGCTCCTGCAGGCCCTGGCCAAGGTGCCCGGGCCGACGCTGACCGTGGCCGGCGAGATGTGGGGCAGCAGCGGCGAACGCGTCAAGGAGCTCGCCCGGGACCCGCGGCTGCGCGACCGGGTCGAGGTCCACGGCGGCTACGTGCCCGCCGACCGGCTGGCCCCGCTGCTGGCGTCGCACGACGTCCTCGCCCTGACCTACCGCAGCGCCACCGCCTCGCAGAACGCCCTCCTCGGGCGCCACCACGGACTGGCCGTCCTCGCCTCCGACGTCGGCACCTTCGGGGCACAGGTCCGCGACGGTGTCGACGGCCTGCTGGTCCCCGCCGGGGACGAGGACGCCCTCGTCGCGGCGCTCGAGCGTCTGGCCGAGCCCGGCTACGCCGACGCGCTGCGCGCCCAGGTCCGGCCCCCGGACCTGTCCGGGCCGTGGGCGCACTACCTCGGCACCCTCGAGGCGCTGGCCGCCGTCGCGCCCGCGGCCCCGCCGGACGACGACGTCCAGGAGCCCGTCCTGGACGTCGGCACCGCCCCGACGCCACCGGTCGGGACCGGGCCGTCCGCCGTCGTCGGCCACCTGCGCCACCGCGTCGCCTCCGCCGTGCGCGGCCTCGTCGCCGCCTCGCGGCCCGAGGTGGGTATGGGTCGCGCCGACCTGCCGGACTGGATCAGGGCGTCGGACGTCCTCGCCGACGGGCAGGACGCCGACGACGCCAAGGCGTTCGCGAAGAGCCTGGGGCTGCCGCGCTGCGGTGACGGCATCGCCGCCTGGGCCGCCCTGGGGGCGCTGGCCGCCATCGTCAGGGTCCGGGACGACGGCCGCCGCAGCGCGGTCATCGTCGACGAGTCCGGCACCCGGTCCCCGCTGTCACGGTGGGCGCGGTCCATCGGGTTCGCGCCCGTCGAGCTCGAGCTCACCGGACACCGTTCGAGCGTCGAGGTGCTCGACGTCGACACCGCGTCGCTCGACGTCATCGTCCGGCTCCACCCCGGGGGCTGCGACGCCGACGACATCGACGAGGCGATGAGCCAGGCGAGCTGGGCGCTGAGGTCCGGCGGCCTGCTGTGCGTCACCCTGCCCATCGGCCCGTCCACCGCAGAGGGCGCGCTCGGTCCGGCGGACGTCCGGGGGGTGCTCGCCCGGTCCCACGACCTGGGGTTCGTCCTCGTGGGCGACCTCGACGGTGACATCACCGGTCGCATGCGCGAGGCATCGGGCGCGTCCACCCGCACCGACACGGCATACGGGCTCCTGCGACTGACGCTGCGGCGGCGCTGATGTCGCGCGCCCGCGTGTTCACCGGCCTGCGCATCGTGCTGGCCCTGCTCGTCGTCACCGCCGTGACGGTGGCCGTGGCCCGCAACTGGGCGGAGGTGTCGGCCGACATCGCCAACATCGACGCCAGCAGCTTCGTGCTCGCCGCCGTGCTCGCCTGTGTGCCGCCGATGCTGACGATGCTCGGCTGGCGGGTGCTGCTCGCCGACCTCGGGACGACGCTGCACGTGGCCCCGGCGGCCGGGGTGTTCTTCGTCGGACAGCTCGGCAAGTACCTGCCCGGCGCCGTCTGGAGCATCGTCGTCCAGGCCGAGATGGGGATGCGCCTGCACATCCCGCGTCGTCGCTCGGCCGTCGTGGCGTTCGTGACCGTGGCGCTGGCGGGGATCTGCGGCCTCCTGGTCGGCATGCCCGCGGTGCCCCTGCTGCTGACCCGGGGCGACGCCTCGACGACCGGCTGGGTCGCCCTGCTCATGGTGCCGCTGCTGAGCCTGGTCCTGTGGCCGCGCCTGCTCAACTGGCTGGTCGCCTCGGTCCTGCGGGTGCTGCGCCGCGAACCGCTCGAGCACCAGCTGTCGGGTCGGGCAGTCCTGTCCGCGAGCGGGTTGTTCATCGTGGCGTGGCTCTGCTCGGGGCTGCACGCGTTCGTCCTGGCCCGCGCGACCGGCGTGGAGTACGACGGGTCGCTGCTGGCCCTGGCCACCATCTCGGGCTTCGCGCTCGCGTCCTCGCTGGCGATGTTCAGCGTGGTCCTGCCCGCCGGGGTCGGTGTCCGGGAGGGGCTGCTGGTGCTCATGCTCGCCCCGATCACCTCCACCTCCGCGGCCACCGCCGTGGTCGTGCTGTCCCGCTTCCTGACCGTCATGAGCGACGTCCTCTTCGCCCTGGGTGGCTGGCTGTACGCCCGGTCCCACCACCTGATCACCTCCCGGGCGGAGCGTGAGCACGACCACATCGTCGTCGACGGTCCGAGCGGGGATAGATTGCCGTAATGACCACTCCAGACGAGGCCGCGACCTCGGGACAGGTGGCCGCACCGCCCGGGGGGCCCCTGCTGGCCATCGCCAAGCGTGGTGCCGAACGCCTCCTGTGGGGGCGCGTGGCCGTGCAGCGCAGGGCCGAGGCCCACCGCGGGTATGCCGCGAACCGTCCTGTCCCGACCTCGGTCGCACCCACCGCCGTCCTGCGCACCCGCGCCGACTGGGAGCGCGCGGTCGTTGAGGCCAGACGGCTGCGCCTGCCGCTGCACCGCGACCAGCCGAAGAACTGGGACGCCCTCGGCGCGGTCGGCGCCGTCCTGACCCTGGCCGACGACGGCACGCGCACGGCCCGGGTGATGGACGCCGGCAGCGCCCGCTACTCACCGGTGCTGCCCTGGCTGCGCCTGTACGGCCTGGGGGCGGAGCCGGGTTCGCTGATCGGGATCAACCTCGAGTTCGGCGACGAGGTCCACCGCGACGGCGTGGTCTTCCGGCACGGCGACGTCACCGCGACGGGCCTGCCCGACGGCTCGCTCGATGCGATCACCTGCATGTCGGTCATCGAGCACGGCGTGCCGATCGAGGCGTTCCTGCGCGAGAGCGCCCGCGTGCTGCGGCCCGGGGGCGTGCTCTGCCTCTCCACCGACTACGACCAGGAGCCGCCGGACACGACCGGCCGGACCGCATACGGCAGCGAGGTCAAGATCTTCGCGCCGGAGGACGTCCGCGAGCTCGTCGCCACCGCGGAGCGGGTGGGGCTGGAGCTGGTCGGGGACCTGTCGACCTCTGATGCGTTGTCGCACGAGGAGCGCCCGGTGCACTGGGACCGGGTGGGCCTCGACTACACCTTCCTGCTGCTGACCTTCTGCCGCTCGTGAGTCTTTGAAGCCCTGACCCGGTCAGGACCGGGTCAGGGCTTCAAAGACTGGACCGAAGCGGTGCCGGGCCTCAGGAGGCGCCGGGCTCCTGGGTGTCGCTGGCGGGGTACTTCTTGACGAAGTCGACCACGGCCTGGCCGGAGAGGTCGCCGCACAGCTGGCGGTGGCCCGCGTCCTTGGCCCAGTGCACGAGGGCGTACGGCTTGTCGGCCGGCAGCGCGCCGCGGGCGGTGTCCCACTCGACGACCTTGAACTTGCCGGACGACTCGGGCAGCTTGTTGCCCCGGTCGGCCACGTCCTTGAGCAGCGCCGTGTCCTTGACCTTGCTGCCGTCGTACCACAGGATCGTGTAGCCGTGCTCGAGGTTGTGGACCAGCGTCTCCAGGGCGGGGCGGTCGTCCGCGGTGTAGAAGTTGCGGCCGCTCACGTCCCAGTTCACGAAGTGCGGACCGTGGCTCGGGGGGACCGTGGTGTAGTCGACCGCGGTCTGGTCGGGCTTGTCCGTGCCGGGACCGACGTGCTCGCCCGTGCCGCCGCCCTCGTCGGTCGTCGCCGGGTCGCAGCTCGCCGAGGCGACCGAGACGCCGAGGTTGGGAAGCTGCTGGGCCTTGGCGTCGTTGATGGCGTAGAACACGACGCCACCCAGACCCACCAGGAGCACCGCGGAGGCGGCGGCGATGCCTGCCTTGACCTTGCGCTCCTTGGCCTTCTGCTCGTTCTGGATCTCGGCCAGTCGGGCCTTGCGGTCCTGGCTCGCACGCTTGTTGCTCACGGGTTCCTCGGTGGCTCGGGGTCGGGTCGCGCAGAGTCTACGTGGCCCACCTGCGGTCGTTGACACCCCAACGCGCGACACTGGCTCCATGTCCCCGAGCACCGAACGCACCCGCGTGTGGCGTCCGGACCGGGCGGTCGCCGTGGGGCTGGTCATCTCCACGATGCGCCGTGGGGGCGGTGACCCGACGTTCCAGCCCGACCGTGGCCAGGGCTGGTGGCTGGGCCTGCCCACGCCCCAGGGGCCGGCGACCCTGCGGCTGGCGCAACGGTCCGAGGCGGGGGAGGTGGCCGCCTCGGCGTGGGGCCCGGGCGCCGAGTGGGCGCTCGAGCAGGTGCCGTCGCTGCTCGGCGCGGGCGATGACGAGAGCGGGTTCGTGGCGCACCACCCGCAGGTGGCCAGGGCACACCGCCGGTATGCCGCGTGGCACGTCCCGCGGTCGGGTCTGGTCCTGCACGCCCTCGTCCCCGCGGTGATCGAGCAGAAGGTCACCGGGCAGGAGGCCTTCGCCGGCTACCGGGCCCTGGTCCACCGGTTCGGTTCGCGAGCGCCGGGACCGGGGGAGGCGCGCAAGCTGTGGGTCGCGCCCGACGCCGCGACCTGGGCCGCCGTCCCGTCGTGGGAGTGGCTGCGGGCCTCGGTCGACGGAGCCCGCTCGGGCACCGCCGTCCGGGCCGCGAAGTCAGCCGGTCGGTTGGAGCAGTGCGCCACCCTGAGCACGGTGGACGCGCGGGCACGGCTGTGCGCCATACCCGGCATCGGGGTCTGGACGTCCTCGGAGGTGGCCCAGCGGGCGCTCGGCGACGCCGACGCCGTGAGCTTCGGCGACTACCACGTGGCCAAGAACATCACCTGGGCGTTGCTGGGCGAGGCCCGGGACGACGAGGTGCTGGCCGAGCTGCTCGAGCCGTACCGAGGACACCGCTACCGCGTGCAACGGCTGCTCGAGCTCGACGGGCACTTCCGGCCACGGCGCGGACCGCGGATGTCGCCACGCACCCACCTCCCCACCGGCCGCGGCTGACAGCGCCCCTCCGGCATCTGGGGGCAGAAGCGTGACTTGGGGATCACTGTCCTGCCCCCAAACCTCAACGGGTGACGGAGGGGGACGGCCGATGAGGGCGGGAGGGCAGCGTCAGGGCAGGAGGCGCTCGGTCACCAGGAGGACGACCTCTACGCCAGTCGTCTCGGGCGGGACGTCGACGCCGAGACCCTCGCCCCAGAGGGCGACCTGCAGCCGCGCAGCCACGATGCCCAGCTCGTAGGGCGTCGCGGCCGAGACGCGAAGCTCGGTGCTCCCGGCGTCGACCCCGGCGGTCTCGCACTCGCGCAGGGCCACGGCGACAGCACGCTCGACCCGGTCGGCGACCGGTTCTGGTGCGACAGAAGGGATCCCGACGTCCGAGCCGCTCGGCTCCCCGGAGGAACGCCCAGCGCCGAGCGGACGGCCTCGGCCTCGCCGAGGCCGAACCAGTCGCCGACACCGGTGCGAACGAGACTGCGGGCGCCGGGACCGGGAGCGCGCGTGGCGTACGGGGTGCCGCGCACGACGGCTGCGGGTATGCCGTCGGCCTTGCCCTTGACCAGGTCGGCGGCCGCGGCGAGCTCGTCGGCGACGGCGCGCGCGGTCACGGCCAGGGGGCGGCCGTCGGCGTCGAACCCCCCACGGAGGTCGTCGAGCACCTGGACACCGCTGGCGCCCAGGGCGAAGTCGGTCTGGCCGCTGCGCCACGGCCGGCCGGCAGTGTCGCTGAGCACCACGCCGAGACGGCGCAGCCGGGTCGCCGCGAGCAGCGCCTTGCGGAGCCGGAACGCCTCGGCATCGGGGTCGGCCGGCAGCAGGAGGAGCCCGTCGCGGTCGCCGGTGTTGGAGCCGTCGACCCCGGCCGCGGCCATGACCGGGCCGGCCACCGCCTCGACGACCGAGGTGAGTCGGTCACCCGAGCGACGCTCGGCCACGGTCCGCACCGTCTGGGCGGCGATGACCGCCGTCCGGTCCTGGCCGTCGGCCCACAGCCCGAGCGACTTGGAGACGATCTTGCTCGACACCACCAGCACGTCGCCGTCGACCAGGTCGAGCAGGTCGGTCTCGTCGGCCCGGATCGCGGCGAGCAGCAGGGCTGCCAGGTCGACGTCGTCTCCCACCTCGGGGAGCCCGGTCACGGGCAGGACGACCAGGCCCGGCACGGTCAGGCCTCCCTGCGGTTCGGTGCGAGGTCGAGCGCGAGGTCGAGGGCGGCGCCGGCCAGGTCGGCGGCGGCGTCCTGGTCGGTCATGAGCAGCGGTCGGCCGCGCACCGTCGCCCTGCGCAGCCGAACCTGTGACTCGTCCTCGGCGGCGACCAGCCAACCGTCGAGGAAGTCCTCGTAGAGCCCTGCGACGGCGGAGGGCGTGCACTCCACGCCGATGGCGGCGAGGCAGGCGTCGGCGTGGCCGCGGACCGGCATGCCGCCGACCAGGGGTGAGACGCCGACGACGGGAGCAGTGGTGCCACGCAGCGCATCTCGCACGCCGGGCACGCCCAGGATGATGCCGATGGACACGACGGGGTTGCTCGGTGGCAGCAGCACGACATCGGCCTGACGGATCGCGTCGAGCACACCGGGGGCCGCGGTCGCACGGTCCATGCCGACGGCGACGAAACGCTGCGCCGGCAGCGCGGCCTGGTGGCGGACCCACCACTCCTGGAAGTGGATCGCGCGCTGACCCTCGTCGTCCTCGACGACCACGTGGGTCTCGACGGGGGAGTCGGTCATGGGCAGCAGCCGGATCCGCTGGTCGGGCAGACCCCAGCGCTGCGCCAGCCGGGCCGTGACCTCGGACAACGACACCCCTTGGCCCAGCCACTGCGACCGCACCACGTGCGTACCGAAGTCCAGGTCCCCGAGGGCGAACCACTGCGGCACCGCACCGTAGGCAGCCAGCTCGCCCTGGAGTCGATGGGTCTCGTCCGCGCGACCCCAGCCCTGCCCCTCGTGGACTGCACCCCCGAGGGTGTACAGCAGCGTGTCCAGGTCGGGGCAGACCCGCAGGCCGAACAGGCTGATGTCGTCACCGGTGTTGCCGATGATGGTCAGCTCGCTGTCCGCGAGGTCGGGGGTGCGGTCCAGGTGGGTGCGGAGGCCGCGCAGGAAACGGGCGCCCCCGACGCCACCGGCGAGTGCCGTGATGCGCATGCTCGGCAGTCTTCCAGCCGGTGGCGGCGCTGGACGCGGCAGCCCCTCACCGGTGACCCCCAGGGGCCTCGGGACCGGGCACGACGCCCGCGGCCGGCGAGGTCCACCGGGTCCGGCGCAGCCGCAGGCGGGTCCTCGCCACCCGCTCGACCGCGCACCGGGCCAGGAGCGATCATGATGTGGCGGGCCTGCCCGGATGCCCTACGTCGACCGGCCTAGCTGGTCTACGACAGGTGATTGAGCACGGCCGAGGCGTCGTGCTGGGCGTGGAGGAGGGAACGCCACGCCACTATCAAGGTTCATCAGTTCGAGCAAATATCACGGTTCCGCTTGACTAACCACGTATGACACGCGTGTAATTCCATTGTTGTCATCGGGTCGGTGGCGGCAACGGCACCGGGTCGAGGAGGAAGCCGTGCACGAACTTCAGTTGGTCGCCCTTGACGGCGGCGAAGAAACAGAGATGTCCTGGCAGGAGCGTTCGCTCTGTGCCCAGACGGACCCCGAGGCGTTCTTCCCCGAGAAGGGGGGCTCGACGCGTGAGGCCAAGAAGGTCTGTGTCGGGTGCGAGGTGCGCTCCGAGTGCCTGGAGTACGCCTTGTCCAACGACGAGCGCTTCGGCATCTGGGGCGGGCTGTCCGAGCGCGAGCGCCGCAAGCTCAAGAAGCGTGCGGTCTAGTCGCCCCCGTGGCGACATCCCCGTGACGTCTCCATGACGCTGGCCCCGCCTGACGCCATGACCGACGCCGAGCCGGACGCAGAGCCCGACACCGAGGCCGACACCGAGCTCAAGCCCGAGCCCGACGCCGAGCCCGACGCCGAGCCCGATTCGGGGCCCGGCCCGCCCCCGGCGGTGGCGACCGTGACCGTGGTGCTCGTGCTGCGGGGCCCGGCCTCGGCCCTTCCGCAGACCCTGGACTCCCTGGCCCGACAGACCCGCCGGCCGGACCGGCTGGTGGTGGTCGACCTCGGTGAGAGCGGCAACGCCGTCGAGACCGTCCGCACCCACGCCGCGCTGGCGGCGGCGGTCCCGGACACCACCTACGTCACCGTGCCGGCCGCCACCTCGGTCGCCGCGGCCGTCCACGCCGCGCTGGACGACGACGCCCTCCGCGACGCTCCCGCAGTGCCGCGCGGGCACCGCGCGCCAGAGGTCGGCCGCGACGCAGGCGCAGCACCCGTCCAGCCGACCGAGCACCTGTGGGTGCTCACCTGCGACAGCGCCGCCGCACCGATGACCCTGGTCCGGCTGCTCGACGCCGTGCGCAGCTCGCAGTCCGTCGCCGTCGCCGGCCCCAAGCTGCTCGACTGGACCGTCCCCGGGGCGCTGCGGTCGGTGGGCATCCAGCTGACCCGCAGCGGCCGCCTCATCCCCCTGCCGGTGGTCGGCGAGCCCGACCAGGGCCAGTACGACCGCCGGTCCGACGTCCTGGCCGTCCCGGCCACGGGGATGCTCGTCGAGCGCGGCCTGTTCGACCATCTCGCGGGTCCGGACCGCGCCTTCGGCAGCTTCGGGGCCGATGTCGACTTCTCCTGGCGGGCGCACCAGGCCGGTCGGCGCGTCGTCGTCGTACCCCGCGCCACCCTGCGCACCGGTGCACCGGCGCTGGACTCCGACCTCAGACCTCCTCGACGCCGGACCCGCCGACGCAGGACCTGCCGGCCCGCAGCACGCCGACGCCGGTGGCCTCTCCGAGGGCATCTTCGGTCCTGCGACGGCCACCGGCGACCAGACACCCGGTGCCCGTGACGGCGGGGTGCCGCCCGGGTCGGGCGCCGGGCCCCTGGCCCCCGACAGCGTCATGCGGCAGCGCCGCCAGGCTCGCAGGGTCGCCCTGACCCGCTGTGCGTGGTGGTCCCTGCCCGTGCTCGCGGCCTGGATCGCGGGGTCGAGCCTGCTCGCCGCGCTCGCCCTGCTCGTGGCCAAGCGCCCCCGCGCGGCCTGGGCCGAGCTCTCCGACCTCGGTGCGGTGCTCACGCCCTGGCGGGTCCTCGGTGCGCGATGGCGCTCGCGGGGCACCCGGACGGTGCGGCGTCGCGACCTCAAGGGCCTGTTCGTCTCCTCGTCCACGGTCCTGCGCCACACCGGCGACCTGGTCCACGACCAGGTCGCCCACGACGACGGCCGGCGCAGCGCGTCCACCTCCGCCGCGGTCGAGCCGGGTCCGGTCGCCGACGAGGTGCAGGACCTGCACGTCCTGGGCTCCACGTGGGCCTCGAGACTCGCCCACAACCCCGGTCTGCTGTCGGTGCTGCTCGTCACGGTGACCTCGCTCGTGGCGACGCGGTCACTGGGCGGCGGCGTCGTCGAGCGACTCTCCCAGGGCCTGGTCGGCGGCGAGCTGCTCGGTGTCCGGGCGACGGCCGGCACCACCTGGCACGCGTGGCTGGACGGCTGGCACGGTGCCGGCCTCGGTCAGTCGGGTGAGCAGGGCCCGCACCTGGTCGTCCTGGCCGCGCTCGCGTGGCTGCTCACCCACGTTCCCGTCGTCGGCGTCCCCGACAGCCCGCTCGGCTCGGCCGTCGCGGTGCTCGTCACGCTGGCGATGCCACTGGCCACCCTCACCGCCTACCTCGCCGGCCGGGTCGTCACGCGGTCCGCGTGGCCCCGCGGCCTGGCCGCCCTGGCGTGGGGCAGCACCGCGGTCCTCACCACGGCGGTGGCCGCCGGACGCCTCGGCGCGGTGGTCGCCGCGGTGCTCCTGCCGCTCGTCGTGGCCGGGTTCACCCTGGCGGCCCGCCGCGGGGGCTCGGTGACCGTCACCGCCGCGACCGTGCTCGCCACCGCGGTCCTCGGGGCGTTCGTGCCCGCCTACCTGCCCCTCGCGGCCCTGGTCGCCGGGCTCGTGCTCCTGCTCGGCCACGGCGCTGCTCGGCTGCGCGGCGCCGCCCTGCTGCTGGGTCCGGTCGTCCTGCTCGGACCGTGGGTGCGGACGCTCGTCGAGCAACCCCACCTGTTCCTCACGGGGCCGGGGCTGTCCGTCTGGGGCACCACCCAGGCGTTGCCCTGGGAGCTGGCGCTGCTCCACCCCGGCGGCCCCGCGTCATACCCCGTGCTCATCTCGGCCCCGATCGTCCTGGCCGGGGTGCTCGGGCTGGTCCGCGGCGGCTCAGGGCGCGGGTGGGCCGCCTCGGCCCTCGCCGGGCTCGGGCTGGTCGGCCTCGGGTACGCCGTGCTGGCACCACGGCTGGTGCTCGGCGCCGTCCCCGTCGGCGAACCCGGTGCCGGTGACGCCGTGACCGCGTGGTCGGGCACCGGGCTCTACCTGCTCGCGCTGGCCCTGCTGGCCGCCGCCCTGCTCGGCACCCAGGGGCTGGCGGTGCGTCGCTCGACCGGTGGCTGGGTCGCGCTGCTGCGCTGGCCGATCGCCGCAGGCGTCATCGTCGCCGTCGTGGCCGGGGTCGGCTGGACCACCTGGCGCACCCTCGGCGACACCCTGGGCGCCTGGTCCGACCCGCGCCCCGCGGTGGCCGTCGACCAGGCCGAGAGCGGCATCGGCAACCGCATGCTGCTGCTCGAACCCGAGGCCGCCGGCCTGGCCTACTCGCTGCTGGGCCGCGAGCCCGGTGAGGTGGCCCGCACCCTGCCCGCCTCGAGCAGGGGACGTCCCGATCCCGCAGCCCTCACCGCCGCCGTCAGCCACCTCTTCGAGACCGGTGCCGCTCCCGGCGAGCTCGACCCGGCGCGGGACCTGTCCGACCTCGCGGTCGGCTTCGTGGGGCTGCGCGCCGACGCCGGGGACGCCCGGGTCCGCGTCCTGGACGGCACCGCCGGCCTGAGCCGCCTCGGTGAGCACGATGGCGTCACGTTCTGGCGGGTGCTGTCGGGCGGGGGTGAGGGTGTCGACGACGCCGTGGCGCCCTCACGGGTCCGCATCGTGACCGCCGGCGCCGAGCAGTCCCTGCCCGTCGACGGCGACCACGGGCGGGTCGTCGCGCGTGCGGTCGTACCCCGCGACGCCACCCTGGTCCTGGCCGAACCCGCAGAGTGGGTGCGGCACGCCAGGGTGAGCGTCGACGGCCGCACGCTCGCACCCCAGGGCGGCGCCGCCGCATACGCGCTGCCCGCGGGCTCGCACACCATCGCGGTGGAGGTCCTGCCGACGGCACTGCCCTGGCGCTGGGCGCAGGGCGCCGCGCTGGCGCTCGTGGTCTTCCTCGCCATCCCCTTCGGCGCGCGCGCCTCGGCGAGGCGCAGGTGAACGCCGTCCTGAGCGGCATCGCCCGCGCCACGCTGGCCTCCGCGGCCGGGGTCGGCCTCGTCCTCGGTGCAGCGCAGGTCGAGGGCGCCCTGGACGTCGCTCCCGCACCTGCGAGCACGCAGGCGGGCGGCTCGACCACGGACGCCGTACGCGGCGCCGCGGTCGTGTGCCCCGGCCCCGAGCTCGAGGGGGTGCCCGGCCTGGACGACCTGCAGGTGAGCCCTCGGCTCGCCGCCGCGTCGGCCCCGCTGCGCACCCTCACCGCCATCACCCCGTCCAGCACGCCCGGCGCGCTGACCCTGACCCGGCTGCCCGGTGCGGCCACCGCCGCACCCGTCACCGAGCGTGCCGCGAACGCCACCACCGACCTCACCGCCCCCGCCGGTGCCCTCGTCGCGGCCACCCAGTCGTTGGCTCCCGGCCTCGCCGCGGCCCAGTCCTGGCTCGCTCCCGGCGGTGACCGCCGCGCGCTCGTCTCCGCGCCGTGCACCGCTGCCGCCGCGGAGTCCTGGATCCTCGCCGGAGGCGGTGCACCGGGACGCCAGGAACGCCTCGTCCTGACCAACCCCGGTGGCAACCCGGTCACCGTCGACGTGACGCTGCACGGCCCCGACGGTGCGGTGCAGACCTCGCAGGGCAAGGGCATCGTCGTACCGGCCCGGGGGCGCACCGCCTTCCTGCTCGACTCGATCTCGGGCGCCCTGGCGACGCCTGCCGTGCACGTCGTCGCGGAGGGAGGCGTCGTCTCCGCGGTGGTCAACGACCTGTATCTCGACGGCACCCGGGCGGCCGGGTCGGACGACGCGGTGGCAGCGGCGACCGCCTCCCGCGACCAGGTGGTCCCGGCCGTGCAGGTCGACGGCGCAGCCGTCCTGCGCGTCGCCGTGCCCGGTGACTCCGAGGCCGTCGTGCAGGCTCGCGTGCTCACCCCCCTGGGCCCGCGGGCGCTGCCCACCGGCGGGGTCACCCGCGTCGACGGCGGTCAGGTCCGTGACATCGACATCAGCAGGCTGCCCAAGGACACCGTCGCCCTGCAGGTGCGGGCCGATGTCCCGGTCGTCGCCGGGGTCATGGTCACCCGAGGTGCCGCCCCGGCGCCCAGCGACCTCGCCTGGTCGTCCTCCACACCGCCCATCACCGCTGTGGCTGGAATGCCGCTGGTGGACCCCGCGGGAGCCGCCACGCCCCTGACCCGTTCGCTGGCGCTCACCTCGACCGGTGCCAGCGCCGGGGTCGAGGTCGTCACCGTCGACGCGGACGGCGCACAGAAGTCCTCGCGGCTCACCGTCGGCGAGGACGCGACCCGGGCCGTGGACGTCACCGGTGCGCGCTCGGTCTGGGTGCACCGCACGTCCGGCACCGGTGAGCTGCGGGCAGGCGTCGTGTCCACCCTGACGGACCCGACCGGCACGCTCGTCACCGCGACACCGCTGCGCAACGCCCTGGTGAGCACGACGACGATCGGCCTCCGCGAGGTCCTGCGCTAGTCACCGGGTCCGCTCGGTGGCTGGCCCGGGGCGACGGCTGCGCGAGGACTGCGTGCGAGGACTGTGTGCGGCCGGCGCCTACTAGGGGTCCGCGTCCCCGTAGCGCGGGTCGAGGTCCCCGGGCTGGACGCCGAACAGGGCCGCGACCTGCTCCACGACCACGTCCCCGACGATCGCGGTGAGCTCGCGCTGGTCCTGGGCGCGGGCCTCGACCGGTCGGCGGTAGATGACGATGCGGGCGGGCTGACGACCACGGGCGGGGAACACCCGTCCGAGCGGCACGCCGTCACGTTCCCACGGGGCCGGGTCGGTGGTGGGAACGTCCTCGACGGCGAACTCGACCTCGTGGAAGCGTGGTCCGAGGCGGACCTCGAGCCGGGCCGCGCTGTCGAGCACCAGGTCGTCGAACCGCTCCCGTCGCGAGCGCATCGCCGGCACCGACGGCCAGGCGAGCGGGCCGCGGACCCCTCGGCCTCGGCGGTCCCGGCGGGGGCCCCCGGCACGTGCCGCGGGGGAGCCGGACGAAGTCACGGGACCACCCTACGGCGTGCCGAGCCGGTGGCCGGGGAGTCCTGGCATAGAGTCCGCGCGTGAGTCTGTCCAGAAGGTGCTCCCGCACCGCGTGCCCCAAGGGCGCCATCGCGACACTCACCTATGTCTACGCCGACCAGACCGCCGTGGTCGGGCCGCTCGCGACGTATGCCGAGCCGCACACCTACGACCTGTGCCGAGACCACGCCGAGGGCCTCACCGCGCCGCGCGGGTGGGAGATCGTGCGGCTGTCGGGGGAGTACGTCGAGCCCGAGCCGTCGCACGACGACCTCTTGGCCCTGGCCAACGCCGTCCGCGAGGCAGGGCGTCCGCGCCTCGGCGAGCAGGCTCCGGCACCGGCGCGGTCGGCTGCCCACCCCGCCGTCCGGGCCTCCGAGGAGGGCGCGTCGGGCGCCGTCGAGACCGGCCGCCGAGGGCACCTGCGCGTCCTTCGCGACCTCTGACCCCGCTAGGGTTCGGGCGTGCCCACGCCGCTGCTCGCTGACTTCGTCAAGGCCTACGACGTCCGGGGGCTGGTCCCCGACCAGCTCAACGTCGACGTCGCCTGGGCGCTCGGTTCAGCCTTCGCCCGCGTGGTCGTCCAGGCCGACGGGGCTCCCGGGGTGGTCATCGGCCACGACATGCGTCCGTCGTCGCCCGAGCTGTCGCGCGCCTTCGCCGACGGCGTCACCGCCCACGGCCTCGACGCCACCCTCATCGGGCTGTGCAGCACCGACGGCCTCTACTACGCCAGCGGTGCCCTCGACCTGCCCGGCGCCATGTTCACCGCGAGCCACAACCCCGCGCAGTACAACGGGATCAAGCTGTGCCGCAGCGGGGCGCGGCCGGTGGGGCAGGACTCCGGTCTCGGCGACGTCCGCGAGCTCGCCCAGGAGCTCCTCGACACCGGCACCAGCGCCGGCCCCACCGACACAACCCCCGGGAGCGTGATCGAGCGCGACCTGCTCGGCGACTACGCCGCGTTCCTGCGCGGCCTGGTGGACCTCTCCGGCAGCCGCCGGCTCAAGGTCGTCGTCGACGCCGGCAACGGCATGGGCGGCCACACCGTCCCGGCGGTGCTCGGCAGCGGCGCGGGACTGCCCGACCTGCCCCTGGAGGTCGTGCCGCTCTACTTCGAGCTCGACGGCACCTTCCCCAACCACGAGGCGAACCCCCTCGAGCCCGAGAACCTGCGCGACCTGCAGGTCGCGGTGGTCGAGCACGGCGCCGACCTCGGCCTGGCCTTCGACGGCGACGCGGACCGCTGCTTCGTCATCGACGAGCGCGGAGCGCCGGTCAGCCCCAGCGCGGTCACCGCCCTCGTCGCCACCCGCGAGATCGCCCGCGAGGTGGCAGCCGGTGCGCAGGCCCGCGACGTGGCCGTCGTCTACAACGTCATCTCCTCGGCCGGGGTCCCGGAGATCATCGCCGAGCACGGGGCGCGCGGCGTCCGCACCCGGGTCGGTCACTCGTTCATCAAGGGTGAGATGGCGCGCGCGGATGCCGTCTTCGGGGGCGAGCACAGCGCGCACTACTACTTCCGCGACTTCTGGTTCGCCGACACCGGCATGTTGGCGGCGATGCACGTCCTGGCCGCCCTCGGCGAGCAGGACGAGCCGCTGAGCGGCCTCGCCGCGGCATACAGCCGGTATGCCGCCTCGGGCGAGATCAACTCGACGGTCGCCGACGCGGTGGCCGCCACCGCGACCGTGCGTGAGTGGGCCATGGCGCAGGGCTGCGAATTCGACGAGCTCGACGGGCTGACCGCGACGCACGCGGGGACCAACGAGACCGACGACCGCATGTGGTGGCTGAACCTGCGGGCGTCCAACACCGAACCGCTGCTGCGGCTCAACGTCGAGGCTGCGGATGTAGCCACCATGGAACGGGTGCGGGACGATGTCCTGGCCCTGGTGAGAGGAGAAGGCTGATGGCTGAGCACACCACTGGAGCCCCGATCGAGCCGTGGCTGCGCGAGATCCTGCGCTGCCCGGCCTGCCGTTCGGAGCTGGCGGATGCCGCCGGCGAGACCGGGCCGGAGCTGCACTGCACGAGCTCGGAGTGCGGGCTGCAGTACCGCATCGACGACGGCGTGCCGGTGCTGCTGGTCGACGAAGCCCGCAAGCCGGCCTGAGCCGAAGGCGGCGTCCGATGGCTCCCTACCTCGACGAGGCCCGCATCGACGACGAGGACGCGATCGCCGTCCTCGACAGCCAGCAGACGCTGCGCGGGCTGGCCACGGCCGGCGCGCAGGTGCGTGAGGCCATCGACCTGTCGGCGGAGGGTGGCGTCAGCCGGGTGGCCGGCGGGGAGCGTCCGCGCTCGGTCCTGGTCGCCTCGCTCGGGGGTTCGGCCGTCGTGTGCGACGTCCTGGACCTGCTCGCCGAGCCCGGATCCCCGGTCCCGGTCAGCGTGCGACGCAACGTGCCGCTACCCGGCTGGGTCGGTCCGCTCGACCTGGTCATCGCGGTCTCGCAGTCGGGCCGCGCCGCGGGGCCGCTCGCGCTGGCCGCCGAGGCGGCGCGCCGCGGCGCCGCCCTGCTGACCGTCGGGGCCGCGGACTCGCCCCTGGCCGATGTGGCCGCCCAGGCCCGAGGGGTCCACATCGACATCGGCCGCGGGCGGTCGACGTCGCGGACCGCGCTCTGGTCGCTGCTCGCCCCCGTCCTGCTCGCCGCCGGCGAGCTGGGGATCGTCGACGTGGGGGAGCGGGTGCTGCTCGAGACCGCGGACCGCCTCGACGAGATCGCGGAGGCGTGCCGCCCGTCGTCGGAGTCCTTCGTCAACCCCGCGAAGGTGTTGGCGACCGACCTCGCGGAGGGGGTGCCGGTCGTCCTCGGCGACTGCCCGTTGAACGGGGTCGCCGCCGGGCGGGCTGCCTCGATGCTGGCCCGGACCGCGCGCATCCCCGCCATCTCCGGTGAGCTCCCCGACGACGCTGCGCAGATCGTCGCCTGCTTCGACGGGCCCTTCACGACCGCGTACGGCGCGGCCGCGGCCGCCCGCCGCGGGTCCGGGACCGGCGGCGACAACGGCTCGGACATCTTCGCCGACCCGTTCCTCGACGGACCGGCCTCCCCGCGCCTGGGCCTGCTCATGCTGCGTGACGCGGCACCGGACCCGATGACCCGTGAGGCCGTGGAGTCGGCCGCCCTGGCCGACGCCGTCGCGGAGGCCGCGCGTGAGGCCGGTGCCCGGGTCAGCGAGGTCACCGCCGAGCCGGGCCACCCGCTCACCCGCCTCGCCGGCCAGCTCGCCACGACCGACTTCGCCGCGACCTACCTCGCGCTGGGTCTGGGCCTGGACCCGGCGGTGTCACCGCACGTGACCGACCTGCGTCGGCGCACCGGCCGCTGACCGCCGGTCCGGCGCCGGGTCGCCGGGTCGCCGGTCGACCGAGATCGGCGCCAGGGCCGCCCCGAGCACCTAGGGTCGTCATCGTGCGTCACTCACCCGCTCGCCCGACCGCCGTCGGGGCCGCCATGGTGGTCCTGCTGGTGCTGTTGTGGGTGCGCTGGGTGGACCCGCGCGCGTGGACCCTGGCCGACGTCGCGGTCTACGTCCGGGGTGGCCGAGCACTGCTCGACGGCACCGACCTGTATGCCGTGACGGCCGGTGTGCTGCCGTTCACCTACCCGCCGTTCGCCGCGGTCGTGTTCGTCCCTCTCGCTCTGCTCGGCGTGACCGGTGCGGGCGTGGTCGTCTCGCTGCTGTCGCTGGTGGCCCTGCTGGTCCTGGTCACCGTGAGCGTGACCCGGACGGGGTCGTCCGCCGGCGACCCGTCCTCCAGGTCATCGGTGCTCCTGCTCTCCGCGGGCGTGCTGCTGCTCGTCGCCGCCCTGACCACCGAGGCCGTGCAGCGCACCCTGATCCTCGGGCAGGTCAACCTCGTCCTGGCCGCCCTCGTCGTCGTCGACCTGCTCGTGCTGCCTCGGCGCTGGCGGGGGGTGCTGCTGGGGCTGGCGATCGCGATCAAGCTGACGCCGGCCGTGTTCCTGGGCTTCCTGCTGCTGCGTGGGGAGTGGGCTGCGTTGGCCAGGGTCGCGGGCACCGTCGCCCTGACCGTGGCCGTGGGCTGGGTCCTGGCCCCGGCTGCGTCGGCCACGTTCTGGTCGGGTGGCGCCAGTGGCCTCGGGCGGTTCGGTGACGAGGCGGCGGGCTACGGCAACCAGTCGGTGGGCGCAGCCCTCGACCGCTTCGTGCCGGGGGTCTCCGACGCGGTCTGGCTCGTGCTGGTGGCGGTGGTCGTCGCCCTCAGCGCGGTGGCGACCTGGCGTGCCCTGCGGCGCGGCGAGGACCTCGCCGCGGTGACGACGCTGGCGGTCGGTGGGCTGCTCGTCTCGCCGATCTCCTGGACCCACCACTGGGTGTGGGTGGTGCCCGTGCTGGCGGTGCTGCTGGTCCGCCGCTGGTGGGTGGGGCTGGGCGTGGCGTTCGCCGTCATGTTCCTGCCGCCGATGGTGCTCGTCGCCGAGACCGGGCTCGACGTGGGCGCCGCTCAACCCCTTGTCGATGCCACCTGGACGATCCTCGGCGTCGTCTACCTCGTGGCCCTTGCGGGCTCGCCCGGGTCAGGCGTTGCGCGTGGGCCCGGCACAGGTCTCGCGCGCAGGAGCCGCCAGGTCCAGGACCGTGGCACCGGGCAGCGCGGCGAGGTCACGGGCGTCGAGCAGGACCTTGCTGCCACGGATCCCGCTGCCGATCACCACCTCACCCGCCGCGACCACGGCTGAGTCGACCAGGACTGGCCAGTGCGCCGGGAGCCCGATCGGGGTGATCCCGCCGAACTCCATCCCGGTCAGCGCCACCGCGTCGTCGTGGGCCGCGAAGCTGATCTTGCGCACGTCCAGGTGGCGTCGGACCGCTCCGTTGACGTCGGCCCGCGCGGAGGCGAGCACCATCACCGCGGCATACCGGACCTCACCCGCGCGCTTGCCGGCGACGACGACGCAGTTGGCCGAGTGCTCGAGCCCGACGTCGTAGGCCTCGCAGAAGGCAGCGGTGTCGGCCAGCGTCGCGTCGATGGGCGCGACCCTGGCACTCGGGGCCAGCCCGAGGGCCTGCACGACGGCAGGGGCCAACAGCTCGGTATGCCGCGCGGCCGGCTGCCAGGTCAGGTTCCCACTCGCTGAGGTCACCGGCGCAGGTTACCGGCCTGGACGCAGAACCAGGTGGTTGAGATCCGCACTCGGGATCCGGAGTACCGCCCGGCGGTAGAGCTCGGGTTCGACGAGCGCCACCGTGTGCAAAGGCGTCCGGGCTACCTGGGCCACGATCTGAGGGACCGTCACCGACGCATCGGTCCAGGACTGGTCGAGGACGGCATCGAACCGTGCTGCCTCGACGGTGCGCGTCCGTGTCAGTGAGTGGTACCACTGGTTGACCAGCGCTGGGACTGAACTGCCCGCCTGCCGTGTTGACGAAGGTGGTCGACGCGGCATCGAGCGAGTCGTCATCGGCGACGGCCAGGAGCTGCCGGCTCACCTCACGGACGGGTGGGGGCTCCGGAGTCCCGGCGACGGCATACAGGGCCAGGGCGCCGATGGGCAGCTGGGAGAGGGCCACGACGCCCACCAGGGCGAAGGCGCCGAGCGTCAGGGCCGCAGCGGGCCGTGGGCCCAGCCTCGGACGTAGGACACGCACCGACCAGCGCCACGGCACGGCCGCATGGGGCGCGACGGCGAGCAGCAGCACCAGCTCCACGCCGAGGGACGCCTTCCAGAAGTAGTAGCCCAGGCTCCCCGTCTGGACCAGCTGCACGACCGCGATCCCGGAGAGCAGGACCACCGAGGAGACCGTGGCCAGGGACAGGTCGGGAGCGCGACGGCGCACCCGTGGGTGACAGGTTGCGGCGAGCAGCGCGAGCAGCACGACGACCGTGCTCGCCAGACTCGGGTGGACCAGCCCACCCGCGGTCACCAGGTGCGCCACTGGATCGCTCCCGGCACTGATGAGGACCAGGTAGAGGGATGCCACGACGACCCCGACGGCGACGGGAGCGGTCCAGTACCGGGTCTGCGTGGTGCGCAGGCCGGTGATCACGGTGCGCAGCGCGGGAAGGGCCACACAGGGCAGGAGCAGCGGCCAGGAGGCCGCCACGACGACCAGTGAGCCCATGGCGACGACGTGCGCTGTCGTGAACGGCCGGTCTCGTCGATTCGCGAGCACGAGCAGAACGCTGGCGGCAGCGGCGGAGAGGAGGAAGTTGAGGTGACCGGACACGAGGAGGGAAGCCCCGGGGAAGGCGAAGAGCAAGGTGCAGGTGAACAGCACCGCGAACGCATGGCGCTGTCGGTCGGACCGTGGGATGGCATCGAGGAGCGCCGCGACGACCATGAGCACGACGGTCGTGAAGACCACGGGCTGCAACCAGCTGTAGCGCGTCAGCTCCGTGCTGAGGGAGCCAGCCGGTCCCCAGACGAGCTCGCTCGTCTGGGCCAGGAGCGCGTGGAAGAACTGTGGGTAGTGCGCGAAGTACCAGTCGCCGCCCTCAAGTGTGTCCAGAGCGACGCCGGTGCGAAAGGCGAGGTACATGTCGAAGTGGGAGGCGTGGTCCCAGCCCCGCATGAGACGCGCCAGGGTGCTCGGCGTGTCACCCGCGAGGAAGGGACTGCCCACGATCGCCGCGACGCCGCCCACCAGCAGCAGGGTGAGGCTGTCGGTGGTCGTCGAACCGGGGACGAGGTGACGCCAACCGGTCCGGACGCCGAACGCCACCACGACGGCCACCGACACCGAGAGCAGCACCGGCACGGCGGCGTCGCCGAGCGGTAGCCACACCGTGAGGACGAGCAGCGGCATCGCCATCGCCACGTTCTGCACGATTCGTCGGGCGAGGCTCTGGGCGGTCGGCGCAAGCAGCAGCAGGGCGAGCGCCAGCCCGCTGCGCAGCCATCCGCTCCCGTGGGGGAGCGTCGCAGCCAGGGTCAGGCCGAAGGCGAGCACCGAGAGGACGAGCTCGCTTCGTCGACGTTCGGGCACGCCTGCGCGGGCGGTCGTCGCGGCAGGCAGGACCGCGGAAGCCGTGCTCACCGGCGTCACCGAACGACGCGGGTGGTGCTGTTCTGGTTGTCCTGGATGTCGAGGACCATCGCATGGATGAGCATGTGGAAACCGCTGAGCAGGGGAGCGATCGCCAGGACGACCGTGCCCGCGCTGGCGGTCTGCGGCCCCAGGGTGTGGGCGACCGTCCACGCGCTGACGACCAGGCCGAAGCCGGTGAGGGCAAGACCACCGAAGAGCATCAGGGCGACCGCGGAGAAGGACTGCAGGACGTACTTCCACCAGATGCGGGTCCAGAACCCCTTGGCCAGGTGGGAGAGGGCCCGCGGTGCCTGCTTGCGCAGGTCGATCCCCGAGACCTCGGAGCCGTAGCGTGCCGGGATGGACACGTCCACGGCGGGGACGCGCAGGATGTTGAGGTGGATGAGCAGGTCGTTCTCGAACTCGTAGCGGCGCGAGATGTGCCGCATGTCCAGTCGCTGCAGTGCCTCGCGGCTGATGGCCGTGTAGCCGTTCAGCGGGTCGAAGAGGTTCCAGTACCCCGACGCCGCCTTGGTCAGGAAGGACAGGGCGAGGTTGCCGGCGACACGGTGGCGCGGCATGCCGTCGAAGGACCCCCGACCGTAGAACCGGTTGCCCTTGGTGAACTGGGCCTGGCCCGAGGCGATGGGGTCCAGCAGGGCGGGGAGGTGGTCCGGGTCCATCTGGGCGTCTCCGGCCATGACGACCGAGACGTCGGCATCGAGCGTGAGCGCGGTCTGGTGACCCGTGAGGATCGCGCCGCCGACACCCTGGTTCTCCAGCAGGCGGATGACCTGGGTGCGTGAGTCGCCGACGGCCTTGGCAGCCTCGGCGGTGTCGTCGCTGCTGGCGTCGTCCACCACGATGATGTGGTCGACGAAGTCGGGCATGGTGCGGACGGTCTGTCCGATCAGGAGTTCCTCGTTGTGCGCCGGTACGACGACGGCGACGGTGAGTCCTCGGTACATGCGTCCTCCAGGTTGGCAGCACGTGCGAATCTAGGCACGCACCCGCGACAGCGGAACCACCGGCGGCGATTTGCAGACGTTCATGCGGCAGCACGGGGGGCCGAACGGACGATGGACCAATCGGCGGGCGACCCCACGCAAGATGCCGGGAGGCCGGCAGAGCTGGGTGGTCAGTGCGCCTTGCGCCGGTGGAGGGTCTGGACGACGGCCACGACGACGGCACCGACGAGCAGGCCCAGGATCGCCGAGCCGACGGTGTTGGTCAGCCAGCCCAGGGCGCCGCCGAGGGCGCCCGTGGCGTCGTGGACGGCCACCTCGGCGTGGTGCACCCACTCGTATGGCGCGTGCAGCCCGAGCTCGTCGAGGCCGACGAGCAGGATGTGACCACCGACCCAGATCATGGCCGCGATCCCGACGACCGACAACGTGGTCAGCAACGGCGGCATGGCACGGACCAGGCGGGTGCCGAAGGTCTGGCTGAAGCCTGAGGAGGACTTCGACAGGTGGAGCCCCACGTCGTCCATCTTCACGATCAGGGCGACGACGCCGTACACGAGGACCGTGATGGCCAGCGCGACGACGACCAGGATGACGGCGCGGCCGAGGAAGGGCTCGGACTTCACCTCGTTCAGCGAGATCACCATGATCTCGCCCGAGAGGATGAAGTCCGTGCGGATGGCGTTGCCGACGATCTGCTTCTCGTCGGCGAGCTGCTCCTCGACGGGGCCGTGCTCACCGGCCTCCCCGTGGTGGGCGATGCGCTCCCAGATCTTCTCGACACCCTCGAAGCACAGGTAGGTGCCGCCCAGCATCAGCAGCGGCGTCAGTGCCCAGGGCAGGAACTGGCTGAGCAACAGGGCCGCGGGCAGGATGAACAGCAGCTTGTTGCGCAGCGAGCCCACCGCGATCTTGCGGATGATGGGCAGCTCGCGGGTGGGGTCGACCCCCTGGACGAAGCGGGGGGTGACGGCGGTGTCGTCGACGATGACGCCGGCCGCCTTGGCACTGGCTCGGCCTGCCGCGGCGCCGACGTCGTCGATGGAGGCAGCGGCGGCCTTGGCGAGCACCGCCACGTCGTCGAGCAGCGCGAAGAGCCCGCCGGCCATGGATCCTCCTCGTGAGTCGACCAGGGAGCGGGCCGACGATGGTGGTGCAGTGCGTGTGCTGGCTCAGACTAGTCAGCCCTGGTCTGCGTCGGGCGCGGTCCCCACGTCCATGACGTTGCCGTCGCCCTCGCCGGTCGGGGTGTCCTGCGCGTCCGGGTCGACCTGGTAGTCGCTCTTGACGTCGTCCCACGCCTCGAGCTTGTCCTCGTCGAGCTCGAGCTCGACGTGCTCCGGCGTAGCGGAGGAGTCAGGAGCCACGGAGGTGGACGTGGACGTGGTCTCCTCGACCTTTGCGTCGGCCACCTCTTCGGGGATGTTGGTGCTCGGTTCGCTCATGATGTGCCTCTCGCCAGCGGTGGGTGTCCACCCCTTCCTACTCCACCCCTCGCCGTCGTGCACCGTGAGGACCTCGCCGCTGGATCCGGCGGACGGCGCGGTCAGTGGGCCTCCGGTAGACTGGGGGTCTGCCGGCGTGGGTGATAACCCGCTCCTTCGATGTTCGCCCAGATGGGCTGCGCCGGGTCCGCAAACCAGCAAGTCAACTCCAGGAGTACTTCCATGTCCTTTGACTACAAGGTTGCCGACCTGAGCCTCGCCGAGGCCGGCCGTCACCAGATCCGCCTTGCCGAGCACGAGATGCCCGGCCTGATGTCCCTGCGCGAGGAGTTCGGGTCGGCCCAGCCGCTGGCCGGCGCCCGCATCGCGGGCTCGCTGCACATGACCGTGCAGACCGCCGTGCTCATCGAGACCCTCACGTCGCTCGGTGCCGAGGTCCGGTGGGCCTCCTGCAACATCTACTCCACCCAGGACGAGGCGGCAGCCGCGGTCGTCGTCGGCAGCGGCACCCCGGAGGACCCGCAGGGTGTCCCCGTCTTCGCCTGGAAGGGCGAGACGCTCACCGAGTACTGGGAGTGCACCGAGCAGATCCTCACCTGGCCCGGCGGCGAGGGCGCCAACATGATCCTCGACGACGGTGGCGACGCCACGATGCTGGTCCACAAGGGCCGGGCGTGGGAGGCCGCTGGTCAGGTGCCCCCCACCGACGAGACGGACTCCGAGGAGGTCGGGATCTTCAAGGAGCTCGTCCGCAAGACCCTGGCGACCGACCCGACCAAATGGACCACCGTCTCCGAGGCCATCCAGGGTGTCACCGAGGAGACCACCACCGGCGTGCTGCGCCTCTACGAGCTCGCCGCCACCGGTGACCTGCTCTTCCCGGCGATCAACGTCAACGACTCGGTCACCAAGTCCAAGTTCGACAACAAGTACGGTGTCCGGCACTCGGTGCTCGATGGCCTCAACCGCGCCACCGACGTCCTCATCGGCGGCAAGGTCGCCGTCGTGGCCGGCTTCGGCGACGTGGGCAAGGGCTGCGCCACCGCGCTGGCCGGCCAGGGCGCTCGCGTGATCGTCACCGAGATCGACCCCATCTGCGCGCTGCAGGCCGCCATGGAGGGCTACCAGGTCGCCCGCCTCGAGGACGTGCTGCCGATCGCCGACATCTACGTCACCACCACCGGCAACTTCAACATCATCACCGCCGAGCACATGACGCAGATGAAGAACAAGGCGATCGTGTCCAACATCGGCCACTTCGACAACGAGATCGACATCGCCGGCCTGGCCAAGGTCCCCGGGGTCACCAAGACCGAGATCAAGCCGCAGGTCCACGAGTGGACCTTCGAGAACGGCAACTCCATCATCGTGCTCTCCGAGGGCCGCCTGATGAACCTCGGTAACGCCACCGGCCACCCGAGCTTCGTGATGTCGAACTCCTTCGCCAACCAGACGATCGCCCAGATCGAGCTGTTCACGAAGAACTCCGACTACGACAAGCAGGTCTACGTGCTGCCCAAGCACCTCGACGAGAAGGTCGCCCGCCTGCACCTCGACGCCCTAGGCGTCCGGCTCACCGAGCTGACCAAGGAGCAGGCCGCCTACATCGGTGTCGACGTCGCCGGCCCGTACAAGTCAGAGCAGTACCGCTACTGAGGCGCCGCCTCACGGCACCAGCACCACCCGGTATGCCGCCCGCTCGCCTCCCGCGCACCGCGGGACCGCGAGCGGGCGGCATACCTCTCTTGGGGAGCGCAGGCGCGGTCGACAGCTGCCAGCTCTGGAGTGAGAGGCGCGGAGGCCGGACAGCCGCTCAGCCGAACAGCTGAGGCTGGTCGTCACTTCGGCGGGGATCTGGGTGAATGGGACGCTCACGCCCGGCCCGACCCGGTAAATGTTTGGTCAAGTACCGAACAGGGGTGTGTCAGTCGTGAGGGAGCTCGTGCAACGGCGGTGGCGTCGGCAGAGCAGTGATGAGCGTGGGGCGGTGGCTGTCGAGACCGCCCTCGTGGCCATGCTGCTCATCACCATGCTCTTCGGGATCATCGAGACGTCCTTCCTGTACCGCGACGGGCTGGTGATCTCCGCCGCCTCCCGGGCCGGCGCCCGCACCGCGTCCTCGCTCCCACGCGAGGCCACCTACGCCACCAGCGCCAAGAGCCAGATCACCAGCACCCTGGGCAGCATGGACCTGTCGCGGGTGAGTGCGGTGTGGGTGTTCAAGGCCAACCCCTCCACCGGCCTGCCGGACTCAGGGAGCTTCGCCTCGTGCACCACCTGCGTGAAGTACGTGGGGACGCCCGCCGGCCTGATACCCAACGGTCCGGCCAACTGGGATCCGTCCGCGCAGAAGGCCTGCGCGGGTGACGTCGACACCCTCGGGGTGTACGTCCGGTACAACTACCCGTCGCGACTCGGCTTCTTCTTCCCGAACCACCAGGTCAGCGAGTCCACGGTGATGCGCCTGGAGCCGTACGCCAAGGCCGGAGCGTGCAAGCCGTGAGGTCCCCTCTGGTCGGCAGGCGTGAACGCGGCACTTCGATGGTCGAAGCAGCGATCGTGACCCCCGTCGTCTTCGCGATGCTGTTCGGGATCATGGAGCTCGGGATGCTCTTCAAGGACTACCTGGGCGCCCAGGCCATGATCCGGGCGGGGGTGCGCATCGCCGCGGCCTCACCGCGCAACGCCACCTACGCCCAGCTCGCCGCCGACGAGGTCCAGCGCAAGGGCACGGTCGTCAACCCTGCGGCCATCAGCCAGCTCTGGGTGTACAAGGCCAACCCCGGCGACGACTTCCCCGCTGGACGCTCGGACTTCGGGGACTGTGGCGTCTGCGTCAAGTTCACGTGGGACGCCGGGACCGGCCGCTTCACCCCGCTGAGCAGCAGCTGGCCCGCCTCGGCGCACAACGCCTGCCCCGAGGCCACCGGAGGACCGCCGGACCGCGTAGGCGTGTACGCCCGCGTGGTCCACCCCGCGCTGACGGGAATCATCGGCAACACGACCATCTCAGAGGGAACCACCATGAACTTCGAGCCCTTTCCGTCCGCCGTGGGGTGCAAGCCGTGACCGCCTGGTCGTGGGCGGCCCGTCGACGCCGTGCCGGTGGGGCCGCCGAGGGCGGCTATGTCGCGGTCATGGTGGGTATCCTGCTCACCACCCTGCTCAGCTTCTGCGCGTTCGCGGTCGACGTGGGCAACTGGTACTTCACCGGTCAGCGCGCCCAGCGGGCAGCTGATGCCGCAGCCCTGGCAGGGGTGACCTACCTTCCGTCCGACAGCGCGGCGGCGTTCACGACGGCTCGCGACCTGGCGGCGCGCAACGACTTCGCGGCCGGCGCGGACACGACCGTCACCCCCAAGATCGACGGGGTCCCCACCCGCTTGCGGGTCACCGTCTCGCGGACGGTCAAGAACCAGTTCGGGTGGCTGATGGGTCTCAACTCCACCACCATCACCCGTTCCTCGGTCGCCGACTACGCGGGACCGGTCCCCATGGGCAGCCCGTGCAACGGCTACGGCGACCACCCGTACCCGGACGGGCACCGCAGCGTCAACTGCAACGGGGTCGGGGAGTTCTGGGCCAATGTCGGGTCACCCCTGGCGTTGAAGGCCGCTGGCGACGCGTACCAGAACGAGGTCGCGACCAACACCGACTTCGACCCCAACGGGTACTTCTACAGCGTCACGGTCACCAAGCCGCTGGCCTCGCTCACCTTCGAGGCGTTCGACCCTGCACTGATCTCCGTGGGGGACAAGTGCGATGCGAACCTCGCCGGTGCGGCTGCGCTGCCGGCCACCAGGACGGTCGTGACCGACCCGGCGACCCGGTATGCCGTTGGCCCGACGTCCGGGGTGTGCACCGGCGACGTCAGGATGGGTGGGGTCGGCGAGGTGGCGACCCAGTTCACGGTGCGTGCGCCGAGCACCAACGAGTGGGATCCACTGACCTTCCCGGTGATCTCGGGGTGCCAGCAAACCTACCCCGGCTTCATCGGCAACCTCGCCGAGGCACTGGACAAGGACCATCCCTCGTTTAACGCCTACGTCGCCGACAACTTCCGCCAGTGGAAGCCGCTGTGCAAGGTCACCGGAGGCGTCGCTCCGGGCACCTACCTTGTCCAGGTCAAGACCAACGGAGTCGGCAACGACCTGGCCGGTGGTCACAACCGGTTCAGCCTGCGGGCCTACAGTGAGAGCAGCTCCGGTGACGACGGCATCGCCGTGGCCGGCTACGCCAAGATGGCCATGTACGCGAACACGCCCGCTGGCACGTCCCGCTTCTACCTCGCCAAGGTGCCCAGTGGCGCCCGCGGACAGCTGTTCACGGTGCGCTTGTTCGACATCGGTGACGGGGCCAAGTCCGGCAGCACCATCAAGGTGCTGCCGCCCGTGGAGGTCGGCGGTTCCTTCAGCGGCTGCGTCGGGTCGGGCGTGCAGGACGGCAACCTCAGCAACTGCGAGATCGACGTGAAGTCGACCTACAACGGCAAGTGGCAGCAGATCCAGGTGCCGATCCCGGCCACGTACTCCTGCACCGACGCTTCGCCGATCGGGTGCTGGCTGCGGCTGGAGTTCTTCTACGGCTCAGGGTCCAGCCCGGCCGACACCACCTCGTGGACCGCGACGCTGGCCGGTGACCCGGTCCGCCTCGTCGAGTAGACCACCCGTGGGCAGCCGGACGGGCCTCCCGGGCCGAGCACCCGCAGGGCCCGTCCATCAGGCCCCTCCAGCGCCCGCCCCTCAGGCCCCACGCACAAGTCTTTGAAGGCCTGACCCGGTCATCACCGGGTCAGGCCTTCAAAGACTGCGAGTCGTGCGCTGGCTACTGGCTCAGGCGCTGGGGGACCGGCGGGATCGTGACGTTGGCGGCGCCGTCGTAGTTGATGGCGAGGATGGCGTTGGTGCCGGAGAACGTGATGTCCTTGACGACGAGCAGCGAGGTCAGCGTCGTGGTGTCACCGTTGCCGCGGATGTCGAGCGTCCCGCTCAGCATGTAGATGGTCCCGATGATGCCGCCCACGGGATTCCCGCGAAAGGAGAGCATGCCGGCGTAGTTGCGGTCGGCGATGATCGCCAGCTTGGGGATGCCCTGGTTGACCGTGGTCGTCGGTGCGGTGATCGACAGGGTGCTCTGCCCGGTCAGCTGCTGGTCCTCCCCCTCGCCGACGCCACACTCGCGCGGCATGCCCGAGGCGTCCTTGCAGGTGAAGTACAGCGTCACTCCTGTGGCCTTGATGTTGTTCTGGCCGGAGTAGTGCGTGCCACCGGTGATGACGTACAGGCCACCGGCGAGGTTGCACGGGTCGGTCGTCGGGTTGAAGCTGGGGTAGATCCCCGGGCCTCCGGTGCAGATGTTGGTCTTCTTGACCAGTCCGGTCATGTCCGGCGGCGTCGTCATGAAGGCCAGCGGGTCGGCGATCTCGGGTTGGTTCTCCAGCGGCGCCGGGGTCCAGTTACCTTTGCTCGGGAACAGCCAGGACCCTGCGATGCTCGTCGTGCCGCCACTGGTGGTGACGTTGACCTCGCCGTTGGGCCCGGAGCCGGCGTTGCCGTTGAACGCGACGTTCCCGCTGCTGATCTGGACACTGCCGTTCTGGATGTCGTGGTCGGCCGTGCCGACCACGCACAGGCCGCACTCCGCCTTTCCGCCGAGCTTCATGACGGCCTGGGCAGCACGGTTGGCGCGCAGGCTCGACACCCCGACCAGCGCCCCAAGGCGGTCGGCACGTTCGTGTCGACGGCTGACGTCGGCGACGAGGATCGCGCCTTGGCACGACAGGGTCGCGGTGACGCTCGAGGCCGCAAACGCTCTCGCCGTACTGCGAGTTCGCGTTGATCTGGGTGACCGCGGTGGCCTTGGCCGCCGTGGACGACGGGTCTGTGGCGAGCAGGGACGGCGCACGTGCTGTAGAGGATCGGGTTGGCGATGGCCAGGAGCCGCTTCTGGTTGACGATCGCCAGGGCCGCGCTGTCGACCCCCGAGGACAGCGCCTGGCGCTTCGCGTAGGTCACGCCGAAGTCGAGGGTGAAGCCGACCAGTACGGACATGGGGATGGCCATCAGCGCCACCATCAGGGCGATGGCACCGCGTTCACCGGAGGGGCGACGTCCTACTTGTACTCGCACGCGAACACCCCTGACGACGAAAGGCTGATGTTGCTGATGACCGGCAGCGGCACCGGCGTGATGGACTGGAACGTCGTCGTGACCGTGAGGTTGGACGTCGCCGTCGCACCGGTGCAGGGCGTGACCGTCGGGTTCGTGGCCGAGGAGCTGCCGCTGGCCATGGCACAGACGCTCGTGGCGTCGCGCCTGATGGTCACCGCGACGGTGTTGAGGTTGGCGGCGCCGACGCCGATCGTGCTGGCCATGCCCTGGCGGGCCTTGTCGGCGATCTGCTGGCAGGTCAGGGTCGAGGAGGTGACCAGGGGCTGCACCACCCCGGCCCTGGAGGCGTCGCGCGCGGCGTTGTTCAGGGCGATCTGCTGGGAGAAGACGAAACCGAAGGCGATGATCCCGTAGATGAACAGGAGCAGGACGGGCATCACCAGGGCGAACTCCACTGCTGATGCCCCGCGGTCGCGAGGGTCGCAGCGTCGGGCGCGTCGCCGGCTGGTCACGTGTGTGCTCCCAAAACTTGGTGTCGATGCTTGGCCTGCGTCCCCCGGCAACTCAGTGTGCGGTCCGAACGGACACCGCGTAATCGGCCGAACGGCCAAGGGTGCAGCGATGACCCTGCGTTTGCCTTCGAACCCTGCGGCAGGTCACGCAGCCCGCGAATCGCACGGTGTGTGATGATGCGCGAGGGAGATGTCTACACGCTTGTTGGGAGAGGACTGACGCAGTGAAGGGTCGCGTGCTCATCGTCGATGACGATCTTGCGCTGGCGGAGATGCTCGGCATCGTCCTGCGCAACGAGGGGCTCGAGGTCTCGCACGTGGCCGACGGCAGCCATGCCGTGGCGGCGTTCCGCGACAGCAGGCCCGACCTCGTGCTGCTCGACGTCATGCTGCCGGGACTGGACGGCATGGAGGTCTGCCGCCGGATCCGGGCCGAGTCCGGTGTCCCGATCGTCATGCTGACCGCCCGAACCGACACCGTCGACATCGTCGTCGGGCTCGAGTCCGGCGCCGACGACTACGTCGTGAAGCCCTTCAAGCCCCAAGAGCTGATCGCCCGCATCCGGGCCCGCCTGCGCCGCGGCGACGAGCCCGAGCCGGAGAGCCTGGAGATCGGCGACCTGATCATCGACGTGGCCGGCCACTCGGTCAAGCGCGCCGACGAGCCGCTGTCGCTGACCCCCCTGGAGTTCGACCTGCTCGTCGCCCTCGCCCGCAAACCGTGGCAGGTCTTCACCCGCGAGGTCCTGCTCGAGCAGGTCTGGGGCTACCGCCACGCCGGTGACACGCGCCTGGTCAACGTCCACGTGCAGCGCCTGCGCTCCAAGATCGAGCACGACCCCGAGCACCCCGAGATCGTCGTCACGGTCCGCGGGGTCGGCTACAAGGCGGGTCCGAGCTGACGATGTCGGACTCGGCCGGCCACGGCCCCGACCGGACGCCGGCACCCCGGCTCGCCGACCACCGGGCGAACGGCCTGCGTGCCCTGCGCCGTCTCGCGGCGCAGGCCAGGTCGGGCACCGGTACGGCGCTGCGCTGGCTCGTGCAGTCGTGGCGCCGTTCGCTGCAGTTCCGGGTGGTCAGCACGACCATGCTGCTCGGCCTGCTCGTGGTCCTCGGCCTCGGCTCCTACCTGTACTCCTCGATCTCCGACGGCCTCGAGCAGGACCGCATCACCGCCGCGCAGCTGCAGACCTCGCGCCTGACCACCGTGGTCCAGCGCAACTTCGACGAGAGCGACCGCACGAGCAGCTCCGACGACCTCAACGTGCTGTCCCAGGACGTCATCCGGGGTGCGGCCGCCCCGGGCGGGGACAACGAGCGCTACCTGGTGTTCACCCGCAGCCTGGGCAACACCTCGGACACGTTCGTGCAGACCGTGCTGAGCGGACGGGTGGGGTTGTCGAGCATTCCGGACGGGCTGCGCGAAGCCGTCCGCCGGGACCCGGCGCACCAGCAGGTCACCCTCATCGGCATCACCGACCCGCAGACCGGGCAGGAGGTGCCGGCCGTGCTCGTCGGCGCGCAGGTGCAGGTGCCGGTCGCAGGCCGGTACGACCTGTTCGTCGTGTTCCCCATGCAGCGCGAGCAGGCCACCCTCGACCTCATCACCCGGACGTTCGCGATCGGTGGCTTCGCCCTGGTCGCCCTGGTCGGCGCGATCGCCTACGTCGTCACGCGGCAGGTGGTCCATCCGGTGCGTCGGGCTGCGATGGTCGCCGAGCGACTGTCCTCGGGGCGGCTCAACGAACGCATGCGGGCCCGGGGCGAGGACGACCTCGCCCGGCTGGCGAAGTCCTTCAACGAGATGGCCGACAGCCTCCAGACGCAGATCCGCCAGCTCGAGGGACTCTCCCGCGTGCAGCAGCGGTTCGTCTCCGACGTGTCGCACGAGCTGCGCACCCCGCTCACCACGATCCGCATGGCGGGCGACCTGATCCACGACTCACGACGCGACTTCGACCCGACGGTGGCCCGCTCGGCCGAGTTGCTGCACAACGAGCTGGACCGGTTCGAGGAGCTGTTGGCGGACCTGCTCGAGATCAGCCGGTTCGACGCCGGAGCCGCCGCGCTCGACGTGGACCTCGTCGAGGTGCGCGACACCGTCGCGCGGGCGGTGCAGTCCGCCCAGCCCCTGGCCGAGCGTTGGGGCAGCCTCATCACCGTGACGGCGAAGGGGTCCTGCCAGGCCGAGATCGACCCACGCCGGGTCGAGCGCATCCTGCGCAACCTCGTGGTGAACGCCGTCGAGCACGGCGAGGGCCGCCCGGTGGACATCTCGGTCGAGGGCAACGACACGGCCGTGGCGGTGGCCGTCCGCGACCACGGTGTCGGGCTGCGACCCGGCGAGGCCGCCCTGGTCTTCAACCGGTTCTGGCGCGCCGACCCCGCCCGGGCCCGCACCACCGGCGGTACCGGACTCGGCCTCGCGATCTCCCTGGAGGACGCCCGGCTGCACGACGGGTGGTTGCAGGCCTGGGGGGAGCCGGGCGAGGGATCCTGTTTCCGGCTCACCCTGCCCCGCACGTATGGCGAGCCCATCGGGGAGTCGCCGCTGCCCCTGCGTCCGGACGACGCCCCTGCGGCGGTCCTGCCGGGCTTCCGGGAGGGCGGTGGACCCGAGACCCAGGCACCCACGACGGGGCGCGCCGGCGACGCCACGGTGACCGTGCGCCATACGCCGACGACGCAGGGGGGATCCCGGTGACGCGGCGGGCGGCCGTGGCGCTCGTCACCGCAGTCATGACCCTGCTGTCCGCCTGCGGTGGCGGGCTGTCGACGAGCTCGGCCATCGAACCCGGGCTCGAGGTGGGGTCGGTGCAGGAGAACGAGATCCGGGTGGAGGCCAGCCCCATCCGACCGGGTGCCTCGCCCCAGGAGGTGGTCGAGGGTTTCATCCGGGCAGCGGCAGCCAGTGACGACCGGTACCAGGCGGCGCGGTCCTACCTCACCCCCGAGGCGGCCGCGGGCTGGCGACCCGACACCTCCGTGGTCGTCTTCGGCAACGAGTCGGTCCTGGACACCCGGACGGCCGGCCCCCTGGCCGTCACCGCCACCGCCACGGCGACGGCGCGGGTCGACGACACCGGCCGCTACCGGGAGGCCCCGGGCAACAGCAAGGTCGAGGTGAGCTTCCGGGTCGGTCAGCGGGAGGGGGAGTGGCGGATCACCCAGCTGCCCAAGAACTTCGGCACCTGGCTCAGCAACTCCGACTTCCTGCGGCTCTATGACCCCTTTCGCATCTACTTCATGTCGGCGAGCGAGCGCCGCCTGGTCCCGGACGTTCGTTGGCTCCCTCTGGGCACCGGGTTGGCGACGCGCCTCGCGCGGTCGCTGCTGTCCGGACCGCCGGAGTACCTGACCGGCGCAGTGCGCAGCGACGTCCCGACCGGCACCCGCCTGGCAGTCGATGCGGTGACCATCGCCTCCGGCACGGCGACCGTCGACCTGACCGCGACCCGGCTCGCCAGCGACCCTGCCCAGCGGCAGAATCTCGGCGCGCAGTTCCTCGCGACGGTGACCCAGGCACCGGGCGTCGACCGGGTCGCCCTGCAGCTCCAGGGCGCCGACCTGCGGGTGCCGGGCTTCGACGGACCCCTCGACTCGTTGTCGGCGCTGGGCTTCGCCACCCCGAGCGTCCCCGAGGTCAAGCCCGTCCTGCGCATCGGCAGCGCGCTGGTGCCGGTGAGCCCGGCGCAGGTGGGAGCTCCCGGTGAGCGCCCCGATGCACCACCGGCAGCTGCGTTGCCGACACTGCAGCCGGGCTGGGCCTACCCTGCGCTGTCGCGCACCGGCGCCGAGGTCGCCGCCGTGGGGGGCGACCGCGCCCAGCTGGCCCGGTGGCGCGGCAAGACCCGGGTCCAGGTCCTGACCTTCGGCTCACAGCTGACCCGTCCCACCTACGACAACCTGGACCTGCTCTGGGTGGCCGGGCGCGACGGCGACACCACCAAGGTCTGGGTCGTCGATGCCGCCGCTGACCTCGCCGACGCCACCAAGTCCGGGCTGCGGGCGCTGGCCGCGCCCTGGCTCGCCGACCGCCGGGTCGTCAGCCTCCGGGTGTCTCCCGACGGACAGCGGCTGGCCCTGGTGAGCACCGACGAGGCCGGCAAGGGGCCGCGACTGGAAGTGACGGGGGTGGTGCGCGAGGGGAGCCGCCTGCCCGTGGCGCTGGCCCCCCCGTTGAGCCTCGCCCCCACCCTGACCCTCATGCGCGACGTGGTCTGGGTCGACGACGCCACCCTCGTGGTGCTCGGGCGCCGGGACGCCACCCAGGTGCTGCGTCCCTGGACGGTCCCGCTGGGGGGCCAGATCAGCGCGGGTCCCGAGATCTCGGGCGCCCGCACGATCACCACCATCAACGGCGAGCGCGGTCTGGTCGTCATCACCGACGACCGCCAGGTGCTCCTTCGAGCCGGCAGCCGCTGGCAACGGGTCGGCGAGGGCACCGACCTGCTCGTCGCTGCCCGCTGAGGTCACCCGTTCGGTCCGACTTCGGTGGGCTCCGTGGGTGGGTCGCGCGACCGGCCTTGTCCGCCACGCGACCGGGTGGCACCGTGACGGGCGCACGTGCGCGCAACCCGAGCGAAGAGGTGACATGACCACTGCCAGCACCACGACGCCGGCGACGCGCCACGGGCAGCCCGAGGCGACGGTGCCCGGACCGGTCTGGTGGGGTCGCGGTACCTGGTTGCCGGTGCTGGTCTTCCTCGTCTCCCGCCTGGTCGACGGGCTGGTCCTGGCCGTCGCCGGCCGCCGCCAGATCGCGCTGCCCGACCCGGCCCTGCAACGAGCGACCGCCGTCGACCACGCCACCGTCGCGGACCCCGGCTACCGCGAGCTGCTGTCCAACTGGGACGGCCAGTGGTACCAGTTCCTCGCGACGCACGGCTACCACCTGCCGGCACCGGGTGCCGCGAACGCCGAGGACAGCCTCTGGTCGTGGGCCTTCCCGCCCGGCTTCCCCATGGCCGTACGCGTCCTCATGGAGTCGACCGGGGCGTCCTTCCCCCTCGCCGTGACCGTCGTGAACCTCGTGGCCGGTGCGGTCGCGATGGTGCTGCTGCACCGCCTCGTGGACAGCACCGCCGGACCCTTCGCGGCGGCGAGCATCGTCATCCTCACCTGCCTGGCCCCGACGGCCCTGTTGTTCCAGGTCGCCTACAGCGAGTCGCTCGCGCTCGCCCTGCTGTGCGCGGTGCTGCTGCTCGTCCACCGCCGGCGCTACTGGTGGGCGCTGGTCGCCGTGGTGGCGCTGTCCCTGACCCGGGTCATCACCGCGCCCCTGGCCGTCGTGGTGGCAGTGCACGCCTGGTCCCGGTTCCGCGGTCGGGACGGGTCCCGTCCGGGCAGGGCGGAGTGGTGGGGCATGGGCGTGCTCGCCCTCGCGAGCCTCGCCGGGGCGTTCCTCTGGGCCTTCGTCGTGGGCCTGGCCATCGGCGACCAGACCGGGGCCACCAGCCGCCCCGGCATGCTGTCCAAGCTCGGCTGGTTCTCCCAGCTGCAGGCCCACTTCGGGATCGCCGGACCGCTCGTGCTCGCCGGCCTGCTGGTCGTGCTGTTCCTCGCCAGCCGCACCCCGCGCATCGCCGGGCTCGGGGTCGAGCTCGCCACCTGGCTGTGGTGCTACCCGCTGTTCGTCTTCGCGGTCACCGAGATCCACACGGGCATCCTGCGCTACCTGCTGCTGTGCCTGCCGCTGCCGCTGCTGTTCGTCCTGAGGCCGCTGGCCGGCAGGGTACGGGTCCGGCACGTCGTCAACCTCGCCGCGGTGGCCATGGTGAGCCTCGGCCTGCAGGTCTGGTGGATCAGCCAGTCCTTCGTGGTCACCCGCGACTTCATCATGCCGTGACGGTCAACGCTGCGACTGCTCGCCCAGCCGGCCCACCCCGGTGGGGTCGAGCGCCGCTCAGGGCGCAGGAGCCGCCAGCAGGATGAACCGTCCCTGCTGCGCGACCACCGTCCACCCCGCGCGGTGCTGCAGCGCGTCACCGAGCGGCGACCTCACCTCGAGCAGCGCGGTCCTCGCGCCGGTGCTCCGCACGTAGTCCTGCCAGCCGGGCCGGACGCGCTCGGCGCGGATGTAGGAGCGCAGGTAGTCCGCGTCGTAGATCTCCACCCGCAGGTCCACCACCGGCTTGAGCTCCGGGTGCGCCCACATGAGCCAGCCACTGACCCCGAAGTCGTCCAGGACGACCGTGCCAGGAGGCAGCTCGGCCAACCGGTCGCTGATGCGCTGCATGGGTCCCGGGTAGGTCTGCGCCTGCTCCCCCTTGGGGCCGGCAGCGACGCCGGCGGCTGCCAGGACGGCCACCAGGGCTGCGAGCGAGACGGCCCGCACCTCGTGGGCGCCGCGCGGTTCGCCGGGGCGACCCAGTCGTTCCTGCACCGCGGAGGCGAACAAGGGCGCGCCGATGATGCACCCGAGCGGGACGAGGCGCCACATCCACAAGGTCAGGCCCATCCCGAGGGCGAGCAGGGCGTAGTGCCACGCCGGACGGGACTGCGGCCGCCGTACCCACAGCACCGCGGTGACCAGCAGCATCCCCAGCGTCGTCACGGCGAAGGCGTTGTTCAGGGGGGTGGCTCGCCACTCCTCGGCGATCCAGGCCGCGTTGCCGGCCACGTCGAGGGGCACGGTGAGCAGCCGCGGGCCGAGGGGCGTGGCGGCGAGGACGGCGACGCAGGCGAGGTTCAGGGCCAGGATGAGTCGCCGCGCGGGGCGCCGGCCCGGAGGGCGCAGGGCCAGGAAGACCGACATCGCGGCACCCAGGAGCAGCCCGAACATCCACAGCGGGTGGGAGCACCCCCACAGCCAGAAGACCGGCACCAGCCACCACCGCAGGCGACCGTCGTGCAGGGTCCGCCACCAGGCGAGGTAGACGACGGCGAACAGGACGAAGCTGAGGAGCTGGGGGCGGGGGTTGAGCCCGCCTCCGGCGCCGAGCACCGCCATGGCTGCGGTCAGGCTGGCAGGCAGCCGGCCGGCCGCATGCCGGCACAGGAGGTAGACCACGACGTAGAAGGCGACCACCGCGACGGCTCGCAGCCACACGACACCACCCGGGCCGACCATGGCGACGACCCACGCGGCCGCCGCCTCGGGCAGCCACTGCGTCGCGACGTACGGCCGATCGGCGAAGGAGGCCCAGGGGTCGGTGCCGACCAGGGACCACGTCGTCAGGATGTGCTGGCCCACCCGCAGGTGCCACCACGTGTCGACCTCCTCGAACGACGAGGTGCCCATGGCGAGGGCGACGAGCAGGCCGATGGCGAAGGCGACCTGCCCGAGCCGGGCGGACATCGCGCTGCCTGCCGGCGCCGCGCTTCCTGCCGGTGCCTCGCTCCTGCTGCCTCGCTGCCTGCCTCGCTCCCTGCTGGTGCCGCGCTCACGACGCCTCCAGCAGCTGGTAGCCGTCACCGCGGGCCGCCACCGACCAGCCGAGCTGCTCCACCAGCGCCAGACCGAGGGGGGACCCGGTCGGCAGCAGGGCCGCGGACGTGCCTGCGTCAGCGACGAAACGCTCCCAGCCCGGGGCGGCCTCCATGGCCGCGATGTACTGCTGCACGTAACGCTCGCTGTAGGACTCGATGCGCAGGTCGAAGACCGGTCTGGTGTGCGGCGCCTCGAAGAGCAACCAGCCGGTGACGTCTCCGTCGGCGATGATGCGCGTCTGCGGTGGCAGGTCGCGCAGCTGCCCGGCCAGGGCGGTCGGCACTGCATGGACGGTGGCGGCCCGCGCGTTCGCGACCGGGACCGCGACGAGGCAGGCGAGGACGAGGCCGAGCCCCCAGGCGCCGAGCTCGCGCCGCTGCACCGCGGGGCCGAGCCGGGGGGCAGTCGCGCCGTCGGCCCGGCGGACGTCGGCCGACCGGCGATGGGTCAGCAGGCGCTCGACCTGTTCGGCCAGCAGGGGTGCGGCGAGGAACGCCCCCACGGCCACGGTGCGCTGCATCGTGAGGATGAAGGCGATCGCCGCCAGGAAGGGCAGGAGCTGCCACAGGGCCGGCCGATGTCGCAGCAGGGCCCACGCGGCATACGTCACGGCCAGCATCACCAGCGCGAGCGCCACGTCCGGGCTGCGCACCGAGGACGGGAACCACTCCGAGACGAACTCCCGACCGTTGGACCCGACCTGGAACGGGGTGAGGAGCAGGCGTGGCCCGAGCGGGGTCAGCCCGGCCGCCAGGAAGGAGGCGACGAGGACGACGACCAGCCTGCGCCACTGCGGCCAGGTCACCTCCCGGCCCAGGCCCAGCCCCAGGACGACCAGCCCCCCGACGACCAGGCCCAGGACCCATACGCCGTGCGTGCTGGCTGCCAGCCAGGTGAGGGGGACGACCCACCAGCGGGCCCGGTGGTCGCTCCCGGTGCGCCACCAGGCGCCGATGGTCAGGACGAGCAGCACGAAGCCCACCAGCTGCGGTCGTTCGGCGAGTCCTCCCCAGGCCGCTGCCACGGTGGCCGCCGTCACCGGTACCGCCACCGCGCTGCGGCTCACCAGGCGGGTGAGCCACAGTACGGCGATGGCGAGGGCGACGATGGCGACCCCGCGGGACCAGACGACCGCGACGATTCCGAAGGTGTCGTAGCCCTGCGCCACGACCACCGACGGGAGCCACTGGGTCGGGACGTAGGGGTGCGAGGCGAACGGTGCCCACGGGTCGGGCAGTCCGAAGCGGCCGCCGTCGAGGAGGAAGGCACCCACCCGCAGGTGCAGCCAGGGGCTGGGATCCGCCACCGAACGCACCGTGAGCACCGGAAGCGCTGCCAGCAGGCCGACCTGGATGCCCAGACCCCACCGTCCGCGCAGCGCGGAAGGAGGGGAGCCGGACATGCTCGCCATTCTCGACGCAGGCGCGTGCGTTCGGTGCGGTGACGCACCGCATCGGCCAAACGGTTGAGGCGGATTCCTCGAAGGGCCCACGGGGGAGTGACGTGACGGCCGATTACCGCGGTTCGTGACGGCTGACAGTCTTTTGCCTGCAGGGGCGCCCGCCCCGGCCTGCAGGTCTCGAAAGGACACACCCCATGCTCAAGTTCGCCGCCAAGCTCCAGACCCGTCTCGCCAACCGCGAGGAGGGCGCCACCGCGGTGGAGTACGGCCTCATGGTCGCGCTCATCGCCATCGTCATCATCGCCGCAGTCGTTCTGCTCGGCAACAACCTCAGCACCCTCTTCAACAAGGCCGCCACCAGCGTCTGACGAACCACACGGACCGACGGGCGCCTTCAGCCCGCGGACCAAGGAGGACACGGTGAACGCTCGCTCCACATCCAGGCAGGCTCTGGCGAGCCTCGGTTGGACGCTGTTGGCGTGCGCCACGACCTTCGTCGGCGGGCTGTCCAGTGGTCGCCCCGGTGCACGCCGGGGCGACCACGGAGCCACCGCCGTGGAGTACGCCCTGATGGTGTCGATGATCGCCGTGGTGATCATCGCGGCCGTCACCCTGTTCGGGAAGAACCTCATCGAGCTCTTCAAGGTGCCCAGCAGCGCCTTCGGCCCGTAAACCACTTCGCACGACGATCACGAGGACAGAACTCACCATGGGACGCAGACTCGTCGCCATCTTCGCCGCTGCCCTGGTCGCCCTCGTGGGCGTCACGGCGGTCCTGCTCTATGCGCGCGGAGCCGACTCGCGCGCGGTGGCTGCCCAGCAGCCCACGAGCGTGTACGTCGTGAAGTCGATCGTCCCGTCCGGGACGACGCTCAAGGACGCGGTGCAGAACGGCCTCATCGTCAAGACCTCCGTCGCAGCAGCTGGTGTGCCGGTCGGTGCCCTCGCGGGTGTCGACGGCAGCAACGGTGGTCTCTACGCCACCACCGACATCCAGCCGGGTGAGTACGTCCTGGCGGACCGCTTCGGTGTCAAGCCCGTGGGCGAGAAGGCCATCACCGTCCCGGCCGGAATGGTCGCCGTGTCCGTGCAGCTCTCCGACCCGGCCCGCGTCGGCACCTTCCTCACGCCGGGCTCCAAGGTCGTCCTCTACAACACCTACTCGCCGGCTGCTGCTGCAGCCTCCGACGCCAAGGCCGTCCAGCCCGCCACCGCCGAGGAGAGCACGCGGGTGCTGCTCGACGACGTGCTGATCATCGCGATGGGCGAGGCGTCCCTGACGCCGGCCGCTGCCCCCATCGCCGGCGAGGAAGCCGCACCGGCGGCCTCCCTCGGGGCACTGATGACCGTCGCCGTCACCCCGGCCGACGCCACCAGGCTGGTGCACGGCATCCAGACCGGCACGCTCTACGCCGCCCTGCGCGGAACGGATGCGAAGATCGACCTGGGCAAGGTTGTTTCCGAAGCATCACTCTTCACCAAGTAGGAGCTCGCTATGACGTTGTTGTGGGATGCGGACCCCGCGGCCAAGGATCGCTACGACTTCGCCGTCGGTGAGGTGGTCCGGGTCGACTCCCAGTCCGCCATGGTGCGCGCCCTCGAGGACGCTCCGCGCGAGCAGCTGGTCCTGATCGGTCCCGATGTCGACATGGAGAGCGCCTGCCAGTTCACCGAGTTCGCCCGGGTGGAACGGCCCGAGGTCGGGGTGCTGCTCCTGCGCCGCCGCCTCGACGTCAACGTCCTCGGGCAGGCGCTGCGAGCCGGTGTCCGCGAGGTCATCACGGCCGACGACCTGACCGGTCTGGCCGAGGCCGCGCGCCGCAGCCGCGAGCTCACCACGCGGGTCGCCGGCCACACCGCCGACACCGGCGGGGTGACGAAGTCCGCCCGCGTGGTCACCGTCTTCTCCGCCAAGGGTGGAGTGGGCAAGACCACCTTTGCGACGAACCTGTCCACCTACCTGGCCTCGACCGGCTCCAAGGTGCTGCTGATCGACCTCGACCTGGCCTTCGGCGACGTCGGGATCAGCCTGCAGATGCTGCCCCAGAACTCCATCATCGACCTGGTGAGCATGGCCGGTCACATCGACGAGCAGGCGATCAAGGCCGTCGTCACCAAGCACGAGAGCGGGCTCGACACCGTCAGCGCCCCCGCCGAGCCCAGCGACGCCGACCGGATCCCCGGGTCGATCGTGAGCGAGCTGATCCGCGTGGCCAAGCGCCACTACGACTACGTCCTGCTGGACACGCCGCCCGCCTTCACCTCGCACGTCCTGGCAGCGTTCGACGACAGCGACCTGCTCGTGCTCATCGCGACCCTCGACATCCCGGCCGTGAAGAACCTGCGGCTCACCCTCGACACGCTCGACCTGCTGGGCAACCCCAAGGACACCCGCCTCATCGTCCTCAACCGCTCCGACGCCAAGGTCGGGCTGCGGGCCGAGGACGTCGTGGCGGCGCTCAAGCAGGACATCGCCGTCATGGTGCCCAACAGCACCGCCGTTCCCGCCTCGGTCAACCGCGGCGTGCCCATCATCCTGGACGAGCCGAAGCACCCGGTCAGCGTCGCCCTGCGTGACCTCGCGGAGAACTTCCTGCGCTCGCCTGCGCCCGGTGCTGCCACGGGTGCCGACGACAAGGCTGCTGCGTCGGTCAGCGGCCGCTCCGGCCGTTGGTCACTCTCCCGAGGAGGGAACCGATGAGCCTCGCCGAACGCCTCGAAAGCGTCCGTCGCACCCAGCAGGCGGCGAGCGACGCCGCCAGCGGCACGCCCACACCGGCAGCCAACGAGCGCCAACGCGTCGCCGACCCCTTCGCCGCCGTCAAGGCCAGCGTGCACCAGGCGCTCCTGGACTCCCTCGGTCCGCAGCTCTACGACCCCCACCTCGACCAGTCCGAGCTCGAGACCAAGGTGCGGCACACGCTGCAGGAGGTCATCGACCACGAGGAGACCCCGCTGTCCCTGGCGGACCGCACCCGGATCTCGCAGGAGGTCTCGGACGAGATCCTCGGCCACGGCCCCCTCGAGCCCCTCCTGCGGGACTCGGAGATCACCGAGATCATGGTCAACGGGCCCGACTCGATCTACGTCGAGCGCGCCGGAAAGCTCTACCCCGTCGAGGCCCGCTTCAGCTCCGACGCGCACCTGCGCCGCACGATCGACAAGATCGTGGGCCGCGTCGGTCGTCGCGTCGACGAGGCGAGCCCCCTCGTGGACGCCCGCCTGCCCGACGGCTCGCGCGTCAACGCCGTCATCCCGCCGATCGCCCTCGACGGCTCGCTGCTCACCATCCGCAAGTTCGCCACCGACCCCTTCACGGACAAGGACCTCATCGCCTTCGGCACCTTCACGCCGCAGGTGCGTGACTTCCTGTCCGCCTGTGTCCGCGGCCGCCGCAACATCGTCATCTCCGGAGGTACCGGCTCCGGCAAGACGACCCTGCTCAACGTCGTGTCCTCGTTCATCCCCGACGACGAGCGCATCGTCACCATCGAGGACGCCGCCGAGCTCCAGCTGCACCAGGACCACGTCCTGCGTCTGGAGTCCCGCCCGGCCAACATCGAGGGTCGTGGCTCGATCCCGATCCGCGAGCTGGTCAAGAACTCGCTGCGTATGCGTCCGGACCGCATCGTCGTCGGCGAGTGCCGTGACGGCGCCGCCCTCGACATGCTCCAGGCCATGAACACCGGTCACGACGGCTCGCTCACCACCGTCCACGCCAACACCCCGCGCGACAGCCTGTCCCGCCTGGAGACCATGGTCCTCATGGCCGGCATCGACCTGCCGATCCGTGCCATCCGCGAACAGGTCGCGGGCGCCGTCGACATGGTCATCCAGCAGGCCCGCCTCAAGGACGGCTCGCGCCGCGTGACCGCGATCAGCGAGGTCGTCGGCATGGAGAGCGACGTCATCACGATGCAGGACCTGTTCACCTTCGACTACAGCGCAGGTCGCGACGAGCAGGGTCGTTTCAAGGGCACGCTCAAGAGCACCGGCCTGCGGCCCAAGTTCGCCAGCGAGCTGCAGGACCAGGGCATCGAGCTCGCTGCAGACATCTTCGTCCGGGGGGTGTGATGCTCGTACGCCTGCCGCGCAGGTGGGGTGCCGTCGTGGCGCTCGCCTCCGCTGCGCTGTTCGCCGGGGCCACCTCGGCGGGCGCCGCTCCCTCACCGGTCGTGAACATCACGGGCATCGAGGCCAAGAGCGGCAACCTCGTGGGCCTGATCTCGGCCACCGGCGGCGCCACGATCGACCCCGGCCTCACGGTCAAGGTGTCCGGCAAGGACTACCCGGTCGACGCGATCACCTCCGGTCAGGGCACGCCGGTCACCCGCACCACGGTGCTGGTGGTCGACACCAGCGGCTCGATGGGCGAGCCCGGTATGGCGACCATGCGCTCCGCGGTCGCGGCGTTCCTCAAGAACGTCCCCGACGACGTGCGCGTCGGCCTGGTGTCGTTCTCCGGCAAGGCCGTGGTGAACCTCAAGCCCACCACCGACCACGGCAAGGTCCAGTCGGCGGTCGGCAACCTCGAGTCCGACGGCGAGACCGCGCTCTACGACGGTGTCGCCCTCGCGGTGAAGACGCTCGGCAGCACGGGGGAGCGCAGCATCCTGCTCCTGTCCGATGGCGGTGACACGGCCAGCAAGGCCACCCAGGCCCAGGCCACGGCCGTGCTCAAGAGCAACGACGTGCGCGCCGAGGCGGTGTCGTTCAAGTCGACCGAGGGCAACGTCTCGGTCCTCAAGGGCTTCGCCTCCGCCGGTGGCGGTTCGGTCGTCTCCGCCGCCAACGCCGGCGCGGTCGCCAGCGCGTTCACGACGGCGGCCAAGACCCTCGCCTCCCAGCTCACCTTCTCCCTGCCCCTGCCGCCCGGCGTCACCGCGGTGCAGAACATCTCGGTCGCGGGCCTCGCGGGTGGCAAACCCTTCAGCACTGCCGCACTGGTCGACTTCGGTGAAGGTGTCGCCGTCCCGACCAAGGCGCCGGCGGTGTCGACCGACCCGATCGTCGGCCCTGTCGAAGAGGTCATCAGGGCCGTCCCGGCCCCCACCACGTTGCCGATCCTCGGCGTCTCCCCGATGCTCGGACTCGGACTCGGTGCGGTGTTCCTCGGTGTGGTGGGCGCCGGTGTCGCCCTGTCCAGCGGCTCGATGAAGTCAGGTCGACAGACGCGCGTCGACAGCATCGACCAGTACGTCGCCAAGACCGCCCCGGCCAAGGCCTCGAAGAACCGTCAGGTCGCGGTGTCCGAGAGCCTGGTGTCGATGGGCGACAAGATGATGGAAGGTCGCGACTCCACCAGCAAGACGATGTCTCTCATCGAACGGGCCGACCTGCCGCTGCGTGCCGGTGAGTGGTGGGTGATGCGGATCGTCGCCCTCGTCGTCGGCGTGGCCGTCTCCACGCTCCTGCTCCGCGGCGGACCGGGGATGACGCTCGTGGCGGTCCTGATCGGGTTCGTCCTGGGGTGGTTCATGCCGGCCATCGTGCTGCGCTTTCTCGCCAAGCGCAGGGCCACCAAGTTCGACCACCAGCTGCCCGACATCCTGACCCTCATCGCGAGCAGCCTGTCCACCGGGTTCTCGCTCCCGCAGGCGCTCGACGCCGTCGCCAAGGACGCTGCGGAGCCCTCCGCCAAGGAGTTCTCGCGAGCCCTCGCCGAGACCCGGATCGGCGCCGACATCGCCGAGTCGCTCGAGCGCATGTCCGACCGGATGGACAGCGGCAACATGCGCTGGACGGCGATGGCGATCCGGATCCAGCGCGAGGTCGGCGGCAACCTCGCCGAGACCATGCGGACCACGGCCAAGACGCTGCGCGAGCGCGAGGAGCTCGGACGCCACGTCCGTGGCCTGTCGGCGGAAGGTCGCCTCTCGGCCTACATCCTCATCGCCCTGCCCATCGGCATCTTCCTCTACACGATGCAGACCAACAGGGAGTACGTCGAGCTCCTGTGGACCCGTCCCATGGGGATGATCATGCTGGCCGGCGGCCTGGTCTCCCTGGTCATCGGCTGGTTCTGGATGCGCAAACTCGTGGATGTGAAGGTCTGACATGGGAACCATGCTGCTGATCGTCGGGCTCGTCGCCATCGGAGGTGCGCTCGCCACCATCGTCATCGCCGTGTCTGCCGGCGCCGGGGAGACGACCGGGGTCGCCCGGTCCCTGGAGCTGATCGAGAAGTCGGTCAACCACCAGGAGGTGAGCAAGTCCGACCTCTCGCTGATGGACCGCATCGTCCTACCGGCGCTGGCCAGGACGAGGTCGCTCGCCGCGAAGCTGTCGCCCGGCGGCGCCCAGGAAGGCCTGACCCGTCGCCTGGACCTCGCGGGCAACCCCGGCACCTGGACCGCCGAGCGCATCATGGGTGCCAAGGGCGCTGGGCTGCTCGCCTTCGCCCTGCTCGGCGTGCTCCTGGGTGGGTTGAGTCCTCGCGGCCTGGTCTTCGCGGCCATCGGTGCTGCGATCGGCTTCTACCTGCCGGACCTGCTGCTCATGAACGCTGGACAGAAGCGCCAGGAGGAGCTGCGGCTCGGCCTCGCCGACGCCCTCGACATGCTCACCGTGTGTGTCGAGGCCGGTCAGGGTTTCGACGCGGCCCTGATGCAGGTCGCCAAGGCGACGACCGGTCCGATCGCCGGTGAGTTCGCCCGCGTGCTGTCCGAGATCCAGATCGGCAAGTCCCGGGGCGAGGCGTTCAGCTCCCTGGCCAAGCGCACCAGCGTCACTGAGGCCAAGACGTTCGTCAGCGCCCTCGTCCAGGCCGACCGGCTGGGCCTGCCCATCGGAAGCGTGCTGCGCGAGCAGTCCAACCAGATGCGCCTGGTGCGACGCCAGCGGGCCGAGGAGAAGGCACAGAAGGTGCCGGTCAAGATCTTGTTCCCGATGCTGCTGTTCATCTTCCCGGCGCTGTTCATCGTCATCATCGGACCCGGCGCGATCCGCATCGTCGACACCTTCAGCAACGGCGCCCTCTGAGTCGCCAGAGCCCCACAGACAGCTGAAACGGCCAGTACCCGAGGGGGGCTGGCCGTTTCAGCTGTGTGGAGCGGGTCGACCCTGGTCGGTCCGCCCGTACCGACTCAGCGGCGGCTCTGGCCGACCGACTCGGTGCGGACGAGCCCGAGGCGCAGGGCCGACATGACGGCCGAGGCGCGGTTGTGGGCGCCGAGCTTCTCGTAGACCTTCGAGACGTGCGTCTTGACGGTGGACTCGCTCATGTAGAGACGCTTGGCCACCGCGGCGATGGAGTCCCCGGCCACGAGCCGGTCGAGGACCTCGGCCTCGCGCGGGGTGAGCTTGGGCTTGTCGCTGGAGTCCCGACGACGCAGGGCCTCTGCGAGGCCGGTCGCCATGAAGGCGTCCGGCGCCACCGCGGCGCGGCGGACGGCGGCGATGACCTCGTCGGAGGGAGCCGACTTCAGGACGAGGGCCGAGGCCCCGAGGTCGAGTGCCTCGAGGAGGGTCTCGTCGTCGTTGTGCATGGTGAGGACGACGATGCCGAGCCGGGGGGAGGCCTCACGGGCCGCCCGGGCCAGCACGAGGCCCGAACCGTCCGGCATGGACACGTCGACGACGAGGACGTGGATGAGGCTCTGCGCCAGGACGGTGCGGCCCTCGGCGATGCCGCCGGCCTGACCGACGACAGCGAGGTCGGGCTCGCTGTCGATCATGCGGCACACGGCCTCGCGGACCAGGGTGTGATCATCGATCACGACGACGTTGATGGTCATGACGGCTGGGGGATCCTTTCGTTGGAAAGCGTGGCCGACGGCGAGGCGCCGCGGGCCCGCATGCGCATCCGGATGGCGACACCGTCGCCGTTGTGGGGCTCGACGACGATCTCGCCTCCCAAAGACATGAGGGGGTGCTGGCTGAAGTCACGGATACCCAGCGAGCTCGTGCCGTTGTGGGCGACCCACAGCTCCACCCGCGGCGCGGCGACGTTGAGGCGGACCTCGACGGTGTCGGCGTTGAGGGAGTGTCGTGCGTCGGCGAGGACCTGCAGGAACAGGCGGTAGATGAGCACCTCGGTGTGGGCGGGCAGGCGGAAGCCGTTCTCGCTGAGGTGCATGCGGGTGGTGACCCCGGAGGTGGAGCCGAAGTTCTGGAGCCGAGCACCGATCAGGGCCCCGAGCCCGGTGTCGGGTCGCACGGCGATGCGCAGGTCCGCGATGTGCAGGCGCAGGTCGGCCAGCACGCGGGAGACCTCGACCCGCAGGCCGTCCAGGTCGTCGAGCAGCGGGGAGCCGCTGTCGCGTGCGGTGCGGCGCAGCGAGTCGATCCCGAAGGCCAGCGCCACCATCTCCTGGGCGATCCCGTCGTGCATCTCCCGGGCGAGGCGCTCGCGCTCCTCCAGCCCGGCGCGTTCGCGCAACCCGGCGAAGAGGACCGAGAGGTCGATGTTCGCCGAGTGGCGCGCGGCGACCTCGCCGGCGGCGACGAGGTCGTCGTCGGTGAAGGGGGTGACCAGGGGTCGATCAGCCACCATGAGGCCGAGCCGGGCACCGTTGTTGTCGTTCAGCGGCACCACGATGACCGAGCGTCCGACGAGGTCGTCCGCCCACTCGGACAGGGTCGGGACGCCCTCGCGCCAGGTGCGCGCGAGCACCGAGCTGGGTTCCATCGGGTCCGGCCAGGGGGTCCGGTCCGCGCCACGGATGGCCAGCGGCACCGCAGGGTCGTCGCCGTAGCCCACGAGGATGGCGCTGCGCGCCGCACGCATCTGGGTCGCGAGGTCCTGCAGGGCCATCTCGGCCGAGGCGGGTGCGTCGAACCCGGTGTCGAGGGTCTCGGCGAGCTCGTGCAGCCGGCGCAGCAGCAGGCCGGCCTCCGCTGCGACGTTGGGGTCGACGACGGCTTCGTCCTCCTCCTCCTGCATCCGGTGCGACCAGGCGCCCAGGAGCCCGAAGACGAGCGCGAAGACCGAGGCGAGCAGGATGCGCTGTGCCTCGCCCTCGGTGTAGCTGCCCAGCATCAGCTCGGTGCCGCCGCCGGTCACCACCCCGACGACGAAGACCATCAGGGCTCCTCGTCGGCCGAACCGGGCACCGGCGTGGTAGGCGGGGATGAGCAGGAGCACCTTCGACCAGGGCCCCTCGTACCCCATCGCCACCCCTGCGGCTGCGGCGTTGGCGCCGAGGAGCACCATGAGCTGCATCCGGCCGATGGCGCGACCGCTGGAGCTGAGGTACTCGAAGCCCGAGGCAGCCAGGTCGAGGGTGATGACGAGCAGGATCCAGGGCAGGCCCGTGAGCAGCGCGCGGTCGAAGGCCGCGAACAGCATGGCGAGCGTGGCGAGGCCGAGCCGCAACCGCGTGCTGACGGACAACACCGACACCCAACGCATGCTCGACCTCCCGTCTGGTACTGAATCCATGGCGATTTGTCCACAGGTTGCGCCTCAGACTAGACCGCTCCACAGCGTTAGGTGGGGTGAACGAGCACGAACTCACCGAATGGACACGATCGAGGTCATGTTCTGCGGCTTTTCGGCCCTCGTGGCGGTACTCTCACTCGCCCTCCCGCAGGACTGCGCCGTGTGCCGCTCCGGGGACCTCGCACTGTGCGAGCGGTGCCGCGACGAGGTCGCTGCCAGCCTCTGGCACCCCGGGCCACGTCGCGCCCGCCCCGACCCTGAACCGGCGGCACTGCCGCCGGTCCACGCCTGTGGTCGCTTCGAGGGTGCCCTCGCGGGGCTGGTGACCGCGTACAAGGACGGTGGGCGTCGTGACTGCGCACCGGTGCTGGCGGGGCTGCTCGCCGACGCCGTGGACGTGGCCCTCCAGAGCGCGCCGGAGGCGCGTCGGGCTCTGGCAGCCGGTGAGGGGCCAGTCCTCGTCGTCCCGGTGCCCTCGTCGTCGGCGTCCCGTCGGCGACGTGGTGACGCGCCGCTCGAGGCCCTGGCCGCGGGGGCGGTCAGCGGGTTCGCGGCAGGGGAGGTCGTGGTCGCCGCAGCCCTGCGGGTGCACCGCCGGGTTGCGGACCAGGCAGGGCTGGGCGCGCAGCGGCGCCATACCAACGTCGAGCACTCGATGGTGGTGAGATCGGTCTGGGCGCCGGCCGTGCGGGGTGCCACGTGCGTCGTGGTCGACGACGTCCTGACGACGGGAGCGACCCTGGGCGAGGCCGCGCGGGCGCTGCGCAGGGGGGGTGCCGGGCTGCTCCTGGGAGCCACGATCTGCGCCACCCAACGCCGCGTGGGGACTCCCGACAGGCCCTCGGGCGGTTCCCGGTGAGCCTCGGAGCAGGTCCGCTGTCGCAAAGGTCGGTGGTGGGCTACCGTCGGGTGCATGGCCCCCCTGGCCCCCGTGCAGCACACGAGAACAGGGCGCCGCGGACACGGTCCGTCGGGCGCCCTGGCGCAGGGAACGGAGCCGAACACCCGCTCGACCGCGACTGCGGCCGAGCCCACTGGTGCCCGCCATGGGTCACCCCTCGAGGCACCCTTGCGGGTGTGCTCGTCGCCCTTCGCCGTCCCCTCCGACCTCGGGAGGTGGTGCCGCGGTTGATCGGGGCTGTCGCGCCCGACTCTCACCTTCCACCAAACCTTATGGAGGACACCGTGGAGATTGTCGTCACTGGACGCCACATGCAGGTATCGGACCGATTTCGTGACCACCTCGACGAGAAGCTGACCAAGATCGCGCAGCTCGCCCCCCGCGTGCAGCGCGTCGACGTCATCGTCAGTCACGAGCCCAACAAGCGGCAGGCCAAGTCCTGCGAGCGGGTCGAGATCACCTGTCACGTGAAGGGGCCCATCGTTCGGGCCGAAGCCTGTCTGGACGACAAGTACGCGGCGCTCGACGTGGCGCTGGACAAGCTCATGGAGCGATTGCGCCGAGCCCACGACCGCAAGCGCGTGCATCGAGGTCGACACGCCCCCGAGTCGGTGGCGGCAGCGACGGCTCGGATCCAGGAGCCCTCGCCCACCTCGTCCGAGGACCACGCACACAGCCAGGACGAGGACGACCGGTTCGGCACCCAGGGCAACAGCCCTGTCGAGATCCGGGAGAAGATCCACGCCACCGCACCCATGCAGCTCGACCAGGCCGTGGCGGCGATGGAGCTCGTCGGCCACGACTTCTACCTCTACCACGACGAGGACACCGACCAGCCCAGCGTCGTCTACCGCCGTCGCGGTTGGTCGTACGGCGTGATCCACCTCGATGTGGCCGCCCCGGGCACCAGCAACGGCAGCGACGCGCCCGCCCCCGTCCAGAAGGTCTCCTGACCACCTCGACCGTGGGCACCGTCGGCGGCGCCGGACAATCGGGACTTCCCGATTGCTCGGCGCCGTCGGCGTGTCGTGCAAGGATGTGCTCGTGACCAGCGGCTTCGACGAGCAGACCCCCGTGGTGCACGATCCCATCCGGGTCGTCATCGCCGACGACCACGTGCTCTACCGCCGTGGTCTGCAGATGGTCGTGTCCCAGGACGACGACATCGACATCGTCGGCGAGGCCGGCGACGGCAAGGAGGCGGTGGACCGCACCGTCGAGCTGTTGCCCGACGTCGTCCTCATGGACGTGCGCATGCCGCACACCTCCGGCATCGAGGCCTGCAAGACCATCAAGGCCCTTGTGCCGTCGACCAAGATCATCATGCTGACGATGTCCGACGAGGAGTCCGACCTCTACGAGGCCGTCAAGGCCGGCGCCAACGGCTATCTCCTCAAGGACGTCCCGGGCGAGGAGATCGCCGAGGGCGTGCGCGCCGTGCACAACGGCGACTCGCTGATCTCCCCGTCGATGGCCTCCAAGCTGCTCGCCGAGTTCGCGCAGATGAGCCGCCGCCAGGGCGAACGCCCCAGCGCGGTCGGCGCCCCGCGCCTGACCGACCGTGAGCTCGAGGTGCTGCGCCTGGTCGCCCGCGGCCTGGCGAACAAGGAGATCGCCCACCAGCTGTTCATCTCCGAGAACACCGTGAAGAACCACGTCCGCAACATCCTCGAGAAGCTCCAGCTGCACTCGCGCATGGAAGCCGCGATGTATGCCGTGCGGGAGAACCTGCTCGAACCCGGCGAGTGAGCCGAGCCGCAGGAGCCGGGCCGCGTGGGCACGGCTGACCCGGTCCGGCTCAGCCGTGCCCAGGCGCGGCGGATCGCCCTGGCGGCGCAGGGTTTCCTGGACCCGCGCCCGGCTCCGGGCAGCGCGTCCATGCGCCACGTGCAGCGCGTCGTCGACCGGGTGCAGGTGGTCCAGATCGACAGTGTCAACGTGGTCGCGCGCAGTCAGTACCTCCCCTTCTTCTCCCGGCTCGGGCCCTACGACACCGCCCTGCTCGACCGTGCCCGGGACCGGGCCCCGCGTCGCCTCGTCGAGTACTGGGCCCACGAGGCGAGCCTGGTGCCCCCGACCACCTGGCCGTTGCTCGACTTCCGGATGCAGCGGGCCCACGCCGACGCCTGGGGCGGCATGCGGCGGGTGGCCCTGGAGCACCCCGGGCTGGTCGCGGCGGTCAGGGCAGAGGTCGTGGCCCGGGGACCGCTCACCTCGCGTCAGGTGGAGGCAGCGCTCGAGCACGACCTGCCGCGTGACCGGGAGGACTGGGGCTGGAACTGGTCGCTGGTCAAGAGTGCGCTCGAGCACCTCTTCTGGGCCGGCGAGATCTCCTCGGCCGGTCGGACCACCCAGTTCGAACGACGCTACGCCTCCCTCGAACGGGTGCTTCCGAGCGAGGTGGCCGCCGTCGCCGTGGACCCGGCCCGGCGGCCGTCGCCCCAGGTGGCGTTCCGTGAGCTCGTCATGATCGCCGCGCGGGCCCACGGCGTCGGCACGGAGCAGTGCCTGCGCGACTACTTCCGACTCAAGCCCGAGCAGGCCCGGCCCGCCCTGACCGCACTCCTCGCCGAGGGACGGCTCCTGCCCGCCACGATCGAGGGGTGGAAGCGGCCGGCCTACCTGCACCCCGAGGCGCGCCGGCCGCGGCGGGTCCACGCGCAGGCGCTGCTCAGCCCGTTCGACTCGCTGATCTGGCAACGCGACCGCACCGCGGCGATCTTCGGGTTCGACTACCGGCTCGAGATCTACGTTCCCGCTCCCGAACGGGTGCACGGCTACTACGTGCTGCCGTTCCTCTACGGGGAGGAGCTGGTCGCCCGGTGCGACCTCAAGGCCGACCGTGCCGCGGGGGCGTTGAGGGTGCAGGCGGTGCACTGGGAGCCCGGCGCCCCTGCGCAGGCCCGGGCGGCGCTCGCCGACGAGCTGCGCCTGATGGCCCGGTGGCTGGACCTCGCAGCCGTCACCTGAGCATGCTTGGCTGGAGTTTCCCCGGACCATCGGTCCACAGGCACGGACCGACTCGACTAGCCTAGGTCGGGCCGTTGCCACCCGGATGACGACGGCTGCGAACTTTCAGGAGATATTGCGTGTCCAAGATCGTCGAACGTCTGCTGCGCGCCGGTGAAGGCCGCATCCTCAAGAAGCTGCACGGCATCGCTGCCCAGGTGAACTCCATCGAGGAGGACTTCACCAAGCTCAGCGACGCCGAGCTGCGCGCCGAGACCGAGGTGTTCCGCAAGCGACTCGCCGACGGCGAGACCCTTGACGACATCCTCCCGGAGGCCTTCGCCGCGGTGCGGGAGGCCTCTCGCCGCACCCTGGGCAAGCGCCACTTCGACGTCCAGCTCATGGGTGGCGCGGCCCTGCACCTGGGCAACGTCGCCGAGATGAAGACCGGTGAGGGCAAGACGCTCGTCGCGACCCTGCCGTCCTACCTCAACGCCCTCGAGGGCAAGGGCGTGCACGTCATCACGGTCAACGACTACCTCGCCGAGTACCAGTCCGAGCTGATGGGCCGCGTCCACCGCATGCTCGGGCTCGAGACCGGGGTCATCCTCGCGTCGATGACACCGGCCGAGCGCCGTGTCGAGTACGCCAAGGACATCACCTACGGCACCAACAACGAGTTCGGCTTCGACTACCTGCGCGACAACATGGCCTGGTCCATGGACGAGCTCGTGCAGCGCGGCCACAACTTCGCCGTCGTCGACGAGGTCGACTCCATCCTCATCGACGAGGCCCGCACGCCGCTGATCATCAGCGGCCCGGCCGACGCCGCCACCAAGTGGTACACCGAGTTCTCCAAGATCGTGAAGCACCTCACCCGTGGCGAGCTCGAGTCCGGCGAGGGCGACTACGAGGTCGACGAGAAGAAGAAGACCGTCGGTGTGCTCGAGGCCGGCATCGCCAAGGTCGAGGACTACCTCGGCATCGACAACCTCTACGAGTCCGTGAACACCCCGCTGATCGGCTACCTGAACAACGCCATCAAGGCCAAGGAGCTGTTCAAGCGGGACAAGGACTACGTCAACCTCAACGGCGAGATCCTCATCGTCGACGAGCACACCGGTCGCATGCTGGCGGGGCGTCGCTACAACGAGGGGATGCACCAGGCGATCGAGGCCAAGGAGGGCGTCGCGATCCAGAACGAGAACCAGACGCTCGCCACGATCACCCTGCAGAACTACTTCCGCATGTACGACAAGCTCTCGGGCATGACGGGCACCGCCCAGACCGAGGCGGCCGAGCTCCACTCGATCTACAAGCTCGGTGTGGTCCCGATCCCGACGAACCGTCCGATGATCCGCAAGGACCAGGCCGACCTCGTCTACCGGACCGAGGAGGCCAAGTTCAACGCCGTGGTGGACGACCTCGTCGAGCGGTACGAGCACGGCCAGCCCGTCCTGGTCGGCACGGTCTCGGTCGAGAAGAGCGAGCACCTGTCCGACCAGCTGCGCCGCCGCGGGGTGCCGCACGAGGTGCTCAACGCCAAGCAGCACGAGCGCGAGGCAGCGATCGTGGCCCAGGCGGGACGCAAGGGTGCGGTGACCGTCGCCACCAACATGGCCGGTCGTGGTACCGACATCATGCTCGGTGGCAACCCCGAGTTCATGGCGGTCGCCACCCTTCGACAGCAGGGCCTGGACCCGGAGCAGACCCCGGAGGAGTACGAGGCCGCCTGGGACGAGGCGCTGGAGAAGGCCGAGGCCGCGGTGCAGGCCGAGCACGACGAGGTCACCGGTCTCGGTGGGCTCTACGTCCTCGGCACCGAGCGCCATGAGTCGCGCCGCATCGACAACCAGTTGCGTGGTCGGTCCGGCCGTCAGGGTGACCCTGGCGAGTCCCGGTTCTACCTGTCGCTGCAGGACGACCTGATGCGCTTGTTCAACGCGGCCATGGTCGACCGCTTCATGACCACGGCCAAGATGGACGACGAGGTCCCGATCGAGTCCAAGATGGTCAGCCGGTCCATCCAGAGCGCGCAGGGACAGGTCGAGGGGCGCAACTTCGAGATCCGCAAGAACGTCCTCAAGTACGACGACGTCCTCAACCGCCAGCGCACGGTCATCTACGACGAACGCCGCCGCGTCCTGGAGGGCGAGGACCTGCACGAGCAGATCCGCCACTTCATCAACGACGTCGTGGGTGGCTACGTCGACGCCGAGACCGCTCAGGGCTTCGCCGACGACTGGGACCTGGACCGCCTCTGGACGGCCCTGAAGACCCTGTACCCGGTCTCGGTGACCCCCGACGAGGTCGTCGAGGCGGCCGGTGACCGCAGCGCGCTCACTGCCGAGTTCCTGCGCGAGCAGATCACCTCCGACGCCCACCACGCCTACGACGCGCGTGAGGAGCAGCTCGGCGAGGAGGTCATGCGCGAGGTGGAGCGCCGGGTCGTCCTGTCGGTGCTGGACCGCAAGTGGCGTGAGCACCTGTACGAGATGGACTACCTGCAGGAGGGCATCGGGCTGCGGGCGATGGCCCAGCGCGACCCGCTCGTGGAGTACCAGCGTGAGGGGTACCAGCTCTTCGAGGCGATGAACGAGTCCATCAAGGAGGAGTCGGTCGGCTACCTGTTCAACGTGCAGGTCGACGTCGACCAGCCGGGGCAGCAGGCGCCAGCCGTGCAGCCGATGAGCGTCTCGGACATGCTGGCGGGCGCGAACCTCACCGGGGGCAACCCGGTCGGCGAGGACCACAGCGGGCACGACCACGACGGGCACGACCACGACGGCCACGACCACGACGGTCACGACCACGGCGGTCAGGAGCCCGTGCCGGCGCAGGTCGGTGGGTCTGAGGGCGACCGTGAGCCCGACCCGTCGGGTGAGCGGGCGGCGGTGTCGTTCCGGGCCAAGGGGCTCGAGCAGCCGGTCCGCCGGACCCAGGACCTGCAGTACTCGGCCCCCACCGAGACCGGTGAGGTGGAGCACCGTGGTGGTGTGGTCGACGACGAGCTCTCGGCCGAGCAGACGTCGGGGGCCACCCGCAACGGCCCGTGCCCGTGCGGCTCGGGCAAGAAGTTCAAGATGTGCCACGGCAAGGGCTGACCGGCCCCACCGTCCGCGCAGCGCCGTCCTCCCGCACGGGGTGGGCGGCGCTGTTCGCGTCCCCGAGAGCCGTGTCGGGCTGCGGCGGGGTCAGGCGCGCCTCAGCCGACCTGGAGGGCCTCGACGCGCCAACGACCGTCGAGCCCCACCAGTCGCATGGCCAGGGCGCGGACCCGACCACCGTCCACGACGACGGCACTCGCCTCCGCCACACCGTCGGCGGGTTCGCACACGCGCAGGCTCCGCACGACGGTACGGCGCGTGGGCGGCATGCCCCTGCGGACGGACACCGCGGCACGGCGGGCCACCGCCGCGTACACCTCGGGGGTCGTCCAGCGCAGCAACTGCGGCGCCGGGCGCACCCCGGCCATCACCTCCACCAGGGCCTGGGCGATGTGTGCCGCCCAGTCCGCAGGGTCGGGCAGGTCGTCGCGTCGGGTGGGCTGCTCGCCGAACAGGTCCTGGTCGGAGCGCAGTGAGAAGTCGACGGCCAGGGCATCCTGGATGTACGGGGACTCGGTGCAGCGCCCGCCGGCCCAGTCGTCGTCGGTCTCGGCGATGACCGGCGGACGGATGCGGGGGGCCGGCACGATGGTCAGCGGACGCAGGGAGGTGCGTGCCGTGCCGGCGGCGGTGGTCACGGTCTCCCTCATCGCGACACCTCCGCCGCGGGGACCTCCAGGACCTGTCCGGGCAGCAGGAGGTCGGGGTCGGTCTCGGCGATGACCGGCGGACGGATGCGGGGGGCCGGCACGATGGTCAGCGGACGCAGGGAGGTGCGTGCTGTGCCGGCGGCGGTGGTCACGGTCTCCCTCATCGCGACACCTCCGCCGCGGGGACCTCCAGGACCTGTCCGGGCAGCAGGAGGTCGGGGTCGGCGCCGATGACGCGGCGGTTTGCCGCGTACCAGCGTGGCCACTGGGCCGCGACCTCGGCATCGGTGGCATCCGGTCCCAGGTGGGCCGCCACCACGGCCCACAACGTGTCACCCCGGTGGATGACCACCCCGGTCCGGTCGGTGCTCGAGGAGCTCAGGGCGCCCGAGGCGCCGGAGGTGACCAGGGAGGGCGAGGGGACGGGTCGTTGCGTCGGACGCGTCGGGACCCAGCCGGCGGGGGGCACGGCCGGTGGTGGGGAGGGCAGGGCCGTGCTGACCGACGCGGCCGGCGCGACCGGCGCGGCCGGCGCGGATGCGCTGAACCCGGGGAAGGGGGCGGCCTCGCGGGCCACGGTGGTGGTGGGACCCAGCGCCCCGGCGACCGAGGCCCCCACGAGGGCTGCCGCGACGCGTCGGGTCAGCAGTGGCGCCCAGGCGGCGGCGACCTGCTCGGCAGCGGCACCGAGGCGACCGGGGGCATGGGCCAGGACGGCGGCGGTGCTGCTCGCGGTGAGCCAGACGCCCAGCGCCAGGGCCGCGGCGGCGGCGAGCAGGACGACCACCTCGTCGAGCGAGGCCGGTCCTGGCGCGAACACCCGACGCGCCAGCGTCCGCACTGCCGCACCCACGGCGACGTCGAGACCGAGGAGGGTCACGGCGGTCGCCGTCCCCGTGGCCCACACCCGCACCCGCGGGTTCATGATCGTCCTTGACTGCATATGATGCTGTTTACATTAGTTTGCATGTAGTGGAAGGTACTCGCCGCATCGGCAGTGTGCAATGGCAGGAGTCGTTAGGCTCGCCGCGATGTCGCGATCGCGACAACCGGGGGTAGGGGTGGACATGCGCTGGGACGACCTGTTCGAGGACCTGTCGGCGCAGTGGGAGGCGCAGGAGCGGCGCGAGCTGGATGCCGAGGTGGCCGACCGGACCCGACGCGAACGTGCCTCGCTCGGGCTCTACGAGCGCCTCGCCGCGGCCGGGACTGCACAGGTGGCCCTCGCCCTGCGCTCCCGGACGGTCGTGTCGGGTCGCGTCGCCGACGTCGGCGACGGGTGGGTGCTCGTGGGGGTCCCCGGCGGTGCGGTGTCGCTGGTCGCCTTCAGTGGCATCACGGCGGTGACGGGCCTGCCCGCACGAGCGGCGGGTGAGCCGACGGGTCGCCGCTTCGGGCTCGGCTACGCCCTGCGTGGCCTGAGCCGGGACCGCTGCGTCCTGACGTGCACCGATGTCGCGGGTGGTCGGGCCACGGGGACGGTCGACGCGGTCGGGCGGGACTTCTTCGAGCTGGCAGAGCACGACGCAGACGTTCCCCGGCGTGCGGAGAACGTCACCGGCCGACGGCTGGTGCCCTTCGAGGCGCTCGTCCTGCTGCGCCCCGCATGACCGCTCGCGAGCCGGCGTCGAAGAGACGGGAGGAGGCCGCAGAGAGCGCGGAAAGGGCCCGGAGCGGTGTGCTCCAGGCCCTTCCTCGGGAACGTCGCAGGACCCCCACGGCCCGCGACGTGGGCTACTCCGCGACCTGTCCGAAGGGGTGGGCCGCGACGAACGTCTTGGTCTCGGAGTACATCCGCTGGATGTACCCCTCGAGCTCGGCCACCTCGACGCGCCACTGCCCGCGGCCGCCGACCTTGATGGCGGGGAGCTCTCCGGAGCGCACCAGGGCGTAGGCCTGGGCGGAGGAGATGTCCAGGACCTCGGACACCTCCGACAACTGGATGAATCGCTTGGTCACGATGTGCCCGTCCCTTTCTTGCGACTTCTCGTCTTGACTGGATCTTGGTGTCTCTTGACCAAATTTTTACCATGTTCGTGCGGCTGCGTCTGGTGGATCGGCAAAGTGTCCCATCCTCAGCCATTTGGAGGAGTTCGCCTGCGGCGGTTGTGGACGATTTGAGGCGCTTTGTGGATGACGCCGCCGTGCCGCCCGGCGGTGGGTCAGAATGACTGAGCCGACGCAGACCAACGAAACCATGCCGAAAACCGTGCCGAAACCGTCTCAAGGGGGACAACGACGTGTCGGACCTTCCAGTGCCCAAGGCCACCAGGTTGCAACGCCCCGCATGGCGTGATGCGCGCCTGCTCATCGGGCTCCTGCTCGTGCTGGCCTCGGTCGTCGTGGGTTCGACGGTGGTCGCGGCCGCTGACGACCGAACGGCGATGTATGCGGCCCGGGCAGCCCTGGTTCCGGGACAACCTCTCCAGGAGCAGGACCTGGTCCGGGTCGACGTCCAGCTCGGGCCCCAGCGCGACCGCTACCTACCGGCGGACTCCGGGCTGGCGCCCGATCGCTTCGTGCTGCGCGAGGTGTCGCCCGGCGAGCTCGTGCCGTCGGTGGCGGTCGGGGGGCGCGACCAGGTGTCGGTGCAGGCGTTGACGCTCTCGGTGGACGCCGGGAGCGTCGCGGCCCTGTCGGTCGGCACCAGGGTCGATGTCTACGTCAACCCCGTCGACCCGCAGGCCACGGGAGCGCAGGTCTTCACCGGGCCGGTCCTGACCCTGGAGGGGGTCTCGGTAGCCAGCCTGCCGAAGGCTGGGGGAGGACTGTCAGGTGGTGTCAGCGGCGACCGACCCGTGCAGGTCATGGCTCCCCGCGAGCGCATCAGGGAGCTGATCGGACAGCTCGACGACGGGGCACGGGTGACGCTCGTGCCCGTACCCGGCAGCGGCGCGGGCGGGGGCGACCGGTGACCCGTGCGGTGATCACCGCGTTGACCGGCCCGGGAGAGCCCGAGCTGGTCGCCTCCCTCGGCGCGACCGCCGACTACACGGTCGCCCGGCGCTGCGCAGACCTCCCGGACCTGCTCGCCGCGGCCGCTGCGGGACTGGGTCAGGTGGCCCTGGTCTCGCCCGACCTGAGGTCCCTGGACCGCAGCGCCCTGCACGAGCTCGCCGGGCACGGCCTGGTCGTGGCCGGGGTCGGTGAGCCGGGCGACGAGCTGGGGGAGCGCCGGCTGCGCCAGCTCGGCCTCACCGTCGTCGTCCGCACCGACGTGGCCAGCCACGAGCTCGAGGACCTGCTCGACGAGCTGCTCCTGCACGCGGGTGAGCCGGACACCGCCGTGCACCCGGACCCGGCGGAGCAGGACCTCCAGCTCGCCCGGGACGACGGCCCTGCCCCGGGGCCGTGCCGCATCATCGCCGTCTGGGGGCCGACCGGCGCCCCCGGCCGCAGTACGGTGGCGCTCAACCTCGCGGCCGAGCTCGCCGTGCACGCGCCCACCCTGCTGGTGGACTGCGACACCTACGGCTCGTCCATCGCACAGGCCCTCGGCCTGCTCGACGAGGCGCCAGGCATGGCCGCGGCCTGTCGCGCGGCCGACCAGGGCGCCCTCGACCTGTTCGCGCTGGCCAGGGTCGCCCCCGAGGTGTCGCCGCGGCTGCGGGTCCTGACCGGTGTCCCGCGAGCCGACCGGTGGACCGAGCTGCGGGCTTCGTCGGTGGAGCACGTCCTGACCCTGGCCCGGCAGCTGGCGGCCTTCGTGGTCGTCGACTGCGGGTTCTGCATCGAGGACGACGAGGAGCTGTCCTACGACACCCTCGCTCCGCGCCGCAACGCGGCGACCCTGGTGGCCCTGGAGCGTGCCGACGACCTCGTCGTCGTCGGGGCGGGTGACCCGATCGGGCTCCAGCGGCTGGTCCGCGCCGTCCAGGACCTCGCCTCGGTGCCCAGCCCCACGCCCCGCGTCGTGGTCAACAAGGTGCGCGCCTCGGCCGTGGGGGCTCGTCCCGAACGACGGATCGCCGAGGCTCTGGACCGGTTCGCGGGGATGGACGACCTGTCCTTCCTGCCCCATGACCCGGCCACCGTCGACGCGGCGATGTTCGCCGGGAAGTCGCTGGCCGAGTTCGCGCCGGCCAGCGACCTGCGCAGGGCGTTCGTCGCCCTCACCGAGCCGTATGCCGTGGTGGCACCCCGGCACCGGCGGCGCCGCCGGCGGTAGCTGCCCGAGTCCCGCTGGGTGCCTCGCGGGCCGCCGCCCTGCAGCGTGCGGGGTCAGGAGCTGAACAACAGGCTCAGCCCACCGACCGTGTAGACCACCATCACTGCCAGCAGCGGCAGCTGGCCCACGACGGCCGCCCGGCGGGGGAACAGCGAGATCGCCCGCTCGTGCGCGAGCACGACACCCAGGACGTGGCCGGTCACGATCGCGACCACCTGGATGCCGGCGACCAGGCCCGGGGCGATGAGGGCCGACGGTGGGGTCAACCCGGCGGTGCCGAGCAGGTTCGCGCCGGTCCCGAGCGGGTCGGACATCTTCACGAGCCCGTTGGTGCCCTCCCACACCCACAGCGACCAGTAGTGCGCGATGAGGTACCCCGCCGCGATCGGCACCAGGGAGGGGGCGAAGGAGGTGGCCACGCCGCTCCCGGAGACACCGGCCAGGCGCGCGGACAGCGCCGCGGCGCCATACAGGGACCCGGCGACGACCATGCAGAAGGTGACCAGCGCGACGGTGCCCCACATCTCGGCGGGGAGGTCGGAGGACTGCACGAAGGAGTACCAGCGGGTCTCGCCCGAGAACCCGTCGTAGGCGGTGCTGCCGAGCATGACGGAACTGACGGCGAGCAGCCCGGGCCGGGCCCGGAGCTGGAGCGGTCCGTGCAGCGGGGTGCGCAGCACCCAGCGCCGGTCGGCGCGCCGGCCCAAGGGGCTCAGGGCGCCGTAGAGCGAGGACCAGGCGGTGAACGGGTCGCCCGTGCGCAGGTAGGCCGGACCGAACAGCAGGCTCAGCACGAGGCTGAGGACGAGGTAGCCGAAGATGGCGACCCGCATCGTGAGCAGCTCGGCGTTGTCGGGTGCGACCAGCTCCAGCCAGGTGAAGGCGAGCAGGCCCACGGCGGCGGGCCAGTAGCCGAGGCGGTACTCGGCGAGGGTGAAGTCCTCCTCGATGCGTGCGAGGGCCAGCAGGCCGCGGCGCAGCCAACGGACCGGGTTGACCAGCCGCCAGAACCCCCCGAACACCATGGACCCGAAGGCCAGCCCGATCCACAGCCAGACGTAGACGACGCTGGGCACCGGGTTGTTGGCGTTGTCGCGACCGAACAGCAGCGCCGCGAGCGTCCAGCCGGTCACGAGCAGCGACAGGGCCACGAACACCGCCCGCACCGGCGCCGAGTCGAGGGCCAGCGCCACCGTGATCGGCAGCAGGCGGCCGTCCTCGCTGCGCAGCCGCGGCTGCTTCCACAGCAGGCCGAGCGCGACGAACGACACGACCAGGGCCAGGCCGGCCCCGATGAGCAGGAGCTCGAACGGCAGGGGCAGGTCCTCGCGCGCGCCGACGCCGTGCGCCGGCGCGGCCAGGGCGAGCGTCACCGGACCGCGATCTTGAGCAGGCGCAACGCGGTGTCGTGCGTCTCGACCTCGTAGACCCCGGGTGCCTCGCCGGTGAGGGTGACGCTGGTGGGCCGGCCCGGCACGAGGGTCGCCTGCACCTCGAACCCGTGGACGTGCAGGTCGTCGTCCCGGTCACTGGTGACGATCAGGGTGAGGGTCTCACCGACCGCCAGGTCGACCGTCGACGGTGCCGGCGTGACCTTCTTGCCCTGCACGGAGATGCGCAGGGTCCGGCCGACCGGCGAGCTCGAGGAGGGCGACGCGCCGGTCGAGGTGTCGGCCGGGGCGCTGGTCGGGGCGGAGCTGGTGGGGCTCGTGCTGGTCGGTGCCGGGACCACTGCGGTCGTCGGGGAGGGCGCGGGCGCCGGGTCGCTCGAACCGCCGCAACCGGCGAGCGAGCCCAGCACGAGGAGAGCGACCGGCCCGCGGGAGAGTCGGACCCAGGGGGAAGGGGGCGTGCGCAGCGTCATCTTCGTCACGAATGGAAGTCTAGGCAACGGGTTCTGCCACGATGTGGGGGTGCCGGACCGCCTGAACTCCCTCGACGCGTCGTTCCTCTACCTCGAGGAGGCGACCACGCCGATGCACGTGGGGTCGGTGATGGTGTTCGACCCCCCGGACGACGGTTTCGACTACGACCGTCTGGTGCAGCTGATCTCGACGCGGATCGCCTTCGTCCCGCGCTACCGCCAGCGGGTCCGGTCGGTCCCCGGGCGCCTGGCCAACCCGGTCTGGGTCGACGACGAGAACTTCGACGTGACCTACCACGTGCGCCGCTCGGCGCTGCCCAGGCCGGGCACCGACGAGCAGCTCGAGGAGTTCGTCGCACGCATCCAGCCGCGGGCCCTGGACCGCCAGCGCCCGTTGTGGGAGGTCTACCTCGTCGAGGGGCTGCAGGAGGGCCGTTTCGCCATCGTCACCAAGTCCCACCAGGCCCTGGTCGACGGCATCAACGCGGTGGACATCGCCCATGTCATCGTCGACGGCGACCCCGCCGCCGAGGGCCTGGTCACCGACACCTGGCGTCCGTCGCGCGAGCCCAGCGACGTCGAGCTGCTCACGGGCGCTCTCGTCGACGCGATCCGGCGTCCCAGCGAGGTCGTCGAGAACGTCCGTGGCGGGATCGTCGACGTCAAGGCCGTCGGCACCCGTGCCCTCACCGCGGTCGGGGACGTCGTGTCCACGTTGGCCCGTACCGCCGCCCGCCCGGCCCCGCAGTCACCGCTGAACGCCCACGTCGGCGAGGCCCGCCGCTACGTGATGATCGGCACGGACCTCGAGGACTACCGCAAGGTGCGCAGCCGTCTCGCCAAGGGCAACTACGCCGACGACGTGAGCATCAACGACGTCGTCCTCGCCACGATCTCGGGCGCCTTCCGCACCTGGCTGCTCACCCGGGGCGAGTCGGTGCACTCCGGCACCACGGTGCGCGCCATGGTCCCGGTCAGCGTGTACGACGCCGACGCCAGGCACGTCGGCAGCCGCCTCACGGCGTGCTTCGTCAACCTGCCGGTGGGGGAACCGGGTGCCTCGATGCGCCTGCACCAGATCGCGTTCGCGATGCGCCAGCAGATGGAGGGTGGCCAGGCGGTGGGCGCCGAGTCGCTGGCCGGGCTCGCCGGCTTCGCCCCGCCCACCCTGCACTCGCTCGGGGCCCGGCTCGGGTCGGCCGTGTCGCGCCGCCTCTTCAACGTGGTCATCACCAACGTCCCCGGCCCCCAGCACACCCTGTATGCCGGGGACGCACGGATGCTGTCCACCTACCCCGTGATGCCGCTGGCCCGCGGACAGGCGCTGTCGATCGGGCTCACCTCCTACGACGGCGGGGTCTACTACGGCCTCAACGCCGACCGCGACTCGATGCCGGACATCGACGTCCTCGGGCAGAGCATCGTCGACTCCCTCGCCGAGCTCCTCGACAGCCACCGCTCGCCGAAACGATGAGCCCGGCGCGCCCTGCTCCCCTGCGTCGAGGCCTGGTCCTCGGAGGCGGTGGGGTGCTGGGTGCGGCGTGGATGGTCGGTGCCCTCAAGGCCCTGCAGGACGAGCTCGGCACCGACCTCCGCGAGTTCGACCAGTTCGTCGGCACCTCGGCGGGCTCGGTCCTCGCCGCGCTGCTGGCGGCAGGGGTCTCGGTCGAGGACCTGCTCAGCCACCAGCTCGGGGGCACTGTCGACGGCGGACCCTTCGCCGGATACCTCTGGGACCACGACAGGGACACCGGCGGCGACCGCCCCATCCTGCCCAAGGTGGGATTCGGCTCGCGAGAGCTGTTGCGCCGCAACGCACTCCACCTTCGCTCCCTGCCGCCGACGGCAGTGCTGTCGGCGATCCTGCCCGAGGGGCGCGGCAGCATCGACGCGGTGGGGTCGCTGGTGGCCCACGTCGTGCCCACTGGGTGGGTGCAGCGCCCGGGCCTGACCGTGGTGGCGCTGGACTACGACTCCGGGGAGCGGGTGGCGTTCGGGCGCGCCGGGATCCCCGCTGTCGACCTGCCCTCCGCGGTGATGGCGTCGTGCGCGATCCCCGGCTGGTACCAGCCGGTCCGGATCGGGGCGCACCGTTACATCGACGGTGGCGCGTGGTCCTCGACCAACCTCGACCTGATGGTCGGCCTCGGCCTCGACGAGGTGTTCGTCCTCGCCCCCCAGGTCAGCTTCGTCAAGGACGCCCCGACGCAGTGGCGCAGCCGCGTCGAACGCCAGTGGCGCAACCGCGTCACGATCCGGGTGCTGCGCGAGCTCGGCCGGGTGCACGCAGACGGTGCCGAGGTGACCGTGCTCGGGCCCGGCGAGGAGGACCTCGAGGCGTTCGGGTCCAACCTCATGGACGTCAGCCGACGCCCTAGGGTGATCGAGACGTCCCTGCGGACGTCCGCGATCGCCCTGCACGAACCCGCACCGCTGCCCGACCGCTCCGACTTCGAGGACGTGGGATGACCCAGACCAGGATCTACCTGCCGTTGGACGCCGCCGGCGTCCGCCGCCTGACCGCAGACCGCGAGGTGGCCGGGACGCCGGTCGCGGCGTTCGCCGTCACCGAACGCCTCGAGCGGATGCTCCCCGCCGGTGACGAGGAGGAGTGGGAGTATGCCGCGCTCACCGAGGCCTTCGAGGCCGCGGACGAGCGCAGGGGCGCCGGCGTGGCCAAGCGGGTCGTCCTCGCGGCCGACGTCGACCCGTCCTGGGTCACCTCCCGAGCAGCGACGCAGCTGTCTGCTGTGCAGCTCACCCAGCCCCTCCCGCTGTCACGCGTGGTGTCCTTCCACGTCGACGAGTCGGCCGGTGACGAGGGCATGGACGACCTGCTCTGGTACGACGTGACCGAGGTGGACGAGGTCCTGCGCCTCCTCTGAGGCGGGCGAGGACGGCCAGCGCCGGCGGACATACGTGACACCATGGGTGGGCCCTTCCGCCGAACGACCACAGTCGAAGCAACCAGAGGAGCTGTCCGCCATGGATGCCGTCACCCAGGTACCTGTCCCCGTCAACGAGACCGTCCTGGACTACGCGCCGGGCAGCCCCGAGCGCGCCGAGCTCGAGGTCGCGCTCGCCGAGCTGGGCGGCACCAGCATCGACCTGCCGCACACCATCGCCGGCCGGCGGGTGATGGGCACGGGCAAGAAGATCGAGGTGCGCCAGCCGCACGCCCACCGCAAGGTCCTGGGCACCATGCGCAACGCGACCCTGGGCGATGCGCAGTCGGCGGTCGACGCGGCCAAGGCGGCTGCCCCGGGTTGGCGCGAGCTCTCCTTCGACGACCGCGCCGCGATCCTGCTCAAGGCCGCCGAGCTGCTGTCCGGCCCGTGGCGCGCGCACCTCAACGCCGCGACGATGCTGGGCCAGAGCAAGACCGCCGTCCAGGCGGAGATCGACGCGGCGTGCGAGCTCATCGACTTCTGGCGCATCAACGTGCACTTCGCCCGCCAGATCCTCGCCGAGCAGCCGCCCCTCAACTCCAAGGGCATCTGGAACCGGACCGACCACCGGCCCCTCGAGGGCTTCGTCTACGCGATCACGCCCTTCAACTTCACCGCCATCGCGGGCAACCTCCCGACGGCGCCGGCCCTCATGGGCAACACGGTCGTCTGGAAGCCCAGCCCCACCCAGCAGTTCGCCGCCCACCTCACGATGGCGCTGCTGGAGGAGGCCGGGATGCCCCCGGGCGTCATCAACATGGTGACCGGCGACGGCCTCAACGTCTCGAGGGTCGCGCTGGCCGACCCCCACCTCGCCGGGATCCACTTCACCGGCTCGACCCCGACCTTCCAGCACCTGTGGCAGGAGGTCGGCGCCAACCTCCCGAACTACCGCACCTATCCGCGTCTGGTCGGCGAGACCGGCGGCAAGGACTTCATCCTCGCCCACCCGTCGGCCGACCCAGATGTGTTGCGCACGGCCATGGTTCGCGGTGCGTTCGAGTACCAGGGCCAGAAGTGCTCGGCTGCTTCGCGGGCCTATGTGCCGCGGTCGCTGTGGAAGAAGATCAAGGCCGACCTCGCCTCGATCACCGAGGGCCTGGCGCAGGGTGATGTCACCGACCTGTCCAACTTCATGGGCGCGGTCATCGACGAGCGGGCGTTCGGCAAGCACAAGGACGCCATCGACCGGGCGCACGCCAAGACCGGTGTCGAGGTCATCGCCGGTGGCAGCTACGACGACAGCGAGGGCTGGTTCGTCCGCCCGACCGTCCTCGAGATCGACGACCCGTCCGACGAGTCGCTCCGCACCGAGTACTTCGGCCCGATCCTGTCGGTGCACGTCTACCCGGACCGCCAGTACGACAAGGTGCTCGACCAGATGGAGAGCTTTGCGCCGTTCGGCCTGACCGGCTCGATCATCGCCCAGGACCGGGTCGCCATCGCCGACGCCACCAAGCGCCTGCGGTTCGCCGCCGGCAACTTCTACGTCAACGACAAGCCGACCGGCGCGGTCGTGGGCCAGCAGCCGTTCGGTGGTGGACGCGCCTCGGGCACCAACGACAAGGCCGGGGCCGCCCAGAACCTCCTGCGGTGGACCAGTGCCCGGTCCATCAAGGAGACCTTCGACCCGCCCAAGGCGCACGGCTACCCGCACATGGGGTGACCGACCGCCGGGTGAACGCCGCCGGGTGACCGGCCCGGCGGTCGCCCGGCGTGGTGACGCCTCAGCGGGCGAGCCACTCCTTGGCCGTGGCCGCCTCGATGTCGATGGCTTCCTGGATCGGTGCGGCCGCGGCCTTCTCGATCTTGCCTCCGATGAGGGGGATCTTGGCCTTGAGCTCGGCCTCGAGGTGCTCGATGCTGCCGGGTCCGCCGGGCGCGAGCGCCAGGGTGCCGTTGAGCGCCACGGGGACGCCGGCGACGACCATCGCCACGGTGCCGGTGCGGCTGCCGTCGCCGGAGGCGGCACCCCACGTCTGCGTCTCGACGACCTTGAGGGTCTCGCCGACCATGTTCTTGGCGAAGTCGGGCAGGTCGTCCGAGGGCAGGATGCGCTCGGTCGTGATGACCGTGTCGGCTCCGGACCGCGTGACCGAGGCGGTGTACCTGATCGCCGCGGTGGCCGCGCACTTCGCCTCCTGGAAGGCCTGGTCGGTCAGGACCTCGAAGACCTCCTGGGGAGTGGCGGCGTACTGCATCGTCGTGGCGATCTTCATGCGGGTCTCCTCTGGGTGCGCGGGGGACGGGCGTCCCGTGCAGGCTCGCGCCAGCGTAGCGACGTCAGGATCGCCGCTGCGAGGCGAGCAACCGCAGCCGCACCGCCTGACCGGGGACGAGCTGGGCTGCCAGGTCGCACGCAGCACCGGTGAGGACGGCGACGACGGGGTAGCCGCCGGTGACCGGGTGGTCGGCGAGGAACACCACGGGCGCGCCGTCGGCCGGCACCTGCAATGCGCCGCGGACGACCCCCTCACTGGGCACCTCACCGCCATGGAGCCCCGACCGCGCCAGGCCGGGACCGTCCAGCCGCACGCCCACCCGGTCGGAGTCGGCGGCCACGGCCCAGGTCGCCGCGGTGAGCTGGGCCGGGTCGGCGAGCCAGTCGAGGCGCGGTCCGGGCAGGACCGTGAGGTCGACCGAGCCGGTGGCAGGTGCCGCGACCGGGGCCACGTCGACGAGCAGCCCCCCACCGGGCTCGCCTACGGGTGCGGCCACGGGAAGGACGTCGCCGGCCGCCAGGGGTGCCGGCCCCAGGCCGGACAGCGTGTCCCTGGAGCGCGATCCGAGCACCGGCGTCACGGCGATCCCCCCACGCACCGTGAGATAGCACCGCAGTCCGGCCGTGGGGCGGTCGATGCGCAGCAGCTGTCCGTGGCGCACGAGGAACGGCGCGTCCGTACCGACCGGCAGGCCGTCGACCGTGACCGGGCACCGGGCACCGGTCACCGCGGCGGTGACGCTGCCGACCGCCCGGACCGACAAGCCCCCGAGCACCTCGATCGAGGCAAGGGTGGCGTCCTGGCCGAGCAGCCTGGCACCGAGGGCGTGTGCGCCGCGGTCGGCGGCACCGGACGGGCTCACCCCCAGGGCGGCTCGCCCCGGCCGGCCCAGGTCCTGCACCAGGGACACCGCGCCCACGTCGACGACCTCCAGGTGGGCGTATGGCGCCGTGCCGGCGCTGCTCACGACGCCCCTACCAGGTCGGTGAACCGCACCCAGAGCCCTGGCCGGAGCAGGGCCGGCGGGTCGAGTCGAAGATCCCAGAGGGCCAGGTCGGTGTGGCCGAGCAGCTGCCACCCGCCGGGCGACTCGCGCGGGTAGACCCCGCTGAACTCGTCCGCGAGGCCGACGGCCCCCGCGGGAACGCGCGCGCGGGGCGAGGTGCGGCGGGGGACGCGCAGCCGCGGGTCCCCGTCGACGAGGTAGGCGAACCCGGGCGCGAACCCGGCGAAGCCGACCCGCCACGGGGTGCTCGTGTGGGCGCCGACGACCTCGCCGACCGACAGGCCGGTGAGCTCGGCGACGACCGCCAGGTCCTCGCCGTCGTAGTGCACCGGCACCTCGACGACCTGGTCCGCCGCTGGCGGCTGAAGGGCCGTCGCCGTGGGCGCCCGGACCTCCAGCGCGGCCATCGCGCGCTCGGCCAGGTCGCAGACCTCGGGCAGGGCGGCCGCCGAGTCGCCCACGAGCAGCACCGTCCTCGCTCCGAGGACCAGGTCCGCGAGCGTCGGGACCGGGCGCGTGACCCGCAGCGGTGCCGGGTCCGCCAGCAGGTCGTGCAGTGCGAGCGCCTGGTCGAGGTCGTCGACCTCGACCAGCACAGCCCGGTCGCCGTACGGCAGCAGGCGGGCGGGCATCACGCCTCGGGCGTGGGGGCGAAGGAGCGCAGCCGCACCCCGGCCGCCTCGAGGCCGCGCCGCACCGCCCTCGCGAGGGTGACGGCGCCCGGGGTGTCGCCGTGCACGCAGACCGAGTCGGCGCGCACCTGCAGGAGGCTGCCGTCGACAGCCTCGACGACCCCTTCGACGACCAGGCGCACCACGCGGGTGGCGACGGTGTCGGGGTCGTGGAGGACTGCTCCGGCACGGGTACGCGGGACCAGGGTCCCGTCGGCGGCATAGGCGCGGTCGGCGAACGCCTCGACGACGGTGGGCAGGCCGGCGCGTTCGGCCAGGCGCAGCGAGGCCGACCCGGGGAGTCCGACCAGCGGCAGCGAACCGCCCACCAGCCGCAGTGCCTCGACGAGGGCGGCTGCCTGGACCTCGTGCCCGACCACGGCGTTGTAGAGGGCCCCGTGCGGCTTGACGTAGGAGACCCGGGTGCCGGCGGCCCGGGCGAGAGCGTCGAGGGCGCCGACCTGGTAGACGACGTCTGCGGTGAGGTCGGTCGCCGACACGTCGATGAACCGTCGCCCGAATCCTGCGAGGTCGCGGTAGCCGACCTGGGCACCGACGGCCACCCCCGCGGCTGCCGCGGCACGGCACACCCGGAGCAGGGTGGTCGGGTCGCCGGCGTGGAAGCCGCAGGCGAGGTTGGCGCTGGTCACGAGCCCGAGCATCGCGGTGTCGTCCCCGAGGCTCCAGTGACCGAACGACTCGCCGAGGTCGGCGTTGAGGTCGACGGCCGTCATCGGCGCAGGGCGGTCGCGTGGTCCGCCAGCACGCTGCTCGAGGCGGTCATCGTCGCTGCGAGCCGGCGGCGCCTCGCTGCGAGGACGGCCAGGAGACGGTCGAGCTCGGACTGGAGGGCGTCCTGCTGCTCGGCCCGCGTCGCGTCGGCAGGGGCGTCGGCGACCCCGCTGACACCCCACGCCGGGGCGATCCGCCCGTCCGTGACGTGCAGCCCGTGCGACTCGGCACGCGTGACCACGGCGCGGACGTCGGCGACGGCCTCGGCGAGGTCGGCGGCGTGGTCCTGCAGGGCCGACCCCACCGTGTCGAGCTCGTGGGCGGCGGCCGCGGTCGTGTCGTCCAGGCGGGTGAGCAGTCCCCGGGCGCGGGCGACCACGGTGCCCGGCCGCTGCAGGGCAGGGTCGGTCATGGCGGTGTGCAGGGCCCGGCCGCTCGTGCGCAGCGAGGTCGCCAGCTGCCGCAGGGAGCCGCCGACCCGGGAGCAGGAGGCCGGGTCCCCGGCAACCAGGGTCATCGCCGTCCCCGGCTCGGCGAGCAGGTTCCCGCAGGCGAGGGTGCTCCAGGCGAGGGTGCTCCGGGGGAGGCGATCACGCGCAGCCGCCCGGCGACAAGGTGCACGCAGGCGTCCACCTCGCGCAGCAGGTCCGCGACCTGGTCGAGGTAGCCGTCCAGCGAGGACTGCAGCTCACGGTCCCCGACGTCGGGGAGGTGGTCGAGCACCTCGTCGGCACCGGCGCGGGCGCAGTCGCGCAACGGTCCTAGGGCTGCGCCGAGCGCGTGCAGCGGTTCGGGGCCAGCCTGGGCGGGCGGCGGCATACCGGCCACTCTAGTGAGGGAACGCCGACGACCCCCGGTGATACCCACATGGGCACACCGGGGGTCGTCGAGTCGTGCAAGGACCCGGGAAGGTCAGTACCAGTGCTTGCGCCCACCAACGGCGTTGCCCATGCGTCCCAGGAGGAACAGGACGGCGCCGATCACGAGCAGGATGACGCCGATCGTGGTGAGGATGCTGATGTTGGCCACGAGGCCGATGATCAGCAGGATCAGTCCGAGGATGATCACGGGGACTCCTTCTGTATGGGTGATGTGGTGCAGGCGCGCAGGGGAGCGCTGCAACCACACACTCTGACCTGCGCGAAGGGAAATTGCCAGTCAGGGAGCCCTTCGTGCGCGTGTCGCGCCGGTTGAGCCCCTCCCTGGTGCTCGAACACGGGGTCGAGGCCCGTGAACAGTGGGCGTGACGGGCGATAGTCTCGTGCCGACGCACAACGACGTGCGTCCACGCGTGCACGACGACCCCGTGAGGATGACGACCACAAGCATGTCTGCGTCGCTGGAGCAGTCCCGTCAGCAACTCCTGCGTTCCGCTGCGGAGCGCGCCGAGCACGGCGGGAGCGAGGTGGAGGAGTTTCTCCGGGCCTACTACCGGCACACGGCGACCGAGGACCTCCTCGCGCGCGCCCCCGAAGACCTCCTGGGTGCTGCCCTGGCCCACCGCGACCTGGCTCGCAGCCGTCCCGTCGGCACCGCCAAGGTCGCCGTGTTCAACCCCGATGTCGCCGAGGCGGGCTGGGCGAGCGGGCACACGGTCGTCCAGGTGGTCACCGACGACATGCCGTTCCTGGTCGACTCGGTCACCGCCGAGCTGCAGCGGATGGAGCGCGCCGTCCACCTCGTCGTGCACCCGATGATGCGGGTACGCCGTGCCGTGACCGGCGAGCTCGAGCAGGTGGTGCTGGGCGGTCCGGGTGCCGGCGCCGGCGCCGGTGACAACCGCGAGGGCGGCGGCGAGTTCGGTGAGGTGCGCGAGTCGTGGATGCACCTCGAGGTCGACCGTGACAGCAACGACGCGGACCTCGAGGCGATCGCCGAGAGCCTGCGCGGCGTGCTGTCCAACGTCCGTGAGGCGGTCGAGGACTGGCCGAAGATGAAGGCGACCTGCTCCGCGCTCGCCGCAGAGCTGGGCGAGAACCCGCCGCACGGCATACCGGCCGCGGAGGTCGAACAGGCGCGAGGGCTGCTCGAGTGGCTGGCCGGGAACCACTTCACGTTCCTGGGCTACCGCGAGTACGCCCTGCACCGTGGCGCCGACGCCGACACCCTGCAGGCCGTGCACGGCACCGGCCTCGGACTGCTGCGCTACGACCCCACGGGCGACGGGGTCCTGCTCTCGGAGCAGGCCCGCACCGTCGCGCGGGCCCCCGAGCTGCTCATCATCACCAAGGCCAACTCGCGGGCCACGGTGCACCGCAACACCTACCTCGACTACGTCAGCGTCAAGCAGTTCGACGACGCCGGGGTGGTGCTGGGCGAGAAGCGCTTCCTCGGGCTGTTCACCTCCAGCGCCTACACCGAGTCGGTGACGCGGGTCCCGGTGCTGCGCGACAAGGTGGAGGCGATCTTCGAGCGCACCGGGTTCCTGCCCGACTCCCACTCCGGCAAGGACCTGCTCGAGGTCCTCGAGAACTACCCGCGCGACGAGCTGTTCCAGGCCGACGAGGAGTCGCTGCACGAGAACGCGACCGCGGTCCTGCACCTGCAGGAGCGGCGCAGGACCAAGCTGTTCCTGCGCCGTGACCGGTTCGGCCGGTTCGTGTCCTGCCTGGTCTACATTCCGCGCGACCGCTACAACACCGCGGTCCGCCTGAAGATGGAATCCATTCTGCGCCAAGCCTTTCCGGGCGCGACGGTCGACTACACGACCCGGGTCTCGGAGTCGGTGCTGGCCCGCCTGCACTTCGTGGTGCGCGTCCCGGCCGGTGAGTCGATCCCGGCCGTGGACGAGGCGGTCCTCGAGCGCCAGCTCGTCGACGCGACCCGTACGTGGGAGGAGGACCTCAGCGAGGCCGCCCGGGCCGAGCACGGTGAGGAGGCCGCGGCGCGGTTGTCCGGACTGTACGGCCGGGCCTTCCCCGAGGCCTACAAGGAGGACTTCACCTCACGGGTCGGTGTCGTCGACATGCGCCACATGGACGCCCTGGAGCACGACGAGGCCACCGGCCTCAACATGTACCAGGAGCCCGGCGCCCCGGCGGGGGAGCGGCGCTTCAAGCTCTACCGCCGCAGCCCCCTGTCGCTGACCCAGGTGCTGCCGATGTTCACGCACATGGGGGTGGAGGTCGTCGACGAGCGCCCCTACGAGGTGTCGCGCGGTGACGGCGTGACCCTGTGGGTCTACGACTTCGGCCTGCGCGTCCGCAACCACAAGGTCTGGTCCGGCGAGGGCGGCCGCGACCGGCTGCGCGAGCTCTTCCAGGATGCTGTGGGGGCGGTGTGGCACGGGCGGGCCGAGTCCGACGGCTTCAACGCCCTGGTCCTCGGGGCCGGGCTGACCTGGCGCCAGGTCGTCATCCTGCGCACGGTCGCGAAGTACCTGCGCCAGACCGGGTCGACCTTCTCCCAGGACTACGTCGAGTCCGCGCTCGTCCAGAACCTGCGGCTCGCCGGTCGGCTCGTGGCCCTGTTCGAGGCGCGGTTCGACCCGAGCCGGTATGGCGCGCAGGCGGACGCGGAGCGGGAGGCCGCGGAGGCGGCACTGGTGGAGGAGATCACCACCGGCCTGGACGAGGTCCAGTCCCTCGACCACGACCGCATCATCCGGGCCTTCCTCGGGGTGGTCACGGCGACGCTGCGGACGAACTTCTACCAGCGGGACGAGGCGGGGGCGGACAAGTCGTACGTCTCGATCAAGCTCAACCCCCAGAAGGTGCCCGACCTGCCGGCACCGCGTCCGGCGTTCGAGATCTTCGTGTACTCGCCGCGTGTCGAGGGTGTGCACCTGCGGTTCGGTCCGGTCGCCCGCGGCGGTCTGCGCTGGTCGGACCGGCGCGAGGACTTCCGGACCGAGGTGCTCGGGCTGGTCAAGGCGCAGATGGTCAAGAATGCCGTCATCGTCCCCACCGGGTCCAAGGGCGGCTTCTTCGCCAAGCAGCTGCCGGACCCGTCGGTCGACCGGGACGCCTGGCTGGCCGAGGGCATCGCCTCCTACAAGGTGTTCATCTCGGGCCTGCTCGACCTCACCGACAACCGCGTCGGCGGTGACATCGTCCCGCCCGCCTCGGTGGTGCGCCACGACGGGGACGACTCCTACCTCGTCGTCGCGGCCGACAAGGGCACGGCCACGTTCTCCGACATCGCCAACGGTGTCGCGCAGTCCTACGGGTTCTGGCTCGACGACGCGTTCGCGTCGGGGGGGTCGGCAGGCTACGACCACAAGGCGATGGGCATCACGGCCCGCGGTGCGTGGGAGTCGGTGAAGCGACACTTCCGCGAGATGGGCGTCGACACCCAGACCCAGGACTTCACCGCCGTCGGCATCGGCGACATGAGCGGTGACGTCTTCGGCAACGGCATGCTGCTCTCGGAGCACATCCGGCTCGTGGCTGCGTTCGACCACCGCCACATCTTCGTCGACCCCGATCCTGTTGCGGCCACCAGCTTTCCGGAGCGGCAGCGGTTGTTCGACCTTCCCCGGTCGTCGTGGGCCGACTACGACTCGTCGCTCATCAGCGCAGGCGGCGGGGTGTTCGAGCGCTCCCTCAAGTCCATCCGGGTCACCCCCGAGATGACCAAGGCGCTCGGCCTGCCCGAGGGCACGACGACGATGACCCCGGCCGACCTGATGAAGGCGATTTTGCAGGCACCGGTAGACCTGCTCTGGAACGGCGGGATCGGCACCTACGTCAAGGCCGCCACGGAGTCGAGCTCCGACATAGGTGACCGTGCCAACGACTCCATCCGGGTCGACGGAGACGTGCTGCGCTGCAAGGTCGTCGGCGAGGGCGGCAACCTGGGTCTCTCGCAGCTGGGTCGCATCGAGGCGTCGCTGCACGGCGTGCGCGTCAACACCGACGCGATCGACAACAGCGCCGGGGTCGACACCTCCGACCACGAGGTCAACATCAAGATCCTGCTGACCGATCTGGTCCGTGGCGGCGACATGACGCTGAAGCAGCGCAACGCGCTGCTGGCATCGATGACCGACGACGTGGCCCACCAGGTGCTGCGCGACAACTACGAGCAGAACGTCCTGCTCGGCAACGCCCGGGCGCAGGAGCACCCGATGCTGCCGGTGCACCAGCGCCTCATCCACTGGCTGGAGGAGCGCGGGGACCTCGACCCCCAGCTGGAGTTCCTGCCGACCGACAGCGAGATCGACCGCCGCTCCCAGGACGGCCTGGGCCTGAAGTCGCCGGAGTTCTCGGTGCTCGTGGCCTACGCCAAGCTCGCGCTCAAGGACGACCTGCTCCCGACCGGGCTGGCCGACGACCCGTGGTTCCAGCAGACGCTGACCGACTACTTCCCGCAGGCGCTGCGCGAGCAGTTCGCCGAGCAGCTGGTCGACCACCCGCTGCGCCGCGAGATCATCATCAACTCGGTGGTCAACTCCATGGTCAACCGTGGTGGGATCACCTTCGCCTTCCGGGCCATCGAGGAGACCGGGGCGACCCCGGAGCAGATCGCCCGGGCGTTCGTCGTCTGCCGCGAGATCTTCGACCTGCCCGGGTTCGTCCGGCAGGTCGAGGCGCTCGACAACGTCGTGTCGACCGAGGTGCAGAGCCAGCTCTACCTGGAGTTCCGTCGCCTCGTCGACCGCTCCATGCGGTGGTTCCTCACCTCGCGGCCCTCGCGTCTGGACGTGGCGGGCGAGGTCGCCCGGTTCGGCGCCGTGGTGGGCGAGTTCGCACCACGGATCTCCGAGATGCTCATGGGCACCGAGCTCGCGCGGCTGCAGCGCAACACCACCAAGCTCGAAGAGCTCGGCGTGCCCGAGGCGCTCGCCCTGCACTCGGCCAGCCTGCTCGACCAGTTCTCGCTGCTCGACATCGTCGACATCGCGACGGACACGGGGGAGGAGCCGGCCGACGTGGCTCGCCTCTACTTCGTGCTCTCCGAGAAGTTCGGCATCGACGCGATGCTCACGCGGGTCACCAACCTGCCGCGCGACGACCGGTGGGACGCCCTGGCCCGCGGCGCCCTGCGTGACGACCTGTATGCCGTGCTCGAGAGCCTGGTGCGTTCGGTCATGGACACCTCGACGGCCGGAGGGGAACCGGCATCGCGGTACGAGGAGTGGGCCCAGGCCAACGCCGAGTCGCTGACCCGGGCCAGGACCGCGCTGTCCGGCATCGAACGGCTCGACAAGCCCAACATCGCCGCGCTGTCCGTGGCTCTGCGCACGCTGCGCTCGGTGATCCGCTCCGGGGCCGCCAGCTCGTGAGCACCCCTTCGGTTCCCGACGCGGTGGCGCGTGTCGTCGCGCTGCGTTGCTTCCCGGTGAAGGCAGCAGGCGGTCAGTCGCTGACCTCGCTCGACCTCGGCCCGGGCGGCGTCGCCGGCGACCGGGCGTGGGCCGTCTATGACGAGGCGGGCAAGCTGGCCACCGGCAAGCACTCCCGGCGCTTTCGGCGCATGGACCAGGTCTTTCGCCTCGCGGCGAGCCGTTCCGGCGACCAGACGCTGCTCGTGCTGCCCGACGGCACCGAGCTCCTCGCGGGCGAGCCACCTACCGACGCGGCCCTGAGCACCCACTTCGGTGAACCGGTCGTGCTGCGCAGGGAGGGCGCCGTCCCCCACCAGGACGCGGCCGCGGTCTCGCTCGTCGGCACTGCCACCCTCGCCGAGCTGGGCCGCCACGACGGTGACGGCAGCCCGGTCGACCCGCGTCACGTGCGGGCCAACCTCGTGGTCGAGACCGACCAGCCGTATGCCGAGGAGTCCTGGGTCGGACGCGTGGTCACCGTCGGTGGGGTGCGGCTGCGCGTCACCGAGCCGACCACGCGCTGTCGCATGGTCGGGGTCGCCCAGGTCGGCCTGGCTGCGCGCCCCGGGCTCCTCAAGGCCGTCGCGGACCACCACGACCTCGTGGCAGGGGTGTATGCCGAGGTGCTCGCACCCGGCCGTGTCGCGCTCGGCGACGCCGTGACCGTGACCTGACAGGCCTGCGGGTCTCACCGGGCGGCGGCTCGTCAGGAGGGCTCGGGAGCGCGGTTAGGCTTCCGGAGTGCCCACGCTGAACGAGGTGCTCCACGCGTCCACCGACCTGGCCCCCGGCGAGGTCGAGTGGCTCCAGCTGCTCGTCGGGGACTGGCAGCTCATCTCCGACCTCTCCTTCGCCGACCTCGTGCTGTGGGTGCCTGCCGGGATCGAAGGCTGGCTCGCGGTCGCCCACGTCCGACCCACGACCGGCCAGATGGTGTTCTTCGAGGACGTCGTCGGGCGACGCACGCACCGTGGTCGACGGTCGCTGCTCGACCAGGCGTACGCCGAGTGCCGGATCGTGCGCGAGCCCGACCCGATCTTCCGCGACGACATGCCGGTGCGCGAGGAGGCCATCCCCCTGGTCAAGAGCGGACGCGCCTTGGCGGTCATCACCCGGCACACCAACCTCGGGGCGATGCGCACCCCGAGCCGTCTCGAGCTCACCTACCAGTCGCTCGCCGACGCCCTGGCCCGGATGATCGCGGCTGGCGAGTTCCCCAACCTGTCAGCGCCGACCGGTCAGCGTCGTGGTGCGCCGCGCGTGGGGGACGGCGTGATCCGGCTGGACGTCAACGGCATCGTGTCGTACGCCAGCCCCAACGCCCTGTCGGCGATCCACCGCCTTGGCCACGTCGGGGACGTCGTCGGGGAGCTGCTCGCCAAGGTCGTCGCCGACCTGCTGCGGGACGAGTCGCCTGTCGACGAGTCGCTGGCGCTGGTCGTCACCGGCAGGGCCCCGTGGCGCACCGAGGTGAGCTCGCGTGGTTCGAGTGTCTCGATGCGCGCCATACCGCTGACCGAGGGTGGGCAACGAGTGGGTGCCCTGCTCCTGCTGCGCGACGTCTCCGAGCTGCGTCGGCGCGAACGGGAGCTCATCACCAAGGACGCCACGATCCGCGAGATCCACCACCGCGTGAAGAACAACCTGCAGACGGTCGCGGCGCTGCTGCGGCTCCAGGCTCGGCGGCTCCCGGAGGGCGAGGCCGGGCGAGTGGCCCTGGAGGAGGCGGTGCGCCGGGTAGGGGTCATCGCCCTGGTCCACGAGACGTTGAGCCAGGGTTTCGACGAGACCGTGGAGTTCGACGACATCGCGGTCCGTGGTCTGCAGGCCATCACCGAGGTGGCCAAGGTCGAGCACCCGATCGCCACGAAGGTGTTGGGCTCGTTCGGGATGCTGCGGGCCGAGGACGCGACCGCGATGGCGATGATCTTGTCCGAGCTCGTGCAGAACGCGGTCGAGCACGGCCTGCAGGACGTCACCGACGGGACGATCTGTGTCGAGGCCAAGCGGTCCACGGACGACCGTGGCGACGAGATCCTCGCGGTGACGATCACCGACGACGGAGTGGGCTTGCCCGCAGGCTTCCGCCCGGGCGCCTCAGGTCTGGGGACCCAGATCGTGGAGTCGCTCGTGCAGGACCTCCGCGGAAGGATTGCGTGGGAGCCCGCCGAGCCGACGGGCACCCGGGCGCGTTTCGTCGCGAGGCTGCGCCCACTGGGACGCGACGGCGCCTAGCCGGCTCGGCGGGCGCGCGCGTTGCGACGCTTGAGGGCGCGGCGCTCGTCCTCGGACATGCCGCCCCAGACACCTGCGTCCTGACCGGACTCGATGGCCCACTTGAGGCACGTGTCGACGACTTCGCAGCGTCGGCAGACAACTTTGGCTTCCTCGATCTGGAGGATGGCTGGGCCGGTGTTCCCGATCGGGAAGAACAGCTCAGGGTCCTCGTCGAGGCAGGCAGCGCGGTCGCGCCAGTCCATGAGATCGAGCTCCTTGTCGTGCAGGGGGGAAGTGCGCCGGTCCATGGGTCCGAGATGACGGGCCTGGTGGGCACGGCGCGTCATTGCGGGATGTGCAGGGGTTGGGCTCCCGACGAACGGGGACGACCGGCGAGCCTAGCCGACCCTCTGACCGCAGGGGTGAAACACGTGCAACTAGCTATCTTGGGGGGCGGAACACAATTCTGCCAACGGGCCACTGCGCGTTTCCGTTCCAGCGTCACAGACGGAAGACCATTTGGGCACCCTTGGGAGGAAGTAACCGCTGTGTAACGATGAGGGTTTCGTCACATTGCGCATGGTGCGCGCGTGTGAAGGCGCCTGGGCGGGGGTCGGCGACGATGCCCAACCCGTGGACACATCTCCACGTCTACCCTGTGGTGGTGAACCCGATGCCTGGCCAGGCCGACTCCTCCCCGATGCATCCCCCCGGTGGGGCACGCTCGGGCTCGCGGGACCCGTTCCGCGGGCTCGCGGCGGCGGTGTCGGGACTGCAGGCGCTCGTCCTGCTGGGTTTCGTCGTGTTCTACCTGTGGGAGCTGGGCCAGGGGTCCAGCGCGGACGTGGCCTCGGCCGTCATGTCGACGCTGCTGATCCTCGTGTTCGCCGTCGGGCTCGGCGCTCTGGCGCGCGGCTGGTGGTTGGGGGACGACTGGCCCAACACCCCCACGGTGGTGTGGAACCTGCTGCTCCTGCCGGTCTCGTGGAGCCTGTTCCAGGCCGGTCGCGAGGTGGTCGCCCTCGCGTTGACCGCAGTGGCCGTCGTGGGCGTCGTCGCGGCGGTCAAGGCAGAGACGTCCGAGCCGTCCGAGGTGTCCGAGACACCGGAGGGGACGGACCCCGACCTGGGGGAGTGATGGCGGCAGTACGTCACTGATCGCACCATGCGTTCAGTGACGTAGTGCCGCACCGCCACCCGGAGGCGCCGTCGCGCGCACGAGTAGTGCCGCCGCGCCACGAGTAGTGCCGCCGCGCCACGAGTCGTGCCGCCGCGCCCCACCTCACGTGGCGTCACTGCATCAGCTTCGGCGCTCAGGCGCCGGTGATCCGCAGCATCACCCTGTCGTTGGGGCCGCGACGGACCGCCCTCTCGACGAGCATGACGATGCGGTACTCCATGCCGTACTTGGGCCGCAGGACGGCGTCGAGCCGGCGCATCGCCTCGGGTCCCTCGACCAGCTCGACCACGGCAGTCACGGTCGGCGCTCCAGCCTTGACGGTGCCGCGCCGTGAGCAGGGGCGGAGCTCGACGTGGGCGTTGTTGCGTAGGCGTTTGACCTTCCCGCTCCCGCTGGGCGTCGTGACGACGAGGGTGTCCTCCTCGCGACCGATCCACACCGGGGTTGCGACGCCGATGCCGTTCTTGCGGAACGTCGTGAGGGACACGAACTTCGCGTCACCCATGGCGGCGAGGGGGGCGGGGATGGTCATGCCGTGAGGCTACTGCGATCGGCGGGCGGCAGCGCGCGGGTCCGCGGCGGCCGGCGGAAGAGCGACCTGCACCGGCGTGGTGGTGCCCCGTTGCACCACATGACCACGGCCCGGTCCGGCCCCGCGGTCCACCGGGACGCGCACACCCAGCACCTCGGCCTCGGTCGGCGACGCAGGGCCGAGCAGGACCCCCGTGCGGTGCCTGGCGACCTCGACCGCGAGTCCGCGGTACATCGACGACAGGGCGGTGGCGTTGGCCCCGACGACCACGAGCCCACCGTCGCGGTCGACGACGTGGGCGATCTCCCGCAGGACGGCCTCGATCGGGTGGTCGAGCAGCTCGTCAGCGGTGTCGACCAGCACCGCCAGTGAGGGCATGCGTCGGCGGGCGTCGACGAAGGAGGTCGTGGCGGTCCCCTCGCACCACGCCAGGACCGCAGGGTTGCGCCGCAGCTCGTCGAGGGGACCGCCACGGTGTGCCACGACTGCCAGCGGCTGGCCTGCTGCGGCCAGGCTCCGGCCGAGGAGCAGCAGCGTGGTGGAGACGCCGGAGCCGGGCGAGCCCGTGACCAGCCACCGTCGACCGTCCCGGCCGGGGTCGAGCCCGAGCACCCTGGCGTCGTCGCCACCCATCCCGAGCGCGAGAGTGCCGTCTCGGCCGGGCTGCAGGGGGAGCTCGTCCTCGTGCACCAACGGCGGCAGGGCGTCCACCCGGAGCGGGGCGTGTCCGCCGAGGCCGGCGTGGGGTGCCACACGGACGGTGCCGGCCGGCTCCGGCCCGAGAAGGTCCCCCAGCCCCGGGGGCCTGGCCAGCTGGACCTGATGGCCATGCACGGTCAGGCCGCGGCCCGGGACCTGGAGGGCTGCGACCTGGCGGGGTGCCAGTCCGAGCAGGACCGCGTCGGTGGGGTCGGCCAGGCGTAGCACCAGCCGGTTGCCCACGGCGGCGCCCGCGCGACCCAGCACCAGCGAGCGATCGCCGGCGAGGACGGCCGTCAGCCCGACCGACTCGCCCTCGCGCAACAGGACGAGGAGCCGGTCCACGAGTCCGGCGAGGGCCAGGTCGTCATGCCTCCCGGCGGCCAGGTCCCAGTCGTCGACGAGGAGCAGGACCGGTGGTGGCGCGCTGCCACCGTCGGCGCTGTTCCACCAGTCGACCAGCGTCGTGGGGCCGTGCCGGGCGAGAGCGGCCCGTCGCCGCGCCACCTCGGCCGACAGCCGGGACACGAGCCGCTCGACCCGGCGGGCATCCGCCCAGTTGATCTGCGCCCCCACCTGGGGCAGGGACTCGAGGACAGCCAGGCCTCCGCCGCTCACGGCATACACGTGCAGCGAGTCCGGGCCACGCCTGCGGCACAGCGACAGCGCAGCAGTGAGCAGGGTGGTCGTGCGCCCGCTTCCGGGACCGCCCACGACGGCCCAGTGGCCGCGCTCGCGCAGGTCGAAGGACAGAGGCTCGCGGCGTTGCTGCTCGGGCACGTCCACGAGACCGATGTGCGCCGTGAACGTGTTTGCGGGTTCGTCCAGCGCGGTGTGGGGCACGTGGGGAGGCAACGGCGGCAACCAGGCCGGGGGCGCAGGGTCGAGCCCGGCGATCGTGGTGGCCTGACGCACTGCCGCCACGATGACGGCGAGCTCGGTGCGCTGCTCGACGGTGGCGTCGGCGGGCCAGGAGCCCGATGAGCCGGAAGTCGACAGGCGGACCCGGATCGACGGCGTGCCTGGCCCTACCAGTGGGGCGCCGACGTGTGCCGACTGGAACTCCACGAGGGGCGAGCCGCCGACCCGGGCGTAAGCACGACCGGGGGTGCTCGGGTCGAGGCCGGCGGCGGCAGGGCTCTCGACGACGTCCTCGGAGTCGATCCGGTCCCGCATGCGCAAGGCGATGCGCAGGTTGACGTTGGCCTTGATGTCGGCGCTGACCACACCGGCAGGACGCTGGGTCGCGAGGACGAGGTGGATGCCCAGCGAGCGACCGAGCGCGGCGAGGTGGACCAGCCCGTCGACGAACGCCGGGAGCTCCTCAGCCAGCGCCCGGAACTCGTCGACCACGACCACCAGCCGTGCCAGGGGATTCAACGCACCGGCCGAACTCGACTGGTATTCCACGAAATCGGTGCAGCCCGCATCCCTGAGGAGCTGCTCCCGTCGGGTGAGCTCGGCAGTCAACGAGGTCAGTGCCCGCGCCGCCAGGTGGTCGTCCAGGTCCGTCACGATGCCGGCGACGTGGGGCAGCTCGGCGCAGTCACGGAAGGCGGCGCCGCCCTTGTAGTCGACCAGCACGAACGACAGGTGCTGCGGGGTGTTGCGCAGTGCCAGGCTGGCGACGAGGGTGCGCAGCAGCTCCGACTTCCCGGCGCCGGTGGTGCCGCCCACCAGGACGTGCGGCCCGTCGCCGGCCAGGTCGACCGTGTACGGCCCGGCGCTGCAGACGCCGAGCGGCACCGCGGTGCTGTGGGGTCGGCGCAGCCAGGCCTTCGCGAGAGAGCTCCCCGTCAGGTGCTCGGTTTCGGTGCCGGATGGTGCGCCGTCCAGGGCCGAGCCACGACCCAGCAGGCCGATGGCCGCAGGCAGCGCGGCTGGTCCCTCCGAGGGTGTCGCATCCCGCAGGGGGGCCAGTGACCGACTCAGCCGCTCTGACCAGGCGAGCCCGACGCCGTCGGTCACGAGGTCGTCGTGGCGGTGGCCGGGCAGGGAGAGGGTCGGTGCGCCCTGGCGCGCCAGGTGCAGGACCGCGCCGGCCTCGTGCGGCAGCTCGCGACGGTCTGCCCCGAGGGCGAGGGTGACGACGCCGACCCGGGGCCCGTCCGCGAGCACCGTCGCGAGTCCGGGCACGGTGCGAAAGGCTCTCACCCCGACGACCACCACGAGGGTCGTCGGTCCGCTCCAGGGTGCTCCGCGATGGTGGGACAGACGTTCACGAATGGTGCCGGCCAAGGCATCAACGGTGGCGTGCACCGCCACCTCGTCGGTGTCGAGGGCGGGCATCACTGGACTCATCTGGCCGGGAACAGCGTGGTGGCGGTGGGGAGTCCGACCGAGCCAGGCCCACTCGTGCCGTAGCTCCTCAGCCCGCAGGACGCACACCACGCTGAGGTCTGCAGGTGAGTGCATCGTGACCAGCTGGCCCGCGAGCCAGTGCGCCGAGGCAACCACTGCGGAACGCTCGCCGCACAGACCGAGGACACCCACCTCCCTGAGGGACACGGCGCACGGTGCATCGAGCAGCTGCGGCTGCTGCGCCGGGACACTGGCGGCCGCCTGACGCACCAGGTGCAGGGACGCATCCCGGCGGCACCGCCCGATCGCCACGACGAACGCGTCGTCGTCACCGCGGCGGCGTTCCCAGAGCCGCTCAGCGGGGCCGGCGGCGATGCCCAGCACCGTGGCGGGACCGGGGAAGGACCGGTTCAGCTCGTGGACCTCCTCCCGGCAGGCGGCCTCCATGCGGTTGTTCGCCGTACGGAGCGCGGCGTGGTGGGCGAGCAGGTCCGCTGCATACGTCCGATGGGCCCCCCACCGGTCGCCCAGCGCGGTGCCCACCATGAGGACCGGACCCATGAGGGCGAAGGCGAGCATGGTGGGGCCGACCACCACGGCGAGCACGGCCGCGACCGGGACGGGTAGGAGCACCGCCAGCCAGGGGACCCGCGTGCGGCGTGGCGGCGTCGGAGCGTCCGGCAGGGTGATGCTCGGCGGCGGGTTGATCTCGAGGACCCGTGGTCTGCGGTTGACGGCCAGGGTGCCCTCCCCGGTGGCAGTCGTGGCGGCGGGGATCGCGCCGGCGCGACGCAGGGCCACCATGGTGTCGCCGAGGTGAATGACGCTCGCGGTGGTGACGGCGACGGGCGCCTCGCCCACCCGTGTCCGGTCGACGTACGTCCCGTTGGTCGAACCCAGGTCGCGCAAGCTCACCCCGTCCGCGTCCACGCAGACCTCGGTGTGGCGTCGGGACAGGCGGGGGTCGTCGATGCGGATGTCGGCCTCCTCCGACCGGCCGATGGTGAAGCGACCCGGATGCAGGTCGACGACGCGACCGCAGTCGGGACCGTGCGTGACTGCAAGGACCACGGGCGACCGAGCGACTGGACGAATACCATGGTCTGCCATCGGTGCCCGAGGGTGCAGGGCTATTGCTGCACCGTCGAGCAACGGCGGCAGGCCGACGGTGGCGTCCGGTGGGAGGACGACCCCGCTCACAGCCAGGCTGAGCGACTCGTGGTGGTGGACGCGGAGGCCTAGATGGTCGCTGAGGGCGGCCAGGAGAGCGCCGGCGGTGGAACCCGTGGGTGCATCCACCTCGAGGTCCACGACCGATGGGCCCTGCGTCCCCAGTGCGGAGCCCCCTCGATGGGTGACGGTGAGCTGCAGTCGCATCCGGCCGACGCTAGGAGATCGTCGGGCTTCGCCCGGTCGGTTGTGCACACCTGTGGATTGAGGGGGACGGGAAGGGGTGGTTCGTCCTAGTATGCGGCAGGCGAGAGGGCTTGCGCCCGTGGCGGGGGCCACTGCGAGCCGGGGAGGACAGGTCGAGGGGAGGTGGGGATGGACGCGGTCATGACCGTGGAGTCAGAGGTGCGCGAGCTCATCCGTCGCTCTGGCCTCGACCCCGCCCGGGACACCAAGGAGCTGGCTCTGCTGGTCCGCGACGCGGTCGCGGACTACGACGAACGCTCCCTGCACGGCGGCCTCCCCAGCCTGGTGAACGTCGAGGACGCGGTGAAGTCCGTCATCGACGCGGTGGCCGGATTCGGTCCGCTGCAGCAGTACTTCGACGACCCCGAGGTCGAGGAGATCTGGATCAACGAACCCACGAAGGTGTTCATCGCCCGGGGCGGGGTGGCCGAGCTGACGACGACGTTCCTGACGGCCGACGGCGTCCGCGACCTCGTCGAGCGCATGCTCAAGACCAGCGGGCGGCGCGTCGACCTCTCGAGTCCTTTCGTCGATGCGGTCCTGCCCGACGGCTCGCGCCTGCACGTCGTGATCCCGGACATCACCCGTACGCACTGGAACGTCAACATCCGCAAGTTCGTGGTCCGGGCCTCCCACCTCGACGACCTGGTGACGCTGGGCACACTCACCCCGCAGGCGGCGACCTTCCTCGGCGCCGCTGTCGTCGCCGGGCTCAACATCCTCGTCGCGGGCGGGACCCAGGCAGGCAAGACCACGCTGCTCAACTGCCTCAGTGCCGCGATCCCGGCGCGGGAGCGCGTCGTCACGTGCGAGGAGGTCTTCGAGCTGAAGATCCCTCTGCGCGACGTCGCGTCCATGCAGTGCCGCCAGCCGAGCCTCGAGGGGACCGGCGAGATCCCGCTGCGGCGCCTGGTCAAGGAGGCCCTGCGTATGCGGCCCTCCCGCATCATCGTCGGCGAGGTGCGCCAGGCCGAGAGCCTGGACCTACTCATCGCCCTCAACAGTGGTCTGCCTGGGATGTGCACCATCCACGCGAACAGCGCCCGTGAGGCGATCACGAAGATGTGCACGCTGCCGTTGCTGGCCGGCGAGAACGTTGGGAGCCGGTTCGTGGTCCCTACGGTCGCGGGTTCGATCGACATCGTGGTCCACGCAGCCCTCGAGCACGACGGGGTGCGCCGCGTCCGCGAGATCGTGGCGGTGCCCGGACGGGTCGAGGCCGACGTCGTCGAGATCGCCGACCTCTTCGTCGCCCGTGACGGGGTGCTGCGCAGGGCCGACGGGTTCCCGCCCCACCCTGACCGCTTCCGTCGGGCGGGGTTCGATGTCGCAGCGTTGCTGGCGCAGGACTGAGGGGGCGACTCCATGGGGGAGGTCCGCGAGCTGCTGGGTGGGGTGGGAGGCAGTGCCACCGGAACGCTGGTCGGGTTGCTGCTGGGGTGCGGCCTCTTCTGCATCTGGTGGTCCGCGTGGGTTCCGGCGCCGCGAGTCGCTGCCGCGCCGAGGGTGTCGCTCGGGGACCGCCTGCGCGACGAGCTCGTACAGGCCGGTTACGACACCGTGGGTCCCCGGAGTCTGGTCAGCGCCTGCGTCATCGCGTTCTGCGTCGTTGCCCTCCTCGTCGGGGCGACCACGGGGGTTGCCCCGGTGGCGTTGTGCTTCGCCGCGATGGCCGGGTACGCGCCGCTGGCGATGGTGCGCATGCGTGCCCGGCACCGGCGCGCAAGCCTGCGCGAGCTGTGGCCCGACGCCGTGGACAACATCGCGTCGGGCGTCCGCGCCGGACTCGCGCTTCCGGAGGCCTTGAGCCAGCTGGGGCGCCGCGGCCCCGAGGAGCTGCGGCCTGCCTTCCGCGCGTTCGCGCAGGACTACCGCACCACCGGCCGGTTTCACGACAGCCTGGACCTGCTCAAGGTGCGGCTCAGCGACCCGGTGGGTGACCGGCTGGTCGAGTCGCTGCGCCTCGCGCGCGAGGTCGGCGGCAGTGACCTCGGGCGGCTGTTGCGGACCTTGTCCACCTTCCTGCGCGAGGACAGCCGCACCCGCGCCGAGCTGGAGACCCGGCAGGGCTGGACGGTCAACGCCGCGCGGCTCGCGGTGGCAGCGCCGTGGATCGTCCTGGCGATGCTGTCGACCCGACCCCAGTCGATCCAGGCCTACGCCAGCCCGACGGGTACAGCCGTCCTGCTCGTCGGGGCAGCGGTCTCCGTCGCGGCCTACCGCATCATGATCCACATCGGGCGGCTCCCCGAGGACGAGCGGGTGCTGCGATGACGACACTCGGCGCCGGCGCCGGGATCTCGTTGCCCGGTGCCGTCATCGGCCTGGCGCTCGGCGTCGGCCTGCTGCTGGTCTGGGCAGGCCTGCCACGCAGCCGCCGCGCCACCCTCGAGGACCGCGTGTTGCCCTATCTGCGCGACACGCCCCGCCCTTCGCGGCTGCTCGCAGGTCGGCAGGCGGCCACGGCCGGGGCCTTCGGCGTGCTCGCCCGCCCACTGGTGGCGGACCTCGCACGCCGCATCGAACGGGTGCTCGGAGGTTCCGCCTCGGTGCGACGCCGGCTGGTTCGCGCCGGCAGGCCGGCCGATGTCGAACGGTTCCGCGCGGAACAGGTGATCTGGGGGGCGGCGGGCCTCGTCGCCGGTCTGGTGCTCGGGGTGAGCCTGTTCCTGGGTCAGGGTGGGTCGGTCGGCCCCGCGGTCATCGTGACGCTGTGCGGAGCCGGCGTCGGGGTGGTGGCTCGCGACCAGTGGCTGAGCAGGGCCGCGAACCGGCGCGAGGAGCGCATGCTGGCCGAGTTCCCCACCATCGCCGAGCTGCTCGCCCTGGCCGTCGGGGCGGGGGAGGGCGCCGTCGGCGCACTCGAGCGGGTCTGCCGTCTCTCGCACGGTGAGCTCTCGCACGAGCTCGCGCGGTGCCTGGCAGACGCCCGCGCCGGCGCCAACCTACCCACAGCGCTGCAGGGCCTTGCCGACCGCACCGGACTGGTCAGCCTGGCTCGCTTCGTCGACGGAATGATCATCGCGGTCGAGCGAGGCACCCCTCTGGCCGACGTCCTGAGGGCGCAGGCCCAGGACGTCCGGGAGACCGGGCGGCGGGCGGTGATGGAGGCCGGCGGCAAGAAGGAGATCGCGATGATGGTGCCTGTCGTCTTCCTCGTGCTGCCCATCACGGTCCTCTTCGCGATCTACCCAGGCTTCTCCTTCCTGCGGTTCTCCATCTGATGGCTCGACGAAAGGCACCCTCATGACCGTCCTCACCAAGGCGCTGACCCGGGCGCAGTGGGCTCTGCACCAGGCCGCGCGTCGCGGCGAACGCGGCGACGTCCCCGGCTGGGTGATGATCACCCTCATGACGGCCGGCCTGGTCGCAGTGCTCTGGACCGTGGCCGACGACCAGCTCCGCGCCCTGTTCAGCCGCGCGATGAACTCCGTCTCCGGCCCCTGACCGATGCTGCGGCGCAGGTGGCGCAGCTGTCGGGGGCGCCTCGAGTCGGGTGCCGCCGTGGCCGACTTCGCCATGGTCTCCGCGCTTGCCACCCTGCTGTTCGTCGCGGTCTTCCAGCTCGGCCTGGCGCTGCACATCCGCAACACGCTCATCTCCTGCGCCTCCGAGGGCGCCAGGTGGGGGGCGCGGGTCGGCGCACAGCCCGAGGACGGCGCGGAACGTACCCGTGAGCTCATCACGTCGTCGCTCTCGGCACGGTTCGCCGGTGACGTCAGCGTGAGCACCACCGCGGCTGGCGGCGTCCAGGTCGTGTCCGTCCGGGTGCTGGCGCCGCTGCCGGTCCTCGGACCGCTCGGACCGGATCGCAGCCTGGACGTCGTCGGTCGGGCGTTCCTGGAGTCGCAGTGATCCTGCGACTGCGCCGGCACTGGACCCGCATACGCCGCCGCGACGAACGGGGCAGTGCCGTGGTCGAATTCGTCGTGCTGGGTGTCCTCATGCTCGTGCCGCTGGTCTACCTCGTGATGACCACGGCCCGCTTGCAGGCGGGGGCGTATTCCGCGTCGGCGGCCGCGCGCGAAGCCGCCCGAGGCTTCGTCACGGCCACCTCGCCGGAGTCCGCCGAGCCCCGGGCGATGGCGGCAGCGGGCATCGCCTTCGAGGACCAGGGTTTCGGCGGTGGCCAGGGAAGGCTCACCCTGGGCTGCGACGGGAGCCCGTGCCTTCGACCGGACGGGCGGATCGAGGTCGTGGCGACGGTGACGGTGCCTCTGCCGTTCGTCCCGGCGTTCGCGCGTGACCTGGTGCCCCTGGAGGTGCCGGTGTCGGCCAGCCACGTCGCCGTCGTCGACCGCTTCCGGGCGGGCCCATGAGCGTCGCCAGGTGGCAACGCACCCTGGCCCGTCGCGGCGAGGGCGGTCAGGTCAGCATCCTCATCCTGGGCTACACGCTCGTGGCCGTCCTGCTCATCGTCGGCACGGTTGCCGTCACCTCGGCCCAGCTCTCCCGACTGCGCCTGCTCGACGCCGCCGACGGAGCAGCGCTCGACGCCGCGGACTCCCTCGACCTCGCGGCCTACCAGGACGGCCTCGACACAGCGGTCCCCGTCACCGACACCATGGTCGCCGACACCGCGCGACGCTACCTCGCCGAGCGCCCGCTGCCGGTCGGGATGCGCGCCTGGTCGGTCACGAGTGGCACGGGCAGTCCCGACGGCCGGACCGCGGTGGTCGCCCTGACGGGTGAGGCCGACCTGCCCCTGGTCGGCGGGCTGCTCGACGCCCTGGGTGGCTCGGTGACCATCACCGTGCAGTCCCGGGCCCGCGCCGACCTCCGGTAGGCGGTGGCGGCAACCCGATGGTGACGATCCGCGACAGCCACGTCCGCACCACCCTGCAGGCAGGCGTCCGGATTGTCGACGTATGTGGCGGCAACGGTGTCGGCTCTGTGACAGGTCGTTGACCGCCACAGCGCTGCGCTGGTTACCTTCACACAGCATCATTGGCCTGCATTCGCTTGGGGATCGGCTGCGAGGGGGACTCGCAGCCGACCTACTCCGGGACGCCCGCCAGGTGTCTCGTCGTCCTGCCCGCACCCGTTCCCGGAGGTGTGCAGTGTCGCTCTGGGACGAGCTCCCTCCCGGCGCGCAGAGCTCCGGCGCCCTGGACCAGGTGCGTCCGCTGCTGCAGGGTCTGACGGCCACCGACGACGGCCTGCAGACCGACGAGGACGGCACCTGGCACGTCCACACCGCCAGCGGGACCTGGCCGACCCCGATCGCCCTGGACCCGGGCTCGGGCGGGTTCGGCGGCGGCGGCTCGACGAGCACGACACCCCTGGAGTTCCCGGACCCGACGGTCAGCGTGGAGCTCGCGCTGCACCAGACGGGTGGAGCCGGCGACGGCGGCTGGCGGGTGACCCTGGGAGTGCCGATCTGCCTCGTGCGCCTGCCGTTCCTGCGAGGGGCTGAGCTCGACGGGCAGGGCCAGCTGCGCGCCAACGGTCTGCCCGTGACCTTCACCCTGCCGGCGCTGCGGATCAGGGCCAAGCAGCTGGCCGGCCAGTCCGTCGGGGTCGAGCTGCTGTCCGCGCAGACCGGGGGCACACCGGTCGACCACCTCTACGAGTTCATCTCGATGAACCCGCCCCACGCCCTCGTCGGCCCCTCCGACGTGGTGGGCTTCGCCTTTCGCACCGCGGTGCTCGACCTGTCCGGGACCGCCGGCCCGGGGGTCCCGGCCGAGGCTCGGGCGATGCCGGTCGAATGGCAGGGGTTCTGGCTCCCCGAGGCGCGCCTGTTCGTCGCGCCGACCGGCCTGCAAGGCGTCGCGGTCAGTGCCGGCGTACGGGACCTGTGGATCGGTCTCGGCGTCCACGCGGGGGTCACCGGCATCTTCGAGGCTGAGGTCGTCAACCGCGGCGGGACACCAGCCCTGACGGTGAGCTTCCGCACGGCGTCGGGGGAGTGGATCGCCGACCCCGGCACGGGCGCCGCGCAGGTGCCCGAGCACGCCACCCTGTTCGTCGACACCGCCGGCGGTCTTGCCCCGGTCACCATCAGCATCAACGTCGGCGGCACCGTCACCACCGACGACCGGGTCGAGCTCACCGTCCCCGCCACCGGCAGCCTGGCCATCACGGTGACCGCGACGGACGGTGCCGGCAACCCCACGGCCCGCACCTTCAGCGCAATGCGGCGCACCGACCCCAGCGGCACGGGCAGCGGCGGGTCCACGGTCACCGTGACCCCGACGAACACCCGGCCGCACGCCATACGGCAGGTGCTGGGAGCGGGGACGGCGACGCACGTGCGGCTCACCACCGAACCCCCGGTGCCCGCGAGGTGGACCTGGCCCGGCGGCTCCGCGGGGCCGTCGACGACCGCAGACGTCCCGGTGGCGGCCGGTGCGCGGGTCGAGGTCGCGGCCACCCTCCCCGCGACGCAGCCCCAGGTCATCGACGCGTACTACCTGTTCGCCAAGCCGGACCCGTTCAACCCCAACCTCTCCGGTGCCCTGCACACGTGGGCGACCAACCCCGACAACGTCCGCACCGGTCAGGCCTCGAGCCCGACGAACGCCGGAGGCTCGGCCGCGCTCACCGATGCCCTCACCCCGGCCGTCATCGCGCAGGTCGGCGCGGGCACCGCCCTGACCGTCAGGGGGTATGCGTCGTGGGAAGGTCCGCGGCACGACACCCCCGCGGACGCGGAGTACAACCGCAAGCTCAGCGAGCGTCGCCGCGACGTGATGGTCGACCTGTTGCGCAGCAAGGGATTCACCAACGTCACAGCTGGTGCGGCTGACGGCTTCGCCCTGGCCAAGGCACAGACCACCTCCGTGGAGGGCGCGTCCCCGCCGCCTGCAGCGGGTAGCGGCGCCTGGTGGCGGGCCCGGGCCACCACCGCCGGCAACGGCGAGGAGACCATCACCGCCCGGGTCGAGCGGGTCGTCCGCCCACCCGCCCGTGAGGTCGACCGGACCCCGCCGACGGGCGGACGACCGGACTGCTTCCGCAGGATCGGGGTGCGCGTCGAGCTGTTGCGCAGCACCTTCATCCGGGCCGAGGTGTACGGCGAGTTCGACATCGAGACCGCCGCGGAGACCGCGCTGCGCCGGCACTCCCAACCGGCGCTGCGGCAGGGCACCCGCAACCCCAGCGACGGCATCTGCACGTTCCTCGTGCGGCTGCGGATCGCCGAGGACCGCGACTCGTGGCTGGTCAGCGCCGAGTTCCGCGCCGCGGAGGCCGACCTCGACGGCCTGGCCAAGATGGACCTCGCGCACTCCGACCCGAACGCCCTCAACGTCCTGGGCGCCCTCAGCATCCTCGCGCCGCTCAGCTCCGCGGCAGCCGAGCTGTCACCGGCCGCAGGGGCGCTGGTGTCGCTCGGCAGCATCGCCCTCGGCGCCAGCAGCCTGATCAACACCCAGAAGATCATCCTGCGTGGCGGCGAGCTCGTCGTCAGCCAGGGCGTCATCGCCCCCGACGGCTCGGCGACCGTAGACCCGCGCGGCACGACGGTGAGCGTCCTGCTCGACATCGAGGTGACCTTCACCTTCGACCTGACCATCGTGCGGGTGAACCCCGAGCACCCGGTCACCACGCGCTACAAGGCCATCGGGGTCCGCTCCTCGTGGGACACCGCGCCCGACCCCGCCAACCCCGGCCACGTCGACCACCTGCCGATCCCGGTCTTCGACCCGAGCAGGGGCTACAGCCTCGACATCCCCGCAGGCGCCCTCACCGCGAGCCCGCCGCTCGACGAGCTGCTGCGCGTCCTCGGCTTCCGCGTCAGCCGGGACAACCCGACCTACATGGAGGTCGAGGTCGGCATGGGCCTCGACCTCGGCATCGTCACCGTCGAGACCGTGCGCATCCGGGCGCGGCTGGACGGCCCGTTCGAGCTCAGCCTCACCAAGCTCGCCGCCTCCATCGAGGTGCCGGGAACGTTGCACGGCAGGGGATCCCTGGAGTTCACGCCGCTCGGGTTCAAGGGCTACTTCGACCTCACCGTCACCCCGATCAACCTGCGCGCGAGCGCGGTCCTGGCCGTCGAGACCCGCGACGGAGTCACCGGCGTGCTCATCGGCGCGGAGGTCGAGCTGCCGGTGCCGCTGCTGCTCGGCAACTCCGGCCTGGGCATCTACGGCTTCCTCGGTGGCGTGGGCGTCAACTACGCCCGCAACGAGGCGCCGTACGCGTCGCGCGCCGTCCCTGCCCTCGACTGGCTGCAGGCGCAGCTCGAGCGCGGCCACGTCATGCACCCGGACGGGTGGACCCACACCGCCGGGTCGTACGCCTTCGCCGCCGGCCTGCTGCTCGGCACCGTCGACGGCGGGTTCGTCGTCAACCTCAAGGGCATCGTGCTCATCGAGGTGCCGGGGCCGCGACTCCTGCTCGTCATGAAGGCCGACGTCCTCAAGCTGCCGCCGGTGCTCAAGGACGCCACCCAGAGCGCGACCTTCCTCGCCGTCCTGGACATCGACTTCGGCCGCGGGACGATCACCCTGGGCATCGTCGCGGCCTACGAGATCAGGAGGCTGCTGAAGATCCGGGTGCCCGTCACCGCGTTCTTCGACACCCGCAACCCGCAGAACTGGCTGGTCGACCTCGGGTCCTACGAGGACCGCGTGACCATCGAGGTGCTCGACGTCATCACCGGCAGCGGCTACCTGATGGTCCACGGCAACGGCATCACCATCCCGGTGCTGCCACCGGTGACCGGCGGCATGGCCATCGCCACGGGGTTCCACATCAGCTGCGTCCTCATGGGCAGCAAGAGCGTCGGCCTCTACCTCGAGGTCGCAGGTGGCTTCGACGCCATCCTCGGCTTCGACCCGTTCTTCCTCGCCGGCAAGATCTACGTCCGCGGCGAGCTGCGCCTGTTCATCATCAGCATCGGCGCCAGTGCCGAGCTCGACGTCCTCGTCGGGCGCACCACGCCGAGCAGCCCCGACATCACCTACGTCCACGGCGAGGTCTGCGGCGAGGTCAACTTCTTCTTCTTCAGCGTCAGGGGCTGCGTCTCGCTCACGATCGGCACCCAGCCGAGCGAGACGCTCACCCCGCCCCCGCTGGTGGCCGGGGTGAGCCTGGTCTCCCGGTCACCCGCCCTGGTCGAGGGCACCGGCGGCGAGCGCGCCATCGACGGCAAGCTCGCGGACGCCCTCGAGACCGGGGTGGCCGGCACCCCGCCGACGGTGCCGCTGGACGCCGTACCGGTCGTGCTCTTCAACACCGCGCCGGCGGTCGGCGGCACCGTGCTGGGGGGTACGCCGCTCGGCAACAGCGGCGCGCGGCCGTGGGTGCGGCTCGGGGACCGCTGGTGGACCTACGAGATCACGTCGGTCACCCTCACCGGTGACCTGCAGCCGGCCCCGCCGACCGGTAAGACGCCGAGCTCGTGGTGGAAGCAGACCTCGCCGGCAGACCCCTCGTCCGGACCGGCCCTCGCGCTGCTCAACTGGCTGCCGACGCCGTTCAGCCGGGCCCTGCCGTATGGCGAGGCGCTGACCACGAGCGTGACCGACCGGTGGGGGACGGTGTGCAACCCGGCCGCGCCCCCGGCCCCCGTGCTCTGGACGTTCGACCACCTGGCGCCCGGCCCGAGCACCGTCGGCTGGCACCTCACCGGCATCCCGTGGCCCGACCCCGCCGACACGCTGCGCACCCGCCCCGTGCACGCCGACTGCGACGTGGCCGAGGCCTGGCGCACCGGCGACCCGGCCATCGACCTGCTGCAGGGCACCGGTCCCGCCGTCGTCATCGGCGACTCGGTCCGCTGCTGTAAGCCCGGTCCGGCCCGACCGTCGGCCAACCCGCTCAAGGCCTGGGGCGCCACCGCCGGCTCCACGTTCTCGCACCGCACCACGGCCACCGACGAACGCGCCTGGGCAGAGGTCGCGGTGGCGCTGGCCGACGGTCTCAGCCTCGGTGACGTCCAGGCCACCCGTCTCGGGCAGGGCTGGGACCCGGCGCTGGACCGGGTCGCCGGGGTGGGGCTCGGCTGCGAGGGGCGGGTCCTGCGCTCGCCCGTCCTCGACGCGGACGAGCCGGCCCCGCGGGGCACCCAGGCGGACAGGGAACGGGTCAAGCGGGCCTGGGACCGGCTGGGCTTCACCCCGAGCGACCTGCGAGACGCGCTGTGGCTCAGCCCCGGTGGAGGCGCGGGCGACGTGACGATGCTGCTGCTCGTGCCCGAGGAGATCTTCGCCGAACAGCTCGTCGTGCGCTGGCTCGACGCGAAGGGGCAGGTCCTCGACCAGCGCGGCCTGTCCTTCGACGACCGGGTCGGTGCCGACAACCCGCTGCCCGAGACGTGGCTGGACGGCGAGGGACCCTGGGCCGACCCGGTGTGCCGGGCCGGACAGGTCGCCGCCCGGATCGCGGCCCGGGCGACCTGGCAGCAGACCCTCGTCCTCGTCGGGTCCCGGGATCTCGTGGACGTCGCCACCATCGAGATCGGTTGGGACACAGCGCGTTTCCCGGAGGACCAGCAACCACCGGCCTTCCACCTCGTGGCGATGACGGGGGTCGTGACGAGCGAGGCGACCCGCTGGGAGTGGGACACCTCGGTCGTCACGAGCGAGCAGGAGGCCATCTCGACCGCCCTGGCGCAGGACCCCGACGACCACGCCCTGCTCGTGCCGGGGCGGCCCTACACCGTCACCGTCGACTGGCGGGCCGCCTCGGTCAAGCAGGACGCCGTGCCCACGGGCGCGCCGAGCTGGGACGGCGGCCACACCGACAGCTACCGGTTCGGGGCCGACGGGGCCGACAAGTCGCCCCGGGACCTGTCACCGTGGCTGCTCGCGACGGCACCCGGCATGGACGACGTCGGCGTGCTGTGCGACGAGCCGATCCGCATCGCCCTGGCCACCCAGAACGTCACCGCCCTGTTCGACGCCTACGGCAAGGAGCTACGGGTGGTCGTCCTCGCCGCGTCGGGCAAGCACCCGGTGCCGCCCGGCGGGGGAGCACCCGGCGACGCGTTCACCGTCCCCCTCGTCGTGGACGGCGTGTTCCTCAAGCAGGCCCTGGGCCTGGCCGTCACCACGCCGTGGGAGGAGGCCGTCGTCGAGGTCCTGAGCGAGGGGCAGCGCTGCATCGACCTGTCCGGCGAACGCACCCACCACGACGTCCTCGAGCTGCCCTACGACCTCGAACCCCTCACCGACTACCTCATCGACATCCACGCCGTCCCCAAGGGTGCACCCGCCAGTGCCCGGGCCATGGTGCACCGGATCGGCTTCACCACCAGTGCCTTCGGCACGGTCGGACAGCTGGCAGGGCTGCTGCGGGAGGCGCGCTGGCGCCATACCGCCGTCCCCGCCATCGCGCCCCTCACGGCCCTGCCCGACGCGCCCACGGGCGACCAGCTCGACACCGCCTTCCAGGCCGCCGGGCTCGCCGTGCCACAGACCCCCGGCGCCCCGGTCGTGCAGGTGCTCTGGTCGACCGACGCCGTGCCCGCCCCCCTGGCCGTCGTCGTCGAGTGCAGCGAGACGCTGTGGCGGTCGCGGCTCATGCCGACCCAGGTGCAGGGCCCCGTCGACTCGGTGGACCCCACCCACCGCTGGTGGGCCGCACGGCCGACCGACTGGTTGTCCCTGCGGGTGAGCACCGCCGCAGCACCGGCGGGTTCGCTCCCCCCGGCCGGGATCACGCGCATCATCCGCGGGCCGGGACTGGGGCGGGCCGTCGTCCTGCTCGACGCCGGCGCGCGCGGGAAGCGGGTCGCCCTCGACCTCGTCGTCGCTGCCGACGCACTGGCGAACGCCCCGGAGAGCCGCGCCGTGGCCGTGGACGTCCCGCTGCAACGCGCACCCTGGGAGGAGGAGCTCTGATGGCACGCAGGTCCGACTCGTCGCTGTTCCGCGCCAAGGCCGTCCGGCTGCCCTGGGGCACGCTCGCGGCACGACAGCGGGCCCTGCTACGCCGGCTGGGCCACGTCGAGTTCGACGGGCTGGCGGCGTTCGACGAGCGGCAGCTCCAGCTGCGCTCCATGGACATCCACCTCAGCTGGGCGTGCGGGCCGGGGCTCGGGGTGCCGCGCGCGGCGTTCACCGTCTGGACGCGCAACCCCAAGGACTCGCCGAAGCGCACCCGCGCGGCGGTCTCCTCGGACGCCGTCCCGCTGGTGACGTGGGGCCCGGTCGAGGCGGGGTGCGTCCAGGTCACCTGTCGGCCGCTCGACCCCGGGCAACCCGTGGCGGTGCTGCTGTTCCGCACCGGGGACGACCCCGACCACGTCGTCGCCGCCGGGTCGCTGCACCCCGTGAACGCCGGTCCGGTCACCATCACGGTCCGCACCTCCGGCGCCACCTACGCCAAGGTCGTCAACGGCACCGACATCACCGTCTCGATCGACCCCCTGGACCGGATCGTCGACGACGACACGTGGCAGCCGCTGGAGCTCATCGGACTGCCTGTGGACCAGCCGCTGGCCGGGTTCGAGTACGACACCTCCGACCAGGGCCCCCTCGACCGGCTCATGCCCCCGGTCGACGCGGCCATCCACCGACTGGTGCGCGGCGGACCACCCCTCGGCTGGGCCCCGGTCACCGAGGCCGGGCGGGTCGCGCCCCCCTGGCAGGCCCCCGACCCCAAGCTGCTCGTCGAGGAGGTGCGGCGCGACCTGTTCCCCGAGCTCCCGGCGCTCTACGACCCCGGCGTCCGCGAGTACCAGCAGTTCGCCGTCACCAGCCCCCGCGCGGTCGCCCCGCCACAGCAGGACGGCCGGACGTCCTCGCTCGGCACCACCGCCGACACCGGGCCCTGGCCGATGCTCATGCTGCCCGCTCTCAGCGACCCGTTCCTCAACCTCGCCTGCGGGTTCGGGGCGAGCTACACCATGGAGCAGATGGACGACCTGCAGGTGCAGGTCGGCCACTGCGACTTCCTCGTCACCGCGAAGTACTCCCGCCTCGCGCCACCCGAGCGCGGCGGCGCCGAACTCGCCGCCTACGCACCCGCACCGGAGCCCCACCTCGTCGTGCCGAGCCCGACCGGACTCACCTGCGAACGTGCAGGGCTGGTGGGGCCGGTCGTCCCGGACGCGCCGTGGCGAGAGTCGGTGCGCCTCACCTGGGACCGCGTGCCCAAGGCAGCGGCGACCTCCCCGGTCACCGAGTCGGCGCTGGCACGCTTCGACCTGACCACGTCCGGGCCCGCGGTCTCCCTGCTGCCACGGCGGGATGCCGGCGGCGACCGTCCCCTCCTCGTCACGCCGGACGGACCCGAGGGAAAGGCGGGCAACAACCGGATCGCCCTCGTCGACGGCGGCCAGGAGATCGCCATCGGCAGCGGCGGCCGGCACCTCGGCTACGCCGTGGCCGTGAACGACGTGCACGGCATCTGGTCGCCGTGGCAGGACGTCGCCTGGGACGGCAACGAGCCCGCCCCGCAACCGACCCGACTCATCTCCGTGGCCCTGGACACCCGGTACACCGGCTCGCCCTCCTGTCCCGGCACCCTGCGGACCGAGGTCGCCGTGGAATGGCAGGAGCGCACCCCGAACCAGGTCGACGTCGCCGCCATCTACTTCCCGATGGCCTCGCCGACCGCCACCCCGCCGGCTGGGCTGTCGCCGGACCTGGTCGTCCTGCCGGCAGGGTGCTTCCGTCGCGACCTCGGGTTCGCCTTCACCGGTGACACCCCCGTGCCGTCCGGCTGCACGGTCCGCCCGCTGTCCGCCGACGGCACCGAGACTGCGGCACCCGGCCCGGCCCAGGGCGACGGCGGGCGTCGGTACGCAGTGGTGGCGGACGTACCGACCCTCGACTTCGGCAGCACCGACCGCTGGGGGGTGCAGGTCTGGACCCGGCGGCACCTGCTCGTGGGCGCCAGCCCGACCCCGTGGGCGCCGGGCGAGCCGCACCCTGCCCGCACCAGTGCCGCGAGCCCGGTGCCGGTCGTCCCCCTGCCACCACCGCCGTTGCCCGGGGTGCCGCTCGGCAGCACCGTGGACGCCCAGGGCTGCAGCCACGTGCGGGTCGCCTGGTCCCTGCCGGCGGGCGCCGATGTGCGGACCTGCATCATCTGGGAGGTCAACGAGACCTCGCTGCGACAGCGCGCGGGCCTCGCCCCGAGGGCCCCCGACTCCACCGTCCCGGGCCAGCGTCTGGTGGAGCTGCGCACCGCGTACGACGCGATGACCCCGACGCAGCGGCGCGCCGCCTTCCGCCGGTTCCAGGAGGTCGACGGCGCGGTCCGCGCGTACGACGCCACCCTGCCCAAGGGATCCACCGACATCCACCTGTTCCTCGTCACCACGATGACCAGGTCCGGGGTAGAGAGCCCGTGGCCGGGTTCGGGCACCCCGCACGAGCACCTCCAAGCGGCGATGTCCCCGCGTCTGCGCCGGCCCTCGCCCCCGCTCGCACGCCCGTCCGTGGCCGGCGACGGCACCGTCACCATCCGCCTGTATGCCGCGAGCGCCATTGCGGTGCAACGGTTCCGGCTGCACCGCACCACCTCCGACGAGGCGGCGCGTGACGTGTCGACGATGGGACCGGCCTTCGCAGAGGTGGTCGTCACCGCAGCCCCGTCACCCACCGACGTCGACCCCGTCCTGGGCCAACCGATCTATGCGGCGACCTGGACCGGGGTCCTGCCCGGACGCTGGGACCCCTGGCTGCTGCGCTCGGTCGCCGTGCCCGTGGACACCGTTCCCGTGAAGGGCGAGCGCGGCCTTCCGTCCCCTGCGTCGGACGTCGTCGCCATCACGGTCCCCCCGGCGGCCCCTGAGCTGGAGCCACTGACCGCCGAGGTCTGGGGTGGCGACCACCGGGGGGTCGTCGTGCGCTCCACCACGACCGCTCCACCCCGGGTGCTGCCCGCGGGAGTGCACCGCCTCGACGGGGAGACCGGCTCCGACGCTGTCGCGGTTCACGCCCTCCCGGACGTGCCGGTGACCCCGCTGACCACACCGCCGGCCGGGGCGGCCACCGCCCCGGTCCTCGAGCAGGGGACCCGGGTGGCCGGCCGGTCACCACTGGCCCTGTGGTTCACCCGGCCGGTCGCGGCCGACCCGGTCGACGTCAGGCTGCGCCTGGTCGACCCGACCGGCCGCGAGGTGGTCCGCCGGCTCAGCGTGCCCGGGTGGGTCGAGCCGGCGCCGGACGTCTCGGTCTCGCTCGTCGACGTGTTCGCCATCGCGGGTCGAGGGGTGCACGTCGGGATCGTGACCGACGCGAGCGCCCGGCGCCGTCCGCCGTACGTGCTCGAGGTCGTCGCCGCCCAACGCCTCGTCGGCCCGTTCCGGCCGCGGGTGCGCACGCTGACGGGGTCGTTCCCCTTCGACGAGATCCCGTGGGCCTCCGGCGGGATCCCGAGGACTGGGGAGATCCTCGTGGTGCGCAACCGGCTACGGCGCGGACGCAACGCGCCCCCTCCCTACGAGGCGTTCATCCCGCTGACCGGCGCGCTGCGGATCTCCGTGACCGTGGTCAGCCCGGAAGGACAACGGGTCACGGCGACGACGACCACCTGAGGTCGGGAGCCACGGGCGCGGCCCGCTGGGCGGCATGCCGGGTGTGGTCTGGGCCACCCGCCCGAGCGGTCGCACGCGACCGGCGCCGGACTAGAGTGCTGGGTGAACCACACCAATGGCGCTGGAGGCTTGAACCATGTCTGACCGTCCCGTTTCCGTCATCGTCGCGGGGGCACGCACCCCGATGGGTCGCCTGCTCGGCTCGCTCAAGGGCTTCTCCGGGGCCGACCTCGGAGGCTTCGCCATCAAGGGCGCCCTCGACAAGGCCGGCGTCGCGCCGGAGCAGGTCGACTACGTGATCATGGGCCAGGTGCTGCAGGCCGGCGCCGGCCAGATCCCCGCCCGCCAGGCCGCGGCGAAGGCCGGCATCCCGATGAGCGTCCCCGCGCTGACCATCAACAAGGTCTGCCTGTCGGGCATCAACGCGATCGCCATGGCGGACCAGCTGATCAGGGCGGGCGAGTGCGACGTCGTCGTCGCCGGTGGCCAGGAGTCGATGACCAACGCGCCGCACCTGCTGGAGAAGTCGCGCGAGGGCCACAAGTACGGCGACGTCACGATGCGCGACCACATGGCCTTCGACGGACTGTGGGACGCCTTCACCGACCAGGCGATGGGACTGCTCACCGAGCAGGCCAACACCGCCGACCAGGAGTTCACCCGCGAGCAGCAGGACGAGTTCTCGGCGCGCAGCCACCAGCTGGCCGCGCGCGCCTGGAAGGACGGCCTGTTCGACGACGAGGTCGTCTCCGTCCCGATCCCGCAGCGCAAGGGCGACCCGGTCGAGTTCAAGACCGACGAGGGCATCCGTGCCGACACCACGACCGAGACCCTCGGCCGGCTGCGTCCCGCGTTCTCCAAGGACGGCACGATCACCGCGGGCTCCGCGAGCCAGATCAGCGACGGCGCCGCCGCTGTGGTCGTCATGAGCAAGGCCAGGGCGCAGGAGCTGGGCCTGGCGTGGCTGGCCGAGATCGGCGCCCACGGCATGGTCGCCGGCCCCGACTCCACCCTCCAGCAGCAGCCTGCCCGGGCCATCGCCAGGGCGTGCGAGCGCGAGGGCATCACCCCGGCCGACCTCGACCTCGTCGAGATCAACGAGGCCTTCGCCGCGGTCGGCCTCGCCTCCGCCAAGGAGCTCGGCATCGACGTGGACAAGGTCAACGTCAACGGCGGCGCGATCGCCCTCGGCCACCCGATCGGGATGTCCGGCGCGCGCATCGCACTGCACCTCGCGCTGGAGCTGCAGCGCAGGGGTGGTGGCGTCGGCGCCGCTGCCCTGTGCGGTGGCGGTGGACAGGGTGACGCGCTCATCGTCCGCGTTCCCGCGACCACCGACGCGGCCTAGGCGCAGCCGGCTTGGCTCCTCGTACTGTCGACGTCCCTGCCCTGGTCGAGTCGGCCAGGGCAGGCTCGCCCCGTGCGGTCGCACGCCTGATCAGCCTCGTCGAGGACGCCCACCCGGCCCTGCGCGAGGTGATGGCGGCGCTGGCCCCGCACAGCGGGACGGCCCACATCATCGGCATCACCGGCAGCCCGGGCGTCGGCAAGTCGACCTCGACGAACGCCGTCGTCGCTGCCTTCCGCGCCCGGGGCAAGCGAATCGGGGTGCTCGCGGTCGACCCGTCGTCCCCGTTCTCCGGTGGCGCGCTGCTCGGCGACCGGATCCGGATGCAGGACCACGTCCTGGACCCTGAGGTCTACATCCGCTCGATGGCCAGCCGCGGCCACCTCGGCGGGCTGTCGTGGACCACGCCCCAGGCGCTGCGCGTGCTGGATGCCGCGGGCTGCGACGTCATCCTTGTCGAGACGGTCGGCGTCGGGCAGTCCGAGGTCGAGATCGCCGGGCTGGCCGACACCACCGTCGTCCTGCTCGCGCCCGGCATGGGTGACGGCATCCAGGCCGCCAAGGCCGGCATCCTGGAGATCGGTGACGTCTTCGTGGTCAACAAGGCCGACCGCGACGGGGCCGACGCGACCGTCCGCGACATACGGCACATGATCTCGCTCGGGGACCGCACCGAACCCCACCTGTGGCGCCCTCCCGTGGTCAAGACCATCGCCGCGCAGGGCCAGGGCGTCGACGACGTCATGGAGGCGCTCGACAAGCACCTCGCCTGGATGGAGGAGACCGGCACGCTGCGTGAGCGTCGGGTCGCCCGCGCGGGGGACGAGATCGAGGCGATCGCGCTCCAGCAGCTGCGCGCCAGGATGGGTGACCTGAGGCACGACAGCGCGGTCGAGAAGCTCGCCGGCGCGGTCGTGGACGGCAGCACCGACCCGTACGCCGCCGCCGACCACGTGGTCGCCGCCCTGCGCTGACGCCGGTCACCCCCAGGTGTGCTGAAGTGTCAAGGCGCGGCCGCAGGTCATAGGGTGATGGGCGACCCGACGAAAGGATCCCCGTGCAGCCCGAGCTCATCGCCGGACGCTACGAGGTCGTGCGACCCATCGGCAGCGGTGGCATGGGCACCGTCTGGCTGTGCGTCGACACCGTCCTCGGCCGCGAGGTCGCGGTCAAGCGCGTCGGAGCCCTGCCGGGAGAGCCTGCCGCCGCAGCCCGCGCCATGCGTGAGGCCCGGATCGCCGCCTCGCTCAACGACGCCAACACCGTCGGGGTCTACGACATCGTGGACCAGGACGACGCGCACTGGCTGGTCATGGAGTACGTCGAGGGGCAGAGCCTCGCCGAGACGATCCGCGACGTCGGCGCGCTGCCTCCCACGCGGGTCGCCGCCATCGGCAGCGCCGTCGCCGGGGCCCTGGCCCGGGCGCACGAGCGCGGGATCGTCCACCGGGACATCAAGCCCGGCAACATCCTCATGGACCGGGCCGGCACCCCCAAGATCAGCGACTTCGGCATCGCCCGGGCGCTGACCGACGACCAGCTGACGCAGACCGGGTTCATGACCGGCACCCCCGGCTACCTCTCCCCGGAGCTGGCGCGCGGCGGCAACCCCACGTCGGGCTCCGACGTGTGGGCGCTCGGTGCGACCCTCTACTACGCCGTCGAGGGGCACCCGCCGTACGAGTCGCAGGCCAACCCGCTCGCGACGCTGCAGGCCATCGCCTCGGGCGAGGCCCGCCCGATGGACAAGGCCGGCCCGCTGGCCGGCGCCATCGCCGCGATGATGGACGTCGACCCCCAGCAGCGCTGGGACATGGACACCGTCTCCGAGCGGCTGCGCAGCATCGCGGCGGGCGATACCACCATGGCGCTCCCGGCGGGCACCCCGCTCGGTGCCGCAGCGGCAGGCGCCGGTGCCGGGCTGGGGGGCGCCGCCGAGACCGAGTTCATCCCCGAACCCGTCGAGTCGACGCAACGCCTGGAGCCCGCAGGCGCCGCGGTGCCGTACGCCGACGACCCCGCGCCCGCAGGACCCCCTGCCGGGTATGGCGACGCGGCCGGCGGCCCTGGCGGTCCCTCCGGTCCGCAGGGTCCGGCTGACGGCGACAAGCGCCGTTCGCCGCTCGTGCCGATCCTGGTGGGCCTCGCCGTGCTCGGCGTCGTCGCCCTGGTCCTGCTGCTCAACCGTCCAGGTGGCACCGGCACCGACACCGCGCAGACCACGCCGGCAACCACCGCCGCGTCGACGGCCACCGACACCGCGTCACCCACCTCGTCGTCGAGCAGCAGCAGCTCGACGAGCGCGCCCAGCAGCACGACGACCACGCAGGCGCCGTCCCCGACGACCACCACCACCGCAACCAAGGCGCCGGACGACGACGGCCTCGCCAAGTTCATCCAGGGCTACTACGCCGACGTCACGAAGAAGAACAAGCGCGACGACACCTTCGCGCAGCTGACCCCGGCCATGCAGCAGGACGCGGGAGGTCGCGACGGTTACGAGGGCTTCTGGTCCACCATCAAGTCCGTCGACGTCGGCGAGACCCAGGCCGACGCCGCCGTGGGCACCGTCATCGTGGAGCTGACCTTCGACAAGGTGGACGGCGGCGACTCCAAGGAGGTGCACCGGCTCACGGTGGAACCCGACGGCAACTCGTGGCTGATCAGCAGCGACGGGCAGGCGTGACGCCGAACGCGTTCATCGCCCCCGAGCAGCTCGCTGTCGGGCATCGCTCGGCTGTCCTGCGCCCGCCACCGGGCTGACGCTCGCCCGTCGAGCCGGTCGAAAACCCGTTGTGGACCGGGCGCCACAGGCCGACACTCGAGGTATGCCCGCACCGAGCACGCTCCACGCGACCACGGCCCCCGTCCCCCCGGACGACACCCGTGGCGACGTCGTCGTGCGCCTGCTCGCGGTCGACGACGACGCCGAGGTGGCCGCCGCCCACGCGGCGATCACCGCCTCACGCGCCCACGAGCGGCCCTGGTCGCCCCTGATGTCGCTGCGTGAGCTGGTCGTGGACCTGCGATCGCCGAGCACGCTCGAACGGCTCGAGCCCTGGGTCGCGCTCGTCGACGGACAGGTCGCAGGCCTGGCGCTGCTGTGGTTCCCGCTGCTGGACAACACCCGCTTCACCTGGGGTGAGGTCGACGTGGACCCGCGGCTTCGCCGACGCGGAGCAGGTGGCGCCCTCCTGCGCCAGCTCGTCGAGCGGACCCGTGAGGACGGGCGCAGGACCGTGCTCATCGAGAGCCACGTGCCGGACGACGCGCGCGAGGACCACCCGCACGTCCGGTTTGCCGAGCGGCACGGGTTCACCTGGGCCAACACCGAGGTCCGCCGGCTGCTCGACCTCCCGGTCGACCCGGCCCGTCTGGTGCAGCTGGCGGCAGACGCCTCCGTCCGCCACCCGGGCTACCGCGTGGAGTCGTTCGTCGGCAGCCTGCCCGACCACCTGCGCCAGTCGTACTGCGACTGCTGGAACCAGCTGGCCGTCGACGCCCCCACCGGTGAGGTCGACTTCGAGGCGGAGTCGCTGGACCCCGTCACCTACGTCGAGCAGGTCCAGCGCCTGACCCGCCAGGGCCGCACCATGGTCCACACCGTCGCCCTCGCCCCGAGCGGTGAGGTGGTCGCCTACAACGACCTCGTGGTCCGCGCCGACGACCCCCGGGACGTGATGCAGTGGGGCACCCTGGTGCGTCGCGAGCACCGCGGTCGGCGTCTGGGGATGGCGGTCAAGGTCCGGGGGCTGCAGGAGCTGGCCCGGTTCGCACCCGACGCGAAGTGGGTGCAGACGTGCAACGCCGAGCAGAACGCGCAGATGGTCGGTGTCAACGAGGAGCTCGGGTTCCGCCGGGTCGAGGCCGTGCTGGCCTACCAGCGCCACGTCGCGGACTGAATCGGGCACCGCATACATTGGGCGCCATGCTCGTCGCCTTCTCCGTCGCCCCGTCCGTCGCCGCAGACTCCACCGGCTCCGTCAGCGAGGCCGTCGCCGCGGCTGTCGCCGTGGTCCGTGCCTCGGGCCTGCCGCACCGCACCGACTCGATGTTCACCACCCTCGAGGGGGAGTGGGACGAGTGCATGGCCGTGGTCAAGGGAGCTGTCGATGCCGTCGCCGCCCACGGTCCGCGGGTCTCCCTGGTCCTCAAGGCCGACATCCGCCCCGGGTTCGCGACCGGCGAGCTGACCGCCAAGCTCGACCGCCTCGAGGCAGCCCTCGAGGCCCAGGAGTAGCGACTGCGGGCGTCCTGCACCGCCGTGGATCGTTGCCGAGAAGTGCCCTGCTGACGCACCATGGCGTCCTAGGGTCGGCGGCAGTGCACCGGGCCGGTTCGGGGGCGGAGCAGGGAGGGGGTCGGCAGATGTGGGCCGCCATCAGGTACCGCCGTGCGCAGGCCGCCGTGCTCGTCCTGCTCGCCGCCCTCATCGCCACCTGTGCCGTGTTCGCCCCGCTCTACCAGCGGGCGCTCGAACAGGCCCTGCTCCGGACCAGTGTCGTCGCGGCGAGCGTCGCCGACACCTCCCTGGTCGTCCGCGCGGGTCGTGGCGCCGCCAACCCGACGATGACCAGCGCCGACCTCGTCGGCAACGTGCCGCCGGCGCTGCGCGCCCTCTACGGCCAGCCGATCGGGCAGATGACCGACACCATCGCGGTCCAGCCGGCACCGGGGCTCAAGCGTTCGCCGGGCGGGATCATCGCCCGTGACCGGATCTGCGACCACCTGAGGATCACCACGGGAAGCTGCCCGACCGCGCCGGGCGAGGTGCTGGTGTCAGCCAAGGACCTGGGCGTGTGGGACTGGAAGGTGGGTCAGGTGTTCACCACCCCCGTCCCCGGCGGTGGGGGCCCGGCGACCTCGACGCAGGCCACCTTGCGGATCGCGGGCGCCTACGAGGTGCGACCCGACCCCGCGTACTGGCTGCGCACGCAGATCGACGGCAAGTCCGGTTCGCTGATCACGGTGGGGACCGAGCCGGTGCCGGCGATCGACGATTTCGTGACGCCCCCCGACACCTTCGGGACGGCCTGGCGCGAGACCCAGGCCACCGCGGCCTTCCCGTTGCGGCGCGAGCTGGTCACGCTGGGCAACCTCGAGCAGGTCTCCGAGGTGGTGCGTACGCCCGGCTCGCCAGCCGGGCAGGGGGTGGACGGGGCGCTGGTGGAGACCCGGCTGCCCGCCATCCTCGAGGAGGTCCGGTCCGGCCAGGACCAGCTCGCGGTCATCGTGCCGCTGCTCATGGCGCAGCTCGGCCTGCTCGCCGGGGCGATCCTGCTGCTGGTCGCCCAGGCCGCGGTCGAGCAGCGGCGACCCGAGGTCGCCCTGGCCAGGCTCCGCGGTCGTAGCCGCGAGGGCGCCGGTCGTCTGGTCATGGGGGAGCTGGCGCTGACCGTGGCGTTGGGACTGCCTCTGGGGTTCGGAGCAGCCCTGTTGCTGAGCAGTACGGTGCGCTGGACGTTGTTGCCGGCGGGCGTCCCCTTCGAGGTGCCGTGGAGCGCGGTGCTCGCGCTGCTGCTGGCCGTGGTCGTCTGCGCAGTCGCCATCTGGCTGGCCGCACGGCCGGTGCAGCGCCTCACCGTCTCCTCGCTGCTGCGCCGGGTGAGCCGCGAGCGGGGCAGGTCGTTCGGCGTCGTCGACCTCCTCGCGGTGGCGCTGGCCGGGTTCGGCCTCGTGGGGCTCGCCACCCGGACCCTCGACGGGCCGTTGGCCATGGTCACCCCCACCCTGATCGCGCTCGCGGCGGGGCTGGTCGCCTCGCGGCTCGCGATCCCCGTGGCGGCCGCGAGCGGGCGGGCGAACCTGCGCCGTGGTCGGATCGGACCGGCCCTGACGGCGTTCGGGCTCGAACGCCGGCCCACGCTGCGCAAGGTCGTCACCGTCGTCAGCGTGGCCGTGGCCCTGACGGTCTTCGCGGCCAACGCGCTGGTCGTGGGCGAGCGCAACTGGACCGCTCGCGCGCGGGTGCAGGCTGGCGCGCCGATGGTGCTGGACACCGACAGCCGCAACCCGGCGACCCTGCTCGCTGCCACCCGGGCCATCGACCCCACGGGGGAGTCGGTGAGCCCGGTGGCGATCGTCCGGCGCACCGACGCGGGCGCCGCGGCAACGATGGCCGTGATGAGCCGCACCTTCCGGCGACGTCGCCTTCGCCCCGTCCGGCCCGCCATACCGGTTGAGCTCCTTGGCGGCACCCGACGTGGCCCCGGTGCAGCTCGAGGGCACCCGGATGACCGGCCGGGTCACCTGGGACCTGTCGATCCCCGAGGGTGAGAAGGTGCAGCTGCCCCCCGGCCAGTCAGGGGCACCGCGCCCGCCGACGGACAGCGCCGGGGCTGCCACGCCGTCGGAGCTCCGGGTGGCAGTCACGACCCCTACGGGTCAGCGCCTCACCCGGTTGATCGCGCAGATCCCGTTGCGCGGCAAGGGTTCTGCCGACTTCGACGGACTCCTGCTCTGTCCCGAGGGCTGTCGCCTCGATGCTCTCGAGTTCCGCAAGACCGCCCAGCTGGTCAGCCGGGTCAGCGGGCGCCTGACGATCACCGGGCTCGGTGTCGACGGCACGTCGCTCGACCTCGCCGACCCGGCGCGGTGGAACCGGTTCGTCGCACCGGCCGGCTCGACCGCGGACAAGCTCGTCCAGCTGCCCAGCGCGGGCGACACGATCGCCCTGGACCTGGTGAGCACGGGGTTCTCCCTGGCCCTGACGCACGCCGACGTCCCGGCGCTGGTCCCCGGGGTGCTGGCGGGACCGGTGCCCCCGGGGGGTGCGGCCGACGGGTTCACCGCCGCGGGGATCAACGGGGCCCCGATCACCGTGGCCACGGTCCAGTCCGTGCAGGCGTTGCCGGTCCTTGGCGGACGCGGCGTGCTCGTGGACTACGAGACGCTGGCCCGGCTCGGCGGCACGGTGCCCGACACCGGCAAGCTGTCGGTGTGGCTGGCCAAACCCGGTGACACCGGCCGCGTCACCGAGGCCCTTGCCGGCCGGGGCATCGGCGTGCTGTCGCAGCACCCCTACACGCAGGCCCGGGACCGGCTCGACCGGTCCGCGTCGGCATGGGGGCTGCGCCTCGCGGCGTTCTCCGGTGCGATGGGCATCCTGCTCGCGGCGCTGGTGGTGCTCGTCATGACCGTCACGAGCTGGCGGGTGGTCGCTCGCGACCTCGCTGCCCTGCACATGTCCGGGGTACCGCTGTCGATCCTGCGGCGCTCCCTCGTGCGCGAACAGCTGGTGCTCGTCGCCGTCGGCACGGTGGTCGGTGCGGCGTGCGGCACCGTGAGCGCCCTCATCGCGATGCCCCTGGTGCCGTTGTTCGACGCAGCGGCCGACCCGGTGCCCGCGCTCGACCTGAGCCCCTCACCGACCGCGGTGGCGGGTGTCGTCGTGCTGGCGTCGGTGGTGCTGGGCGCGACCGGAATGCTGGCTGCTGCTGGTGCCGGTCGACGGGTCGCGTTGCGCCGGATCAGGGAGTCGCTGTGAGCGGCGGGCTGCGCGTCACCACCCGAGGGCTGGTGCACATCTACCGCGCCGAGGGCCACGACGTCGCTGCGCTGTCCGGCGTCGACCTCACCGTCGCACCCGGCGAGGTGGTCGGGCTGCTCGGCCCGTCAGGGGCGGGCAAGTCGACCCTGCTCACCCTGTTCGGCGGCCTGATGCGGCCGAGCGCCGGCCGCGTCATGGTCGGTGAGCACGAGCTCTCCACCATGACCGAGGCCGACCTCGACCGGTTCCGCGCTGCCGAGGTGGGCCTGGTGCTCCAAGGTGCGGCGCGAAACCTGTTGCCCTACCTCACCGCTCGACAGAACGTCGAGTTCGCGCAGCAAGCCGCTCGCCGGGCCCGACGTGACGTGCCACCGGTGGGGGAGGTGCTTGCCCTCGTGGGCCTCGACGGTGCGGCGAACCAGCCGCTCGACTCCCTGCCCCCGGGGCAGCTGCAGCTCGCGGCCCTCGCCGTGGCCCTGGCCAGCCGGCCGGGGCTGCTGCTCGGCGACGAACCCACCAGCCAGCTGCACCACTCCTCGCGCGACCTCGTCCTCGACACCCTGCACGAGGTCAACCGCGAGTGGGGCACCACCGTGGTCGTCGTCACGCACGACCCCGACGTCGCCGCCCGGTTGCCTCGGACCGTGACCATCCGCGACGGCCGGGTCGGCGGGGAGGGCCGGTCGGGTGAGGAGTATGCGGTCGTGTCGGCAGACGGCTCGCTGCCCCTGCCGCCGGCTGCCGTCGAGGCCTTCCCACCGGGGGTCCTCGTGCGCGTGCACGAGGTGGACGGCGTCTGGACCCTGCTCCCGGAGAGCCGAGGTCCCGTCGATGACTGACCTGGTGCGCGACGAGCGCGAGGACGACGTCGAGTCGCCGCCGTTGCGGGTGAACGGGGTCACGGTGCGCTACGGAGCCGCCGTGGCGGTGGACGACGCCCACCTCGAGGCCTACGCGGGGGAGTTCATCGCCGTCACCGGGCACAGCGGCGCCGGGAAGTCCTCGCTGCTGTGGGCCATCGGCGGGGCCGTGGAGGCCGAGGGCGTCGTCACCCTGGGCGAGGATGCCGTCAGGGGCCGCGCCCAGGCAGCCGGCCTCGGCATCGAGATGATCCCGCAGGGCAGCGCGCTCGCCGTCCTGCTCTCGGCCCGGGAGAACATCGCGCTGCCACTGCTCGCCCGAGGTGTGTCCTCTGAGCGCGCCGAGCACCGGGCCAGAGCGGCGCTCGGCTCGGTCGGCCTCGAGGAGTCCGGAGGCCACCTCGCCGAGGAGCTGAGCGGGGGCCAGCAGCAGCGCATCGCGGTGGCCCGCGCGCTCGCCCTGCGCGGCCGGGTGCTGCTCGCCGACGAACCCACCTCGGAGCTCGACCACGACAACCGTGAGCGAGTCCTGGCCCTGCTGCGGGCCGAGGCCGACCGCGGTGCCATCGTCATCATGGCCACCCACGACCCGGAGGCCGCCGAGCGGGCCGACGGCGAGATCCGTCTCGACGACGGACACCTCGAGACGGTGCGCCTGCCCCGCGGCTAGCCTGCTGCGCGTGCCCAAGCCCATCCGCCTGCCGTTCGACCCGATCACCCGGGCGGCCCAGCTGTGGACCAAGCGTTGGGGGCGCAACTCCCAGCCCCTGGCGATGGCCAGCGCCACCTCGATCATGCGCGTGCAGCAGCTGCTCATCGCCGACTACGACGCCCTGGTCGGGCGGCACGGACTGAGCTTCGCGCGATACGAAGCCCTCGTGCTGCTGGCCTTCAGCCGCGACGGCCGCCTCGGCATGGGCAAGATCGGGCAACGCCTCATGGTGCACCCCACCAGCGCGACGAACATCGTGCAGCGGCTGGCCGCCCAGGGGTTCGTCGAGCGGGTCCCGAACCCCGACGACGGCCGCGGCACCCTCGCGGTCATCACCCCTGCCGGTCGTGACGCGATGGAGGCGGCGACCAAGGACCTGGTGGAGATGAGATTCGGCCTCGGCATGCTCACCGCCGCCGAGCACGAGCAGCTCTTCGCGCTGCTGCGCAAGGTACGCATCGGTGCCAGCGACTTCCACGCCTGACCACTGACGCCCCCACCCCGGCAAAACGCCGGTTGCGCGACGACCCGCGCGACGATGAGCGGCGTCTTGTCGCGCAACCGGCGTTTTGTCGGGGCCAGCGGGGGTGGCCGGGAAGTGCGGTTGGTATTTACTAGGACGTCCTAGTAAATTGCCGTCATGACGCAGACGACTCCCGACCAGTCCGGCGCAGCACGCTGGCAGGCGCGGTACGACGCCGCCCAGTCCACCGGCCGGGTGCGTGACGCCGACTTCACGACGCTGTCCGGCATGACGGTCGAGCCCGCGTACGGCCCCGCCGACGGCACCGAGGCACCGGAGCGGATCGGGTGGCCCGGGGAGTACCCCTTCACCCGTGGCCTCTACCCGACGGGCTACCGCGGCCGCACCTGGACGATCCGCCAGTTCGCCGGCTTCGGCAACGCGGTGCAGACCAACGAGCGCTACAAGATGATCCTCGAGCGCGGGGGCGGCGGCCTGTCGGTCGCGTTCGACATGCCCACCCTGATGGGCCGTGACTCCGACGACCCGATGAGCCTCGGTGAGGTCGGGCACTGCGGTGTGGCCATCGACTCGGCCGCCGACATGGAGGTGCTGTTCTCCGAGCTCCCGCTCGAGCAGATCACCACGTCGATGACCATCAGCGGCCCCGCGGTCCCCGTCTTCTGCATGTACCTCGTCGCCGCCGAGCGCCAGGGCGTCGACCTCGGCGTGCTCAACGGCACGCTGCAGACCGACATCTTCAAGGAGTACATCGCGCAGAAGGAGTGGCTGTTCGCCCCCGAGCCGCACCTGCGCCTGATCGGCGACCTCATGGAGTACTGCGCCGAGAAGATCCCGGACTACAAGCCGTTGTCGGTCTCCGGCTACCACATCCGAGAGGCCGGGTCGACGGCCGCGCAGGAGCTCGCGTTCACCCTGGCCGACGGTTTCGGTTACGTCGAGCTCGGCCTGTCCCGTGGCCTCGACATCGACACCTTCGCCCCCGGCCTGTCCTTCTTCTTCGACAGCCACCTCGACTTCTTCGAGGAGATCGCCAAGTTCCGTGCGGGTCGCCGGATCTGGGCCCGTTGGCTGCGCGACGTGTATGGCGCCAAGACCGACAAGGCGCAGTGGCTGCGGTTCCACACCCAGACCGCCGGTGTCAGCCTCACCGCGCAGCAGCCCTACAACAACGTCGTCCGCACCGCCGTCGAGGCGCTCGCGGCTGTCCTGGGCGGCACGAACTCGCTGCACACCAACGCCCTCGACGAGACCCTCGCCCTGCCCAGCGAGCAGGCCGCCGAGATCGCGCTGCGCACCCAGCAGGTGATCATGGAGGAGACCGGCGTCGTCAACGTCGCCGACCCGCTCGGCGGCAGCTGGTACGTCGAGGCGCTCACGGACCAGATCGAGGCAGAGGCGGAGAAGATCTTCGACCGCATCCTGTCGATGGGCGGCAGCGACCTCACCAGCGCGGACACCGAGGGCCTGTCGGGTCTGGTGCGTGACAACGTCGGCAGGACCGAGGGCGACTGGCCCATGACGCGGGGCATCCTGCGCGGCATCGAGGACGGCTGGTTCATGTCCGAGATCGCCGAGGCCGCGTTCCAGTACCAGGTGTCGCTGGAGAAGGGTGACAAGAAGGTCGTCGGCGTCAACTGCCACACCGCCTCGGTCACCCACCAGCTCGAGATCCTGCGCGTCAGCCACGAGGTCGAGACCGAGCAGGTGGCGGCCCTGGTCGCACGCAAGGCGGCTCGCGACGAGGGTGCCGTGCGTGCCGCAGTGGCCCACATGGTCGAGGTCGCCCGCACCGACGACAACATGCTCCCGGCCATGCTCGACGCCGTCCGCGCCGAGGCGACCCTGGGCGAGATCTGCGACGCGCTGCGCGACGAGTGGGGCGTCTACCGCGAGCCGGCCCGCTTCTAGCCGGTGGCATCGAGTCGACGAGCGCGGTTGAGGACGGCGTAAGGGGACATTGCGGGCATCTGCCACCGGCGGCCCTAGTCGCCCGGAGGAAGGATTTGGTCCGGCGAACCGGTCTGGGTCATGGTGGAGGACGATGTTGGTGCGGGTGACTGTCCCGCCCGCAGCCCTCTCACGTAAGGAATCCGACTGTGTCGATGGTGGCCAAACGCGCCGGGCTGGCCCTGCTGACCCTGCTCGGGCTCGTGCTCCTGGGCGTCGGGTCCTGGTTCACGTTCCACCTCGGACCCAGCGGGAGCGCGACCTTCACGACCACCCCGGACGCGGGCAGCGTCGTCGTCGTCGAGCCCTCCCTGCTGAACCGGGTCGACCGACCGGCGACGGTCACCGTCGTGACCCGCGCAGACGGCCCGGTCTTCCTCGGACGCGCGACGCCCTCGGACGTGGAGACGATCATCGGCGCGGCCGACACCACGACGGTCACCGGCGCCCGCGTCGGTTCCTGGTCCCTGGACCGGACGAGGTCCGGCGCGGGCCCGGCCCCGGCGCTGGCCGGCGCCGACATCTGGCGTGAAACCGTCCAGGGTGAGGGTCGGGCGCGGCTGCAGGTGAGCCAGGCCGACGCCCCCGAGGCGGTCGTCGTGGCCACTGCCGACGGCAAGCCCGCTGACATCGCCGAGCTGCGCGTGACCATCGAACGCCGTACATGGTTCTTCCAGGCCCTGCTGTTCGCGCTGGTCGGCCTGCTGGCCACGGCTGCGGGTGCCGCGGCGCTGTGGGCGCAGCGTCGCCGTGGCGACGAGCTCGTGCCCACCGACCCCGACCGCCCTGCCGACCCCGACCACCCCGCCGAGGAGACATCCGTATGAGGAGCCTGCCCACACCCGCGATCGCCGCCGGTGCGCTCGCCCTCGTCCTGTCGGGCTGCGGTGCCGGGAGTGCCCTGGTCGGCGTGAACGACGCCGCCCCGGCCCAGGTGACGACGGTCGCCCCCATCGACGCCGAGAGTGCCGAGAAGATCGCCGAGCGCGTCCTGACCAAGGTCGACGAGGCTGCCGCGGCGCCGGCCGGCCGGGCGCAGGCGCTGCGGGAAGAGGCCCTGACCGGTAGCGCCCTCGCCGTCGCCACGGCAGCCAGCAAGCTCGAGGCCGGCCCCGCTCCGGCGGCCACACCCGCCCCGCTGACCCGCGAGGAGCCGCCCAAGGTGCTCGCCCTCTCGCGCGGCACCGCGTTCCCGCGCGTGATCCTGGCCCAGACCACGACCGCCGAGGGCGCAGCCCGCCTCAACCTGCTGACCTCCCCCGACGCGACCACGCCGTTCCGCCTCAGCACGTCGGTGACGATGGCACCGGGCACGCAGGTGGCAGCGCTGGACCCGCTCGACGCCGGCTCGCCGCTGGTCACGGCGGACACCAAACTCGCGGTCGCCCCCCAGGCCCTCGTGACGCGGTACGCCGCGAGCCTGAACTACCCCAAGCCGGTCCAGGCCGAGGTCGTGAGCAGTGACGACCCGTTCGCGACGTCGGTGCGGGCGAACGCAGCCGCGCAGGCGAAAGCCTTCGGCAAGCTCGCCACGCTCACCCAGAAGCACGTGGCCCAGCCGAAGCAGACCGTGTCGATCGCGCTGCGCGGCGGGGGAGCGCTGGTGTTCTCCCTGCTCGAGCGGACCGACACCATCACCCTGAAGCCGGGTGGCAAGTCGCTGACGCCGAGCGCGGAGTTCCAGCGGCTGGTGAAGAAGAAGACGCTGACCAAGAGTGCCCAGCTCAAGTCCTACGAGACGGTCGTGTTCACGGTCCCGGCCGAGGGCAAGGCCGAGGTCGTCGGCGCCGACGAGGTGCTGTTCTCGGCCAAGGGCTCCTGAGCAGGCCGCCGGGCCGACGGGGGTGATGCAGGCACGGGCCCGCAGGGTGGGTGCGCACGCCACGACCCGGTGAGGAACAATCGCTTCCATGACTGATCAGCCGTTCAACGCTGCAGGCCTGCGCGGGGCCGTCGACCTCACCGGTCTGAAGGCCACCGCCCCCTCCCGCGCCCCGCAGGGCGCGACCCCTGCGGCCACAGGCGCGGCCCCGACCGGCGTCCCCGGCCGCTCGGGCCTGGTGGTCGAGGGCACCGACGCCAACTTCAGCGAGGTGGCCAACGCCTCGGTCAACATCCCGCTCCTGCTGGTCCTGTGGGCCTCCCAGGTGCCCGAGTCCCGGGCCTACCTCGACACGGTGGTCGAGCTCGCCGGTGCGCATGCCGGTCGCCTGCAGGTGGTCAGCGTCGACGTCGAGCAGAACCCCACCCTCCTGCGCGCCTTCCAGGTGCAGAGCGTCCCCGTGACCATGGGCCTGGTCCAGGGCCAGCCGGTGCCGATGTTCGCCGGGGTCCAGCCGGCCGAGGCGGTGCGCCCGATCCTCGAGGAGTTCCTCGGGCTGGCGGTCCAGCACGGCGTCACCGGTCGGGTCGAGGTCAGCGAGGCAGCGCCGCAGGACGACGAGGAAGCGGCCGAGCCGGCGCTGCCGCCGCTGCACCAGGAGGCGTACGACGCGATCGAGCGCGGTGACCTCGCAGCCGCCCACGCGGCATACACGCAGGCGCTCAAGGCGAACCCCGCCGACGCGGACGCCGAGCTGGGCCTGGCCCAGGTCGGGCTGATGCAGCGCACCGAGGGCGCCGACCTGCAGGCCGCTCGCGCCGCCGCCGCGGACCACCCCACCGATGTCGCGGCCCAGACCCTGGTTGCCGACCTCGACGTCCTCGGTGGTCACGTCGAGGACGCGTTCCTGCGGCTCATCGACCTCGTGCGGGCCACCAGCGGTGAGGAGCGCGAGCAGGCGCGGGTGCACCTCGTGCAGCTGTTCGCGGTCGTCGGGGCCCACGACGAGCGGGTGCGCAAGGCGCGCACCGCGCTGATGAGCGCCTTGTTCTGACCCGGACACTTCCGGGCAGGCGTCCCAGCCGACAGGATGTGCCCATGGCGAAATCGCAGGAACACCTCATCGGTCTGCTCCTCGGCGCAGAGAACGACTGGCCCCGCGCGTTCGAGACCCTCGTCCAGCGCATGGGCGTGGTCTCCGGCCCGGACGGCATGCAGCACCGCATCTCCACCGAGCGCGTGTCGATCGAGCCGTTCAACCTGCGCGACAAGCCACGCCACGACCTGGTGATCGACCGCCTCGCGCACTGGTACTACCACCCGCGGGAGTGGCTCAAGAAGGTCGCGCTCATGGACGACGTCTACCTGCTCAACAGCCCGTTCACGTTCCAGTCGATGGAGAAGCACTCGGCCTACTGCGCCCTGCTGCGCCTGGGCATGAACGTCCCGGAGACCGTGCTCGTCCCGTACAAGAACCCGCTCGACAACGCGCGCTGGGCCTTCACCTCCTCGGAGTACAACAAGTCCTTCGACCTCGACCGGATCGCCGAGGAGCTGGGCTACCCCATGTTCATGAAGCCGTTCGACGGCGGCGCCTGGCGCGGGGTCTCGCAGATCAAGGACCAGGCCGACCTGCACGAGGCCTACGACGACTCCGGCGAGATGCTCATGCACCTGCAGAAGTCGGTGGACGGGTTCGAGGTCTTCGCGCGGGCGCTGACCATCGGGCCCGAGAGCATGGTGATGAACTTCCGCCCCGACGAGCCCATGCACAACCGGTACTCGGTCGAGCACGGCTTCCTGTCCGAGAGCGTGGGCAAGGAGGCGGTCACCATCGCCCAGACGGTCAACGCGTTCTTCCGGTGGGAGTTCAACTCCTGCGAGATGCTCGTCAAGGACGGCGTCGTCCACCCGATCGACTACGCCAACGCGTGCCCCGACGTGGCCGTGACCTCCCTGCACTACTACTTCCCGTGGGCGATGAAGGCGTTGCTCAAGTGGTCGGTGTTCTGCGTCGCCACAGGGCGCAGGGCACGCACGCAGGTCGACACCGGGCCGTGGTTCGAGGTGGCCGACGATCCGGCGCTGGACTACCAGGCCAAGCTCGCGGCGTACCAGGGCCTGTCCGACGACTACTTCGAGACCGACCGCTACCGCGAGTTCTGCGACGCGGCGTTGCCGCACGTCGACGAGATGGTCCTGGACTGGGTCGACTCCGCGGACTTCCGCAGCCTGCTCACCGCCACGATCCGCTCGACCTACCCCGAGCACGAGTGGGACAAGTTCGAGGGCCACTTCGGGGGCCTCACCCGCCTGTGGGTCTCCGACGAGACCTCGCGGCTGGACCCTGGCCGCTCCGCGACCGACGAGGGCGTCGTCGGCGGCCCCGCCCCCGCCCTCACCGACTGACGGGCCCCGCCGTGGTGGCGGAGCCCGTCACCGGAACGGTGTGCGGTGCCTTCAACAGGCCCGGC
>CAVRMT010000055.1:0-25249 GCA_963722015.1 uncultured Actinomycetota bacterium | reverse complement strand
GATGGTGCGGTACCGCAGCGAGTTCCAGGCGCTGGGCGACCCGAGCACCCGGTGGCGGGCCGTGCGCGCCTTCGTCGTGCTGCTGCTCTTCTCGGTCACCGCCGGGGTCCTGGTGATCTGGCTCAATCGGCGCGACATCCCCGGTGGCTTCCCGGGCCCGGGTGTCCTTGCCCAGGAGCTGCTCCTCGGCTTCGTGGGGGCCGACGGCCCGATCACGTTCAGGCAGGACCGCTCGGTCGACGTCGTCGGCTCACTGCTGCTCGGCCTGGGCCTGATGACGATGCTCACGCCGGTCTACCTGGCCCTGCGCCCCCCGGAGCCACACCCCGAGCTGACAGACGACGAGGAGCAGCGGCTGCGCACCCTGCTGGCGGGTCACGCCGACTCCCTGGCCTACTTCAACACCCGCCGCGACAAGAGCGTCGTCTGGTCCGAGTCCGGGAAGGCTGTCATCGCCTACCGCGTCGTGTCGGGCGTCATGCTCGCCAGCGGCGACCCGGTGGGCGACCCCGAGGCGTGGCCCGGTGCGATCGCCGCCTTCGTCGCCAAGGCCCACGCCCACGCCTGGACACCCGCCGTGCTCGGGTGCTCCGAGCAGGCCGGCACCATCTGGGTCCGTGAGACGGGGATGTCCGCGATCGAGCTCGGGGACGAGGCGGTCGTCGACTCCACCGCCTTCAGCCTGGAGGGCCGGCCGATGCGCAACGTCCGCCAGATGGTGAGCCGGGTCGCCCGAGCGGGGTACACCGTGGACCTCACCCGCGTGCGCGACGTCGATCCGGCGTTGCGCACCCTGGCGATGGCCGACGCCGCGGCGTGGCGCTCGTCCGACACCGAGCGCGGCTTCTCGATGGCCCTGGGCCGGCTGCTCGACGACGCGGACCCGGACTGCGTGTTCGTCACGGCACGGCAGGATGGGGTCGTGCGCGCCTTCCTGCAGTTCGTCCCCTGGGGTGCCGACGGCATGTCCCTGGACGTCATGCGCCGCGACAGCGCTGCCGACGGCGGCGTCAACGAGCTGATGATCGTCGAGGCCCTCAGGGCCGCCCCGGGCCTGGGTGTGCGCCGCGTGTCCCTCAACTTCGCGGCCTTCCGCTCCACCCTCGAGCGCGGCGAGAGGCTCGGCGCGGGTCCGGTCCTGCGGGCCTGGCGCTCGGTGCTGGTGTTCGCCTCGCGCTGGTTGCAGATCGAGAGCCTCTACCGCTTCAACGCCAAGTTCGCGCCGACCTGGCAACCACGGTTCCTGCTGTATCCCGCCGGGCCGGACCTGCCGCGCGTGGGCCTGGCGGCGCTCAAGGCCGAGGCGTTCGTCCACTGGCCGAAGCTCGGCCGGATCTGGCGGCGGTTGTGAGCTCCCTGAGCAGTTCCCTGGGCGGGTCCGTGGGCGCTTCCTGGCCGCTGCGTCGCGACGACGGACTCCCGGTCGTCATGGGGGTCGTCAACGTCACCCCCGACTCGTTCAGCGACGGCGGCGAGTGGTTCGAACCGGCTGCCGCGATCGCGCACGGCCGCGAGCTGCTCACCGAGGGCGCCGACATCCTCGACGTCGGTGGGGAGTCGACCCGGCCCGGGGCACAGCGACCCTCGCTCGAGGAGGAGCTGCGCCGGGTGCTCCCGGTCATCGAGGCCCTGGCCGCCGTCGGCGCCGTGGTGTCGGTCGACACGATGCGCGCCGCGGTGGCCGAGCAGGCCCTGGCCGCCGGCGCCACGGTCGTCAACGACGTCAGCGGCGGGCTCGCCGACCCCGCCATGGCTGGTGTCGTGGCACGGTCCGGAGCGCCCTTCGTGGTCATGCACTGGCGCGGGCACAGCGTGGACATGCAGTCGCGCGCGGTGTACGACGACGTGGTGGCGCAGGTCTGCGCCGAGCTGGCGGCCCGGGCCCGCGACCTGGTGGCGGCCGGCGTGGCTGCCGACCGGCTGGTGCTCGACCCGGGTTTCGGCTTCGCGAAGCTGGCCCACCACAACTGGTCCCTGCTGCGCCACCTGGACCGCGTGGTCGACCTGGGCCACCCGGTGCTGGTCGGCACCTCGCGCAAGACCTTCCTGGGGCGGCTCGGCGTCCGTGACGGCGACGCGCCGCGCCCCCCGGCCGACCGCGACGTCGCGACCGCGGCGACCTCGGTCCACGCGGCCCGCCTCGGCGCCTGGGGCGTCCGCGTCCACCACGTGCCCTCCACCCTGGACGCCCTGCGCGCCACCGCCGCCATCGAGCACGCCACCAGAACCACCGACCAGGCCACCGACGCCACCGACGCCACCAGCACCAGCCACCGACGGGGAACGACACCGTGACCGACCAGATCGTCCTCAAGGGGATCTCCGCCCAGGGCCACCACGGGGTGCTCGACTTCGAGAAACGGGACGGGCAGGTCTTCGTCGTCGACGTCACGATGCAGGTCGACCTCGTGCCCGCGGGCGCGAGCGACGACCTGGCCGACACCGTCAACTACGCCGAGGTCGCCGGGGACGTCGTGGCCCTGATCCAAGGAGAGCCGCTCGACCTCATCGAGGCCCTCGCGGCCCGGATCGCCGACAAGGTGCTCACCCGCCCGCTGGTCGAGGCCGTCGAGGTGGTGGTGCACAAGCCCCAGGCCCCGGTGGGACATCCGTTCACCGACGTCCAGGTGCGGCTCACGCGGGAGCGACAGGCGCTGGTCGTCATCGCGCTCGGCTCCAACGTGGGCGACTCGGTGGAGATCCTGCACGGCGCCACCATGGAGCTCTACGGCCTCATCGACATCACCGATGTCTCAGCCGTCGTGGAGACCGACCCCGTGGGCGGCCCCGACCAGGGCGCATACCTCAACGCCGTGGTCACCGGCACGACGCACCTGGCGCCCTCCTCGCTGCTGGCCGGGCTGCACGAGATCGAGCTCGCCCACGGCCGCACCCGCGAGGTCCGGTGGGGCCCGCGCACCCTGGACCTCGACCTGGTGCAGTACGGCGACCCCGTGTTCGACACCGACGTCGTCATGGACAGCGCCACGCTGACCCTGCCGCACCCGCGGGCCCACGAGCGTGCCTTCGTCCTGGTGCCGTGGCTACGGATCGAGCCCGAGGCGGTGCTGCGCGTGGCCGGAACGGTCCGCCGCGTCGCCGACCTCGTGGCCGGGCTCGACACCTCAGGGGTGCGTCCCGGCCCGGACGTGGACCTGCTGGAGGGGCCGTGGTGAACGACGGCCTCGGCCTGCGCTGGTCCCAGCTCGCCGCGACGGCCCTCGTGGTGGGGGCGGTGTCGTGGATCGGGTGGCGCCTCTACCTCAACACCGGAGCACTCCTCGGACCTGCCTCGTGGATCTCCTCGGTGCTGCTGCTGGTCCTGTCCGTGCTCGTCGTGGGTGCGGGGCTGCCGGTCCGTCGGTTCCTGCGGGGTGAGGCGACCAGGCCGCTGAGCCCCATCAGGGCCGCCCGCACCCTGGTCCTGGGACAGGCCGCCGCCCTGACCGGTGCCGCCGTCCTCGGCTGGTATGCGGCGCAGGCCGCTCACGCGCTCGCCGACCTTTCCCTGCCGGGCTACCGGGCCCTGTTGTGGCGCCTCGTCGCGCTGTGCGTGGCTGCTGCCGTGCTCGCCGGCGCAGGCATGGTCACCCAGCGGATGTGCCGGGTCGACCCGCCCGACCGCGGCGAGCAGGACGCCTGACGCCCCACCCCCCAGCGCCTACCCCCCGGTGCCCCACCGCAAAACGCCGGTTGCGCGACGAACCGCGTCCCCGGGAGACGACTTTCGTCGCGCAACCGGCGTTTTGCGGGCTGGGGTGACGACGAGGCGACTACTTGTCGACGTCGCCGACGACGAAGAACATCGAGCCCAGGATCGCCACCATGTCGGCGATGAGGTTGCCGGGCAGCACCTCTGCCAGGACGGCGACGTTGTTGAAGGACGCCGACCGCAGCTTGAGCCGCCACGGGGTCTTCTCGCCGCGGGACACCAGGTAGTAGCCGTTGAAGCCGAGCGGGTTCTCGGTGGCGGTGTAGAGGTCGCCCTCGGGCACCTTGAGGACCTTGGGCAGCTTGACGTTGACCGGGCCGCGGGGCAGGGCGCCGAGCCGGTCCAGGCAGGCCTCGGCGAGGTCGAGGCTGACGTGGACCTGCTCGAGCAGCACCTCCAGGCGGGCCAGGCAGTCGCCGGCCGACCGCGTGACCACGCGACCCGGGCCGCCGTGCGCGAACAGCTCGGCGTAGGCCAGGTAGGGCTCGTCACGCCGCAGGTCCATGTCGACACCGGACGCCCGCGCGATCGGGCCCGAGACGCCATACGCAGCGATGGTCTGTGGTGGGAGCACCCCCACGCCGCGCGTGCGCGCCTCGAGGATCTCGTTGCCGACGATCAGCGACTCGAGGTCCGGCACCCGCCCGCGCACGGCGGCCACGGCGTGCGCGACGCGACCGAGCCAGCCCGCGGGGAGGTCCTCCTTGAGGCCGCCGACGCGGTTGAACATGTAGTGCATCCGGCCGCCGGACGCCTCCTCCATCACGGCCTGGAGCTCCTCGCGCTCACGGAACGCGTAGAAGATCGGGGTGATGGCCCCCAGCTCGAGCGGGTAGGAGCCGAGGAACATCAGGTGGTTGAGCACCCGGTTGAGCTCGGCGAGCAGGGTGCGGGCCCAGACCGCCCGCTCGGGCACCTCCATGCCGAGCATGCGCTCGACGCCGAGGACGACGCCGAGCTCGGAGGAGAACGCCGAGAGCCAGTCGTGGCGGTTCGCCAGGACCACGATCTGGCGGTAGTCGCGCACCTCGAACAGCTTCTCCGCGCCGCGGTGCATGTAGCCGACGATCGGCTCGGCAGAGACGATGCGTTCACCATCGACCACGATCCGCAGGCGCAGCACGCCATGGGTGGCGGGGTGCTGGGGACCGATGTTGAGGACCATGTCGGCGGACGCGAGGCCGCCGGCGCCGAGGCCGACGGTGAGCTCGCGCCCTCCCTGGGTGGTCATGGCCGCCAGTCTGCCGTATGCCGCGCAGCCCGGACGGGGTGCGACCCGCAGGCTCAGCCGGGACAGCCCGCGATGTTGTCGGCGGTCGTGAGACGGCCCTGGTCGTCCAGGGCCACGACCACGGTGTCCTCGCGGTCGTCGAGGTCGGCGAGCTCCTGGATCGTGGCGGACCGCGTCTGCAGCGGCTGGTCGGCCGCGACGCAGTGGTGGTAGAGGATCCGGGCGTCGGCGGCCAGGGGGATCGTGAAGGTGATGGTGTCGTTCTGGTTGGAGTAGGGCGCCTTGCCCTTGAACCACTGCTGCGGCACCCCGCTGCGGGCCAGCTCGGCGTCGTCGAGCTTGGTCCAGGTGAGCCGGTCCAGCTCGATCACGCTCACCCCGGCGACCTTGCCGACCCGGGTGACGATGCCGAAGTCGAAAGCGCGTCCCACGACGTCACTGGTGGGGGCCGCAGGTCTCGAGGTGCTCGAGGGGGTGCCCGCCGAACCCGAAGCGGTGGCGTCACCCGCGGTGACGGTGGGTGTCACGGTGACGGTGACGGGGCCGGAGGCGCTGCTACCGGCTCCGCAGGCCGAGGCCGTCACGGCGGCGGCGAGGGCGGCCACGGCCAGGGGGAGTCGCTGGTGCTTCATGGGACAGGGAGGTCCTTTCGACGGTCAGCAACGATCCAGTCTGCCCTCGCGAGGGCGCCTGACAAAACCCTGCGCCCTGCGGCAGGCTGCACTGGTGCCCCCAGCCACCGCCGCGAACGCCGTCGACGCCGCCGACCACCTCGACCTGACCGACCCTGCCGTGGTCGCCGATCCCTACCCCCACCTGGCCGCCCTGCGTTCGGCCGCACCGCTGGCGTGGCACAGCGGCATGGGGGTGTGGCTCGCCACCGGGCACGCCGAGGCGGGGGCGGTCCTGCGCGACCGTCGCCTCGGCCGGGTGTTCGGGCCGCGCACCCCGGACGCCGACTGGGACACCTTCAACTGGCTGCACGCCGACTCCATCCTCGACAGCGAGCCCCCCAAGCACACCCGGCTGCGGCGGCTGGTGGCCGGAGCGTTCGGCCGTGGCCACGTGCAGCGCCTCGCACCGCGCATCGAGCAGCTCGCGGCGGGGTTGCTCGACGACCTGCCCGACGGGGGGTTCGACGTGCTGCAGGGGTATGCCGAGCCGTTGCCGGTCCTGGTCATCGCCGAGCTGCTCGGGGTGCCCGAGTCCGAGCGGGCCAGCCTGCGCCCGTGGAGCCAGGCCATCGTCAGGATGTACGAGGTGGACCGCACCCCCGAGCACGAGGCGCAGGCGAGGGTCGCCAGCGCCGAGTTCGCGGCCTACGTGGAGGAACTTGCCGCCCACCGCGCCACGTCACCCGGCGAGGACCTGCTGAGCGATCTCGTCCAGGCGCGTGACGGCAGCGACCGGTTGTCGGCGCACGAGCTCGTCGCGACCGCCGTGCTCCTGCTCAACGCCGGGCACGAGGCGAGCGTCAACGGCTTCGGCAACGGTCTGCACTCGTGGCTGACCGCCCCGGACCGGCCGCCGGTGGACGTCGCCGATGCCGCGGCGCTGGCCCGGCTGGTCGAGGAGTTCCTGCGCCACGACAGCCCGTTGCACCTCTTCGAACGCACCGCCAAGGTGCCTGCCGACCTGGGCGGGATCCACCTGGAGCCCGGCGACAAGGTGGCTGCGCTGCTCGGTGCGGCCAACCGCGACCCGGCGGTCTTCGCCGCCCCGGACCGCTTCGACCCGACCCGTGACCCGAACCCCCACCTGGCCTTCGGTGCCGGCATCCACTTCTGCATCGGCGCACCACTGGCCCGTCTGGAGCTGGAGATCTCGCTGCGGACGCTGCTCGCGCGCTTCCCCGACCTCGAGGTGGTCGACGTCGAGCGTCGGCCGACCTTCGTGCTGCGCGGGTTCGAGCGGCTGGTGGTCAGCCCACGCGCTTGAGCGCCCACAGGAAGTCGCCGAACCCGCCCACGGCGGTGAGGGTGGCCGAGGCCGAGGACCGTTCCAGCGCACGCAGGTAGGCCTGCGGGTCCTCGGCGGCGAGCTCGTACGCGGGTGTCGCCCCGTCGACCCCGAGCCCCCGCAGGACGGTGCGCTGGTCGAGCAGGTCGTCGTGGTCGAGGGTGTCCATGGCCACGTGGGCGGTCAGGTCGCACGACCCGTCCGGCACCGGTGTGACCGCGCGTCCCTGACGGTATGCCGCGAGCGTCCCGTGCAGGGGCCGGGAGCCCCCCCGGTGGCCGTAGTCCACCGCGACCGCCAGACCACTGTGCACCCGCTCGAGCAGCGCCGCCCAGGCCCGGTCGCGGCTGAGCCCGACCTCGACACGCTCACCGGGCTGCCGGGTCGGCCAGTGCAGCTCGGCCCACGCCAGCTCGGGCCCGTCGACCGGTCGCCCGAGGGTCTCCGCACCGGTGGCCGGGTCGACCTCCAGGGTCCGCAGCACCAGCTCGGTGTCGACCTCGCCGATGGTGCACGGGACGACGTCGAGCCACTCGTGGGCCAGGACCAGGGCGGCGGACAGCTGGCGCAGGGCGGCCGGCAGCTCGCGGCCACCGGGGGAGGTGACCCACTCGACCGGTGCCGGCAGGGCCGGGGGGCGGTCGACGACGTCGACGCCGGTCAGGCGCAGGCCGGGGTCGGCGACGTGCAGGTGTGCCAGCAGCTCGCCGCGCCCGGCCCCGACGTCGACGACGTGGGTGAGGCCGTGCTCGTGGGCCAGCAGGGTCAGGGCCTCGGCCAGGACCGCACCGGCCGTGCCGTGGGTGGCCGTGGTGAAGTGACCGTGGGGTCCCCGCTCGTCCCGGTAGAAGCCCCGCGGTCCGTACAACGCGTCCTGCCACGCGTCCTGCCACTCGACCCCAGCCATCGCGCACACGGTATCCGTGTCAGGCCGGCTCGCGGGTCCGTCAGAAGGACGGTGTGCCCGAGCGGTAGCGTGCTCGCGTGACCTCGGCCGACGATCGTCCCGCACGGCTCGCTGTCGGCGTGGTCGGCACCGGCCGCGTCGGTGCCGTCCTCGGTGCGGCGCTCCGCCGGGCCGGCCACCGCGTGGTCGCGGCCTCGGGCGTGAGCGAGGCGTCCCGCACCCGCGCACAGGAGCTGCTGCCCGGCATACCCGTCCTCCCGGTGGAGGACGTGGTCAGGCGGGCCGAGCTCGTCGTGCTGGCCGTGCCGGACGACGCGCTCGCCGACCTCGTCGCCGGGCTCGCCAGCACCCGCACCTGGCAGGCCGGACAGCTCGTCGTGCACACGTCGGGACGGCACGGGCTCGAGGTGTTCGAGCCGGCCCTCGACCAGCACGTGCTCGGCCTGGCGCTGCACCCGGCCATGACGTTCACGGGGACCGCGCTGGACCTCGACCGGCTCGTCGAGGCCTGCTTCGGGGTGACCGCGCCGGAGCCGCTGCGGGCGGTGGCCGAGGCCCTCGTCCTGGAGATCGGTTCGGAGCCAGTGTGGGTGGAGCAGGAGATGCGTCCGCTCTACCACGCAGCCCTGGCCCACGGCGCGAACCACCTGGTCACCCTGGTCGCCCAGTCGCTGCAGGCGCTCACGGCCGCCGGTGTCCAGGCCCCGGCGCGGGTGCTCGGCCCGCTCGTCGCCGCAGCCCTCGACAACTCCCTGCGGGCCGGTGACGCAGCCCTCACCGGCCCGGTCGCCCGCGGCGATGCGGGTACGGTTGCCGAGCACCTGCGACAGCTGCAGGGCCTCACCCCCGACATCCGGTCGACCTACGTGGCGCTGGCACGGGCCACGGCGCAGCGGGCCCTGGCCAGCGGGCGGCTGCGCGCCAGGGCCGCCGAGCCGCTGCTGGACATCCTCGCGAGCGATCAGGAGCGATAAGTGAGCGACCCCCGCCCCACCGGGACCCCCACGATCGCCGGACCTGACGCCGTCGACGGTCCCGTCGTCGCCCGCACCCGCAGCGAGCTGCGCCGGGCCCGGGCCGAGCTGACCGGTGGCGACGTGGCCGTGGTCATGACCATGGGCGCGCTGCACGAGGGCCATGCCACGCTCATCCAGACGGCCCGCCGCAAGGCCGCCCACGTCGTGGTGACGATCTTCCTCAACCCGCTGCAGTTCGGGCCGCGCGAGGACCTGTCCCGCTACCCGCGCACCTTCGACTCCGACATGGAGATCTGCCGCAAGGCCGGCGTCGACCTCGTCTTCGCCCCCACCCCCGACGTGATCTACCAGGACGGCGACCCCGGGGTGCGGGTCTCGGCCGGCCCGCTCGGCAACGTCCTCGAGGGCCAGGCCCGCCCCGGCCACTTCGACGGGATGCTCACGGTCGTGGCCAAGCTGCTGCACCTCTGCGCTGCCGACAGCGCCTACTTCGGGCAGAAGGACGCCCAGCAGCTGCTGCTCATCCGCCGGATGGTGCGCGACCTCGACTTCCCGGTCGACGTGGTCTCCGTGCCCACCGTCCGCGAGGCCGACGGCCTGGCGATGAGCAGCCGCAACACCTACCTCACCGCCTCCGACCGCGAGGTCGCGCTGTGCCTGCACTCGGCGCTGCAGGCGGGTGCCGAGGCCGCGGCCGAGGGCCCGTCGGCGGTCCGCCGGGCGGCCCGGACGGTCCTGGTGCGCGAACCGCTGGCGCTGGTGGACTACCTGGTCCTCGTGCATCCCTCGACCCTGGAGGACGTCCCGGAGTGGTACCACGGCGAGGCGCTGCTCGCGGTCGCCGGTCGGGTCGGCACCACCCGGCTCATCGACAACGTGCCGCTGCTGATCGGTCCCGGCGGCCGGGCGCTCGAGGTCTTCTCGGGTGTCGACGGGGCCACGCCCGGGATCCACGCGGCACCGCCAGCCCCCGCGATCGTGCCCGTGACGGGTCGCCCGGATGTCGACTGACCCGACGGCTGACCCGAAGGCTGACCCGACTGGTGCTGCCACGCCCGACGCAGGACCCGACGAGGGATCCGTGCCCGTGGTGCCGCGGTGGCTCGTCGCGGGCGAGCCCGGCTGGACCGCGTCGGCCGACGTCATCGTGGTCGGCTCCGGGATCGCCGGCCTGACGACCGCGCTGCGCCTGCGCCAGCGGGTGGACCGGGTGCTGCTGGTCACCAAGACCGTGCTCAGCGAGGGTTCGACGCAGTGGGCCCAGGGCGGCATCGCCGCGGCGCTCGACCCGGCCGACTCCCCGCGCGAGCACCTGCACGACACCCTCGTCGCCGGTGCCGGGGTCTGCGACGTCCCGGCGGTCACGGCGCTCGTGCACGAGGGGCCCGAGCGCGTCCGTGAGCTGGTGGCCCTGGGAGCCGAGTTCGACCTCGACGACGAGGGGGAGCTGAAGCTGACCCGCGAGGGCGGTCACCACCGCGACCGCATCGCGCACGCCGGCGGCGACGCGACGGGCAAGGAGATCTCGCGGGCCCTGATCGCCGCTCTGCGGGTGGTGCAGGACGACCCGGGCATCGAGGTCATCGAGCACGCCCTGGTCGTCGACCTGCTCCAGGACGGCGACGGTCGCGTGTGCGGGGTGACGCTGCACGTCATCGGCGAGGGCCAGATGGACGGGGTCGGCGCCGGCCTGGCCCGTGCCGTGGTGCTGGCGACCGGTGGCCTGGGCCAGGTCTACTCGGCCACCACCAACCCCCCGGTCGCCACCGGCGACGGCCTGGCGGCCGCGCTGCGGGCCGGGGCGGTGCTCGCCGACATCGAGTTCGTGCAGTTCCACCCGACCGTGCTCTGGCTCGGCGAGGGGTCCAGCGGCCAGCAGCCGCTCATCTCCGAGGCGGTCCGCGGCGAGGGGGCGTTCCTCGTCGACCGCGACGGAGTGCAGTTCATGCAGGGACTGCACCCGCTTTCCGACCTCGCGCCCCGCGACGTGGTCTCGCGAGCCATCGTCGACCGGATGCACCGGACCGGCGCCAAGCACGTCTTCCTCGACGCCCGCCACCTCGGGCGCGAGTTCCTCGAGCGCAGGTTCCCCTCGATCGTGGCGCGCTGCCGCGAGCTCGGGTTCGACCCGGCGACCGACCTGCTGCCCGTCGCACCCGCCCAGCACTACGCCAGCGGTGGGGTCCGCACCGACCTCGTCGGGCGGACCTCGCTCGACGGCCTGTACGCCTGTGGTGAGGTCTCCTGCACCGGTGTGCACGGCGCCAACCGGCTCGCCTCCAACTCGCTGCTGGAGGGGCTGGTCTTCGCCCACCGGATCGCCGACGACATCAGCGCCCGGCTGGCCGCGGGCGAGCTGCCGCAGGCCGACCCCCTCACCCCGACCACCGACACGGCCCTGCTGGACGGGTCGGCCCGCGTGCAGGTGCAGGCGGCCATGACGACGGGGTCCGGCGCGGTCCGCTCGGCCGACACGCTGGCCACCTCCCGGGCGGCACTGGTCGGGCTCGCTGCCGCCGCGACCTCGGGGGAGCCCGGGCCGCTGGCGTGGGAGACGACCAACCTGCTGCACGTCGGCCAGGCCCTGACCGAAGCGGCAGCCCTGCGCGAGGAGACCCGGGGTGGACACGTGCGCTCGGACTTCCCCGACCGGGTCGACCCGCGGTGGCGCGGCCACGTCCTGCTCGCGCGCGGAGCCGACGGTGCCGTGACGACGTCCTTCTCCCCGGTTCCCGAGCAGGTCCTCCCGTGAGCGACCTGGGCTTCCCCGCCACCGACGCCCTCGACGTGGTCCGCCTCGCCCTCGACGAGGACCTCGGGGGCCCCGACGGGGTCGATGTCACCACCTCGGCGACCATCCCGGCCGACCAGCTGAGCACCGCCCACGTCGTGGCGCGCGCCGCCGGCGTGCTCGGCGGCATACCGGCTCTCCCGCTCGTGCTGGACGAGGTGGCCCGCCGCCTGGGCGCGGCCCCGGTGCGCACCACCCTGCTGCGCTCCGACGGCGACCAGCTCGCCCGTGGCGACGTCGTCGCGACCGTCCGGGGCTCGACCCAGGTGGTCCTGGTCGGCGAGCGGACCCTGCTCAACCTCGTCTGCCGGCTCTCCGGCATCGCGACCCACACCCGCCACTGGGCGCACCGGCTCGAGGGCACCGGCGCCACCGTGCTCGACACCCGCAAGACCACGCCGGGGCTGCGCGCGCTGGAGAAGTACGCCGTGCGCGCCGGTGGGGGCACGAACAAGCGGATGGGCCTGTACGACGTGGCCATGATCAAGGACAACCACAAGATCGCGGCGGGGTCACTGGCCGCCGCGTACGCCGCGGTGCGAGCCCGCTACCCCGACGTCCCGGTGCAGGTCGAGGTCACCACGACGGCCGAGGCGCTGGAGTCGGTCGGCGTCGGCGCACGGTTCCTGCTGTGCGACAACATGTCCGTGGACCTGCTGCGCGTCGACCGTCGAGGCGGTCCGCGCGACGGGCGAGGACGTCGAGCTCGAGGCGACCGGGGGGCTGACCCTTGACGTGGCCCGCGACTACGCCCTCACCGGCGTCGACTACCTCAGCGTCGGTGGCCTCACCCACTCCTCGCCGATCCTCGACCTCGCCCTCGACCTCGTCGACCGACGCGGCGGCTGACGAGTCGGCTGACGGGGCCACTGCGGTGCGGGCCGACCCGATACCGCTGGGTACCCTTTGCGGGTGAGTGAAACCCCCAGCGCCACCACCGCCGACCCCGCCGCGGTCCTGCCCGACGCCGACCTTCCGGAGCAGATGCAGGTGCGCCGAGACAAGCGCGACCGGCTGCTGGCGCAGGGGAAGCAGGCGTTCCCCGTCACGGTGGCGCGCACGCACTCCCTCGGTGAGGTCCGCGAGCAGTGGGGTCACCTCGAGACCGGTGAGGAGACCCAGGACGTCGTGGGCGTCGCTGGACGCGTCATCTTCGTCCGCAACACCGGCAAGCTGGCGTTCGCCACCCTCCAGGAGGGGATCGGCACCCGTTTGCAGGTCATGCTGAGCCTGGCCGAGGTCGGTGAGGAGGCGCTCGCCGAATGGAAGTCGACCGTCGACCTCGGTGACCACGTGTTCGTCCGAGGCCGGGTCATCTCCTCACGGCGCGGCGAGCTGTCCGTCATGGCGACGCGCTGGGAGATGGCGTCCAAGGCGCTGCGGCCGCTGCCGGTGCTGCACAAGGACCTCTCCGAGGAGTCGCGCGTCCGCCAGCGCTACGCCGACCTCATCGTGAGGCAGGAGGCCCGCGACATGGTGCGCACCAAGGGTCGCGCCCTCGCGGCGATCCGCCAGGTGCTCGACGCCCAGGGCTACCTCGAGGTCGAGACACCGATCCTGCAGCTCATCCACGGCGGCGCTGCGGCCCGACCCTTCAAGACCCACCTCAACGCCTTCGACCAGGAGATGACCCTGCGGATCGCGCTGGAGCTGAACCTCAAGAAGGCGGTCGTCGGCGGTGTCGACCGCGTCTACGAGATGGGCCGCATCTTCCGCAACGAGGGCGTCGACGCCACGCACAGCCCCGAGTTCACGATGTTGGAGGCCTACCAGGCCTACGGGGACCAGACCACGATCGCAGCCCTGCTGCGCGACATCTTCCTCGGCGTCGCCGACGAGCTCGGCTCCCGCAAGGTCGAGACCGCCGCCGGCACCATCGACCTCGACGGTGAGTGGCGCTGGCTCCCGGTCCACCAGGGCGTCTCGGAGGCGGTGGGGGAGACCGTCACCATCGACACCGACGTGCAGACGCTGCGCGGGTATGCCGCCGAGCACGACGTCGCCGTCGACCCCGCCTGGGACAGGGACAAGGTGTTCCTCGAGCTGCTCGGTGAGCTCGTCGAGCCCGGCCTGCTGCAGCCGACCTTCTTGTGCGACTACCCCGCGGTCGCCCAGCCGCTGGCCCGCCCGCACCGCAGCGAGCCGGGTCTGATCGAGGCGTGGGACCTCATCATCGGCGGTGTCGAGCGCGGCACCGGGTTCTCCGAGCTCGTCGACCCCGTCGTGCAGCGCGAGGTGCTGACCGCCCAGTCCGTGAAGGCTGCCGGCGGCGACCCGGAGGCGATGCAGCTCGACGAGGACTTCCTGCGGGCCCTGGAGTACGGCGCCCCGCCGATGGGCGGCCTCGGGTTCGGCGTCGACCGCCTCGTCATGTTGTTCACCGACGCGAACATCCGCGAGACCATTCTCTTTCCCCACCTGAAGCCGGAGGTCGGCCGATGAACATCTGGCCCTATGTCGCAGCCCTCATTCCGTCAGCCGGAGTCGGCTTTCTCTTCTATCTCATCATCAAGAACATGCTCGAAGGGGACCGGAAGGAACGCCTCGCCCATTCCCAGTGGGAAGCGGCGCACCCGGAAAATGATGATAATTCAACTCCTGCGACAGGGGCCGACAATTCGCGTTGACGAACGCGTCTTTTGCATTGAGCAGGAATAGCGAATACTTTCTGGGGCACCCCCGTAGTAGGACCGAGAGGAATTCGCCATGGCACAACGCGTCAACATCGTTCTCGAGGACGACCTCGACGGCACCCCCGCCGACGAGACGGTGACGTTCGCCCTCGACGGCGTGACCTACGAGATCGACCTCAGCACGGCCAACGCCACCGCCCTGCGTGACGCCCTCGCCCCGTACGTCGGCCACGGCCGGCGCGCAGCAGGTCGTCGCACCACCGGCACCCGTCAGGCGGCCCGCCCGGCTGCCGGCAAGCGCGACCTGGGCGACGTCCGGGAATGGGCTCGCAAGAATGGCCACAAGGTCAGCGAGCGCGGTCGTATTTCGGCCGAGGTGCAGGCCGCATACGACAAGGCCCACTGAATTTCGGCTCATTGACCGCCGTGCAGGTTTTGGCGAACCCTGCACCTGCGCGGCGCACAGCGGAAGGTATTTCAGGATCGGCCCGAAATACCTTCCGCTGGGCCTGTGACCTGCGGTGATACCGGTGGAAGAATCCCTTCGCGACATGGTCCGCGTCGTCGGGCCGCAGCTGTCGTGGCGCCTCGTCGCCGCCGACGAACATTCCCCCGACCTTCCCCTGGTGTGGAACGACCTGACGGCGGCACCCGGACAGGGGAACCGGCCGGATCCGACGGCGCCGTGGCGCGCAGCCTTCACCGAGGCCACCCGGCGCTACTACCGCACCGCTCCGCCTCCGACGATGCCCGCGGCCTTCGTCCTGCAGTGGTGCCTGGAGCTGCCCGCCGCCCTGGGCGCGACCGCGGCCCTGCTCGGGCCCTGGGCGCTCGACCCGCGCACCATCGGCCTGAGCTTCGCGGTGGAGCCGTCCGCGGCCTATCCGACGACGCTGCAGCTGCGCTGCGCCGGTGCACCCGTCGCCGATCCCGCGCAGCGCCTCGAGGTGGCCCGGCAGGCCTACCTCGACGCCGGGCGGGAGCTGGCCGAGGGCTACCGGCCCGGGGTCAACCTCGGCCGGCACCAGCGGCTGGCGATGGTCGACGACCTCTGGGCGATGGCCGTGGCCAGGCTACGGGGCAGACCACCGGTCCAGCGCGGGTCGTGCTGCTACCTGTATGCCGTGCCGGGCACCCACGAGTGCGCCGGCTGCCCCCGCCTGCGCCGTCGCTGAGCGGCTCAGAGCAGGTCGGCCACGAGGTCGCCGTCGGTCTCGAGCCGGTCGAGCACCTCGTCGAACATCAGCTGCTCGAGCTTGGCGCCCTCGGCCCCCGCCTCGACCTCGTCCCACGTCCGCGGTGCCGCGACGGTGGGAGTCTCCTTGCCCCGCAACGAGTAGGGGCAGATCGTCGTCTTGGCGGCGACGTTCTGGCTCCAGTCGAGGAAGATCTTCCCCGGGCGCAGCGACTTGGTCATCTTCCACAGCACGAGGTCCGGGTGCTTCTTGGTCAGCTCCTGGGCGAGCTGCTGCGCGAGGTCGCGGGTCTGGTCGGAGGAGAGGTCGCCCGGCAGGGCGGCATACAGCTGCATCCCCTTGCTGCCGCTGGTGACGGGGAAGAGGTCCAGCCCGAGCTCACCGAGTCGGTCGCGCACCATCACCGCGACGCGGGCGCATTCCCGCAGCCCCGCGCCGGCTCCGGGGTCGAGGTCGATCACCAGCCGGTCGGGGTGGTGCCGGGTGCCGTCCTCGTCGATCCTCCACTGGGGGACGTGCAGCTCGATGGAGTTGAGGTTGACGAGGTAGGTGAGCTGGGCCAGGTCGTCCACGACGGGATAGGTCACGTCGTCGACCTGCACGCGCGGCAGCCACGACGGCGCCCCGGAGGGGACGTTCTTCTCGAAGAAGCTCTGGTCGCCGGTGCCGTGCGGCCAGCGCACCCGGGTGAGCGGGCGCGAGGCGAGGTGGGGCAGGAGCACCTCGGCCACCTGGGCGTAGTAGCTGAGCACCTCGCCCTTGGTGGTCTCGGTGGAGGGGTAGAGCAGCTTGTCGAGGCTGGTGAGCTTGAGCTTGCGGCCCTCGACGACGACCGACGTGGTCTCACTCATCAGCGACCTCCCCGGTGGCCTCCCCAGCGGCCTCGGCGAGGAGGTCCTCGGGGGTCAGGTCCGTGCGGACCCCGAGATAGGCGGGCTGGCGCAGCCGTCCGTCCTTGGTGACCTCCAGGGTGCGTGCCTCGACCACCAGCCGCGGGTGCACCCAGAACGCTCCGTCGCCGTCGATGCGCGGCACGTCGGTGGCGAACGGCGAGGTGTCGCGGGCCAGCGGTGCGAGCGCCTCGGTGAGCTGGCGCTGCGCCCTGCCGGCGATTCCCGAACCCATCCGTCCGGCATACCTCCAGCCCTGCGGCGACGCCACCCCGAGCAGCACCGCGCCGAGGCGGTCGGTGGTGCCCACCTCCGGCCGCCACCCGCCGACGACGGCCGAGACCGTGGTGCGGTGCGGCGACTTCAGCCAGTCGGTGGAACGCCTCCCCGGCAGGTATGGCGCGGAGAGGCGCTTGCTCACCACTCCCTCCAGGCCCTGCTCGAGGGTCGCGGAGAACAGCTCCCGGCCGTCGTCGTAGACCGGCGGCACCTGCCAGTGCCGGCCGGAGAGGTCGAGCCGCTCGAGCAGGTCGCGGCGGGCCGACAGCGGCTGGGTGGTGAGGTCGGAGCCATACAGCCGCAGCAGGTCGAAGACCATGAGCGTCACCGGGCGCACGGAGGCCAGCCGCTCGGCCTTGCGGCGGTCACGCACGTGCATGCGCTCGGCCAGGGCGCCGAACGACGGCCGCCCCCCGTCGAGGGCGACCACCTCACCGTCGAGCAGCATGTCGTCGTAGGCCTCGGCGAGCGGGGCGAGCTCGGGGTAGCTGGCCGTGACGTCGTTGCCGGCGCGGGAGGTGAGGGTCAGCCGGCCGTCGCGGATGTCGGCGAGCACGCGCATCCCGTCCCACTTGACCTCGTGGATCCAGCCGTCACCGTGGGGGATCGTGGTGGCGGGACTGGCCAGCATGGGGCGCATGGGGCCATCCTGACGCATAGGCTTTGCCGAGGTGGGCAACCGGTGACAAGGAGCGTGTGGCATGCGAGCGATCTGGAAGGGCGCAGTGTCCTTCGGCCTGGTCAACGTGCCGATCCGGCTGTACTCGGCCACCGAGAACCACGACGTGCAGTTCCGCCAGGTGCACCGTGAGGACGGTGGCCGGATCAAGTACCAGCGCATCTGCAGCATCGACGGCGAGGTGGTGTCCTACGACGACATCGCCAAGGGCTACGAGACCGAGGACGGCGACATGGTCATCCTCACCGACGAGGACTTCAAGGACCTGCCGTCCAAGAGCTCCAAGGAGATCGCGGTCGAGAAGTTCGTGCCGACCGACCAGATCGACCCGATGCTGCTCGACAAGTGCTACTACCTCGAGCCCGACAAGGCCTCGACCAAGCCCTACGTGCTGCTGCGCGACGCGCTGGAGAAGGAGAACCGCATGGCGGTGGTCTCCGTCTCGATCCGCACGCGCATGACCATGGCCGTGCTGCGGGTCCGCGACGGCGTGATCGTCATGCAGACCATGTTGTGGCCGGACGAGATCCGCAAGCCCGACTTCGCCCACCTCGACGACGACGGGAAGGCCACCAAGCAGGAGCTGGCCATGGCCGACCTGCTCATCGAGCAGCTCGCCGGTGACTACGTCCCCGACGACTATGAGGACGACTACGCCACCGCCGTGCAGGCCCTGGTCAAGGCGAAGGTCGAGGGCGGCGAGGTCCAGGTCGCCGAGGAGTCCAAGGACGAGTCGGGCGAGGTCGTGGACCTCCTCGCGGCGCTCAAGCGGTCGGTGGACAAGGCCAAGGCCGCTCGGGGGGAGCCGACGTCCGACGACGCTCCGGCAGCGAAGAAGACGGCTGCCAAGAAGTCGACCACCAAGGCTGCCACGAAGAAGGCCGCCGCCAAGAAGACCGCGAAGAAGGCCAGCTGACGTGCCCACGTCCACCACGACCGAGATGCCCACCCAGGACGACTGCGACATCGTCAAGGACTGTGAGCTGGCCCTGCTGCGCGGCGCTGTTCGCGGTGACCGCACCTCCGCAAGCCTGTTGCTGCACAAGAACTTCCACGAGTTCGGCGCGTCGGGCGTGGTGTGGGGCCGGGCAGAGGTCCTCGACCTGATGGAGAGCGAGGACGCGCAGGGCCCGGCGGACATCCGCGCGGTGGACGTCGTCGTCACGGGCCTGGCCCCTGACGTCGTGCTGGTCACCTACGACACGGTCACACCCACGCGGCGCGCGCACCGCAGCTCGGTGTGGCTGCGAGCGGGCGGTCGTTGGCAGCTGCGTCACCACCAGGGCACCGTCACCGCCGACTGACTCGGCGGCTGCCGGTCCACGGTGCGCGAAGTCGACTGCGCGCACCTGAGCCCGACCTCGGCCACCTGTGAGGTCGGCGTAGTCGCCATCCGGTGCGCGAAGTCGGGCGGGCAGAATGGCCCCATGCCCGAAGGCCACACCCTCTACCGGCTCGCCCGCGACCTCGACGCTGCCTTCCGGGACACCCAGCCCGAGGCGACGAGCCCGCAGGGCAAGTTCGTCGCCGGGGCGGCCCTGCTGACGGGCCGGACCTTCGTCCACGCGACCTCGTGGGGCAAGCACCTGTTCGTCGAGTTCGACGCCGACGCCTGGCTGCACGTCCACCTCGGGCTGATCGGCACCTTCACCATCGACGACCACGCCTACATCGGCGAGGTGCCGGTGGTCGGCCAGGTGCGGCTCAGGCTGGCGAACGACGCGCACGTAGCGGACCTGCGCGGGCCCAATCTCTGTGCCGTGATCACCCCGGACCAGGTCGAGTCGGTGACTGCGCGACTCGGCCCGGACCCGCTGCGGCCCGAGCCCGACCCCGACCTCGCCTGGCGCAAGATCTCGCGCAGCGCCCGGTCGGTCGCCGAGCTCCTGATGGACCAGGCGGTGCTCGCGGGGGTGGGCAACGTCTACCGCAGCGAGGTGCTGTTCCGTCAGCGCATCGACCCGTTCCGCCCGGGCAAGGAGCTGCGGCGCAGCAGCTGGGACGCCATCTGGCTCGACCTCGTCGACCTGCTCCCGCTGGGGGTGGCGACCGGCAAGATCGTCACCGTGGCGGAGCAGGTCGAGCAGGTCCGGGCCGAGCTGGCCGCCGGGCAGGTGGACCCCCTGCAGACGCGGACGTCCTACGTCTACAAGCGGCAGGGCGAGCCGTGCCGGGTCTGCGGTTCGCGCATCCGGACCCGCGAGGTGGCTGGTCGCAACCTGTTCTGGTGCGGCCGCTGCCAGCGTCGTCGCTGAGCCGCCGCGGCAGTCCAGGGCTCTCGGCGACTCGGCGCATCCCACGACCACAGCGCGCACCGGTCAGGTGGCCGAAGTCGTCCCCAGGTGCGCTCAGCTGGGGTTGGACCGCCAGCGTCCCCCGAACCACAGTCCACCGAGCAGCAGCAGCGCCGCCAGTCCGGCGAAGGCGACACTCACGTCGACCGACTGCTCCTGGGTCACGACGTGCTTGGGCAGGTCCTCCAGCACCCCCTGCAGCTGGTCGGCGTCGCTGGCCGTGAAGTACTCGCCTCCGGTGGTGTCGGCCACCGTGCGCAGGGCGTCCTCGTCGACGACCAGGAAGTTGCGCCCGCCGGGGCCGATGCCGCTCAGGCCCTGGCCGGGGGCGTCGAACAGGCCGCCGCCGAGCTGCTCGCGGGTGCAGACCATCTGGGTCGGCTCCGTCGTCCCGAACCCGATGGGGTAGACGCGCACCCCTCGGGCGGCGGCCTGCTCGGCGGCGTCCTCCGGTGTCACCCCCCGGGTGTTGGCGCCGTCGGTGAGCAGCACCACGATCTCGGGTGCTGTCGCGGTGTCCTTCGGAGCGGGGGCCGGGTTGTCGGGCGTGCCGGGCAGCGTGTCCGGGACTCCCGGCGCCGGGCCACCAGCGCTCGTGTCGGCGGGCGCGACGTCCGGGTTGATCTCGGCGATGGCGTCGATGGACTTGAGGATGGCCGCGCCGATCGTTGTACCCCGGCCCGTCGTCAGGCCGTCGACCGCCCGGTTGAGCTCGTCGTGGTCCGTGGTGGGCGCGACGGCCACCTGCGCGAACCCGGAGAACACCACGAGCCCGATCCGGGTCCGGTTGTCCTGCTGGTCGACGAAGGAGCGCACCGCGTCCTGGGCGGCGGCCAACCGGTTGGGGGTGACGTCGGTGGCGCACATCGACCCCGAGACGTCGACCGCGAGGATGACCGCCGAGCTGGAGGTCGGCACCTGGGCCTGCACCTGCGGCCGGGCGGCGGCCGTGCCCAGCGCGGCCAGGGCGGCGAGGACGAGGGCGATCGGTACGTGGCGGCGCCACGTCCGTTGCCGAGGCAGGGCCGCACGGATCAGGGCCACGCTGGAGAACGCCACGGCCTCCCGGCGTCGCCGACGCAGCTGCCAGAGGTATGCCGCGACCAGCAGCGGGACGGCCAGAAGGGCGACGAGGGCGTAGGGGATCGCGAACGACATCTAGACCACGCGTCCTGAGCGCAGGACGGACACGCTGGCGCCGAGCAGCAGCAGGAGCGCGGCGGCCGTGGCGAACCACGACGTCACCTCGCGCTCCTGGGTGCGGGCGGTCCAGGCGAGGTCGATGGAGCTGTAGACCTTCGACAGCGAGGCCGCGTCGTCGGCCGCGTAGTAGGCGCCGTCGGTGGTCTCGGAGATCGCACGCAGCGTCCGCTCGTCCAGCGCCGTGGAGATCTGGAACCCGTCGACCTCGAGCACAGTGCCTTGCGGGTCGCCCACGCCGATGGTGTAGACCCGCACGCCCGCGGTCGAGGCCAGGTCGGCCATCTCGAGCGGGTCCGGGTCGGTGGTGTTCTCCCCGTCGGACAGCAGCACGATCGCGGCGGAGCCGTAGTAGCCGATCTCGGTCTGGTCGCTCGCGCCCGGCTCGGCGCCGACCTCGATCGGCTTCCCCGCGATGGCACTGAGCGACGACACGATCCCGCGGCCGACGCCGGTGGCGCCCTGCGGTGTGAGGCGGTCGATGGCAGCCACGACCTGGGTGCGGTCCTCGGTCGGCTGCTGCGACACCAGGGCGCTGTCGCCGAACGCCACGACCCCGATCCGGATGCTCGACGGCTGGCGCTGGACGAAGGTCCGCGCGGCCGCCTTCGCGGCGTCCAGGCGCGTGGGGGAGATGTCCGTGGCGGCCATGCTCGTGGAGACGTCGAAGGCCAGCATCACGACCCCTTCGCGGCGCGGTTCGGCCACCGTCGCGGTGGGTCGGGCGAGCGAGAGCAGCAGCACGGTGAGGGCGGCCAGCATCAGCACCGGGGCGAGGTGCCGCGGTCGGTCCCGCCGCGGCCCGCGGGGGTGGCCCGCACCGGATACCCCACCGGCGCCCGGCGCACCCCCCGCAGCGGGTATGCCGCCGACGGGCACCAGCCCCATGGCGGCCAGCTCGTCCCTGCGGGTGACCCGTCGGCGCTGCTGCGCGTGGTAGGCCAGGACGAGCAGCGGCACGGCGACGAGCCCGAGCAGCATCCACGGCCAGGTGAACCTCATCGGGCCCGCCTCCTGCGCAGCTCGGAGATGCGCGCCAGGGCACGGACCAGGTCGTCGTCGGTGGCGACCGTGTGGATCTGCGTGCCGGCCTTGCGCGCGGCGGCCAGCAGCGACTCCTGGCGTGCCGCAGCGGCGCTGCGGAGCCGTTCACGGAAGACCTCGTCATCGGTGTCGACGAAGATCTGCTCGCCGGTCTCGCAGTCCTCGACGTAGACCATCCCGACCGCAGGCAGCTCGGACTCGCGGGGGTCGACGACCTGGATCGCGACGACATCGTGGCGGCGAGCCAGCAACGACAGGTGCTTCTCCCACCCCGGCTGGGTGATGAAGTCGGAGACGATGACGAGCAGCGAGCGGCGCCGGGCCAGCCCCAGGGCGGCACGCAGCAGCACCGAGAGGTCGGTGGTCCCCGGCGCGGCGCCGGCATCGGCCGCCTTGGCCTTTCCCCACCGCAGCCGGCCACCGGAGCCGGCGGATGCGGGAGCGGGGGGAGCCGGCGGGGGACGCAGCAGGGCCGCGGCGATCCGCAGGACCTGGTTGCGGCCCTGCGCCGGCGGGATGGTCTCGACCCTGCCGTCGAACAACGCGGCGCCGATCCGGTTGCCCCCTCGGGAGAGCACGTGCGCGAGGGTCGTCGCGACCTCGGCCAGCACGAGCGACTTCTGCCGGTCGACCGGGCCGAACCCCATCGAGGCGGTGCGGTCGAGCAGCAGCCAACAGGTGACCTCACGGTCCTCGATGTACTCGCGCACGTAGGGCGTGTCCATCCGCGCCGTGACGTTCCAGTCGATGTGGCGCAGGTCGTCACCGGGCGCATACTCGCGCAGGTCGGTGAAGTCGACCCCGGACCCGCGGAACACCGTCCGGTAGTCGCCCTGCAGCCGACCGTCGAGGCGGCGGATGACGCGCCACTCCAGCCGCCGGAGCAGCCGCTGGGCGGTCAGTGGGGAGGACCCGGCCCCCGGGTCGGTCAGCGTGGCGCGGCGGTCCACGGGGCCTCGCTCTGCTGGGGCCGGCGATCGCGCAGCGGTACGTCGGGCATCGAGACGGCACGCAGGATCGGCTCGAGCAGGTCGTCGGGGCCGATGCTCTCGGCCAGCGCCTCGTAGGACAGCACCAGTCGGTGCCGCATCACGTCGAACGCGAGGTCACGGACGTCCTGGGGGCGGGCGAAGTCCCGACCACGCAGGAACGACAACGCCTTGCCGGCCAGGACGAGGTTGATCGACGCCCGCGGGCTCGCACCGAACGACAGGTACTTCGCAAGCTCCGGCAGCCCCACCGACGCGGGGTCGCGGGTCGCGCCGACGAGCCGGACGGCGTACTCGATGACCGCGGGGTCGACGTACACGGCGTCGGCCTGCTCCTGGTAGGCCAGCAGCTGACCGGGCTCGAGCACCTGTTGCGTCGGCTCGAGGCGGGTGGTCATCCGTTCGACGACGACGAACTCCTCCGACGGCGTCGGGTAGCCGATGAGGGTCTTGAGCATGAAACGGTCGACCTGTGCCTCGGGCAGGGCGTAGGTGCCCTCGGACTCGATCGGGTTCTGGGTGGCCATGACCAGGAACGGGTCGGGCGCCTTGAAGGTCTCTCGGCCGATGGTGACCTGCCGCTCCTGCATCACCTCGAGCAGCGCGCTCTGCACCTTCGCCGGCGCGCGGTTGATCTCGTCGGCCAGGACGAGGTTGGCGAACACCGGTCCGAGCGAGACCTGGAACTCCCCGTCCTTCTGGTTGTAGATCCGGGTGCCGATGACATCGGCAGGGACCAGGTCGGGGGTGAACTGGATGCGCTGGAACTCGCCGCCGATCGCCTCGGCGAGCGTCTTGACCGCCATCGTCTTGGCCAGGCCCGGGACGCCCTCGACGAGCAGGTGTCCGCGCGCGAGCAGCGCGACGAGCATCCGTTCGACGAGCAGGTCCTGCCCGACGATCGTCTTCTTCACCTCGTACAGCGCCTGCTCCAGCGGGTGCTGCGGGCGACCGGGCTGGGGGCGGTCCGGGTCCATGGGCTCTCCTCGGTGGGCTGGCTGCGCGGGTCGGGCTGGCTGCGCGGGGTGGGCGGGCTGGCTGGTGGGGGTCACTGCGGTGGGCTGCCGGCGACGCCGCCGGCGGTGGCGATGGGGACGGCGAAGCCGATGCCCACGAAGAAGCTCTGCTGGGACGGGTTGGCCAGGCCGGTGACGATGCCGATGACCTGCCCGTCGCGGTTGAGCAGCGGGCCGCCGGAGTTGCCCGGGTTGACCGCGGCGTCGAACTGGATCAGCCCCTCCAGCGTCCGGCCGGAGCGCACGCTGATCGAGCGGTCCAGGGCCGAGACGACCCCGCCGCTGAGCGACTGGGTGAGGCCGAGCGGGTGGCCGAGCGGGAAGACCTCGTCGCCGACCTGGGGCCCGCCGCCGAGGACCGCCGGGACGACGACCTGCGGCAGCCGGTCCGGGGCGAGGACCGCGGTGTCGCTGGCGGGTGCCTGGTCCTGGATCACAGCGTCCGCCTGGGTGCCGTCGGCGAAGCGGACCCGGATCGTGGCGGCGCCGTCGACGACGTGCAGCGCGGTGAGGATGGTGCCGTGGGCGCTGACGACCACCCCTGCCCCGGTGCCGAACTGGTCGGCGTCGTCACCGACCCCGGTCGTGGTGATGGTGACCAGCGAGGGCAGGGCTGTCTGGTAGGCCAGCGCCGCGTCCGGCGGGGCCCGTCGGTCCGCCTCCCGCGCGTCGGCGATGCCCCGGTCGACCTGCTCCTGGACGTCTGCCTGCGTCAGCTGCGCGACCTCCGGCCCGCGCGTGAGGGCGAACGTCGCGCCTGCCACCACGAGCAGTGCCAGCAGCGCCGTCAGGACGATCCGGCGCCGCGAGGGGCGAGGGGGCTCGGCAGGCGGAGCCTCGCCGCGCACCGGTCCCGAGGAGGTGTCGACGACCAGCGGTGCAGGCACCCGGTCCACCTTCGCGAGCGTACGTCCGATCGGCGCGGGGCAACACCGGCACCGGGCATTCATGGGAAACTCCCAGGTTCGCCCGGACCGGTCTCGCCCGTCGCCGTCGGGCCGGTGGTCCCGTCGTAGATTGGCGGCCATGGACAACGTCGTCTCGTCGGTGGAGGAGCTGCGCACCCAGCAGCTGGAACGGCTGCGCTGGAGCCTGCGCCACGCCTACGACAACGTCGCCCACTACCGCGCAGCCTTCGACGCCGCCGAGGTGCACCCCGACGACGTCCACGAGCTCGCCGACCTCTCCCGCTTCCCGTTCACGGCCAAGGCAGACCTGCGCGACAACTACCCGTTCGGGATGTTCGCGGTCCCGCGCGAGCAGGTGTCGCGCATCCACGCCTCGAGCGGCACCACCGGCAGGCCCACGGTGGTCGGCTACACCCGCGAGGACATCGACACCTGGGCGCAGGTGATGGCGCGATCCATCGAGGCAGCGGGGGGCCGGCCCGGCGACATGGTCCACGTCGCCTACGGCTACGGCCTGTTCACCGGTGGCATCGGGGCGCACTAC
>CAVRMT010000054.1:0-10666 GCA_963722015.1 uncultured Actinomycetota bacterium | reverse complement strand
AGCTCTCGGGGGAGATCACCGTGTTCGCCGCCGCCTCCCTGACCAAGACCTTCACCCAGATCGGTGCGGACTTCGAGAGGGCCCACCCCGGCACCTCGGTGACGTTCAGCTTCGCCGGGTCCTCGGACCTCGTCGCGCAGATCCAGCAGGGCGCACCGGCGGACGTCTTCGCCACGGCCGACACGACGAACATGGCCAAGGTCACGGCGGAGTCGCTGACCACCGCGGCACCGGTCGTGTTCGCGTCCAACACCCTCCAGATCGCCGTACCCCCGGGCAACCCCGCCAAGATCGCCTCCTTCGCCGACCTTGCCCGGCCCGGCCTCAAGGTGGTCCTCTGCGCCCCGGTGGTCCCCTGCGGATCGGCCGCCAGCAAGGTCGAGGCCACCGCCGGGGTCGACGTCCGGCCCGTCAGCGAGGAACAGTCGGTCACCGACGTCCTCGGCAAGGTGGCCACCGGTGAGGCCGACGCCGGGCTCGTCTACGTCACCGACGTCCGGGGCGCCGGTGACTCCGTCCAGGGCATCGCCTTCCCCGAGTCCTCGGCGGCGGTGAACTCCTACCCGATCGCCGTGCTGACGGCCTCGAGGAACACCGCTGTGGCCGACGCGTTCGTCGACGCCGTCACCGGGGTCACGGGACAGCGGGTCCTCGCCTCGGCCGGGTTCGCGAAGGCACCGTGACGCGGGCCCGCCACGCGCCACGGCTGGGGCTGCCGTCCTGGGTCTTCGTCCCGGCGGCGGTCGGTGCCGTGTTCGTCATCCTCCCGCTGCTGGCGATGCTGACCCGCGTCCAGTGGACGCAGTTCCCCGAGCTCGTGACCTCCGAGTCCTCACGAGCCGCCCTGCTGCTCAGCCTGCGGACGTCCGCGGCCAGCACGGTGCTGTGCGTCGTGTTCGGCGTGCCGTTGGCGGTCGTCCTGGCGCGCACGCAGTTCCGCGGCCAGTCCGTGCTGCGGTCCCTGGTCCTGCTGCCGCTGGTGCTGCCACCGGTCGTCGGCGGTATCGCCCTGCTCTACACCTTCGGTCGCCGGGGGCTGCTCGGCGAGACCATCGAGGTGCTCGGCCTGCAGATCGCCTTCTCGACCACCGCCGTCGTCCTCGCCCAGACCTTCGTCGCACTGCCCTTCCTCGTCGTGAGCCTGGAGGGGGCACTGCGCACCGGTGGACAGCGGTACGAGGAGGTCGCCGCGACCCTGGGGGCGAGGCCGACGACGGTGCTCCTGCGCGTCACCCTGCCCCTCGTCCTGCCCGGACTCGCCTCGGGCGCGGTGCTCGCCTTCGCCCGGGCGCTCGGGGAGTTCGGCGCGACCATCACCTTCGCCGGCAGCCTGCAGGGAGTGACGCGCACCCTCCCCCTGGAGATCTACCTCCAGCGCGAGACCGACCCCGAGTCGGCAGTGGCGCTCTCGCTGGTCCTGGTCGTGGTGGCCACCGTCGTCATCACCGTGACCCGCCGGTCGCGGACGGCGCTGTGAACCTCGACGCGGTCCTGCGCGTGCCCGGGCGCGACGTCGACCTCGCGCTGTCCGTGGCGCAGGGACGCACGCTCGCGCTGCTCGGCCCCAACGGCGCCGGCAAGTCCACGGCCCTCGCGGCCATCGCAGGGCTCCTGCACCCGGACTCCGGCCGGATCCGCCTGGGTGACCGGATCCTGTTCTCCTCAGATGGAACTGGCACCTGGGTGCCGCCACACGCCCGCGGCGTCGCCCTCCTGGCCCAGGAGGCGCGGCTGTTCCCCCACCTGTCGGTCGCCGACAACGTCGCCTTCGGTCCGCGCAGCTCCGGTATGCCGCGTGGCGAGGCCCGCGAGCGGGCCACCCACTGGCTCGCCGAGGTGGAGGCCTCCGACCTGGCGCACCGACGACCCGCCGATCTCTCCGGTGGCCAGGCGCAGCGCGTCGCCATCGCCCGCGCCCTGGCGACCGAGCCCGAGGTGCTGCTGCTCGACGAGCCGTTGTCCGCCCTCGACGTGGAGGCCGCGCCGGCGATCCGTCAGCTGCTGCGCCGGGTGCTGCGCGACCGCACCACGGTCGTGGTCACCCACGACATCCTCGACGCGGTGCTGCTGGCCGACGACGTCGCCGTGCTCGAAGCCGGCCGGGTCGTCGAGCAGGGGCTGACGACCCGGGTGCTGTCCCGGCCCACCAGCGCCTTCGCCGCTCGCATCGCCGGGCTCAACCTCGTCCGTGGCACCAGCGACGGCGCAGGGGTCAACGCCCCCGACGGGCTGCGCATCGAGGGCCTGGCCGACGACCCCCTCTCACCGGGCGAGGCTGCCGTCGCGGTCTTCAGCCCCAGCGCCGTCGGCGTGTACCGCGAAGCACCGCACGGCAGCCCGCGCAACGCGGTGCCTGCCACGATCACCGACCTCGAGCCGCACGGGCACCAGGTGCGGGTGCACACGGCATACCTGTCCGCGGACGTCACCCCCGCGGCGGTGGCCGAGCTGGACCTCGCGATCGGGACCGCGGTCGTCCTCACCGTCAAGGCGAGCGAGGTCGCGGTCTACGCCGCCTGAGCGGCCACTCCCCCGGGAGCGAGCGCCGGCTCGCCCCACCCCTCCACGCGCGGCCCGCCCCCGCGGCGACCATCCGTGGCCTCGGAGCCACCGATGGTCGCGCCCGGCCCGGCATACCGACCATCCGTGACGTTGGAGTCACAGATGGTCCGGTCCGGCCCGGCACACCACGCCCGGTGGGTTCCAAGCCAGGGATGGCGCACGGCGAGCCCGCCTCTCTTCGGCCCGTGATGCCCCATGATCGGGAGATGGACCTCTCTCGTGGGCGGACCTGTCCGTCGTGGGTGCCGGCGCTGGTCCTGGTGGCCACGGTCGGGCAGCTCCTGGTGGCGACCTTCGCGACCGGGCTACCGCAGTTCGAGGGGAAGGCCTTCGGGGCGCGACTGGTCGCCTACCCCGTGATGATGCTGGTCGTGCCCGCCGCGTGGTTCGCCCTGCACCGTCGAGGCCGCCCGGCGGTTCCGTGGGGTGCGTTCGCACTCGTCATGGCGCCCTTCCTCATCGATGTCACGGGCAACACCCTCGACCTGTACGACTCGGTGACCTGGTGGGACGACGCCAACCACTTCGTCAACTGGGCGCTGTTGTGCGCAGGCCTGGGGCTGCTGCTGCTGCAACAGGTTTCGTTACCGTGGGCCCGGATGCTGCTGGTGACGGGGCTCGGCGCCCTGCTCGCGATCGCGTGGGAGCTCGCCGAGTGGTGGACCTTCATCCGGCACGGCACCGAGCTCGGCACGGCCTATACGGACACCCTCGGCGACGAGGCGCTGGGCACCCTCGGGGCGCTGCTGGCCGGCGCACTCCTCGCTCGACCGCCGGCTCCCGTCACGGGTTCCGGCGGTGCAGCTCGTCGATGATGACCTGCTCGCGCGCGAGCGCAGCGAGCAGCTCGGGGTCGTCGACCGAGGACGCGGACGTCCGCACGACGTCCTCGAGGTGGGCCAGCTCTGCGAGCAGCTGGCGGACGCTCGGCTCGTCCACCTCGTCCGCGGTGGCGGGCTCTGTCAGGGACACCGGCGGCACGGGCCGAACCGACTCCAGGAAATCGGTCATGAGCGGCCTCCTTGCTCGCGGCGAATGGGAGGCTCCGACTGCTTGAAGCCTCCTGATCATGCGGTGATCCGTCCGCGCTTGTCAACGGCAACCACAGTCAAACGGCCGTCGTCGACACCGTCATCATCGTGCGCGCCAGCCGTCCCAGAAACTTTCCCTCGTCAACCCATCCGGGCATGGCTACGCTCCGAATGTGAGGTGGGTCACGCCACCGTCGGACGCCCTTCGTGTGGTTCGGGACCCGCCCCTGCGCGGCAGCATCCCGCGAGTCGCGCCCAGCGAAGGAGATCCTCATGTCCGATGCCACAAGGCGCACGTTCCTGGCTGCAGCCGGGACGAGCGCCGCCGCTGCCGCTGCAGCGGTCGCAGCAGCTCCCGGGGCCAGCGCCGCCCCGTACAGCGCCTCCGCCGACGGGTCCGAAGCGCCCGTCGGGCCACGCCTGGTGGCCTACGTCGACGACCCGAAGTCCGGCCTCCTCACCGTCATGTACGGCGAGGACGAGGTCACCATCCACGATGCCGACCTGGTCCGTCGCCTGACCCGAGCAGCAGGGAAGTGACCCATGTCCTCGCACCGTGAAGCCCCCGAGGTCTCCAAGGACCCGGTCGCCGACAACACCGACGTCTACGCCTTCGTCAGCCCCGACCGTTCGCACACCGTCACGCTGATCGCCAACTTCATCCCGTTCCAGAACCCGCAGGGCGGACCCAACTTCTACGAGTTCGGCGACGACGTCCTCTACGAGATCCACATCAGCAACCGGGGTGACGCCCGCCCGGACGTGACCTACCAGTTCCGCTTCACGACCAAGATCCGCAACGAGAACACGTTCCTGTACAACGTGGGGCAGATCACGTCGATCACCGACCCCAACTGGAACCGGCCGCAGTACTACTCGGTCACCCGTATCGCGCGCGGTGACCGTCCGCGGACGCTCGCCAGCCACCTCACCTGCCCGCCCGTCAACATCGGCCCCCGCTCGACCCCCGACTACGGCCGGTTCACCGACCAGGCCGTGCACTCGATCCAGGGTGGTCGCAAGGTGTTCGCCGGCCAGCGTTCGGACGGCTTCCACGTCGACCTCGGCAGCATCTTCGACCTCGGCACGCTGCGCCCCTTCCAGATGGCCCACCTCATCCCGTCGGCGACGGCGGCAGGCGTCAACGGCACGCAGGGCCTGAACGTGCACAGCATCGCGATCCAGGTGCCGATCCGCGACGTCACCCGCCACGGCGACAAGCCGTCCGATCCGATGTCCCCGCGCTCGGTGATCGGTGTGTGGGCCACGGCCAGCCGTCAGCGTTCACGCGTCTGGGACCCCAAGAAGGGCAAGCACTCCTCGCACGGTGGCTGGAGCCAGGTGTCCCGCCTGGGGAACCCGCTGTTCAACGAGGTGATCACCCCGATGGCTCGCAAGGACGCCTGGAACGCGACGCCACCCCACCAGGACAGGCAGTTCGCCAAGTACGTCGCCAAGCCGGAGCTGGCCGGGCTGCTGCCGGTCCTGTACCCCGGTGTCTTCCCGAACCTGGCGAAGTACTCCAAGGACCGGGCCGACCTGCTCGCGATCCTGATGACCGGCATCCCCAAGGGCGTGGTTCCCGGCTTCCAGAACTACACCGGGAGCACCCAGGCCGACATGCTGCGGCTCAACGTGGCGATCCCGCCGACCAAGGACCCGAACCCGATCGGCCTCATCGCCGGCGACCCGGCGGGCTTCCCCAACGGCCGTCGGGTCATCGACGACGTGGTCGCGATCGAGCTGCGGGCCGTGGCCGGGGCCACGATCCCCCTCGTCGACCCGAGCTACACCCCCGACGGGGCCAGCGGCGGCCTGAACGACGGCACGAGCAACACCAACCTGCCGTACCTCGACTCGTTCCCGTACCTCGGCAACCCCGCCGGTGGCTACCAGACCAAGCCCGGCGAGCCGGCGGCCTGATCCACCTGCCCTCCCCTGCCCGGGCGACAGGCTCCTGTCGCCCGGGCAGGTTCCACCTGACGGAGACCCCATGCAGAACCTCGAGAACCCGTTCGCCGGCCAGGGGCCGGTCCTGCTCGACATCGGTGGCGACATCGGCGCCCTGGTCGTGGCCATGCCCGCCGAGACCGAGGGGCTAGAGGTGGAGATCAGGCCGGCCGGGCCCGAGCACCCGCACGACCAGCCCCACACCCACACCCACGACGAGCCCCACACCCACGACCACGACCACGACCACGACCACGACCACGATGCGGCCCACCACCCGCACGTGGGGGTGGTGGGCCGCCCGGGGACCGACGGGCCGGCCTACTCCCTGGTCTACCCCGAGGTGCGCGAAGGCTCCTACGCGCTCGTCCCCATACCCGGTGACACGGTGGTGATGACGGCGCAGGTCGCCGGCGGCGTCGTCACCTACGCCTCGTGGCCGGCCGAGGCGTAGCCACCCGGGCCACGGGCGGGTGGCTACGCCCGCCTGCTGCAGGGGGCCTGCGACCGGGTCCTAGGGGACGAGGATCGCGCGACCGCGGACCTTACCGGCGTCGAGGTCGTCGATGGCGCTCTGGAAGTCGTCCAGGGCGTACTTGCTCGTGTGCAGCACCACGTCGCCCTGCGCCGCGAGCACCATGAGCTCACTGAGGTCGGTGTAGCTGCCGACGAGGTTGCCGATGAAGTTGATCTCGGTGGAGATGACGTCGATGGTCGGCACGTCGATGTTCTCGCCGTAGCCGACGACGTGGTAGTCGCCGGCGCGCCTGAGCATGCGGATGCCCTCGTTCGTCGCGCCGCCCTCACCGACGAAGTCGACGACCACCTCGGCGCCGTGGCCGGACGTCAGCTCCAGCACCTGGTCGACGTGGCTGCCGTCGGCGACGACCCCCTCGTGGGCGCCGACCTCGAGGGCCAGCTTCACGGCGTCGGGGTTGCGGTCGACCACCACGATCCGTGCCGCGGTGAGGGCCTTGAGGACCTGGATCCCGATGTGCCCCAGTCCACCTGCGCCGATGACGGCGACGCTGTCCCCGGGACGCAGACGACGGGCCGCCTTCGCTGCCGCGTGGTACGCGGTGAGGCCGGCGTCCGCGAGCGCAGCCACGTCCGAGGGCTCCAGCGAGTCGTCGAGGCGGACGACGCTTCGCGCCGAGGTCTTGAGGTACTCGGCATACCCGCCGTTGGTGTCGATGCCGGGGAACTGGCTGGACTCGCAGTGGACGTCGTCACCGGCCCGGCAGGCACGGCACAGGCCACAGGTCACGAGGGGGTGGACGATGACCTTGTCACCCTCCTTGACGTTGGTGACGGCACTGCCGACGGCGTGCACCCAGCCTGCGTTCTCGTGGCCGATCGTGTACGGGAGCGTGACCCCGGACTTCTCCGCCCACTGGCCCTCGAGGATGTGCAGGTCGGTGCGGCAGACACCCGCTCCCCCGATCCGCACGACGACGTCGTAGGGGGCCGAGGCCTGCGGCACCGCAGCCTGGGTCAGCTCGAGGTCCTGGTGGTAGCCGACGACCTGGACGGCCTTCATGGTGCTCATGGGTGACGCTCCTTCAGCTGGTGCGGGGGGATGAACGTGGTCTGGGGGGACGTGAGGGTGGCAGCGGGTTCGGCGCCGTCGACGCGTTCGCTCTGGTCGGCTCCGGAGTCGGGGTACCTGGTGCGGAGCAGACCGCGGCAGAAGTGGGCGTTGCCGTCGATGGACACCCGGGTGGACCGGGCCCGCCGCAGCTGCATCGACACCTCCTCGGGCCGGTAGCTCCTGCCCGTGTGGTCGACGAAGACCTTCCCCTCGTCGCCGACCCCGAGGTCGAGGGCGGCCCGCCTGCGCAGCAGCGCGTCGGTGTGCCGGTCGCGGGGCAGGTCCCCGACGGCCACCTCCGGCAGCTGGGCTTCGGTGAGCGACGCGTCGGCTCGCAGCAGCGCCGTCAGGCATCGTTCCATCGCCGCCGTGTGCGCCTTGCGCTGGAACGTTCTTCGCAGGTCCTCGAGGTCGTGGTCGGCCTCGTGCCGGAACGTGCCGACGTATCCCGCGTCGGTCGCGAGCCCGACGTTGATGAGGTCGGAGTCGTGGTGGTCATCCAGCTCCACCACCACCTGGTCGACCTCGCCGCGCGCCACCAGGTGGCGCAGGGCGTCCTTGGAGTCCGACGCCATGAGGTAGGCGAAGTTCGGCGAGCAGAACGACGTGGGCAGCCGCAGGTGCACCTCGAGGGTGAGCCCCGCGTCGGTGTGCCGCGTGGCCACGCTGCGCACGAACCCGAGGTCGGTGATGGGTTCGTCCAGCTCAGGGTCGAGCACGACTCGCAGCGCTGCGTACGCGGCCTCGCCGAGCCGGGCGGACGCCCTGGTGCCGGGCACGGTCATGGTGCTCACGACCGTCACGCATCCACGAGCTGGTCGGCGCCACGGGGTCCGACCTCGGGCTCGTCGGCGTCCGGCAGGCGCAGCTCGGCCGGCACCTCGAGGTCGTACATCTTCGCTGCGTTCAGGCCGAGGATCTTCTTCTTCTGGTCGGTGGTGATCGGCGCGTACTCGGTCATGTCCTCCGGGATCTGGAAGTCGACGAAGCGCTCGACCAGCCACCTCGGGGTCCAGATCGCGTAGTCGCTGGAGAACTGGATGCGGTCCTCGCCGATCCAGTAGAGGAGCTCGCCCATGATCTGGGCGAAGTAGCGCGGCCGGGTGTGGATGAACGGCATGGCAACGGCCAGGCCACCGTGCACGTTCGGCTCCTGGGTGGCGATCCAGCAGAAGTCCTCGAGCCGCGGCAAGCCGACGTGCTCGACGATGAAGTTGAGGTCGGTGAAGTCGGTCGCGATGTGGTCGATGTCGGCGACGTCGAAGGCGTCCCGGTCCAGCGGACGGATCGTGGGTCCCTTGTGGACGTGGATGTTCGTGATGCCCAGCTCACGGCAGACCTCGAAGTACCGGTAGGCCCAGGGGTCGGTGAGCTTGTAGCCGCGGGAGTCGCCGTGCCACTCGGCGGTGTAGAGCTTGACGCCCTTGAGACCGTACTTCTCGGCGTCGGCCCGCAGCTGGTCCAGACCCTGCTCGCCGTTGCGGATGTCGAAGTTGTGGTTGTACGTCAGCTTGCCGGGGTTCGCCTGAGCCAGCGCGAAGGCCTCCTCGGACTGGCCGAACCCGGTCTTGAAGAACTCGTGCAGGTACGCCGGCTGGAAGATCGCATGGTCGACGTAGCCGTCCTCGAAGATGTCCTTCATCAGCCGCTCGCCGCCCTGGTAGAGGTAGTCCTCGTAGGACCACACCTCGGACTCGGGACTGAGGTTGCGGTGGTAGTCGTAGAAGCAGTCGATGAACTGCCTGCCGTGGATGTTCCGCTGGTTCTCGGGGCGCGCGTCCCACAGCGCGATGTGCGCGTCGACGATGAAGTAGCTCTCGCCATCCTTGGTGTACATCGGTGTCTCCTGTCGCGGGTCCTCGTTGACCTCTGTCCGACAGTAGGCATCGCACCCGGTCGCGCCACAGCCCCTGACTGTCTCAATTTGAGACAACGCAGGGCTGTGGCAGGGGGCCTCTCCCGGGGGTACCGTCGGCAGGGACGAAGGAGGCGGCGATGGGGCCGAGCAGCGAGATGGCGCTGCCCGAGAGGGCCACGTCCACGCGCGGCCTCGACGTGCGCGCCGTGCCCGACCGGCTCATGGCCTCGTGGCGGCGCAGCGAGGAGTACGGCGTCTCGCTCGAGTCCGTCGACCCGGTCTTCGCAGGGACCGGACCGTCCGACACGCTCTTCTTCCAGTGCGGCCAGGAGGTCCTCGGCGCACTGGCCGAGACCCTCGCCAACGAACCGGTCAGCCTGATGCTCACCGACGCCGAGGGGCTGGTGCTCGAGCGCAGGAGCGGTGACAGCTCCCTGCTGCGGGCCCTGGACAAGGTCCACCTCGCGCCGGGCTTCGCCTTCTCCGAGCGGGAGGCGGGGACCAACGGGCTCGGACTCGCCCTGGCGGACCGGGTGCCCTCGCTGGTGCGGGCGGAGCAGCACTACAGCTCGAGCCTGTGCGTCTACACCTGTGCGGCCGTACCGGTACTGGACCCGGTGTCGGGTCGCCTCGAGGGATGCGTGAACATCACCACCTGGTCCAAGGCACGCAGTGACCTCCTGCTGGCCCTGGCCCAGTCCGCAGCCGGCAACACCGCCGCGCTGATGCTGGCGCGCTCGAGGGGCCACACCCCCAGGCCGGCCCCCAAGGGTGAGGTGTTCCGGGTGGAGGCTGCCCGGCTCGAACCCGGAGCCGGCACGGCCCACGCCCTGTCCGCTGCGTGGGTCGAGGCAGTCGACCGGGCCGCCATGGCGCTGGCATCCGGGCACATCATCGCCGTCGTGGGTGAGTCCGGCGTCGGGCGGACCACGTTGCTCGCGCAGGCGATCCGCAGGACGCGCTCCCATGACCGCATCCTCAACGCCCGGGTCCCGGCACCGCAGGATGTCGAGGCGTGGCTGTCGGCCTGGGGTCCGGAGGTCGGCAAGCACAGCACTGCGGTGATCCTCAGCGACGTCGACGAGCTTCCGGCCTGGACGGCGGCACCGCTGCTGGACCTCGTCACCGAGTCCCTCCTGCCGACCGCCCGTTCCGCTACTCAGGGACCGCCCGAGGCCGTCCCGGTCAGCATCACCGCGAGCTCGTTCAGCGCCATCCCCGAGCCCCTGGGCCTGCTGGTCGACACCGTCATCGAGGTGCCGCCGCTGCGCGAGCGGCTTGAGGACGTGCTCGTCATCGCCCACCACATCGCGCTGCGGACCAGGGGGCGCCCGGTGGACTTCACTCCTGCGGCGGAACGCGCGCTGACGACGTGCGGGTGGCCCGGCAACACCGAGCAGCTCGTGCGCGTCGTCAGGCAGGCAGCCGCCCGCGGCGAGGTGATCGACGTCCACCACCTCTCCCCCGAGGTGCTCAGCGGTTCCCGCCTGCGGTTGACCCGCATCGGGGCGCTGGAGCGTGAGGAGATCGCCCGGTGCGTGGCCCAGCCGGGCGTGACGATGCGGGCCGCGGCCGCCGAGCTCGGGCTCAGCCGCGCGACCCTCTACCGGAAGATGGCGCAGTACGACCTGCACGTCCCGCGCTAGGCCGGCGCAGCGGGTCGGCCCTGGTGCT
>CAVRMT010000053.1:0-19469 GCA_963722015.1 uncultured Actinomycetota bacterium | reverse complement strand
TCCCACGGCCACCGCCGCATTGCGTTCCTCGGCGACCTGCCCTCGATCCAGACGGCCCAGGCCCGCCACGACGGCTACCGACGCACCCTGCACACCGCGCGCATCGCGCCCGACCCCTCACTCGAGGCCCTGGCCCTGCGCTCCCCCGACGACGCCGCCGCCGGACTCATCCGGTTGCTCGACGGCCCGCAGCCACCCACCGCGGTCTTCGCAGCGCGGAACTCGTTGGCCATCGGGGCGATTCGCGCCCTGCACGAACGCGGACTGGCGGGCCGGGTGGCCCTCGTGGGGTTCGACGACTTCCCCCTCGCCGACATCGTCGACCCGCCGCTGACGGTGGTGAAGCAGAGCGTCGCCCTGATCGGCTCCGAGGTCGCCAGGCGGCTCTTCGCCCGCATCGACGGCGACACCTCGGCCCCCAGGCACGTGGTGATCGCGCCCGAGCTGGTCATCCGGGGCTCCGGCGAGATCCGCCCCCTCTCCTAGACCGAGCCGGTCCAGGCCCGCCTACTGCGGAGGACGCCCGGACCGCTCGCGCTGGGACGCCGGCGGGCGGACCGAGCCACAGACGGGTACGGCGCCGAAGTCCTTGCGCTGCAACGTCACCGAGCGACGCCTCGCGCGAGCCGGGGTCGGCGCAGGGGCGTGCAGGGCCAGCGACCCGATCACCGACCGAGCTGCGGCGAGCGGGCTCACGTCGTGCTCGCGTTCGGGTCGGCCGGCGCCGCGTTCGGGTCGGCCGGCACCACGCCCCGGCCGGGTTGGCCGAGCTGGCCGGGAGGCTGCTGGGTGTTGTCCGGAGCCTGCGGAACGGCGCCTTGCTGCGTCCCCAGCCGGCCGGGGCCGCCCTGGCCCCGGCCGCCGGGCCCGCCGGGCTGGAACTGCCCCGTGCCGCCAGACGTCGACCCGACGGGAAGGGCTGCAGCGGCCCCCACCGCTCCCATGGCCGAGATGCCGATGGCCAGCGCGGCGGCGATCGCGGTCTTGCGACCGGACCACACCGGTGGGTTGAGCGCCGGCGCCGTGCTCGGCGGGGAGTCACGTCCCTCGGACATCTGCGCCTCGGGTGCCGCGGGCGCGGCATACGGCAGGGTCTGGGTGGGGTCGGTCATCGGGGGCCTCCGTCGAGAGTTCAGCAGGGCTGGGTTCCCTGAAGCCTCGGACCCCGGTCTGTGCGCAGCCTGTGGCCTAACCGTGCTCCTTCTTGTGGGTGGCCCGCCAGGTCGTGTACTCGCCGACCTGCTCGACCTCGTCCCAGGCCTGCTTGAAGATGCGTGCGGACTCGGCCTTCTCCGGGTCCTCGGGCCCACGGGGCAGCTCGGCGCGCCCGTGGGCGCCGCTCACCCCCCGCTGGTCCGGTGGCACCGGCCCGTCGTACTTGCGACCGCCGGGATGGTTGGCGTACCGCCGCGCCCGGGTGAAGCCCATCTGCAGGTACTTGCGGGCCATGTCGGCTCCGACGAGGTCGCCGGCCGCGAGGTAGTCGTCGAAGGCGACCCTGAGGGCTGCCGCACTCTGCCGGGCGACGTCCGGGGTACGAAAACGCCACAGTGGCAGCAGCTCAGCCTTGTAGGGCTGCACCGTCAGGACCCCCTGCTCACCTCGCCCGACCCGGTAGCGCTCCGGGTGGGCCCGCAGGTCGAGTTCCTCGTCGCCCGGGTGTGCCGGGGTGGCTTGCGGCTGCTGGGAAGTCACACGACCAAAGTATCTCCGGGTTCGACGTCCCGCTCATGTCGACCGGGGGTTCAGGGGTTTCGGGGTTTCGGGGGTTCAGGGGGCCGGGGGGTCGGCGGCCGGCGGTCGGCACAGGGGGTTCACAGGAACTGCACAGGCTGGGCGTGGTCTTTGCCCAGCGAACGGGTGTTGTCTGGGGACATGACCACGCAGCAGTCAGCCTCCACCAAGCTCCAGCGCCTCGACGGCTCACCCGTGCGGGTGCTCGTCGTCGACGACGAGAGCAACCTGACCGAGCTGCTGTCGATGGCGCTGCGCTACGAGGGCTGGGAGGTGCGGACGGCGTCGAACGGCGCCTCCGCAGTCCGTGCCGCCCGGGAGTTCCAGCCCGACGCGGTGGCGCTCGACATGATGTTGCCGGACTTCGACGGCCTGGAGGTGCTACGCCGGATGCGCGCGGACTCCCCGAGCGTGCCCGTGCTGTTCCTCACCGCCAAGGACGCGGTGGAGGACCGGGTCGCCGGTCTGACGGCCGGGGGCGACGACTACGTCACCAAGCCGTTCAGCCTCGAGGAGGTCGTGGCCCGGTTGCGTGCCCTCATGCGGCGCACCGCCGTCGTGACCGACGACTCGTCCAGCGTGATCGTCGTCGGGGACCTCACCATGGACGAGGACAGCCACGAGGTGATGCGCGGTGGCGACCAGGTCCAGCTCACGGCCACCGAGTTCGAGCTGCTGCGCTACCTCATGCGCAACCCGAAGCGGGTCCTGTCCAAGTCCCAGATCCTCGACCGGGTCTGGAACTACGACTTCGGCGGGCAGGCCAACGTCGTCGAGCTCTACATCTCCTACCTGCGCAAGAAGATCGACGCCGGTCGCGAGCCGATGATCCACACGATGCGTGGCGTCGGGTACGTCCTCAAGCCCGTCTCATGAGTGCTGCCGGCCCGCCGGACGCGGCCCGGACCCGGTTGCGACCGGCGGTCTGGTCGCTCAGCGCCAAGCTCGTCGCCACGGTCGTGGGGTTGTTCCTCACCGTCACCGTGGCGACATCGTCCCTCACCGTCGTGATGCTGCACGACTTCCTGCAGCGCCAGCTCGACAACGACGTGACCGCCAGCGTCCTGCGCGACGGCGGGCGGCTCGACCTCGACGGCGACGGCCGCGGACCCGGCGGTGGAGGCGGAGGCGGGGGCGCGCCCGGGGGAGGTGGCTCCTTCCTCAGCCTCACGCTGCGCGACGGAGCCGTCCTGGCCAACCGCGTCGCCGAAGGACGGTCCTACAGCCAGCTCACGGCTGCCCAGGTGGCCCAGCTTCAGGACGCCGGCATCAGCAGCACCCCCATGACGGTCGAGGTGACAGGCCTCGGCGACTACCGCGTCGTGTCGGTGCGCACCGGCGACGGCAGCACGGTCATCAGCGGCCTGCCGATGGCCGGCGTCACCGAGACCACCAACACCGTCACCACGCTCGTGGTCGGCGGCACCCTGGTCGGGTTCGTCGTCGTCGGCGCCGGAGGGTTGTGGCTGGTGCGACGCAACCTCGCCCCCTTGCAGCGCGTCGCCCACACCGCCACCCAGGTCTCCCGGCTGAAGCTCGGGTCGGGTGACGTCGCTCTTGCAGAGCGGGTGCCCCGTGCTGACACCGACCCGCGCACCGAGGTCGGCCAGGTGGGACTCGCCCTCAACAACCTGCTCGACAACGTCGAGGGCGCGCTGCAGTCCCGGCACGAGAGCGAGCAGCGGGTGCGGCAGTTCGTCGCTGACGCCTCACACGAGCTGCGGACACCGCTCGCCTCGATCAGGGGGTATGCCGAGCTGTCCCGGCGCGAGCGCGAGCCCGTGCCCGCCTCGGTCACCCATGCGTTGTCGCGCGTCGAGTCCGAGGCGCTGCGCATGCAGGGTCTGGTGGAGGACCTGCTCCTGCTGGCCCGGCTCGACGCCGGTCGGCCGCTCGAGCGAGAGCCGGTCGACCTGTCGCTGCTCACGATGGACGCCGTCAGCGACGCCCACGCCGCCGCCCCCGGGCACCACTGGGAGCTCGACCTGCCCGAGGTGCCCATCGAGGTCACTGGTGACCACGCCCGGTTGCACCAGGTGGTCGCGAACCTGTTGGCCAACGCCCGCACCCACACCCCTGCAGGCACCAAGGTCGTGACCTCGGTGCGCCACGACGGGGACTGGGTCAGGGTCAGCGTGGCGGATGACGGACCCGGCGTCCCGGAGCCGTTGCAGCGCAACGTGTTCCAGCGGTTCACCCGCGGGGACGACTCCCGCAACCGAGCTTCCGGATCGACCGGGCTCGGCCTGAGCATCGTCGACGCGGTCACCAGGTCCCACGGTGGTCGGGTCGAGCTCGACAGCGTCCCCGGCGACACGACCTTCACCGTCCTGCTCCCCGCCCACTGAATGCCTCAACAGCAGGCTCTGGAACCTCGTGTGGGCGTACCCTGCGAGGGTGGCAGATCCTGGCGGACGAGGACTTGCAGCGGCAGGTGGTGAGCACTGTCTGTCGTTCGCCGCGACCGAGGCCGAGCGTCAGTCGATCCTGGCCCGCTGGGTGCTGACCGGTCTCGAGGGCGGTGAGCGGTTCGTCTACGCCGACCCCGACGAGGACTGCCCCAGCCGTTCCCTCCACACCCTGCTGGTGAGCCAGCAGTTCGATGCCGACGCCGCCTCGCAGGACGGTCGTCTGGTCCGGATGCCCGTGGAGGACTTCTACTCGTCCCGGGCTCCGGCTCGCATCACCGCCACGGCGCAGTCCGACGGGTTCGCAGCGGTACGGATCGCGACCCGGGCGAGCGCGGCCATGGTGCACCTCGGACCGGAGCAGCTGCTCGCCTTCGAGGGAGAGCTCGCCAAGGCCTGTCGGACGAGGACCTTCTCCGCCCTGTGCCAGTACGACCCACTGTCGGCCGGGGAGTGGTTGAGCGAGGTGTCCAGCCTGCACCAGCTCAGCGGTGGGTCCACACCGTACTTCGCCGTACCGGGCAAGGGCACGGTCATGCTCTTCGGCGAGGTCGACTTCACCAACAGCGACGAGATGGCCCGATCCCTGCGCGAGGCAACCCTGGCGGCCAACGGCCGGCTACTGGTGGACCTCGACGGCGTACAGCTCATGAGCGCGGCCGGGTGTCGCGCCATCCTCGAGGGGACCGACGAGTTCCGGGCCGGTGGCGGTGAGGTCGTGCTCCTGACACAACGTCCCCTTGTGGGGCGGGTGCTCCACCTCATGCGGCTGGGTAGCGCTCGGGGTGTCACCATCACGAGCGCCGCCTCCTGATGGCCACCGACCGGGCTGGCGCCACGGCACCGGTCGAGGTGTCCGCCTCCCACGACGGCCTGTACTACGACTCGGACGACGACCTCGTGCAGTTCGCGGTCCCGTTCCTGCGGCAGGCCGCAGCCAAGAAGGAGACCGCCTTCGTCGTCGGCGGACCGCACACCCGTGAGCTCCTCGCCCCCGTGCTCGACGGGCTCGGGGGCATCCTGTTCGTCCCCGCGCCGCAGGTGTTCACCCGGACAGCGACCGCGCTGCTGGTCTACCAGGAGCTGGTCGAGGACGCCCTCGCCAAGGGGGCCCGTGGGGTCCGCGCCCTCAGCGAGATCGACTTCGGCAGCACGCCTGAAGGACTGACGGAGAACCTGCGTTTCGAGGCCGTCGCCAACATCGCTTTTGGCGGTCAGCCACTGTGGAACGTGTGCCTCTACGACGTGCGTCGCAGGCCGGAGCAGGTGCTGGACGCGAGCGCCAGGGCCCACCCCCACCTGGTCTTCGACCAGCGCCGCACGTCGAACCCGACGTACCTGCATCCCGCAGAGCTGCTGCGCAGGCACAGCCAGACCAGGCCTTACGACCTCGAGGCGCACGAGCCGTCGGTGGAGGTCCTCGACCTGCGCGCGGCCGGGCTGGCCGAGCTGCGCGTCAGGCTGCACCTCGTCGCCCGCCGGGAGTCCGCGCTCTCGACCGACCGCGTCGACGAGTTCATCGAGGCCGTCAACGAGCTCGTCACCAATGCCCTCGAGCACGGCGCCGGCCGGGTGGACCTCCGGCTCTGGGCCCACGGCGAGCAGCTGGTGTGCACGATCACCGACCAGGGTCAGGGCTTCGACGACCCGCTGGCCGGGTTCGTGCCCGTGCCGATCGACACCCTGCCGCAGAACGGGGCCGGCCTCTGGCTGGCCCGCAACTTCACGGACTCGCTCGACTTCACCCACTCGGGGCGCGGCTTCACCGCCCGGGTCTCATCGTGGTCACGCCGAGACCCTGGCCACGCCCCCCGCTAGCTAGCCACGTCCGTAGGGATCATCGGCTTTGCTCATCGGCCGGCTCGTCCCCCTGGTCTGACCAGCGGGGCCGAGCACCTGGGCCCATCCGTGGGCTCATGAGCCGGGCTCAGGGTTGGCACAGCAACCGCACAGCGGCCTGCCCGACTGTTGGAGCCATGGACACCATGACCCTCCACCGCAGCGCGGCCGACGGCACCCCCGCTCCTGCGCACTCCACACCCGTACCGGCGGAACCGTCCGCGCCCAGTCGTCTCCAGAGCCTGTGGCGTGGTCCCGAGGGGGACCCCTCCTGGGCCCGCCCCGCCCTGCTGGGGCTGCTGCTCGCGACCGCCCTCTTCTACGTCTACAACCTCACGTCGAGCGGGTACGCGAACTCGTTCTACTCCGCCGCGGTACAGGCGGGGAGCCAGAGCTGGCAGGCGTTCTTCTTCGGCTCCTCCGACGCCGGCAACTCCATCACCGTGGACAAGCCACCGGCCGCGCTGTGGGTCATGGCGCTGTCGGTCCGCATCTTCGGGTTGAGCTCGTTCGCGATCCTTCTGCCCGAGGTCCTCATGGGTGTGGCCACCGTCGGTGTCGTCCACGCCACCGTCCGGCGCCACTTCGGCGCGGCGGCCGGCCTCGTCGCCGGCCTCGTCATGGCACTGACCCCGGTGGCCGTCCTGATGTTCCGGTTCAACAACCCCGACGCGCTGCTGGTGCTGCTCATGGCCCTGGGCGCCTGGGCCACCCTGAAGTCCATCGACGAGGGATCCTCGAAGTGGTTCGCAGTCGTGGGTGTCCTCGTCGGCCTCGGGTTCCTCACCAAGGCGCTGCAGGTCCTGCTGGTCGTGCCGGCGTTCGGGCTCGCCTACCTCCTGCTGGCCGACACGACGCTGCGCCGTCGGGTCACCGGCGCCCTGATCGGTACGGCGGCCATGGTCCTGTCGGCCGGCTGGTGGGTCGCGATCGTCGAGCTCATCCCGGCGAGCATGCGCCCCTACATCGGTGGCAGCCAGGACAACTCGTTCCTGTCGGTCACCTTCGGCTACAACGGCCTCGGGCGCATCAACGGTGACGAGACCGGCTCCGTCGGTGGCGGCAACGGCTGGGGCACGACCGGACTGACCCGCATGTTCAGCTCGACCATCGGAGGCCAGATCTCCTGGCTCATCCCCTCGGCGTTCATCCTCCTCGCTGTCGGTCTGTTCCTGCGCGGCCGGGCGCCCCGCACGGACTCCCGTCGCGCGGCCTACGTGGTCTGGGGCGGTTGGCTCCTGGCCACCATGCTGACGTTCTCGCTGATGGCCGGGATCTTCCACGAGTACTACACCGTCGCCCTCGCACCGGCCGTCGCCGCCATCGTCGGCATGGGTGCCGGCGAGGCCTGGGAGCACCGCGGACGGTCGATCGGCTCGATCACCCTGGCCGCCGCGACAGCCGCCGCCGCGACCTGGTCCTTCGTCCTCCTGTCTCGCACGGACTGGCAGAACTGGCTGCGCGTCAGCGTCCTGGTCGTCGGGCTGGCGAGCGCCCTCCTGCTGCTGGTGATCACCGCGGTGCACCGCCGCTTCGTCCCGGTCGTCGTGGCAGGCGCGCTGGTGGCAGCCCTCGCCGGTCCCGCGGCCTACAGCATCCAGACGGTGGCCACTGCCCACACCGGCTCCATCGTGACCGCCGGCCCGTCCACCGCGGGCGCGGCTCCCGGAGGCCGTACGGCCGGCGGGCCCGCAGGGGGTGGCACCACCACCGGCGCACCCCAGGGTGGAGGGGGTGGTGGCATCGGTGGACTGCTCGACGCGAGCACCCCGACCACCGAGGTCGTCTCGGCGCTGAGCGCGGACGCCGGCTCCTACCGCTGGATCGCCGCGGCTGTCGGCTCGCAGAGCGCGGCCGGGCTCCAGCTCGGCACCGGCCTGCCTGTCATGGCCATCGGCGGGTTCAACGGCAGCGACCCGTCACCGACGCTGGCGCAGTTCCAGGCGTATGTCGCTGGCGGCGACATCCACTACCTCGCCACCAGCGGCGGTCAGGGTGGCGGGCCCGGTGGCGGGCCCGGTGGCAGCAGCTCCGGCACGGGATCGCAGATCACCGCCTGGGTGGCGGCGAACTACACCTCCGTCACGATCGGCGGCTCGACGTTCTACGACCTGACCCAGCCGCTCTCCGGCACCACGTCCGGCACCGCCGGCGCGACCACCACCCAGACCACCTGAGGAGGAGCACGATGAACACCCTGACCACCCCGGCCCCCGTGCTCGACGTCGTCATCCCCGTCCACAACGAGCAGCACATCGTGGCGGCGTGCGTTCGGCGCCTGCACCGGCACCTCGTGCAGACCTTCCCCTACCCGTTCCGGATCACCGTGGCGGACAACGCCAGCACCGACGCGACCGTCGGGGTCGCCTCGGCGCTGGTGGCCGAGCTGCCGGGCGTGAGCGTCGTCCGGCTGACGGAGAAGGGCCGGGGCAGGGCGCTCAAGACGGTCTGGCTGGCCTCGGACGCGCCGATCCTCGCCTACATGGACGTCGACCTGTCCACCGACCTCGACGCGCTGTGGCCGTTGGTCGCCCCGCTGATGTCCGGCCACTCCGACGTCGCGATCGGGTCGCGCCTGGCTCGAGGCTCACGGGTGGTTCGCGGGGCCAGGCGTGAGGTGATCTCGCGTGGCTACAACCTGATCCTGCGCGCAGGCCTCGGCGCGCGGTTCAGCGACGCCCAGTGCGGGTTCAAGGCCATCCGCGCCGATGTCGCGGCCGAGCTGCTGCCGCTCGTCGAGGACACCACCTGGTTCTTCGACACCGAGCTGCTCGTCCTGGCTCAGCGCTGCGGCCTGCGGATCCACGAGGTGCCGGTCGACTGGTTCGACGACCCCGACTCGCGGGTCGACGTGGTCGGGACCGCGCTGGACGACCTGCGCGGCGTGCGCCGGGTCCGGCGGTCGCTGGCCACGGGCGCGTTGCCGGTGGCCGACATCGCGGCACGTCTGGGCCGGGGTGCGCCGGGGGGCAGCGCGTGGCAGCAGCTCCAGCGCTTCGCGGCGGTCGGGGTCGCCAGCACAGCGATGCACCTCGGCCTGTTCGCGGCCCTGAGCAGCGGCGTCGGATCGGCCCAGGTGGCCAACCTCGCGGCCCTGCTGGTCGCCACGGTCGCCAACACCGCGCTGAACCGGCGCTGGACCTTCGGCATCCATGGTCGAGGCGCCGCCCGGCACCAGCTGCAGGGCCTGGTGATCTTCGCCCTCACCTGGCTGGTGACGGCCGGGGCGCTGGGGCTGCTGCACCTCGTCGCTGCCACCGCCCCGACCAGCGTCGCGACCGCTGTGGTCGCAGCTGCCACCGCCGCGTCCACCGTGGCGCGGTTCCTGGTGATGCGCTCGTGGATCGTCCGGCCACCCACCCGGGTCGGTGAGGTTCGTGAGCCGGCGGCCTCGCGCCGTACCGAGGAGGGGTTGCACGCGCTGTCGCCGGGATAGGACCGCAGACAGCATCTCGTGCCCCCGCTGCGTCCCGCGTGGAGGAACGGCAGAAGGACCCGACGACGAGCGTGTCGGGTCCTTCTGTGTTCGGCGGAGACGGAGGGATTTGAACCCTCGATGGGCGATAAACCCAAACCGCATTAGCAGTGCGGCGCCATAGACCGGACTAGGCGACGTCTCCACGCCCGGACGACAGTCGACCGAGCCCGCACAGGGTATCCGGACGCCACACACCGGAGCAAAACGGCCCCCCGGTGGCAGGACGTCGACGGCCCCGCGATCAGCTGCAGATGTCCTGGTCGGCCGTGCGGGCAGCGATGGTCTGGGTGTCGGTGGGGTTGCTCGTGGCGGTCACCGAGGGCTTGGGCAGCGGCTCGGTGCCCTCCCGGTTGGGGATCTCCACGGCGTCGGGAGAGTCCTTCCCCATGCTCACCTCGATGGTGGCGCCGAGGGCCGGGTCCTGCTCGACCTTGGCACCGGGGAACACGGCAGCCACGGTGCGCGCGGCCTCCTTGTTGCCGGGTCCGTAGCGCACCAGCACGCCCGTGGTCTTGGTGCCGGTGCCGGTCAGGTAGTTCTCGACCTTAAAACCCTGGACGGCCAGGTCACCGGCCGCCTGCTTGGCCAGGCCTGCCACACCCGAGTCGTTGGTGACGCGCACGGAGATGGCACTGGGGACCACCGTGAGGGCGGGCTCACTGGTCGTCGGCGAGGCCGAGGTGGTGGCCGACGGGACCTTGGTGCCCGGCAGCGCCTGGTCGTCGCGGATCGCCTTCCAGATCGTCTCGGCGGAGGGCAGCCACGCGACGCGGTTGGGGTCGGGCGCGTACACCGTGGTCGGCAGCTTGACGAAGCGGATCTGGTCGGTGCCCATCGACTGGACACTCTGGGCGATGTCCTTCATCTCGCCGACGTCCAGGCCCTGGTCGGTGGTCATGGCCTGGGTGGCGGCGTCGAGGAAGCGGAACAGCTTGTCGGGGCGCAGCAGCAGGGAGGACTTGGTGGCCTCCTGGATGACCGAGGAGAGGAACGCCTGCTGGCGGTCGATGCGGCCGAGGTCGGAGCCGTCGCCGACGGTCTTGCGGACGCGGACGTAGCCCAGGGCCTGCTTGCCGTTGACCTTGCTCTTGCCGGCCGGAAGGACGAGGTGGCTGTCCTTGTCGTTGATGGCCTGCGGGGTGCAGACCGTCACGCCCCCGAGCGCGTCCACCATCTTCTGGAAGCCGCGGAAGTCGATGACGACGAAGTGGTCGACGAAGATGCCCGTCAGACCCTCGAAGGTGCGGATCGTGCAGGCCGGGCCGCCGAGGGTGAAGTTCTGGTTCCACTGGCGCATGACGCCGTTCTCGACGGTGTCCAGCTGGTTGTTGCAGTCGCGCGGCGCCATGGTCATCGAGTCGCGCGGGATCGACACGACGATCGCGGACTTGCGGTCGGCCGCCAGGTGCACGACGAGGTTGGTGTCCGAGCGAGCCCCGCTCAAGCCGTACTCCGTCTGGCCCTCGCCGAGGCTGGTCCCCTCGCGGCTGTCCGAGCCCATGATCATGATGTTGACGGGGGGGAGGTTGGTCACCGCGTCCGTCGTGGCGCCCGACTCGGGGCGGTCACCGAGGGCCTTGCTGATGTCGAGGCGGCTGATGTTGCCGTTGAGCTTGACGTAGGCGGCGATGCCCAGGGCGATGGCCACGACGAGCAGCACGGCCACCCCGTAGAGCGACCGGCGCACCCACGGGTGGCGGTGGGCCTGTCCCTGGTGCTGCGCAGACCTGCCGCCCGGCGCAGAGCCGTTGGTGGGCTCGCTCACGTGGACCTCTCTGGTTCGACTGCACCGCCGGCTGGTGGCGGGGCGATGCCTCGTTCCGCCGAGTGTAGAGGCGGGAACTGGGCATCTCGCTGGGAATGCATCTACTCCACTGACGTCCCGGCGGCGGGTTTGGTTGCCGCTGGGAGCCAGCCGCTACCGATCCGGGGACAAATAGGACAAGAACTCCCTGCCGGGTGGGGTTGGATGGGTCCATGAGCAAGCGAGCACTGGTGGGGGGCCTGACCGCGGCGGTCTTGGTGGTGGGTCTGGTCGGCGGCGGGGTGTGGTGGCGCCAGACGCAGGCCGGACGTGACGCGGACGAGCAGTCCCGGGCAGCGGTGGCGGCCTTCGCGCGGGGCTGGTCGCAGCGGTCCTTCGCCGAGGCCGGGACCGTGGTCGACGCCGGCACTGTGCAGGACCTGCAGGACGAGTTCACCACGGCCACCAAGGGCCTGGGCAGCAGCCCGGTGACGGTCACGCCCGGCGAGGTCGACCGCAAGGGCGACCGGGCCACCTCGACGCTGCAGGTCGCCTGGTCCCTCGGTGCCGACGTCACGTGGGCCTATGACGTCCCGGTCACCGTGCAGCGCCGCGGCGAGCAGTGGGCGGTCGTCCCTCCGGCGTCGGGTTCGCTGTGGCACCCCGAGCTCTCGGCGACCGACACCCTCACGGCCACCCGCACCCGGGGACAGCGGGGTGACCTGCTGGACCGCGACGGGGAGCCCCTCATGCCGGTCGGCAAGGTCTACCCCGTCCAGATCGACCCGACCCGGGCGACGGCGGCCACCGTGCGCGCCCTCGAGAAGGTCGTCGACGAACCCGCGGGGTCGCTGGTCGCCAAGCTGGAGGCCGCGACCAAGGCGGGCAGCAACGCCCCCATCGGCGTCATCACCTATCGCGAGGCCGACTTCCAAGAGCGCAAGGCCGCGCTCGACGACCTCCAGGGGGTGATCTACCCCGCCCGCGAGCAGCCACTGGCGAGGACTCGCACGTTCGGCCAACCGCTGCTCGGTTCGTACGGTGCGGTGGGCGCCGAGCTCGTCGCCGCCAGCGAGGGCCGCTACGTCGCCGGCGACCACGCCGGCCTCAGCGGTCTGCAGGGACGCTACGACAGCCGGCTCGCCGGCACACCCGGTGTCGAGGTCACCTCGAGCTCCGACCCGGACACCCCCTTGTTCAGCAAGGAGGCGGTCGACGGCACGGACGTGCGGACGACGCTGTCCCCGGACGTCCAGGCCGCCGCAGAGTCCGCGGTGGCAGGCACCGGCTCCGTGCCCTCGGCCCTGGTCGCCGTCGACGTGCAGAGCGGCGACATCCTCGCCTCGGCGAACTCCCCCGCGCTCGGCTTCGACCGTGCCCTGACCGGGCAGTACCCACCGGGTTCGGCGTTCAAGATCGTCAGCACCTACGCCCTGCTCACCCGGGGAGAGGTCACGCCCACGACGACGGTCGACTGCCCGAAGACGTTCACCGTCGACGGTCGCTCCTACAAGAACTACGAAGGCGAGTCACTGGGCAACCCGGACTTCGCGACCGACTTCGCGCACTCGTGCAACACGGCGTTCGTCAAGCTGTCCTCCACCCTCGACGACGACGACCTCGCCCGGGCGGCGGAGGCGCTCGGTCTCACCGGGTGGGCCAAGACGCTCGGCGTGGGCGACGCCTTCGACGCCAGCATCCCGAGCAACGACGGCTTGACGGACAAGGCCTCGGCCACCATCGGGCAGGGCCGCAACCTCACCTCCCCGCTCGCCCTCGCGGCGATGGTGGCGGCGGTGGCGCGCGGTAGCGCCATACCTCCGGCAGTGGTGACCGAACCCGCCGTCCCCGGCGCGGACCGCACCCCGAGGCCCGTGGACGCAAAGGTGGTCGGCCAGCTGCGCGAGCTGATGCGGCAGGTCGTCACCGACGGTTCCGGCACCGTCCTGCGGGACGCCCCCGGAGGACCGGTCCGCGGCAAGTCGGGCACGGCGGAGTACGGATCGCAGGACCCGCCGCAGACGCATGCGTGGTTCGTCGGCTACCAGGACGGGGTGGCGTTCGCGGCCCTGGTCGAGGAAGGAAAGAGCGGCGGCACCGTCGCCGCACCGGTGGCCAGGGACTTCCTCACCGCGCTGGCGAAGTAGCCCCGGCACAGCACGAGGCCCCCACCGGGATCCGGTGGGGGCCTCGTTGAAGACTGTGGTTGGGCAGTCCTCGGGTCAGATCGGGCGAACGGCGTCAGCCTGGGGACCCTTGGGTCCCTGGGTGACCTCGAACTCCACGCGCTGCGCCTCTTCCAGCGAGCGGTAGCCCGAGGAGTCGATTGCCGAGTAGTGGACGAACACGTCCGGGCCGCCGCCGTCCTGGGCGATGAAGCCGAAGCCCTTCTCAGCGTTGAACCACTTAACGGATCCCTGTGCCATGGGGTAACTCTTTCCTTCGTAGCCATTGGCGCCACGCACTCTGCGAAACACCAGGCTGCCGTACACAACCCCACTGACGAGACATGCCCGCCTCAGATGAGAAAGGCCCGCTCTGATGGTGCTAGGGCGGGCACTTCGTCGACCTTTGCGAGGAACTGCTTGATGCAACCGCGACAGACGCTAGCACGCACGAAGCCGATCGTGGAGGCCAACCGGGGTCGAATTCTGGCCGGTCGCGGGACACCGTCGGGCAGGCTCGGGTCCACCTCAGACCCCGCGTATGGCGTGCACCGGTGGGCGGTCCCCGCGGATGGTGGCCACCATGTCCACCACCCGCCGTGTGGCGCGCACGTCGTGCGCGCGGAACACGGTGGCGCCCAGCCAGGCTGCCACTGCCGTGGCGGCGAGCGTCCCCTCGAGGCGTTCCTCCGCGTCGAGGCCGAGTGACTCGCCGACGAAGTCCTTGCGGGACAACGCCTGCAGGACAGGGAAGCCCAGGTCTGCGAGGTCGGCCGTATGGCGCAGGAGGACCAGCGAGTGGGCCGTCGTCTTGCCGAAGTCCAGGGTCGGGTCGACGAGGATCCGCTCGGCCGGGACGCCTGCGGCCAGCGCCGTCCGGGCCCCGGCAGCCAGGGTCTGCAGGACGTCGCGGACCACGCCGAGCGGGTCGGGGCCGTAGCTCATCCGGGCCGGGTCGGTCCGTGGCGGGAGGCCGCCGGTGTGAGAGCACACCACGCCTGCACCGATCTGCGCCGCGACCCGGACGAGCTCGGGGTCGTGGCCCGACCAGGTGTCGTTGACGAGGTCGAGACCGAACCGCCCCGCCTCCCGGGCGACCTCGCTGCGCCACGTGTCGAGGCTGAGCACGAGGTGGGGGTGGCAGGCGCGGGCGTGCTCGAGGAACGGCCCCACCCGGTCGAGCTCCTCCTCGCCCGAGACCTGCTCGCCGTCCTGCCCTGCTCGCACCCCACCGACGTCGACGATGTCGGCGCCGGCCTCGACCGCCTCGTCGAGGGCGCGCTTGGCGGAGTCGAGGTCGGCGTGGCGGTTCCCTGCGAAGAAGGAGTCGCGGGTGCGGTTGACGATGCCCATCACCGCCGGCGCGGAGGCGTCGAAGGTCCGGCCCCGCAGCACCAGCGGCGGGGTGCGCGGGAGGTCGACGAGCCGTGGCTCCGCAGTGGTCACGGCGTCATCCTCGCACCGGCGCCCGCGCCGGACGCTCCTTGTACGCCGTCACCCACGCCCTGGCAAGAGGACCTGCACCCTGTCCGCGAGGCCGTCGCGGTGGGACGATCGGTCATGGCCACCCCCAGCACCGCACCGGTCCGCCGGTGGATCGTCCGCACCACGATCGGCTCCTTCTCCCTCGCCGCCCTGATGGGCATCATCGCCCTCCTCGGAGCCGGCACCTTCGGCGAGTTCGAGAGCCGGATCCTGATCACCACCCTGCTCGTCGGCGTCGTGAGCATCGCCGTCCTGTGCTACCTCGCCACAGCCGGTCGACGTTCCCAACCGGTCGGGGTCGCGGGTGGCGTCGTCGTGCTCGTGCCACTCGTCAGTGCGCTGCTGATGATCTGGGGCGCCGACCTCCTCGACGGCCCGGGCGAGGGACTGTTGCGGACCTTCGGCGTGGGGGCGATCGTGGCCGCGACCCTCGCCCAGGCCAGTCTGCTGCTCGCCCTGGGCGACGCGGCGCGGGCCTCGGTACGTCGCCTGCTCGCCGCGGCCCTGTCCCTCGCCGCCCTGCTGGCCGTGCTCGGCTGCCTGCTCGTCCTCGGGCTCGAGCCCGACGACCTGTACTACCGGGTGCTCGGTGTGGTGGCCATCCTCGACGTGCTCGGCACGGTGGTGGTGGCGGCTCTGGTGAAGTTCGGTCCGTCCGCGACTGCCGACCCCGCAGCCGGGGGAGCAGCCGGCGCAGCAACCGGTCCGGCCGCCGCGCTGCCCGCGCAGCTGCGCTCACAGGTCGACGCATACGCCGCCGACCACGACCTCGGCAGCGACGAGGTGGTGGTGCGGGCGGTGCAGGCGTTCCTCCCGAAAGGGTCGAGCACCACGGCCGAGACGTCTGGGTCCGGGACGGGCGCCGCGGGGTAGCGGCTGGGTAGTGTCTGGGGCGTGGCCTTTGACTTCAGCACGAGCCCAGCCGTCGAGCAGCAGCGCCGTCGGATCGCGGAGTTCGTGGCGACCGAGGTGGTCCCGCTCGAGCAGAAGGTCTTCACGCAGGGGATGACCGACGCCCTGCGGGTCGAGCTCCAGGCCAGGGCCAAGGCGGCCGGGGTGTTCGCCCCGCAGGCGCCGAAGGAGTTCGGGGGCGGCGGTTTCCGGTTCGACGAGTCGGCCGTGCTGCTCGAGGAGGCGGGGTACTCGCTGCTCGGACCGCTCGCGCTCAACTGCGCGGCCCCGGACGAAGGCAACATCCACCTGCTGCACCTGACCGGGTCGTCGATGCAGAAGGAGAAGTACCTCGAGCCGCTCGTCGCCGGTGAGATCCGCTCCTGCTTCTCGATGACCGAACCGCCGCCCGGAGCAGGGTCGGACCCGTCCGCCCTGAGGACGCGGGCCCGCCGCACCGACGGTGGCTGGCTCGTCAACGGCGACAAGTGGCTCATCACCGGCGCCGACGGTGCCGCGTTCTCGATCGTGATGGCCCTCGACGAGGGCGACGACGCCCCCGAGGGCGCGACCATGTTCCTCGTCGACGCCGACAACCCCGGGTTCGTGGTGGGCGAGCACCTCAACACCATCGACGCCACCGGCGTCGGGGGCCACTGCCGGGTGTCGCTGCGTGACTGCTTCGTGCCGGACGACCACGTCCTCGGCGAGGTCGGCAAGGGCTTCCAGAGCGCCCAGGTACGGCTGGCCCCGGCGCGGCTGACGCACTGCATGCGATGGCTCGGCGTCGCCCGCCGCGCCCACGACATCGCCGTCGAGCGCGCTGTCGGCCGTGAGCTGTTCGGCAGCACCCTGGCCGACCTGGGCATGGCCCAGGCCCTGATCGCCGAGAACGAGATCGACCTGGACGCGGCCCGGTCGATGGTCTGGCACGCCTCGTGGGCCATCGCCGAGGGTCAGCGCAGCAGCGAGCAGTCCTCGCGCACCAAGGTGTTCGCCAGTGAGGCTGCCTGCCGGGTGGTGGACCGCTCGGTCCAGCTGGCCGGCGGCATGGGCACCTCCGAGGAGCTCGTCCTGGGCCGGATCTACCGCGACATCAGGTCCTTTCGGATCTACGACGGCGCCACCGAGGTCCACAAGATGTCGATCGCCCGGCGGGCGGCCCGCAGGGCCGCCGAACGCGTCGCCGGCCGGGAGGCGCGCGCGTGAGCCAGGCGGGCGGCATACCGGTGTCCGCGACCTCGGACCCGCTGCTGCGCGCCGAGGTGCCCGGACTCCCGCGGGGCCCGTTCACGGCATGGGCGGCCCGGGCGGTGCCCGAGCTGGGTCCGCAGTGGACCGCGGAGGTGATCTCCGGCGGGCTGTCCAACATCACCTACCGCGTCAGCAGCCCGACGGCGGACGTCATCGTACGTCGCCCGCCCCTGGGCAAGCTGCTGCCCAGCGCCCATGACATGGGGCGTGAGGCCCGCGTGCTGACGGGACTGTGGTCGACCGAGGTCCCGGTGCCGAAGGTGCTGGCTGCCACCTCGGACCCCGACGTGGTGGGGGCGCCGTTCTACGTCATGGCGCTCGTCGACGGCGTCGTCTACCGCGACCCGTCCCAGACCGCCGAGCTCGAGGTGGCCGAGCGTCGCCAGCTCTGCGACTCCCTCGTCGAGGTCCTCGCAGCCATCCACCGCGTCGACCTCGACGCCACGGGGCTGCGCGACTTCGGCAGGCCGGACGGCTACCTCGAGCGCCAGGTGCGACGGTGGAGCGGCCAGTGGGAGGCCAGCCGCACCCGCGACCTGCCCCGGATGGACGACCTCATCCGCGGCCTGGACGCCCAGCGCCCGTCGGGTGGCGAGGTCTCGCTGGTGCACGGCGACTACCGCCTCGACAACACCCTCGTCTCCCACGAGGACGGCCACCCCCGCGTGGCTGCCGTCGTGGACTGGGAGCTCAGCACCCTCGGCGACCCGCTCGCCGACCTCGCGACCTGGCTCACGTACTACTCCGGCCCCGGTGAGGACGGCAGCGCCGTACCCGTCGCGGCAGGTCTCACCGCGCACGAGGGTTTCCCGACGACCGACGCGATCGCCGACCGGTATGCCGCCCTGACCGGACGCGACGTGTCGCGCCTGGACTACTACCGCGCCTTCACCGACTTCCGCCTCGCGGTGATCCTCGAGGGCGTGCACGCGCGCTACCTCGCGGGCAGGTCGGTGGGTGAGGGGTACGACCGCGTCGGCGACTCGGTGCCGCTGCTCGTCGACCGCGCCCTGTCGCGCCTCTAGGAGTCGAAGCCGAGGCCGAGGCGGTCGAGGGTGCGCAGCCAGGCGTTGCGCCGTCCTTCGTTCGCGTCGGCGCGGGCCAGCGCCCAGCGGGTGAGCTGGATCCCGGCGTAGGCGAACGGCTCCGGGGGGAACGGCAGCGGTTTCTCCCGCACCATCTGCAGGCGGGTGCGTTCGTTGTCGGCGCCGTCGAGCAGGTCCAGGGTGACCGCCGCGCCGAACCGGGACGCCCCTACCCCGAGGCCCGTGTAGCCCAGCGCGTAGGCGACCCGGCCGTCGTGGGCCGAGCCGTAGAACGCGCAGAAGCGGGTGCACGTGTCGATCGCGCCGCCCCAGCGGTGGCTGAACCGCAGCCCCTCGAGCTGGGGGAAGGTCTCGAAGAAGTGCGTCGCCAGGCGCTCGAACGTCTGGGGTCGCTGGTCCTTGGTGGGGCGGACCTGTCGACCGAGGTGGTAGATGGCGTCGTAGCCGCCCCAGAGGATGCGATGGTCGTCGGTGAGCCGGTAGTAGTGGAACTGGTTGGCCATGTCGCCGACCCCGGCGCGACTCCCCCAGCCGATGGACGCGAGCTGGGCGTCACTGAGCGGCTCGGTCATCAGGACGTAGTCGTAGACCGGCACCGTGTGCAGCCGGGTGCGCTGAACCAGCGACGAGAACGCATTGGTCCCGAGCACGACGGTCCTGCACCGCAGACGGGCGGCCGGCGTGCGCACGACCATGCCCGCGCCGTGCCGCTCGATCCCGGTCATCGGCGTGTGCTCGTGAATCGTGCCGCCGAGTGAACGGACAGCAGCGGCCAGCCCCCATGCGAGCCTGGCGGGATCGACCATGGCTCCTCGCTGTGTCGGCGCCAGGTGCCGGCGTGGTAGGTCGGCGACACGATCTGCTCGGCCAGGCGTCGCGATCGAGCCAGTCGACCTCCTCACCGTGGACCGCGCTCCAACTCCCAGCTGGCGTCGCAGCGGTTCGATCAGCCACGGCGCGGTGGCCACCGTGAGGTTGCCGGTCCGCTGGAAGCCGCACGCGATGCCGTGGCGTTCGACCGCCGCCTCGATCTCGTCGAGGTTGGACCAACCCAGTTCCTGGAGGCGCCTGATCTCGTCGGGGAACCGGTCGGCGCCGTTGGCCACACCGTGGGTGAGAACCGAGGCCGAGCAGAAGCCGCCGTTGCGACCGGACGCCTGCGCGCCGACCGCCCCGGCGTCGATCACGACCACGCCGCGCCCTGGGTCGCGTTCGAGTGCCTCGCGACGCGGCCCACAGTCCGGTGTTGGCCGCGCCGACGATCACCAGGTCGGCGGTGGTGTCGGCGTCCAGGAACGGCCGCGTCGCAGGTCGGTCCGGCCGGTCCAACCAGAACACCGAGGGAGCGGCGTCGGCGAGGGCGCGTGCGGCAGGACCGCCCGGCGTCCCCGCCGGGCCAGGGGTCGGCGAGGACGCTGTCGGCAC
>CAVRMT010000052.1:0-36890 GCA_963722015.1 uncultured Actinomycetota bacterium | reverse complement strand
TCCGCGACCGGCGAGAGCCTCGCCTGAGCGCCGAGGCGCCCTCGCCGAACCCCTCGCCGAACCCCTCGCGGCACCCTCGCCGCAACCCTCGCCGCACCCCCGGGTCATCGCGGGTGGTGCGACTCCTGCAGACCGTAGACGGGGGTCTCGAGTCCCACGTGGCGCGCCTTGAGCTGCAGGGCCAGGAACTGGCTGTAGTGGCGGGACTGGTGCAGGTTGCCGCCGTGGATCCACAGGTGGTCGACGTTGGTCGGCTTCCACATGTTGCGCAGCTCGCCCTCCCACGGCCCCGGGTCCTTCGGGGTGTCGGAGCCAAGGCCCCACACCTTGCCGACCCGGTCGGCGACCTCGGGCGAGATGAGGGTCTCGAGCCAGCCGTTCATCGACTGGTACCCCGTGGCGTAGACGACCACGTCGGCGGGCAGCTCGGTCCCGTCGGCCAGGACGACCGAGCTCTCGGTGAGGTGGTCGACCTGGCCGTTGACCACCGGGATCCGGCCGTCGATGACGAGCTGGGAGGCGCCGACGTCGATGTAGTAGCCCGAGCCGCGGCGCAGGTACTTCATGAACAGGCCGGACCCGTCGACCCCGAAGTCGAGGTCGAAGCCGGCCTTGCGCAGTGCGTCGTAGTAGTCCCGGTCGCGCACCTGCATCTGGTCGTACGCCGGCTTCAGCGCCGCTGGCATGATCCGGTAGGGCAGTGAGGCGAAGACCAGGTCGGCCTTCTCCGTCGTGACCCCGTTGGCCACCGCCCGCTCGGAGTACAGGTCGCCGAGGGCGAGGTCCATGAGCGACTCGCTGCGCACGATGTGGGTGCTCGAGCGCTGCACCATCACCGGCCGGGCCCCCACCTCCCAGAGCGAGGCGCAGATGTCGTGCGCGCTGTTGTTGGAGCCGATGACGACGACGTCCTTGTCCGCGTACGCGTCACCACCGGGGTGCTGGCTGGAGTGGTGCTGCTCCCCGCGGAAGGTGTCCGCGCCCGCGAAGGTCGGGATGGACGGGTAGCCACTGACCCCGAGGGCGATGACGAGGTGCTTCGGCCGCAGGGTGACGTCCTTGCCGTCCCGGTCGACCTTGACCTCCCACTCCTGTGCTGCCTCGTCCCACCGCGCCCCCAGGCACGGCGACCTGGTCCAGTAGTTGAGCTCCATCAGCGCCGTGTAGTGCTCGAGCCAGTCGGCGATCTTGTCCTTGGCGGCGAAGACCGGCCAGTGGTCCGGGAACTTCAGGAAGGGCAGGTGGTCGTACCAGACCGGGTCGTGCAGGTGCAGCGACTTGTAGCGCTTGCGCCACGAGTCGCCGGCGCGCTCGTTCTTCTCCAGGATGACGGTCGGTATGCCGTGGCGCTTGAGCCGGGCGCCGAGCGCGATGCCGCCCTGGCCGCCGCCGACGACGACGACGTAGGGCTGCTCGGTGTCGCCGAGCGCAGCATCGTCGGCGGTCTTCTTCTCGAGCCAGCTCTGGCGGCCCTGGTGGATCTCGTGCTCGACGCCCTTGTCACGGCGGGGGCCGTCCGGCTCCTCGAACCCCTTGAGCTCGGTCATCGTCGTGAGCAGCGTGAACGCCCTGCCCTCGACGAGCCGCAGGTGGCCGTGGCCGCGCGCGTCAGCGGTCTCGAAGTCGATCCACGCCTCCACCGTGCCGTCGGCCTCGGTGGCGGGCTCGGCCAGGGCCCAGCCCTTGGGCTGCACCCTCGCCAGGGTCGCGCGCAGCATGTCGGCGATCTGGTCGCGGCCCTCCATGGTCTTGAGGTTCCAGGTGAACGCCACCAGGTCGCGCCAGTGGCACTCGTCGGCGAACAGGCCGGTCACGGCGTCGACGTCCTGGGACTGCAGGGCCTTGTCGAACGAGGTGAGCCACGCCTCGGCGGCGTCGCTGGGGGAGGTGCCCATGGTTGCTCCTTCGCATCCGGGGGGCCAGCCCACTCCTTCGGGCGTTGCACCGGCGTTGCATCGGGCGGCCCGGTCCGGCAGGCCCGGCGCCGTCCGGTGGCCCCGGCACCCCGCCCGGTGGCCGGGAGGCAGCTGCCCCGCAGGTCTGCCCAAGGGGGCCTCGCGCATGCCACCATGCACCCATGGGCCGAAGCGGCGTCGCGGGGCTCCGGGAGGCGCACGCCCGTGTCCTCGCCGGGGAGGACGACGCGCGGGTCAGCGCCCAGATCGCTGCCTCGTGGCGGCGGGCGGTGGCCCAGGGCATCGACCCCGAACGCCAGCGTCCGCGCCGGTTCCACGAGGTCGAGGACACCCTGCGGCTGCGCGTGGAGCACCCGCTGGCGCCATACATCCCGGTCGTCACCGGCCTGCTCGGGGACTCCTCCATCAGCGACGACCACCTCGTGGTCGTCACCGACGTGTCGGGTGAGGTGCTCTGGCGGATCGGGTCGAGGGCAGCGCTGCGCCAGGCGGAGTCGATCGAGTTCGTCGAGGGCGCGAACTGGTCGGAGGGTGGGATCGGCACCAACGCGATCAGCCAGTGCCTCGTCACCGGTTCCCCCGTGGACCTCGTCGGCGGTCAGCACCTCGTGCACTCCCACCACGACTGGCGCTGCTCCGCCGCACCGGTCACCGATCCCGGCTCCGGCGACATGGTGGCCGTCCTCGACGTCTCGGCGCCGGTCGGTCTGGAGCCGGTCGCCGCCGGAGCACTGGTCCGCACCGCCGCCCGCCTGATCGAGGAGCTGATGCGCGGAGACGCGCTGCGCCGTCGGGCGCAGGCCCAGCCGGAGCTGCGGGCGGTGGCCCAGGTCGTCGTCAGCCTGCTCGGTCCGCGTCCCACGGTGCGCGTGGGCGGCACCGTCCACGACCTCACCCCGCGTCGCGCCGACATCCTGGCCCTGCTCACCTCCCGCGAGAGCGGCTGGAGCGCCGACGAGCTCGCCGAGGCGCTGTACGGCGAGCGGGGCGTCCCGTCCTCGGTCCGGGCCGAGGTGCACCGGCTGCGCGACGTGCTCGGTCCCCACCTGGGCTCCTCGCCCTACCGGCTGGGGGGCGACGGGGTGTCCGTCGACGTGTGGGCGGTGCGACGGGCCCTGGCCGTGGGTGACCTCACCCGGGCCCTGGAGCGCTACGCGGGACCGCTGCGGCCCGGCTCCGGCTCGCTCGAGGTGGTGCTGCTGCAGGCCGAGCTGCACGAGTCGATGCGCGGGGCGGTGCTGGGTTCGGGGGACCCGGGGCTGCTGGCGCGCTGGGTGGACGGCGGGGGCGCCGACGACGTGGCGGCCCTCGGTGCACTGCTCGCGGTGCTGCCGGTGGGAAGCCTCGCGAGCTCGCTGTATGCCGCGCGGCTGGCCCGGCTGGAGGCCTCCCTGCGCTGAGCCGACACCCCGAGGTGGCTGTCGACCCCGGCCGACATGACCTAGACTCGAACACATGTTCGAACCCGACGGTCTGCCGACCCGGCCGTCCCCCCTGGCACCCGGAGCCGGTCGTGCCCAGCCGCGCCCGCCGGGCTGAGGTCCTCGGGGCGGTACCGCCGGGGTGGCCGCCGCTGGTGCCGCCGCCGGAGAGCCCGGGGTGGCAGGTGCCGGCCGTCTCGTGGCTGCTCGACCACTGCCCGTCGGACTACCGGTCCTACGCAGGATGGCGGCGCCAGCCCGTCGCGCTCGCCTGGGTCGCCACGCGCCACATCGACGCCCAGCTCGTCGCCATGCGGCAGGCCTACCGCGAGGTGCGCGTGGAGCTCGGCGAGCACCTCACCAGCGAGGGTCTGGCCCAGGTGCTCGCCGACCTCGAGGCCGAGGGGGTGCGGCTGCTGGCCGCCCGGCGCAGCGCCGGCCTGGTCTACGACGCGCTCCAGGGCAAGCGGTACGTGCCGCGCCTGTGAGTGGCAGCCCTCGGGCGCAGGCCGGCCCCGGGGATGCCAGGGGCGCGGCATACCCCGCCTTCGGCCTCCCGGGGACGCAACACCGACCGTGAGCGTTGACCAGGACGGTGCGCGGCATCGGCAGGTGGTCCCAGCCCTTAGACTCAGTCGCTTGCCCGCCCCGGTGGACCTGGTGAACCGACTGCCCGAAAGGACGGCCCTGCGTGGGACTGCTCCAGACGATCAAGAGCCCCGCTGACCTCAAGGCGCTGCCCGCGCCCCGGGTCGGCGAGCTAGCCGAGGAGATCCGCGAGTTCCTGGTGGAGTCGGTGTCCAAGACCGGCGGGCACCTGGGCCCCAACCTCGGCGTGGTCGAGCTCACCATCGCGCTGCACCGGGTCTTCGACAGCCCCCGCGACACGGTCGTCTTCGACACCGGGCACCAGGCCTACGTCCACAAGCTGCTCACGGGCCGGCACGACTTCAGCAAGCTCAAGAAGCAGGGCGGCCTGTCGGGCTACCCGAGCCGCGCCGAGTCCGAGCACGACGTGGTCGAGAACTCCCACGCCTCCACCGCCCTGTCCTGGGCCGACGGCATCGCCAAGGCACGGCGGCTCAAGGGGGAGCGGGGACGCCACACCATCGCCGTGATCGGGGACGGCGCGCTGACCGGTGGCATGGCCTGGGAGGCGATCAACAACATCGCCGCCGACAAGGACCTGCCCCTGACGATCATCGTCAACGACAACGAGCGTTCCTACGCCCCGACCATCGGCGGCCTGGCCGAGCACCTGGCGACCCTGCGCACGACCCGGGGCTACGAGCGGTTCCTGGACTGGGGCAAGAACACCCTGCACCGCACTCCCGTCGTCGGCGGGGCGATGTACGAGACGTTGCACGGCATGAAGAAGGGCATCAAGGACATCGTCGCCCCCCAGGGGATGTTCGAGGACCTCGGCCTGAAGTACCTGGGCCCGATCGACGGTCACGACGAGCCCGCGGTGGAGTCGGCCCTGCGGCGCGCCCGTGCCTTCGGGGGCCCGGTGCTCGTCCACGTCATCACCCAGAAGGGCCGCGGCTACGACCCGGCCATCAACGACGACGCGGACCAGTTCCACGGCGTCGGCAAGTTCAACCCCGAGACGGGCCTGCCGTTCGAGGTGAGCGGCCGCATCTGGACCGACGAGTTCAGCGACGAGATGGTCGCCCTGGGCTCGGAGCGTCCCGACCTGGTGGCGCTCACCGCCGCCATGCTGATCCCCGTCGGCCTCGACGGGTTCGCCGCGGTCCACCCCGACCGGGTCTTCGACGTGGGCATCGCCGAGCAGCACGCGGTCACCATGGCCAGCGGGCTCGCGTTCGCCGGCCTGCACCCGGTCGTGGCGGTGTACGCGACCTTCCTCAACCGCGCCTTCGACCAGCTCCTCATGGACGCCGCCCTGCACCACGCCGGCATCACCTTCGTCCTCGACCGCGCCGGCGTCACCGGCAGCGACGGTGCGTCGCACAACGGCATGTGGGACATGGCGATCGCCTCCATAGTCCCGGGCCTGCGCCTGGCCGCGCCGCGGGACGGCCAGCAGGTCCGGATGCTGCTGCGCGAGGCCGTGCAGGTCAGCGACGCCCCCACGGTGATCCGGTTCCCCAAGGGTGACGTGGGCGACCCGGTGCCGGCCGTGCGCCAGGCGGGGTCGCTGGACGTGCTGCACGAGACCTCGACGGACGACTGCGACCTGCTCCTCGTCGGGGTGGGGGCCTTCGCCTCGCTGAGCGTCGACGTGGCCGAGAAGCTCGAGGCGCACGGCCTGTCCGTCACCGCCGTCGACCCGCGGTGGGTGCTGCCCGTCAGCGCCGACCTCGTGGAGCTGGCCCGCAGCGCCGGGGCGGTCGCCGTGGTCGAGGACAATCTCGTGACCAGCGGGGTCGGGGTGGCCGTCACGGTCGCCCTGCGCGAGGCAGGCCTCGACGTGCCGGTGCACCTGCACGGCATACCGAAGTCGTTCCTGGACCACGCCTCGCGCGGTCAGCTCCTCGACGAGCTGGGCCTCACCGCCGACGCGGTGGCGACGTCCCTGGCGTCCCGCCTGCACTGAGCCGGCGCAGGCGCAGCGCGAGCTGCAGCTCCAGCGCCGGGTCCGGCTGCTGCCAGTGCGGGCCGAGCAGCGCGGAGATGCGTTCCAGCCGCTGGCTGACGGTGTTGACGTGCACGTGCAGCTGTGTCGCTGCGTGCCGTGGGCTGCCCCCGGCGTCGAAGTACGCCTGGAGGGTCTTGACCAGCTCTGAACCACGCCTGGTGTCGTAGTCGAGCAACGGCCCGAGGTGGGTGGCGACGTAGCCGTCCACGTCGGGTGCCGAGCCCACGACGAGCCCGGCGAAGCCCAGGTGCGCGGAGCTGGCACCCGTGCCGCCCAGCCCCAGGGACTCCAGGGCCTGCACGGTGCGGACCGCCTCGGCCCAGGTGGCCGGGACGTCGTCGGTGAGGCGCACCGGCCCGGCGGCGCCGACGCTGATCCGGCCGAGGCGGCTCAGGCGGCGCGCCAGCTCGCCCGCAGCCTGGTGGGCGTCGTCGGACGGGACCAGGGCGACCACGCGGCCGTCGTGCTCGCCCACGACCGAGTCGGGTCCGGCTGCTGCGTGCGCGGCGAGCAGCAGGGTGCGGCGCGGGACCTGCTCGTCGGCCTCGGCGACGAGCACGGCGTGGGGGACGGTCGGGTTGACGCCCTCGCCGCGGGCCCGGCTGGCCAGCGCCTGCGGGTCACCGCGGCCGCCGACGAGGTCGGCGACGAGGTCGGTGCGCACGCGCTGCTCCGCCTCGGCGGCGGTGCGCTCGAAGAGCAGGACGAGGGCGGTGACGACCGAGGCGCGTTCGACGGTGCGACGGTCGGCGTCGTCGAGGACCCCGAAGCCGCCGAGCACCAGCACGCCCAGTGGGGTCTGGGGGGCCTTGACCCCGATGGCCCACCGGTCGCCTGCGGCATCGTGGGCCAGGCGGCCGGACGCCTGCGTCATGCGCACGACCGGGGAGTCGCCCAGCGACCTGGGGCGCGGGTCGTCGGTGGCCGGGGCGTCGCCGTGGGTGCTCAGGCACTCGCCCTCGGAGCCGAGCAGGACGACCCAGCCGCCGAGCAGGTCGCCGAGCGCCTTGGTGATGTCGTCGACACCGCCACCGGCCAGGACGAGCTCGGCGAACCGGTCGTGGGCCGCGGCGGCACGTTCGACCCCGGCGGTGTGCCGGCGGACCTCGTCCGCGGTGCGCGTCTGCACGATGGAGACCGCGGCGAGGGCGGCCAGCGACCCGAGCAGGGCGACCTGGTCGGGGGAGAACGGCCGCGGGGAACGGTTGGCTGCGAACAGCACGCCGACGAACTCGTCCTCGACGGTCAGCGGGGTGCCGCAGATGGACACCAGGCCCTCGTCCCCGACCGCGCTGTCGATGGTGCCGGTGTGCTGGAACCGGTGGTCGTGCAGGTAGTCGGCGCTCCAGTACGGCTTGTGCGTCGAGGCGACCAGGCCACCGAGCCCGTCACCGAGGGACAGGCGCACGCTCTGGAACTCGACGCTGACCGACCCGTCGGTGGCGCGCATGAAGGTGTCGCCGGCGTCGGGGTCGTAGAGGGTCAGGTAGGCGACGTCGGTGCCGATCAGGGTCCGGGCGCGGCGCACGATCGCCTCGAGGATGCCGCTCGGGTCACGCAGGGCGGCCAGGTCACGGGCGGTCTCGACCAGGGCCGTCAGCTCGGCCTCACGGCGACGTCGCGAGTCGAAGGCCGCGCGCACGCGCAGGGCCAGCTCGCGGGCCTCGCCCCCGTGGTCCTGCACGGCCCCGAGCTCGGATGCGGGAGCGCCCTCCGCCAACAGGCGCAGGAGGGTCATCGCTGAGTCGTCGTGGGCGTCCATCGAGTCGGATCCTAGGCGGCTGGTGCCGTCAGTGGGCCGTCCAGCCGCCGTCCATCGCGAACGACGAACCCGACACCGACGCGGCCGACGGACCGCAGAGGAAGGCCACGAGCTCGGCGACCTCGTCGGCCTCGACGAGCCGCTTGACCGCCACCGGCTCGAGCATGATCTTGGCGACCACCTCGTCCTCGGTGATGCCGTGCGTCCTGGCCTGGTCGGTGATCTGCTTCTCGACCAGCGGGGTGCGCACGTAGGCCGGGTTGACGCAGTTGCTCGTCACCCCGTGCTCGGCCCCCTCGAGCGCGGTGACCTTCGACAGCCCCTCGAGGCCGTGCTTGGCCGAGACGTAGGCCGCCTTGAAGGGGCTGGCCCGCAGGCCGTGGACGCTGGACACGTTGACGATGCGTCCGAAGCCCTGCGCGTACATGTGCGGCAGCACCCGGCGGGTGAGCCGGAAGGGCGAGGTCAGCATGAGCCGGATGATCAGGTCCCAGGTCTCGACGGGGAACTCGTGGATCGGGCTGACGTGCTGGATGCCGGCGTTGTTGACCAGGATGTCCACGTCACCGGGGAGCTGGTCGACCGCAGCGAGGTCGGACAGGTCGGTCGGCAGGGTCTGGACCCCGGTGAGGGAGGCGAACCGCTCGAGGCCCTCCTTGTCGCGGTCCACGGCGTGCACGCGCGCGCCCGCGGCGACGAGGCGCTGGACGCACGAGGCGCCGATCCCGCTCGCCGCGCCGGTCACCAGGGCAGTGCGTCCGGTCAGGTCGAGCAGCGCTGGCGTCGTCGGCATGCGGCGAGACTAGGTCCGCCGGCGAAGGTCGAGCATGTGGCGACGAGCCACAGTTGTGGGGGTTTGTGTGTGGTGCGACCGGTCACCGGGTCACGGTGTCGGGGCGGAACCCCGAGCAGAGCATCCGCAGCCACCCGATCCGACCCTGGTCGTCGGTCTCGAACACCGCGTGCTGCTCGGTCACCCGCGCCTGGCCGTCGCAGCTCAGCCCCAGGCGGTAGGTCACCCGGTCCCGGTCGCCGACGCTGTCGACGTCGACCTCCCGGACCTCGACGATCTCGTCGTGCGCCTCGAACCACCCGCCGAGCAGTGCGGAGAGCACCGCGTCGTGACCGGTGCCCTGCCAGGCCTTCTCGGGGGTGAGCCCGCGGAAGTCGACGTCCTCGGTGAGCATCGCCCGCAGTCCCTGCTCGTCCTTGGCCGCCAGGGCGTTGACGAACGCATCACCTGTTGTGGTCATGGCAGGCATGCTCCTCCGACGACGACGCCCCGACAAGGTGTGGTCGGGGCGTCGTCGGCCGGTATGGCAGGAGCCGACTAGGCGGGGACGCTCGCCGCGCCGGCCGGCAGGAACCGCCGGCCGGTCACCTTCTCCGAGACGCCCTCGCGGTCGAGCAGCGGGGTGAGGCCACCGTTCCAGAACTGGAAGCCGGCCCCGGTGATCATCGCGAGGTCGAGGTCCATCGGGGCCTGCGCGACCCCCTCGTCGAGCATCCGCCGCGCCTCGTCGGCCAGGACGCCGAGGACGCGCTCACGCACCTGCTCGGTCGTCAGCACCACGGGGTCGCTGGGCTTGTCGAACAACGCCTCGACCTCCGGGTCGACGACCGGCTTGCCTCCGGGCCAGGTGTAGATGGCCGACTTCTTCGCGGCGACGACCTTGCGCAGGTTCGGCGAGACGTAGAAGCGGTCGGGGAAGGCCTCCGCGAGGGTTTCGTTGTTGTGCAACGCGATCGCCGGTCCGACCAGGCCGAGCAGGACGAACGGCGGCATCGGCGCGAGGCCGGCGAAGGCGCGGTCGGCGACCTCGATCGGGGTGCCCTCGTCGACCACCCTGGCGACCTCGCCCATGAAGCGGCCGAGGAGGCGGTTGACGATGAAGGACGGCGAGTCCTTGACGAGGATCGTCGTCTTCCGCAGCGTCCGGCCGGTGGCGAACGCCGTGGCCAGCGTCGCGTCGTCGGTCTGCTCACCCTTGATGATCTCGAGCAGCGGCATCACGGCGACGGGGTTGAAGAAGTGGAAGCCCACGACGCGCTGCGGGTGCTGCAGCCCTTCGGCCATCTCGGTGATCGACAGCGAGGAGGTGTTGGTCGCCAGCACGCACTCGGCCGACACGACCGCCTCCACCTCCGCCCAGACCTGTTTCTTGACCGACATCTGCTCGAAGACGGCCTCGATGACGAAGTCGGCGTCGGCGAAGCCGTCCTTGCCGGTCGAGCCGGTGACCAGGGCCTTGAGACGGTTGGCCTTGTCGGGGCTGACCCGCCGCTTGCCGAGCAGCTTGTCGACCTCCGCGTGGACGTAGCCGACGCCCTTGGCGACGCGGTCCTCGTCGAGGTCGGTCATGACGACGGGTACCTCGAGGCGCTGGGCGAACAGCAGCGCCAGCTGGCTGGCCATCAGCCCGGCACCGACGATGCCGACCTTGGTGACCTTGCGGGCCAGGGCCTTGTCGGGCGCACCGGCCGGACGCTTGGCACGGCGCTGGACGAGGTCGAACGCGTAGAGCCCGGCCCGCAGCTCGTCGCCCATGACCAGGTCGGCCAGGACCTCGTCCTCGGCGGCGAAGGCCTCCTCACGGGTGGTGGTGCGGGCAGCCGCGACGAGCTCGAGGGCGCGGTAGGGCGCGGGGGACCTGCCACCGGTCTTGAGGTCGACCAGGGCCTTGGCGGCCGCGAGGGCGCCGGCCCACTGCGCCTCATCCTGGGAGACCTCCGCGCGCTCGACGGTGGTCTCACCGGTGAGCACCCGAGCGGCCCACAGCAGGGACTCCTCCAGGAAGTCGGCCGGGGCGAACATGACGTCGGCCATCCCGAGCTCGAACGCCTGCGGACCCTTGAGCATCCGGTTGGTGTTCATGGGGTTCTCGATGATCACCTTGAGCGCGTTGACCGGGCCGACCAGGCGCGGCAGCAGGTAGCAACCGCCCCAGCCGGGCACCAGGCCGAGGAACGTCTCAGGGAGTGCGACCGCAGGCACCCCCGCGGAGATGCTGCGGTAGTCGGCGGCGAGCGCGAGCTCGACCCCACCACCCATGGCGGCTCCGTTGACGAAGGCGAACGTCGGCACCGGCAGGTCCATGATCGCGCCGAACGCGGCGTGGCCGGCGCGGGCCACCTGCAGCGCCTGCTCACGGCTGGTCGCCTGGGCGACGGCCTTCAGGTCGGCGCCGACGGCGAAGACGAACGGCTTGCCGGTGATCCCGACCGCCTGGATCTCCCCGGCCTCGGCGCGCGCCGCCAGCCCCTGCACGACCTGCAGGAGCCCTGCGATGGTCTGCGGACCGAACGTGTTGGGCTTGGTGTGGTCGAACCCGTTGTCCAACGTGACGAGCGCGAGGACCCCGGCGTCGCCGGGGAGCGCGATGTCGCGCACCGGGGTGTGGGTCACGACCTCCTCGAAGGTGTTCTGCTCGCTCATGCGATGGCCTCCTTGCCCTCGGTGCCGTAGTCGGCGTGGTGGGGGTTCTCCCAGATGACCGCGCCACCCATGCCGATGCCGATGCACATGGCGGTCATGCCGTAGCGCACCTCGGGGTGCTCCTCGAACTGGCGGGCGAGCTGGGTCATCAGGCGCACGCCGGACGACGCGAGCGGGTGGCCGGTGGCGATGGCGCCGCCGTACTGGTTGACGCGGGGGTCGTCGTCGGCGATGTCGAAGTGCTCGAGGAAGGCCAGCACCTGCACCGCGAACGCCTCGTTCAGCTCGAACAGGCCGATGTCCTCGATGCCCAGTCCCGCCTTGCCGAGCGCCTTCTCGGCGGCCGGCACCGGCCCGATACCCATGACCTCGGGCTCGACCCCCACGAAGGCGAAGTCCACGAGCCGCATCCGGATCGGCAGGCCCAGCTCGTGGGCCGCCTCCTCCGAGGCGAGGATGCACGCGGTCGCGCCGTCGTTGAGGCCGGCGGAGTTGCCGGCGGTGACGTTGCCGTGCGGGCGGAACGGCGTCTTGAGGGCGTCGAGCTGCTCGCGGGTGGTGCCGGGGCGGGGCGGCTCGTCGCGGGTGGCCAGGCCGTAGCCGAGCTCCTGGTGCCGGGTCGCGACGGGCACCAGGTCGGGCTGGACCTGCCGGTTGGCGTAGGCCCGGGCGAGCTTGTCCTGCGACGCGACGGCGTAGGCGTCCGAGCGCGCCTTGGTCAGCGTCGGGAAGCGGTCGTGCAGGTTCTCGGCGGTCGAGCCCATGACGAGTGCGCTCGGGTCGACGAGCTTCTCGGCGACGATGCGCGGGTTGGGGTCGACCCCCTCACCCATCGGGTGGTGGCCCATGTGCTCGACCCCGCCGGCGATGGCGATGTCCATGGAGCCGAACGCGATCGAGGACGCCGTGGTGGTCACCGCGGTCATCGCACCGGCGCACATGCGGTCGATGGAGTAGCCGGGGGTGGTCTTGGGCAGCCCGGACAGCAGGGCCGCCATCCGGCCGAGGGTCAGGCCCTGGTCGCCGATCTGCGTGGTGGCCGCGATCGCGACCTCCTCGACGCGCTCCGGGGGGAGCTCGGGGTGGCGGCGCATGAGCTCACGGATGCAGCGGATGACGAGGTCGTCGGCGCGGGTCTGGGCATACATGCCCTTCTCCCCGGCCTTGCCGAACGGCGTCCGGACGCCGTCGACGAAGACGACCTCACGAAGGGTGCGGGGCACTGGTGGCCTCCTGGTGGCAGTGGCGGGTGGGCGGCGCACGACGGTCGTCGGTGCACCCACTCCCGATGCTACCTACGGGTAACAAGACGGTCACCCGGCCCCGCCCGTGAGAGCCGTCACCCCGGGCCCGGTGCCGCGGGTATGGCGCGCACGCCGGAGTCCCCGTGCTGCCCGGCTACTCGTCGGGGTGGGCCGCGAAGGCCGCGGCGACCAGGGGCGCCACGACGTCGGTCTGCCAACGGCGGGCGCCGAGCGCCTGCAGCGCCTCGGCGAACCCTGCGGCAGACCGGTCCTGCGGCGGGCTCCAGATGACCCGGCGCAACGGCTCGGGCGACAGGACGTTCTCCACGGGGATGGAGTGTTCGCCGGCGAAGGCGGTGAGGGCCTCGCGGGTGGCGGTGAGGCGGGCCGCGGCCACCGGGTCGCGCTCGGGCCAGGCCCGCTGCGGTGGGGGCCCGTCCGAACGCAACGTCATCGGCGGCAGGTCGGCCTCGGGGATCGCGTTGGCCCGCGTCACCGCCTCGAACCACTGGCGCTGGTAGCGACGCACCGACCGGTGGCCCGACGGCAGCGCCGCGGGGGTGGTCGGTGCGGCCATGGCGATCTCGACCAGGACGGCGTCCGGGAGGACCCGGCCCGGTGAGACGTCCCGGTCCTGGGCGATGGCGTCCCGGCTCTCCCACAGCTCGCGGACGATCGCGGCGGTGCGGCGTTGGCGGACCTTGTGCATGCCCGAGGTCCGCCGCCACGGGTCGACCCGCGGTGCCGGACCGGTGAAGTCGAGCAGCGCCTCGAACTCCTCACGCGCCCAGCCGGCCTTGCCCTGCTTGGCGAGGTCGACCCCCATGAGGTTGCGCACGTCGACGAGCACCTCGACGTCGAGCGCGGCATAGCGCAGCCACGGCTCGGGCAGCGGACGGGTCGACCAGTCGACGGCCGAGTGCTCCTTGGCCAGCGACAGGCCGAGGTAGTGCTCCACCACGGCCGCCAGCCCCACCCGCGGCAGCCCCAGCAGGCGGCCGGCGAGCTCGGTGTCGAACAGCTGCCGCGGTCGCAGGCCGATCTCGGCGAGGCAGCCGAGGTCCTGGGTGGCGGCGTGCAGGATCCACTCGGCGTTCCCGATGGCGTCGTCCAGCGGTGACAGGTCGGGGCAGGCGATGGGGTCGATCAGCCAGGTCCCGGAGCCCTCACGGCGCAGCTGGACCAGGTAGGCCCGCTGGCCGTAGCGGTAGCCGCTGGCGCGTTCGGCGTCCAGGGCCACCGGGCCCTCGCCCGCAGCGATCGCGGCGGCGGCCTCCATCAGCCCGCGCTCGGTCTCCACGACGGGGGGCACACCGTCGGCGGGCATGTCGAGCGCGAGCAGCTCGACCGCGTTCGCCGCCACCTCCTCGGCGGCGGCAGAGGCGTCGTTCGGGTGGTCCGCGTCAGCGGTGGAGGGCGCCGTTCCCGCTGCGGGGATCTCGGCGTCGGCGTCGGTCACCGGCCCAACCTACCCGGCGCGGTCGTCAGCGCCGCGGCCCAGGCAGCGCGATGACGCCCTCGGGCAGCGGAGGAAGACCGGCGATGGTGCACAGCAGGTCCGACCAGGCCACCAGGTGCGCGCCGACGTTGCCGGCCACCGGCGTCCACGACGCCCGGACCTCCATCTCGACACTGGCGGGACGGTCGGACAGCCCGGCGAAGCTCTCGGAGACCACCCGCGTGACCGTGCCCGCCTCGGCGGTGTACCCGAGGTGCTGGGACTCCAGGGCGTCGATCAGCCACGACCAGCCCACGGCGCCGAGCATCGGGTCGTTGGCCAGCTCGGGCTCGAGCTCGGCCCGCGCGAAGGTCACCGCGCGCCAGGCGCCGTCCCAGGGGTCGGGGGCGGACGGGTCGTGCAGCAGCACGAAGCGGCCCGACGCCAGCTCGTCCTCGTCCGCGGCCGCACCCACCACCTCGGCGGTGAGCGCCACGGCGTACGGGGCGATGCGCTGCGGCGCGGGCACCTCGGTGAGCCGGATCTCAGGGCGCAACCGAGCGCCTCGCAGGTCGCTCAGCGCCTGCGTGAACTCGGGTGACGGGTCCCCGGGGACCGTTCTGCTGCCCACTGTCAGAGAGTATGACGCGCGATCGCCCATCACCGGGAGGCTGCGCCTGCGCCGTGTCGCGGTCCGCCCGGGTAGCGTTCGTCCGTGCTCACCCTCCTCGCGCTCGCCTCCAGCGTGTGCTGGGGCACCTCCGACTTCTTCGCCGGGTTGTTCTCCCGGCGACGGCCTGCGGTGGCCGTGGTCGGGTGGACGCAGGGGCTCGCGTTCGTGGTGCTGTGCGCCGTCGTGCTGACCCAGCTCGGCAGCATCTCCTGGTCGGGGTGGCCGCTGTGGTCGATCGGAGCCGGGCTCGCCGGGCTCACGGGTCTGCTGTGCTTCTACACGGCCCTGTCCACCGGGACGATGGGGGTCGTCGCACCCATCGCGGCGCTCGGCGTCGCCGTGCCGGTGCTCCTCGGCGTGGCCACCGGTGACGAACCCGCGGCGTGGACCTGGGTGGGCATCGTCGTGGCCGTCGTCGGGGTGACCCTCGCGTCCGGACCCGAGCTCAGTGGCGCAGTGTCGCCACGGCCCGTGGTGCTGGCCGGGATCGCCGCCGTGGGGTTCGGGTTCGCGTTGTTCTGCCTCGACCGTGGGGCTCGCAGCTCGACGTTGATGACGCTGTGGGGGATGCGGGCCACCTCGGTGCTCGTCTTCGTGGTCGTCGCCCTGGTGGCGCGTTCGGTGGGGGGAGTCGTGACCCGGGAGCTGCCGGCCCTGCTCCTCATCGGCGGTGGCGACCTGGTGGCCAACGGCCTGTTCGCGGTCGCGTCGTCCAGGGGACAGGTCAGTGTCGCCAGCGTCCTCGGCTCGCTGTTCCCCGTCGCGACGATCGTGTGGGCACGCTTCGTCCTCAAGGAGCGGCTGCGTCCGATCCAGCAGGTGGGGGCGTTGCTGGCGCTGACCGGCGTCGTGATCATCGCCGTGTCGGCAACCTAGGATGACCGGCGTGAACTCCCCCCTCGACTCCGCCCTCGTCCGGGCTGCCCGCCGCCAGCCCGTGACCCACACCCCCGTGTGGTTCATGCGCCAGGCCGGGCGCTCGCTGCCCGAGTACCGCAGGGTCCGCGAGGGGGTCGGCATGCTCGAGTCCTGTCGCCGCCCGGACCTGGTCACCGAGATCACCCTGCAGCCGGTGCGCCGCCACGGCGTCGACGCCGCGATCTTCTTCTCCGACATCGTCGTCCCGCTCGCGGCCGTCGGCGTGGACCTCGACATCGTGCCGGGCGTCGGTCCTGTGGTCGCCGAGCCGTTCCGCAGCCGCGCCGACCTCGACCGGCTGCCCGAGCTCACCCCCGACCTCGTGCCCGACATCACCGAGTCCGTGCGGCTGCTGGTCGCCGAGCTCGGTGCCACCCCGCTCATCGGTTTTGCCGGGGCGCCGTTCACCCTCGCCAGCTACCTGGTCGAGGGCGGCCCGAGCAAGAACCACGAGCACACCAAGGCCCTGATGTACGGCGACCCGGAGCTGTGGCACGACCTGTGCGCCCGACTCGCGCAGATCTCGGGGGCGTTCCTCGACGTGCAGGCCGCGGCCGGTGCCTCGGTCGTCCAGCTGTTCGACTCCTGGGTGGGCAACCTGCCCCGCACCGACTACGAGACCTACGTGCAGCCGCACTCCCGGGTGGCGCTCGCGGCGGTGGCCCACCACGGCACACCGACCATCCACTTCGGGGTGGGCACCGGCGAGCTGCTCCCCGCGATGGGTGCTGCGGGGGCCGACGTCGTCGGCGTCGACTACCGCGTGTCCCTCACCGATGCCCTCGCCCGGATCGGCGACGGGTATGCCGTCCAGGGCAACCTCGACCCTGCCCTGCTCTTCGCGCCGTGGCCGGCCCTGGAGGCCAGGGTGCGGTCCATCGTCGAGGAGGGCAGGACCGCGCCCGGCCACATCTTCAACCTGGGCCACGGGGTCCTGCCGTCCACGGACCCCGGTGTCCTCACCCGTGTCGTCGAGCTGGTCCACGAGGTCGGCGCGCGCTGAGCCGCGGCGGCCGGCCTACTCCGCAAGCACGGTCGGCGCCGCCGGGCCGTGGTGGCGGCGACGCCACAGCAGCCACCCGGGAACGCCGATCAGGGCGCCGGCAGCGACGAACGGCACCAGGGCACCGATGATCGTCAGGACGACGCGCACCGAGGAGGTGAACGCGTCCCACCCACCGGTCAGCCCTGCCATGAACCCGGTGTCGTCGGTGTCCGTGGGCACGGCGATGACGTTCGACTCGGTGGTCAGGCTGATCTGGACGGGGGAGCGGGCCACGCTGTTCTGCAGGGCCGCCAGCTGGGCCTCCAGCGCCTCGAGGTCGGCCTGGCGCCGGCTCACCTCGGCCTCGAGGGTGACGATCTGGGTGAGGTCGGTGGCCTTGGTCATCAGGGCGCGCACCCGGTCCACGCTGGACCTCATCGTCTTGAGTCGTGACTCGGTGTCGACGATCTGCTTGCCGACCTCCTCGCTCGAGCTCTGCGAGCGGATCACCGTGCCGAGCTTGCCCAGCTCTGCCATCACCGTGTCGAGCCTGGCGCTCGGGACCGAGAGGGTGATCTCTGCGTAGGTCGTGGCGGTGACCCGGGACGGGTCCTCCAACGGGACGTACCCGCCACCGGTGCCGATGTTCTCCGCGAGGACCACGCCGTCGGACGCGACCGACAGCGACCGGACCGCCGCCACGGTCTGCGCGAGATTCTTCACCTTGAGTGCGACGGTGGCCCGCCGGGCCAGGGTCGAACCCGGTGCGGTGAGGACCGCCGGGTCCACGCTGCCGGGGCCTTTCGCCGGGCCGCTTGCCGGGCCGTTCGCCGGGGTGCCGTCGTCCGGGGCGCCCGACGCATCGCGGGAGACGATGCCGGGCTGACCCGACGAGTCCTCCTCCACCGCCGAGCCGCCGGAGGAGCCGCCGGGGGAGCCGTTGGAGGAGTCGCCGGAGCTGTTGCCGCTGCAGGCGGCCAGTGCCATCGTGGCGAGAAGGGCGGCCGTCAGGCCGAGGAGCAAGCGGTGCGGACGATCACGGAACATGGCGACCCCCAGGTCGACGTCGGGACGGGCGAGTGGTGATGGCACTCGGACTCGGGCGGCGCCCGGGCCGTTCCCACCCCGTGGTGTCGAAAGCGTCACGATGTTGAAAGGGTGGGGGCATGGCCGGGTCTCGCATCGTCGTCGTCGGCGGCGGCATCTCGGGACTGACCGCCGCGTGGCAGCTGCTCGGCTCCCTCCCGGACGCCGACATCACCGTGGTCGACGCCGCCGACCGGCCGGGCGGCAAGCTGCGGCGTGAGCCGGTCGCCGGCGTCGCCCTGGACGTGGGCGCCGAGTCGGTGCTGGCCCGACGCCCCGAGGCGCTCACCCTGATGTCCGAGCTCGGGCTCGACGACGCGGTGGTGCACCCGGAGGCGACGACGGCGAGCATCTGGTCGCGCGGGGAGCTGCACCCGATGCCACGCGGCACCCTGATGGGTATCCCGTCACCGGCGTCGTCGGCCCGCGGGGTGCTCCTGCCGGAGGAGGTCGCCCGCGCCGAGGACGAGCGCCCCTGGCCCGCGGGCGCGTTCGACGACGTCTCGGTGGGCGAGTATGTCGCCGCCTGCCTGGGGGATGCCGTGGTCGACCGGCTCGTGGAGCCGCTGCTCGCGGGCGTCTACGCGGGGCAGGCCAGGAGCCTGTCCCTGCGGGCCTGCCTCCCGCAGGTGCATGCCGCCGTGACCGCGGGTGCCTCGCTCACCGAGGCCGCGGCGAGCGCCGCACGGACGTCGGCGTCGTCGTCCGCAGGCTCCTCGGCGCCCGTCTTCGCGGGGTTGAGGGGTGGGGTGGGGCGGCTGGCCGAGTCGCTCTCGGAGACCTTGCGGTCGCGCGGCGTGACCATCCTCAGCGGCACCATCGCCCGCGAGCTGCTCCGGGAGGGCGCCGGGTGGTGGGTGGTCACCGGCGCCCGCCCGGCGCCACGTCGGCTCGCTGCCGATGCCGTGGTCCTCGCCGTGCCCGCCGCGGCAGCGGCCCGCCTCGTGCACCCTCACGCCCCCGCCGCGGCCGCGGCGCTGCGGGAGATCGAGTACGCGTCCATGGCGATCGTGACCCTCGCCGTGGAGGCCCGCGGTGCAGCGCTGCCGGGGTCGGGCTTCCTCGTCCCCGCCGTCGACGGCCGCACCATCAAGGCGAGCACGTTCTCGTCGACGAAGTGGGCCTGGACTGCACAGGCCGCCCAGGACCTGTTCTTCCTGCGCGCGTCGGTCGGCCGGTGGGGGGAGACCTCGGAGCTCCAGCGTCCCGACACCGAGCTCGTGGCGATCGCGGTGGCCGAGGTCAGCGAGGCCCTGGGTCACCAGCTGCCGCGGGTCGTCGACGCACACGTCCAGCGGTGGGGCGGGGCGCTGCCGCAGTACACGGTGGGCCACGTCGACCGGGTGGCCCGGATCCGCACGGCGGCGGCGGCCGTGCCGGGGCTGGAGCTGGCCGGCGCGGCATACGAGGGGGTCGGGGTCCCGGCCTGCATCGCCAGCGGGCGGGCCGCGGCCCTGGCCGTGACCACCCACCTGCGCGCCCGGGAGGTGGACGCGGGAGAATGAAGCCATGACTGGCAAGCCCACCCCGTCCCGGATCCGCGAGATCAACGACTCCATCAGGTATGCCATGTGGTCGGTGTTCAGCGTCACCGCACCGCTCGGGGACGACCGTGAGCAGATGGCCAAGCAGGTCGAGACCTTGTTCGGCGAGCTGGAGGAGCAGGGCGTGCTCACCCGTGGGGTCTACGACCTGGGCGGGATGCGGGCCGACTGCGACTTCATGGTCTGGTGGCACGCCGAGAAGATCGAGGACGTGCAGGCGGCCTACCGCGCCTTCCTGCGCACCGACTTCGGCCACCTGCTCGAGCCCACCTGGTCCGCGGCGGCGCTGCACCGCCCGGCCGAGTTCAACAAGAGCCACATCCCGGCGTTCCTCGCCGACGAGAAGCCCAAGGACTTCATCAGCGTCTACCCGTTCGTGCGGTCCTACGAGTGGTACCTGCTCGACGACAAGGAGCGGCGCGACATGCTCCGCGAGCACGGCCAGATGGCGCGCGACTACCCCGACGTGCGAGCCAACACCATCGCGTCCTTCGCCCTGAACGACTACGAGTGGGTGCTGGCGTTCGAGGCCGACGAGCTGCACCGCATCGTGGACCTCATGCGCGAGCTGCGCGCGTCCCGTGCCCGGATGCACGTCCGCGAGGAGCTGCCGTTCCACACCGGGCGACGCGTCGAGGTCGCCGACCTGCTGGCTTCGCTGCGCTGAAGCCAGCAGGCCGGGCCCGGAGCGCCGAGGCGCCGGGTCAGCCCTGTTCGGCCGGCTTCAACGTCATCGAGATCGAGTTGATGCAGTAGCGCTGGTCGGTCGGCGTGCCGTAGCCCTCGCCCTCGAACACGTGCCCGAGGTGGCTGCCGCAGCTGGCGCAGCGGACCTCGACGCGCTTGGTCCCCATGGACACGTCCTCGAGGTACTGGACGCTGTCACCGGCGAGGGGGGAGTAGAACGACGGCCAGCCGCAGTGGCTGTCGAACTTGGTCTCCGAGGTGAACAGCTCGGCGCCACAGGCCCGACAGGCATACACGCCCTCGGTCTTGGTGTCGGTGTACTCCCCGACGTACGGCCGTTCGGTGCCCGCCTGGCGCAGCACCTGGTACTCGGCGGGGCTCAGCTCGGAACGCCACTCGTCCTCGGTCTTGGACACGGCATACGTGCTGTCGGTCTGGTCCTTGCTCACGTCACGACTCCTTCGGATCAGTCTCACGTCCAGCACAACGCCGGCGACCCCGGAAATGGTCCCGGCCGCGCTCCGCAGTTCTCACGGGTCGGTGACGTGGCCGCCGGATAGGGTCGGCCCATGGCGGCAGCGGCGAGGACGGTGGAGGTGCCCGAGGGGCCCTGGGGCGATGCTCGCGAGGTACGGGTCTCCAGCCCGGACCGGCTCATCTGGCCCGACGACGGCATCACCAAGCTCGACCTGGCGCAGTACGCCGTCGATACGCGCCTGGGGTTCCTGAACGCGCTGCGCCACCGTCCGGTGACGCTGCAGCGGTTCCCCGACGGCATCGCCGGCGAGGAGTTCTGGACCAAGAACCCGCCCAAGGGCATGCCCGACTTCATCACCCCGGTCATGTGCACCTACCCCTCGGGGCGCAAGCACCTGCAGGTGGTCGTCGACGAGCCGGCCGCGGTCGTCTGGGCCATGCAGATGAACACCGTGACCCTCCACCCCTGGCCGGTGCGCACCAGCGACGTCGACAAGCCCGACGAGCTGCGCATCGACCTCGACCCGCAGCCGGGACGCACCTTCGCCGACGCCGTGGAGGCTGCGGTCGCGCTGCGCGAGCTGCTCACCGAGATCGGCCTCACGGGGTGGGCCAAGACCTCGGGCAACCGCGGGGTCCACGTGTTCGTGCGCGTCGCACCGACGCATGAGTTCCTCGACGTGCGCCACGGAGTCATCGGTATCGCGCGTGAGCTGGAACGCCGCCTGCCCGACCTCGTGACCGCCGCCTGGTGGAAGGAGGAGCGTGGCGAGCGGGTGTTCGTCGACTTCAACCAGGCGTGCCGCGACCGCACCATCGCCTCCGCCTACAGCCCGCGACCGCTGCCCGGTGCGCCGGTGAGCATGCCGCTGGGCTGGGACCAGCTCGTCGGCGTCGACCCCGGTGACTTCACGGTCCGCACCGTGCCGGGCATCCTCGCCGAGTCCGGTGACGCGTGGGCCGGCATGGACGAGGCCGTCGGTGATGTCGCCGGCGCGATCGCGTTGTGGGACGAGGACGTCAACGAGCGGGGGCTGGGTGAGCTGAACTTCCCCCCGGACTACCCCAAGATGCCGGGGGAGCCGCCGCGGGTGCAGCCGAGCAAGCGGCGCAAGGACAAGACCGACGACGACTACATGACGCCGAAGGCCGACCGCGACGCCGAGCTCCGGCAGCTGTGGGGGCCGGTGCCGCCACCGGTGGCGCCGATGCTGGCCAAGCCCGTCAAGGCGATCCCCGAGGGCGACTACCTGTTCGAGCCCAAGTGGGACGGGTTCCGTTCCATCATCTTCCGCTCCGGCGACTCGGTAGAGATCGGCAGCCGCAACGAGAAGCCGATGACCCGGTACTTCCCCGAGGTCGTCGAGGCGGTGCTGGCCACCTTCCCCGAGCAGGCGGTCGTCGACGGCGAGATCGTCGTGGTCGGTGCTTCTGGTGACCGGCTCGACTTCGAGGCGCTGCAGCAGCGCATCCACCCGGCGGCGAGCCGGGTCAAGAAGCTCGCTGCCGAGACGCCTGCGCAGTTCGTGGCGTTCGACCTGCTCTCCCTCGGTGGTGACGACCTGACGGGGCGGCCGTTCGAGGAGCGACGGTCGCTGCTCGAGGAGGCGTTCGCCGAGGTGACCGCCCCCATCCACCTGACGCGGGCCACCCGTGACCCGGCGGTGGCACAGGAGTGGTTCGAGCAGTTCGAGGGCGCCGGTCTCGACGGGGTCATCGCCAAGCCGCTGTCGGGCACCTACGAGCAGAACAAGCGGACGATGCTCAAGATCAAGCACGTGCGCACGGCCGACTGCGTGGTCGCGGGCTACCGCACCCACAAGACCGGTGCCGACCTCGTGGGCTCGCTCCTGCTAGGGCTGCACGACGCCGAGGGCACGCTGATGAGCGTCGGGGTGATCGGTGCCTTCCCGATGGCGCGGCGCAAGGAGCTGTTCGAGGAGCTGCAGCCCCTGGTCACGACCTTCCAGGACCACCCGTGGGCGTGGGCCGAGGAGGAGGCGGGCGCGCGCACCCCGACCAGCGGCGCCACGAGCCGGTGGAACGCCAGCAAGGACCTGTCGTTCACCCCGCTTCGACCCGAGCGGGTCGTCGAGGTCAAGTACGACCACATGGAGGGCGTCCGCTTCCGCCACACCGCGCAGTTCGTGCGCTGGCGCGAGGACCGCGACCCGCGCTCCTGCACCTACGAGCAGCTGGAGGAACCCGTGAGCTTCGACCTCGCCGACGTCCTGGGAGAGGCCGGCCGATGAGCCGCGCCGGCGACGACGGACCGGGGACCTGCTGTGCGTGACGTGACCCCACCGGTGCTCGGGGGGGCCTCGGACCGGCGCCCGCTGCGGACGGCAGCGACGGTCGCGGGCGTGACGGCCGGGTCCCTGGCGGCCACGGCTGCGCTGTCCTCGGTGGGGGTGGCCGCCTACATCGCCCGGCGCACGTTGACACCCGAGCGCCAGCGACCCGACGACACCCAGATCCTGGCCGTCGAGGACCGGGTGGTGACGCTCGACGTCACCCCGGAGACCGTCGCTCCCGGGCGGTACGGACTGTGGCTCGACGGCGCGTCCGGCCACGTCCGGCTCGGTGACGTCCTCGACGTGGACGAGGACCGCGGACGGGTCCGCCGGGAGCTCCTGGGGGTCGACTCGGGTCACCTCGCCCCCGGTTACGGCCGTTGGGACCAGTACTTCTACGTCGGCCCACCCGACCGGGCGCTGGGGTTGCGCACCGAGTACGTCGACGTCCTCACCGAGCTCGGCACCATGCCGGCCTGGGTGATCCGGGCCGAGCAGCCGTCGAACCGCTGGGCGGTCCTCGTCCACGGTCGTGGGGCCCGGCGCGACGAGGGGCTGCGTGCGGCAAGACCGTTGCACGACAGCGGGATCAACATCATCATCCCGACCTACCGCAACGACCTCGGCGCCCGACACGGTGCCGACGGACGGTACAACCTGGGCCTGTCGGAGTGGCGTGACATCGAGGACGCCGCACTCTTCGCCGTGCAGGAGGGTGCCCGCGAGCTCCTGCTCATGGGCTGGTCCATGGGTGGAGCGATCGTGCTGCAGACGCTGAGCCGGTCCTGGCTGGCCGACCACGTCAGCCACGTGGTCCTCGACGCCCCGGTGATCGACTGGACCGACGTGCTCGTCCACCACGGGCGCCTGCACGGCATCCCCGACCCCATCGGCGGACTGAGCCGGTTCCTCATGGGGCGCAAGCTCACCCGGCGCCTCGTCGGCGTCCACGACCCCGTCGACGTGGCCCAGACCGACTGGGTGGCCAGAGCGGCGGAGCTGCAGCACCGGACGTTGATCATCCACTCGGTCGACGACGAGTTCGTCCCGGTCGGACCGTCCCAGCAGCTCGCCGCTGCTCGTCCTGACCTCGTGACGATGGAACCCTGGGACACAGCCCGCCACACCAAGGAGTGGAACGTCGACCCGCAACGCTGGGAGCGCTCGGTCGCCGACTTCGTCAGCAGCTAGGCCCCGTCGCAGGGATGGGGTGCCGCGAAGGGTCGGCGCGCGTGCCACGGTGCCAGTTGGTCGGTGCTGGCCGGCGGCTGGGGTGCCAGTTGGTCGGTGCCGGTTGAGGACTGTGTGTGGGGTGGGGGTTGGGGTGGTAGGTCGGTGTCGGGCAGGAGTTCGAGGTCGGTCCAGTGGACGGGGCCGCCGCTGGGTGGGTGGTAGGTGTGGTCGGGGATGGGTGGGTCCCCGTCGGGTGGGGGTGCGGTGTCTTGTGGTTGGGGTGGTCGGATGGGTAGGCCGTACCGGTTGACCACGGTGAGTCCGTCGGGGTGGGTGGGGTCGCCGGTGATGGTGTAGTCGCCGCGGTCGATGCCGTCGTGGTGGATGGTGCAGAGGCTGATCTGGTTGTGTTCGTCGGTGGGTCCGCCGTCGGCCCAGGCGTTGAGGTGGTGGATCTCGACGAAGGTGGTGGTGGGGCAGCCGGGGAACCGGCAGCCGCGGTCGCGGTCGGTGATCAGGCGCCTGGTGCGTTGGGGCAGGATCCGCATCGACCGTCCGACCGAGACTGGTCGGCCTTGGGTTTCCCAGACGGGTTGGACCTTCCCGTCGCTGATGAACCGGGACAGCAGCCGTAGCGGGATGGCGTGTCCGCCGCTCACCCAGGCGCCGTCGGTGTCCAGGTGCAGGTACACCCGGTACCGCGACGCCCTGCTCGTCGACGTCACTGCGGCCAGGGAGCGGGTGGCCATCTCCTCCAGCGCGTCGGCGTAGGTCGGCAACCCCGCCCGCGGGTCCATCGAACGTCCGGCCGCGTCACCGCCCGCTGCCGTTGCCGGCCCGTGCTGCACCGGCTGGTGGGCGGCGCCGGTTCGGATTCGGTCGGGCAGTCGCGGCGGCGGAGGAACAGGGCGTCCTTGGCTTCCTTGACGGCTTGTTCGACCAGGGCGCCGATGGTGGCGGGGGCGGAGTACCGCAGCTGGAACCTGCCGTCGGTGTCGTAGCTCATCGACAGGTCCGGTCGGGCGCAGGCCCGCTGCTCGCGGCCGCGTCCCGGGCTTGCTCGTACGCGCGCTGCTCGTCACTGATCCCGGGAACAGCACCTACGGCACCCAAGGCACCCCCGGAACCCAAGGCACCCAAGGCACCCAGGGCACCGCCGTCGCCGGGAGCACCAGCGTCGTCGGGAGCACCGGGCGTCGCAGCGTCCTGTTGGAGTGTGGTCGTTGCGGGGAAGGCGTGGCGGGACACGGCCCGGCGCAGCTGGGTGACGGTGGCGTTGCGGGCCAGGTGGGTCACCGAGGTCGTGTAGCCGGGTGGGACGCTGCGGGCGATGACGGCGACCTGGTCCAGGGACAGCTCACCGGCGTCCAACGCGGCACTGGCCTGCGCGAGCTCGGCGCGCCGTCTGGCGACGCGCACGACGTCTGCGGCGTGGCCGGGGGCGAGTCCGGCGCGGACCACGAGGTAGTGCTCGGGGGTCTTGAACCCGCCGTCGCCCCAGTGCCGGTCGGTGATCAGCTCGGCCGCGATGCCCACCAGCTCGGCGTGGGCCCGGTTCAACCGCCCCGCGACGGCGGCGGTGCGCTCCCACAACGCCAGCGCCCGGGTGTCCCGGGCCTGCACGAGTGGGGTGGTCGACATACCCCTATCGTACAGGTGTTCGAACGACGCCGGAAGGGTTGTCCACAACGAATTCGCCCACAGCGCAACGTGATTGGTTGTGGGCGTTACCGACCGGGGTGGCTCAGTTCTCCACGCGCCAGCGGCCGAGGATGGTGCCGTCCTCCTCCAGCAGCACCATGGGGGACAACGACACGTCGAGGTCGGGGCCGGCAGTGATCCGTCTGTGGTCACCGCCGACGAGGGTGGGGGCCCAGGTCAGGTCGACCTCGTCGACGACCCCGGCGGCGAGCATCGTGCCGAACAGCGAGGGTCCGCCTTCGCAGAGCATGCTGCGAAATCCTCTGTCCTCCATCGCGGTACGTGCCGCGACGAGGTCGACCGTCTCGGCGCCGAGGACGATGACGTTGTCATCACCGAGCACCGAGCAGACGGCTGCGACGTTGGCCTGGTCTGCCGCCTGGCAGGTCACCAGCAGGGCGGAACCCTGTGGCGAGGTCATGGCCGCCACGGACGGGGGCAGCTCGCACCGGTTGCTGATGATGGCGAGGACCGGCGCATCGGGGTCCTCGTCCCGCAACGCCGGATACCCCTCTGCCCGAACAGTTCCCGCACCCACGACCACGACGTCGGCGAGCTGGCGCAGGGTCGAGAAGGCCTTGAAGTCGGCTGCGGTGTTGATGGTGCCCGAGCGGCCGTCGGCGCCGGTCGCCGCGCCGTCGAGGGAGGCCACGAAGTTGACCCGGAGCCAGGCGCGGTCGGCCGGCACGGCATACGCCGCACGCAGGGCTGCCTCGTCGAGGTCGGTGCCCGGGGCGGGGGAGCCGGTCTCACTGAGCAGCAGGCGCATGACCGGAAGTCTGCCTCACCTACGCTTCCTCCGTGCCCTCCTCGCTGACCGAACGCGCCCCGAAGCTCGACCGCGAGCGGCTGGTGCGCGACCTCGTGCCGCCGGCGCGGTTCGACGCCGAGCGGTTCGCGACCTATCGTCCCGACCCGTCGGAGCCGAGCCAGGCAGCGGCCGTGGAGAAGCTCGAGGCGTATGCCACCGCCCTCGGTGCCCCGCGGGGCGGAACCGGCCTGTTCGGTCGGCGGCGGCGACGTCCGCAGGCCGGGCGTGGCATCTACCTCGACGGCGGGTTCGGTGTCGGCAAGACCCACCTGCTGGCCAGCCTGTGGCACGACGCGGAGGGGCCGAAGTCGTTCGGGACGTTCGTGGAGTACACGAACCTCGTGGGGGCGCTGGGGTTCGCGCACACCGTCGAGGCCCTCAGCGGCCACACCCTGGTCTGCATCGACGAGTTCGAGCTCGACGACCCGGGCGACACCGTCCTCATGGCGACCCTGCTCGCGCGGCTCACCGAGGCGGGGGTCTCGCTGGCGGCGACGAGCAACACGCTCCCGGACGCGCTCGGGCAGGGACGGTTCGCGGCGGAGGACTTCCTGCGGGAGATCCAGGCGCTGGCGTCGCGGTTCGACGTGCTGACCGTCGACGGTCCCGACTACCGTCACCGCGACAACGTCGACAGTCCGCCACCGCTGCCTGAGTCCGAGGTCGTCGAGGCGGTACGGCGCGAGGGCGGGGTGCTCGACCACTTCGTCGACGTCACGCGCCACCTGTCCACGGTCCACCCGAGTCGCTACCGCACCCTGCTCGACGGAGTCACGGCCGTGGGGTGGACCCACGTCCGACCCGTGACCGACCAGGCCGTGGCTCTTCGCCTCGTGGTCCTCGCAGACCGGCTGTATGACGCCGACATCCCGGTGTTCGCCAGCGGCCAACCGCTGGGGAAGGTGTTCTCCGAGGAGATGCTCGCGGGGGGCTACCGCAAGAAGTACTACCGGGCCATCTCGCGGCTCACAGCCCTCGCGCGGGGTGGCGAGCGGTGACAGGATGCGCGCATGGCGAAGAAGGGCAAGAAGTCCAACAAGTCAGGCGCAGGCACCAAGTCGAGCAAGGGAGGACCGGCGAAGCAGGCCGCCAGGGCTGACCGCTCCGCCAAGGCCACCAAGCACCCGAAGTCGAAGACCGCTGAGGTCACCCCGCTCGCGCCGGTGGCGTTCAGCGAGGCGCTGCGCGTGCGGGAGGGCTTCGTCCTGGCCGAGTGCGACCCGCGCTCGACCCCGGCCTTCGACGGTGACAAGGACGCCGGCAAGGCGGCCCTGGACCTGCGGGCGGGGGAGATCGGCGAGTTCCAGGAGCGCCTCTACGCGGAGGCGAAGATGGACGGCCAGCGGTCCCTGCTGCTCGTAGTGCAGGGCATGGACACCTCGGGCAAGGGCGGCATCATGCGCCACGTCGTCGGCAGCATGGACCCGCAGGGGGTGCGCTACACCGCGTTCAAGGCACCGACCGCCGAGGAGCGCAGTCACCCCTTCCTGTGGCGGATCCGCAACGCGATGCCGTACCCCGGGCAGATCGGTGTGTTCGACCGTTCGCACTACGAGGACGTCCTCATCGTGCGCGTCCACGACCTCGTGCCCAAGACGACCTGGTCGCGGCGCTACGCCCAGATCAACGCGTTCGAGGAGAAGGCGGTCGCCGCCGGGACCACGGTGGTCAAGGTGATGCTGCACGTCTCCTCGGACGAGCAGAAGGCCCGGTTGACCGAGCGGCTCGAGCGGCCCGACAAGCAGTGGAAGTACAACCCCGGGGACGTGGACGAACGCGTGGAGTGGCCGCACTACCAGGAGGCCTACCAGGCGGTGCTGGACCGCACGTCGACGGACGCGGCCCCCTGGTACGTCGTGCCCGCGGACCGCAAGTGGTACGCGCGCCTGGCGGTCCAGAGCCTGGTGCTCGAGCACCTCGAGGCGATGGACCCGCAGTGGCCCGCGGTCGACTACGACGTCGCCGAGGAGCAGGAGCGACTGCGGGCCACCTGAGGACCGGGACCGATGAGTCCCGGGCTCCGCGGCGGTCGGTACGGATGTGGGACGCCAGGGCAGGAGCTGCCCACCAACGAGAGGAGAAGGACATGCTCAGGAGCTCGAAAGCCTTCAGCGGGTTCTCCACCAGCGACATCGAGGCGGCACGCGCCTTCTATGCCGACGTCCTCGGCCTCGAGGTGACCGAGCAGATGGGTCTGCTCACCCTCCACCTCGGTGGCGACCACGCGGCGATCGTGTACCCCAAGCCCGACCACGAGCCGGCTGGCTTCACGGTCCTCAACTTCCCGGTGCCCGACATCGAAGCAGCAGTCGAGGGGCTCGCTGCAGCAGGGGTGAAGTTCGAGAGGTACGAAGGAACCCCGATGGAGACCGACGCTAAGGGAATCTTCCGCAAGGGTGGGCCACTGATCGCCTGGTTCAAGGACCCGGCGGGGAACATCCTGTCGGTCCTGCAGGAGTGACCCGCCCTAGCGGGGTTGAGCCCAGTACAGCCCGGGCGGGGTCGGCGCCTTGCCGAACCCCCACAGCAGCACCCATACGGCGATCGCACAGATCGTGAGGAGGACGAGCCCGCCGGCCACCATGGCCGCCGGGCGGGGCTTGCGGATCGGCCTGAGCCACACCTCGTGCTGTGGCCGTCTGGCCGGAGCTCCGAGCATGGCGCCGCCGCAGGCCGACAAGATCGCGATGGGCGCGCCGATGTAGAGCAGCGGGTCCATGACGTCCACGTAGGTGAGCCCGTTCATGGCCGCCGGCAGCAGGACGACCAGCGCCGCGGTCACGACGCCGAGGAAGAACCCGATGAACGCACCTCGCCCCGGTTGACCTCTCATGCTGCCGAGTATCCGGTCCGAAGGACCGGCCGTCGATCAGCCGTTCGTGCGGTGTTCCGTCGGGCCCTGGGTCGGGCGGCACCAGAGGGTAGGGGAGGCGAGGTGCTGAGCCGGGGGTGAGCGTCCCGCTCGTCAGCGTTGTCGTCCGGAGGGCAGGGACCTGGTGGGCGACGGCGTGGGCGGGCACCACCGCAGAGCGGGCGGGATACCGTGGGTAGGTGAGTGTGAAGGCACGGGTCCGTCGCCAGCTGTTGCGCGTGCCGGGAGCCATGCCGGTTGCGCGGATGACGGTGGAGACGATCAGGATCTCCCTGAAGTACCGGGTGACGGGGCTGGCCTCCGAGGCAGGCTTCTTCATGCTGCTCTCGTTGCCTCCGCTGGTGCTGGGGTTGTTCGGTGGCGTGGGATACCTGGGCAAGTGGCTCGGGGATAGCACCGTGCAGGACATCATCGCCGGCATCCAGGAGTGGGCGGCCCGCTTCCTGACCGCCGACCTGATCAGCAGCACCCTGATCCCGACGGTCGAGGACGTGTTCACCGGTGGGCGCTTCGACCTCATCTCGGTGGGTTTCCTGCTGTCGGTGTGGTCGGGCTCGCGCGCCCTGAACGTCTTCGTCGACACCATCTCGATCATGTACGGGCAGTCCGGGGTGCGGGGCATCGTCCGGACCCGCGCGCTGTCCTTGACGCTCTACCTCCTGTCCCTGGTCGTGGGGATCGTGGTGATCCCGCTGGTCGTCATCGGCCCGACCTGGCTCAAGGACCTGCTGCCCAAGGAGACCGAGTTCCTGGTCTGGTTGTACTGGCCCGTGGTGACGGTCCTGGCCGTGGCGAGCATCACGACCCTGTTCCACATCTCCACGCCGCGACGCACCCCGTGGGCGCGCGACGTGCCGGGTGCGGTGCTGACGCTGGTGCTGTGGACGCTGTCGTCGTACGTCCTGCGTGGCACCATCTCCGCCTCGCTCGGCGGCACGTCGATCTACGGGCCGCTGTCGGCGCCCATCGCGCTGTTGATCTTCCTGTACGCCCTGGCCATCGCCGTGCTGATCGGGGCGGCACTCAACGCCGCCAACCGCACGCTGTGGCCGGTCGAGGAGCGCCCGTCCCTGCGCGCTCAGACGGTGACGCTGGTCAAGGGGCGGCTGGCCGCACGCAAGGAGGCCAAGAGCCTCTCCGACGGTTCTGGAGCCAGCGCCCGGCCCGAGGGCGGGGCTGCGGCAGGGGTGGACGGTGTCGCCGATGGTCGAGTGCCGGCTGGTGGGGTGTCCACTGAGGGGGTGCCTGCTGGTGGGGTGGCAGGTCTGCTCGCAGCCCAGGAGGCGGGCGCGCGCGGGCACGACCGAGGAGGCGCGACCAGGCACGCCCGGGGAGGCTTCGACACGCACCATACGGACGACGAAGCCGACCGCCTCGCGGCGGCGGAGCAGGAGCTGGTGGGCTCGTTCGAGGGGCTGAGAGAGGAAGCGCTCAAGCCGTTGACCCCTGTGCCGGACGACTCGGACGAGAGCCAATTTGGAGAGGGAGCGCCTGATCCGATAAGTTTTCACCGCACGCGCAGCGGGTAGCCACATCGGCCCGTTCGACACCAACGCGCGTGCAATGCGGATGTAGCTCAGTTGGTAGAGCGCAACCTTGCCAAGGTTGAGGTCGCCGGTTCGAGCCCGGTCATCCGCTCGGAGGGTTTGACCGCCTTCACGGTGGAGTGGCCGAGAGGCGAGGCAGCGGCCTGCAAAGCCGCGTACACGGGTTCAAATCCCGTCTCCACCTCGAGTACGTAGAACCCGAAATCTTCACCCTCGGGCGATTGGCGCAGTGGTAGCGCGCTTCCTTGACACGGAAGAGGTCACTGGTTCAAACCCAGTATCGCCCACCAGTACGAAACAGCCCCTGACCTGCGGAAACGCGGGTCAGGGGCTGTTTCAATGCCAGCCCCCCGTGGCTAGATCTGACTCATTGCTGACTGCATTGGCGGAGTCCGCGCGTGCGAGCCGTGGCCGGGTGACGACTGCTTCATGGAGCGGGGTGCCGCCGTGCGTATCTTTCTTGCTTGGTATGGGGTCCGCTCGGGCAGACTAGGAGCGTGACCCGTCCTCCCTTGCCGTCCAAACCGTGTGCTCGATGCGGTCGAACCATCACGTGGCGCAAGGTCTGGGCTCGCGACTGGGACTCGGTGCGCTGGTGCTCGGACAACTGCCGCAAGCACGGTCTCAGCGACGTCGACCGGCAGCTCGAGGCCTCCCTGGAGTCCCTGCTGGACGGACGGTCGACCAGTTCTTCGGTGTGTCCGTCGGAGGCAGCGCGTGCCGTCGGCGCGGAGGACTGGTCCGAGCTGATGGAGCCGGCGCGGATGGCCGCTCGACGTCTGGTGGCAGCGGGGCGAGCCGAGATCACCCAAGGCGGACAGGTCGTCGATCCCAGCAGGTTCAAAGGTCCGATCCGCGTGCGCAGACCACGATGAGGGCCACCGCCGGCGCCGCGTGACAGGACATGGCACCGTGCTGCCCACGCCTGCGTCGTCGCGGAGGTCACCTTGGTGCAGCGTCACCTCGGCCACCTCGAGCCGGCGTCGGGCAGTCGGCTGCGACCCTTCGGCCTGCGCCCGCCGTAGACTCCGGCGCGTGAGCAACCCAGCGGCGTACCCCACGATGGAGGACGTCATCGGCAACACCCCGCTGGTGCGTCTGCAGCGCCTGCCCGGGCCGGAGAACGAACGCCGCGGCAACGTGCTGCTCGCCAAGCTCGAGGGGAACAACCCGGCCGGTTCGGTGAAGGACCGGCCGGCGATCAGCATGATCCGGGGCGCTGAAGCGCGAGGGGAGATCTCCCGCGGCGACACCCTGCTGGAAGCCACGTCGGGCAACACCGGGATCGCCCTGGCGATGGCGGCGGCGATCAGCGGCTACCCACTGGTCATCGTGATGCCCGAGGACGCCTCCACCGAGCGGATCCAGACGATGAAGGCGTATGGGGCCGAGCTGGTCCTCACCCCCGCAGATGGCGGCATGGAGCAGGCCCGAGACGTCGTGACGCGGATGGAGCGGGAGGGCCGCGGCCGGGTCCTGGACCAGTTCGGCAACCCTGACAACCCCCGCGCCCACGAGGACGGGACGGGCCCCGAATTGTGGCACCAGACTGACGGAGGGATCACGCACTTCGTGTCCGCGATGGGCACTACCGGCACGATCACCGGGGTCTCGCGGTTCCTGAAGTCGCGCAACCCCGACATCCAGATCGTCGGGGCACAGCCCGCGAAAGGGTCCAAGATCCCCGGGATCCGCGCCTGGTCACCGGAGTACATGCCGAAGATCTTCGACCCCTCGGCGGTAGACCGGACCGTGGAGGTCACCCAGGCCGACGCCGAGGAGACGGCCCGCCGACTGGCCCGCGAGGAGGGCATCTTCGGTGGAATCTCCGCGGCCGGCGCCTGCTGGACCGCCCTGCAGGTCGCCCAAGAGGTCGAAGGGGCGACGATCGTCTTCGTGGTCTGCGACCGTGGCGACCGGTACCTGTCCAGCGGCGTGTTCCCCGCCTGAGAATCTCTCTGCTGACGCCCGGAGACATCCGGTCCCGAGCACGCATCATGAATTGCATCGCGTCCGCGAACGTGAGGTCCACTTGCGGCGGAAAGCCGCACGTAGCGCTCCGTAGCGCCCGGTGTTCCAGACCGAAGGCTGTGCTCTGCCCTGCCGGATATGCGCATCCCTGCCATCTCGTGATACCAGTTTGATACCATCACCTCATGGCTATGACGCTGAGATTGACTGATGAGGACGAACAGGCACTGGCGGTCCTTGCTGACGCGCAAGGCATCAGCAAGCAGGAGGCAACCGTGCGCGCGATTCGCGACGCCGCTGCCCGCCGGGGCCACGAGGACGTCGTCAGCGAGTTGTCCGCGAAGGCGCGGTCGCGGTACGCCGACGTGCTGGAGCGCCTCGGCCGTTGACGGTCTACCTCTCCCTCGAAGACTTGCTCACGCTAGCGAGCGACCTCGGCGTGGGGCCGGTACGCGATGTCGGCCTCCTCGACGCGGCTGCACACCGGCCCCAGACCGTCTTGTGCGGACGGCAGGCCTACCCGGATCTGGACACCAAGGCGGCGGTCCTGCTCGACTCGGTCGTTCGCAACCATGCCCTGATCGACGGGAACAAGCGGCTCGGCTGGCTAGCCACCGTGGTGTTCTACGGACTCAACGACGTCACTGTCGACGGGCCAGACGACGGTGTCTATGAGCTGGTGATGGCCGTCGCACGGAGTGAACCCACGATCGAGGAAGTGGTTGCTGTATTGAGTTCTTGGTACTGACCACAGAGCCCTGGGCAACTGGTCAGACGCCTGCGACGTAGGCGGTGAGGAAGTGGACGCCGTGGCGGTCGAGGTTGCCTCGGGCGCGGTCGTAGTGCTCCGTGGTTCTCGGGTCAGCGTGACGGGCGAGGACCTGGGCGTCGCGTAGCGGGACGCCAGCGTCGAGGGCGTTGGTGATCGCGGCGTGCCGCAGCGAGTGCGGACTGATGTGACGCGGGATGCCAGCAGCCTTCGCGATCCGCGCGACCATCCGGTACACATCGCGCCGGTCTATCGGGTTCCCGCTGACCGGCCGCAGGATCAGCGGCCCGTCGCTGCGCTGCCCGCGGCACGCTTCGAGGACACGAAGGACTGGAACCGTGACGGGCATGGTCGCGGGCTTGTTGCCCTTGCCGACCAGGTGCAGCACCCGGTGCCCGCGCATGGTGTCGGCGTAGTCCTCGACCCGAACCGCCGCCGCCTCCGACGCGCGCAAGGCGTTGATGCCCAGCAGGAATGCCAGTGCTCCGTGGTGAACGGTGATGGTCTGTGACACCTGGAGGAACCTGATCAGCTCGAGCCGGTCCAACCCATGGGTGCGGGACTCGTCGCGTTGCACCTTCGGCAGCCGGGCGTACACAGCCGGGTCGGAACCAATCAGGCCATCGATGTGCGCGAACCGGAAGAACCCGCGAACCCCGTGCATCATCGTCACCACCGAGGAGTCCATGAGGCCGCGCTTACTGAGCTGGCGGATGTACAGCTCGACGTGGGCTCGCTGAACACCGATCAGCGGATCGGCCCCGTGATCCTCGCACCAGGTGAACCACTCCCTGAGCTGGTAGGCGTACAAGGCGTGAGTGTGCCCGGAGTATCTCGCCAGAAAGGAGACCGCAGCGAGCTGTGCGGTCGACATTGACGCTGGCTGGAACGGAAGCAGGATCGTCGTATCGGACATGGCGTCACCTCATGCGGCGACAGAAACAGGCCCAGACCCCGGCGCCGCCCTCGCGGCCAGGCACCCGGACGACCACGACTGTAGACCCGTGCCGTGGCCGCGGCACCCAAGGGGGAAATCCAGCAAACGACGCCTCAGCGGTGTGCGGACAACGTACGGTTTCCGGCGTGGAAGGGGCACCCGACGAGAAGGTCATGCGGCTGCGGTACGCCGGCACCTGCCGAGTCTGTGGGGCCGAGATCCCGGAGAAGACTCAAGCCGTCTATGAACGACCGACCAAGACGGTCCGTTGCCTGAGCCACGACATGGCGACCCCACCTGAATCGAACCCCGCCACGGAGGCAGGACCAGTCACCCTTGAAGGCGTGATGGAGGCAGGACCAGCCGCCATTGAGGTGGTTGAGCCTGGCACCGCCGGAGCATCAGCTCGTCGCGAGTTCGAGCGTCGCAAGGCCAAGCGCGAGCAGCGCATCCGAACCCAGCATCCGCGGATCGGGGGCTTCCTCCTTGCCATCTCCGAAGAGCGGCAGGCCACCACCGCCTGGTACACCGGCGCCCTCGGTGAAGAGAGACTCGGCAAAGGCTTGGACCGCCTGGCCTGCGACACCATCAAGCTGTTGCACGACCGACGGATACCCAGGTCCAAGGCGAACATCGACCACATCGCCGTGACGGCCTACGGCGTCTATGTCATCGACGCCAAGAAATACCGCGGCCGCCCTCACCTCAAGATCGAAGGCGGCATCCTGCGCCCCCGCGTAGAACGGCTGCTCGTCGGATCACGCGACTGCACCAAGCTTGTAGACGGCGTGCTGAAGCAGGCCGACGTGGTCCGAACGGCGCTTACCGACGACGTGCCGGTCCGGGGCGTGCTCTGCTTCGTCGAAGCCGACTGGCCCTTGATCGGAGGCAGCTTCACCACGCGCGACGTGCAGGCTCTCTGGCCCAAGAAGCTGTACCCCGAACTCCAGGCGGAAGGGGGGTCACTGTCCGCTGAAGCCATCGGCGGCCTCCACCGACGCCTGGCGAAGGCACTGCCTGCCGCCTGAAGGATCCCTAGTCGCGGCGGAGAGACGCTGATTCTCGTCGCATCTAGTCTTCGATCATGGACTACGACGCGCTTGCTGCCCTGGCCCGCCCCGCACTCATGACGGCTGCGGCAAGACGATCAACCATGACGTACAAGGAACTCGGCCGGGCCATCGGCCTGGACTCAAATCTCCCTCTGCCGCACCACATCAATCGCGTCCTGGACCGCGTTTCAAAGATCTGCATTGCCGCGGGTGAGCCCTCCCTTGCCGTCCTTGTAGTGAATGGCCAGTCAGGCGAGCCTGGTCCCGGGTTCGTAGCCGGGAGCGCTCCGTGGTTTACGGAAACCCAACAGTGCTTCCGTAAGTGGGTCATCGCGTAGTTCAGGAGATGCTCGGGCACTTGCCTGCCTCGCGGCAAAGTGACGCAGCTGCAGTCGGCCGATGCTCCACGACGCTGCCAAGGCGGCCCACGCCGTGGCCGCTAGCCTCATGCGATGCAGCGGGACAGTGCTCAAGGACCGGCATGGACACGGATAATGCAGCTGCCACGTGTACTGGTACCTGAGATTGAGGTCAGGTCAGTCCCCGAATCCCCAGGGGTCTACGCATGGTTCAGGTCTTCAGAACCGATCTACGCAGGCAAAGCAAGCGGCGGCGGCGGACTTCGCGAACGCGTTGGCAAGCATCTTGGGGTCGGGCCGGATCTCAGCAGGTCATCGCTGCGACGGAGCGTCGCGGAGCACATCCTGGGCGTTCCCACGTCAGTGAGTCGACAACGACCGTCGGTAATGACGTCGGAACAGGTTTCAGAGGTCAACGACTGGATTCGAGAGCTTGAGGTCACCTGGCTCGAGTTCCCGACTCCCCGTGATGCAGTCGAGTTCGAGCGCGAGCTACTTCGAGAGTGGATGCCCCTGCTGAGCAAACGGTGAGGACCGCTCGCGGTGGTATGACTGTGACCTGAGCATGCTTCACGCCAGCACGTCCCGGCGTTACGGAGGCGCGTCCTCCTGCCGCTCGGTCGAGCTGCCGCGTGAGTGCGCCTCAGGATGTGCCAGCCGTGGACCTTGCCATCAGGACCCGGGACAAGACAGGCTGATGTACGAGCCGAAGGAAGTCCGCCGTGGAGGATCTGAGTCGTCGCACCGCGCGTGAAGTGCTCGATGACCACCTGAACCTGGCCAACGACTGGGTGGACGCGCCTCTCGAGCGCATCCTTGACGAGGACCTCCGACGCAATGTGGCCGAGAACATCGTCATCCTTATCAACCGCGGCACGTTCCGGGGCCATGGAGGGGTGAGGCAACTCGCCCAGATGCTCTCTGAGGAACTGCCAGCACACCAGGCGTTCGAGTACACATATGTTGCGGTCGACGGGCGAATCGGCCTGCTCGAATGGACCTACAGCGACTCCACTGTCCGAGTTCGCGATGGCGTCGATTCGTACCTGATCGAGGGAGGCAAGATCGTGGCGCAGACGATCCATTACACCCTGGAGACGCCCTTAACTATCGCGCCAGCATGACGCTGGAACAGTAGTCGCGCGCCTGCGTCTCCCCGAGATCCACTCAGATGGGCGATTCGGTCAACAGCCGCACGTTCGTCCGATAGGCGGC
>CAVRMT010000051.1:0-27830 GCA_963722015.1 uncultured Actinomycetota bacterium | reverse complement strand
TGGTCCAGCACCGTCAGACCCGGGAGGCTGCTTGCCCTCGAGGTACTCCAGGCTGGCACCGCCACCGGTGGAGATGTGGCCGAACTGCGCGTCCTGGAAGCCGAGCTGACGCACCGCGGCGGCGGAGTCGCCCCACCCGACGGACGGTGAGGGCGCCCTTGTCGGTGACCTCGACCAGGGCGGCCGCCACGGCCGCGGTCCCCGCGGCATACGGCTGCATCTCGAACGCGCCCATCGGGCCGTTCCAGAACACCGTCCGGCAGTCCTTGAGCTTCTCCGCGAAGAGCACCCCGGACTCCGGACCGATGTCCAGACCCATCCGGTCGGCCGGTATGGCGTCGGCCGGCACGACGTCGCGCTCGGCCTCCGCCGAGAACTGTGTCGCGGCGACGATGTCGACGGGGAGGACGATCTCGACCCCGAGCTCCTTGGCCTGGGCCAGGTAGCCCTTGACCTTCTCCACCTGGTCGGCCTCCAGCAGGCTCTTGCCGACCTCGTAGTCCTGGGCGGCGAGGAAGGTGAACACCATGCCGCCGCCGATGAGCAGGCGGTCCGCGGTCTGGAGCAGGTTGTCGATCACGCCGAGCTTGTCGGAGACCTTCGCCCCACCGAGCAGCACGGCGTACGGGCGTTCGGGGTCCTCGGTCAGGCGTCGCAGCACCCCCACCTCGGTCTCGACGAGGCCGCCCACCGCAGACGGCAGGAGGCGGGCCACGTCGTAGACGCTGGCCTGCTTGCGGTGGACCACCCCGAAGCCGTCGGAGACGAAGACGTCGGCGAGACCGGCGAGCTGGCCGGCGAACTCCGCGCGCTCCTCGTCGGTCTTGGCGGTCTCCCCCGCGTTGAACCGCAGGTTCTCCAGGAGCACCACGTCGCCGTCCTGGGCACCGTCGACAGCCGCCCGCGCGCTCTGTCCCACGGTGTCGGTGGCGAAGGTGACCTCACGGTCGAGGACCTCACCGAGGCGGGACGCGACCGGAGCCAGGGAGTAACGGTCCTCGGGGGCACCCTTGGGTCGTCCGAGGTGGGCGCACACGATGACGCGCGCCCCCGCCTCGGACAGGGCCCGGATCGTCGGGGCGGATGCACGGATGCGGCCGTCGTCGGAGATCACCGGGGTGCCGTCGTCGCTCTTTTCCAGCGGGACGTTCAGGTCGGACCGGACGAGGACGCGCTTGCCGCGCAGGTCGCCCAGCTCGGCGAGGCTCAGCACGGGGTCAGAGGGTCTTGCCGACGAGGGTGACCAGGTCGGCGAGGCGGTTGGAGTAGCCCCACTCGTTGTCGTACCAGCCGATGACCTTGACCTGGTTGCCGATCACCTTGGTCAGGCCGGCGTCGAAGATGCAGGACGCGGGGTCGGACTCGATGTCCTTGGAGACGATCGGGTCCTCGGTGTAGACGAGGACGCCCTTGAGCGGTCCGTCGGCCGCCTTCTTGATCGCGGCGTTGACCTCTTCGGCGGTGGTGTCGCGGCCGGCCTCGAAGGTGAGGTCGGTGGCCGAGCCGGTGGCGATCGGGACGCGCAGGGCGAAGCCGTCGAGCTTGCCCTTCAGCTCCGGCAGGACCAGGCCGATGGCCTTGGCGGCCCCGGTCGAGGTCGGGACGATGTTGAGGGCGGCGGCGCGGGCGCGGCGCAGGTCCTTGTGCGGGGCGTCCTGGAGGTTCTGGTCCTGGGTGTAGGCGTGGATGGTCGTCATGAGGCCCTTGACGATGCCGAACTCGTCGTTGAGGACCTTGGCCATCGGGCCGAGGCAGTTCGTCGTGCAGGACGCGTTGGAGATGATGGTGTGCTTCGACGCGTCGTAGTCGCCGTCGTTGACACCCATGACGATGGTGATGTCCTCGTTGGAGGCCGGCGCGGAGATGATGACCTTCTTGGCGCCGCCGTCGATGTGGGCCTTGGCCTTGGTGGCGTCGGTGAAGAAGCCGGTCGACTCGATGACGACGTCGGCGCCCACGGCGGCCCAGTCGATCTTGGCCGGGTCCCGCTCGGCGAACACGCGAACGGTCCTGCCACCAGCGGTGATCGAGGTCTCGTCGTAGGTCACCTCACCCGGGAAACGGCCGAGGACGGAGTCGTACTTGAGCAGGTGGGCCAACGTCTTGTTGTCCATCAGGTCGTTGGTGGCCACGACCTCGATGTCGGCTCCCGACGCCACGACGGCGCGGAAGAAGTTGCGACCGATGCGGCCGAAGCCGTTGATGCCTACGCGAACAGTCACTTTGCCATGTCCTTCTCAGGTGGGGACGGTGTGCCACGTGACGCGGCACGAGGAGTCGCTTCCGAGCCTATGGGATGCCGGCTCCCGGCCGACAGGACGGTCCGGCGTACGGGCCGGTAACCCGTGCGGTCGCTGTCAGCGGGTTCGTGCTGGAGGACCTACTGGTCGCCACCGAAGAGGTCACGGGTGTAGACCTTGTCGGCCACGTCGGCGAGCTCGGGCACGACGCGGTTGGCGACGATGACGTCGGCAGCAGCCTTGAACTCTGCGAGGTCGCGCACCACCCGCGACCCGAAGAAGTGGTCCTCGGCGATGGCCGGTTCGAAGACGATGACCTCGACACCCTTGGCCTTGATCCGCTTCATGATCCCCTGGACGCTGCTGGACCGGTAGTTGTCGGACTCCGCCTTCATGATCAGGCGGTGGATGCCGACCACCCCGGGGGTGCGCGCGAGGATGTCGCCTGCCACGAAGTCCTTGCGGGTCGCGTTGGCGTGGACGATCGCCTCGATGAGGCTCTGCGGCACGTTCTGGTAGTTGGCCAGCAGCTGCTTGGTGTCCTTGGGCAGGCAGTACCCGCCGTAGCCGAACGACGGGTTGTTGTAGTGGCTGCCGATCCGGGGGTCGAGGCCGACCCCGTCGATGATCTGGCGGCTGTCCAGGCCGTGGGTCGCGGCGAAGGTGTCGAGCTCGTTGAAGAAGGCCACCCGCATGGCGAGGAAGGTGTTGGCGAACAGCTTGATCGCCTCGGCCTCGGTGCTGTCGGTGAGCAGGACGGGGACGTCGTCCTCGAGGGCGGCCTCGGTGAGCAGGTCGGCGAACTGCTGGGCCCGCTCGCTGCGCTCCCCCATGACGATCCGCGACGGGTGCAGCAGGTCCCACAGGGCCTTGCCCTCACGCAGGAACTCGGGGCTGAAGACCACGGAGTCGAGGCCGAGCCGCTCGGACACGTCGCGGGTGAACCCGACGGGGACGGTCGACTTCACGACCAGGGTGGCCTGCTGGTTGTGCGCCGCCGCGTCCTTGAGGACGGCCTCGACCGAGGAGGTGTTGAAGTAGTTGGTGTCGGGGTCGTAGTCGGTGGGGGTGGCGACGACGACGAACTCGGCGCCTGCATAGGCCTCGGCGGGGTGGGTGGTGAAGGTGAGGTCGAGCTCCTGCGACCCCAGGGCCGCCTCGATCTCCTGGTCGTGGATCGGGCTGCGTCCCTGCTGAAGTCCCGCGATGCGGGCGGCGTCGATGTCCAGGGCCACCACGGGGTGGCGCCGCGAGAGCAGCACCGCGATGGAGAGCCCGACGTACCCGGTGCCGACCACGGCGATCCGCGTCATGCGTCGAGCATGTCAGGAGTCAGGTTGGCGTCCGTACCGGAGATCCCCAGGTCCTGGGCCCGCTTGTCCGCCATCGCCAGCAACCGCCTGATCCGCCCGGCGACGGCGTCCTTGGTCATCGGCGGCTGGGCCAGCTGGCCCAGCTCCTCGAGCGAGGCCTGCTTGTGCTGCAGCCGGAGCTCGCCGGCCTCCCGCAGGTGGTCGGGGATCTCCTCGCCGAGGATCTCCATGGCCCGGTGCACCCGCGCCCCGGCAGCAACCGCGGCCCGGGCGGAGCGACGCAGGTTGGCGTCGTCGAAGTTGGCGAGCCGGTTGGCCGTGGCCCGGACCTCACGGCGCATCCGGCGCTCCTCCCAGGCGAGCACCGCCTCGTGGGCGCCGAGCCTGGTGAGCATCGCGCCGATGGCGTCACCGTCGCGGATGACGACCCGGTCCACCCCCCGCACCTCGCGGGCCTTGGACGGGATGCCGAGGCGCCGCGCAGCGCCCACGAGGGCCAGCGCTGCCTCGGGGCCGGGACAGGTGACCTCCAGGGCCGAGGACCGACCGGGCTCGGTCAGGGAGCCGTGGGCGATGAAGGCGCCACGCCACGCCGCCTCCGCGTCGCACGCGGAGGCGCTGACGACCTTGGGCGGCAGCCCGCGGACCGGGCGTCCCCGTGCGTCGATGAGGCCGGTCTGGCGAGCCAGCGCCTCACCGTCCTGCACCACGCGCACGACGTAGCGGCTGCCCTTGCGCAGGCCCCCCGCGGCCAGCACGAGCACCTCGGACGGGTGGCCGTAGAGGTCGCCGATGTTCTTGCGCAGGCGTCGCGCGGCGTTGGCCGTGTCGAGCTCGGCCTCGACCACGATGCGCCCACCGACGATGTGCAGCCCACCGGCGAAGCGCAGCGTCGCCGCCACCTCCGCCTTGCGGCAGCACGGTTTCGTGACGTCGAGTCTGCTCAGTTCGTCCTTGACCCGCGCCGTCATCGCCATGCCGTCATCCTGCCATCTCGCTGTGGTGCTTCGGTGCGGTCCGCGGACCGCACTTGATCTGGGGGGTCAGCGAGGCGTCGCCCGGCCGGGTCGCCGTCACCCGAAGATGTCACGGTATGCCGCGGCGAGGCGCAGCGAGTCGTGGTGGCCCGGGGCACCGCGCTGGGCCACCGCCGCGACGACCACCTGCGCGCCCAGACGGGCCGCAGCCTCACGGAGCTGGTCCTCGTCGTCGACCGCGCCGGGGTCGGCCAGCACCACGTCCAGCCGCAGGCGAGGCGCATGGTCGGCCAGCGCCTCGACCTGCCGGGCACAGGTGAACCCGGCGGTCTCCCCCGAGTGCTCCAGGTTGAGCGTGAGCAGCCGCCGGGCCGCGGTGTCGTGCAGGGCGTCACGCAGGGCCGGGACCATGAGGTGCGGCATCACCGACGTGAACCACGAACCAGGACCCAGGATCACCCAGTCGGCCTCGCGCACGGCGTCGATCGTCTCGACGGCCGACGGGGGGTTCGCGGGCTCCAGGGCGATGCTGCGCACCTGGCCACGGGTGCTGGCCACGGCGACCTGCCCGCGCACCGTGTCGACGCGCCCGGGGTCGGCGGGGTCGGTCCCGGCGATCTGTGCGGTGATCTCCAGCGGCACCGCCGCCATGGGCAGGACCCTGCCGCGGGCGTTGAGCAGGCGGCCGACGAGGTCGAGGCCGGCCACCGGGTCGTGGTGCAGGTCCCACAGGGCCGCGATGAGCAGGTTGCCCAGGGCATGGCCGGCCAGCGGCCCGTCGCCCCGGAACCGGTGCTGCAGGACGTCCCGCCAGGTGTGCCCCCACTCGGTGTCGTCGCACAGCGCGGTGAGGGCCATCCGCAGGTCCCCCGGCGGGAGGATCTCGAACTCGTCCCGCAGCCGACCCGACGAGCCGCCGTTGTCGGCCACCGTGACGACCGCGGTGATGTCGTCGCACACGAGCTTGAGTGCCTCCAGCGAGGCCGCGAGGCCGTGCCCTCCGCCGAGGGCCACGACAGCAGGTCCGTTCATTCCTGACCCAGGTCGCGGTGGACGACGAAGGTGGCCACGTCGTCGCTGGCCAACCGGGCCCTCAGCGCCTCGGCGACGGCGACGGAGCGGTGCTTGCCCCCCGTGCACCCGACGGCGACCGTGGCATACCGACGTCCCTCCCGGACGTACCCGCCGACGACGGGCTCCATCAGGGCGACGACCCGCTCGACGAACTCCGGCGCACCCTCCTGTCCGAGGACGAACTCCGACACGGGGGCGTCCTGCCCGGTGAAGTTGCGCAGCTCGGGGATCCAGAACGGGTTGGGCAGGAAGCGCATGTCGAAGACGAAGTCGGCGTCCAGCGGCACGCCGTACTTGAACCCGAACGACATCACCGCGATCCTGACCTTGGGGCCGGAGCCGCCCTCGGCGAAGACCGGGTGGACCTTCTTCGCCAGCTGGTGGACGTTGAGGCCGGAGGTGTCGATCACGACATCGGCCACCGACCGCAGGTCGGCGAGCAGCTCGCGCTCCCGCACGATCCCGTCGAGCAGCCGGCCCTGGCCCTGCAACGGGTGGGGTCGGCGCACCGACTCGAACCGCCGGACCAGGGCCTCGTCGGTGGCGTCGAGGAAGACCAGCTGCGGGTGCCAGTCGCGCAGCCGCAGCTCGTTCAGCGCGGTCTGCAGGTGGGCGAAGAACCCGCGAGCCCGGACGTCCACGACCGCCGCGATCCGGGGCAGGTCGGCACTGCGTCCCGCTCCGCTGGCGAGGTCGGCCAGCGAGACGAGCAGGTGGGGAGGCAGGTTGTCCACGACGTACCAGCCGGAGTCCTCCAGGACGTTGGCGGTGGTGGAGCGACCGGCCCCGCTCATGCCGGTGACGATGACGAGCTCCGCCCGCGTGGTCGCGTCCTCGCCCTCCACCTGAGCCTCGCCCGCCGCCGCGTCGTGCGCTCCGCTGGAGCCTGTCCCTGCCGCGCTCGTCACTGCCCTGCCCCGTCCTCGTCGATGATCTCGCCGGTCATGAGGTTGACCGCAGGGGTGGCCGACCCTTGCGTGGCCAACTCTGCCGCAATCGTGGCCGCCAGCGCAGGCCCGATGCCGGAAACCTCGGTGAGCTCCGCTGCCGTGGCGGCCCGGATCTTCTTCACCGAACCGAAGTGCCTCAGCAGGGCCTTGCGTCGGGTCTGCCCCAGACCGGGTATGCCGTCCAGGACGCTCGCCGTCATCGCCTTGGACCGGCGCTGTCGGTGGAAGGTGATGGCGAAGCGGTGCGCCTCGTCGCGCAGCCGCTGCAGGAGGTAGAGGCCCTCACTCGTGCGGGGCAGGATCAACGGGTAGTCCTGGCCGGGCACCCATACCTCCTCGAGCCGCTTGGCCAGCCCCACCACGGCCACGTCGTCGATGCCCAGCGCGGTGAGGGCGGCCTTGGCCGCGTTGACCTGGGGCAGGCCGCCGTCGACGACCACGAGGTTCGGTGGGTAGGCGAAACGCTTGGGCTTGCCCGTGTCGGGGTCGATGCGTTCCGGCCCGGACTCCGGGTCGTGCCCGAGCTCGAGGTCGCTGGACTGGTCGCGCTCCTCGAGGTAGCGGCTGAACCGGCGGGTCAGCACCTCGTCCATGGCCGCGGTGTCGTCCACGTCCTCGCCCCGGATCACGAACCGGCGGTACTCGCTCTTGCGGGCCAGCCCGTCCTCGAAGACGACCATCGAGCCGACGACCTGTGAGCCCTGGATGTGGCTGATGTCGTAGCACTCGATCCGCAGCGGGGCGTCGCTGAGGTCGAGGGTCTCCTGCAGCTGCTGCAGCGCGACGCTGCGGGCCGTGAGGTCGCCCGCACGGGACAGCTTGTGGCGCGCGAGGGACTGCTTGGCGTTGCGGTGCACCGTCTCGAGCAGGGTCCGCTTGTCACCGCGCTGCGGCACCCGCAGGTCGACCCCCGAACCGCGCAGCGCGCCGAGCCACAGCGAGACGGCAGCCGGGTCGTCGGGGAGCACGGGGACGAGGACCTCGCGCGGCACGCCCTCGCCGGACTCGCCGCCGTACACCTGCTGCAGGAGGTGGCCGACGATCTCCGGCACGGTCTCGGCGTCCATCTCGGCCACCCACCCGCGCTGGCCGCGGACCCGGCCGCCCCGGACGTGGAACACCTGCACGGCGACCTCGAGGCCGTCGTCCTCCAGGGCGAACACATCGGCGTCGGTGCCGTCCCCGAGGACCACCGCGGACTTCTCCAGGGCCTTGCCGAGGGCGACGAGGTCGTCGCGCAACCGGGCCGCCTGCTCGAACTCGAGCTCCTTGGACGCTGCGCCCATCCTGCGCTCGATCCGTTTGACGAACCTGGTGGTGTTGCCCGCCATGAAGTCGCAGAAGTCCTCGGCGATGGCCCGGTGCTCGTCGGGGTCGACCCGCCCCACACAGGGGGCCGAGCACTTGTCGATGTATCCGAGCAGGCAGGGTCGCCCCACCTGGCCGGCGCGCTTGAACACCCCTGAGGAGCAGGTCCGCACCGGGAAGACGCGCAACAGCAGGTCGAGGGTCTCGCGGATCGCCCAGGCGTGCGCGTACGGGCCGAAGTAGCGGGTGCCCTTGCGCTTGGCGCCACGCATCACCTGGGCGCGGGGGAACTCCTCCCCCATCGTCACGGCCAGGTAGGGGTAGGACTTGTCGTCGCGGTACTTGACGTTGAAGCGGGGGTCGTACTCCTTGATCCAGGAGTACTCGAGCTGCAGGGCCTCGACCTCGGTGGACACCACGGTCCACTCGACGCTCGCGGCGGTGGTGACCATGGTCGCGGTGCGCGGGTGCAGGGCGGTGAGGTCCTGGAAGTAGGACGAGAGCCGGGGCCGCAGCGACTTGGCCTTGCCGACGTAGATGACCCGCCGGGCCGAGTCGCGGAACCGATAGACCCCCGGGTCCACGGGGATCTCTCCCGGCGCAGGACGATAGGTCGACGGGTCAGCCACGACCCCACTCTAGGGAGCGCCACCGACGCCGCCTGCGCCGGTCCCGCGCCCGTCCCGCGCCGGTCCCGCACCGGTCTCGCACCGGTGTCGCTCAGGCGACGGAGATGCCGTCGCCGTCGACGGTGACCTGCTTCTCCGGCAGGGGTGAGGTGGCCGGGCCGTTCTTCACCGCCCCCGTGGTGATGTCGAACTTGCTGCCGTGGCAGGCGCAGTTGATGGTGCCGTCCGCGACATCGGCCACGACGCACGACTGGTGCGTGCACACGGCGCTGAACGCCTTGAAGTCCCCGGACGCGGGCTGGGTGACCACCACCTTCTGGTCGGCGAACACCTTGCCCCCTCCCACCGGGATGGTCGCCGCGGAGATCGCGTCCTTGACCGAGTCGGTCACCGCGGACGAGGCACTGCTCGCGACGTCCTTGACTGCTTCGTCGGCGGCGCCGCACCCGCTGAGGGCCACGGCGCCCACGCCGATCCCCGCGGACGCCAGGACCACCCGTCGGCTCGGGGCGTGACCGGACGAGTTGTTGGTGGGGTCGTCGTCGATGCGGGTCATGGGTATGCCTTTCGGTGGGATGGCCCCTCGCGGAGGACAGGCAGGTGGCCCAGATTATGCAGCGCCACACTGTCTATACGTCCAGGGCGCCCGTGGGGTTCGGCTTCTGCCGGTGGATTTCTCGTCCGGCACCCGCGGTGTCGGGATCGCCCTGTTTCAACAGGCCGACCCACGAAGCCTGTGATAACGACACGATCACGCCTGAGCCCGATTTCCCCAATCGCACGACTTCCCGGGTCATAGTCTGCAGACACCCCAACCGGGGACCGTGGGCGCCGCTGTGACCCAACCGCTTCCACGAGCACCATGTGACTTCAGGAGGACCCTTGCGTTCCTTGTTCAAGATCGGCGCGCCCCTCGTGGTGGCTGCGCTCGCGCTGAGTGCCTGTGGCGGCACCACCACCGATGCCGGAGCCACCGGCGATGGCAAGGCGTGCGACCTCAAGATCGGCTTCTTCGGCGCGCTGACCGGAGACGCCGCCAACCTCGGCATCAACATCAAGAACGGCGCCGAGCTCGCCGTCACCCAGTACAACGAGAAGAACCCCGACTGCAAGGTCACGCTGGACTCGTTCGACAGCCAGGGTGACCCGTCCATCGCCCCCGGACTGGCCCAGAAGGCCGTCGGTGACAAGAAGCTGGTCGGCATCGTCGGACCCGCCTTCTCGGGTGAGTCCAAGGCAGCCGACCCCATCTTCGAGCAGGCCGGCCTCAACACCATCTCTGCTTCGGCCACCAACCCGGCGCTGTCCGAGAACGGCTGGAAGACCTTCCACCGCGTCCTCGGCAACGACGCCACCCAGGGTCCCGCTGCAGCGAAGTACATCAAGGACATCGTCAAGGCCGACAAGACCTTCGTCATCGACGACTCGTCGGAGTACGGCAAGGGCCTCGCGGACATCGTGCGCAAGGACCTGGGCGCTGCCGTGGTCGGCAACGACTCCATCCAGGTCAAGCAGACGGACTTCTCCGGCACCATCACCAAGGTGAAGTCCTCCAAGGCCCCGGCGGTCTTCTTCGGCGGGTACTACGCCGAGGCTGCGCTGATCGTCAAGCAGCTGCGCTCGGCCGGCTACACCGGCACGTTCGTCGTCGCCGACGGCGTCAAGGACGACGGCTTCATCAAGGCGGCCGGTGCGGCTGCCGAGGGCACCATCATCACCTGCCCGTGCCTTCCGCCCGACGAGGCCGGTGAGTTCGCTGCGCAGTTCAAGGCGGCCTACAACTCCGACCCGGCGACCTACTCCGCGGAGGCGTACGACGCCGCCAACGTGTTCCTCGCCGCGATCGCTGCGGGCAAGACCGAGTCTGCTGACATGACGGCCTTCATCGGCTCGTACGACGAGAAGGGCGTCACCAAGCAGATCAAGTTCGACGACAAGGGCGAGCCCTCCGAGGTCTCCGTCTGGGCCTACAAGGTCGAGGACGGCAAGATCGTTCCGGACCAGGAAATCAAGTAACACCCCGCAGTAGCGGCCAGGATCCTTAGCAAAAGGGATCCTGGCCGCTACTGTCTTCCCGTCCGGACCAGGACGATGGCCACGGCCAGCAGCACGGTGGTGGCCAGGACGGTCATGGCCCGCTGCGCCCTCTCACACACGGAGGCCCCATGGATCTTCTGCTCAACCACTTCTGGGAACTCACGATCACGGGCTTGGCGATCGGTGCGATCTACTCCCTGGTGGCTCTCGGCTACACCCTCGTCTACGGCGTGCTGCGGCTGATCAACTTCGCGCACTCCGAGGTCTTCATGTGGGGCAGCTTCGCTGCGGTCTGGCTGCTCATGGCCTTCGGAGCCGGCAAGGCCTCCGGCGCCGGACAGATCGGCTTCATCGTCCTGGGGTTCCTCGGGGCGATGTCCATCTCGGCGGTCGTCGCGCTCCTGCTGGAGTACTTCGCCTACCGTCCGCTGCGCAAGCGCAACTCACCACCGCTCATCGCCCTCATCTCCGCGATCGGCGCCTCGTTCGCCCTGTCGGAGCTGATGGGTCTGCGCGACAAGCCGTTCAAGTGGTTCGGTCTCGACGACGACCTCGCGCCGTACGTCGGGCGCCCTCGCGAGAACCTGCCCCTCACGCTGAACGTGGAGACCTCCCGGCTCTTCCGCGTGTTCGACTACGAGGTCACCAACATCGACCTGATCGTCCTCGGGTCCGCGATCGTGATGATGGTGGTCCTGGACCAGTTCATCAAGCGCTCCCGGCTCGGGCGTGGCATCCGGGCCGTGGCCCAGGACGCCGAGTCCGCGGCCCTCATGGGTGTCAACCGCGACCGCGTCATCCGCCTCACCTTCCTCATCGGCGGGTTGATGGCCGGCGCCGCCGCCATGATGTACCTGCTCAAGATCGGGGTCACGCGCTACAACGCCGGGTTCATCCTCGGCGTCAAGGCGTTCACCGCGGCCGTGCTGGGTGGCATCGGCAACCTGCGGGGCGCCCTGCTCGGTGGGTTCATCCTCGGGGTCGCCGAGAACTACGGGTCCGCCCTCTTCGGCACCCAGTGGAAGGACGTCGTCGCCTTCGTCCTCCTCGTCGTCATCCTCCTGTTCCGTCCCACCGGCCTGCTCGGTGAATCGCTGGGGAAGGCACGCGCATGAACGTCCTCTACAACGTCTTCCACACCATCGGCGAGCGGTTCCGGGGCCTGCCTCGGTGGGCCCGCCTGACCCTGCTCATCCTCGCGGTGATGGTCGTCTACCTGCTGCCGATCATCAACCCGCCGCTCATCACGACCACCGACTCCGACTTCGGCGCCGTGCTCTTCACCTGCGCGATGTACGCGCTGGTCGCGATCGGGCTGAACATCGTCATCGGGTATGCCGGGCTGCTCGACCTCGGGTACATCGGCTTCTTCGCGATCGGCGCGTTCACCGTCGGTGTCCTCAGCTCCTCGCAGGCCAAGCTCCCGCTGCTGCTCTGCATCCCCATCGCCATGGGGGTCACGATGCTCTCCGGGATCCTGCTCGGAGCGCCGACGCTGCGGGTCCGGGGCGACTACCTCGCCATCGTCACCCTCGGCTTCGGTGAGATCATCCGGCTGGTCCTGCTCAACACCGAGTGGCTCAGTGGGGCCCGAGGCATCTCCAACATCCCCGCGCCACCGAGCTGGGCGCTGTTCGAGATCCCGCATCTCACCTGGCAGGGAATGACCGCGTTCGTCGACCTCGAGGACACCACGACGTTCCTCAAGTTCAGCGTGACCGACTCGATCCCCTACTACTGGCTGGCCCTGACGCTGGTCATCATCGTGCTGTTCCTCGACTGGCTGATGCAGAACTCCCGCGTGGGACGGTCCTGGGAGGCCACCCGCGAGGACGAGGACGCAGCCGAGCTCATGGGTGTGCCGACCTTCCGGTTCAAGCTGCTGGCGTTCGCCACCGGCGCGGCCATCGGCGGTCTCTCGGGGGCCCTGTTCGCCACGAAGCAGGCCTTCATCAACCCCGACAACTTCACCATCATCTACTCGGTGCTCTTCGTCGCCATGGTCGTCGTCGGCGGCCAGGGCAACCGGTGGGGCGTCATCGTCGCCGCGGCGCTGCTGACCTACATCCCGGAGAAGTTCCGGTTCCTGTCGGACGCCCGCTTCCTGCTCTTCGGGCTGGCCCTGATGGCGCTGGCGATCTTCCGTCCCCAGGGCCTGCTGCCACCGAAGCGAACGGTGCGGGCCAACAAGGCCGAACACGATACCGAGGTCGCACCGGAAGGAGCAGGACATGTCTGAGCCGAACTCCACCAGGCCCGGCCCCGTGCCCATCGCCGGTGGTGACGCGGGGGAGGCACCGGACACCTCCGTCAACATCAGCGTCGACGAGGTGGCCCACCTCCCCAGCGGCAAGCTGCTCGAGGTGGAGGACGTCACGCTGCGCTTCGGCGGCGTCACCGCCCTCGACGGGGTGTCCTTCCACATCAACACCGGGGAGATCCTGGGCCTCATCGGCCCCAACGGCGCGGGCAAGACCACCTGCTTCAACGTGATGACCGGCGTCTACCAGCCGACCTCCGGCGGGGTCCGGTTCATGGGTGACCCGCTGGGCAAGCGCCAGAAGTTCCAGATCACCAAGCTGGGCATCGCGCGCACCTTCCAGAACATCCGGCTGTTCCACAACATGACCGCCCTCGAGAACGTCCTCGTCGGCGCCGACGCCCACCACACCAGTGGCATCGTGTCGGCGCTGCTGCGCCTGCCCAAGCACCGCAGGGAGGAGGCCGAGGGTCTGGACCGGGCTCACGACCTGCTCAAGTTCATGGGCCTGGAGAAGCGCGCCGACGAGCTGGCCCGCAACCTGCCGTACGGCGACCAGCGCAGACTCGAGATCGCCCGGGCGCTGGCGACCAACCCCAAGCTGCTGTGCCTCGACGAGCCTGCCGCCGGCTTCAACCCGGCCGAGAAGTACCGGCTCATGGAGCTCATCCAGAGCATCCGCGAGCAGGGCTACACCGTGCTGCTCATCGAGCACGACATGAAGCTCGTCATGGGCGTCACCGACCGGATCGTGGTGCTGGAGTTCGGCAAGAAGATCGCCGAAGGACTGCCCGCCGAGATCCAGGACAACCCGGCGGTCATCGCCGCCTACCTGGGAGTTGATGAAGATGCTTCTTGAGGTCAACGACCTGTGCGTGAACTACGGACGCATCGAGGCGATCCGCAACATCTCGTTCGTCGTCAACGAGGGCGAGGTGGTCACCCTCATCGGGGCCAACGGTGCCGGCAAGACGACCACCATGAAGACCGTGTCGGGGCTTCGCCCGGTCCGTCAGGGCACCATCAAGTTCGAGGGCGAGGACATCACCTCGATGCCTGCGCACGAGCGTCCGGTGCTCGGCATCGCCCAGTCCCCCGAGGGTCGCGGCTGCTTCGTCGGTATGACGGTGCTCGAGAACCTCGACATGGGCGCCTATGCCCGGCCGGACCGCAAGTCAGCCAAGGTGAAGGAGGACCGCGACCGCGTCTTCGGCCTGTTCCCGCGCCTCGCCGAGCGGCGCAGCCAGGTCGCCGGCACGATGTCCGGCGGTGAGCAGCAGATGGTCGCCATGGGCCGCGCCCTGATGGCCAACCCGAAGCTGCTGCTGCTCGACGAGCCGAGCATGGGGCTGGCACCCATGCTCATCAAGCAGATCTTCGACATCATCACCGAGATCAACCAGCAGGGCACGACCGTCCTGCTGGTGGAGCAGAACGCGGCACAGGCCCTCAAGCGGGCCCACCGGGCGTACATCCTCGAGACCGGCGAGATCGTCCGCGAGGGGACCGGTATCGACCTGTCCAACGACCCCGCCGTCAAGGCGTCCTACCTCGGCGGCGACGTCTGACCCAGCCAGTTCGGCCGGACGTCCCGCGAGGGACGTCCGGCCGAGGTGCCGGCGTCAGGCCCGCTTGGCCGCCGCCGACCGCGACGCCCTGACGCCCGTCGGGCTGTTCGCCGCCTTGCTGTTCGCCGTCTTGGTCGTGGCCGTCTTGGTCGTGGCTGCCTTGGTCGTGGCCGTCGTGCTCTTGGCGGTCTTGCTGTTGACCGTAGGGCTGCTGGCCGCCTTCTTCGTCGTCGTGGCCCGGGTCGCGGCCGCCGCAGCCGTGCGCTTGGCCGGCCTGGCCGCCGTGGCGCCGGTCGCGCTGGACGCCGGCGCCTTGCTCACGGCCTTGCTCGCGCCTTTGCGCGTGGCGCTGGCGACGACCGCCGCCTTCTCGGCTCCCGCCTTGGTCACGGTCGCGCCGGTCGGGCGAGCCGTCGTGCGGGCACTCCTGGCGAGGACCGGTCCGAGGAAGCGTCCGGTGTGGCTCGCCTCCACCAGCGCGACGTCTTCGGGGGTCCCCTCGGCCACGACCAGGCCACCGCCGTTGCCGCCCTCGGGGCCCATGTCGATGACCCAGTCGGCGTTCTTGATGACATCGAGGTTGTGCTCGATGACGATGACGCTGTTGCCCTTGTCGACCAGCCCCTGCAGCACCTCGAGCAGCTTGCGGATGTCCTCGAAGTGCAGGCCTGTCGTCGGCTCGTCCAGGACGTAGATGGTGCGTCCGGTGGAGCGCTTCTGCAGCTCGGAGGCGAGCTTGACCCGCTGTGCCTCACCTCCGGAGAGGGTCGGCGCGGGCTGGCCGAGCCGGACGTAGCCGAGACCGACGTCGTTGAGCGTCCGCATGTGCCGGGCGATCCCGGGCACCGCGGCGAAGAAGTCGGCGGCCTCCTCGATCGGCATGTCCAGGACGTTGGCGATCGTCTTGCCCTTGAAGTGCACCTCGAGCGTCTCGCGGTTGTAGCGGGCGCCGTGGCAGACCTCGCACGGGACGTAGACGTCGGGCAGGAAGTTCATCTCGATCTTGATGGTGCCGTCACCGGAGCAGGCGTCGCAGCGGCCGCCCTTGACGTTGAACGAGAACCGTCCCGGCTGGTAGCCGCGGATCTTGGCCTCGGTCGTCGTCGCGAAGAGCTTGCGGATCGCGTCGAAGACCCCGGTGTAGGTCGCCGGGTTGGACCGTGGTGTGCGACCGATCGGGCTCTGGTCGACGTGGACGACCTTGTCGAGGTTGTCCAGGCCCTTGACGGTCTTGTGCCGCCCGGGCACGTGCCGTGCGCCGTTGAGCTTGTTGGCCAGGACGTTGTAGAGGATGTCGTTGACCAGGGTCGACTTGCCCGACCCCGAGACCCCCGTGACCGCCACGAGGTTGCCGAGCGGGAACGACACGTCGACCCCGTGCAGGTTGTGCTCGCGGGCACCCACGACGGTGACCTCCCGGCCCTTCTGCTGGGGACGACGGGTGACCGGCGTCGGGATCTCCAGCCGCCCGGAGAGGTACTTGCCCGTGATCGAGTCGGGGTGCTCCAGCAGGCCCTGGACCGGACCCGAGTGGACCACCTCGCCACCGTGCTCGCCGGCGCCGGGCCCGATGTCGACCACCCAGTCGGCAGTGGCGATGGTGTCCTCGTCGTGCTCGACCACGATCAGGGTGTTGCCCAGGTCGCGCAGGCGGGTCAGGGTCTCGATGAGCCGATGGTTGTCGCGCTGGTGCAGGCCGATGCTCGGCTCGTCCAGGACGTACAGGACCCCGACCAGGCCGGAACCGATCTGGGTGGCGAGCCGGATGCGCTGGGCCTCGCCACCGGAGAGCGTGCCGGCCGGACGGTCGAGGGAGAGGTAGTCGAGGCCGACGTCGAGCAGGAAGCCGAGCCGGGCCTCGATCTCCTTGATGACGCGCTCGGCGATCTGCCGCTCGCGGACGGAGAAGTCGACGTCCTTGAGGAACGTCGCGCAGTCGGCGATGGCCAGCGCACAGATCGCCGAGATGCTCTGCCCACCGATGGTGACGGCCAGGGACTCGGGCTTCAGGCGCGCGCCCTGGCACTCGGGGCAGGGCACCTCCCGCATGTAGCCCTCGTAGCGCTCCCGGCTCCATTCGGAGTCGGTCTCGGAGTGGCGCCGCCGCACGAAGGGGACGACACCCTCGAAACCGGTCGTGTAGGACCGCTCGCGACCGTAGCGGTTCTTGTAGCGGACGTGGACCTTGTAGTTCTGGCCGTGCAGCAGGGCCTCGCGCGCCCTGGCCGGCAGCGCACTCCACGGGACGTCCATCGAGAACTTGAGGTCCTCGCCGAGGGCAGTCATCACCCGCTGGAAGTACTCCGCCGAACCGCTGCCCTGGGCCCACGGGGCGATGGCGCCCTCGCCCAGGGACAGGTCCTCGTCGGGCACGAGCAGCTCGGGGTCGACCTCGAGCTCGGTGCCGAGGCCGCTGCACTTGGGGCAGGCACCGAACGGGCTGTTGAAGGAGAAGGAGCGGGGCTCGACCTCGTCCATCGACAGCGGGTGGTCGTTGGGGCAGGCCATCCTCTCGGAGAAACGCCGCTCCCGAGTCGGGTCGTCGAGCTCCTTGTCGACGAACTCCACCACGAGCACCCCCGCGGCCAGCCCCAGGGCGGTCTCGACCGAGTCCGTGAGCCGGCGCTTGGCCCCGGAGTCGGCGCCCTTGGCGACGAGGCGGTCGACGACCACGTCGATGGTGTGCTTGATCTGCTTCTCGAGCTTGGGCGGCTCGGTCAGCGACACGACCTCGCCGTCCACCCGGGCGCGGGAGAAGCCCTTGCTCTGGAGCTCGCTGAACAGGTCGACGTACTCCCCCTTGCGGGCCCGCACGACCGGGGCCAGCACCTGGAAGCGCGTCTTGTCGGGCAGCTCGAGCAGCCGGTCGACGATCTGCTGGGGGCTCTGGCGCGTGATCGGCTCACCGCAGGTGGGGCAGTGCGGCCGACCGGCGCGCGCGAAGAGCAGGCGCAGGTAGTCGTAGACCTCGGTGATGGTGCCGACCGTCGAACGCGGGTTGCGGTTGGTCGACTTCTGGTCGATCGACACGGCAGGCGACAGACCCTCGATGAAGTCGACGTCGGGCTTGTCCATCTGGCCGAGGAACTGGCGCGCGTAGGCGGACAGCGACTCCACGTAGCGGCGCTGGCCCTCGGCGAAGATCGTGTCGAAGGCGAGCGAGGACTTGCCGGAGCCGGACAGCCCGGTGAACACGATCATCGCGTCACGGGGGAGCTCGACCGACACGTCCCTGAGGTTGTGCTCGCGGGCCCCACGGACGACGAGCTGGTCGTGGTGGGGACGGACGGGGGGTGTGGAGGGGTGCACTGCGGTCACGCGCTTCATGCTAGGTGCCCCCACTGACAGCCGCTGCACGGGAGCCTACGGTGTGGTGGTGACGACTACCCCGCAGCCCACCCCCATCGAGGAGTACGCCGTCCTCGGCGACACAGAGACCGCGGCCCTGGTGAGCCGGGACGGGTCCATCGACTGGCTCTGCCTGCCCCGGTTCGACTCCCCCGCCTGCTTCGCCGCCCTGCTGGGGACCCGCGACCACGGGCGCTGGCTGCTCGGCCCGGCCGGCCCTGCGCGCAGCACCCGACGCTACGTGGAGAACTCCTTCGTCCTGGAGACGGTCCACGAGACCGACACCGGTGCCGTGAAGGTGACCGACCTCATGCCCATCGGCGACGGCCGGGCCGACATCATCCGCAGCGTGCACGGGGTCCGTGGGACGGTCCGCCTCCGCCACGAGTGGATCGTGCGGTTCGGCTACGGCGAGGTCCGTCCGTGGGTCTCGCGCGACCTCGGCCACCGCCTGGACAGCGAGGTCATCGCCGCGATCGCGGGACCCGACCTGGTCGTGCTGCGAGGCACCCGGCTCCCGGACCCCGAGGACGGACACCACGTCGACGAGTTCGACATCTCCGCAGGTCAGACGCACACGTTCTCCATGACCTGGTCGCCGTCGCACGAGCCGGTCCCCGGGCCGCTGGACATCGACTCGCGCATCCGCGACACCATCGAGGTGTCCAACGCCTGGGCGGACCGGTGCAGCTACGAGGGCCCCTACCGCGAGCAGGTGGTGCGCTCGTTGCTCACCCTGCGGATGATGACGCACTCCGGGTACGGCGGGATCGTCGCAGCCCCCACGATGAGCCTGCCCGAGGACTTCGGCGGCGAACGCAACTGGGACTACCGGTTCTGCTGGCTGCGCGACGCCTCGCTCACCCTCGAGGCGCTGGTCGCGTCCGGGTACCTCGTGGAGGCGCGGCTGTGGCGCAACTGGCTCATCCGGGCCGTCGCCGGCGACCCCGAGGACCTGCAGATCATGTATGCCATCGACGGCTCGCGCCAGCTCCCCGAGCGGACCCTGGACCACCTCCCGGGGTACGCCGGCTCCACCCCCGTCCGGGTCGGGAACGCCGCGGTGGACCAGCGCCAGACCGACGTCCTCGGCGAGGTGATGATCGCGCTGGACCTGGCCCGGAGGGCCGGGCTCGAGGTCTCGCACGAGGGCTGGGCGATGCAGCGGGCGCTGGTGAACGACCTCGCGGAGCACTGGGACCAGCCGGACAACGGGCTGTGGGAGATCCGGGGTCCGTTGCGGCACTTCACCCACTCCCGGGTCATGGTGTGGGCCGCCTTCGACCGGGCGGTCCGCACCGTCGAGGAGCACGGGCTCGAAGGCCCGGTCGAGCGCTGGCGCGAGGTGCGCGACGCGGTCCGCGCCGAGATCCTCGACCGCGGTTTCGACTCCGAGCGCGGCACCTTCACCCAGCACTACGACACGCACGAGGTCGACGCCTCGCTCCTCCTGCTCCCGATCGTCGGCTTCCTGCCCGCCGACGACCCGCGGATCCTCGGCACGGTCGCTGCCGTCGAGTCCGACCTCCTGCGCGGTGGGTTCCTGCTGCGCTACCGCACCGAGTCGGGCGTCGACGGCCTGTCCGGCGACGAACACCCGTTCCTGGCCTGCTCGTGGTGGCTCGTGACCACGTATGCCGCGTGCGGGCGGCTCGCGGACGCGCGAGGGCTCATGGATCGCCTCGTCGGCCTCATGAACGACGTCGGGCTGGTGTCCGAGGAGTACGACCCGGTCCACCGCCGGATGGTCGGCAACTTCCCCCAGGCGTTCTCCCACCTCACCTTCATCGGGGCCGCCCACGCCCTGGCAGCCGCAGAGCTGCGTGCGGCGGAGGCGGCGGAGGCAGCCGAAGGGGCTGCCTAGGCAAGTTGGCCGACTACCGTGGCCGGCGTGACCTCAGACCCCGCCGTCCACACGCTCCTGGCCACCCACACCACCGTGCTCCTCGAGACCGCGGCGGGGCTCGACGACGTGTCCGTGCCCTCCCTCTGTGAGGGCTGGACGCGCGGTCACGTGCTCACCCACGTCGCCCGCAACGCCGACGCCATCGGGCGCCTCGCGTCGTGGGCGGTCACGGGGGAACGCCAGGAGATGTATCCGGGCGGGAGCCGCGACGCCGAGATCGAGGAGGGCGCCGGACGCGGCGTGGCAGACCAGGTGCACGACCTACGGATCACGGCGCTGGCTCTCGTCCCGGTCCTCGAGTCGCTCGACGGGCCGTTGGCCACCGAGCGGGTGCAGATGCGCGGCGGCTACGAGGTGCCGGCTCGCAGACTGGCGTTCCTGCGCCTGCGTGAGGTGGTCTTCCACCACGTCGACCTCGACGCCGGCTTCACCTTCGACGACGTCGAGCCCGAGCTGCTCCGCTCGTTCATCGGGGATGCCGTGGACCGCCTGGCGGCGGGGAGCCGTCCACCGGCCGTCACGCTGCTCGCGGACGAGGGAGACTCGTGGGCCGTGGGCGACGGGACGACGACGGTACGCGGGAGCCTGGGCGGCCTGATGCTGTGGCTGGCCCGCCGGGACGAGGCAGGCGTCACCAGCGACAGCGCGCAGGTGCCAGCCCTACCGCGCGGTGCCTGACCGGCTACCTCCTGACCGGTCACCTGCTGAGGATCGAGGCTCCCGTGACTCCCGCGCGCCGGGCGATCGCGACCGCGGCCAGGGCCGAGTGCACCTTGAGCTTGTGCAGGATGCTCTGGACGTGGGTGCGCACGGTGTTGGGTGAGACGTGCAGGAGCTCGCCGATCTCGGTGCGGCTCATGCCGTCGACGAGGCAGCCGAGGACCTCGAGCTCGCGCGTGGTGAGGTCACGGATGCCCTGCACGAGCTCGAGCGGGGTGCGCTGGTCACGCGAGAACGACACGAGGACCCCCGCCAGCAGATCTGCCGGGATCCGGGTCTCACCGCGAGCCACGCCCTGGACGGCGTCCACGAGGTCCTCCGGGGTGACGGTCTTGGCGACCCACCCCCGCACCCCCAGCTGAACAGCCTCCACGATGCGGTCCGAGGCGTCCAGACCCGTGGCCACGACCACACCCGCGGTGGGCGCGAGGCGCAGGGCCTCGCGTGCCAGCAGGAGACCGTCTTCCCCGGCGAGGTCGAGGTCGAGGATCAGGACGTCGTAGTCCCCCTGGCCCAGCAACCGCATTCCGGACTCGAGGCTGGTTGCCGTACCGGTGACAACCACACCTTCGAAGTCACCGAGACAGACGGCGAGGGCATCAGTGAAGACCTCATGGTCATCGACGACGATGACGCGGGTGGGGGCAGGCATGGCCCCACCCTCTCGTCTTTGATCCCGTCCACCCACCGACTGGCGCTGGAGAACCCCCTACGTAAAAAGGGTGAACTTTGGCGCTGAACGGACGAGCTTCGGCTGCGGCCCGGGACACCGCACGACCACATCGTGCGGTGTCCCGGGACAGCCGGGGACGGTCGGGGCTCAGCGCAGGTGCACCGGCCACGACTCCTGCGAGCCGTGCGTGGACATCAGGGCTGCGGCCTGCAGCCGGGAGTGGACCCCGAGCTTGGTCAGCAGGTTCTGGACGTGCGTGCGCGCGGTGCTGCGCCGCACACCCAGGGCCTCGGCCATCTCCTCGGTCGTCTGCCCCTCCATGATGCAGCGCATGACCTGCCACTCACGGTCGGTCAGGAACTGCAGCGCCCACAACGGGTCCGCCGTGGTCTTCTGCGGGCGCAGGGCGCGCTGCAGCAGTGCAGGTTCCACCGCGAGCTGGCCACGCACCGCGCGGTCCAGCATCTCGATGATCTCGACGATCGGCTTCTCCTTGCCGACGTAGCCGGACGCTCCCTCGGCGATCGCGCGACCGACCACGGCGTGGTCGGCCTCGGCCGAGAGCATGACGACCTTGGTCTCGGGTGAGATCTCCCTGATCTGGTGGATCGCCGCGACGGAGTTGCCCCCGGGGAAGTTCACGTCGAGCAGGCAGACATCGGGACGGTGCATCGCCACTGCGGCGATGGCCTCGTCGGGTGTACCGGCCAGGGCGACGACGTCGTGGCCCTTGGCGCCGAGAGCGAGGCCGAGGGCCTCGAGGAGAAGGAGATGGTCATCGCAGACGACAATCCTCATGATGCAACCACCTGAAGGGTCGGGAGCGCAGGGAGCGCTTCGCGGTCGGAAACGGACGCGAGGCAGATGTCGGCGATGACGCCGCCCTCGTCGGCCGTGTAGAGACGGAAGGACCCATTGCAAGCAGCCACCATGGCGCGCGTGGTCGTGAGTCCAAGCGATGTGACAGAGGCGATGCGCCCGAGGCCGGGCCCGTCGTCTCGCACAGTCACGTGGACGCCGGCGCCATCGGTGTGGATGGCCACGGTGACGTGACCCTCTGCACCAGCTGCCCGGACGGCGTTGTCCAGGACACACGCGAGTGCGCGTCCCAGAGCTACCGGTCGCGCCCAAGCCTGCGGCGCACCCACGACATCGATCGTGATCGGGCACGAGGCGGTCACCTGTGCCCGGTCGATGGTCCTACGGACCACGGTGGTCAGATCGGTGTCGACGACGTCGTCCTCGGACGCGTCGGCGAGCACCGTCTCGACCAGATCGGCCAGCCAACGGGCCTGGCTTTCGATCAGTTCCAGCTTTCGTGCGTTGTCGCCACTCTCGGTGCCCGAGAGGAGCAGGATGGCGGCCAGCGGTTGCCGAAGGTCGTGCAGCAGCGCCCTGACCGTGTCGATCTGTCCACCCGCGACTGGGCGCGGGTATTCCTGCAGTGTTGAAGCCATGTCGTATCCCTCACCAACCCGCGGACGAGAGGCTGCACCCCCTGTGAGGCCCCCCGACTTCCGCGAACGGGTCAAACGTATGACATCAAAAAGAGGAGCAGCAATAGTCAATAGGAACTAGGCGAACGACCGATTCGGCGCGATTGGCCCTGCTGACGGCAGAATACGTTGCATGACCTACGACGGACATGTGAAATCTTCCGGTCCAAGTGAAAAACGGGCGTTAAATCTTCTCACCATCTGGAAGACCTCCGTCTCACGGATGAACAACAACACCTATCTTCTGGTATGCGAGCGGACTGGGGCAACCCTGCTCATCGACGCAGCCGACGAGGCAGACCGCCTCCTGGAGCTCGTCACCAGGTGCTCCGGGCGGCTCGACGTCGTCGTCACGACCCATCAGCACTGGGACCACCACCGAGCGCTGCTCGAGGTCCTCGGCGCCACCGGAGCCACGAGCATCTGCGGCACCGACGACGCCGTCGGCCTGCCTGCTCCCCCGGACCGCACCGTCGACCACGGTGACCAGGTCAGGTTCGGCGACGTGGTCCTCGACGTCGTCCACCTGCGGGGCCACACCCCGGGCTCGATAGCGCTGGCGTACGAGGACCCGTCGGGTCACACCCACCTGTTCACCGGCGACTCCCTGTTCCCCGGCGGAGTCGGCAACACCAAGAACGAGGGCCAGAGCTTCGCCTCCCTCATCGAGGACGTGAGCGCCCGCGTGTTCGACGTCTACGACGACGACACCTGGGTCTACCCGGGGCACGGGGACGACACGACGCTCGGCGCCGAACGACCACACCTGCAGGAGTGGCGCGACCGCGGCTGGTGAGACCCGGCGGTCCCGGCTCGGCGCCCCTCACTACAGTCGCGGGCATGGCGACGACGCGAGCCCCGGTCTCCCCGTTGCTGCTCGTCCTCACCGCGGTCGTGTCCGTGCAGTTCGGCGGAGCGCTGGCCGCGACCCTCGTGCCCGAGATCGGCGCCGCAGGGTCGGTGACCCTGCGGCTGCTGTTCGCCACCGCCATCCTGTGGGGGTTGGCGCGGCCCAGGGTGCGTGGCCACTCCCTTGCCGCGTGGCGCACCGTCATCGTCTTCGGGCTGGCCCTGGGTCTGATGAACCTCGCCTTCTACGCGTCCCTCGAGCACCTGCCGATCGGTGTCGCCGTGACGGTCGAGTTCCTGGGTCCCCTGACGCTCGCCACCGTGCTGGCCCGGCGCGCCCGCGACCTCGCGGCGGTGGCCGCTGCCGCCGTCGGCGTCGTGCTGATCTCCCGCGCCCTCGAGGTGCCACTCCACACCGTGGAGTGGACCGGGCTGGGACTGGCCGCGGCTGCGGGAGCCTGCTGGGCTGCATACATCCTCGCCAGCGGTCGCGCCGGCCGGGAGTTCGCGAGCTTCGACGGCCTGGCCCTGGCGATGGCGGTTGCCCTCGTCGTGACCCTGCCGCTGGGTGTCGCCAGCGTGCCCGACTGGAGTGGCCAGGTCGTGGCCAAGGGGCTCGGCATCGCGGTGCTGTCCTCGGTGCTGCCCTACTCGCTGGAGCTCGCGGCCCTGCGGCACCTCAGCGCCCGCGTCTTCGGGATCCTGCTCAGCCTCGAACCGGCTGCAGCAGCCCTCGCCGGCTTCCTCGTCCTGCAGCAGCGGCTCACCGGCCGGCAGCTGGTCGGCATGGGCCTGGTGGTGCTCGCCAGCGTGCTGGTGCTGGGGGCGGGACAGCGCAAGGACCCGGCAGCCACGGGCTGACGCACGCGTGCCCGCTGCAGGCACGAAAGCCGAGCAGCGGGCACGACGGGTGGGCCGAGGTGTGCGGTCAGGCGCTGGGGGCGTTCTCCCGGTCGTCCTTGCGGGTCTTGATGAGGCTGGCCACCGTGGTCACACCAAGGATGACGACGATCGCACCGAGCGACACCGAGATCGGGATCTCCGGGGCCCAGGTGATGTGCTCGCCGCCGTTGATGAAGGGCAGCTCGTTCTCGTGCATGGCGTGCAGGACGAGCTTGACGCCGATGAAGGCGAGCAGCACGGCCAGGCCGAGGCTGAGGTAGACGAGCTTCTTGAGCAGGCCACCGATGAGGAAGTACAGCTGGCGCAGGCCCATCAGCGCGAACAGGTTCGCGGTGAGGACCAGGTAGGGCTCCTTGGTGAGCCCGTAGATCGCCGGGATCGAGTCGAGCGCGAACAGCAGGTCGGTGGTGCCGAGGGCCATGATGACGATGAACATGGGGGTGGCGAGCTTCTTGCCGTCGACCTGGGTGAACAGCTTGGCGCCGTCGTACTCCTTGGTCGCCGGGAAGCGGCGCTCCACCCACTTCATGAAGCGGTTCTCCTCGTACTCCTCGTCACCGCTCTCACCCTCCTTGGAGAGCTTGACCGCGGTGTAGATGAGGAAGGCGCCGAAGACGTAGAAGACCCACGAGAAGTTGTTGATCGCCGCCGCTCCCACGGCGATGAAGATGCCGCGCAGCACGATGGCGATGATGATGCCGATGAGCAGCGCCGACTGCTGCAGCTTCGCCGGGACCCCGAACCGGGCCATGATCAGCAGGAAGATGAACAGGTTGTCGACCGACAGGGAGTACTCCGTCAGCCAGCCGGCGTAGTACTCGGTCATGAACTTGGCGCCGGCCTGCTCGTAGGTGAAGTACCAGACACCGAGCCCGAAGAGCACAGCCGCGCCGATGTAGGCGGCCAGGGCGGTGCTGACCTCCCGCGTCGTGGGGACGTGCGGGCGGCGGGCCACGACGAAGACGTCGAAGATGAGGACCGCAGCCATCAGGCCGATGGTCAGGTACCAGAGCCAGGTGGGGACCTGCATCTCCGTGGCAGTGGTGGCAACGAGCATGGTCACAGCAGAACCTTCCGGTCACGAGGGTGTGGCCGGAGGTCTCTCCCGCCCTGAGTGGCGTGGACCGGTTCCCCGGGCAGGGCGCCGAGCGGCCGGGGGCCACGCGAGCACTGCCGTGATGACGAGGACACCGCGTGGGGATACTCCCCTCCGATGAACAAAAACCAACGTACATCGGGGGGACCCGGCCCTCCGATGAACAAAAACAACGTACATCGGGGGGACCCGGCCCTCCGATGAACAAAAACCAACGTACATCGGGGGGACCCGGCCCTCCGATGAACAAGACCAATCCTGACAGCAGCGCCGTCGGGTGAGGTCCGTGGCCCATCTTTCCAGACTTTCGGCACGGTTGATGACGCGAGGCCTGCGACAGGGACGGCTACAGCGTGGCGGCCGACATCTGCCGCAGCTCCTTCTTCAGGTCTCCGATCTCGTCGCGCAACCGCGCCGCCAGCTCGAAGTGCAGGTCGGTGGCGGCCTGGTGCATCTGCGTCGACAGCTCCTGGATGAGGTTGGCCAGGTCGTTGGCCGGCATCCCGCGCAGGCGGTCGGTGGCGACCCCGGCGTCGGCCTGCACCGTGCCGCGCCCGGCCCGGCCGCCCCCCTTGCCCCGGGACTGGCTGCGGCCGGAGCCGATCAGCGCCTCGGTGTCGGCGTCCTCGCGGTTGAGCAGATCGGTGATGTCGGCGATCTTCTTGCGCAACGGCTGCGGGTCCACCCCTGCGGCGAGGTTGTAGGCGATCTGCTTGTCCCGGCGACGAGACGTCTCCTCGATGGCCTCCGCCATCGACGGGGTGATCTTGTCGGCGTACATGTGCACCTGACCGGAGACGTTGCGAGCAGCGCGACCGATGGTCTGGATGAGCGACCGCGCGGAGCGCAGGAACCCCTCCTTGTCGGCGTCGAGGATGCTCACGAGCGAGACCTCTGGCAGGTCGAGGCCCTCGCGCAGGAGGTTGATGCCGACGAGGACGTCGTACTCCCCCATCCGCAGCTCCCGCAGCAGCTCGACCCGGCGGAGGGTGTCGACCTCGCTGTGCAGGTAACGCACCCGCACCCCCTTGTCCAGGAGGTAGTCGGTGAGGTCTTCGGCCATCTTCTTGGTCAAGGTGGTGACCAGCACGCGCTCGTTCTTTGCGGTGCGCTCGCCGATCTCGTGCAGGAGGTCGTCGATCTGGCCCTTGGTCGGCTTGAGGACGATCTCGGGGTCGATGAGCCCGGTGGGGCGGATGATCTGTTCGACCACACCCGTGCTCTGGGCCAGCTCGTACGGCCCGGGCGTGGCAGACAGGTAGACGGTCTGGCCGATCCGGTCGAGGAACTCCTCCCACCGAAGCGGCCGGTTGTCCATGGCCGAGGGCAGTCGGAACCCGTGGTCGACGAGCTGCCGCTTGCGCGACATGTCGCCTTCGTACATCGCCCCGATCTGCGGGACCGTGACGTGCGACTCGTCGATGACGAGCAAGAAGTCCTCGGGGAAGTAGTCGAGCAGGGTGTTGGGGGCGGTGCCCCTGGCCCGGCCGTCGATGTGCATCGAGTAGTTCTCGATGCCGGAGCAGGAGCCGACCTGGCGCATCATCTCCACGTCGTAGGTGGTGCGCATCCGCAACCGCTGGGCCTCGAGCAGCTTGCCCTGCTTCTCGAAGGTGGCGAGCTGGTCTGCGAGCTCGAGCTCGATCCCGCGGATGGCACGCTCCATGCGCTCGGGACCGGCGACGTAGTGCGTCGCCGGGAAGACGTACATCTCGGTCTCCTCGCGCATGATCTCGCCGCTGACGGGGTGCAGGGTGTAGATCCGCTCGACCTCGTCGCCGAAGAACTCGATGCGCACGGCGAGCTCCTCGTAGACCGGGATGATCTCGACGGTGTCGCCGCGCACCCGGAACGTGCCGCGGGTGAAGGCCAGGTCGTTGCGGGTGTACTGCATCTGGACGAACCGCCGCAGCAGCTCGTCGCGGTCGACCTCCATGCCCACCTTGAGGCGCGCCATCCGGTCGACGTACTCCTGCGGGGTGCCGAGGCCGTAGATGCAGGACACCGAGGCCACGACGATGACATCGCGCCGGGTGAGCAGCGAGTTGGTGGCACTGTGTCGCAGCCGCTCGACCTCCTCGTTGATCGAGGAGTCCTTCTCGATGTAGGTGTCCGTCTGCGCGATGTAGGCCTCGGGCTGGTAGTAGTCGTAGTACGAGACGAAGTACTCCACCGCGTTGTTGGGCAGCAACTCGCGGAACTCGTTGGCGAGCTGGGCTGCGAGCGTCTTGTTGGGAGCCATCACCAGGGTCGGCCGCTGCACCTCCTCGACGAGCCAGGGCCGTCGCGGACTTGCCGGTGCCGGTGGCGCCGAGGAGCACGGTGTCGGCGTCGGCGGCGCGCACGCGCTGGGCGAGGTCGGCGATCGCCGTCGGCTGGTCGCCGGCCGGCTTGAACTCGGAGACGACCTGGAACGGGGCGACCGTGCGCTGCAGGTCAGTCGTGGGACGCATGGGCTCAACCGTATGCCTCGCCACCGACAC
>CAVRMT010000050.1:0-44699 GCA_963722015.1 uncultured Actinomycetota bacterium | reverse complement strand
TGGCGTGGCCCGCGTCGGGCGCCGAGACGTCCATCCGCTGGGCCTTCTCGCCGTCCCCGTCCCCGCCGATGGCGAGGTCGCGCGCCTTGGAGACGGCCACGGCGACGACGACGATGAGCAGGGCACCGGCGGCGATGCCGTACCGGACCGGGGAGTTCATGTCGTCACCGATCGACAGGGTGACGATCGCCGGGGCGATGAGCACCGAGACGAGGTTCATCACCTTGATCAGCGGGTTGATCGACGGGCCGGCGGTGTCCTTGAACGGGTCGCCGACGGTGTCGCCGATGACCGTGGCCGCGTGGGCTTCGCTGCCCTTGCCGCCGTGGGCGCCGTCCTCGACGATCTTCTTCGCGTTGTCCCACGCACCACCGGAGTTGGCGAGGAACACCGCCATGAGGCAGCCGGTGCCGATCGCACCCGCGAGGAAACCGGCGAGTGGACCGATACCGAGTCCGAACCCGACCGCGACGGGCATGAGCGCCGCGAGCAGTCCCGGTGTCGCGAGCTCGCGCAGCGAGTCCTTGGTGCAGATGTCGACGACCTTGCCGTACTCCGGCTTGGTCGTGCCCTCCATGATGCCGGGGATCTCGCGGAACTGGCGACGGACCTCGAACACGATGGCGCCTGCGGCGCGGGTGACGGCGTTGATGGCCAGACCCGAGAACAGGAACACCGTGGCGGCACCGATGAGCAGTCCGACCAGGACGCTCGGGGTGACGATCTGCAGGTCGAACGGGGCGTTGGCCTTCTGCAGGATCTGCGTGTACTGCGCCTGGGCGGCTTCCTGGGTCAGGGAGCCTCCCTGGACCCTGGCGACGAGGTCGTTCTGGGTCTTCTCCTGCAGCGCGGTGAAGATCGGCTGGAACTTCTGCTGCCAGGCGTCGGAGTAGGAACCGAACAGCGCGGTCGCGGCGAGCACGGCCGTCGCGATCGCGATGCCCTTGGTGATCGCCTTGGTGGTGTTGCCCACCGCGTCGAGGTCGGTGAGGATCTGCGCGCCCTCGCCGTCGACGTCGCCCGACATCTCGGCGATGCCCTGGGCGTTGTCGGAGACCGGGCCGAAGGTGTCCATGGCGACGATGACGCCGACCGTGGTCAGCAGGCCACAGCCGGCCAGGGCGATGAGGAACAGCGACAGGATGACCGAGCCGCCACCGAGCAGGAAGGCGAGGTAGACGGCGCCACCGATGATGACCGCCGTGTAGACCGCCGACTCGAGGCCGACGCCGATGCCCGACAGGACCACGGTGGCCGCGCCGGTCAGCGAGGTCCGGGCCACGTCCTTGGTGGGGCGCTTGTCGGTTCCGGTGAAGTAGCCGGTGAGCCACAGGATGACCGCGGCGAGGACGATGCCGATGAGCACGGCCAGAATCGCGGTGAAGCGCGGGTTGCCCTGCAGCGTGGCGATGCCCTCGTTGGTCGAGCCGAGTGCGGCGTAGGTGTCGGGGAGGTAGACGTAGGCCGCGACGGCCGACAGCAGGGCGGCGATGGCCGCCGAGATGTAGAAGCCGCGGTTGATCGCCGAGAGGGCGTTCTCGCCGGGCTTGACGCGGGTGATGAACACCCCGATCAGGGCCGTCACCGCGCCGATGGCGGGGACGATGAGCGGGAAGACCAGCCCGTAGCTGCCGAAGGCGGCCGACCCGAGGATCAGGGCGGCGACGAGCATGACGGCGTAGGACTCGAACAGGTCCGCGGCCATACCGGCGCAGTCACCCACGTTGTCGCCGACGTTGTCGGCGATCGTCGCGGCGTTGCGCGGGTCGTCCTCGGGGATGCCGGCCTCGACCTTGCCGACCAGGTCGGCGCCCACGTCGGCGGCCTTGGTGAAGATGCCACCACCGACGCGCATGAACATCGCCAGCAGGGCGGCACCGAAGCCGAAGCCCTCGAGCACCTTGGGTGCGTCGCCCTGGTAGAGCAGGACGACCACGGAGGCGCCGAGCAGGCCCAGGCCGACCGTCGCCATACCGACGGTGCCACCGGTGCGGAACGCGATCCGCATGCCGGCGTCACGGTCGCCGTCGCGGGCGGCGGAGGCGACCCGGACGTTGGCCTTCACGGCCAGGCTCATGCCGAAGTAGCCGATGGCCGCGGAGAACAGCGCACCGACGATGAAGAAGCCGGAGCGTCCCCAGCGGACCTCGGACGTGTCGGCGGGGAGCAGGAGCAGCAGGCCGAAGACGAGGACGACGAAGACCGACAGCGTCTTGAACTGGCGGGCGAGGAACGCCTGCGCGCCTTCCTCGACGGCCGCGCCGATTTCCTGCATCTTCTCGGTGCCGGGGTCGGCCGCCAGCACCTGCTGGCGGAAGAAGACACCCATGACCAGCGCGATCACCGCGATGGCGAGCACACCGATGACCAGGGTGAGATTGGTGCCGTCGAGCTGCAGATCAGCAGCTGCGGCAGGCGCAAGGCGCGACATTCCATCCTCCTCGATGGGGAACACTGCAGAAACGTCCACGAGCACGACCTGAGGTCGCACCACCGCGGGGACGATGCTGGCGAGGGTAATGCACGTCACACCGATTGGGGGCACCGGTGAGCAGCGTCACAGAGAATTCGTGAGGCTGTCCGCGAGGAGGAGCACGTTGCCACGAGGCATCGGGGTGCCCGGAAGACCCCGGAATGCCCGGAACGCGCGTGGCGCGGCTCGGGCGGTCAGGCGTTGGACGCGGCGGTGGCTTCGTCGACCGAGGGGTAGATGTGGAACACCTTGTCCAGCCCGGTGATCTTGAAGACCTTCAGGATGCGGTCCTGGGCGCTGACGATGCGCAGGCTGCCGCTCTGGCCGCGGACGAGCTTGAGACGACCGACGAGGACGCCCAGACCGGTGGAGTCCATGAAGGTGACGTTCTCGAGGTCGACGACCAGGGTCGTACGGCCCGCAGCCACCTGCTTGTCGAGCACCTCACGCAGCAGCGGCGCGGTGTAGACGTCGATCTCACCCGCCACGTGGACGATCGTCACGGCGCCTTGCTCGCTGCTGGAGACCGACAGGTCCACAGTCACCCCTTCGTCGACTTCGCTACCCGAGCGGCCGACTCGGCCGTCCGCCCTCGGGATTACGGTAGCGGCAATGTCCACACGAGCTCGCACCGCATCGTCGCCGCCCGTCGGCTTCGACCCCGCGGCGACGCTCGCGGCCCTGGCGTCCGGCTCCCGCGCGGACCGGTTGCGGCACGTCCACGAGGTGCCCGCGCGTCCGGCCGCACCGGTCCCCTGGCCCGACTGGGTGGACCCGTCCGTGTACGCCGCGTGCGCCGGTGCCGGCGTCACCTCGCTGTGGTCGCACCAGCGCGAGGCCGCCGACCTCGCACACGCCGGGTCGCACGTCGTCATGGCCACGGGGACGGCCTCGGGCAAGAGCCTGGGCTACCTGCTGCCGGTCCTGACGGCGCTCGTGGAGGGCGCCGCTGCGCCGACCGGTCGGGGGGCCACCGCCCTCTACCTGTCCCCCACCAAGGCCCTGGCTGCCGACCAGCTGGCACGGGTGCAGGCCATGGCGGTGCCCGGCGTCCGGGCGGCGACGTACGACGGTGACACCCCCACCGAGGAACGCCGTTGGATCCGCGACCACGCCCAGCTCGTGCTCACCAACCCCGACCTCGTGCACCACTCCCTGCTGCCGCTGCACGAGCGCTGGGCGCCCTTCCTGCGGCGGCTGCGCTACGTCGTCATCGACGAGTGCCACGTCTACCGCGGCGTGTTCGGCTCGCACCTCGCCGCCCTGCTGCGCCGGCTGCGCCGGGTCTGTGCCCGGTATGGCGCCTCCCCCACCTTCGTCCTGGCCTCGGCCACCGTCCGCGACCCCGGCGACCACGCCAGCCGCCTGGTCGGCCTGCCGGTGGCGGCGGTCACCGGTGACGGGTCACCGCGGGAGGCGATGACCTTCGCCCTGTGGGAGCCCGCCGCCCTCGACGCCGGTTTCGGTGCGCCCGACGGGCCCGGTGGGGTCGTGCTGTCCGGGGCCGCCGGTGCCGGTGCCGGTGCCGGTGCGGTGAGGCATGGGCTCAGGGGTATGCCGTCCAGGAGGTCACCGACACCTCCGGGGAGACCCCGGCGCGGCGCAGCGCCACCTCCGAGGCCGCCGACCTGCTGGCCGAGCTCGTCCGCGCCAGGGTGCAGACGGTGGCGTTCGCGAGGTCGCGGGCCGGTGTCGAGGCCCTGGCCTCCAGCGCCCGGCGCACGCTGGAGGACCAGCCGCGGTTGGCGGCCGCCATCGCGGCATACCGGGGCGGTTACCTGCCCGAGGAACGTCGCGAGCTCGAGCGCTCCCTGCGCCACGGCGAGATCATCGGTTTGGCCGCGACGAACGCCCTCGAGCTCGGCGTCGACATCAGCGGCCTGGACGCCGTGCTGCTCGCCGGGTGGCCGGGCACCCGGGCCTCGTTGTGGCAGCAGGCCGGACGGGCCGGGCGAACCGGGACGCGCTCGTTGGCGGTGTTCGTCGCGGCGGACGACCCGCTGGACACCTATGTCGTCAACCACCCCGAGGTCGTGTTCGGGCAGCCGGTCGAGAGCACCGTGCTCGACCCCGACAACCCCCACGTGCTGGCGCCGCACCTGGCCGCCGCCGCGGCCGAGCTGCCGCTGCGCGAGGCCGACCTCGAGATGTTCGGGCCGGACGCCCGGCGGCTCGTGGACGCGCTCGTGGCTCGCGGCATCCTGCGGCGGCGACCCGCCGGATGGTTCTGGGCGCGCTCGGACCGGGCCAGCGACCACGTCTCGCTGCGCGGGAGCGGGGAGGTCGTCGGCATCGTCGAGCGGCGCACCGGCCGGGTGCTCGGCACGATCGACGAGGCCTCGGCGCACTCACAGGTGCACACCGGCGCCGTGCACGTGCACCAGGGCAGCACCTACGTCGTCACCGAGCTCGACCTCGGGGCCGGGACCGCGACCGCAGTGCGTGGCGATCCGGGATGGAGCACGTTCGCGCAGTCGGTGAGCGCGTTCGACGTGGTCGGCGCCCAGGAGTCCTTCGCGTGGGGGCCGATCGACGTCGCGTTCGGGGCGGTGCGGGTCCACAACCAGGTCACGAGCTTCCTGCGGCGGCTGCCCGGGGGCGAGGTCATCGGCACCCACCCGCTGGACCTGCCCCAGCGAACCCTGGCCACCAAGGCCGTCTGGTGGACGATGCCGGTGCAGTGGCTGGCGGCAGCGGGCGTGGCCGAGGTCGACATCCCGGGTGCCGCCCACGCCGCGGAGCACGCGGCGATCGGCATGATGCCGTTGGTGGCGACCTCCGACCGCTGGGACATCGGCGGCGTCTCGACCGCGCTGCACCCCGACACCGGCCTGCCGACGATCATGGTCTACGACGGCCACCCCGGCGGGGCAGGCTTCGCGCAACGGGCCTACGACGTCTTCCAGATGTGGCTGGAGGCGACCCTCGAGGCCGTCCGCTCGTGCCGGTGCGAGCGCGGTTGCCCCGGGTGCGTGCAGTCACCCAAGTGCGGCAACGGCAACGAACCCCTGGACAAGGCGGGCGCGATCCGGCTTCTGGAGGCCGTCCTGCGCCAAGGCCCCCGGGGTGGCTGGGACACCGACCCGAGACGGGCAGAACCGCAGGCCGCGGGCTAGGGTCGACACGAATGGCGCACCGCGCGCCGCAGAGCTCCGGAGGTCCCGAAATGATCGTTCTCGGACTGATCCTGGTCGTGGTCGCCATCGCGGCCGCCATCCTCCTGGTCCTGGCTGCCGAGCCCGTGACCGCCACCTCGATCCTGGAGACCGGCATCTTCAAGTTCGAGCTGACCCCGTTGCAGCTGCTCATCGCCGGTGCGGTGATCATGCTGCTGCTGTGGTTCGGTCTCGGCATGGTGCGCGGCAGCATGAAGCGCAAGCGTCGCTCAGCCCACGAGGCCAAGGAGGCGCAGCGCCGGACCGAGCTCGAGGAGTCCGTCCGCGCCGACGAGCGCAGGCAGGCCGAGCAGGCCCACCAGAACGCCCTCGCCGAGCGCGACCGCGCCAAGGACGCCGAGCTGGAGTCGAAGCTGGCCGAGCGCGACCGGGTCCGCGACGAGGAGTTCCGCACCCGCGAGCGCGAGATCGAGGACCGGGTCCGCGCCGACGAGCGCAGCCGGCTCGAGCGTGAGCTCGAGGCCCGTCGCGCCACCGCCGCTGCCGCGGTACCGGTTGCCGGGGTGGCCGGTGGCGTGGCTGCTGGTACCGGTGCTGCCGGCAGCACCGCCACCCTCGACGACCCCGACCACGACCCCGACCCCGACCCCGATCACGACCCCGACCACGAGCACGCCGAGCACGCCGAGCACCACGGCCGTCACGAACGCACCGAGCAGCTCTCCGGCGCGGCCGGCGCCGCCGACTCCGGCCCCGACTCGCACTCCGACGCCAGCCACGCTGCCGGGGATGGTGACGACGCGGGAGACGCTGCCACGACCGACCGTCCTGCACACCGCACGGTGGCCGACCGGATCATGGGCCGCGACCCCCAGGGCCACAGCTGACCAGCCGATCGGCCAGGACGTGACCGAGGCGACCTGACCGGACCAGCCTCACAGCTACGGCGCGGGCCCGGCCCGCGCCGTAGCTCGCGCCCGGGGCGCCGTCCCCGGCCACGCCAGGCCGACAGGAGCCGTCGCGCCCACCGTGACCGAGCCGTCGGCCTCCACCACGCAGCCGCTCTGCTCGGCGGCGTTGGCCGCGCAGATCTCAGCTGCTCGTCGGCAGGCCTGGCTGCCCGTGGCCCCCGCCTGGACCGCGGCAGCTGCGGCCAGGGCCGCGAGGTCGGCTCCGGCCCGAGCACGGTGGGCGGCGGCCACCGCGGCCGCCAGAGCCAGGCCGGCGACGAGGAGCACCGACAGGACCCCCGTCGCAGCCAGGGCCAGGACGGTGCCGCTGCCTCGTTCACGGCGGCGTCGGGTGGTCCCCGCGGCTGGTGCGGCTCTCACGGCACCGCCCCAGCAGCGACCGGGACATCCACCCCGGCCGCGACCGGAACGTCCGCCCCAGCAGCGACCGGGACGTCCTCACGGGCGGCGACCGCATGGCCGGTCGGCGAGGCGCGGGCACCCAGCCACCGCAACGCCGGGGCTGCAGCAGCCACGACCGTCACCTCGACCGAGCCGGCCGAGGCCGACACCGCGAACACCGCGCCCGGTGGACCGAGGCGCTGCCCCTCCCGAACGGCGGCTGCTGACGTCTCGCCCCTGGCGAGCGCCCGCGCGGTGGCCCGGGCGGCATCGACGCAGCGCACCTGGTCCAGGACGGTCGTCACCGCCGAGAGCGCCACGACCAGGACCAGCACCAGCGCGGGAAGGGCAACCGCCAGCTCGACGGTCGCCATCCCCTGGTCGCCACTCAGCCGGCCACCCCCAAGGCCGCGGTGATCACCGCGGCCAGGGCGGACTTGACGCCACCCGAGCGGACGACGACGAGCAGCACCGCCGCGAACGCACACGCCGCGAGCGTCCCCACGGCATACTCGGCCGTGGTCATGCCTGCCTCCGCACGGCGACGCACCCTCAAGAACCGTTGTGCCAGTCTGCATCTCACGCTGCACCCCTCCTGTCGGTGACGGCCTGGTGCCGTCCTGTCCGACAGTCCAGCCCGATCGCCAGCCCGCCACCACGCCCACACTTCGGGGCTGTGGAGGACGCGCGAACCAGAGCCGGGCTGTGGAGGACCGACGAGCGGATCGCACCTGACCGCAAAGCGTCGCCCTGAAGGGTACTCAGCCCGAGGTGTCCAGGACGCCCACCGCCAGGGCGATGACGACCGGGAGGACCGCGGTGCAGGCGAAGGCCGGCAGGAAGCCCAGGCCCAGGGGCAGCACGAGCAGGACGCCGGCCCGGGCCGCGCGACGTTCGCGGTCCCGCTCCTGACCTTCGCGCAGGCGGACCGCGGCATCGGCGAGCAGGGCTGCCGGGGCGGCGCCGGTGGTCTCGGCGACCGACCAGGCCAGGGCAGCCGGCCGCCAGACGGCGTCGGCGTAGGTCCAGGCCTCAGCGACCGGGCGCCCCCACCGCACCGCGGCCACGACGGTGGCGAGGTCCCTGCCCACGGGTCGGCAGGCCCGGGCTGCGACCTCTTCCAGTGCGTGGGTGAGGTCCAGCCCGGCGCGCAGGGCCAGTGCCACCAGGACCAGGGCGTCGGCGACCTCGTCCACCGTCGCGGCGATGGTGTCCTCGGCCCCGCGCGAGGGACGTGACCTCGTCCCCACCCCGGCTCGGCCCCGGTCTCGCACGGTCACCTGGTCACGTTCGGTCACGTGGTCACGCGCGGTCATCTGGTCGCGCAGCCGCATCCGGTCACGCAGCGGTTGGCGTTCCGGCCACAGCAGGACCGTCAGCGCGGCGAGCACGGCCAGCGCCCAGGTCACGGCCAGCCGCCGAACGCGGGACCCACGGGGCGATGGTTCATGCTGCCCGCTCGAGGATCCCTCGGCTCCACCACCACCCGAAGCCCGCGAAGCCGATCCCGGCGACAAGGCTGGCCGTCGACCAGGTGGTGGAGAAGTAGAGCTCCCTCGGCCCGATCCCGCAGGCCAGACCGACCACCGGACCGCTGAGCGGGAGCATGGTGAGCACCCCCATGGATGCCCGCGGACCGGCGGCAGCACTGGTGAGGCGGTCCCGCGAGCGCGCCCGGGCCCGCAGGACCTCCTCGCTGGCCGCCAAGGCGTCGGCGAGCGGTGCCCCCGTACGTTCGCTGAGCGCCCACGCCTGACCCACGAAGCGCAGGGCATCGCTGTCCAGCCGGTTCCCGTGCGACAACCACGAGGCCGAGACCGGCTCACCGGCGGCTCCCGCAGCCACCAGCTCCTCGAGCAGTGCCCCCAGCAGCGGTTGGCCTCCGACAGCGGTCGCGCCCGCGGCCAGGCTCGTCGTCGCCGGGGCACCGGCCCGCAGGGGCGCGGCGACCAGGGCGAGCAGGTCGGCCAGGTCGCCCTCGGCAGCAGTCATGGCGCGGGTCATGCCACGACGCCCAGGCCCCCGAGGCCCCCGAGGCCCCCGACGACCCCCACGACCCCCACGACCTCGGAGAGCTCGACGACCCCGGCGCAGGCCAGCGGGGACAGCACTGCCCGTTGCGGGACGACCGCAGTGCGCCCCGGTCCGGTGCTCCCCGGTCGGGCTCCCCGTCCGGTGCTCTCCGGTCCGGTCCAGTCCGGACCGGCGCAGCCGCCCGGGCCACAGCAGCACCGCCGCCACGAGTGAGGTGACGCTGAGCCCCAGGAGGATCCCGGTGGGCCAGGCCCCGGTCATCGCGGCCACTGCGCCAGCTCTTGCAACGCCTCCCAGGCGGGGCCCGGCTCGCCGCTCACGGTGTCCAGGGCGAGCTCGCAGACCACGGCGTCCCCGGCCCACCGCAGCACGGACACCGATGCGACCCGCCGCCCCGACCCGCCGCGTTCGACGTGCACGACGGCCTGCACCGCGCTGGCCAGCTGCCGCTGCACCGCGTCGTGCGGCATCCCGGCGAGGGCCCCGAGGGCGTCGAACCGTGCCGGCACGTCGGCCGGTGAGTTGGCGTGGACGGTGCAGCAGCCCCCGTCGTGCCCGGTGTTGAGCGCAGCCAACATCTCGCGGACCTCGGCACCTCGCACCTCCCCCACGACGAGCCGGTCCGGCCGCATCCGCAACGCCTGCCGGACGAGGTCGACCAGACCCACGTGACCGTGCCCTTCGACATTGGCACCGCGGCCCTGGAGCAGCACCACGTGCGGGTGGGCGGGCGCGAGCTCGCGGACGTCCTCGACGACCACGAGGCGTTCGGCGACCGGAACCTCTGCGAGCATCGCCGCGAGCAGGGTCGTCTTGCCGCACCCGGTGCCCCCGGTCACCACGAACGACCTGCGGCGACGCACCAGCCCCCGCAGCACGGACTCGACGCCCTCGTCGAACATCCCCGTGGCGCGCAGTGAGGCCAGGCCGTCGGCGCGCGCCCGCGGGATGCGCAGGCTGACGTGGACACCACCCTCGACCAGCGGCGGGAGGATCGCGTGCAACCGGACCCCACCCGGAAGCAGCCCGTCGACCCACGGCTGGCTCTCGTCGAGACGGCGGCCGGCCAGCGCGGCCAGGCGCACGCCGAGGCGCCGTGCTGCTGCCGCATCGGGCAGGTCCAGGCCAGTGGCCTGCACCCCGGCGCCGCGGTCGACCCACACCGACCCGTCGCCGTTGACCAGGATGTCGGTCACCGTCGTGTCGGCGACGAGGTCCTCGAGCGGTCCGAGCCCGAGCACCTCCGCAGCCAAGGTTGCTCGGGCCAGGGCGGCGCCGCGCGAGCCGAGCCGCACCGAATCCGTGGAGGCCACCTGCCCCACGGACTGTGGGTCCGGGGACTCCCCTCGCAGGATCCTGGCAGTGATCTGCGCGGTCCCGCTCACGCGCTGAACCGCTCGGCGTCGACGGCCTGCGTCCCGTGGACGTCGAGCTCGGCCAGCACCCGGTCGACGGCCCCAGCGAACGACCCGCCTCTGCGCGAGCCCGGGACGCGGGCCCGGTCCGCGTCGGCCGCCACCACCGCGTCGTCGCGCAGGGTCACCGCGTGCGGCAGGTCGAGGTGCACCGCGACCTCCTCGGCGGTCACCGTCTCCCGCCGGCCCGCGCGCAGGACGAGCCTCGTCGGAGCAGGGTGCCGGCTCAGCCCGCGCGCCAACGCCGACGCGTCGGCGAGGTGCCGCGCCGTGACACCGCTGAGGAGCAGGAGATCGGTGCACGCGCCGGCCCACCGCAGCGAACCCCCCAGGTCCACGACGGTCAGCGCGCACAGGCGCGACAGCGCCTCGAGGCAGGTCCGCACCACCTCGTCCGGAGGTGTCTCACCCCGCGCGGCCAGGACCCGCGCCGGACCGTCGACCGGCAGCGAGCACAGCAGGTCGGCGCCGTCGACCTCGCCCTGCACGTCGCACAGGTCGGTCCAGCGAAGCCCCGGCACGTGCTCGAGGCAGGCCGTGACATCCAGCCCTCCACGCTCGAAGACGCCGTCGACGGCGACGGTCGCGCCGACGGACCCTGCCGCGCGGACGGCCAGGCCGACCACCAGGGTCGAGGCCCCTAGTCCGCCGGACGCTCCGATGACTCCCAGCACGCGATGATCCATGACCGCACTGTCCACGGCCAGGACACCGGCCACGAGCCGGCAGTGACGTCCCTGTGGACGATGCCGCGCTCCCTACCCCCCTGTGGACGGCTGGCCGCAGGAAAGGGGACGGCCCCGGTCGGGGGGACAACCGGGGCCGTCGACGCACCATGCTCCGGGGGGGAGGAGCAGGTACGCCGGTCCGCTCTACCCCTGAGGGGAACGAACAGCCTCATCTTTGACCATTACCTCGTGGATCGCAACTCGCCCGGAGGGGTCGGATGTCTCGGGTGCCAGACCGTCGACGACCCCCGAGGACAACCACGTGCAAACGATTGCATCCGGCACGTCCTCGGGTGGCCCCGCCTCGGGGAACGAGGATGGCACCCCGCGTGAGCGGGGTGCCATCGGCCGTGATCCGCCTCGGGTTACCAGGCGTGCTTCCTGTAGTTGTCGCACCGGGACAAGCCCGTCACGATCGGTCCACCAGTGGACTGCCCGCGCGTGGGTGCCCGATGGGACCACGGTGGTCGTCGGACTCTCGTGCGTCGACTACTCCCTCATGTGTACCCCTGTCCCGGCGCGATGGAAACCCTTGACTTTCACCCCGACAGGGACGTCCCCCGTGGTGGGCGGCGTGTCGGCGGAAAATCGCGGCGTGGCGACTCAGCCCAGACGTCCCGCACGTACCGCGTCGCACACCTGCTCGCCCTGCTCGGCCCCCGCGACGAGGGCGTCGGCGCAGTGCGCCAGCCACAACGCCACCCCCTCGCGGCTGCCCGTCCCGTATGCGGCCAGCGCGCCGAGGTAGGCCGGCCCACCCTGGGCGGCGTGCCCGGCCTCGGTCACCGCCACCCCCGTCGGGTCCAGGCCCAGGGCCTGGACGACGGCGCGCTCCATCGCCCTGGCCACGACGGCGTTGCCGCGCACGAACGGCCGGGCCGACGCGACCTCGGCGTGGACCACCGCAGCCACCACCAGCGCCGGCACCTGCGCGCCGCGGGAGGCCTCGGCGAGGAACTCGACCAGGCCCTCCAGCCGGGCTCGCAACGCACCGGCCGCCGGCGCGGGCCCGAGGTCGACGAGCTCCTCGCACCCCTCCCCCTCGGTCCGCGGCCGACCGAGCTGGGCGTCGTCGACGAGCCCCGAGGCGGCCGCGACGTGAAGCCTGGCCAGGGCCTGCAGGGGTGCGGTCGCCACCAGCGAACGCACGTGCTCACTCTCGGCCGTGGCCTGGACGACTCCGCGGGCGACCTGCTCCACGGGGTCCGGCGCGAGCGGCCACCGGGCGGCGCCGCGCATCACGTCGCGGACGAGCTCCAGGGGCACGGTGGCCCCTTCCAACGCCGCGCTCGCCTGCGCCCCCCTGACGCGGGACTCCGCCGAGGCCTCGGGGATCCTGCGTCGCAGGGCCTCGTGCCAGCGCAGTCGCTCGCAGGCCTCGCGGGCTGCGGCGATGCGTTCGGGCACTCCCGGGAGCTCGGCCAGGGCACGCAGCGAGGTGACGGCATCAGGCACGACCGCCAGCCTAGGGTGCCCGGCAGGGGGCGTCGCAGCGCCCTAGAGTGCGCATGTGTCGGGCAGCTTCCACCTCCCCACCGCCATCGTGGTCGTCGGTGCGATGGTGCTGCTCCTCGCGCTCGTCCGCCTGGTCCGCCACGGCCGTGACGGCTCCCGCGGGTTCGTCTCGGAGGTGGACCACGCGACCCACGCGACGTTGCACACCGCCTCGCTCGCGGCCCGGCACCTCCAGGACGGCCTGACCCCCGAGGGAGTGGGGCGGGCTGCCAAGCACCTTCGGCAGCTGCTGGGGTCGCCGGCCATCGCGGTCACCGACGCCACGTCGCTGCTGGCCTGGGACGGCGCCGCCGACCATCACGCCAGGCACGCCCGCGAGGACGCCGGGGAGGTGCTGCGCACCGGCCACACCATCGTCCTGGGCCCGGACCAGGTGAGCTGCTCCGACCCCGACTGCCCGGTGCGCGGCGCGGTCATCGCCCCCGTGGTGAGCGGCGACCGCGTGGTGGCGGCCCTCGCGGCATACGGTCCGACCGCGTCGGCAGGCCTCGCCCGGGCGACCGAGGAGGTGGCCGGGTGGATGGCCACGCAGGCCGAGCTCGCCGACCTCGGGCACCAGCGCACCCGCACCATGGAGGCCGAGCTGCGCGCCCTTCGGGCCCAGATCAGCCCGCACTTCATCTACAACTCCCTGGCCGCGATCGCCTCGTTCGTGCGGACCGACCCCGACCGGGCCCGCGAGCTGCTGCTGGAGTTCGCCGACTTCACCCGCTATGCCCTGCGCCGCGGCGGCGCCTTCACCACGCTCGCCGAGGAGCTTCGCAACGTCGAGCGCTACCTCGTCCTGGAGCAGGCTCGCTTCGGCGACCGGCTGACCATCTCCCTGCTCATCGCCCCCGAGGTCCTCCCCGTGACGCTGCCCTACCTCGCGATCCAGCCGCTGGTCGAGAACGCCGTGCGGCACGGGCTCGCCAACAAGGAGGGCGGGGGGCACGTGCGCATCCTGGCCACCGACGAGGGAGCCGCGGCGGGCATCACCATCGAGGACGACGGGGTGGGGTCGGACCCGCAGGTCATCCGCGCCGTGCTCGACGGCCGGGCCGACGGCGACAACATCGGGCTCGGCAACGTCGACGCCCGGCTGCGGCAGGTGTACGGCGACGACTTCGGCCTCGTCGTCGAGACCGCACCCGGGGCCGGGACCAAGGTGTCGTTCCGGGTGCCCAAGTACGCGCCGGGCGTGCACCCCACCGCATAGAGTCTGCCCATGGCTGGCCTGCCCTCCGGCGACCCGGAGCTGCTCAGCCCGCACGACGCCGACACCGGTGCCGCGGGCGCGGCCCCGCGCGCCCAGGGCGCCCCGCGTGCCCTGCGCGTCCTGGTCGTCGACGACGAGGTGCCGGCGCTGGAGGAGCTGAGCTGGCTGCTGCGCCAGGACGACCGCATCGGCGAGGTGCGCACCGCCGGCAGCGGCGCGCAGGCGTTGCGCGCCCTCGACGCCGGTGACATCGACGTGGTCTTCACCGACATCTCGATGCCCGGCCTGGACGGCATGGACCTTGCCCGGGTCATCGCGCGGTTCACCCAGCGACCGCAGGTCGTGTTCGTCACCGCGCACGACCAGCACGCGGTCGAGGCCTTCGCCATCGATGCCGTCGACTACGTCATGAAGCCGGTCCGCGCGGGGCGCCTCGCGGAGGCGGTACGCCGCGTCGTCGCCTCCCTCGAGCCCGCCGGCTCCGGTTCCGGTTCCGTTCCGGCCCCGGGCGCCCAGGGCACTCCGGGTGCGCCGGGGGCTGCAGGCGACGACGAGACCATCCCGGTCGAGCTCGCCGGGGTGACCCGGTTCATCTCCCGGAGCCAGATCCGCTACGCCCAGGCGCAGGGCGACTACGCGCGCCTGCACACCCCGGCGGGGTCCCACCTCGTGCGCATTCCCCTCAGCACGCTCGAAGAGCGCTGGGCCGCAGCCGGATTCGTACGGATCCACCGAAGCACCCTGGTTTCGCTGAGCCACGTCAAGGAGGTGCGGATGGAGCACGGCCGCTGCAGCGTCGTCCTCGACGAGGTCGAGCTCCAGGTGAGCCGGCGGCACACCCGCGAGCTGCGCGACCGGCTGCTCCGCCCCGGTCGCCCCGATCGCCCCGCCGAGTGACGCCGTTGTGAGCGACCCGCCGCAGTCGTCATCGCCGTCGCAGCCACCGTCCCAGCCGGCGTCGACGCCTTCGGACCCGCCGCCACCGCAACGCGTCCGGGTCACCAGCACCCGCCGGGACGCCACGACCCGTCGGGACGTGCGCCCGCTGACCCGGGAGATCGACGAGCAGAGCAACCTCGGTGAGGTGTACATGTCGGGGCTGATGTCCGCGCAGCTGCGTCTGGCCGCCCTGGTGCTGGGGTTCGGGGCGGTCGGGCTCGGGGGGCTGCCGCTGCTGTTCCTGCTCGTCCCTGCGACGCGCAGCCTCGAGATCGGCCGGATCCCGTTGCCGTGGTTGATCCTCGCCGTCGTGGTCTACCCCGTGGCGCTGGTCGTGGCGCGCTACTACGTGCGGGCGAGCGAACGCATCGAGGCGGAGTTCTCCGCCGTCATCGCCCGCCGCGGGCCATGAGCTCCACCTACGGCCTGGTCGCCATCGTGCTCATCTGCACGGTGACGTTGGCGGTCGGTGCCTTCGGGCTGAGGCTGTCACGCACCACGAGCGACTTCTACGTCGCCGGGCGCACCGTGACCCCCTACCGCAACGCCAGCGCCATCGGTGGCGAATACCTCTCCGCCGCAAGCTTCCTCGGCATCGCAGGCCTGGTCTACACCAACGGGCTCGACATGCTGTGGTTCCCGGTCGGCTACACCGTCGGCTACGTCGTGCTCCTCGTCCTGGTGGCTGCCCCACTGCGCCGCTCGGGCGCCTACACGCTGCCCGACTTCGCCGAGGCCCGGCTCGAGAGCACCACGATCCGGCGACTCTGCTCGGTCCTGGTCGTCGGCATCGGCTGGCTCTACCTCCTGCCGCAGCTGCAGGGTGCCGGGCTGGCCCTGACCAGCGTCACCGGCGCACCGAGCTGGGTGGGCGGCCTCGTCGTGGCGGTCGTCGTGGTCGCCAACGTGGCGGCCGGCGGCATGCGGTCGATCACCCTCGTCCAGGCGGTGCAGTACTGGATCAAGCTCACCGCGATCGCCGCGCCGGCGTTCGTGCTGCTGGCGGTCTGGTTCCGTGACGGGGCGCCGTCGCCCGTGATCGCCGCCCAGGACGCAGGGTGGGTCGAGCCGCTCGGCGGCCTGGCCGGGCAGGGCCACCCCGTCTACGCCACCTACAGCCTGCTGCTGGCCCTCGCGCTCGGGACGATGGGCCTGCCGCACGTGCTCGTGCGGTTCTACACCAACCCCGACGGCAGGGCCGCCCGCCGCACCACCCTGACCGTCGTGGCGCTGCTCGGCGCGTTCTACCTCTTCCCCCCGCTGTACGGCGTGCTCGGCCGGGTCTACCTGCCCGAGCTCCCCCAGGGCATGGCGGCCGACACGCTCGTCCTGCACCTGCCGGGGGCGATGCTCCCCGACCGCCTCGGCGAGGTGCTGTCGGCGGTGCTGGCCGGTGGCGCCTTCGCGGCGTTCCTCTCCACGGCCTCCGGGCTGACCATGTCGGTGGCCGGCGTCATCGACCAGGACCTGCTGCGACGACGGTTCGGTCGGATGACCGGTGACGACTTCACGGTGGTGCAGGGGTTCCGGGTCGCCACCGTGCTGGCAGTCGTCGTGCCGTATGCCGTCTCCCGCCTCATCCAGCCGGTGGGGCTCGCGACCATGGTCAGCTTGGCGTTCGCGGTGGCCGCGTCGACCTTCTGCCCGTTGCTGGTGCTCGGCGCCTGGTGGCGCGGCCTGAGCACCGTCGGCGCCGCGGCCGGACTCGTCGTCGGTGGCGGGTTCGCCGCGGCCGCGGTCGCGGCGACCGTCCTCGCCGGACCGATCGCCGGATGGCCCGGGGCGCTGCTCGGCCAGCCCGCGGCGTGGAGCATCCCCCTCGCGTTCGCGACCACGGTCGTCGTGTCGCTGGCGACGCCGGCACGGATCCCCCGGCACACCGCCCGGACGATGGTGCGCCTGCACACGCCGGAGGACCTCGTCCTGGACCGGGACTGAGCCGCTGGTCGCTGCCGACCGACCGTTCGCCGCAGCGGTCGTCGCCTTCCGGCGACCGCGGACCCCCGCACGGCGCGGGACGGGGCTGCACCCCTCCCACGCGGGTGTCGCCCACGTCACAGTGGCGCAACCGCAGCACCTGCGGCCCCTTGCGACCGGTCACCTGCCGGCCGTGCCACCACAGCCACTGGAGGTGCCCGTGAGCAACGAAGCTCGCACGGACCACGACCCCTATGTCGACCTGCAAGGGTCGGAGGAGTTCGCGGACCTGAGGTCCCGGTTCCGCAAGTTCGTCTTCCCCATGACCGGCCTGTTCCTGACGTGGTACTTCCTCTACGTCCTGCTCTCGACCTACGCCCCGGACTTCATGAGCACCAAGGTCTTCGGCAACATCAACATCGGGCTGATCCTCGGGCTCGGCCAGTTCGTGTCGACCTTCGCCATCACGATCATCTACGTGCGCTGGGCCGACCGGGAGTTCGACCCGCGCGCCGCCGCCCTCGCCACGACCATCGGGGAGGACCACCGATGAACGTCAGCCTCATCCCCATGGCGACCAACGTCGGCAGCCCGGTGCTGAACATCAGCATCTTCGGGATCTTCGTCCTGATCACCCTGGGCATCGTCATCCGTGCGTCGAAGAACAACAGCAGCGCCGCCGACTTCTACGCCGGCGGACGCGCGTTCACCGGACGGCAGAACGGCATCGCGATCGCCGGTGACTACCTGTCGGCCGCGTCGTTCCTGGGCATCGCGGGTGCCATCGCCCTGAACGGCTACGACGGCTTCCTCTACTCCATCGGCTTCCTCGTCGCCTGGCTCGTGGCCCTGCTGCTCGTGGCCGAGCTGCTCCGCAACGCCGGCAAGTACACGATGGCCGACGTCCTGTCGTTCCGCCTCCGGCAGCGCCCGGTCCGCATGGCCGCGGCAGTCTCGACCCTCGCGGTCTGCTTCTTCTACCTGCTCGCCCAGATGGCCGGTGCCGGTGGCCTGGTCGCCCTGCTGCTCGGCATCGAGGACCGGGCCGGGCAGTCGGTGGTCATCGCCATCGTCGGCGTCATCATGATCGCCTACGTCCTCATCGGTGGCATGAAGGGCACGACCTGGGTGCAGATCATCAAGGCCGTCCTGCTGATCCTCGGTGCCGGCATCATGTTCGTCTGGGTGCTCAGCAGGTTCGGTCTCAACCTCAGCAGCCTGCTCGGCAGCGCGGTCGAGGCCTCGGACGGCAAGAAGGTGCTCGACCCGGGCCTGCAGTACGGCAAGAGCGGCCTGACCAAGATCGACTTCATCTCGCTGTCGCTGGCCCTGGTCCTCGGCACCGCCGGCCTGCCGCACGTGCTCATGCGCTTCTACACGGTGCCCTCGTCCAGGGAGGCCCGCAAGTCCGTCGAGTGGGCCATCTGGCTCATCGGCATCTTCTACCTGTTCACGCTCGTGCTCGGGTATGGCGCCGCAGCACTTGTCGGTCCGAAGGTCATCGCCGCCGCACCGGGCAAGGCGAACTCGGCCGCGCCGCTGCTGGCCTTCGAGCTCGGTGGTGAGCTGTTGCTGGGCATCATCTCGGCGGTGGCGTTCGCGACGATCCTCGCGGTCGTTGCCGGTCTGACCATCACCGCCAGCGCGAGCCTGTCCCATGACATCTACAACTCGGTCATCAAGGAGGGCACCGCCTCTCCGGAGGAGGAGGTCAAGGTCGCCCGCATCACCGCGGTCGTCATCGGCATCTTCGCCATCTTCGGCGGCATCCTCGCCAACGGGCAGAACATCGCGTTCCTCGTCGCCCTCGCGTTCGCCATCGCGGCCTCCGCGAACCTGCCGACGATCCTCTACTCGCTGTTCTGGAAGCGGTTCAACACCCGTGGCGCACTGTGGTCGATCTACGGTGGGCTCGCCACGGCACTGACGCTGATCATCTTCAGCCCGGTGGTGTCGGGCAAGCCCAAGGTCGACGGCAAGTCCGCCTCGATGCTCCAGAACGCGGACTTCCACTGGTTCCCGCTGGACAACCCCGGCATCGTCTCGATCCCGCTCGCCTTCGTCCTCGGCTGGCTGGGCACCGTGACGAGCAAGGAGTTCAACGCCGCGAAGTACGCCGAGATGGAGGTTCGGTCCCTGACCGGACACGGCGCCGAGAAGGCGACCGCCCACTAGGCGAGCGACGAGGCCCACGGCGCCCCGCGCCGTACGGTCCCTGCGAACCACGGTGCCGCGTCCCCGCAACGGGGGCGCGGCACCGTCGCGCCCGGCGCGCGATCACGTGTCAACCCGGATGCCCCGGTCCTCGTCCATGGGGTGTCCGAAAGGGGGACACCATGAAGACCACCAGCACCAAGCGCTCGACCCGGCTGGCCATCCGGTCGCTCGTCGTCGCCGCCGCCCTCGGGGCCATCCCCGTCACCGCCGCGCTCGCCACCCCGGCGACCGCGACCACCACCGCCACCACCGCGGCAGCGCCGTACTGCGGCATCACCTGGGGCTCGCTCGCCAAGGCCAGGAGCACCACGGCCATCGGCCCGGTCACGGGGGTCCGGTCCGGCCGGCACTCCTGCTTCGACCGGCTCGTCGTGGACCTCAGGGGCAAGTCCTCGGGCTACACCGTCAGGTACGTCGACAACGTCTACACCGACGGCGAGGGCGCCCTGGTGCCGCTGCGCGGAGGTGCCAAGCTGTCGGTCGTCGTCAACGCCCCGGCCTACACCCAGAGCGGTTCCGTGGCCTACCTGCCGAAGAACCGCAAGGAGGTCGTCGACGTCACCGGCTACTCGACCTTCCGCCAGGTGGCCTGGGCGGGATCCTTCGAGGGCTACACCTCCATGGGGCTCGGCGTCCGCGCGCGACTGCCGTTCCGGGTCTTCACCCTGGACGACGGTGCCACCAGTCGCCTCGTGATCGACGTCGCCCACCGCTGGTAGACCGCAGGTCTCCGCTCCGCCCGAGGACTGCCGGGGTGGAGCGGAGCCAGGTGGTGCAGGGCCTGGTGGAACTGACGCAGCTGCCGCGGGGTCAGGGCGTGGAAGTGTGGCGGCGCACCCCACCGCGGGCAGCGCGCAGCACGAGGATGACCACGGCAAGCACCGCGGCGAGCACGAACCACTGCGTCGAGGAGGTCAGCAGTCCCTCGGAGTGCTTCCACCACTGCGTCCGGGCGAAGTCCCACGACGCGTCGGCGACCGTGCGGGCCTGCTCACTGACGGGGACACCGCCGCTGCCGGGCCGGACCAGGTCCCAGCCGTACGACAGCGCCCGGGCTCCCAGTGCGAACACGAGCCAGGTCAGGACCAGCCGCACCAGGCTCAGCGCCGTCGGCGCGACGCGCTGCCACGTCGCCACCGCAAACGGTAGCGCCAGCGCCAGCGCGAGGGCCAGGCCCCGCGGCCACGTCGTCGGGGAGAGCCCTGCGACCATGGCCAGGACGGTCGCCGCGGCGAGCGCACCCCTGGTCCCTCGGGCGCCGAGCACCACGCCGAGCAAGGCGCCCCCACCGAGCAGGACGGCCAGCACCGCGCGCTCGTGCGGGTAGGCCTGCGTGATGGGGCCGTCCAGGAGCCAGCCGAGTCCGCTGAGGCCCACGATGACCGCCAGGCGCGGCCACGGCGAACGCACGAGCAGGGAGACCGACGCTGCGGCCGCCGTCGCCCCGAGGAAGAGCACGTCGCCGTCGAACACGCCCAGCGGCAGGTGCGGCCACGACTGCTGGCCGAGGAAGCCGGCCGGCCACCACACCAGTGCGCCGGCGACGACCGCCAGCGGTCCCCGCACTCGGCGGGCCAGGTCAGCACCGCGCCGGATGGGCCCATCGCGACGTTCGCGGCGGTCACGGTGTGCGCGTGAGGACTTCGTCGCGGTCCGGCTGGGGTCGGTCACGGCGTCGAGGGTAGCCGCTCGGCAAGCCCAACGGTCCGTCGGACGACGACGCCGACCGCTCCCCTTGCAGTGGTGGGGTCGGTACGGGTTGGGTGGGGTGGCAAGCCGTTGACGTCTTCAGCCCCTCCAGGAGGAACCCCGTGTCCGAGACCACGACCACGAGCCACACGCCGGAGCGGGACCTGTCTCCCTCTCCCGAGTTCGCGGCCCAGGCCAACGGTACGGCGGAGCTGTTCGAGCAGGCCGACGCCGACCACGAGGCCTTCTGGGCGGCCCAGGCCCGCGAGCGCCTCGACTGGGCCAAGGACTTCGGCCAGACGCTGGACTGGAGCGGCGCCCCTGTCGCGCAGTGGTTCGTCGGGGGCGAGCTCAACGTCGCCCACAACTGCGTCGACCGCCACGTCGAGGCCGGCAACGGCGACCGCGTGGCCATCCACTTCGAGGGTGAGGCCGGCGACAGCCGCGCCATCACCTACGCGCAGCTGCAGCAGGACGTCGCCAGGGCGGCCAACGCCCTCGAGTCGCTCGGTGTCGCCAAGGGCGACCGGGTCGCCATCTACCTGCCGATGATCCCCGAGGCCGTCGTGGCGATGCTGGCGTGCGCCCGGATCGGCGCCCCGCACTCGGTGGTGTTCGGCGGGTTCTCCGCCGACGCGCTGCGCACCCGCATCGCCGACGCCGGGGCCAAGGTCGTCATCACCGCCGACGGCCAGTTCCGCCGCGGCAAGCCCGCCCCCCTCAAGCCCGCCGTGGACGCCGCCGTCACCGGCGAGAGCACCGTCGAGAAGGTGCTGGTCGTCAAGCGCACCGAGGGTGCGGTCGAGTGGGACGACGAGCGCGACCTCTGGTGGCACGACGTCGTCGACGGAGCCAGCGACCAGCACGAGGCGGTCGCCCACGACAGCGAGCACCCGCTGTTCATCCTCTACACCTCCGGCACCACGGGGAAGCCCAAGGGCATCTTCCACACCACCGGCGGCTACCTGACGCAGGCGGCATACACCAACTCGGTGGTCCACGACGTGCACCCGGAGACCGACGTGTACTGGTGCACCGCCGACATCGGCTGGGTCACCGGGCACACCTACATCGTCTACGGCCCGCTCGCGAACGGTGCGACGCAGGTCATCTACGAGGGCACCCCGGACACCCCGCACCAGGGTCGCTGGTGGGAGATCGTGCAGAAGTACAAGGTGTCGATCCTCTACACCGCACCCACCGCCATCCGCACGTTCATGAAGTGGGGCGACGACATCCCGGCGAAGTTCGACCTGTCCTCGTTGCGGCTGTTGGGGTCGGTCGGCGAGCCCATCAACCCCGAGGCGTGGCTCTGGTACCGCAAGCACATCGGCAGCGACAAGGCGCCCATCGTCGACACGTGGTGGCAGACCGAGACCGGCGGCATCATGATCAGCCCCCTCCCGGGGGTGACCAGCCTTGAGCCCGGCTCGGCGCAGCGGCCGATCCCCGGCGTCAGCGCCGAGATCCTCGACGACGAGGGCCAACCGTTGCACGACCCCGAGGCCGTGGGCTACCTCGTCCTGACGAAGCCGTGGCCCGGCATGCTCCGCGGCATCTGGGGCGACCCGGAGCGCTACAAGGAGACGTACTGGTCGCGGTTCGGGGAGAAGTACTACTTCGCCGGTGACGGTGCCAAGTACGACGCCGACGGCAACATCTGGCTGCTCGGCCGCGTCGACGACGTCATGAACGTCTCGGGCCACCGCCTGTCCACGGCGGAGATCGAGTCCGCGCTGGTGTCGCACCCGTCGGTCGCCGAGGCCGCGGTCGTGGGTGCCACCGACGAGACCACGGGGCAGGCCGTGTGCGCGTTCGTCATCCTGCGCGGCGGGTTCGCCGACCACGGCGACCAGACGGTCCAGGAGCTGCGCAACCACGTGGCCAAGGAGATCGGCCCCATCGCCAAGCCCCGGCAGATCATGGTGGTCGCGGAGCTCCCCAAGACCCGCTCGGGCAAGATCATGCGTCGCCTGCTGCGCGACGTCGCCGAGAACCGCGAGGTCGGCGATGTCACGACCCTGGCCGACTCCTCGGTCATGAACCTTATCAAGGCGGGCATGTCGGGTTCGTCGGAGGACTGAGCGCACGAACGGTGCCGCCGGGGGTTTGGCAGGCGCTGTTCACGGGTACGGGCCGAAGGTAAGCGCGATCACTAACAGAAGGAGAACCAGCCATGTCAGCTGACGAGAAGGTCGCCAAGGAGCTCGTGGAGACGCTCAAGGACGGCCGCACCGGGTTCGCCTCCGCCGCTGAGAAGCTGCGCGACAGCGAGAGCCCGGAGGTGGCGGCGACCCTGCAGCGACTGTCCGAGCAGCGCGCCGGTTTCGCCAACGACATCGTGGCCTTGGGACACGAGTACGGCGACGACGTCGACGAGAGCGGCACGATGACTGCCGCCCTGCACCGTGGCTGGATCTCGCTCAAGGACGCGCTGACCGGCGACGACGCCTCCGCGGTCCTCGGTGCTGCCGTCACCGGCGAGGACCACGCGGTGTCCGAGTACGAGAAGGCCCTCAAGGAGGACCTCAGCGACGGCTTCCGCACCGTGGTGCAGCAGCAGCACTCCGCCATCGTGGCGGCGCGCGACGAGGTCAAGGCGCTCCAGCACACCTCCTGAGCCCGATCCGTTGAGTCTTTGAGCGCCTGACCGGGCCTGGGCCTGGTCAGGCGCTCAAAGACTCGCTGGGGTGGTCACGAGGCGAGTGCCTCGGGCAGTGGGGGCGCCCAGGGGGTGGCCGGCATGGGGGTCCACTGGCCGCGGGCGACCAGCACCTCGCGCAGCAGGTCGGGTCGGTCGGAGATGATGCCGTCGACACCGGCGTCCAGGACCCGGTGCATCGCGACCGGGTCGTCGATGGTCCACACCACGACGCGCACGCCGATGCGGTGCGCCCCCTCGACGAGCCGTTCGACGAAGACCGGCACCCGTCCCAGGCGCAGTGGCACGTGGGCGAACTCGGCCGTGGCGAGTCGGCGCGAGGGCCGCACCCCGGTCCGCGAGGACGTGACCAGGGCGGCCAGGGACCGCCAGCCCAGCGCGCTGCGTACGCCCGGCGCCTCGGCCCGCACGGTCGCGAGCCAGCTGTCCCACGCCCCGGCGACGCAGACACGGTCGCGGAAGTCGCCGCGCTGCAACACCTTCACCAGTGGTCCGATCGCCCCGCGGTCCTTGAGGTCGACGGTGAACCTCGCGTCCGGGAACGCCTCGAGCGCCTCGGTGAGGGTCGGGATGGGCTCGGTGCCATGGACCCGTATGGCGCGCAGGCTCGCCAGCGTCTGCCGCGCCACCGGGCCGTGACCGTCGGTGACCCGGTCCAGGGTGTTGTCGTGGAAGCAGACGAGGTGGCCGTCGCTGGTGAGCTTGACGTCGGTCTCGAGGTAGCGCAGCCCCAGGGCAGCGGCTCGACCGAAGGCGGCCAGGGTGTTCTCGGGCGCGAGGGCGGAACCTCCGCGATGGGCGAGGGCGATGGGTCCGAACTCGGAGCCGTAGGCCATGGCCCCAGCGTGCCCAACCGGGGACCCGCGGGGGACCAGAAATGGCCGGTCGGACCACTGTTCACCCCATGAGCACCAACCGTTCGCCCGATGCCGCCCGGCGGTTCTCCTCAGCCGCGGCTGCCGCGCATCTCGGCCGAGATCGCCTCGGCGGCGCGGTGCAGCGGCCCGGTCGCCCGTGCGACGAACTCGTCGGTGACCCGGGTGACCGGGCCGGACAGCGAGAGGGCCAACAGCTGGGGCGCGTCGGGGACGGCCACGGCCACGCACCGTACGCCGACCTCCTGCTCCCCCTCGTCGAGGGCGTAGCCGCGCTGACGGGTGCGGTCGAGCTCGGCGGCGAACTCCTCGGGCGCGGTGATGGTGTGCTCGGTCCGCGCCGGCATCCCGGTGCGGGCCAGCAACGCGCGCACGTCACCCGGGTCCAGGTCGGCCATGATCGCCTTGCCGACCCCGGTGGAGTGCGGCAGGACGCGGCGGCCGACCTCGGTGAACATGCGCATGGAGTTGCGCGACGCCATCACCTGGCCCACGTAGACGATCTGGTCGCCGTCGAGCATCGCGAGGTTGACCGACTCGCCGAGCTCGTGGGCGAGGCGCTCCATGTGGGGGCGCGCCCACCGACCGAGCATGCGGGAGGTGGTCTCACCGAGCCGGATCAGGCGCGGCCCCAGGGAGTACTGGCGGGAGGCCTCCTGGCGCACGTAGCCGAGGTCCACCAGGGTGCGCACGAGGCGGTGGATCGTCGGCAGGGGCAGGTCGGCGTCGTTCGCGAGCTGCGACAGGCTGATCACGCCGCCCGCGTCGGCCATCGTCTCGAGGATGGCGAAGGCACGTTCGAGGGACTGCACGCCCCCCGTCCTGGCGGGGACGTCTGCTGGTGTGCCGGCGTTCATATATCTCTCCCCACCGGGCGAATGAGAAGAAGATTTCGTATCATGGAAGTATCGTAGTGCCTGCTGCTCCAAGACGGAGCGCCGGCGTCCCGTTGAACCAACCCCTTCGACCGTGAGGAACGAGCCAGCGATGTCCGCCATCACCGTGACCGGAGGCCCGGTCGAGCGCAGCGACGAGATCCTGACCCCCGGGGCCCTGGACTTCCTCGCCGAGCTCCACACCAGGTTCGCGGGCACCCGCGACGAGCTGCTGGCCGCGCGCCGGACCCGCCGCGAGCAGGTCTCCCGCAGCGGGCGCCTGGACTTCCTCGACGAGACCCGTGAGGTGCGCGAGGGTGACTGGACCGTCGCCGAGGCGCCCGCCGCCCTGCGTGACCGGCGGGTCGAGATCACCGGCCCGACCGAGCGCAAGATGGCGATCAACGCCCTGAACTCCGGCGCCAAGGTCTGGCTGGCCGACTTCGAGGACGCCAACACCCCGCACTGGGCCAACGTCCTGGGCGGCCAGGTCAACCTGTACGACGCCGTGCGCGGCACCATCGCCTTCACGTCTGCTCAGGGCAAGGAGTACGCGCTCGAGGACCCTGCCTCGGCGCCGGTCATCGTCCCCCGCCCCCGGGGCTGGCACCTCGACGAGGAGCACCTGCACCTCGACGGCTCGCCCCTGGTCGGCGCGCTGGTGGACTTCGGCCTCTACTTCTTCCACAACGCCAAGGAGCTGCTCGAGCAGGGCCGCGGCCCGTACTTCTACCTGCCGAAGATGGAGTCGCACCGCGAGGCCCGCCTGTGGAACGACGTCTTCACCTTCGCCCAGGAGCACCTCGGTGTCCCGCACGGCTCGGTGCGCGCCACGGTGCTCATCGAGACCATCCCTGCGGCGTTCGAGATGGACGAGATCCTGTACGAGCTGCGCGAGCACGCCGCCGGCCTCAACGCCGGCCGCTGGGACTACCTGTTCTCGATCATCAAGTACTTCCGCGACTCGGGGCCCGAGTTCACCCTCCCGGACCGCAACGCCGTGACGATGACCGCACCGATGATGAAGGCCTACAGCGAGCTGCTGGTGAGGACCTGCCACCGCAGGGGAGCCTTCGCGATCGGCGGCATGGCCGCCTTCATCCCGAGCAAGGACCCCGAGGTCAACGAGCAGGCGTTCGCCAAGGTGCGCGCCGACAAGGAGCGCGAGGCCGGCGCCGGGTTCGACGGTTCGTGGGTCGCCCACCCCGGCATGGTCGACCTGTGCAGCGAGATCTTCACCGGCGTCCTCGGGGACGAGCCCAACCAGCTGGGCAAGCGCCGTGACGACGTGTCGGTCACCGCCGACGACCTGCTGGCCGCCGGCCAGACCCCCGGTGACCGTACCGAGGCCGGGCTGCGCGGCAACATCACCGTCGGCATCGCCTATCTCCAGTCGTGGCTGCGCGGCAACGGCGCAGTGGGCATCCACAACCTCATGGAGGATGCCGCGACCGCCGAGATCTCGCGTTCGCAGATCTGGCAGTGGCTGCGCAACGAGGTCACCCTCACCTCCGGCGAGAAGGTCACCCGAGAGCTCGTGGACCGCCTCGTCGAGGAGGAGTACGCCGCGCTGCGGGAGTCCGTGGGCGAGGACGCCTTCGCCGACGGCGAGTGGGAGGCCGCGCGCCGCCTGTTCGTCGAGTGTGCGATCGACCCCGACTTCCCCGACTTCCTCACCCTCCCCGCGTATGCCGAGGTGCTCAGGCTCGAGCGCGCCTGACCCCTGAGCGGCGCCGCGGCGCCGCCTCGTCCCCGCTCACCGGGTGGCGGGGCGGCGGAACCGTCCGGCGGCGATCTGGTCACCGGCGACCCAGACCCCCTCGACGTCCGTCGTGGTGCCGAGCGCGAACACCTTGGCCAGCGCGTCCAGGGTGGAGTGGGCGTTGCCCAGACCGACGTCGAGCGGGTTGCCGACCTGCGGCAGCACCCACACGGCGTCGAACTGCTTGCCCACGGACAGGTCACCCACCGAGTCGGCCAGGCCCAGCGCATCGGCCCCGGCTGAGGTCGCCAGCCACAACAGGTGGGCCGAGGTGAGCGGCACACCCTCGGGTCCGAGCAGCTGTTGCATGAAGTAGGCCTGCAGCCCCTCCTTCAGCAGCGAGAAGCCCGTGCCGGCACCGACGTCGGAGCCCAGCGCCACCCGCACGCCGTGGGCGAGGTGGCGCCGCAGCGGGAACAGCCCGCTGCCGAGCGCCGAGTTGCTCGTCGGGCAGTGCGCCACCGAGGCGTCCTGGCTGGCGAGCAGGGCCAGCTCCTCGTCCTGCGGGTGCACGTTGTGGGCGAGCACCGAGTTGCGGTCGACGAGGCCGTGGTTGGCGTAGGTGTGGACGTAGTGCGTCCCCCCGAACAGGCGCTGCACCTCGGCCACCTCGAAGAGGTTCTCGTTGACGTGCGAGGTGAACCACGACCCCGACACCTCCTTGAAGGTGGCCGCGCAGGACTCGAGCATCGCGTCGCTGGCGGAGAAGGAGAAGCGGGGGGTCACGGCATACCGCAGGCGACCCCGGCCGTGCCACCGCGCGGCGAGGTCACGGGCCTCGTCGTAGGCGCGGTCGGGGGTGGACAGGAGCTCCGGGCGCAGGCTCCGGTCCGAGACGACCAGGCCGGTCGTGACCCGCAGCCCGGCGCCGTCCGCGGCCGCGAACATCGAGTCGACGGCGGTCGCGAAGTGCGACCCGAACACCAGGGCCGTGGTGGTGCCGGCGTCGACGAGCCCGGTCACGAAGTCGCGGGCCACCCCTTCGGCGTACGCGACGTCGGCGAGCCGGGCCTCCTCGGGCAGCGCGCACTGCTCGAGCCAGTCGAGCAGCGGCATCCCGAGCCCTCCGATGACACGCACCTGGGGGTAGTGCACGTGGGTGTCGACCATCCCCGGCAGCAGCATCCCGCCGCGCAGCTCGATCACCACCTCCTCGGGGTGGTCGGCACGCACCTGGGCGAACGGTCCTCGGGCGACGATGACGCCGGTGTCGTCGACGACGATCCCGCCGTCCTCCTCCGCCCGCAGGGCGCCGCCGGTGAACGGGTCTACCGGGGTGTCGACGAGCCGGGCGCGGTAGAGGGTCATCGCTGCGCCCCGGCCGAGGCCGCGGCGGGTGCCGAGGCGCGTTCTGCCTCGAACACCCGCACGAGCTCGGCGGCGACGCTCACGGCAATGGTCGCCGGGTGCTTGCCGGCGAGGCCGGGCTGGCCGATGGGGGTGGTGATGCGCTCCAGGGTCGCGGGTGAATGCCCTTCTGCCGCAAGGCGTTGCCGGAACCTGCTCCACTTGGCCGCCGACCCGATCAGCCCGATGGACGCGAGGTGACCACACCGCAGCGCCGTGTCGCAGAGGGCGGCGTCCTCGGCGTGGTCGTGGGTCATGACCAGGACGTGCGTCCCGCGCGGCACCTGGCCCAGGACCAGCTCGGGCACCGGGGCGTGGTGGACGTGGACCCGCGCGACCGCGTCGTCGAGGACCGCCAGCCGCTGCGCGTCGACCTGCTCGGCGCGCGAGTCGACGAGGTGCAGCTCGATGTCGTGCCGGGCCAGGATCCTGGCCAGCTCGAGACCGACGTGACCCAGGCCGAAGACCGCCACCGACGGGACCACGGCGAGGGGTTCGAGCAGGATCTCGACCTCGCCACCGCAGCACTGCTGCCCGTGCTCGGCGCGGGCCTTGTCGTTGAGCGCCACCGTGAGCTGCTCGGGCGAGGACGTCCCGCCCTGCAGCATGGTGCGCGCCCTGGCCACGGCGGTGGCCTCGAGGTTGCCGCCGCCGATGCTGTCCCAGGCGTCGGTGGCGGTCACGACCATCTTGGCGCCCGCCTCACGGGGGGCGTGGCCGCGGACCGACACGAGCGTGACGAGCACACCGGCCCGGCGTTCGCGCCGCAGTCGTTCGACGGCTGCCAGCCAGTGCATGTCAGTCCCCGCCCCGCGAGGACTGCGCTGCGAGCTCGGAGTGCGGGCGCAGGGGCCGCGCATCGGCATCCGGCTGGTCCGGCACGACTCCCGGGGCACCCTGCTCGACGTGCCCGTGCTCGGTGCTGCGCCGGGCCTGCTCCACCGCCCACCACACCGCCTCCGGGGTGGCCGGTGAGGCGAGGTCGACGCTGACCCCCGCCGGCCCGAAGGCCGCCGCGGCCTGGCGCAGCGCCTCCCGTACCGAGAAGGCCAGCATGAGCGGGGGCTCGCCGACAGCCTTCGAGCCGTAGACGGCGCCGTCCTCGTGGGCGCGTTCGAGCAGCGCGACGTTGAACACCTCGGGCATCTCCGAGAAGCTCGGGAGCTTGTAGGTGCTGGCCGCCTGGGTCGCGAGGCGCCCCCGGGTCGGCCCGTCGCTCTCGTCCCAGCGCAGGTCCTCCAACGTGAGCCAGCCGGCCCCCTGGACGAACGCGCCCTCGATCTGCCCGAGGTCCACCAGCGGCGACAGGCTGTCGCCGACGTCGTGGACGATGTCGACCCGGCGCGTGCGGTAGGCCCCGGTGAACCCGTCCACCTCGACCTCGGCAGCGGCCACACCGTAGGAGAAGTACTTGAACGGCGACCCGTGCATGACCGAGGAGTCCCAGTGCAGGCCCTCGGTGCGGTAGAAGCCCGCGGCCCACAGCTGGACCCGCTGGAAGTACGCCTGGTTGACCAGGTCGGCCCACGGCACCGACTCCCCACCACCGATGGTGGTGACCTGTCCGTCGACGAACCGCACGTCGGCCGGATGCACCCCGAGCCGCCGTCCGGCCACCTCGCGCAGGCGCTCCAGCACCTGCTCGCACGCGTTCTTCACGGCGCCACCGTTGAGGTCCGCGCCCGAGCTCGCCGCGGTCGCCGACGTGTTGGGCACCTTGTCGGTCCGGGTCGGCGCCAGGCGCACGGTCGACAGCGGCACACCGAGGGTGGTGGCCGCGACCTGGAGCATCTTGGTGTGCAGGCCCTGCCCCATCTCGGTGCCACCGTGGGTGATGAGCACCGAGCCGTCCTTGTAGACGTGCACGAGGGCGCCCGCCTGGTTGAACGCGGTGAAGTTGAAGGAGATCCCGAACTTCACCGGGGTCACCGCCAGCCCGCGCTTGGTGTGCTCGTGCGTGGCGTTGTGGTCCGCCACCTGCGCCAGTCGCTCCCGGACGTCACCGGTGGTCAGCACCTGGTCCCAGCAGGTCACCGTGCGCTCGGGGTGGCGCACCAGCTGCCCGTATGGCGTGCTCTGCCCCTGCGCGTAGAAGTTCGCCCTGCGCAGGTCGGTCGGGTCGATGCCGAGCAGCGGCGCGCACCGGCCCAGGATGTCCTCGATGACGAGCATCCCCTGCGGTCCGCCGAACCCGCGGAACGCGGTCTGCGAGGTCTTGTGGGACTTGGCGATCCGACCGTTCACCCGGATGTTGGGGATCCAGTAGGCGTTGTCGATGTGGCACAGCGCCCGAGCCAGGACCGGCTCGGACAGGTCCAGGCTCCAGCCCCCGTCCGAGGTCAGGGTGGCGTCCAGGGCCCGGATCAGGCCGGACTCGTCGAACGCCACCCGCCACTGGGCGTGGAACCCGTGGCGCTTGCCCGTCATCGTCATGTCCTGGTTGCGGGTCAGGCGCAGCCGCACCGGGCGACCGGTCAGGCGAGCACCGAGGGCGGCGATGGCGGCGAACCCGTGGGGCTGCATCTCCTTGCCACCGAAACCACCGCCCATGCGCAGGCACTGCACGGTGACCTCGTTGCTCGGCACGCCGAGGACGTGGGCGACGATGTCCTGGGTCTCGGTGGGGTGCTGGGTGCTGCTCTGGACGAAGACCTGGCCGTTCTCGTCCACGAGGGCCAGCGACGCGTGGGTCTCGAGGTAGAAGTGCTCCTGCCCGGCGAGCTCGAACTCCCCGCTGAACACGTGGGCGGCACCGTCGAACCCGGCGTCGAGGTCGCCGCGCTCGAGCTTCGGCCGGCCGCCCTGGAAGCTCTCGGCGGCGATGGCCTCACGCAGGCTGACGATGGCAGGCAGCGGCTCGTACTCGACCTCGACCGCGAGCGAGCCGAGGCGGGCGGCCTCGAGGGTCTCGCCGAGCACCCAGCAGACCGCGTGGCCGTGGAACATCACCTCGGTCGGGAAGAGCGGTTCGTCGTGCTTGACGCCGGCGTCGTTGACCCCGGGGACGTCCTCGGCGGTGAGGACCCGGACCACGCCGGGCACGTCGTAGGCGGGTGCGGTGCGCAGGCCGGTCACGCGGGCGTGCGCGTGCGGCGCCTGCACCGGGTGGGCGTGCAGGCAGCCGTGTGTGCGCTGGACGAGGTCGTCGGTGTAGAGCGCCAGACCGGTGACGTGCAGTGCAGCGGACTCGTGCGGGATGTCCTGTCCGACAACGGGGTTGGCCGGGCGTTCGGAGAGCGTGCTCATGCTCCCACCTCCTGCGGGGTCGCGGTCTGGGCGTGCAGCTTGAGCAGCGCGGTCCCGAGCATCGCCGCCCGGTACGGCGCGCTGGCGCGATGGTCGTCCAGGGGCGTGCCCTCACGGGCCATCACCTGCGCTGCGGCCCGCGCCACGTCGGCCGTCCACGGCCGACCCTCGAGGGCCGCCTCGGTCGCCAGCGCACGGATCGGCGTCGCGGCCACGCCGCCGAGCCCGATCCGCGCCTTGCGGACGACCCCGTCCTGGACGTCGAGCGCGAAGCCGACCGCGACGCTGGAGATGTCGTCGAACCGGCGCTTGGCGATCTTGTGGAACGCCGCGATCCCGCTGACCGGCACCGGGATCCGCACCGCGCGGACCAGCTCGTCGGCCCGCTTGACGCTCTGGCGGTATCCGGTGAAGTAGTCGGCCAGCGGCACCTCGCGGTCGCCGTCGACCGACGCCAGCACCACCGTGGCCTCCAGCGCGAGCAGGGCCGGTGGGGTGTCCCCGATGGGTGAGCCGGTGCCGAGGTTGCCGCCGATGGTGGCGCCGTTGCGGATCAGCCGGGACGCGAACTGCGGGAACAGCTGGTCCAGCAACGGGATCCGGCCCGCGAGGCCGCGTTCGACCTCGCTGAGGCTCAGGGCGGCGCCGATCTCGACGTACTCCTCGCCCACGTCGAGGCCGCGCAGCTCGGGCAGGCGGTCGATCCCGATGGCGAAGGGGGCGCGGACGCCACGGATGTTGACCTCGACGCCCCAGTCGGTGGACCCGGCGACGAGGACCGCGCCGGGGTGCTCGGCGAGCAGGGCCAGGGCCTGGGCCAGGTCCCCCGGACGCTCGAAGACACCGCTCGAACCCTCGATCCGGCTGTGGGCCGCCACGGGTGCGGGCCGGGCGGCGCGCGCCGCGAGGGCGTCATCCTCGGCGGGCTGCTCGAGGGCGTAGGCGGCGTCCCGGATGGGGCGGTAGCCGGTGCAGCGACAGAGGTTGCCGCTCAGGGCGTGCAGGTCGAAGCCGTTCGCACCGTGCTCAGCGTCCACGACCGGGGTCTCGGGGCGGGAACCGTTGGCGGCGGCGTGGCGCCGGCGCCGTGGCGGCGGGGCGACGGTCGCCGCGGTAGAACTCCGCCGCCATGCTGCAGATGAAGCCTGGCGTGCAGTAACCGCACTGCGACCCACCGCGCACCGCCATCTCGCGCTGCACCGGGTGCAGCGCCTCGGGGGTGCCGAGGCCCTCGGCGGTGACGACCTCCTGGCCGTCGAGCGTCGCCGCCGGGATGAGGCAGGCATTGATGGCCGTCCACCGGGAGGAGTCCGGTCCGTCGGGGCGGGCGACCATGACCGAGCAGGCACCGCACTCCCCTTCTGCGCAGCCCTCCTTGGCCCCGGTGAGGCCCGAGGCGCGCAGGAAGTCCAGGGCCGTCGTGGCGGGATCGACCCCGGTGAGGGGGCGCGCGACCCCGTTCACCGTGACCTCGTGGTTGACCGTGACCTCGTGCTGTCCAGCCGCCATGCCGCAACTCCCGTCGCCCCGTGGTTGGGGTCCATCATCCACCCGGCCGGATCCGACCGGGTGCATGGTTGCGTGACTAGGAGCGGGTCCGCCGGTTATCCATGCAGAACAACGGCCGCGGTCGATCTACCACGACGGTATTCCTCCACAAACTGTTGAAACAAGGGTTTGGCGCCGCTTGTTTCGGTGGGTGGACGCCGCCGGTCAGCTGCGGCCGAAGCCTGCGAGCGCCCCGGTGTAGGTCTTCGGCGGTGGTGGGGCCAGCTCGCCGTGGGTGGCCGGGCGCAGCCCCTGCACCACCAGGGCGTGCGCGAGCAGGGTCCCCGCGGCGACGCCGTCGACCACCGGCACCCCGAGCTGTTCGGTGAGCAGCTCGGGCAGCCCCGCCATCCCGGCACACCCGAGGACGATGGCATCGCTGCCGTCCTGGGCCAGGGCGGTCTTCGCGAAGGCGAGGATCACGCCATACGTGTGGTGCTGGTCCTCCTCGAGCTCGAGGACGGGGATGTCGCACGCGTGCACGCCGGCGCACTGGCGTTCCAGGCCGTAGGTGCGGGTCAGGTCCCACGCCCGGCCGACCGTGCGGCTCATCGTCGTGACGACGCTGAACGAACGACCCAGGAGCGAGGCGGTCTTCATGGCCGCCTCGGCGATCCCGATGACCGGCCTGGACGCGGCCTCCCGCGCCGCGTCCAGACCGGGGTCGCCGAAGCAGGCGAGCACGAACGCATCGGCCTGCGTGTCCTGGCGGATCACCTCCAGCGTGCCGGGCACGCTGAGCGCCTCGTCGTAGTGGCTCTCGATCGAGGCCGGGCCCATCGCGGGGGTCCGGCCGGTGACCACCGTTCCCGGTCCCACGACCCGCCGGGCCTGCGCCTCGATCAGCGCGGTCATCGACTCGGTGGTGTTGGGGTTGATGACGGTGATGCGGATGGCGTCCACGGCGGCCGTGGCGCTCACAGCGTCACGGCCTTGCCGTCGAGCTGCTTCGCACCGATCCCCAGGCGTGGGGCGATCAGGGCGTAGGTGGCGAAGCCCACCCCGCAGCCGATGAACCAGCTGTAGTCGTCGAACCGGTTGATGCCCGGGACGAACACCGCGAGGAGCGCGCACACGGCGGCGATGACGGTGGCCCAGATCGCCGACGGGTTGTAGCCGCGGCTGTAGTGGTAGGCACCCGACTCGTCGAGGGTGAACAGGTCGTCGACGCAGACCTGCTGCTTGTGCACGACGTAGTAGTGCGCGATGAGGACCCCGAACAGCGGCCCGATGAAGGCGCCCAGCGTGTCCAGCGTGTAGTGGATCGTCTCCGGGCTGTTGTACAGGTTCCACGGGGTGAGGAGCACCGAGCCGACGGCGGCGATCATGCCGCCCATCCGCCAGCTGATCTTCTGCGGGTTGACGTTGGAGAAGTCGAACGCGGGCGAGACGAAGTTGGCGACGATGTTGATGCCGATGGTCGCGGTCGTGAACGTCAGGGCGGCCAGGACGAGGGCGAAGGTGTTGTCGATCTTCCCGACCGTCTGCACCGGGTCGGTGATGAGCTCCCCGTAGACCGGCACGGTGGCGGCGGCGGTGAGGACGGTGAGGAGCGAGAAGAACAGGAAGTTCACCGGCAGGCCCCAGAAGTTGCCCTTCTTGATGTCCTTGAACGAGCGGCCGTACCGGGAGAAGTCGCCGAAGTTGAGCATCGGACCGGAGAAGTAGGAGACGACCAGGGCTGTCGCGGCGAGCATGGTCGTGAACACCTGCGTGCCGCTGAGCTCGTGGTCGGAGAGGTTGAGGTTGACGTTCCAGCCCGACTCCTTGAGCAGGTAGACGCACAGGGCGATCATCACGACGTAGACGGCGGGGCCGGCGAAGTCGATGAACCGCTTGATGGTGTTCATGCCGGTCCAGAAGACCGCGGCCTGGGCGACCCAGAGGATCGCGAACGTGCCGTAGCCCAGGGCCGACAGCCCGAGGAACCCGTACTGGTCGAGGTCGGAGTAGGGCAGCAGGGCGGGGAACATCCGCACCAGCAGGATGTCGAGGGCCGCCGACGCGAGGTAGGTCTGGATGCCGTACCAGGCCACCGCGATGAGGCCGCGGATGATGGCCGGGATGTTGGCGCCGAGGACGCCGAAGACCGACCGGCAGATGACGGGGTAGGGCACCCCGGTGCGCTGGCTGGGCTTGGCGACGAGGTTGCAGAAGAACAGCACGATGGTGATGCCGGTGATCAGGCAGACGAACACCTGCCAGCTCGTCAGGCCGAGCGCGAACAGGCTGCCCGCGGTGATGTAGCCGCCGACGCTGTGCACGTCTGACATCCAGAAGGCGAAGATGTTGTACCAGGACCAGTTCTGGTCCCGCAGCGGAGCAAGGTCCTCGTTGGTGAGTCGCTTGTCGTAACCGGGCTTGATCAGGCCTGCACCTGCGCCGTGGTCGTGGGCACCCGTGCGGGTGGTGGAACCAGCCTCTCGGGCAGCCGTCTCGGTGAGCGGCTGCGGGGCCTTCTGGAGCTCGGTCACGGTGACCTCCTGGGTTTGCGGACTGCCTGAACCCTAGGGAGACAACGGTTTCCGCGATATGGCTCGAACCGTATATCTGGGTATATCCACGCGCCGCCTGCGCGTGAGCGTCGTCAGGGCAGGTCGCCGAGCCGCGAGATGCAGGCGGTGAGCCGCTCGTGGTGCTCCCCGCTGACCTCGCGGAGCCGGGCGGCGTCGCGGGCGACGAAGGCGTCGAGCATCGCCTGGTGGTCGACGCGCATCTCCTCGCGGTCGGCCTCGGTGACCCGCATCATCGTCTGGACCGGCTCGGTGAGGTTCCAGGCGATGTCGAGCATGTGCAGCAGGCGGGGCATCCGGCAGGGCGCGAGCAACGCCTCGTGGAACTCGCGGCTGGCGCGCTGGAACCCTGCGGCGTCCCGGGCCTGCACGGCCTCGACGAACCTCTCGTGGATCGCCGTGGCCCGGGCGTGGTCGCCCGGCGTGGACTGCAGCGCCGCGGCGTCGAGGGCAGCGGCCTCCAGCGCGCCGCGCACGACGTACAGCTCGTCGAGCTCGGCCGGCGACAAGGCGGTCACGGTGTAGCCGAGCCGCGGCTGGTGCTCCAGCAGCCCCTCCCCCAGCAAGGTCTTCAGCGCTTCGCGCACGGGGATGAGGCTGAGCCCGAAGAAGGCCGCGACGTCGTCGAGCGGGATCGGGCTGCCCGGTGGCACCGCGCCGGAGGCGATGACGCGCCGCAGCTCGGAGAGCACCTGCGGTCCGGTGGCATAGCTGCCCTCGCGCACGAGCAGGCCGACGATGCCCGACTGTCGTCGTGGCTGGGTCACGGCCTCACCTGCCCCTCACGCGGCACACCCGCGGACCGGTCTCGGTCCCACGGCACCGACGCTGCCCATCATGCCCTCCTCGGGCCCGGCACTACACGAACTGGCGGCTGAGCTTGGCGTGCCGGTTGACGTCCTTGTAGAGCAGGTAGCGGAACCGTCCCGGGCCGCCGGCGTAGCAGGCCTGCGGGCAGAACGCCCGCAGCCACATGAAGTCGCCCTCCTGCACCTCGACCCAGTCGTTGTTGAGCAGGTAGACGGCCTTGCCCTCCAGGACGTAGAGGCCGTGCTCCATCACGTGCGTCTCCGGGAACGGGATCACGCCACCGGGCTCGAAGTTGACGATGTTGACGTGCATGTCGTGCCGCACGTCCTGGGGGTCGACGAACCGCTGCGTGGTCCAGCGCCCCTCCGTGTCGGGCATCGCGCCGGCCTCGACGTCGGTCTCGTTGGTGACGAACGGCTCCGGCACCTCGATGCCTTCGACGCGCTCGTACGCCTTGCGCACCCAGTGGAACTTCGCGGTCTCCTGGGAGTCGGCGCGCAGCGTCCACGAGCAGCCGGGCGGCAGGTAGGCGTAGCCGCCGGGTCCCAGGTCGTGGGAGATCCCCTCGATGGTGAGCCGGATCCCGCCCTCGACGACGAACACGACCCCCTCGGCCGACGGGTCGAGCTCGGGCTTGTCCGAGCCGCCTCCGGGTGACACCTCGACGATGTACTGCGAGAACGTCTCCGCGAACCCCGACAACGGCCGGGCGATCACCCACAGGCGCGTCGACTCCCAGAACGGCAGGTTGCTCGTGACGATGTCGGTCATCGTCCCCCTGGGCAGCACGGCGTACGCCTCGGTGAACACCGCGCGGTCGGTGGTGAGCTGGGTCTGCGGCGGCAGCCCGCCGGCGGGGGCGTAGTAGCGGGGGGTGGTCATGGCTGTCCTCTCGTCAGGAGCCGACCGCGCGGGTCGGCTCCGAGGTCGACCGGTATGCCGTGCAGCCAGGTCTGGCGCACGGCCCCGGTGAGGGTGCGGCCGGCATACGCCGACACGGGGTTCTTGTGGTGCAGGTGGGCGACGTCGACGGTGAACTCCTCGTCGGGGGCGAACACGACCAGGTCGGCCGGGGAGCCGACGGCGATCCGGCCGCGGTCGACCAGTCCGACCTGGTCGGCCGGCCCCTCCCCCATCCAACGGACCACGTCCACGAGCGAGTGACCGCGTGCGCGGGCCTCGGTCCAGATGGCCGGGAGGCCGAGCTGGAGCCCCGCGATCCCACCCCAGGCCTGGCCGAAGTCGCCGGAGTCGAACCGCTTGAGGTCCTCGGTGCACGGTGAGTGGTCCGAGACGATCGTGGCGACCACCCCCGACTCGAGGCCGGCCCAGAGCCGGTCGCGGTTGTCGTGCTCGCGGATCGGCGGGCAGCACTTGAACTGCGTCGCCCCGTCGGGGATGTCCTCGGCCTCGAGGGTGAGGTAGTGCGGGCAGGTCTCGACCGAGATCCGCAGGCCCTCGGCCTGCGCGGCGGCGAGCAGGGGGATGGCGTCGGCGTCGGACAGGTGCAGGATGTGCGCCCGCCCCCCGGTCTCCCGCGTCGTCTCGACCACGAGGGCGATGGCCCGCTCCTCGGCCTCCTTGGGACGTGAACCCAGGAACCCGGCATACCCCTGGCCACTGGGCGGCGGCGAGGAGTCGATGGTGTCGCCGTCCTCGGCGTGCACGATCATCAGCGCGTCGAAGGTGGCCGTCTCGGCGAGCGCCTCGCGCAGCTGCGCTGCCGACAGGTGGGGGAACTCGTCGACGCCGGAGTGCAGCAGGAAGCACTTGAACCCGAAGACCCCGGCATCGTGCAGCGGCCGCAGGTCGGGCACGTTGCCGGGCACGGCGCCGCCCCAGAAACCCACGTCGACGAAGGCCTGGTCACGGGCGACGGCACGCTTCTCGTCCAGCGCAGCGACCGAGACGGTCGGCGGGATGCTGTTGAGCGGCATGTCGATGATCGTCGTGACACCCCCCGCCGCAGCGGCGCGGGTGGCGCTGGCGAAACCCTCCCAGTCGGTGCGCCCCGGCTCGTTCACGTGGACGTGCGAGTCCACGAGCCCGGGCAGCAGCACCTCGTCGTCGGCGAGCTCGACGACCCGGGCACCGTCGGGGGCGGGCGCGTCGTACGCCTCGATCGCGACGACCCGGCCACCGGCCACGAAGACGCTGGCCGAGGTCTCCCGACCACCGACCACCGCTCGCCGGGCCCGCAGGACCACGTCTGCACCCACTGCCACACCTCGCCTCTCGTCGGTACCCGGGCTGGTTGCCACCCCGGTCATCCTGTCACTGCGGCCGGCTCGGCCGCAGGGTCCACGACCCGGTTGGACTGGCGGCCGAGCACCCCGCCGTCGAGGTCCACCACGTCGCCGTGCCGCAGGTAGGGCCTGGGCTCGGGACGGCCCATCGCCACGCCGGCGGGGGTGCCGGTGATGACGAGGTCGCCCGGCTCGAGGGTCATCAGCCGGCTCACGTAGGCGAGCAGCTCCCCCACCCCGAACACCATGTCGTCGGTCGTCCCGTCCTGGCGGGCCTCGGCGTTGACGGCCAGCCGCAGCCGCAGGGCCGCAGGGTCGCCCACCTCGTCGGGGGTCACCAGCCACGGCCCCACGGGGCAGAACGTGTCGGCGGACTTGCCCTTGGTCCAGGTGCCGCCGTGGTCGAGCTGCAGGGCCCGGTCGGAGACGTCGTGGGCCAGGACGTACCCCGCGACCGCCTCCAGGGCGCGCGCAGGATCGGTCTCGTCGCGCAGGACGGCCCCCAGGACCACCCCCAGCTCGACCTCGTAGTCGGTGCTCGTCGACCCCGGCAGCATCCGGATGTCGTCGGTCGGCCCACAGACCGACGTCGTGGCCTTGAGGAAGACCACCGGCTCGCTCGGCAGTGCCGCGCCCGCCTCGGCTGCATGACCGGCGTAGTTGAGCCCGATGCCGACGACCTTGCCGGGCCGCGGGATCGGCGGCCCGAACCGCACCACACCGTCGACCACGGCAGGTGGCAGCTCGCCGGACCTCAGCGCCGCCGCGACGGCGCCGAGGTCGCCCAGCACCGCCGGGTCGAGGTCGTCGCACAGGCCGAGCAGGTCCCGCAGCCGACCGTCCTGCCCCAGGGCCACCGGACGCTCCCGGCCGGGTGGGCCCACCCGCGCCAGCCTCACCGGGCACCGCCCAGGTGGTCGAGTGCGATACGGGCACCGAGCCGCTGCAGGAGCGGACCGGGTGCGTCGAACGCCTCCTGCTCCGAACCGGCCACGTCGACGAGGGCGTATGCCGCGGCGATGCCGGCCGCGCGCAGGTCCGCCTCCGGGAGGCAGACCTTGCCGGCTACGGCGACGACGGGCACGCCGGCGTCACGTGCCGCGGCGGCCACTGCTGCAGGAGCCTTGCCGTGCAGCGTCTGCCGGTCCAGGGCCCCCTCGCCGGTGATGACGAGGTCGGCGCCGTCCAGCACCTCGCGCAGGCCCGCCAGCTCGAACACGAGCTCGGCACCCGGCCTGGTCGTGGCCCCGGCGACCGCGACGAGGCCGAAGCCCACACCCCCGGCCGCCCCGGTCCCCGGGTCACCCCGGTGGTCGGCACCGGTTTCGGCGGCGACCAGGTCGGCCCACCGGGACAGGGCCGCGTCGAGCCGCTCGACGTCGTCGGCGGTGGCTCCCTTCTGCGGGCCGTAGACCGCTGCCGCGCCGCGGGACCCGGTGAGGGGGTTGTCGACGTCGCAGGCGACGACGACCTCGGCGCCCGCCAGGCCGGGGTGCAGCCCCGACAGGTCCAGGCCCGTCGCGTCCTCGAGGCCGAGCCCTCCCGGGCCGATGTCGCTGCCGTCGGCGCGCGTCACCCGCGCCCCGAGTGCCTGCAGCAGTCCGGCACCACCGTCGGTGCTGGCGCTGCCCCCGATGCCGACGACGACGCGTCGTGCGCCGGCGTCGAGGGCGGCGGCGATCAGGTCGCCGGCGCCGCGGCTCGTGGCGGTCAGGGGTGCGAGCCGTCCCTCGGGGAGGTGGTCGAGCCCGCACACCTCGGCGAGCTCGACGACCACCTCGGCACCGCGCACGCCGTACGCGGCCTGACGTTCCGCGCCGGTCGGGCCGTGGGCGGGCACGGTGACCCGGACGAACCCGGCTGCCTCGGCGGCGGCGAGCGTGCCGTCACCCCCGTCGGCGACGGGCACGGCGACCACCTCGACGTCCGGGAGCACCGAGCGCAGCCCGGCGGCCACGTGGGTGGCCACCGCGGCGGCGGTCAGGGTGCCCTTGAACTTGTCGGGGGCGATCACGACGCGGGGCGTCGTCGGGTCGGGTGGGGTCACGGGTGTCGCCTCAGTCCAGGTTGGCGAAGACGGCGGTTGGGGCGTCGGCTCCCCCACCGGCGAGCTCCTCGAACTCGGTGACGTTGGCGATGCTCTGACCCATCGAGACGTTGGTGACGCGCTCGAGGATGACCTCGACGACGACCGGCACGCGGTACTCCTGCAGGAGGGCCTTGGCCTTCTCCAGCGCGGGCGCGATCTCTTCGGGGTCGAACACCCGGATCGCCTTGCAGCCCAGGCCTTCGACGACCTTGACGTGGTCGACGCCGTAGCCGCCCAGCTCCGGGGAGTTGATGTTGTCGAAGGACAGCTGGACGCAGTAGTCCATCTCGAACCCGCGCTGTGCCTGACGGATGAGGCCGAGATAGGCGTTGTTCACCAGGACGTGGATGTAGGGGATGTTGAACTGCGCCCCGACCGCCAGCTCCTCGACCATGAACTGGAAGTCGTAGTCCCCGGACAGCGCGACGACGGTCTCGTCGGGCACCGCGGTCGCGACCCCGAGGGCCGCCGGGACGGTCCAGCCGAGCGGTCCGGCCTGGCCGGCGTTGATCCAGTGCCGGTCCTCGTAGACGTGCAGCAGCTGCGCCGCCTGGATCTGGGACAGGCCGATCGTCGAGACGTACCGGACGTCGCGGCCGAAGGCGCGGTTCATCTCCTGGTAGACCCGCTGCGGCTTGATCGGCGTGACGGCGAAGTTCGTCTTGCGCCAGAGCGTTCGCTTGCGCTCGCGGCAGGAGTCGGCCCACTCGGTGCGGTCCGTCAGCAGGTTGGCGTCGCGACGCTCCCGGGCCACCTCGACGAAGAGCTCGAGGGCGAGCCGAGCGTCCGAGACGATCCCGTAGTCCGGTGCGAAGACCCGGCCCACCTGGGTCGGCTCGATGTCGACGTGGACGAAGGTGCGCCCCCGCGTGTAGGTCTCGAGGTCGCCGGTGTGGCGGTTGGCCCAGCGGTTGCCGATGCCGAGGACGAAGTCGGCCTCGAGCATCGTGGCGTTGCCGTAGCGGTGGCTCGTCTGCAGGCCGACCATGCCGGCGTTGAGCTCGTGGTCGTCGGGGATGGTGCCCCAGCCCATGAGGGTCGGGACGACGGGCACCCCGGTCAGCTCGGCGAGCTCGACGAGCAGCGCGGAGGCGTCGGCGTTGATGACCCCGCCACCGGAGACGATGAGCGGCTTGGCACTGGCCTCGAGGAGGTCGAGCGCCTTGCTCACCTGGGCGCGGGTGGCGCTCGGCTTGTAGACCGACAGCGGCGCGTAGGTCTCGACGTCGAACTCGATCTCGGCCAGCTGGACGTCGATCGGCAGGTCGATGAGGACCGGGCCGGGACGACCGGAGCGCATCAGGTGGAAGGCCTGCTGGAACGTCCCCGGCACCTGGGCCGCCTCGAGGACGGTGACCGCCATCTTGGTCAGGGGCTTGGCGATCGAGGCGATGTCGACGGCCTGAAAGTCCTCCGTGTGCAGCTTGGCCACCGGCGCCTGCCCGGTGATGCACAGGATCGGGATGGAGTCGGCGCTGGCGGAGTAGAGCCCGGTGACCATGTCGGTGCCGGCCGGGCCGCTCGTGCCGATGCAGACACCGATGTTGCCCGCCTTGGCGCGGGTGTAGCCCTCGGCCATGTGTGAGGCGCCCTCGACGTGCCGGGCGAGCGTGTGCTGCAGGCCGCCGTTGGTCTGCATCGCCTTGTAGAACGGGTTGATCGCGGCTCCGGGCAGGCCGAAGACGTGGCTCACCCCTTCCTTCTTGAGGATCTCGACGGCCGCTTGGGCCGCAGTCATGCGTGCCATGGTGGTGCTCCTGGTCTGGTTGCTGTTTCGAGGTGAACGCGCCGATGATTCGTCGGCGTGTTCACCTCGACCGGTATGCCGTGCTGCGTCGCTCAGGGCGCGAGGCGGCCGGAGAGCCGCTCGACGCCCCGCAGCAGCGCGGAGTGGTCGAGGCCGCCGTCGCCGTTGGCGCGCGCCGCGGCCATCAGCTGGGCGACGAGGGCGCCGAGGGGTACGACGACCCCGGCCTCCCGGGCAGCCGAGGTGACGATGCCCATGTCCTTGTGGTGCAGGTCGATCCGGAAGCCCGGGGTGAAGTCGTGCTTGGCCATGTTGGCCCGCTTCTGCTCCAGCACCTTCGAGCCGGCCAGGCCGCCCCCGAGGACGTCGAGAGCCGCCTCGAGGTCGACGTCGTAGGCGGCCAGGAAGGTGACGGCCTCGGCGAGGGCCTGGATGTTGGCGGCGACGATGAGCTGGTTGGCGGCCTTGACCGTCTGGCCGGCACCGTTGCCACCGACGTGCACAATGGTCTTCCCGACCGCGTCGAACAGCGGTTTGGCCTCGTCGAAGTCGGCGCCGTCCCCGCCGACCATGATCGACAGGGCGGCGTTCTTCGCCCCGGCCTCACCCCCGGAGACCGGTGCGTCGAGGAGTCGGAAACCCCTGTCCTGCGCCGTCCTGGCCAGGGCTGCGGTCACGTCGGGGCGGATGCTCGAGAAGTCGATGACGAGGGTGCCGGCCCTGGCCTGGTCGAACACGCCGCCCTCCCCGGTGAGGACGTCCTGCACGTCGGGGCTGTCGGGCACCATCACGGCGACGACCTCGACCTCGGCGACGGCCTCGGCGATCGAGCCTGCCGACCGGCCGCCGGCCTCCACGAGGGGCTGGGCCTTGTCGGGGTTCGGGTTGTAGCCGACGACGTCGTGGCCGGCGCGCTGGAGGTGGACGGCCATCGGGCTGCCCATGATGCCGAGGCCGATGAAGGCGATGCTGGTCATGAGGGTTCTCCTTGGTGGCGGGAAGGTCAGGCGGTGGCGGAGCGGCGGTCGCGCTTGAGCCAGTCGAAGCTCTCGGGGGTGGTTGCGGTGGTGGGCTTGTACTCCAGCCCCACCCACCCGGCATACCCGGCGGCAGCGAGGTCACCGAGGTGGCGCTGGAGGTCGAGCTCCCCGGTGCCGGGCTCCCCGCGACCGGGTGCGTCGGCGATCTGGACGTGCCCGGTCACGCCGACGTGGTCCGCGATGGCGGCGTCGAGGTCGTCGCCGTTGGCGGCCAGGTGGTAGAGGTCGAGCAGGAAGGCGACGTTGTCGACACCGGTCGCCCGGACGTCCCGGACCACGGTCACTGCGTCGGCCGCGGTCCGCAGCGGATAGGGCTTGGGTCCGCTCACCGACTCCACGAGGACGGTCGCGCCCACGGCACCGGCAGCCTTGGCCGCCAGGGCGATCGACTCCCGGCCGAGCTCGTCCTGCTCGCGAGGCTCGACGCCCTCGACACGGTTGCCGAAGAGGGCGTTGAACGCCGAGGCACCGAGCCGTTCGCCGATGCCGACGGTCACCTCGACGTTGTCGCGGAACTGCTGCACGCGGTCGGGGATCGACAGCACCCCGCAGTCGGGCCCGCCGAGGTCCCCGGCGAAGAAGTTGAGGCCCACCAGCTGCACCCCGGCGTCCTGCACGGCACCGACGAAGGCGTCGACGTCGCGGTCGGCCGGCACCGGCTGGTCCGGCCAGGGCCACCAGAACTCGACAGCGTCGAACCCGGCCGACCTCGCGGCAGCGGGACGCTCGAGCAGGGGGAGCTCGGCGAACAGGATCGAGCAGTTCACGAGGTAGCGCAGTCCGTGGTGGCGTCGGTCGGTCATGGCTTCGTCCTTGTTTCCATATCGTGGAATCTTTTTTCCGATTAGTGAGAGCGTACGAGGAGGCCCGACGGCGGGTCAACCGTCCCGACGTCTCGCCCCAGCACGCGGCGCAGATATATCCGCGCTGCCCCGGCTGTGGTCAGCTGCCCCGGTAGGTGGAGTAGCCGAACGGGTTGAGCAGCACCGGCACGTGGTAGTGCTGGGCCTGGTCGGCGATCGTGAAGACGACCACCACCTCGGGGTAGAACGCGGCAGTGTCACGGGCGGCGAAGTACGCCCCGGACGCGAACCGCAGCCGGTAGTCGCCCGGGGCCAGGCGCTCCGGGCCGATGCTGGCGACCCGGCCGTCGCCGTCCGTGGTGCCGTTCCCGATCGCGGTGCCGTCGACATCCTCGAGGACCACCCCGATCCCGGCCGCAGGACGGCCCAGGCTCGTGTCGAGGACGTGCGTGGAGAGGGTTCCCATCAGCAGACCACCTGTCGGAGTCGGAGCAGCGCGATCTCGCGCAGCGCGGTCACGGTCTCGGCGCGCTCAGTGTCGTC
>CAVRMT010000049.1:0-23357 GCA_963722015.1 uncultured Actinomycetota bacterium | reverse complement strand
GCAGGTCGACGACCACGTCGACGGTGCCGTCGAGCTCGGGGAGGGCCGTCGTGGCATCGCCGTGCACGAGCCGCACGTCCAGCGCGGTGGTGGCGACGTTGCGCTCCGCCCAGGCATGGGCGTCCCGGCCCAGCTCGACGGCATACACGGTCGCGGTGGGCACCTCGTCGGCGACGGCCAGCGCGATGGCGCCCGATCCCGTGCACAGGTCCACGACGACCGGCGCCCCGTCCACGGCGAGGGCGGCGTCGATCGCCAGTCCCGCCACCACCTCGGTCTCGGGACGAGGCGTGAACACCCCGGGACCCACCGAGAGCTCGAGGCGGCGGAAGGCCGCACGGCCGGTGAGGTGCTGCAGCGGCACCCGGTCCGCGCGGTGCTCGACGAGGCGCTCGTAGGCCACCGGGTCGGGCGCGGGTGCGCCGAGCACCATCGCGGTCCGCATCTCCCCCACGGGGCGACGCAGCACGTGGGCCGCGAGGGTGAGGGCGTCGTTCTCCGGCGAGGGCACCCCGGCCCCGGCCAGCCGGGACGCGGCCGCGCGCACGGCGGCGCGCAGGTCACCGGTGGCGTCGGCGCTCACTTCACCGAGCCCGGTGAGGCCTCGGCGACGGCCGCCATGCGGGCGGCCTCGTCGGCGTCGATCGCGGACTGCACCACCGCATCGAGCTCACCGTCGAGCACGGTGTCGAGGTTGTAGGACTTGAAGCCCGTGCGGTGGTCGGCGAGGCGGTTCTCCGGGTAGTTGTACGTGCGGATCCGCTCGCTGCGGTCGACCGTGCGGATCTGGCTGCGGCGCGCGGCGCTGGCCTCGGCGTCGGCGGCGTCCTTGGCCAGCTGGTGCAGCCGGGCCCGGAGCACGCGCATCGCCGACTCCTTGTTCTGGAGCTGGCTCTTCTCGTTCTGGCAGGACACGACGGTACCGGTCGGCAGGTGGGTGATGCGGACCGCGGAGTCGGTGGTGTTGACCGACTGTCCGCCCGGGCCGGAGCTGCGGTAGACGTCGATCTTGAGGTCGTTGGTGTCGATGACCACCTCGACCTCCTCCGCCTCCGGCATGACCAGCACGCCCGCCGCGGAGGTGTGGATCCGGCCCTGGCTCTCGGTCACGGGCACCCGCTGGACGCGGTGCACGCCACCCTCGTACTTGAGCCGTGCCCACGGCGCGTCGCCGGGCTGGGGGGTGCCCTTGGCCTTGACCGCCATGCGCACGTCCTTGTAGCCGCCCAGGTCGGACTCGGTGGCGTCGATGAGCTCGGTCTTCCAGCCCCGGAGCTCGGCGTACCGCAGGTACATGCGGAGCAGGTCCCCGGCGAACAGCGCGGACTCCTCGCCACCCTCACCCGCCTTGACCTCCAGGATCACGTCGCGGTCGTCGTCGGGGTCGCGCGGCACCAGCAGCCGGCGCAGCTTGTCCTCGGCGGCCTCGAGGACGGCCTCCAACGCCGGCACCTCCGCAGCGAACCCCTCGTCCTCCTTGGCCAGCTCGCGTGCGGCGGCGAGGTCGTCGGTGGCTGCGTGCCACGCGTGGTACGCAGCCACGGTCTGTCCCAGCGCCGCATACCGCTTGTTGAGCTTGCGGACCAGGTCCTGGTCGCCGAAGACCTCGGGGTCGGCCAGCTGCCGCTCGAGGTCGGCGTGCTCCTGGACGAGAGCGGCGGCGGACTCCAACATGGGGGGCTCCTGAGGTGCTGCGCTGGTGGTGCTGGGGCGTACGCGGTGGCGGTACGGGCAGCCGGCCGCGTCTGGGCCGGGGGCCGGGGAAAGCAATGCGCCGGCCCTGACCACGAGGGTCAGGACCGGCGCATCGGGAACGCTACTTGCTCTCGGCTGCGGCCTTCTTGCCGTAGCGGGCCTCGAAGCGGGCCACGCGACCACCGGTGTCGAGGATCTTCTGCTTGCCCGTGTAGAACGGGTGGCACTGCGAGCACACCTCGGCGCGCATCTGGCCGGAGGTGGCGGTGCTGCGGGTGGTGAACGTGCTGCCACACGTGCAGGTCACCGTGGTCTCGACGTACTCGGGGTGGATGTCCTTCTTCACTTCGCGCTCCTTGAGTCATGAGACCGGGTCGGCCGGGCGGATGTGCCCTGGCTGCCGTGAACCGGTCAGCGGTCAAGTGTGCCAGACAGCGGCGCACATCTCCTAAACGGTGGAGGTGCGCCGGCCATTCCCCTGCGCCGGGTGCCACGGCGGCGCCGCGAGGTCGGTCGTCGCAGCCGTGTCGGGTGCCGGGGAGGCGGCGCTGCCCAGCAGCGGGAGCGTGATGGTCATGGTCGTCCCCTCCCCCTCCACCGACTCGAACGTGAGCGTGCCACGGTGACCCTGGACGATGGCCCGGACGATGGCCAGGCCGAGGCCGGTGCCGGGGATCGCCTGGGCGTTGGCGTTGGAGGCCCGGAAGAACCGGTCGAAGAGCCGGGACTGGTCCTTCTCGGGGATGCCGATACCGGTGTCGGCCACGACGATCTGGACCGTGCGGCCCACGGCCCGCGTCGTGATGGAGGCGACCCCACCGGCGGGGGTGAACTTCACGGCGTTGGAACCGAGGTTGATCAGGGCCCGCTCGAGCTGGATGCGGTCGACGTGCACCTCCAGGCACGGGTCCACCTCGTCGACGACCAGGCTGACCGAACCTCGGGCCGCCACGGGCTGGAGCATCTCGGTCACCGCGCGGACCATGTCGCCGACCATGACGTCCTCGGGGTCGGACTCCAGCCCCGACGCCTCGATCTTGTTGAGCACCAGCAGGTCCTCGATGAGGCCCCGCAAGCGGGCTGCGTTGCGCTCGATGACCCGCAGGGCCGACTGCTGGGATGGTTCGAGGTCGCCGTAGTCACCGTCCTCGAGCAGCTCGAGGTAGCCGCTGATGGACGTGAGGGGGGTGCGCAGCTCGTGGCTCACCGTGGCCATGAAGTCGGTCTTCTGGCGGTCGAGCTCGGTCAGCCGGCGCACCTGCTCCTCCTGCATCTCGTTGAGGCGCAACTGGACGACGGCCTGGGCCAGGTAGCCGGCGCACTGCTGGACCGCCTGGATCTCGGACCTGCGCCAGCGCCGGTAGATGTCGACGGTCATCAGGGCAAGCACACCGAGCCCTCGCTCGCCGACGCCCACGGGCACCATCACCAGCGACCGGGCGCCGGTGGCACGGTGGAACGCCACCGCACGTTCGTCGCGGACCATCTCGGGGTCCAGCAGGTCACGGACCACGAAGACCGAACCCTCGCGCCGCAGCTCGCGGTTCACGCCGGGGACGCTGCCTGCCAGCGACGGTGGCAGCGGCGGCAGTGGCGGCAGGTCGTCGCGGTGCCACTGCACCCGCTCGTCGACCACCTCCTCGCCGTCCCCCAGGGTGTAGAGCAGCACCCGGTCGGCACTCATGGTGGTGCCGAGGCGGGAGCAGACGAGCTGCAGGACCTCTTCGACGTCGTCGACGCCCCGGACCATCTGGGCGACGTCCAGGACCAGCTCGTGCATGTGCAGCACCTGGGCCTGCTCCTCCATCAGGGCCCGGTTGGTCGTGGTGAGGTCGTTGAAGTCGTCGGCCAGGGCCCGGATCTCCGCCGCACCCGCTGTGCCGTCGGCCAGGGCCAGGCCGTCACCGGCGCGCTGGCGACCGACGACCGCACGCAGCCGGACGATCGGGCCGGACAGGGAGCCTTCGATGGTGCGCCACATGAGGTAGGCGCCGACGACCGAGAACACGGTGAGCGAAGCCATGATGACCAGCAGCCGGTCGAAGGCCCCGGCGATGCGCGCGCGGACCTCCTTGCGTTGGTCGAAGAGCTGCGACCCGAGGTCTGCCGAGAGTGCCCGGAACTCGCCGAACCTGGCGTCGGCACCAGCGATGACCTCCGGCGGCACGTCACCCGCGTGCGGTCGCTCCACCCACGCGAACCACGCCCGGGCGGCCGTCTCCTGACGATCGATGAGCGCGCGGTACCGCGCCCGCTGGCCGGCCGTGAGCGAAGGGCTGTCGAGGGTCTCCCGCTGCTCGGAGAGCCGCCGCTCGACCGAGCCCAGGGCACTGCGCACGACGGCACTCTCGTCCACGTCACCGGCGAGGGTGCGAGCCCAGGCGGCCTCGGCATCGGCCATCTGCAGGCGCACGGCAGTCGTGGAGTCCATGGCAGGCGACAGGACCTGGCTGACCCGGGCCGCCTCCTGGGCGTTGGAGTACATGGTGATCAGGGCAGCCCCCGCCACCACGGGGACGATGCAGAGCATGGTCACGACCAGCAGCCGCAGCTGGGCCGCCACCGACCACTGCGCCGGCCTGTTCACGGCCGGGCCTCGTCGAAGCCGGTGCGGGTCATGACGCCCCAGACCTGCTTCTTGCCCCGCAGGCTCGCCCACCAGCCGGACAGGCGCCAGTAGACGGTGAGCTGGCGGTAGCCGATGTTCTCCAGGACCGCGGCGGCGAGGGTGACGAGCAGGTCGCGCCAGCGGGTGTAGCGGTGGAACGCCCACTCCTCCACCGACATCGCGGCAAGGGTGACCAGGACCGCCAGGCCGTAGGCGAGGACCAGGAAGAGGATGGCGTACGGGACGTTGACGATCCCCAGCAGCAGCCCGAGGACCACGACGACGATCCCGAAGGCCTCGAGCAGGGGGGCGAACAGCTCGAACACCCAGTAGTACGGCAGCGCGAAGGCTCCGAGGCGCCCGTACTTGCGGCGGAACAACATGTCGCGGTACGCCCACAGGGTCTCCCACAGGCCGCGGTGCCAGCGACGCCGCTGGCGCCCCAGCACGGCGACGCTGGAGGGCACCTCGGTCCAGCAGACCGGTTCGGGGACGAACTCCACCCGGTAGTCGCGCCCGGTGTCGGTCAGGTGCTTGTGGATGTGCAGCATCAGCTCGAAGTCCTCGCCGATGCTGTCGGGGTCCAGGCCGCCGACCTCGACGACCACGTCCCGCCGGAACATGCCGAAGGCGCCACTGATGAGGATGAGCATGCCGAGGCGTGACCAGCCCGTGCGGCCGATGAGGAAGGCCCGCAGGTACTCGACCACCTGGATCCGGGCCAGCCACGGCTTGGGCATGGCCAGCTTCACGAGTCGGCCGGAGACGACCCGGCTGCCGTTGACGACGCGGATGGTCCCACCGGTCGCGACCATCCGGGTCGGGTCGTCCGTGAACGGCTTGCTGACGCGCAGCAGGGCGTCGGGCTCCAGGATCGAGTCGGCGTCGATGACGGCCACGAGCGGCTCGACCGCTGCGTTGATCCCCGCGTTGATGGCCTCGGAGCGGCCCGAGTTGGACTTGCGGACGACCACGAGGCGGGTGTGCCCGTCGCGAGGGACGTGCACCGCGGTGATCTCGGCGCGCAGCGCGATGTCCATGGGCACCCGGCGCGGGATCTGCACGAGGTCGAAGGCCTGGCGCAGCACCTCGAACGTGTTGTCGGTGCTGCCGTCGTCGACGATGACGACCTCGTGCCGTGGGTAGCGCAGGCTCAGCATGGCCGTCGTGGAGGTGACGATGCCGACCTCCTCGTTGAAGGCCGGCACGATGACCGACACCCCGAGGGCGAGCTCGCCGCCCAAGGTGTCGACGGAGGCCTCGCGCATGCGCAGGTACCGGCGGAACTGCAGGGCAGCAGTGCCGATGAGGGCCAGGAAGGACAGGTTGATCAGGGTGAAGTAGACCAGGATCGGGATGGAGGTGACGGCGTAGAGCCACTGCACCACCGAGCGCAGACCCTCCACGTAGCCGCTCACCGGGCTCCTGCCCTGAGTCCCGCGAGCACCAGGGCGGTGCCGACCGCAGGCTCCCCACGACGGGCCTCGAGGGTGTCGATGGCCCGGGGACCGAGCTGGACGAGGGCCTGGGCGGCGAGCTCGGCAAGACGGGTGTCGCTGTCGTCGAGCAGCTCCAGCAGCGCCGGGACGGCGTTCGGCGACCCCACCCGACCGAGGGCGCGGGCGCTGGCCCGCCGCAGGTCGGTGGGCTCGCCGACGGCGGTGTGGCGGGCCAGGAGGTCGACCTCGGAGTCCCGGCCGATGAGCCCGAGGGCCTCGGCTGCCTCGACCCGCACCGTGAGGTCGGGGTCGGAGTCGATGAGCTCGCGCAGCTCGGGCAGGGCGTGGACGAAGGTGCCGACACCGGCGACGTGGGCTGCGACCATCCGGGTGTGCGGTGCGGGGTTGCGCATGGCGGCTCGCAGGACCGGGGCGATCTCGACCCCCATCTCGAGCAGGGCGTCCGCAGCGAGGCCTGCGGGGATGCCGTCGCCCTCCCCGACCGAACGCAGCAGCGGGGCGGCGAGCCAGGGGTCGGCGAGGTAGGCCGCGGCATACGCAGCGCTGGCCCGCACCTCGGACGCCGGGTCCTCGAGGGCCTCGGAGATCAGGGCGGTGCTGTCGTTCACGCGCGCGAGGCCCAACAGCTGGACCGCATGGGCACGCCGCACCGGGGAGCGGTGCGAGGCCTCGGCTCGGGCTCGGTCGAGCGCGCCGTGCTCCTCGAGCACCGCGACGAGCTGGTTCGCGGGTTCGCCGCGCACCTTGGCGAGCAGGCGCACCGCCGACTCGTCGATCGCGTCCGCGGTGCTGCCCCGGGCGGCGCGAAGGGCCGGCAGGCCCTCGGGCTCCCCCGCGGCGAGCTCGATGAGTGCCCAGCGGACCGGGGCGAGTGCGTTCGCGGTGCGGTTCTCGCGGCGCAGCCGGTTGACCTTGGCCACGATGACGCTGAGCGCAAGACCCAGGCAGCACAGCAGGACCAGGAACTCGATGCCCAGAAGGAGCTGCCGGGCGGTCACCGGGCTCGGGCGAGCATGCCGTTCACCCGGTGCAAGAGCTCCCGCGGGCTGAACGGTTTGATCACGTAGTCATCCGCGCCGACCGCGAAGCCGGTGTCGACGTCGCTGTCACGCGACTTCGCGCTCAGCAGCAGGACCGGCACAGCGCCGTTCTCGCTGTCGCGGATCTTGCGCAGGACGTCGATGCCGGACAGCCCGGGCATCATGACGTCCAGGATGACGAGCGCCGGGCGCTGAGCCTGGAAGGACTCCCAGGCAGCCAGTCCGTCACCCACGGCCTCGACGGCGTACCCGGACTGCGTGAGCTTGAACTCCACGAGGTCGCGGATGTCCGGGTCGTCGTCAGCAATGAGTACACGGGCCCCATCGGGCATTGCCACAGCTAGTCCTTTCGTCAGTCCTGATCACTGCGGTGCATTACATCAAATGTATGGGTCGGTCACCGTAACGGTCCGCGTCAGCGCGCATCCGCTGTGATCCGCCGTCAAATAGGGCCGAACGGCTTATGCGGGTCTCCCACGACCAGGGAGATACCGCCCGGTAGGGAATGTTCGCGTGCCCGGGCACGGCACGACAGAGCCCGGCACCAGGAGGGTGCCGGGCTCTGCCCGGTCCGGCCGCAGCCGGCCGGGTCACTGCTGGGATCAGGCGTTCTCGTGGTCCTGCGGCTTGAGCGAGGAGTTCTGCTGCACCTGCATCAGGAACTCGACGTTGCTCTTGGTCTTCTTGATCCGGTCGATGAGCAGCTCGATGCCCTGCTGCTGGTCCAGGGCCGCGAGCACCCGGCGCAGCTTCCACATGATCTTGAGCTCCTCGCCGGACAGGAGGATCTCCTCCTTGCGGGTGCCCGAGTTGTTGATGTCGACGGCGGGGAAGATCCGGCGGTTGGCCAGGCCACGGTCGAGCTTGAGCTCCATGTTCCCGGTGCCCTTGAACTCCTCGAAGATGACCTCGTCCATCCGCGACCCGGTCTCCACCAGGGCCGTCGCCAGGATCGTCAGCGAGCCGCCGTCCTCGATGTTGCGGGCCGCGCCGAAGAACTTCTTCGGCGGGTAGAGCGCTGCGCTGTCGACACCGCCGGAGAGGATGCGGCCACTCGCCGGTGCCGCGAGGTTGTAGGCGCGACCCAGCTTGGTGATCGAGTCGAGCAGCACGACGACGTCGTGACCCATCTCGACCAGGCGCTTGGCCCGCTCGATGGCCAGCTCGGCCACCGTGGTGTGGTCCTCGGCCGGACGGTCGAAGGTCGAGGAGATGACCTCACCCTTGACCGCGCGCTGCATGTCGGTGACCTCCTCGGGGCGCTCGTCGACCAGGACCACCATGAGGTGGCACTCGGGGTTGTTGGTCGTGATCGCGTTGGCGATGGCCTGCATGACCATGGTCTTGCCGGCCTTGGCCGGGGCGACGATGAGGCCACGCTGGCCCTTGCCGATCGGGGCGACGAGGTCGATGACCCGGGTGGTGAGCAGCTGCGGCTCGGTCTCCAGGCGCAGTCGCTCCTGGGGGTACAGCGGCGTGAGGTTGCCGAACTCGACCCGCTTGCGGGCCTCCTCGGGGGACATGCCGTTCACCGTGTCCAGGCGCACCAGCGCGTTGAACTTCTGGCGCTGGCTCTGCTGCTGGTCGTCGCTCTGCGCCTTCACGGCGCCGGTGACGGCGTCGCCCTTGCGCATGCCGTTCTTCTTGACCACGCCCAGGGGGACGTAGACGTCGTTCGACCCGGGCAGGTAGCCCGAGGTGCGCACGAAGGCGTAGTTCTCCAGCACGTCGAGGATGCCCGCCACGGGGATCAGGACGTCGTCCTCGGCCACCTGCTGCTCGGACTCGTAGTCGCCGCCGTACTCACGGCCGGTGCGCCCCCGCTTGTCGCGGTTGCGGCTGCGGCTGCGGTTGCGGCGGCGTCCACGGCCCTCGCCGTCGTCGTCGCCGTAGCCACCCTGGTCCTGGCCGCCCTGGTCCTGGTTGCCCTGGCCCGGGTTGCCCTGGCCCTGGCTGCCCTGGCCCTGGCTGCCCTGGCCCTGGCTGTTCTGGCCCTGGTGCTCCGGCCTCTGGTCGGCCCGGCCCTGGCTGTTCTGGCCCTGGCTGTTCTGACCCTGGTCGCTGCGGCCCTGGCTGCGGTCGTTCGCCCGCTCGTCCCGCTCGTCGCGGTCGTTACGGTCGTTGCGGTCGTTGCGCTCGGCCCGGTCGCTCTGGCGCTCACCCTGCTGACGCCCGTCGCGGTCGCTGCGCTCGGCCCGTTCGGCGCGCTGCTGCTGCCGGTCGCTGCGCTCGGGACGCTCGGAACGCTCGTCGCGGTTCGGCTGGCGGTCGGAGCGGTCCTGCCCACGCGAGGAGTCCTCGCGGTCGCCCCGGGTTCCGGCCTGCGGCTCGGTCTGGGGCTGGCTCTGGGACCGGGTCTCGGACTGGGGCTGGCTCTGGGACTCGGACTGGGGCTCGGCCTGCGGGCGCGTGGCCCGACGCTCGGCAGCCCGGGCGGAGCGTACGGCGCGAGCCTGCTGACGCGCGGCGCGGGCCTGCTCGGCCCCGGCACGCGGGGAGTCGCCGCGTGTCGAGTCGGCCTGGGACGAGTCGCCCTGCGCGGAGTCACCCCGCGACGAGTCGCCCGGTGCGGCGTCCGACGCCGACGTGCTCGGCGCCGTGCTCGCCGCCGGGGTGCCTTCGGGTGCCGGGCGCTCGGCCACGGGCTCACGGCGCGGCGCGGCCGATCCCCCGGACTGGCGGTCCTTGATGGCGGCGACGAGGTCGCCCTTGCGCATCTTGGCGGTCCCCGCGATGCCCATGCTCGCGGCAAGGCCCTGCAGCTCTGCCACCTTCATGGTGCTCAGCGCGCCGGAACGTCGCGGCTTCTCGTCCTGCGGGTTCGCAGTGCCGAGAGTGGTGGTGTCTGTCACGAAGGATCCTTCCCCCTCGTATGCGGCCGGGTTCAGATCCCGAGCCGGTGCGTGGGTCGGCAGCGGCCGACCGGTGGAGCCACATGCAGCACGGTGAGGCCGAGGCAGCGAAGGCTGCTGTCATGTGGAGGGTGCATCTCGCTGGTGTTCCGCGAAGGGGCGGCATCGGCGGCGAGTGCGTGCTCAATGTAACACCGATGCCCCGGCCAGAGGTCCACGGTGTCCAGAATGTCGCCTAGGCCGGCAGCGCCCTGACCTGCGCTCCTCGGTCCGGCACTCCGGGATCCAGGACCTGCCACGCGTCGTCGACGAGGGCGGCGACGGTGGCCCCCCTGTCCCGGGTCGACAGCACGAGCACGGACGGACCGGCACCGGAGATCACGGCCGCATGGCCGGCGGCGCGCAGCCGGTCGACCAGCTCCATCGACCCCCCGAACGACTCTCGCCGTGCTTCCTGGTGCAACCACTCCCTCGTCCCCGCGAGCAGGTGCTCGGGATGGGCCGTGAGCGCCTGCACCAGCAGCGCGGACCGGGCCGAGTTGAGGGCGGCATCACCGTGGCGCACGTGCGTGGGCAGCACCGACCTCGCCCTCGCGGTCGACAGCTGGGTCGCCGGCACCAGCACGCGGACGCTCACGTCGGGGTGCAGCGACAGCCGCACCGTGTGGGTCCCGTCGTCGTCGCCGTCCGACCAGGACAGGGTCAGCCCGCCGTAGACCGACGCCGAGGAGTTGTCCGGGTGTCCTTCGAGCCGAGCCGCCAAGGTGTTCGTGAAGGAGAGGTCGACGCGATCGGTGGCACCCCGCGCTACGTCGTGCAAGCCTTGTGCTGCAACGATTCCGGTGACGATGGCGGTCGCCGACGATCCGAGCCCGCGCCCGTGGGGCACCTGGTTGCGGCACTGCAGGTGCAGCCCCTGCGGAGCCTGGACGCCCAGCTCCTTCCAGGCACGCAGCATCGAACGGTGCACGAGGTGCGTGGCGTCGCGAGGCACGTCCGCGGCGCCCTCCCCCTCGACCTCGATGCGCAGACCGGGCTCGTCGGTGACGGTTGCCACGCAGGTGTCCCAGAGCCCGAGGGCCAGGCCCACCGAGTCGAACCCGGGGCCGAGGTTGGCACTGCTCGCCGGCACCCGCACCTCGACTGCCGCCCCGGGCGTCAGGGCAGCGTCCATCAGCCGTCCAGCCCCAGGGCCTGGGCTGCGGTGAAGGCGTCCACCGAGACCCGGGTCGGGGTGATGTCGGAGCCGTCGGCGTTGCGCAGCGCCCACTGCGGGTCCTTGAGGCCGTGACCGGTCACGGTGCACACGATGGTGGCCCCCGCCGGCACGTGACCCGCCTCGGCTGCCTGGAGCAGGCCCGCGACCGACGCGGCCGACCCGGGCTCGACGAAGATGCCCTCCTGCGCCGACAGCACGCGGTGGGCGTGGAGGATCTGCTCGTCGGTGACCGACTCGATGCGGCCACCGGAGTCGTCGCGAGCCTGCTCGGCCTGCTTCCACGACGCGGGGTTGCCGATGCGGATCGCCGTGGCGATGGTGTCGGGCTCGTCGACGGGGTGGCCCAGCACGATCGGGGCGGCACCAGCAGCCTGGAAGCCCCACATCTGCGGCAGCTTCGTCGCCGGACCGGGCAGCTCGGCTCCGCGGTGGTACTCGCGGTAACCACGCCAGTAGGCGGTGATGTTGCCGGCGTTGCCGACCGGGAGGCAGTGGATGTCGGGGGCGTCACCGAGCGCGTCGACGACCTCGAACGACGCGGTCTTCTGACCCTCGATGCGGGCCGGGTTGACCGAGTTCACCAGCTCGACGGGGTAGGACTCGGCGAGCTTGCGGGCCAGGGTCAGGCAGTCGTCGAAGTTCCCGTCGACCTGCAGCAGGGTCGCGCCGTGCGCGATCGCCTGGCTGAGCTTGCCCATGGCGATCTTGCCCTCGGGCACCAGGACCGCACACGTCATACCGGCCTTGGTCGCATAGGCGGCCGCGCTGGCACTGGTGTTGCCGGTGGACGCGCAGATCACCGCCTTGGCGCCGTTGCGGGCCGCGACGGAGATCGCCGCGGTCATGCCACGGTCCTTGAACGAACCGGTCGGGTTCAGGCCCTCGTACTTGACCAGGACGCGGGCCCCCGTGAGCGAGGACAGGTGCTCGGCGGGGATGAGCGGGGTACCGCCCTCCTGCAGGGTGATGACGGGTGCACCGGCCAGGGTCGGCAGCCGGTCGGCGTACTCACGGATGACGCCCTTCCACAAGCTGGCCATCAGGATCCCTCCACCCTCATCACGGACGTGACCTCGTGCACCGTGTCGAGGGCGGCGAGCGCCTCGACCGTCGCGGACAGCGCGGCGTCGAGCGCGGTGTGCGTCACGACGACCAGGCTGGCCCGGGTCTCGGCTCCGTCGTGGTCGACGACGACCTTCTGGCGCACCGTCTCGATCGACACGTCGTGCTCGGCGAACGCCGTCGCGACCTGGGCGAGGACCCCGGGACGGTCGGCCACGGCAAGGCTGATGTGGTACCTGGTCAGGGCCTGGCCCATGCCCAGGACCGGCAGGTCGGCGTAGGCCGACTCCCCCGGTCCGCGACCGCCCCCGACCCGGTGGCGGGCCACGGCGACGATGTCGCCGAGGACCGCGCTGGCGGTGGGGTCGCCACCGGCGCCCTTGCCGTAGAACATCAGCTCGCCGGCGGCCTGCGCCTCGACGAACACGGCGTTGAACGCATCGCGGACGCCGCCGAGCGGGTGCGCCCTGGGGATCATCGCCGGGTGGACCCGGACACTGACGCCGGGGGTCAGGACCCCGTGCTCGTCGGCCAGCTCGGTCCGCTCACAGATCGCGAGGAGCTTGACGACACAGTCCATCTCGCGTGCGGCCTCCACGTCGGCGGCGCTCACCTCGGTGATCCCCTCGCGGTAGACCTGGTCGCTGGAGACCCGGGTGTGGAACGCGAGCGAGGCGAGGATCGCAGCCTTCGCCGCGGCGTCGAACCCCTCCACGTCCGCTGTCGGGTCCGCCTCGGCGTACCCGAGCGCCTGCGCCTGCTCCACCGCCTCCGCGAAGCCCTGCCCGGTGGTGTCCATCTTGTCCAGGACGTAGTTGGTGGTGCCGTTGACGATGCCGAGCACCTTGCGCACGTCGTCACCGGCGAGGGACTCACGGATGGGGCGCAGGATCGGTATGGCACCCGCCACGGCGGCCTCGTAGTACAGGTCCACGCCGTGCTCGGCCGCGGAGGCGTAGAGGGCGGGGCCGGCCTCGGCCAGCAGCGCCTTGTTGGCCGAGACCACGGACGCACCGTGGGCCATCGCCTTCTCGATGAGGCCGCGCGCCGGCTCGATACCGCCGATGACCTCGACGACGATGTCGGCGCGGGTGACCAGGGAGTCGGCGTCGGTGGTGAACAGGGCCGGGTCCACGGGCAGGTCGGAGCGGTCGCGCCCTGCGCGGCGCACGGCGATGCCCACGAGCTCCAGCGGGCGCCCCACCCGCGCCGCGAGGTCGTCGGCGTGCTCGGTGAGCAGGCGGGCGACGGACGACCCGACCACACCGCACCCGAGCAGGGCGACCCGCAGGGGCTCCCCTGCCGGCACCTTCTGGCTGTCACTCACGACGTGCTCCTCAGCGCCCCGGAGGGCTTGGTTGCGGTCCGGCCATCGTGCCGTGACCACGTGGTGGACGCTCATTGTTCCGTCATCCGGACGTTCTGGCGCAAGGTCCGCTGCGCCGCGCGGATTCTGTCTCAGCCCACCTCGAGTGCCAGCAGATCCTCCACGGTCTCGCGCCGTACGACCAGGCGGGCCCGGCCGTCGCGCACCGCCACCACCGGCGGGCGAGGGGTGTGGTTGTACTGGCTGGCCATGCTGCGGCAGTACGCACCGGTCCCGGGGACCGCGACGAGGTCCCCGGCGGTGATGTCGTCGGGCAGGTACTCGTCCATGACGATGATGTCACCGCTCTCGCAGTGCTTGCCGACCACCCGAGCCAGGCGCGGGCCGGCGTCGGAGCTCCGGCTGGCCAACGTGCACGAGTAGTCCGCGTCGTACAGGGCGGTGCGGATGTTGTCGCTCATGCCGCCGTCGACGGAGACGTAGGCACGCTTCTGGCCGCCCCCGAGGTCGACGTCCTTGACGGTTCCGACCTCGTAGAGCGTGAAGGTGCTCGGGCCGGCGATGGCCCGACCGGGTTCGATGGAGATCTTCGGGACGGGGGTGCCGGGGCTGCCGTCGCCGACCGTCTTGAGCTCGCGGCCGACGAGGTCGGCCATCTGCTCGCCGAGCTCGCGCGGCGTCAGCGGCGAGTGCTCCGAGGTGTAGGCGATGCCGTAGCCACCACCGAGGTCGAGCTCGGGCATGTGCACCCCGTGGACGCGTGCCACCTCGGCGTGCAGGCCGATGAGCCTGCGCGCCGAGACCTCGAAGCCGGACGTGTCGAAGATCTGGCTGCCGATGTGGGAGTGCAGACCGAGCAGGTCGAGGGTGTCGGCGTGCGCCATGATGCGGGCGATCGCCTCCGCCGCGCGGCCTCCGGCGAGGGAGAAGCCGAACTTCTGGTCCTCGTGGGCCGTGGCGATGAACTCGTGGGTGTGCGCCTCGACGCCCACGGTCACCCGCACCATGACGGGTGCGCGCACCCCCAGCGTGGACGCGACCGCAGCCACTCGCTCGATCTCCTCGAAGGAGTCCACGACAATCCGCCCGACGCCGTACTCGAGTGCCTGGCGGATCTCGGCGAGCGACTTGTTGTTGCCGTGCAAGCCGATTCGCTGCGCGGGGAAGCCTGCGCGCTGCGCGACCGCGAGCTCACCGCCGGAGCAGACGTCGAGGCACAGCCCCTCGTCCGCCACCCAGCGGGCGACCTCGGTGCACAGGAACGCCTTGCCCGCGTAGTACACGTCGACCCCTCCGAGGTCGGCGAACGGCGCGGCGAAGTCGTCGCGGAACGCCCGGGCCCGCGCGCGGAAGTCCTCCTCGTCGAGCACGTATGCCGCGGTGCCGAACTCGCGCGCGATGCTCACCACGTCCAGGCCCCCCACGGTCAACCGGCCCTGCGCGTCGCGGGTCACCGTCTGCGCCCACAGCTGCGGCATCAGCTCGTTGACGTCGCCCGGGGTCGGCAACCAGTGCGGCGGACCGCCGTACCCCTCGGCGTGGAGGGCACCAGCCTCGTGAGCGCGCATCGTCGTCCTGCCTTTCCCTGCTCCGTCCGCGGGCCAGCCGGTCGAGCCGGTGTCGCACCAGCGTCACACGGCCACCCGCGGTGGGGTCACATCCGTTCGGGTGCCGAGACTCCGAGCAGCGCCAGGCCGTTGGCCAGCACCTGACGCGTCGCGTCGTTGAGCCACAGCCGGCTGCGGTGCAGGTCGGTGACCTCCTCCTCGGAGGTCATCGGCCGCACCCGGCAGGTGTCGTACCACTTGTGGAAGTGACCGGCGAGGTCCTCGAGGTAGCGCGCCACCCGGTGCGGCTCGCGCAGGTGCGCGGCCTGGGCCACGACCCGCGGGAAGTCGCCGAGGATGGCCAGCAGGGCGGCCTCGGTCGGGTCGGCGAGCAACGAGGGGTCGAACCCCTCCTCGCGGAGCACGCCGTCCTCCCGCGCGAGCCGCGCGACGTTGGAGGTCCGTGCGTGGGCGTACTGCACGTAGAACACCGGGTTGTCGTTGGTCTGCTTGCGCAGCTCCTCCCCGTCGAGCGACAGCGGGCTGTCGGCGGGGTACCGGGCCAGGGAGTAGCGCAGCGCGTCGGTGCCGAGCCAGTCGATGAGCTCGTCCATGTAGATCGCGTTGCCGCGCCGCTTGCCCATCCGCTCGCCGGCGATGTTGACCAGCTGGCCGATCAGGACCTCGATGTTCTGCTCGGCGTCGTCGCCCGCGCAGGCCGCGATCGCCTTGAGGCGGTTGACGTAGCCGTGGTGGTCGGCGCCGAGGAGGTAGATCTTCTCGACGAACCCACGGTCCTTCTTGCTCAGGTAGTAGGCGGCGTCGGCGGCGAAGTAGGTCGGCTCACCGTTGGCCCTGATCAGGACCCGGTCCTTGTCGTCGGTGAAGTCGGTCGTGCGCAGCCAGACCGCGCCGTCCCGGTCGAAGACGTGCCCCTGCTCGCGCAGCCGTTCCACGGCCTGCTCGACGGCCCCACCGCTGTGCAGCTGCTCCTCGGAGAACCACACGTCGAAGTGCACCCCGAAGTTCTCCAGGGTCCGGCGGATCGCGGCGATCTGCAGCTGGTAGCCGAGGTCACGGGCCACGCCGACCGCCTCGTCGGCGGGCAGGTCCAGCAGGTCGGGACGCTGCCGGAGGGCCTGGCGACCGAGCTCGGTGACGTACTCGCCGGGGTACCCGCCCTCGGGCACCTCCTCGCCCTTGAGCCGGGCGATGATCGAGGCGCCGAACTTGTCCATCTGCGCGCCGGCGTCGTTGATGTAGTACTCGGTGCTCACCTCGGCACCGGAGGCACGCAGCAGCCGGGCGAGGGCGTCACCGAGGGCTGCCCACCGGGTGTGACCGATGTGCAGGTCGCCGGTCGGGTTGCCGGAGATGAACTCGAGGTTGATGACGTGCCCGGCCTCGGAGTCGTTGCGGCCGTACGCCGCCTCGGACTCGACGATGCTGCGGGCTAGCTCCCCGGCGGAGGCGGCGTCCAGGGTGATGTTGAGGAACCCCGGCCCCGCGATGTCGACGGCCTTGACCCCGTCGACCCGGCCGAGGCGGTCGGCGAGCAGCGCCGCGACCTCGCGCGGCGGCATACCGGCGAGCTTGGCCAGCTGCAGCGCGATGTTGGTGGACCAGTCGCCGTGGTCACGGTTCCTGGGTCGTTCCACGCGGACCTCCGCAGGCACGTCCACGCCGAGGTCGCCCGCGGCGACGGCATCGGTGAGGGCGGTGCGGATGGCAGCAGAGAGCTGTTCGGGGGTCACCGGGCAAGTCTAGGGCTGGCTCGGACCCGCTCCGGCACGGCCGGCTCAGGGTGCCGGGACGTGCCCCCGCCCCTCGGCCATGTAGCCGTCGACGAGGGTGATGAGGTACTCCGGGTCGAACGGCTTGGCGACGAACGCGTCGAGCCCGGACGCCGTGGCCTGGGTGCGGTCGTGCTGCTGCACCGACGCCGTCACCATCAGCACCGGGATGTCGGCGAAGCGCGGGTCGTCCCGGATCGCGCTGATCGTCCACCAGCCGTCGCGCGGCACCATGTGGGCGTCCAGGGTGATCACCCCGGGCAGCGGCGCGCCCTGGTCGGCGAGCTCGGCCAGCCGCGCGAGCAGCTGGGCACCATCGGTGAGCTCCTCGACGTCGTACCCCTCGAGCTCGAGGTTGAGCCGGATGAGTCGACGGATCGGCTCGGTGTCGTCGCACACCATGACCAGTCCCCCGCGTTCCATGAGGGCCACCCTAGGCTGCTACCCTCACCGGGCGCGCCTTTGACGGTGCGTGGTTCGGCCCCCGTAGCTCAGGGGATAGAGCACCGCCCTCCGGAGGCGGGAGCGCAGGTTCGAATCCTGCCGGGGGCACCGTCGGCCCAGCGCCGAGATGGTGGCAGATCGCACTCTCCCTCACGGGAGAGAACGGTCTGCCACCATCTCGTTGCGGCGGCGGCCGTGCGGCGGCCCGAACCTGTGGATGACGCCCCTGTCGTATGGCGCCGCTGCGCCACGCTGCACCCATGCCGCTGCGCCGGTCCCTGGTCGAGGACGCCCGCGCCGCGACGCTGGTGCTTCCGGGGGATGCCGCCTTCTCCCACTGCACGGCGGCGCTGCTCCACCGCCTGCCCCTGCCCCGCAGCCACGAGCACCAGCAACCGCTGCACGTCATGCGACCCACGGGTCGCAACCCGGTCGACCGTCCCCAGGTCACCCCGCACAGGGGTCTGCAGGCGCGGCGGGTCGCCACGGTTCAGGGCCTTCGGGTCGTTGCGCCCGCAGACACCTGGGTGGACCTGGCGACCCTGCTCGGCGTGGAGGACCTGGTCGTCGCCGGCGACCGCGTGGCCCGGGTCGCCGGCAGCCTGCAGCCGTTGCGGGAGGCCCTCGCCCGGAGGACCGCCACCCGCGGCCTGCGTGGGGCACGCGCGCTCCGCGAGGCGCTGGCCTGGGTGCGGGTCGGCTCGGACTCACCGATGGAGACCCGCAGCCGGTTGCTCTTCTGCCGTCACGGGCTGCCCGAGCCCGAGATCAACGTCGCCGTCATGTCCGGCACGGGGTCACAGTTCCTGTGCCGTGGCGACTTCGTCTGGCGGGACAAGAAGGTGATCGGCGAGTACCAGGGCAGCCACCACTTCGACGGCTTCACCCGTGGCGACGACGACCTCTCCCGCCGCCTGCTGCTCGAGGACGACGGCTGGAAGTACGTCGAGCTCACCCGCACCGACCACACCAACCCGGCGCGACGTTGGGCCCTGCTCCAGCGGCTGGGCGCACACCTCGACGTCGAGGTGGTGCAGACCGACCTCACCCCGCTTGGACCGGGCGATGTGCCACCACCTCGACGTGCTGCTGAGGGCGCCCGCGTCAGCGCTGGGAGGCGTCGGCGACCTCTCCGACCAGCTCCTCGATGACGTCCTCGAGGAAGACGACGCCGATGTTGCCGCCGTCGGTGTCGACGACCCGGGCGAGGTGGGCGCCGGTGCGCTGCATCGTCCGCAGCACCTCCTCGACCTCGTCGGCCGCCTGCACCGTGGCGAGCTTGCGGATCCGCTTGACCGGCACGGCGATGGACCGTTCGGCGTCCTCGGCGTAGAGCACGTCCTTGAGGTGGAGGTACCCGGTGAGACCACCGCTGCGGTCGACCACGGGGTACCGCGAGAACCCACGCTTCGCGACCAGCCGTTCGACGTCGTCCGGGGTCGCGGTCAGCGGCAGCGTCACGAGGTCGTCCAGGGGCACGGCCACGTCGACCGCGTCCTTGTCGCTGAACTCCAGGGCCGCGCCGACCAGGCCGTGCTGACCCTCCTCGATCAGGCCCTCGTGGTGGCTCTCGGCGAGGATGTGCTCGACCTCCTCGATCGTGAACGTCGAGGAGATCTCGTCCTTGGGCTCGATCCCGAACAGCCGGACCAGCGACTTGGCGATGCGCTCCATGACGATGACCACGGGGCGCAGGACGCGGGTGATGAACACCAGCGCCGGCACGAGCACCAGGGCCGAGCGTTCCGGTCCGGCGAGCGCCAGGTTCTTGGGGATCATCTCGCCGACCACGACGTGCAGGTAGACGATGATCAGCAGGGCGAGCGCCAGGGCCGCGCCGTCGGTCACGCCGGGCGGGAGGCCCAGGTGCTCCACGACGGGTTCCAGCGCATGGTGCAGGGCTGCCTCGGAGAGGGCGCCGAGCAGCACGGAGCAGACCGTGATCCCGAGCTGGGCGGTGGCCAGCAGCGACCCCATCTGCTCGAGGGCGTCCAGGCAGGTCTGGGCGCGGCGCGAGCCGGCAGCCGCGAGCGGTTCGAGGGTGGATCGCCGGGCGGCCATCGCCGCGAACTCGGCTCCCACGAAGAAGGCGTTGAGCAGGAGCAGCAGGACCGTCACCCAGACGGCGCCGGCGCTCACCGGGACCCCCCGGTACGGCGCGCGGCCGCCGGGTCGGCGGGCTCACCCCGGTCGGGCGTGGAGCCGCCGCCGGCGGGGCGACCTGCGGCAGGTACGGCGTCCCGCCGGGGACCGGTGCCGTCGGCGATCGTGAGCGGGGCACCCTTCGGCACTGCTGCGACGACCGCACCTTCGGCTCCGTCGACGACCGCCTCGGGGTCGTCGGCGCGGAACCGCAACCGGTCGGCACGCATACCGTCCATGGCCAGCACCGTGATCTCCCAGCCGGGGATCTCCACCCGGTCGCCCACGACGGGGATGCGACCGAGCTCCCCCATGACGAACCCGCCGGTGGTCTCGTAGGCCGGGCCGTCCGGCACCTCGGCGCCGAGCCGGTCCCGCACCTCGTCGGGCCGCCAGAGCCCGGGCACCGTCCACGAGCCGTCGGTGAGCTCTCGCCCGGTGGTGCGGAACACGTCGTGCTCGTCGGAGACCTCGCCGACGATCTCCTCGACGACGTCCTCGAGGGTGACGATGCCGGCCGTGCCGCCGTACTCGTCGACGACGATGGCCAGCTGCAGCCCGCGCTCCCGCAGCATGAGCAGCAGCGGGTCGAGCCGGATCGTCTCGGGCACGAGCAGGGGCGGGACCATCAGGGCCGACACGGGTACGTCCGGGCGGCGTTCGTGCGGCACCGCGATGGCGCGCTTGACGTGGACGACGCCGTCGATGTCGTCCCAGTCGTCGCCCATCACGGGGAACCGCGAGTGACCCGTGCGTCGGGCCAGCCGCACGACGTCGTCGGCGGTGGCGGTGCGCTCGATGGCCGAGGACCGGGCCCGCGGGCTCATCACGTCGGCAGCCGTCTGCTCGCCGAAGCCCAGCGACCGCGTGACCAGGCGGGCCGTGCCGTGGCCCAGGGTGCCGGCCTCGGCGGATCGGCGGACCAGGGAGGTCAGCTCCTGCGGGGTCCGCGCGCCCGAGAGCTCTTCCTGGGGCGTGATCCCGAACGCACGCAGGAAGAGGTTGGCCGAGCCGTTGAGCACGACGATGAGCGGGCGCGACACGAGCGCGAAGACCCGCACCGGCCCCGCCACCACCTTGGCCGTGGCCAACGGGGCCGAGATGCCGAGGAACTGCGGCAGCAGCTCGCCGAACACCATCGAGAACAGGGTCGCGATGACCAGGGCCAGGGTCGCGGCCACCGAGCTCCGCGTGCCGCCCGAGAGGCCGGCCGCACCCAGCGGCGTCTCCAGCAGCCGTCCGAGGGACGGCGTGGCGATGAACCCCAGCACCAGGGTCGTCAGGGTGATGCCCACCTGGGCCGCCGACAGCTGGGTGGACAGCCGGCGCAGCGAGGCGAGCACGGACTCGGCGCCGGTGTCACCGCTGTCGATGGCCTTCTGGACTGTCGTTCGGTCGAGTGCGACGAGGGAGAACTCGGTCGCCACGAAGAGGGCGGTCCCGATCGTCAGTCCCACGCCCGCGAGGACCAGTAACCATTCGGTCATAGTGCGGCCATCCTAGGGTCGGCGGGCCCTGGCGCCGATTCGGGCGACGCGCCGAGGAGCAAACCCCTTTGCCCCCGGCCCCACGTCGGTTGGGAGGATGGGGTCCATGACCACGCAACCGGGGGAACGATGACGACGACCGCGACGGCCAGACCACCCACGACGCCTCGGGAGGGCGCCCGCATCGAGGTCCGTGACCTCACCAAGCGCTTCGGCAGCTTCACCGCCGTGGACAACCTGTCCTTCACCGTCGAGCCCGGCCGGATCACCGGCTTCCTCGGCCCGAACGGTGCGGGCAAGACCACCACGCTGCGGATGCTGCTCGGCCTCATCGCGCCCACCAGCGGCTCGGGCACCATCGGCGGACAGGTGTACCGGGACATCCCGACACCGATGTCCACGGTGGGCTCGGCGCTCGAGGCGACCAACTTCCACCCCGGCCGCTCCGGCCGGGACCACCTGCGAGTCCTGGGCGACACGATGGGGGTCGGCGGCGCCCGGGTCGACGAGATGCTGGAGCTCGTGGGCATCCCGGCCGCGGCGCGCAAGCGTGCGGGTGGCTACTCCATGGGTATGCGCCAGCGCCTGGGTCTCGCCGCGGCCATGCTCGGCGACCCGCAGGTGCTCATCCTCGACGAACCGGCCAACGGCCTGGATCCCGAGGGCATCCGCTGGCTGCGGGGCTTCCTGCGCCACCTGTCCAGCCAGGGCAAGACCGTCCTGATCTCCAGCCACATGCTCCAGGAGGTGGAGCAGACCGTCGACGACGTCGTCATCATCTCCAACGGCCGGCTGGTCAAGCAGGGCACCATGGCCGACCTGCACGGCAACGGCGGGGCGGTCGTGCGCACCACCGACGCGGACGCGCTCGCCGGTGCCCTGCGGGTCGCGGACGCGACGAGCGAGACCCAGCCCGACGGCAGCCTGCTCGTCGACACCACCGACCTGCGCCTGGTCGGCGACGTGGCCCTGCGCGCCGGGCTGCCCATCTACGAGCTGCGCGTGGCCACGACCGACCTGGAGGACCTGTTCTTCCAGCTCACCGAGGGCACCAACCGCAACCTGGGAGGCGGCACCCCCCAGGACCAGGATGCCGTCGCCGGACAGGAAGGGGTGGACCAGTGACCGCCGCCGTGCGCGCCGAGCTGCGCAAGTTCTTCACGACCCGGATGTGGTGGGGCATGGCCATCGCCATGTTCGTCGCCGGGGCGGGCCTCGCGGTCGCCTTCGGCTTCCTCTACACCAGCGACTCGTTCGCCGACGGCGCCGGCGAAGGGGCCCCCACGGGCACCGCCGAGCAGATCGCCAACAGCGTCTACACGAGCGGCCTGAGCATCGGCTACCTGCTCACGCTGACCATCGGCGTGATGCAGATCGGGTCGGAGTACCGCCACAAGACGATCACGAGCACGTTCCTCGGCGTCCCCCGTCGGGGACGCGTCATGGGTGCCAAGGTCATCGCCCTGCTCGGGATCGGTGCCCTGTACGGGATCGTCTCGCTCGTCGGGTCGGTCATCGCGGGCGGCCTGATCCTCAGCGCCAAGGGCTTCGAGGCGTTCCCGACCTCGGGGGTGTTCCGCACCCTGGCCCTGAGCCTGCTGGTGCTCGGCCTGTGGGCCCTGATCGGCCTGGGGGCCGGCATCCTCATCCCCAACCAGGTGGCCGCCCTGCTCATCGCCGTCGGCGTCGCCTGGATCGTGGAGCCGCTGGCCGGCTTCGGGTTGAGCTTCTGGGAGTTCGGGCGCGACAACATCGTCCCGTACCTGCCCTCCGCCGCGACGAGCGCCATGGTCAACGGGGTCTCCCAGGGCGGGGAGAACGCCGCGCAGCCGCTCGCGTGGTGGGGCGGGGCCCTGATCCTCGCCGGGTATGCAGCGGTGCTCGCCGGCTTCGGCTCGTGGCGGACCATCCGCAGCGACATCAGCTGACGCGCGGCTTCCCAGCACTCGCCAGCACGCAAGGGGCCGGTTTTCCGTCAGGGAGCCGGCCCCGCGGCATACCCGCAGGTCCCGGGGAGGTGGGCCGAACGGTCCACGTCGCGTCCAGATCCGGCTCACCCGGCTGCCCCTGAGCACGCAGACGGGGCTAGGCTGGGTGCACTCATTGCCCGTCATTGTCGACGCTACGAAAGAGGCGTATCCGCCGTGCCCGACCAGTCCCCGACCAGCGACCCCATGGCGGCCTTCGGGCCGAACGAGTGGCTCGTGGACGAACTCTATGAGCAGTACCAGGAAGACAAGAACTCCGTCGACAAGGCGTGGTGGTCGTTCTTCGAGGACTACACGCCCTCGGACGGCGCGACGAACGGCACCGCCGCGAACGGCACCGCCAAGCCCGCAGCCAAGCCTGCCGAGAAGCCTGCCGAGCAGGCCACCGCGAAGTCGGGGACCGCCCCGAGCGGCCCGCCCGCCGCGAAGGCCCCCGCGAAGGCCCCCGCCCCGAAGAACCCCACCGCCACCGACTCCGGCAAGGCCCAGTCGACGAGCACCGACAAGTCCGACGCGCGCACCGACCCGGCCGTGGCCGACAAGCCCGAGGACAAGGAGGCAGCCGTCGCCAAGGACGCCACCGCGAAGGACGCCACCACCAAGGACGCCACCACCAAGGAGCAGCCCAAGCCGCGCGACCCCGCGGTCCCCAGGTCGACCGGCCAGGTCAACCAGGACGAGGTCAAGCCGCTC
>CAVRMT010000048.1:0-9318 GCA_963722015.1 uncultured Actinomycetota bacterium | reverse complement strand
CCCCGGGTGCGGCGGTCGACGACGCGACCGGCCACATCGAGGAGCCGGCGAACCGCTAGCCCTCAGGCACCAGACCACGGCCGGTCCCCTTCGGGGGGCCGGCCGTGGTGCTTGGGCGCAGCCGACTGCAGGGCCCGCCCGCGGCATACGCTGTCTGCATGCAGAGTCCACTTTTCGAGCAGGCGAACCTCGAGGTCCAGGCGGACCAGCGCTTCGCCCTCCAGAACCCCCAGATGCTGCGAGTCCACCTCGGTGGTGACGTGCTGGCGGTCAAGGGCGCGATGGTGTCCTACCAGGGCAACATCCGGTTCGACCACGAGAAGGCCGGCAGCGTCGGCAAGCTGTTCAAGAAGGTCGTCACCGGTGAGGACGTCTCGCTGATGCGGGTCTCCGGTGAGGGCGACGTGTTCTTCGCGTCCGAGGCGGGCTTCGTCTTCCTCGTGGAGCTGACCGGTGACGCCATCAGCCTCAACGCCCGCAACCTGCTCGCCTTCGACTCGAGCATCGAGTGGGACATCAAGCGCGTCCAGGGCGCCGGGATGCTCAGCGGTGGGCTGTTCAACACCACGCTGCGCGGCACCGGCACCGCGGCGATCCACACGGTGGGGCAGCCGGTCATCCTCGACTGCGGCACCCAGCCGACCTACGTCGACGTCCAGGCCTGTGTCGGGTGGTCGGCCAACCTCGTCCCGCAGATGGTCTCGAGCATGAACGTCCGCTCGATGCTGCGTGGCGGCTCCGGCGAGGCCTTCCAGTACGCCTTCCACGGTCCGGGCTTCGTCATCGTCCAGCCCAGCGAGTGGACCCCCGTCGCAGCCCAGGGTGGGGGCGGCGGAGGAGGCTTGAACCTCGGCGGCCTGCTCGACGGCTGACATGGGATCGACCCCGCCGCCCACCGCCACGGACCCCGCGCTGATCGGTGCCCTGCGCGCCGACCTCGTTGCGGCGGCATACACCGTCGAGGGCGTGGGGGAGCTGCTCGGGCCCCTCGCGGTGGCCGCCCTCGCGCGGGAGCAGGTGCTGCCCGCGCAGCGGGTGACCGCCGACGCGGGCACCCCGCTCGCGACGCTCGTGCGCCTGTTCGGGCTCGGCGACGCGGTCGACGCGGAGGACGTCGCCGCGGCGCTGCCGACCCTGGGGCTGCAGGGCGCCCAGGCGTTGGGCATGGTGCGCGAACAGGGCCCCGGTGTCGTCGCCACCTGCGACCTGAGGCCGTACGGCGAGGAGGACCACGCCTGGTGGGTGGCCTCCGACCTCGCCGAGATCGCGACCCGCGAGCCGCTGCACGAGGACCACGTGCTCGGCATCGGTGGCGCCTCCACGACCCTGGCGTCGTGGACCCCTCGTCCCGTCGTGGGGCGGGCCCTGGACATCGGCACCGGGTGCGGGGTGCAGGCGCTGCACCTCGGTTCCCACACCGCGCACATCACTGCGACCGACCTGTCCGAGCGGGCACTGGCCTACGCCCGGTTCAACGCCTCCCTCAACGGCGCCAGCTGGGACGTGGTCGGCGGGTCGATGCTCGGACCCGTCGCGGGGCAGCAGTTCGAGCTCATCGTCAGCAACCCGCCCTTCGTGATCACCCCACGCACCCCGGACGTGCCCCTGTTCGAGTACCGCGACGGCGGCGCCGCCGGGGACGCGATCGTGGCCGACCTCGTGCGCTCGATCGGCGACCACCTCGTCCCCGGCGGCATCGCGCAGTTCCTCGGCAACTGGGAGGTCGTCGGCGACGCCGACTGGCGCGACCGGGTGCGCGGCTGGGTGGCGGGCACCGGGCTCGACGCGTGGATCGTCCAGCGCGACGTCCAGGACCCCGCGGAGTATGCCGAGACCTGGGCACGCGACGGCGGTCACCACAGCGCGACGGTCGAGTTCTCGACGATGTATGCCGCGTGGCTCGACGACTTCGCCTCGCGCGGCGTGACCGCGGTGGGGTTCGGCGTGGTGACGGTCCAGCGCCCGCTCGGCGAGCGCGAGCCGTTCGTGCACCTCGACGAGGTCGGCGGTCCGGTCTCGTCCCCGATGGGCCCCCACGTCCTGGCCGGCATCCGCGCGCGCACGTGGCTGGCCGAGCACACCGACGACGACCTGCTCGGCGTCGCCTGGACCGTCGCGCCCGACGTCACCGAGGAGCGGCACTCCCGGCCCGGCGACCCCGACCCCACCGTCATCCTGTTGCGCCAGGGCGGGGGCCTGCGGCGGACCGTGCGGCTCGACACGGCCGGGGCGGCGCTGCTCAGCGTCTGCGACGGGACGTTGCCGGCAGGCGCGGCGATCTCGGCCATCGCCCAGCTGCTCGAGGTCGACGAGGACACCCTGCGACCTGCCCTGGTCACGCTGCTGCACGAGCTGGTCGCCGACGGCCTCCTGACCTGAGGAGCGGCCCGTGGGCCGGCTGCCGTCGACAACGAGACGGGTCGCCACCGGCTCGGGTGCGGGGGTCTCCAGTGAGTGGGACCGTTCCCGCGACCCGGGCCGGGGGCAACGACGCAGGTCACGGGACACTGTTGTGAGTGAGTGCTCACTCACTTAGGCTGATGAGGTGACCCCTCGCGCCCCGGCCATGGCCCCCGACGAGCGCCGTGCCGCGATCATCGCGTCGACGGTGCCGCTGCTGCGGGACAGGGGGCGGGCCGTGAGCACCAAGGAGATCGCCAAGGCGGCCGGGGTCGCCGAGGGGACCATCTTCAGGGTCTTCGAGTCCAAGGACGAGCTCGTCAGCGCCTGCGTCCACGACGCGTTCCGGACCGAGGTCCTGCTCGCGCAGCTGCTCGAGATCGACCGCTCGCTCCCGCTGCGCGAGCGGTTGGCCACCGCCGTCTCGACGATGCAGGACTACCTGCTCGGCATCTTCTCGCTGATGTCGGTCCTCCAGGCGACAGGACACCAGGTGCACCGGCCCCACCAGGGCGAGGATGCCCGGCGCGAGCAGGCGAACGCGGCGATCGATGCCGCGTTCGCCGACCTCATCGGCGGCGACGCCGACCAGCTGCGGCTGCCTGCGCTCGAGGTCGTCAACTACCTGCGGATGATGACCCTGTCGAGCGTGCACCCGATGCTGAACCACCAGGGGGCCTCGGCACAGGAGCTCGTCGACGTGATCCTCGAGGGCGCGCTGGCCCGACCTTCCGAGGGAGGGGAGAAGTAGTGCTCATCCGGGTCATCCGTGACTACCTGCGGCCATACCGACGGCCGGTCGCCGTGCTCGTGGGGCTGCAGCTCGTCGGCACCATCGCCTCGCTGTACCTGCCCAGTCTCAACGGCCGGATCATCGACCAGGGCGTGGCGGTGGGGGACACCGGCTACATCCTGCGCACCGGCGGGTGGATGCTCGCCGTGTCGCTCGTCCAGATCGCCGCCACGGTCTGGGCCACCTACCTCGGTGCGCGGACGGCCGCCGGCCTCGGTCACGACCTGCGCGCCGACGTCTTCGCCCGGGTCGGCGATTTCTCCGCCCAGGAGGTCTCGCGCTTCGGGGCGCCGACGCTGATCTCGCGCACCACCAATGACGTCACGCAGGTGCAGCAGGTCGTCTTCATGGGGGCCGCGATGATGGTCTCCGCCCCGATCATGATGGTCGGTGGCGTCGTCATGGCGCTGCGCGAGGACGTCGGGCTCTCCTGGCTGGTCGGCGTGGCCGTCCCCCTGCTCGCGCTGTCCGTCGCGCTGGTGATCCGCAGGATGATCCCGCAGTTCCGGATCATGCAGGAGTCCGTCGACTGGGTGAACCGCGTGCTGCGCGAGCAGATCACCGGTATCCGCGTGGTGCGCGCGTTCGTGCGCGAGGACCACGAGCGAGCCCGGTTCGCCGAGGCCAACACCCAGTACACCGGCACCGCCCTGGCGGTCGGCCGGCTCATGGCGCTGGTCTTCCCCATCGTCATGCTGATCTTCAACGCCTCGACGGTGGCGGTGCTGTGGTTCGGAGCCCACCGGGTGGCCGACGGGCAGATGCAGATCGGCGCGCTGACGGCCTTCATGGCCTACCTCATGCAGATCCTCATGTCGGTGATGATGGCGACGTTCATGTCGATGATGATCCCCCGGGCGACCGTGTCGGCCGGGCGCATCGCCGAGGTCCTGGACACCGCCTCGACCGTGGTGCCCCCGACCCAGCCCGTCGCCATCCCGCGCGACCGGGCCGGCATCGAGCTGCGCGACGTGACCTTCGCCTACCCCGGGGCCGACGTCCCTGTCCTGCAGGGAGTTTCGCTCGTCGCGCAGCCCGGCCGGACGACCGCCATCATCGGCAGCACCGGGCGCCGGCAAGTCGACCCTGCTCTCCCTCATCCCCCGGCTGTACGACGTCACCGCAGGGCAGGTCCTCATCGGTGGGGTCGATGTGCGGGCCGCAGCCCTCGAGGACGTCTGGGGACGCATCGGCCTGGTCCCGCAGAAGCCCTACCTGTTCACCGGGACCGTCGCGAGCAACCTGCGGTACGGCGACGCGGATGCCACCGACGACGAGCTGTGGGAGGCGCTGCGGATCGCGCAGGCAGCGGACTTCGTGCGGGCCATGCCCAAGGGGCTGCAGTCACCGGTCGTCCAGGGCGGCACCAACGTCTCGGGCGGCCAGCGCCAGCGCCTGGCCATCGCGCGGGCCCTGGTCGCCAAGCCCGAGGTCTTCCTCTTCGACGACAGCTTCTCGGCCCTCGACCTGTCCACCGACGCCCGGCTGCGCTCGGCGCTCAAGCCGGTCACGCGGCATACGGCGGTCGTGGTCGTGGCCCAACGGGTGTCGACCATCGTCGACGCCGACCACATCGTCGTCCTCGACGACGGGCTCGTCGTCGGGGCGGGGACCCACGACGAGCTGCTCGCCACGTGCCCGACGTACGTCGAGATCGTGCAGTCCCAGCAGAGCGCGCAGGAGGCGGCATGAGCGAGGGTGTGAAGACCGCCGAGGAGAAGGCGGCCGAGGCCCGGCGCGGTCCTGGTGCGCGGGCCGGCCAGCGGCACGGGCCGATGATGGGCGCTGGTGTGCCGGCGGAGAAGTCGCAGAACTTCGTGCCGTCCGCGAAGCGACTGCTCGGCCTGCTGCGGCCCGAACGGACCCCCCTGTATGCCGTGCTGGCCCTGGCCGTCGCCAGCGTGGCCCTGTCCGCGGTGGGACCCAAGATCCTCGGCCGGGCGACCGACCACATCTTCGCTGGAGTCGTCGGTGCCCGGTTCCCCGCAGGGCCGGACAAGGCCCAGCTCGTCGCCCAGCTGCGGGCGCGCGGCGAGGACTCGGTGGCCGACCTCGTGTCGGGGATGCCCTTCCTCGTGCCCGGCCGGGGGATCGACTTCGGCGCCGTCGGCGACGTGCTCCTGCTGGTGCTCGGTATCTACGCCGTGGCGAGCCTGCTCTCGTGGGGGCAGGGCTGGCTGCTGACCGGTGCCGTGAACCGCACCATCTTCGGGCTGCGCCGAGACGTCGAGGACAAGCTCAACCGGCTGCCGTTGCAGTACTTCGACGGCCAGCCGCGCGGTGAGCTGCTCAGCCGCGTCACCAACGACATCGACAACGTCGCGCAGAGCCTGCAGCAGACCCTCAGCCAGCTGCTCACCTCACTGCTCACGGTCGCGGCGATGATCGCGATGATGCTCTACATCTCGCCGATGCTGGCCCTGATCGCGCTCTTCACCATCCCGGTCTCGATGGTCGTCACGGCCGCGATCGGCAAGCGCTCGCAGAAGCACTTCGTCCAGCAGTGGAAGAGCACGGGCGAGCTCAACTCGGTCGTCGAGGAGACCTTCACCGGCCACGAGCTCGTCAAGGTCTTCGGTCGCCAGGACGAGGTGCGGGCGACCTTCAAGGCCAAGAACGACGACCTGTACGCAGCCGGGTTCGGGGCGCAGTTCGTCAGCGGCATCATCATGCCGACGATGATGTTCATCGGGAACCTCAACTACGTGATCATCGCCGTGGTCGGCGGTCTGCGGGTCGCCAGCGGGTCGATGACCCTGGGCGACGTCCAGGCATTCATCCAGTACTCGCGCCAGTTCACCCAGCCGCTGACGCAGGTCGCCTCGATGGCCAACCTGCTGCAGTCCGGGGTGGCCTCGGCCGAGCGCGTGTTCGAGGTGCTGGACGCGACCGAGCAGCGACCCGACCCCACGACCGCGACGACCCTGGACGATCCCCGGGGGCGGGTGGAGTTCGAGGACGTGTCGTTCTCCTACGACCCGTCGACCCCGCTCATCGAGCACCTCGACCTCGTGGTGGAGCCCGGGCAGACGGTCGCCATCGTGGGTCCCACCGGTGCGGGCAAGACCACCCTGGTGAACCTCGTCATGCGGTTCTACGAGCTCGACGCCGGGCGCATCACCCTCGACGGCGTGGATGTCACGGCCCTGACACGACACAACCTGCGCAGCGAGATCGGGATGGTGCTGCAGGACACCTGGCTGTTCGGCGGGACGATCCGGGACAACATCGCCTACGGCAAGCCCGACGCCTCGGAGGACGAGGTGCTCGCCGCGGCCAGGGCCACCTACGTCGACCGATTCGTGCACTCGCTGCCCGACGGGTACGACACGGTGCTCGACGCCGAGGGCGGCAACATCAGCGCCGGAGAGAAGCAGCTGCTGACGATCGCCCGCGCGTTCCTGTCCGACCCCGCCCTGCTGATCCTGGACGAGGCGACGAGCTCGGTCGACACCCGTACCGAGCTCCTCGTCCAGCAGGCGATGTCCGCGCTACGCCGCGACCGCACGAGCTTCGTCATCGCCCACCGGCTCTCGACGATCCGCGACGCAGACGTCATCCTCGTCATGCGCGACGGCCGGATCGTCGAGCAGGGTTCGCACGCGCACCTGCTCGACCGCGGTGGCGCCTACGCAGAGCTGTATGCCGCTCAGTTCAGCGGGGCCGCCGTGGACATCGACTCGGGCGAGGCCCCTGCGCCGGAGCTGGCACCCGCGAGCGCGGGCGCCAGCTAGGGCACGCTCGGGATGCCGGGGGCGGGACATTCCCCGCCCCCGGCATCCCACGGGGGACATGTCAGTGCGTGCGCGTCCGCAGGGGAGTGACCCAGTACGCAGCGGTGTCCGGGCTCGCGACACCGAAGCGGGCGTTGACCGTCCACAAGGTCCGACCGACCAGGACCGCCGTGGTGGGGACGTCCAGCGTCGAGTCGGTCAGGGCGCGTTGCCAGCGGGCCGTCCAGCCGTGCCGCTGACGGTGCAGCTTCACCACCGACACCTCGGCCTGTCCGGTGCCACGGACGTTGTACAGCGTCCGGCCCGACAGCTCCAGGCCGTCGCCCCCGGTCATGGCCGGTCCACCCCGGACGGGGATCGCGGAGGCCCGACCCGTGCGCGGGTCGACCTGCCACAGTCCACCGACCCGGCTGTTGTTGAGGACCGCCGAACCATCGGGGAGCTGCCGGATCCCGTTGGCGTTGATGGCCGTGCCGTCACCGGCCGGCCAGTCTCCACGCAGGGGGAGGAAGGCAGGTGCCGGGCCGTGCGGCCGTCCGCCCCGGCTGAGGGGGATGATCGTCAGGCGGTCGACCCGGGAGTCGGTGACCCATACGGCGCGACGGGTGACCACGAGGTCGTTGAGGAAGATGCCGCCGGGGACCACGGTGTCGGAGACGACGCGGCCGTTACGGCCGTTGACCGCCCACACGTGCGCCTCGGTGCCGACGTTGCCGGCGGCCCAGACCAGCCCGGTGCGCGGGTCCCAGTCGAGGCCGCGGATCTGGCGCCCGTTCGCGCCGGGGAGCAGGACCCGGCTGGTGGCGCGGCTGAGGTCGCCGGTGACGATGCGGCCGTCGGCGAGCGAACCCACGTAGTAGGTGTCCCCACGGCCTGCCGTGATGCCCTCCGGGCGAAGCCCGTCGGGGAGGGGGACGAGGGACGTCCTGGCAGCGGCGGGAGCGGCCGCAGCGGGTGCTGCTGCGGCGGGTGCTGCCGCAGCGACGAGGAGTCCGAGCACGGCCACGAGGGCCGTCACGAGAGCTGCCGGTGACCTGAGCCGGCCGGCGCGAGGGGGCAGGGTGCGTTCCATCAGTCCATTGATGCGCGAGCCGCCCTCGGTTGCAAGCCCGGCGCCCTACCAATCTGCCCCACCTCACCGGCTTGGGGGCTGCCCGGTGAGCGATTGCTCACCCGATCGCCCCCAAACCACCGGTGAGAGCCCTGTATGCCGTCACCACCTGACGCATGAACTCCTGCGTCTGCAGGCGCAGCCCGACGAGGTCGATGGTCAGGACGGTCTCACCACTGATGGCCAGGTCGTTGCGTCGCAGGTTGTCTGCGCTGACGGCTAACCCCAGTCGGTGCTGGGCGCCATCCACCTCGACGACCAGTGAGCACCGGCGCCAACGGACGTCGAGGTAGACCCGACCCCGAGGCCCGTCGCGAACGACCTGCCGATCGGGCTCGGGGAGGTGGTGGACCCGACACAGGTGAGCGAAGTCCAGCTCGCCGAGGGATTGGGCCCCATCGGTGACGTCCCGCACCAGCTGCCGGACGAAGGAGGTCCGGCCGTAGTGGGCGCCGGGCGAACTGACAGGACAGAGGTCGCGCGCCAGAACGAGCCGCTGCTGGACAGCCATGCAGACGATGAGGGCTGCCTGACGGTCGGTCCGAGCCCACTGAGCGGCTCGGACCGTCGCGACAGCAGGCCGGACGCGGGGGGTGCCGACGCTGGCGGTGTCGGTCTCCCGGGTCTGCCTCACCTGGTGTACGCGGACCCCGGGGACGGGCTGGCTCCCGTGGGAACGGTGATCCACCGATACGTGAATCACCTCCTCGTCGAAGCCGGTGAGCCCTGCGGACTCCAGTGCCGAGACGCCGGCGAGCACGGCACCGCGACCGATCTCCCAGAGTGCTCGCCAGCGTTGCGCCTCGAGTGACAGCAGCCCTGTGTGCACGCCGACGGTGCGGCGCCCGTGCAGCCGCCACCTCCCCGCCCTCACCTCCCCCGCCAGCGCCCAGCGGTCGATCCCGGCAGCCGTGAGCTCGGCGCGCGAGACCACCCCGCCGTGATCCTCGGCGAGCGAGAGGGCGATCCGTCGGCGATCCTGTCCTCTCTGCGTCATCACGTCAGGGTGGGGGAGCGATGCCGATCCCGCGGGGGTCGGCCGTCACGCCTGTGGACAGTGGGCGCGCGACTCCCTACCTGTGAACACACGCGACGAGCGTTGGGGGCAACAACGTGACCCATTGCTCACGGCCTTGCCCCCAAAGCAGGAGGGGACGCGGTCAGGCGAACTGCCAGGACCGCTTGCTCAGGCCGAACCAGAACCCGTCGACGACGCTCTGGTTCTCCAGCGACCCGGACTCGTAGGCTGCGCCGAGGCTGACGTAGAGCGGGGCCCAGTG
>CAVRMT010000047.1:0-48477 GCA_963722015.1 uncultured Actinomycetota bacterium | reverse complement strand
CGGGGTGAGCACCGGCGGCTGGTCGGACAGGAAGCGGGTCTCGCTCGACAGCCAGGTCGGGCGAACGGGCCGCTTGCGGATCGGCGCGAAGATCGCCGCGAGCTCCTTGGCGTTGAGCGTCTCGTGCTCGAGCAGGTCGAGGACGAGCTTGTCGAGGATGTCGCGGTTGTCGTTGATGACGTGCCAGGCCTCGTCGTGCGCGGCGTCGATGAGCTTGCGCACCTCGGTGTCGACGATCCCGGCGATCTCCTCGGAGTAGTCGCGCTGGTGGCCCATGTCGCGGCCGAGGAAGACCTCACCCTGGCTCTGGCCCAGCTTGATCGCGCCGATGCGCTCGCTCATGCCGTACTCGGTGACCATCTTGCGGGCCATGCCGGTGGCCTTCTCGATGTCGTTGGAGGCACCCGTGGTGGGGTCGTGGAAGACGATCTCCTCCGCGACCCGGCCGCCCATGGCGTAGGACAGCTGGTCGAGGATCTCGTTGCGGGTCGTGGAGTACTTGTCGTCGGTCGGCATGACCATCGTGTAGCCGAGCGCGCGACCGCGGGGCAGGATCGTCACCTTGGTCACCGGGTCGAGGTGGTTCATGGCCGCGGCGACCAGGGCGTGGCCACCCTCGTGGTAGGCCGTGATCTTGCGCTCCTTGGCGGACATGATCCGGGTGCGCTTCTGCGGGCCCGCGATGACGCGGTCGATGGCCTCGTCGAGGGCGGCGTCGTCGATGAGCTTGCCGTCGCTGCGCGCGGTGAGCAGGGCAGCCTCGTTGAGCACGTTCGCGAGGTCGGCACCGGTGAAGCCGGGCGTACGGCGAGCGACGGCGAGCAGGTCGACCCCGGTGGCCATCGGCTTGCCCTGGGAGTGCACCTCCAGGATGCGGTGGCGACCGATCATGTCGGGAGCCTCGACCGCGATCTGACGGTCGAACCGGCCGGGGCGGAGCAGGGCCGGGTCGAGGATGTCGGGTCGGTTGGTCGCCGCGATGAGGATGACGTTGGTCTTGACGTCGAACCCGTCCATCTCGACCAGCAGCTGGTTGAGCGTCTGCTCGCGCTCGTCGTGCCCACCGCCGAGGCCGGCACCGCGGTGACGGCCGACGGCGTCGATCTCGTCGACGAACACGATGGCCGGGGCGTTGGTCTTGGCCTGCTCGAACAGGTCACGGACGCGCGAGGCACCGACACCGACGAACATCTCGACGAAGTCCGAACCGGAGATCGAGTAGAACGGGACGCCGGCCTCACCGGCGACCGCCCGCGCGAGCAGCGTCTTTCCGGTGCCGGGAGGGCCGTAGAGCAGGACGCCCTTGGGGATCTTGGCGCCGACCGCGAGGAACTTGGACGGCTCGGCCAGGAACTCCTTGATCTCGTGGAGCTCCTCGACGGCCTCGTCCGCGCCGGCCACGTCCGCGAAGGTGACCTTCGGGGTGTCCTTGGTCGCGAGCTTGGCCTTGGACTTGCCGAACTGCATGACGCGCGAGCCGCCGCCCTGCATCTGGGTCATCAGGAACCAGAAGAGCCCGATCAGGATGATGATCGGCAGCAGCGAGCCGAGGATGGCGACGAAGGGGTTGGTGCCCTTGATCACCTGGTTGACACCACCCGCCGGCGGGTTGTCCTCGAGGAGCTTGATGAAGCTGGGGCCGGCCGCCTCGACGTACTCGGTGCGGACCTTGGTCGCACCCTTGACGTTCTTGCCGTCGGAGTAGGACTGGCCACTCTTGAGGTCGATGTCGACGACCTCGTTGTTGGTGACCGTGACCTTCTCGGCCTTCTTCTCCCTGATGAGCTGCTGGGCAGCGGAGGTGTCGATGCGGGTGTAGCCACCGGCGTCGTTGAAGGAGAAGACCATCAGCGTGATCGCGATGACGGCGACGACCCAGAACAACGGGGCCCGAAGGATGCGCTTGAAATCCATGTGTGTAGCGGGGCTGGCCGCCCCGTGCCTCCTGCTCGATCACGCTGTTGTGCCACGACCCGGAACTGGGTACGGCTCTACCACGACGGTACTACGGAGGTGCTGGCGTGGTTCGTGCTGGACAACGACCCGGGTGGGCCGGGTGTTCCGACGGCCCCGGGCGCGCCCTGGTGTGCCGGGGCCCGGACGGCGTGCCCGCGCCCTAGGCGTAGACGTGCGGAGCCAGGGTGCCGACGACGCGCAGGTTGCGGTACTGCTCCGCGTAGTCGAGGCCGTAGCCGACGACGAACTCGTTCGCGATGTCGAAACCGACCCACCTCACGTCGATCTCGACCTTCGCCGCCTCCGGCTTGCGCAGCAGGGTGCAGATCTCGACCGAGGCCGGGGAGCGGGACTCCAGGTTGGACTTGATCCACGACAGCGTCAGGCCGGAGTCGACGATGTCCTCGACGATCAGGACGTGCTTGCCGGTGATGTCGGTGTCCAGGTCCTTGAGGATCCGCACCACCCCGGAGGACTTGGTGCCCGAACCGTAGGACGAGACCGCCATCCAGTCGACGGGGGCGGTGCCCGGCAGGGCCCGGGAGAGGTCGGCCATGACCATGACGGCCCCCTTGAGGACCCCGACGAGCAGCAGGTCCTTGCCCTCGTACTCGGCCCAGACCTCCTTGGCGAGCTCGGCGAGGCGGGCGTGGATCTCCTCCTCGGTGATGAGGACCTTCTCCAGATCGGCTCCCATGTGGGCAGCGTCCACGGCTCTTCTCCAACTCTCGGTGGGTCTGACGGTCGGCGCCCGCGGGCACCGGTGGGTGGGATCGGGTGCGGGGCTATTCAACCGGAGGCGGCCGACCGATGGATACCCGCCCACCGGCCCGCGTCGCCAGCAACGGCCCGGGCAGGCTCACCGGTCCCTGCCCGTGCCAGCCCGTGAGGAGGGTGTCGCAGGCCTCGGTGTGCCGCCTGCTCACCTGACCCGCGGGCGCACCGGCCGCGATGGCGAGCCGGCGCCACACGCGGGTGCGTACGGCGCGGGGCAGCGCCTCGAGGTCCCCCACCGCCCAGGGGCCCTCCCCCAGCGCGGTGAGCGCGTCTGCGGCGAGCTGGTCGAGGTGGTCGGCGTCCTCACGCAGCTGGTCTGCGGAGCGCGCGAGCGCGGCGGCGACCCCGGGCCCGAGGTCGCGTTCCAGGTCCGCCAGGGCACGGCGGGCCCGGACCCGGGTGAAGGCCTGGTCCTGGTTCATCGGGTCGTCCCACCAGGTCAGCCCCTGCGCGGCGCAGGAAGCCCGGGTCTGCTCCCTGGACACCCCGAGGAGGGGACGCCGGAAGTGGTCCCGGGCTCGCGGCATACCGGCCAGGGACCTGGCCCCGGAGCCTCGGGCCAGGCCCAGCAGCACCTGCTCGGCCTGGTCGTCGAGGGTGTGCCCGAGCAGCACGAGGCAGGCGCCGTGGCGCTCGGCGGCCTCGTCGAGGGCGCCGTAGCGGGCGTCCCGCGCTGCCGCTTCGAGCCCGCCCGGCCCTGCGAGGACGTCGACGGTCGTCCGGCTCACCGGCGCCAACCCGAGGGCGTCGCACTGCTCGCCCGCTCGTCGGGCCACCTCTGCCGACCCCTCGACCAGGCCGTGGTCGACCACCACGGCCCCGGCCCGGACCGCCAGCCGAGGAGCCTCGAAGGCCACGGCGGCGGCGAGGGCGAGGGAGTCCGCTCCCCCGCTGCACGCCACGAGGACGAGGTCGCCGACAGCACACGGCGCGAGGGTCGCCCGGACGGCGAGCCGGACGGCGGCTGTCGCGGGGTCGGGGCCGGTCACGGTCCCCCGGTCGGTCGGGACGCCGGACCGGTCACCCGTGGACGCGGGCGACCCACGCGGACGGGGTCTCGATCTCGGCGGGGCGGGGCAGCGTGTCCGGCGACTCCCACACCTGGTTGAAGCCGTCGGTGCCCACCGCCGCGGTGACCTCGCGCACGAACACGGCACCGTCGCGGTACTGCCGCATCTTGGCCTCGAGGCCGAGCAGGCGCCGCAGCACGCGGTCGAAGCCGCCGACACCCTTGCGTCGCTCGTCGAACCTGCTGCGGATGTGGGCGACGGAGGGGATCACCTTCGGGCCCACCTCGTCCATGACGACGTCTGCGTGCCCCTCGAGCAGCGACATGATCGCGGTGACCTCGGCGAGGCGCTCGCGCTGCTCGGGTGTCGCGATGATCTCGGTGATCCCCGCACCGCCCGTCCTGAGGGCCTCGGGCAGCTGCCGGGTGAGCCGCTGCAGGGTCTCCTGCAGCGACTCGGGGTCGGGCACGAGGTCGGTGGCCAGCGAACGGACCCGCTCGACCAGGTGGTCGCGCAGCCAGGGCACGGCGGTGAACTGCACCCGGTGGGTCTCCTCGTGCATGCAGACCCAGAGCCTGAAGTCGGCCGGGTCGACACCGAGCTCGCGCTCGACCTGCACGATGTTGGGTGCCACCAGCATCAGCTGCGGGGTCCCCCCCGGGGCCAGGTCGTACTGCCCGAGCACCTTGCCGGCCATGAACGCGAGCAGCGCACCGGTCTCGGCGCCCGTGACGCGACCGCCGATCGCCTTGGCGAGCTCACCGGGCGCCTTCTTCTGCTTGTCGATGAGCGCACCGAAGACCGGGTCCATGAGCGCCGACATCGAGTCGGCGTTGAGCGCGATCCAGGTGGGCCGGTCGACGACGACAGCCTCGGGGGCGTCGCCGGGCGCCTGCAGGCGGGCGGTCTCGGCCACCGGCTGCTTGGACCGTCGGGCGGCGTCTCGCACCTGCGCCACGACGGCGGCAGCCTCCTGGGCGGTCACGGTGGGCCCGGCGAGCACGAGTCGGGAGCCGGTGGCCTTGGCGAACTCCCAGTCGACGTAGCTGGTGGTCGACTGCAGCGGCACGGTCATCCCCTCACGGTAGGTCAGCGGCACCCGCAGGTTGCGAGCGCCGCCACGAAACGGTCCAACGCCGCCCGGGCGGCGAGCGTTCCGACGCCGGCCGGGATGCGGTCGGCCTGCACGACGTAGGACAGCACCCGTCCGTCGGCGTCGATGACGGTGCCGGCCACCGAGCTCGTCCCGGTGAGCGTGCCGGTCTTGGCCCGGGCCAGCCCGGCGGCCGGGCGGGTCGTCGTGGTGGTGAACCGGCCGGCCATGGTGCCGGTCAGCCCCGCGACGGGCAGCCCCGCGACGGTCTCCTGCATGGCCGGCACGGACCCGTCAGCCCCGAGCTGCAGCACGTCGGACAGCACCTGCGGTGACACCTGCTGGCCCGAGGAGAGTCCGCTGGTGTCCTTGATGACTGCACCCGACAGGTCGACCCCCTTGGCGGCCACTGCCTTCTCGACGAAGGCCACCGCGGCCGGGAACGTCGCCTCGCCGCCCGCCTTGACGGCGGCCTGTCGGGCCAGTCCCTCCGTGAGGGCGTTGTCGCTGTCGTCGAGGGCGAGGGCGAGCAGGTCACCTATCGGGGCCGACTGGACCGTGCCGAGCACGGTGGCGCCCTTCGGGGTGGGCGTGGGCCAGGTCTTCTCCGGCGTGAGCCTCGCCGTGACGCCCTGGGCCCTCAGGGCCGTCACGAAGGCTGCCGCGGTGGCAGCCTCCGGGTTGCGCGGGGCCGGTCGGAAGGGGATGGCGCGCTGGCCGGCGAGCCCGAGCATGGAGACCCCGCCGGTGTACCCGGCCGCGACGTCGGCCGACAGCCAGGTCGGCGCCCACCGGGCCCCCCGGGCGTAGCTGGTGTCCAGGCGAAGCGTGACCGTCGACGTGCCCGCTGCCTGCAGCGCGGTGGCGACCTGGGCGGCGAGGTCGCCGAGCCCGGCGCGCCCCTCGACCGCCGCGGGCAGTCCCCGGCCCCGCCCGAGCATGGTGTCGCCTCCGGCGACGAGCACGATGCTGTCTGCCGCAGGGCCCTGGACGACCGTGGTGGGCAGCGTCGCGTGCGGGTCGAGGGTGGTCCCGACCGCCAGGGCGGTGAGGAGCTTGAGCGTCGAGGCCGGGGTCCGGGGGACATCGGGTGCCTTCTGCAGCAGCACCTGCCCGGTGAAGGCGTCCCGCACGAGGTAGCCGGGCACGGGTCCGAGGGCAGGGTCGGCCGCGACCGACCTCATCCGGGCGGCGAGCGCGGCGGGGTCGGGGATCGGGGCTCCGGCCGACGCCGGGCGCAGCGGCTGGGCCGCCGTGTCGACCGTGGGCACCGTCGTCGACGACGGCTGCCCTGCGCCACCGGTCGCGGTGCCCGCCCCGGGCGTGGTGGGCGTCGTGGCTGCGGACGGCGTGGCCGAGGTGGGCGCAGTCGTGGGAGGGTGGGCGCCGGCCCGGGTGAGGATCCCGGGGGCGACGTCGTAGACGTCGAGCGCGCCATACCCGAGGACGAGCACGAGCAGCGCCACCACCGCGGCGAGGACGCGACGCACTCGACCCCCTCAGCGCTGGAGCTGCTTCATACGGAACACTTGCCCGCGAGCCTAGGTCATAGGTGCGCGCAACAACGGAAGGGACCAGCGTCGTGGAGTTCGACGTCACCATCGAGATCCCCAAGGGTCACCGCAACAAGTACGAGGTCGACCACGAGACCGGACGCATCCGCCTGGACCGCCTCCTGTTCACCTCCACCCGCTACCCCGCCGACTACGGCTACGTCGAGGACAGCCTGGGCGAGGACAGCGACCCGCTCGACGCCCTGGTGCTCCTGGAGGAGCCGACCTTCCCCGGTTGCCTCGTGCGCGTGCGCCCCATCGGCATGTTCCACATGCGTGACGAGGCCGGCGGTGACGACAAGATCCTGTGCGTCCCGGCCGGCGACCCCCGCCAGGCCCACCTGGTCGACCTCGAGCAGGTCAGCAGCTTCGACCGCCTCGAGATCCAGCACTTCTTCGAGACCTACAAGGACCTCGAGCCGGGCAAGTCCGTCGAGGGTGCGCACTGGGCTGGGCGTGAGGATGCCGAGCGCGTGGTGCGTGAGGCCATCGAGCGCGCCAAGGCTGCCGGCATGACCACGGCACGCTGGCGCATGCCCGATGTGCACGCCGAGCCGATGTCCGAGGCCAAGCCGCCCACCGAGTGAGCTGTCCCTCTCGCTGAAACCACCGAGCCCCCGGCCGACTCACGTCGGACGGGGGCTCGTGCTGGGTGGTGCCGCGGTCAGGGGCGCCCGCCGTACGGCAGCAGGTCGGAGCGGTAGATCGAGGCGTACCGGACGTTGGCGCCGGTGTAGGGGGCCTCGATCATCTGGCCGTCACCGATGTACAGGCCCATGTGGTGGCTGGTGGGTCCGTCGGTGCCGTAGAACACCAGGTCGCCGGGTTGCAGGTCGCTGATGGCGACCCGCGTCGTCTCGGCCCACTGCGCACCGGTGTAGTGCGAGAGGGTGACGCCGGCCCGCTCCCAGGCCCGCAGGGTCAGGCCGGAGCAGTCGAAGGAGTTCGGCCCGGCCCCGCCCCACAGGTAGGGCTTGCCGACCTGGGCGCGCGCGTAGGCGATGACGGCCGACACCCCGCCGCTGGTCGGCGGCGGGGGCGCCGGTGCCGGGTCGGCAGGCTTGGGTGCCGGCGGCTTGGGCTTCGTGGGCTGGGGCGCCTGCGGCCTGGGCCTGGCGTTCCTGGCCGCGGCGGCGGCCTTCTCGGCGGCCACGGCGGCGGCGCGCTGGCGAGCGGCTTCGGCGGCAGCGCGGGCGGCGGCCTGCTCGGCTGCCTTCCTGGCAGCCGCGGTCTGGGCCGACCGGGCCCGCTCCTGCGCGAGGCTGGCCTGCTTGGCCGCCTGGGCCGCAGCAACGCGGGCGACCGCTGCCTGCGCCAGACCGTCCTGGCGCTGGCGCTCGAGGTCGACCGAGGTCTTGCGCAGCGAGGCGAGCCGGGCGACCAGGGACGCCTGTTGCTGCTGGATCCGGGCCGCGGCGGCCCGGGCCTCGTCGGCCCGGGACTGCGCGGCGTCGCGGGCCGCTTGCGCAGCCTGGGCGGCCTTGGCCTGGGCGGCCTGTGCGTTGACGGCCTGGCGACGCATGGTGCCGGCGACGATGGTGGTCGCGTCGGCGCGCTGCAGCGACCTGGCCCGCGCGTCCCCGACGGCCTCCAGGGCCGTGGCCTTGTCGATCATCTCCTGCGGACCGTCGCTGTCGAGGTAGGCCTCGAGCTCACCGAAGCTTCCGCCCTGCTGGTAGACGCTGGCGGCGTAGCGGCGGACCTCCAGGCTGGCGGTGTCGGCGATGCCCTGCGCTGCCGCGGCGCGCTTGTGGGCGGCGGCAGCCTCGCGGGCGCTCCGGTCGAGGGCGACCCGTGCGCCGTTGAACGCTTCGGTGGCAGCGGCGGCGCTCTCCTGCACCTGGCGCAGCTGCGCGCTGGCCGCGACGTACTGCGCGTCGAGGCTGGAGACCTGACCGGTGGTGCCGACGACCGCCGCCTTGGCACCGTCGACCTGCGCCTCGGAGGGGTAGACGGGTTCGGCCGTGGCCGACAGGGCGGTCGCGAGGGTCAACAGACCGACGAGCGACAGCGCCGAGCCGGCGCGGACGGCGCGGCGGGCAGCAGCAGTGGTGCCTGGCACGGGGGGATGCCTCTCGAACGGGGGACACGGGGGGACGCGGGGGGGCAGCGGTACGGGGGCGGAGCCGGTAGCGGCCCGGAACGGGGGGTGGTGACAACCGGAGCAGACTAGGGCTGGTCTTCACTTGCTTCCCTCGAGTCACACGGCTCACACGCCTCCGGACCGCTGCAGGGGCGGCTGCGCCCCATCGGGCGAGGAGTTACACCGCTGTTTTTCAGCAGGTCGTGACGTCGCTTCGATCAGGTGTCCAGTTTCGGTCACGAATGGGTCACGAAATCGACGTTTGCGCAGGTGAAGGGCCTTCTCGGGGCCGAAAGGACGCGCGTGCGGCCCGCCATCGGCGTGTTCTGCCTACCCCCCGAACCCACCCATACCGGCTGCCGGGCGCGGGCCGCGACGGTCAGGGCAGCAGCGACTCGCCGGCCCGCAGCGCGTCGTAGGCCGCGGGGTCGGTGGCCTTGAGCTCGCGGCGCACCCGCCGCCGGTAGCGCAGGATCTGCGACACCCCCAGGCCCCAGACGAGGTACTGCACCGACATCGCGATCCGGAACGTGTCGACGTCGTACGTGCTGGGCCCCCCGGGCGCCACCCGGTCCAGGATGATCCCGATCAGCGTCACGGTGGACAGCGAGGCGAGGAAGCCGCCGACGTTGACGATCCCGGTGGCACTGCCGAGCCGGGTCGGCGGGTTGAAGGTCCGCGCGAGGTCGAAGCCCACCATGGAGCCGGGGCCACCGACCGCCGTCACGACCACGAGGACCACGAGGACCGGCAGCGGCGCGCGACCCGGCCAGAGCAGGACCACCGCCCAGACCGTCATGATCGCCGCGACGATCCCGAGGATCAGGGTGGACCGGGAGAACGGGTACTTCGTCACGAAGCCCCCGATCATCGGGCTGGTGACGACGGTGGTGAGGGTCATGAGCATGAGCAGGGTCCCGGCGGTGGAGGGCGAGAGCCCTTGTCCCGCGACGAGGAACGGGTAGCCCCACAGCAGCGCGAAGACGGTGGCGCCGAACTGTGCGGAGAAGTGCGACCACAGCCCCAGACGGGTACCCGGCGTGCGCCAGGCCGCGCGCAGGGCACGGGCGACGGCCCGGACCTTGATGTCGTCGAGCTCGTGGTCGGGGTTCGGTGAGTCACGCACCACGACGAGCACCAGCAGCCCCAGGACGACGCCCACGAGGCCGGCGGTCGCATAGGTGGGCGTCCAGCCGTACGCGTGCAGGGCGTGCACGAGCGGCGTGGCTGCGACGAGCGCGCCCACCTGACCGAGCAGGCCGGTGAGCTGGGTGACCATGGGGATGCGCAGGGGCCGGAACCACAGCGCCACGATCCGCAGCAGCGGGATGAAGATCATGGCGTCGCCGACCCCGACGAACACCCGCGCCACGAGCCCGGCTGCGAACGAGTCGGCGAAGGCGAACCCCAGCTGGGCCAGCGTCATCAGGGTGACCCCGGACAGCAGCAGCCGCTTGGACCCGAACCGGTCGAGCAGTGCGCCGACCGGGATCTGCATCGCCGCGTAGACGAGCAGCTGGACCATCGTGAACACCGACAGCTGCGTCGCCGCGATCTGGAACCGCTCGGTGGCGATCAGCCCGGCGACGCCCAGCGAGCTGCGGTGGAAGACGGCCAGGACGTAGATCGTGACCGAGGCGCCGTAGACGACCCAGGCCCGGCGACCACCGAGCTCGAACGGGGCGGTTCGCGTGGTCACGTGCTGCATTGTCCCGTAGCCGGGACCGGCGGTTCACGCCGGTTCACGCCAGCCGGCCAGGCCCCTCACCACCAGAGCACCGGGCACCGCAGGGGTGGGGCGTAGGTTGCGCAGGGTGGAACACCTGCGCAGGGACGGCCTGGTCTTCGACGTCTCCGACACGGGGCCACCCGGCGGCGACGTGGTCGTGCTGCTGCACGGCTGGCCCCAGGACCGCACCGCCTGGCGGGACGTGAGCGAGCCCCTGGTCGCCACAGGGCTGCGCGCCCTCGCGCCCGACCAGCGGGGCTACTCCCCCCGCGCCCGCCCGCGGGGCGCGGCGGCCTACCGGATGTCCGAGCTCGTCGCCGACGTCCTGGCCCTGGTGGACGCCAGCGGCGCCCACCAGGTCCACCTCGTCGGACACGACTGGGGCGGCGCCGTGGCATGGGCGTTCGCCGAACGCCACCCGGACCGGCTGCACACCCTGACCGTCCTCTCCACGCCGCACCACCACGCGATGGCTTGGGCGCTGCGCCACGGCGGTCAGGCACGCAAGAGCTGGTACATGCTCGCCTTCCAGCTGCCGCTGCTCCCCGAGGCCGTGCTGCGCCGTCGCCTGCCCGAGGTGCTGCGCCGCAGCGGGCTGCCCGAGCAGCACGTGAGCAGGTATGTCGCGAGGTTCCGCCAGCCGGGTGCGGCCAGTGGCGGGCTGGCCTGGTACCGCGCCCTGCGCCCCGGGCCGTCCGGGCTGCTGCGCCGCAGGACTCCGCGCCCGGCGCCCACCAGGCCGACGTCGATCACCGTGCCGACGACCTACCTGTGGGGCACGCACGACCCGGCGCTGGGTCGCGAGGCCGCGCAGCGCACTGCCAGGTGGGTCGGCCCGGACTACCGGTTCGTCGAGCTCGCCGCCGGGCACTGGCTGCCGGAGACCCACCCCGAGGAGGTTGCCGCCGCGATCCTCGACCGGGTGCGCGCAGCCCGTCAGGGGTAGAGCGACCGCGGCCCACCCCAGGCGTCCCGCATCGTCCACGCCGTCGCGCCGAGCAGCTGCGCCGACCCGGCCAGGAGTGCCACGGAGGTCGTCGTGGCGTCCTCTCGCGTGGGATAGATCCGGGCCGTGAGCGCGCGACCGTTGACGAAGACCTCCAACGCCGAGTGGTCGAGCAGCACCCGGACCTCCACCACCCCGTCGGCGGCGATGGGCACGGGTCCTGAGCGCGGTGTCGCGTCGACCGAGGTGTCCAGGCTGGACCGCGACCGGTCCAGCTCGACCGTCCCGCCGGGTGCGTCCGAGCCGGCGGCCGACCGCGTGAAGCGCAGGGCCGTGGCCTCCTGCCCCTCGGGGGTCGCGGCCACGGTCAGCACGATGACGGCGCCGGGCTCGAGGGCCAGCGTGAGCTCGAGGTCGCGCTGGTCCCCCGCCCCGAGGGGCAGGGGCGCGTGGGTGAGCGGGCGCGTCGCATAGCGCTGCTCGTCCGTGCGCAGGGCCGCGACCTCCGGCGCCGGGGCCAGGGTGAGGGCGCCATCGGGTCCCAGGGCGACCACGCGCGGCAGCGACATGACGCCGGACCACCCCGCGGCGACCATCGCCTCGTCGGTCCGGCCCTCCTGAAGCCAGGCGAACATGAGCCGTCGACCGGTGGAGTCACGAAAGCTCTGCGGGGCGTAGAAGTAGCGCCCGCCGTAGTCGAGCCGGTGCAGCTCGCGCGGCTCGAACCTGTCGCCGCGGTAGTGCCCGGTCCAGTACAGGGGGTAGTGCGTGACGCCGGAGTCCCACGCCGAGAACACCAGCACGTCGAGTGGCTCGCCGTCCGCGGTCGCGACCCCGTCAGCCGTCGGGGGCCGGAAGAGGTCGACGCACTCCCACATCGTGCCGGTCCAGTCGCCGTCCTCGACGGTGCCGGCCGTGGAGTCACCGGTCACCAGCGGTCCGACGTAGTCCCAGTGGCGCAGGTCGGTGGACTCGTAGAGCAGCGCGGTGCCGCCCTCGCCGACGATGCCGGACCCCACGAGGTGCCGCCAGCGGCCGTCCTCGCGCCAGATGCAGTGGTCGCGGTATGCCGTCAGCTCCAGGCCTTCTGGGTACGCGCCGATGACGGGGTTGCCCGGGTCCTTGACCCATGTGGTGAGGTCAGCCGAACCTGTTGCCACACAAGCGAGCTCGCGGTCATCGTGGCTGCCGGAGTAGACGATCGTCGGGGTCCCGCCGTCGTCCACGAGCACCCCGGACCAGCAGCCGTCGCGGTCCGGCCCGTCCTCGTCCGGAGCGAGGGCGATGGGCTGGTCCACCCAGGTCACCAGGTCGGCGCTCGTCGCGTGGCCCCACTGGATCTGGCCGTGCAGCGCCGAGGCGGGGTTGTACTGGTAGAAGAGGTGGTACGTCCCGTCCCACTGCGTCAGGCCGTTGGGGTCGTTGAGCCAGCCGGCAGGGGAGACGAAGTGGTAGCGCGGGCGGTGGCGGTCCGACTCGGCGAGGTCGACGAGGGTCGGCTGGAGGTCGCGGGTGCTCATGCGTGACGGTCCTGGGGATCGGGCGACTCGGCTTGCGGCCGGTTCGGGCGGCTCCAGCCTAGGAGCAGGCGCTGGGTTCCATGGACTTCGGAGCGGCTGCGGCCGGACTGGCGTCGGCGGAGTGGTCCTCAGGTTCTGGGCAGGCACGAACCGGACGTTCGGGAACGATGCCGACCGGCATCGGAGAAACCCAAAGGTATTTCGAAGACCGGCCCGTCAGGGTGTCCCTCACCACCGTGCAGACAAGGGGACAGATCATGGGTACATCGGTCATCGGTCGCAGTCTCGAAGGCGCCCTCCGGCTCGGACGAGCTCGAACAGGTCCGTCCGCGCGGCGCCGCCGCCTGCGCACCCGGGTGCTGGGGGCCGGCGTCGCGGTCCTCACCACGGTCCCGCTGGCCCTGACGTCGTCGGTGGCCACGGCTGCGGTGGCGCCGGTCGGTCAGGGCTTCAACCTCAACGCCTCCGACCTGCGCTTCATCCTCAAGCAGATCAAGATCGCCGAGCAGCACGCCGACACCCTGACGGCTGCGAACCCTTGCGGGACCATGCGTGGCTCGGGTGCTGACCAGATCCCGGCGGGTGAGGTGGGCGACACGCTCCCGTGGGGCCTGCGCCTGATCGACGGGACGTGCAACAACCTCGTCGCCGGCAAGGTCACGGTCGGTGCTGCCGACCAGAAGTTCCCCCGGCTGGTCCCCAAGTCGCTCAAGACGGCAGAGGACGGCACCACGTACGCGTCCAACGGCGTCACGGTCCGCGACAGCCAGCCGCGTGTCATCAGCAACCTCATCGTCGACCAGACGGCCGACAACCCCGCAGCCGTGGACGCGGCCGGCGAGGTGCCCGAGACGACACCCTCGGGTGCGTTCTTCATCCCGAACGTGGCGCCCGATGTCGGCCTGTCGGCGCCGTACAACTCGTGGTTCACCCTGTTCGGCCAGTTCTTCGACCATGGCCTCGACCTCGTGAACAAGGGCGGCAACGGCACCGTCTTCATGCCGCTCAAGAGCGACGACGACCTGTACACGCCCGGAGCGCCGACGAACTTCATGATCCTCAGCCGGGCCACCCACGACGGTGACCACGAGGCGAACAACCAGACCTCGCCCTGGGTGGACCAGAGCCAGACCTACACCTCCCACCCGTCGCACCAGGTCTTCCTGCGCGACTACGACCTCGATGGCGCCGGCGACCCGCAGACCAACGGCAGTCTCATCACCGGGCCCGGCGGCGGCATGGCCACGTGGGCCGACGTCAAGACGCAGGCCCGCACGATGCTCGGCATCGAGCTCACCGACGCGGACGTGCTGAGCATCCCCCTGCTCGCCACCGACCCGTACGGCCGCTTCCTGCGCGGCCCGAACGGGATGCCGCAGCTCGTCGTGCCCGGTGCGTCGGGCGGCCTCGTCGAGGGCAACCTCACCACGCCCGTGAGCACCACGGGGGCGACGCCGACCGGACACGCCTTCCTCGACGACATCGCCCACAACGCCGTGCCCAAGGCCGGTTCTGCGCCCGATGGCGACACCGTCGTCACCCCGACGCTCGTCGTCTGCGAGGCACCCGGGTTCCCGACGGGATGCGTCGACGAGTACGACAACGAGATGCTGGACGCGCACTTCATCGCCGGCGACGGTCGGGTCAACGAGAACATCGGCCTGACCTCCGTGCACCACGTCTTCCACTCCGAGCACAACCGGCTGGTGGGGGACATCAACAGCAAGATCACGACGCTCCTGACGGCGGCCGAGCAGGCCGACTGGCGTGCGAGCCGCTACACCGCTCGCGACGGCAGCTGGGACTACGGCGAGCGCCTGTTCCAGGCAGCCCGCTTCGTCACCGAGATGGAGTACCAGCACCTGGCCTTCGAGGAGTTCATCCGCAAGGTGCAGCCGATGGTCAACCCCTTCGGTGAGGGCGGCACCGGCTACAACACGGCCATCAACCCCGCCATCAGGGCCGAGTTCGCCCACGCGGTCTACCGCTTCGGGCACTCGATGCTCACCGAGTCCGTCGACCGCGTCCGCGCCAACGGCACCCGTGACGACATCGACCTGCTCGACGCCTTCCTCAACCCACCGTCCTTCATGGCCGGCGGTCGCACGCCCGAGCAGGCGGCCGGCGACGTGGTGCGTGGCATGACCCGCCAGATCGGCAACGAGCTCGACGAGTTCGTCACCGAGGCGCTGCGCAACCGCCTGCTCGGCCTGCCGCTCGACCTCGCCGCGCTGAACATGGCTCGCGCCCGTGACACCGGCACCCCGACGCTCAACGCGGCTCGGCGCTCGTTCTACGCGGCATCGGGCAACTCGTCCCTGACGCCGTACCAGAGCTGGGCCGACTTCTTCTTCAGCCTCAAGCACCCGAAGTCGCTCAACAACTTCATCGCCGCCTACGGGACGCACCCGTCCATCACCGCGGCCACCACCATCGCCACGAAGCGGGCCGCTGCGAACGCACTCGTCTACGGTCCCAACGGTGAGGACGGCGAGGTCGGCACAGCCGACGACATCGCCTCGGTGCCGGAGGACCGCTACGCGTTCCTCAACAGCGTCCCGCACGAGGTCACCGACCCCGACACGGGTGAGACCACGGTGGTCCACACCACCTGGGTCGACCCCGGCCTGACGACCAACACGGGCGTGGACCGCATCGACCTGTGGACCGGTGGCCTCGCCGAGAAGCAGCACGTCTTCGGTGGCCTGCTCGGCCCGACCTTCAACTACGTCTTCGAAGCGCAGATGGAGGACCTCCAGTTCGGCGACCGGTTCTACTACCTGTCCCGTACCGCCGGACTCAACATGCTGACCCAGCTCGAGGGGAACTCCTTCGCCGAGCTGATCCAGCGCAACACCGACGTCAGCGGACTGCCAGCAGACTCGTTCTCGCGGCCCACGTTCATCTTCGACATGGCCAACCTGGGCACGTCCGGTCCCGTCCTCGACGATCCGGCGACGTCCTACAACGAGTCGACCCTGCTCACCCGCATGCCGGACGGCACCATCCGGTACGGCGGCCCGGAGCACGTCGTCTTCAACGGCACCAGCGGCAACAACCGCGCGTGGTCCAGCGAGGGTGACGACACCATCCGCGGCAACGACGGCAACGACTGGGTCCAGGGCGGCGACGGCAACGACAACCACATCGGTGGCCTCGGCGACGACATCCTCCTCGACTCCAACGGCGACGACACCATCAAGGGCGGCGACGGCAACGACACGCTGTCATCCGGTCAGGGCGCCGGTGGCGACCTGCTCCAGGGCGGCCGCGACAACGACGTCATGATCCACGGCAACGACGCCGCCGAGTCCTTCGGCGGGCCGGGCGACGACTGGGTGCTCGGTGGCGCCGGCGACGACACCGTCTTCGGCGACGACGGCGACGACTGGATCGAGAGTGGGGCCACGATCACCGGCACCGGTGGCGGTGCGTTCAACCTGCTGCAGGGCGACAACGGCGCCCCGTTCCAGGACGACCAGAACGAGCCGGGGCACGACGTCCTCATCGGGTACGGCGGTGAGACCGACAACGACGCCGAAGGTGGCGACGACATCATGCTCAACGGCCCCGGCATCCAGCGCAACGAGGGCATGCTCGGGTTCGACTACGCGACGCACGACGGAGACCTCGCGGCAGCGGACTCCGACATGAGGATCACCGGTCTGCTCCCGCCGAGCGTCGAGACCAACAAGGACCGGTTCGACATGGTCGAGGCCCTGTCCGGGTGGAACCTCGACGACACCCTGCGAGGCGACGACCGTGACGCGGCGGCCATGGTCGACCACGAGCTCACTGCCGCCGGCAGTGCCCGCGTGGCCGGTCTCAGCACCGTCCTCGGTGGTGCCACGACGTTCACCGGCGGCAACATCCTCATGGGTGGCGGTGGCAGCGACCTCATCGAGGGCCGTGGTGGCGACGACGTCATCGACGGCGACGCGCAGCTCAACGTGCGCATCAGCATCCGCAGCGGCGTCACCGAGCCGACGACCGAGATCGACAGCGTCGAGACGCTGGCCGGCGTCACCCCCCGGGTGCTCGCGGGCACGGTCAACCCCGGTCAGCTGCGCATCGTCCGGGAGATCCAGACCCCGGCGAACGGCAGCGCGCTCGACACGGCGATCTTCACAGGTCCGCGTGCCGAGTACGACATCACGTTCGGCGCCACGGCGACGACCGTGGTGCACGCCCGCGGCACGGCCGTCGACGGCACCGACACGCTGCGCAACATCGAGCGGCTCCGGTTCTCGGACGGGGAGATCGCGAACTCCGCGCCCGTCGTCACCCAGGCCGGCGCGCCGACGGCCGTCACCGCGACAGCGGGCAACGCCCAGGCCACCGTGGCCTGGACCGCCCCCGCAAACACCGGTGGCGCGCCCATCACCGGCTACCAGATCGAGGTCCGGACCGGGACGACCGTGGTGAGGACGGTCGACGTGCCGGCCACGCCGACCTCTGCGGTGATCACCGCGCTCACCAACGGGACGGCGTACAACTTCGGGGTCCGGGCGATCACGTCCTTCGGCCCCGGGGTCCTCTCCGACCCGTCCAACACGGTCACCCCGCTGGCGGCGACCGTGCCCGGGGCTCCCGGGACTCCCGTCGCGACGGCCGGGAACGCGTCGGCGAGCCTGACGTGGGCGGCACCGGCGAACACCGGCGGCTCACCCATCACGGGCTACCGGGTCCAGGTTCGCACGGGCACCACCGTGGTCCGGACCATCACCCTCACCGGCACCGCGACCAGCACGACGGTCACGGGGCTGACCAACGGCACGGCCTACAACTTCCGGGTCCGAGCCGTGAACGCGGTCGGTCAGGGAGCGTTGTCTGCGGCGTCCAACACGGTCACCCCGACGGCGGGCACCACGGTCACCGTCCCCGGAGCCCCGGTCATCGGGACAGCCGTGGCGGGGACAGCGGGCGGCGTGGTCACCGCGACGGCCAACTGGGCCGCACCCGCGACGACTGGCGGGTCGGCGATCACCGGCTACCGGGTGTTCGCGCTGCGGATGAGCGCAGCCGGGAACGTGCTGTCGACGACCCAGTCGGCCGTGCAGCCCTCGACGGCACGGACGCTGTCGATGACCTTGGCGAGCGGCAACTACCGCTTCCAGGTGACGGCGATCAACGCCGTGGGCCAGAGCCCACGGTCGGCGCGGTCGAACCAGGTGGCGGCCCGCTAGCGGGTCCCGGCGCGAGCCCCCTCGCGCGACACCGACCGTCGGAGCCGGTCCACCAGTGGGTGGGCCGGCTCCGACGGGCGAGCCGTCGGGTGCCCGACCGCGAGCCCGGCCCGGCTCGATGTAGCCGACGCCGCCCTACCCGTTGGCGATGTCGACGGGCTCCACGTCGTCGGCGAGCACGTAGCCGAAGATCCGGGCGTAGAAGTAGGCCTCGGCCTCCCTGGCCCGCACGATGGTCTCGGCCCTGCGGAAGCCGTGCCCCTCCCCGGCGAACTCCAGGTGGGCCACCGGCAGCCCCTTGGCCCGCACCGCCTCGGCCATCTCGGTCGCCTGGTTGGGTGGCACGACGTGGTCGTCGAGCCCCTGGAGCAGGATCATCGGGGCGCTCAGCCCGTCGAGGTGGTGCAACGGCGAGCGCTCGCGGTAGACGTCCCGTCCCTCGGGGTACGGCGCGACCAGCCCGTCGAGGTAGCGCGACTCGAACTTGTGGGTGTCGCGGGCCAGCGCCTCGAGGTCGCCGACGCCGAAGTAGCTCGCACCGACCGCGAAGACGTCCGTGCCCGTGAGCGCCGCGAGCGTCGTGAACCCACCAGCGCTCCCCCCGCGGATCGCGAGCCGCTTCCCGTCGACCCGGCCCTGCTCGGCCAGGGCGCGCGCACCGGTGGAACAGTCGTCCACGTCGACGATGCCCCACCGGCCCCGCAGCCGCTCCCGGTAGGCCCGACCGAATCCGGTGCTGCCGCCGTAGTTGACATCGAGCACGGCCAGGCCGCGGCTGGTCCAGTAGGCCGTGTCGAGGCTGAACGCCGGGACCGTCATCGAGGTCGGCCCGCCGTGCAGCCGCACCACCAGCGGCGGCAGCTCGCCCTCGGGGGCCCGGAAGCCCGCGTTGGCCGGCGGGTGGAACACCCCGTGCACCGTGTCGCCGGTCGTGTTGGTCCACGAGACGCTCCGCGGCGTCGACGGCATCCCGGCCGGGAGCTCGACCTCGGACTCCTGCCGCACCACCTCGGACCGCCCGCTGTCGAGGTCCAGCCGCAGCACAGCACGGGACCGGTCGGCGTGGTCGACCAACGCCACCACCGTGCGCCCCTGCACGCGGACGTGGTCGAAGGCGACACCGGCGAGGTCGAGCGGTTGCAGGACCCCGGCGACCACGGTGCCGAGCCGGCCACGCCCGTCCTCGAACCAGCTGCAGACGATGGTGCCGTCGGCGGTCGAGCCGAAGGAGGGACGGTCGAAGACCCACTGGGGCCAACCCAGCTCGAGCTCGACGTCGGTCACGGCAGCAGTGCTCCCGTCGGGGTGTACCGCCGCGAGGTTCGCCCACCCCGACCGGTCGGACAGGTGCAGCAGGTCGCCGGCCGGTGACCAGAGCGGCTCGGTCACCGCGACACCCTGACCACCGGCGACCTGCTGCGCTCCGACGAGCCCCTCGTCGGACACGGTCGCCGTCCACAGCGCGGTGGAGTCCCACGGCATGTCGGGGTGGTTCCACTGAACCCAGGCCAAGCGGCCCCCGTCCGGGCTGAGCCGGGGAGCCGACACGAAGTCCGGGCCCTCGACGAGCACAGCGCCGCCGCCGGCGTTGTCTGCGTCGAGGTCGAGGCGCACGATCGTGCTCACCGCTTCTCCCTCACCGCGGTGGTCCTCCCGGACGCAGAACAGCTGTCGGCGCACCAGGTCGAGGCGCAGGTCGGCGTACCGCAGCCGGCCGTCGGACTCCGGCGTGATCGCCCGAGGCGCCCCGTGGTGGCCCTGTTCGTCCACCGACAGCAGGTGCACCCGTTGGTCCGTGAAGTCGACGAACGCGACGACGTCACCGGCCACCGTGTAGGCGCCGCCGCCGTACTCGTGGGCGCGCGACCGGACGTTGAAGGGAGCCGGCGTGAGGTCGACCCCGTCGCGCACGAGGACGACCCGGCCGCCCTCGGCCCCCCGTCCCTCGAGCCAGTAGACGTGACCGGAGTCGACCGACGGCTGGTCCAGGCTGACCCGGTCCCCCGCGAGGCTTGCGGCGCTCACGGGTGAGGCCCAGGCGCCGTACGGCGCGGTGGTCGGGTCGGTCGCGCGAGTGGTCATGGCGGGCAGTGTGCCACCACGCGGCAGGAGCCCGCCGCCCCCGTGCGGGGTCGTCGGGCTCCTGCGTCGGTGCTGCCGAGGTGCGCCGCCTCAGGTGGTGGCCGGCACCCGGCTGAGCTGGGTGAGGGCGAACTCGGTGATGCGCACCAGGGCGTGCTTGGCGGACTCGCGGTCCCGGGCGTCCACGGTGATCACGGGGATGTGGTCCGAGATCGCCAGCGCCTCACGGATCTCCTCCGGGCCGAAGTTCTGGCCGTCGTCGAACTGGTTCAGGGCGACGATGAACGGCAGCCCCTTGGCCTCGAAGTAGTCGACGGCAGCGAAGCTGTCGTCCAGGCGGCGGGTGTCGACCAGGACCACGGCGCCGATCGCGCCCTTGACCAGGTCGTCCCACATGAACCAGAACCGGCGCTGCCCGGGCGTGCCGAACAGGTAGAGCACCAGGTTCTTCGCCAGGGTGATGCGGCCGAAGTCCATCGCCACCGTCGTCGTGTGCTTCTGCTGCACCTTGGAGATGTCGTCCTGCCCAGCGGACTCCTGGGTGACCAGGGCCTCGGTGCGCAGCGGGTCGATCTCGGAGACGGCACCAACGAAGGTGGTCTTGCCGACGCCGAACCCGCCAGCAACGACGATCTTGGTCGAGGCGCTGCTGCGGTTAGAGGGCGCGTAGTCCACTGAGTGTCCTTTCGATGAGCTCACGTCGTTCGTCGGTGGTGGTGTTTTCGCAGATGGTGGCCCGGGTCCGCAGGTGCCCGGCGGAGATCAGGTCCCCGAGCAGCACCCGAGCGACACCGAGCGGGACGTGCAGCTTGGCGGAGACCTCGGCCACCGACTGGGACGTGCTGCACAGCTCGATGATGCGACCCGACACGTGTCCCTCGGGCCAGGTCGCGCTGCGTCCGGACGGCTGCACCTCGAGCGTGGCTTCGATGGGCAGGTCCACCACGGACTCGGTGCGACCGGACGTCAGCGCGTAGGGACGGACCAACCTCGGTCCGGATGACTCCTCGCGTGCGTCAGTCGCCATGACGCTTACCCCGACATCGGCGCTCGGGCAGCCGCGTCGATCATCGTGCCGACGCGGTCGACCAGCACCGCCATCTCGTAGCCGACCTGACCGATGTCGGAGTCCGTGCTCGTGAGGGCGGCGAGGTGCGAACCGTCGCCGACGCTCATGAGCAGCAGGAAGCCGAGCTCCATCTCGATCACGGACTGCAGGACCGTGCCACCCTGGAAGAGCCGGGCCGCGCCGGAGGCGAGGCTCGCCATACCGGAGGCCACCGCCGCCATCTGCTCGGCGCGGTCCTCGGGCAGCTGCTCGCTGGAGGCCATGGGCAGTCCGTCGGCCGAGACCAGGATGGCGTGTGACACGCCAGGGGTCTCGGTCGCGAACTTGGCCACCAGCCAGTCGTACTCGCCCCAGGGCTGGGCCGTGGCGTCACTGGTGAACATCGACATCCTCTCGGTGGGTTTCGTCTTGTGTCTCGGTGCGGGCGGAGCTCACACCGTTCTTGTGGCGGTTCAGGCTGCGGCGGATCGCCTCGGGGTCGCGGCGTGACGTCGCGGGGGCGACGGGTTCCTCGGCCTGCGAGTCGGACCCACCGGGGTTCATGGTGTTGCCGGGGCGCCGCATCGGCAGTCCGGCGGCGGACTCCCGGCGAGGAACGGAGGCGGCCTCGGCCGAGAACAGCTCCTGGTCGCGGTCGTCCCCGGTCCATGAGTCGACTCGGGCGTCGGCTGGGGCGTCGACCCCGGGTTCGGGGGTCAGCCAGCTCGACATGGAACGGAAGATCGGGGTCTCGTTGAGCCGTCCGGTCGGCTCGGGGTCTCCCTGCACGTCAATCTGCTCCTCGACCTGTTCGACCTGCGTGTCCTGCATGCCATGGGTGTCCTGGCTGTGTGCCGCGTCGCTCACCTCGGCGACCGGCTGGTCTGCCACGGCCGGGGCCTGGACGGCACGGGCCTTGCGCGCTCCGAAGAACGACGTGTTGTGGGCCCGCAGCGTCGGCCGGCCGGCGAGGGGCTCGGTGTCGCTCACCTGCGGGCCGGGCGATCCGCTGGCACCGGGCACCCGGGTCGGCAGGGCCGGCTCGGTCGGCAGGGCCGGCTCGGTCGGCAGGGCCGGCTCGGTCGGCAGGGCCGGCTCGACGGCCAAGGCGGGCTCGATCTGATCGGTTGGTTCCGCGGCCGGGGTCACCTCGGTCGGCTCCGTTGCCGGCGCCGCGTGTGCGAGCGCCGAGGTCTCGGTCGGCGCCGAGGTCTCGGCCTCGCCGCGCTCCGCCTTCTCGCGGGCCTCGGCCACCGCAGCGCGGTGCTCGAGCCAGGCCGACAGGTTGGAGGGCATCCGCTCCGGCTCGGCCACGGCCTCGGCGCGAGCGGCCTCGGCAGCCTTGCGACCGGGCAGCCACGCGGTCAGGCGGCCGCTCTTGGCCCTGTCTGCGCCCTTGTCCGTGGCGACGGTTCCGGCGGCAGCCTCGGTGGGCGCGTCCGCGAACTCGCGGTACTCGGTGATCCCGGTGGCGCGCGGCTTGCGGACCGGGAGTCCGGCAGCCGAGAGCGTCGCCGTCGACGGTGTCGCCGCCTTGGCGGCGGCGGCAGCCTTCGCTGCGGCGACCTCGGCCTCCTGCGCGGCCTTCGTCTCTGCGGCAGCCTTGGCGTCCTCAGCAGCCTTGGCGGCCGTGGCGTCGGCGGCAGCCTTGGCCTCCTCGGCAGCCTTGGCGTCGGCGGCAGCCTCGAGGTCGGCAGCAGCAGTCGCCTGCGCAGCAGCCCTTGCCTCGGCTGCGGCACGCCCGCCGCCGGTCCTGGCCGGCCCGTGGCCGTTGGTGCCGTGGCCGTTGGCTGCTGCCCTGGCGTCCGTGGCCGCTGTCGCGCCCTCGATGACAGGCTTGCCAGGGGTGGCCGCGATGGCGTCTGCCGCGGTGGGACCGTGGGCACCGGGGGTGCGCGTCGGCAGGACCTTCTTGGTGGCTCCAACCACCGGGCTCGGTGCCCCGCTGGCGCCGCGGACCCGCGTCGGGAGTCCGGCCTTCGTCGTCCCACCCATGATGGGAGCAGCCGGCACGGTCGGCACGGTCGAAGCGACCGAAGCGGGTGCCGGCGCCACGACGGGGCGGACCGGACGATCGGTACGGGTCGTGGTGTCAGCCAGCAGGGTGGACGGCAGGTGGACCGACACGGTCATACCGGCCAAGCCGTCGCCGTTGCGGCGCAGGCGGACGGCGATGCCGTGCCGCTTGGCCAGGCTGCCGACCACGAACAGGCCCATGCGACGCGCGGTGTCCGGCGTGATGTCGCCGCCGTGGGCGAGCCGGTCGTTGAGCGCGGCCAGCTCCTTCGGCGGCATACCGAGGCCCTTGTCGCTGACCTCGACGAGGAGGCCACCTTCGGGGGTGCGGGCACCACGGATGTCCACCCGCGTGGTGGGAGGGGAGTAGGCCAGGGCGTTGTCGACGATCTCTGCGACCAGGTGGATCAGGTCCGAGCCGACGGCACCGAGGACCTTGTCGTCGGAGGTGTCGCCGATGTCGATGCGCTCGTAGTTCTCGACCTCGGACACCGCGGCGCGCACGGCGTCGGAGACCGACACGGCACCGGAGAAGCCGCGGCGGGTGGAGGTGCCTGCGAGCACGAGCAGCGAGTCGCTGTTGCGGCGCATCCGGGCGGCGAGGTGGTCGAGGCGGAACAGGCTCTGCAGGCGCTTCGGGTCCTCCTCGTCGCTCTCGAGCCGCTCGATCAGGGACAGCTGCTGGTCGATGAGGGAGGTGCTGCGACGGGACAGCGTCTCGAACATGTGCCCGACCTGGACCCGCAGCCGGGCCTGGTCGCCAGCAAGGCTCAGGGCCTGGCTGTGAAGGTCGTCGACGGCTCGTGCCAGCTGGCCCATCTCCTCGCGGGTGTGGACCGGGATCGCCACGAACTCCGGCGGCTCGGTGCCGTCGCGCATGGCGGCGATCGCTTCCGGGAGCCGCCTCTGGGCGACATCCAGCGCGCCCTGGCGGACGGCCCGGATCGGGACGAGCAGCGACCGGAGCAGTGCGAGCACGATGAGCAGCGCGACGATGAGGGCGATCGCGACCAGTGCAGCGTCGAGGACCGCGGTGTCACGGAAGACGGCACCCCGCTCACGGAGGTTGGTTTCGAGGGCCACGAGCTGGGAGTCCAGCAGCGAGGCGTACCCGGCGTTGCTGGACTCGATGACCGGTGCGAGGGCAGCGACCTGGTCGACGTCCAGCACCTCCTGCGTCAGGGTGCCGCCGCGGTGGGTGTTCTCGTTGAGCAGCTGTCGGATCTGGGTCGTGTCACCCACGGCCTGGGACTGCAGCCGGGTCAGGGCCGCGGTCTCGGCACCCACCTGGCCGATGGCGCGCAGGGCAGCCGCGCCGTCGTCGGTGTTGGACAGGTGGAGCTGCTGGCCGGTCATGGCGCGCTGGGCGGCGATGGTGTCCTGCAGGCCCACGACGAGCTTGGCCGAGGCCGAGTCCTCGGACAGCCCGAGGTCGGAGACTGCGGTCGACAGCAAAGTTGCAGTGTTGCCGGAGCGGTCGATGACGACGTCGGAGAACGCGTTCTGGGTCTTGGCGTTGCGGACGGCCTGACCTACGTCGAGGGCACTCTGTCCGTTGCGCTTGGCCGCCGCGGGGATCCCCGGCGTCTTCAGGGCGATGCGCAGGTCGGCCGCCGCGGACTCGTACCTAGTGATCGCCGAGATGACGCCACCACCACCGACACTGCCTGCCGCCGCGAGGCGCTGCACGGCCGTGTTGAAGTCGACGACTGGGCGGATCACCTGGACGGTGTCGGCCGCGCGCGAGAGCTGCCGGGCCGAGACGACGTCGTTCTGCACCCGCAGACCACCGAAGACGAAGGCCAGGATGACCGGCAGGGCGATGGCCGCTGCAAGCTTCCGGCGCAGGGGCCAGTGACCGAAGGACCAGCCTTGCGGGACACGGCCGGCTACCGACGGCAGTCTGGACACTGAGCCACCTTTCCTCGTCTATGAAAACTCGGGCGAACGGCAACATATGGCCGAGAAGGCCGCTGCGACACGGGGATGGAAGGCGACTAGGGACGTTCAGCCGCTGCACGTCTGACCGAACGGACTAGGGGTGCCCGGCCCCCGCGGCCGAGGCACGGGCGGGGCACGGCCACGACCGACGGACACCGCTCGCACCCAGCACCACTGGGTACCCTCACCAGGCAGGCGACGACGCAGGCAAGCACGTCTGGTGCTGCGTTGCGCCGCAGACCGCGAAAGAATGGAACGAACGTCGCACAGGTATGGGCGCAGGGCTGCCTTGTGACATTTCCACCGCGCCACGGGTGCCCCCTCGGTACGGTTTGGCACGTCATCGTCGGGGGCGAGGTCTAGCAGTGGGACATCACATGGAAGCGACAGTGTCAACAGCTGAGGTGCAGGCGCTGCGCCGGCTCTCTCAGCTGATGAACCAGGCCAGCGGGCTGGAGAGCCTGCAGGAGCTGCTCGACCTCGTGGTGGCCGGCGCGGCGGACGTCGTGGGCTTCCAGGTCGCGGCGATCAGCCTCGTGCGCTCCAGCGGTGACCTGGAGATCGTCGCGGTGGGTGGCCACCCCGATGCCACGGCCCAGCTCATCGGGCGGCGCACCCCCCAGGAGAGCGTCATCGACGAGTTCGCGGTGGCCGAGCACTGGGGCTCGCTGCGCTTCATCCCTGCCGCCATGCTGCCCAGCGACGCGACCACCGGGTGGGTCGCGCCGGAGTGGGACGAGCAGGTGATCGGCGACCCGGATGCCTGGGACCCCGAGGACACGCTGCTCGCCCCCTTCTACGACCCTGCGGGGGAGATGCTCGGCATGATCTCGGTCGACCTCCCGCTGTCGGCCAAGCGCCCCACGCAGGTGCAGCAGGGCGTCCTCGAGGTCTTCGCCAACCAGGCCGGGATCGCCATCAACGCCTTCCGGCAGCGGCAGACGCTGGCCGAGCAGGTGCGCCTGGCCGCCACGGTGCAGAGTGTGGCCCGCATCTCGCAGGGCGTCCTGGAGCCGTCGAGGGTCGTCGAGGCCGTCGTCGAGCCCATCCGCACCGGTTTGGACTGCCTGGGTCTGTGGGTGCGAGCGTTCGCCAACGAGGACGTGGCCAAGACGGACAGTGTCGCGGTCTACTCGGCCCAGGGACCCCAGCGGACCCCGCCGGTCATGGTGGAGATCGCCCGACGCATCGGCCAACGCTGCTGGGACCAGCAGACCGCGGGGGTCGTCCGGTCCGGCATGGTGCACCCGCCCGGAGTGCTCAGCGACACCGATGTCGCGCAGATCCTGGCCTTCCTCTCCAACACCGGCGCCGGCTCGATGCTGCTCGCTCCCATCGGGGCCGGCACCGAGTGCCTGGGCCACATCGTCCTGACCCGCGCCGCGGACGCTCCCCCGTGGAGCGATGCCGAGCGGGTGGCCGCGCTCGAGATCGGCCGTGACGTCGGCCGGTCCATCGTCAACGCCCGGCTCTTCGAGCTCGAGCGACGGATGACGGCCGAGCTGCGCCGGGCGGACCGCGCCAAGACCACGTTGTTCTCCACGGTCCACCACGAGCTGAAGAACCCGCTCGCCTCGATCGTGGGTCACGTCGAGCTGCTCAAGGAGAACCCGACCGGGGACGCGACCTGGTCGCTGAAGGTGATGGCGCGCAATACCCACCGCCTGCAAGGTCTCGTCGACGACCTGCTCACGCTGTCCAAGGTCAGTGACCCCGACCGTCCGCTCGTCCGCGAACCCGTCGACCTCGCCGAGCTCGTCCGCGACGCGGCCGACATGTTCCTCCCGCGGGCCACGCAGGAGGACGTCACCATCCAGGTCGTCACGCCGGCGCAGCCTCCGGCAGCGTGGGGCAGCAGTGACGAGCTCGCCCGGCTCGTGGAGAACCTCATGAGCAACGCGGTGAAGTACACCACCGACGGTGGGGCCGTCACCGTCTCCCTTCGTGAGGTGGGCGACAAGGTCGAGCTGGTCGTGGCCGACGAGGGCCTGGGGATCTCCCGTACCGACCTGCAGTCGTTGTTCACCGAGTTCTTCCGCAGCACCAACCCCGACGCCCTCGAGGTGCCCGGCACCGGGCTCGGCCTGAGCATCGTGCAACGGATCGTGGCCCGGCACAACGGGACGATCTCGGTGGACTCCGAGCTCGGCCAAGGCACGAGGTTCACCGTGCTGCTCCCCCGCGCCGACAGCCGCAACTCCTAGGGTCGCGCCAGTCCGGGCACAGCCTCACCACAGGCGTGGCTCGCACTCTTGGGTGAACGCCTCGCCGCCTGGCCTGGCACCACCCTCCGAGAGGAGCACCACCGTGCCCACCAAGACCATCATCAGCGCAGCCGCCGGCATCGTTGCCGCCACCGGCATCGTCGTCACCGTGGCGTCCCTGGCGAACGCCTCGACCAGCACGTCCCCGACCGCCCTCACCGGCTACTCACAGGCCTACGGCCAGCAGTCCGGCGAGGGGCGCGAGAAGGGCGGCGGCGAGCACACCGCCGTCACCGGTGCCGAGCTGGCCGAGGTCACCGCCGCGGTGAAGGCCAAGGACTCGGCCGTCACCGTCACGCAGGTGCGCAAGGACGCCGACGGCTCGTACGACGTGGCCGGCACCAAGGCCGAAGCCCGGGTCATGTTCGACGTGAGCGAGGACCTTGCGACCATCACCGCCCGCACCGGCGGTCACGGTGGCCGTGGTGGACACGGCGGTGGGGGCAGCCACACTGCCGTCACCGGTACCGAGCTGGCCGAGGTCACCGCCGCGGTGAAGGCCAAGGACTCGGCCGTCACCGTCACGCAGGTGCGCAAGGACGCCGACGGCTCCTACGACGTGGCCGGCACCAAGGCCGACGCCCGGGTCATGTTCGACGTGAGCGAGGACCTTGCGACCATCACCGCCCGCACCGGCGGTCCCGGTGGTGGTCACGGTGGCGGCCACCGTCCGGGTGGGCACGGTCCCGACGGCGACAGCGGCACCGACGGCTCGGGAACGCAGAGCAACGGCACCGAGAGCGACGGCACCGAGAGCGACGGCACCGCCAGCACCACGGCGTTCCGCACGGTCTGACCTCGGACACCGTGCGTCCGAGCCCGGTCACCCTGGGGGGACCGGGCTCCGACGCGCCGACCGCTGTCGACCGTCGACCCGGGAGGGCTGTCGGTTCGCCGTCAGTGGACGGCGGCGAGCAGCACGCCGACGCCGACGAAGAGACCGCCGAAGACCCGGTTCAGTCGACGCTGACCGTCGTGGCTGCGCGTCAGGCGTCGCAGCCAGCGCGCGGCGAAGGCGAACACGAACCACATGACGAGGACGTCGACAGCGACGACCGTGGCGCCGAAGACGAGGTACTGCGGGACCAGCGGGCGCTCGGGCCGGATGAACTGCGGCGTGAAGGCGAGGAAGAAGACCACAGCCTTCGGGTTGGTCAGGTTGACGAGCAGGCCCTGTCGCAACATCGACGCACGCGATGTCGACCCCCCACCCGTCTCCACCTCGGGGGTCGTCGGCTTCGCGCGCAGCTGGCGCACACCGAGGAACACCAGGTAGGCCGCGCCGGCATACCGAATGATGTTGAACAGCAACGGGGATCCCGCCACGAGGACGCCGACCCCGGCAGCCACGACGGCAATGTGCACCAGCAGCGCGAGCTGCTGACCCACGATGCCCCAGATCGAACGGGCCCAACCCGAACCGATCGAGTTCGCCATCGTGTTGATCGCGCCGGCGCCCGGGGTCAGGGAGATCAGGACTGCTGCCCCGAGCAGGGTGAACCAGAGCGACCACGACACGGCGGGAAGTTTAGGTCGCGGCTTTCCCCGGCTGTTACGTGGGGCGGCTCTGTCGCCGCCGGATCAGCGCCACAGCCCAAGGAGCAACAACCGCAACCACGCTCGCGAGACATCCGAGCGGAATCGGCAGGCAGCATCCGCCGCAGGAGACGTTGGTCCCGTTGCTCGTCCTGGTGGAGTAGCGCGGGAAGGGAAGGCCCCGGAACTCACCCTGGGGAGGTGTCATCGTCGTCGCCTAACGGGTCGCAGTGTCAGAGCTGGTGCCGCAGAGGACCCCACCGCCTGAAGCGGTCCTCTGCGGAACAACCGAAGTATGCGGGGTCGTGGCCGTGAGCGATCCTAGGCCTCCCCTGCCAGCTGGGGAGGTCGGTACGACTCGCGACTCAGCGCGGCTGCGACTCTGCCTTGACGAGCTCTGCCGCCAGGTCACGCAGCTTGCGGTTCCGCGACTGCGAGGCGCCGGACGGGATGGCGAAGGCTTCCTCGGGGGTGCAGTGGTGCTGGGCGATCAGGATGCCCAGCGCCATGTCGATGGTCTTGCGCGACTCCAAGGCCTGCCGCATGTGCGCCACGGTGGCAGAGGCTTCCGCGTGCGCGTCGGCGTTCATCACGGCGATGCCGATGAAGCTGGTGATCTCGTTGGCCAGCTCCAGCGACTCTTCTCCGAAGGCATCGGGCTGACGCGAGTAGTTGTTCAGGGCGCCGACGGTGCCGCCCTGGAACGGCAACGGGGCCGACAGGGAGCTGACCACACCGTGCTCGAGGACCCGCGAGGTGTAGGCCGGCCAGCGGTTCTCAGCGCGCATGTCCGTGACCACCATCGCCATGCCCGTCCGTCCCGCGTCCAGGCAGGGCCCGTACCCCTGCTGGTACTGCAGCTCGTCGGCGTCCAGCGCCATGTGCCCGCTGTAGGCCGCCGTCCAGGCCTTGTCGGCGTGCATGAGCGTGACCGACGTGGCCACCGAGCCCGGCATCCAGGACTGTGCGATGCCGGCCACCTCGTTGAGGACGGCATCGAGGGGCCTGTCGACCAGGACGACCTCGGCGAGGGCCTTGTACGCATCCAGTGTCATGGGGCCAGTATGCCGACAGCCCGGATCTGGACAGCCCGGCCGAGGTCGCATCGGCCATTCGGGCCGGCTCAAACCTCGGACAAGCTTCTCCAAGTCCTTCAGCGCCATCCGGACACCAGAATGCATGGCCACAAGTATGGCCATGACCCCGTCCACACCGTTGAGTTGGCGCCGTACGCTGCTGCCGGGGCCTTGGCGCTGCGTGCCGCCGGTCACCCGCCCGCGTCAGCTCTCGGCTGACATCGCAAAGGCCCCCTCGACCGGTGTCGTGGGGGCCTGACCTGCGGTGGTGCTGTGGAGCCGCCTATCGGAATCGAACCGATGACCTATTCATTACGAGTGAATCGCTCTGGCCGACTGAGCTAAGGCGGCATGTGCCCGAAGGCACGGAGGATGAGTATACGGATGACGACGGCAATCTCCGAACCGGGACCACCGGGACGTCTCACGTCAGCACGTGGTGTCGTCCTGAGGGGTCTTGCCCTTCGTGTAGTAGTCGTTGATGGCGTCGTCGATGCAGCTGTTCGACCGGGCGTAGGCCGTGTGGCCGTCACCATCGAAGGTCAGCAGCCGCGCGTTGGACAGCTGGTCGCGCAGGCGCACCGACCACTCGTACGGCGTCGCCGGGTCACGGGTCGTGCCGACCACGACGATGGGTCCGCTGCCCTCGGCGCTGATCTTGTGGGGTCCGTCCCCACCCTCGGCGGCCTCGACCGGCCACTGGCCGCAGACCAGCGACCCCCATGCGAGGAACGGTCCCCAGGTCGGCGCGACCTCGGCGTTGTCCTTGGCGCGTTGGGCGTAGACGGCGGGGTCGGAGCTGTCCGGGTTGTCCAGGCAGGAGATCGCGTAGAACGCCTCGAGCAGGTTGCCTGCGTAGGCGCCGTTCTGGTTGCGCTGGGCGTACTGGTCGGCGAGCTTCATCAGCTCGGTGCCGTCGTTATTGCGCACGACATCGCTCAGCGCGTCGGTGAGAATCCCCCACGAGCCCTGGTCGTACATCGCCTGCGCGATCCCGGTCGCGGCCCAGCCCTCGGTGAGCTGGCTGAGCCTGCCGTCCTGCATGGGCACGGGTTGCTGGTCCAGCCTGGTGAGCAGGCCGCGCAGTCCCGACATCACCTCGTCGACCGAGGTGCCGAGCGGGCAGTCGCCTTCCTCGACACAGCTGGCGGCATACGCACGCGTCGCCCGCTCGAACCCTTCGGCCTGGCCCTTGGCCACCTCGGCGGAGGTGATGTCGGGCGGCAGCACGCCGTCCAGGACGAACCGGCCGACCAGCTCGGGGAACAGCTCGGCGTAGGTGGCACCGAGGAACGTGCCGTACGACTTGCCGAGGAAGTTCAGCTTCTCGTCGCCGAGGGCCGAACGAAGGATGTCCATGTCCTTGGCCGCGTCGACGGTGGAGACGTGGCCGACCAGCGCACCCGTCCGCTGCTCGCAGCCGAGAGCGAACTCCTTGCCCGCGGCCGCGAACTCCTGGACCTCCGCAGCGTCGTCGGGCGTCGGGTCCTGCCCGAGGAACGCGTCCATCTCTGCGTCCGGGAGACAGTCGATGGGCTGCGAACGCTGCACCCCGCGCGGGTCGAACCCCACGACGTCATAGCGCTGGCGCACCGGCTTTCCGATGATGAAGTCCGCCGCCCGTGCGTAGTCCACCCCTGAGCCGCCGGGACCACCGGGGTTGACCACGAGTGAACCCATCCGCTCCTTGGGCCTGGTCGCGACCATGCGCAGCAGCGAGATCTCGATCTGGTCGCCGTCGGGCTCCGCGTAGTCCAGCGGCACCTTCAGCGTGGCGCACTGCGCGGCCTGGCACTTCTCCCAGGCGAGCGCCTGCCCGTAGAACGACGCGAGCGCCTCGGACCCGGCCGGCGGCCGGGCTGCGGCCGTGGAAGAGGTTGCAGGGGTGGCGTCGGAGCCGTCCCCGCCGATGAGCGAGCACCCCGACAGGGTGACCGCAGTGATCGCGGCTGCAGCCACCAGCACCCGTGCGCGAGGAGTCATGAGCGGCACGGTATCCCGCCGTCCTGTGATGAGCCGCCCGAGCCACCTCAGCGAGGGACGCGCAGCGTGATCGCCATCGCCTCGAGGGCCAGCAGCGGGGCGACGTTGAGGCCGATCCGCTCACGCGCCGTGCCGATGGCGTCCATGGCGCCGAGCAGCTGCTCTGGGCTCATCGACCGGGCGAGCGCCTGGACCTCGCGGATGCTGTCCTGGTTGACCAGGCCCAGCCCGGCCCCGCTGTGCACGACGAGGGCGTCTCGGTAGACCGACAGGAGGTCGACCAGGGACCGGTCGAGCACGTCGCGTGAGTGCCGGGTGGCCCGCGTCTTCTGCTCCTTCTCCAGCGACGAGACCTGGCTGCGGATGTGCGGCGGCTGGGTGCGGGCGGTCGGGTCGGCACCGAGCATCTCGAGCAGCCGTTGGCGCTCGGCCGCGTCGCGTTCGGTCGCGGCAGCCGACGACTCCTCCTCGGCGATGGACACCAGGTCGGCCGCGGCGCCGACCGCGTCGCCGACACCGTGGATCTTGCCTGTCAGCGAGACCACGTCGCGACGACGGATCCGGGCGCCCTCGTCGCGGGCCAGGCGGCGCGCGAGGCCCACGTGGCTCTGGGCCGCCCTCGCGGCATACAGGGCCATCGGCATCTCGATGCCGTCGCGGCGGTGCAGCAGCTCGGCGACCGCCTCGACCGGCGGCGTGCGCAGCCGCACGTGCCGCGAGCGCGAGCGGATGGTGATGATGATGTCCTCCAGCGACGGCGCGCACAGGATCCACACGGTGCGCGGGGTGGGCTCCTCGAGGGCCTTGAGCAGTGCGTTGGCCGGGGCGTCGGAGAACGCGGTGAGGCGGTCGGCGTCCTCGATGATGATGATCCGCCACGTGCCCACCGACGGGCGCAGCGCCGCGAGCTGGACCAGGTCGCGGATCACCGAGACCTTGATCGACAGGCCCTCGGTGGCGATGACGTCGACGTCCGCGTGGGTGCCGTCCAGGGCCGTGCGGCACTCGCGGCACTCACCGCACCCGCCGTTGGGACACTGCAGCGCCGCCGCGAAGGCGCGCGCCGCCACGGACCGGCCGGACCCCGGCGGCCCGGTGAACAACCAGGCGTGCGTCATTGCGGCACGGTCGGCGACTGCGCGCTGGAGGGTGCTCACGGCGGAGTCCTGGCCGATGACGTCGCGCCAGACGGTCACGGGAGCACCCCCGCCGCACGGAGTCGGCCGACCACGGCCGCGTGGATCTCGTCGGCGGGTTGGGTGCCGTCGACGACGAGGTAGCGCTGGGGGTTGCCCTGCGCCATCGCGAGGTAGTGCGCGCGGATCGCCTCGTGGAACGCGTCCGCCTCGGCCTCGAGCCGGTCGTGCACGTCCCCACGGCGACGCCGACCCTCCTGGGCGGAGATGTCGACCACGACGGTGAGGTCGGGGACCAGGTCGGCGACGGCCCACATGTTGAGGTCGTGGATCTCCTGGGCGCCGAGGTCGCGTCCCGCCCCCTGGTAGGCGACCGAGGAGTCGGTGTAGCGGTCGGTGAGCACGACCTCACCGCGGTCGAGCGCCGGGCGGATCAGCTGGTCGACGTGGTGCGCCTTGTCGGCGGCGAAGAGCAGCGCCTCCGCCCGCGGGGCCACGTGGGCGCCGTGGAGAACGAGGTCACGGATCTGGTGACCGAGCTCGGTGCCCCCGGGCTGGCGCGTGACGGTCACGGTGCGTCCCGCCGACTCCAGCGCCTCGCGGAGCAGGGTCACCTGGGTCGACTTGCCCGCGCCGTCACCACCCTCGAAGGCGATGAAGAGTCCGTCGGTCACGCAGGTGAGCCTAGGCCGTCGGGGTGTCAGCGGTGGACGGCCACCAGCAGGACGGTGCCGACGACGGCCGACGTGAGCAGAACAGCCGCCGGCACCAGCGTCATGCGCAGTACCTCCCCGGTGCTCCTCGCGGCTCCCACCGCACTGAGCCCGAGCAGGATGACCACGGGTGCCAGCGAGTTGCCGATGTTGCCGCCCGCGAGCTGGGCGGCGAGGAGGTCGGCTGGCGGTGCCCCGATCAGGCGCGCGACATCGGCCTGCAGCGAGGAGAACAACGCGTTGGAGCTGGTGGTGGACCCGGTGATGAACGAGCCCAGCGCCCCCACGAGCGGGGCGATGGCCGGGTAGGCACTTCCCGTGGCGGCGGCTGCACCCTGCGCCACGGTCCTGACCATGCCGCTGTCGACGAGGACCCCCGCCACCGAGGCGAGCAGCACCACCGAGGGCGAGGACTTCCACGCCTGCTTGAGGGCGCCGCGCCACACCGGCCCCCAGGCACCGCGTCGCCAGATGCCGCGCGACGCCCAGACTGCGACGCTCCCGGCGCAGGCGACCAGCAGGAAGGTCCCGGGGTGCCCGAGGACCGCGATGGGGTTGTAGGTCGACACCGCGTCGTTGACGGTCCCCTGGTGGGTGCTGGTCTGCGGGAACGACGGTCCGACCAGCAGGTTCCCCTTGGCCCACGCACGCAGCGCCGGGGGGAGGAAGACCGCCAGCGCCACGATGCCGAGCAGGGCGTATGGCACCGCGGCCGCCCGGGCGCGCACCCGGGTGTCCTGACCCGCTGCGTCGTCGACGACTGCAGGAGCGCGCGAGGAGAACCGGCGCAGCACGAACACCACAGCCACCCCGGACGCGCCAGCACAGAGGGCACCGATCCCGGGCTCCAGCCTGGCCGTGCCGGCCTGGACCAGGGCCATGACCGGCCCCGCGGTGACGAGCAGCCGCCACCCGTCCCGCAGCCCGGCCAGGCCGCCGTCCATCAGGGCCACCAGCACCCCGGCGAGCACGCAGTTGACTCCCAGCAGCACCGCCGCCGACGCGGCATACGCGGCCCGTCCGGGGCTGTCGAGGTGGGCCGTGAGGGCACCCATGTAGAAGGAGGACCCCATCGAGCCGAACCCGACCGCCCAGTGGTAGCCGATCAGCGGGAGGGCGACCGCGCGGGCCTTGCCGACGCCGAGCGCGACCAGCAGCGGTGCCGCGACGGCGATGGGCGTGCCGAACCCCGAGACGCCCTGGATGAACGACGGCAGCACCCACGCGAGGAGCAGGATGTTCTCGGTGCGGCGCGGGAGCATCGTGGACAGTGCCCGGCCGAGGGCGCTCATCCCGACGTGGGTGGCGAGGTGGTGCATGAGCAGGGCCGGCCAGATCACGTAGAGGATCCACAGGCCGACCCAGGCCCCCTTGCCCAGCCCCACCGCCACCGTCAGCCCCCCGGCGCCGAAGGCCAGTCCGGCGACCGCGACGCTGTAGGCCACCGTCACCGAGGCGTTGACGATCGTCGAGAACCGCCCCCAGAGGACGAGTGCCAGCAGCAGCACGACCGGGCTCACGGCCAGTGCCCAGGTCGACGGCGGCACGGCGGCCAGGGACTCGGTCTGGGCTGCGAGGTTCAGCACGGACGGTGGCATAGATTGTCTTTCGTATACGGTCGAGGCTGAGGACGCAGCGGCCGACGAGCGAGGAGAGCACGATGGTCACCGGGATGGCACACACCATCGGCAGCCAGCACCTGGCCCTGCGCGAGCAGGTGCTCGCCGAGCTGCGCCGCCGGATCGTGGACGGCGACTACCCTCCGGGGCAGCGGCTCACGGAGGAACGCCTGGCGGCGGACTTCGGGGTGTCCCGCAACCCGGTGCGCGAGGCGCTGCGGATCGTGGAGGCCGACGGGCTGGTCATGATGATGCCGCGCAAGGGCGCCGTGGTGACGACCCCCGACGCCTCGACGGTGGCCGACCTGTTCGCGGTGCGGTCCAGCCTGGAGACGGTGGCGGCCCGGATGGCGGCCGAGCGAGCCACTGCGCAGGACGTCGCCACCTTGCGCGCGCTGCTCGACGACGCCCGGGTGGCGACCGAGCAGGACGACCTGTCACGCGTCGCCCAGCTCAACAGCGACCTGCACCTCGCGGTCATCGACATCAGCGGAAACCGTTGGCTCGCCTCGATCTCCGCGACGTTGTACCTGCACGTGCACTGGATCTTCCGCGTCGGCGCCGCCCACCGTGCGCCGCACTCGTGGCAGGAGCACATCCGTCTCGTCGACGCCATCGAGGCCGGCGACGCCGACGAGGCCGAGGCGGCCGCGCACGCCCACGTGGCCGCCGCGGCGGCGGCCGCGCTGGCCAACCTCGCCGGCTGACCGGCTGGGCCCGCCGCGGGCGCGCGGGGAGACGGCGGCCGGCGGTTCGACCGCTCAGCGACCCACGGCATAGCCCTGCATCCCCCGTGGGTTGGCGCCGGCACGCAGCACCCCGGTCCCCGCGTCGCGGGTCACGGCACACAGCCGGCCCAGGCTCCAGGGGTCCGAGACGCGCACCGTGTGCCCGCGCGACTCCAGCCCCGCGAGCACGTCGGCGCCGAGGCGGTCCTCGGCGACGATGACCCCGGGCTCGCTCTGCCTGGGGTAGAACGACCCGGGAAAGCTCGTCGTGTGCCACGACGGCGCGTCGATCGCCTCCTGCAGCTCCTGCCCACCGACGAGGTGCCGCAGCAGGAAGATGAGCTGCCACTGGTCCTGCTGGTCACCACCGGGCGAACCGCACGCCAGGTACGGCACGCCTTCACGCAGGACGAGGGTCGGCGTCAGGGTGGTCCTGGGCCGACGTCCCGGCGCGAGCGAGGACGCGAGCCCCTCCTCGAGCCAGAACATCTGCATCCGGCTCCCGAGGCAGAACCCGAGCTCCGGGATCGTCGGCGAGCTCTGCAGCCAGCCGCCGCTCGGGGTCGCCGAGACCATGTTGCCCCAGCGGTCGACGACGTCGACGTGGCAGGTGTCGCCGCGGGTCACCCCGGAGGGGGCCACGGTCGGCTCCCCCGTGGTCGCGTCCCCGGACCCCTGCGGTGCCCCCGCGCCGCGGACGTATGCCGCGACGGCCGGTTCGCGACCGTCCGGGCTCCCGGGGCGCAGGTCCGTCGCCGCGGTAAGACCGACGAGGGAGGCGCGCTGCGCGGCATACTCCGTCGACAGGAGGGTCTCCAGCGGGACCTCCCCGTCGCCGTACCAGGCTTCGCGGTCGGCGAACGCGAGCTTCAGCGACTCGGCTGCGGCATGGATGCCGGCCGTCGTGGAGGGGTCGAGCAGCGCCGGGTCGTCGAGGGCCTCGAGCGTCCGCAAGGTCTGCAGCAGCGCGGGGCCCTGCCCCCAGGCGCCGGTCTTGGCGATGGTGTGGCCCTGGAAGTCGATGGTGGTCGCCGACTCCCAGGTCGCGCTGTACGCCGCCATGTCGGCACCGGTGACGAGCCCACTGTGGCTCTCACCGCTGGAGTCGCGAAAAGCCTTGCGGGAGAAGGCATCCACCGCCTCTGCCACGAAGCCCTGGCTCCACGCCCGTCGAGCCCCGTCGATCTGGGCCTCGCGGGTCGACCCGGCGGCCCGCCCCTCGGCGACGAGGCGGTCGAGGGTGTCGGCGTAGGTGGGGTTCTTGAAGAGGGCGCCCGGCGCGGGCGCCTTGCCGTCCACGAGCCACAGGTCGGCAGACGTGTGCCAGTCGCTCTCGAACAGCTCCCGGACCGTCTCGACCGTCGAGCTCACCCGGTCCAGGAGCGGGTGACCGTGGCGGGCGTAGGCGATGGCCGGTTCGAGGACGTCTGCGAGCGAGCGCGTCCCGTGGTCGCGCAGCATCAGCAGCCAGGCGTCGACGGCACCGGGCAGCGCGGCAGCCAGTGGGCCGGAACCGGGCACCAGGTCCAGGCCTTCGGACCGGTAGTGCTCGATCGTGGCCCCGGCCGGCGCCGGCCCCTGTCCGCAGAGGACGCGCGGCGTGGGGTCCTGAGCCGTGGCGATGATCGCCGGCATGTCCCCTCCCGGGCCGTTGAGGTGCGGCTCGACGACGTGCAGCACGAAGCCCGCAGCGACCGCCGCGTCGAACGCGTTGCCTCCCAGCTCCAGCTCACGCATCGCCGCCTGCGAGGCGATCCAGTGCGTCGAGGAGACCATGCCGAACGTGCCCTCGAGGGTCGGTCGGGTAGTGAAGGTCATGCGGGCGGTCCTGTCGTCGTGAGTGGTTCGGGCGCGCGGCGGATGTCCGGCCCCGAACCATCGTCCTCGACGAGGTGGCAGGCCACCGTGCTGCCCCCCACCTCGCGCAGCTTGGGCACCTCCTCGGCGCACCGCGGTACGGCGACCGGGCACCGGGTGTGGAAGCGGCAGCCCGGGGGCGGGTCCATCGCCGACGGGAGGTCGTCGCCGAGCAAGACCGGGGTGCGGGCGCGCTGCTTCGCCGGGTCGGCCACCGGAGCGGCCGCGAGCAGGGCCTGGGTGTAGGGATGCCGCGGGCTGGCGAAGATCTCCTCGCGGGTGCCCTGCTCGACGAGCTGCCCGAGGTACATCACCGCGATGTCGTCGGCGAGGTACTCGACGGCAGACAGGTCGTGGGTGATGAACAGGCAGGCGAAGCCGATGTCACGCTGCAGGTCGGCCAGCAGGTTGAGCACCGATGCCTGGACCGAGACGTCGAGGGCGCTGGTCGGCTCGTCGGCCACCAGCAGGGTGGGCTCGGACATCAGCGCCCGGGCGATGCTGACCCGCTGTCGCTGACCACCGGAGAGCTCGTGGGGGTAGCGCTTGGCCACCTCCGGCCGCAGACCCACGCGACGCAGACCGTCGCTCACCCGCTGGTCGCGCTCGCGCCGGGGAAGGCGCGAGGACTGCAGGCGCAGGGGTTCTGCGATCACGTCGCCGACGAGCATTCGCGGGTCGAGCGAGCCGGCCGGGTCCTGGAAGACGATGGAGACGTCACGGCGGTGCGCCCGCATCTTCGACCTCGTCAGGTGGGTGACGTCGGTGCCCGCCAGTCGCACGACTCCCCCGGTCGGCTCCACCAGGCGCACGATGCAGCGCCCGACGGTGGACTTGCCCGAACCGCTCTCGCCCACCAGGGCGGTGACCTGTCCGCGCCGGATCTGCAGGGTGACGCCGTCGACGGCACGCACCGGGCCGTAGTGCATCACGAGGTCCTCGAGCTCGAGGACCACCGGCTCGTCCTCGAACGGACGGGGCACGGCCGGGTGGGGGGTGTCACCGGCGGGGATGGTGCTCATGCGCGGTCCTCCGAGGTCGGGCGGGAGACGTCCCCGCGGGGGTGCCAACACGCCACGACGTGCTCACGACCGTCACGTTCGGTGTGCACGACGGCGGGCTCCAGCGGCGGCGCGGAGCTGCGGCAGCGGTCGGTGGCTGCAGCGCAGCGCTCGGCGAACGTGCAGGCATCCGGCTGTTCGGACAGCACCGGGACCAGGCCGGGGATCTCCTGCAGCCGGTGCGTGCCGGCGTGACGGCCGGGCGTGGGCGACGCCGACAGCAGGCCCGAGGTGTAGTGGTGCTGGGGACGGGCGAAGAGCTCGTCCACACCGGCGCGCTCGACCACGCGGCCGGCATACATGACCACCACGCGGTCCGCGACGTCCGCGATCACGCCCAGGTCGTGGGTGATGACCAGGATGCTGGTCCCGAACCGGTCGCGCAGCCCGCGCAGGACGTCGAGGATGCCGGCCTGCACGGTGACGTCCAGGGCCGTGGTCGGCTCGTCGGCCACGAGCACCTTGGGTTGGCAGGCGACCGCCATCGCGATCATCACGCGCTGCCTCATGCCCCCCGACAGCTGGTGCGGGTAGTGCTTGACGCGCTCGCGCGGGGAGGGGATGCCGACGACACCCAGCAGCTCGACAGCGCGCTCGAGGGCGTCCCTGCGGGACAGCTTCTCGTGCACCTGCAGCACTTCGGTGATCTGGCGCCCGACGGTGAGGACGGGGTTCAGCGAGGACATCGGCTCCTGGAAGATGTAGGCGATGTCCTGACCCCGCGCGGCGCGCAGCACGTTCGCCTTGGCACCCACCAGCTCAGTGCCGAGCAGCCGTACCGAGCCGTCGATGGTGGCGCTGCGTGGCAGCAGCCCGGCCAGGCTCATCGCCGTGACGGACTTGCCGCAGCCGGACTCCCCGACGATGCCGACGATCTCACCGGGGGCCAGCGTCAGGTCGACACCGTCGACGGCCGAGACGGTCCCCGACTCGGTGGCGAACCTGACCCCTAGCCCGGTCACCTCCAGCACCGGCGCAGCCGTGCGGGCGGGGGGAAGGGTGGGGGCGGTGGCGGTCATCGACGGCTCGCCTTCGGGTCGAGGGCGTCGCGCAGGCTGTCGCCGAACACGTTGAAGGCCAACGCCAGCACCATGATCGCGACGCCGGGCAGGACCGCTGCCCACGGGGCGCGGGCAGCGAACTGCTGGGCGTTGGCGAGCATCGTGCCGAGGCTCGGTGCCGGCGGCTGGATGCCGAGCCCGAGGAAGGACAGCACCGCCTCCCCGAGGATGGCGGCGGGGATCGCGACCGTGGCCTGCACCAGGATCACGGAGGTGGCGTTCGGCAGGATGTGGCGGCGCAGCACCCACAGGTCGCTGGCCCCGTCCACGACGGCCGCAGCGACGAAGTCGAGCCCCTTGAGCCGCAGGGCGTCCGAGCGCACGATGCGGATGACCCCGGGGATCTGGGCGATGCCGATCGCCACCGCGGCGTTGCCGAGGCTGGCGCCGCGGATGGCGGCGAAGCCGACGGCCAGGATGAGGAACGGAAACGCGAGCAGCAGGTCGGTCAGCCGGGAGATCACCGCGTCGGCGGCCCGGAAGTACCCCGCGGCCAGGCCGAGGGGCACCCCGATGGCCAGGGCGGTGAACACGGCCAGGGCTGCCACCTGCAGCGAGGCCCGGCTGCCCAGGATGATCCGCGACAGCACATCACGGCCCAGGTCGTCGGTCCCCAGCAGGTGACCCGCCGTCCCGGGCGGCGCGAGGGTGTTGGCGAAGTCGGTGCGTTCGGGGGCGTACGGCGCGATCCACGGTGCGAGGACCGCCACGACGATGGCGACAGCCAGGACGGCAGCGCTGACGATCGCGAGCGGGTTGCGCCGTAGCCGCTTGAGCACGCGCGCCCCCTGGGACGCCTCGCGCCTCGGGCTCGGGCTGGGCGCAGCGGGCGAGGCTGCGGGCGGGAGGGCGGTGTCGACGCTCATGAGGCCTCTCCGGTGACGCGGACCCGCGGGTCGATGACCGAGTAGAGCAGGTCGACCGCGAAGTTGATGACGATGTAGGCGGTCGCCGTCACGAGGACCACGGCCTGGATGACGGGGTAGTCACGTTGGAAGACGGCATCGATCGTCATCTTCCCGAAGCCGGGGAGCCCGAAGATCTGCTCGGTGACGACTGCACCGGAGATGAGCCCGCCGAGCTGGAGGCCGACGATGGTCACCACGACGATCAGGCTGTTGCGCAACGCGTGCCGGCGCACGACGACGCCGGGGCGCAGGCCCTTGGCCTCGGCGGTGCGGACGTAGTCGGTGGACAGCGCGTCGAGCATCGAGGACCTGGTCTGCCGCATGATGACGGCCGACAGCCCGGTGCCCAGGATCAGCGCCGGCAGGACGATGTGGTGCAGGTTGTCCACCGGGTCCTCGCGCAGCGGCACGAAGCCCGACGCCGGGAACAGGCCGGTGGCCACCGACAGGTAGAGGATCGCGATGAGCCCGAGCCAGAAGTGCGGTACCGAGAGGCCGAACAGCGCGAACGCGTTGGCCACCCACTCGGCCGGGCCTCCGCGCTTGACCGCAGCGACCACGCCTGCGCCGACGCCGAGGACGACCGCGATGGCGATGGCGAGCAGGGACAGCTCGAGGGTCACGGGGATCGCGGTCCTGAGCATGTCGTTGACACTCTGACCGGTGCGGACCGAGGTGCCGAGGTCGCCCTGCGCCGCGTTGCTGACGAAGTGCCAGAACTGCAGGGGCAACGGCTGGTCGAGACCGTACTGCTGCCGGATGGCGGCCAGCGCCTCCGGGGTCCGGTCCTCGCCCGCGAGGGCGAGGGCCGGATCACCCGGGAGCGCCCGGACACCGAGGAAGACGACCACCGTGGCGAGCAGCAGGGTCACCAGCGACTGCCAGGCCCGGTTGAGCAGGTAGCTGCGCACAGGAGCTACTTGGCCATCCCGGAGAAGCCCAGCCGGACCACTCCGTCGGGGAAGACCTGGACGCCGAGCAGCGACGTCGAGACACCGGTGAGGTTGCGCTGTCGGTAGAGGTAGATCAACGGGTTGTCCTCGTGCAGCTTGTCGACGACCTGGCCGTAGAGGTCCTTGCGCTCCGCCAGGTCACCGGACTCACGCGCCTTCTGCAGCAGCGCGTCCACGGTCTCGTCGCTGTATCCGGCGACGTTCTGGCTCCCGCCGGTGCCGACGAAGTTGGTGATGTTGGCGTCCGGGTCGATGCGCCCCGACCAGCCGAGCTGGAGCAGTGAGAAGTCCCCGCGGTCCTGCTGGTCGAGCAGCGACGCGTACTCGACCGGCTTGATCTGCAGGTCGAAGCCGCCCTCCTTGACCATCGACTGCAGGGCCTGGGCCAGGCGCAGGCTGTCGGGGTTGTTGGAGGTGATCATCTCGATCTTGAGCGGCGTCGTGACACCGGCTTCCTCGAGCAGCGCCTTCGCCTTGGCGGGGTCGTGCGGGGTGCACGCCTGCGCCGCCTCGGTGGAGAACTCGCTCTTGGGCGAGATCGGCGAGCAGGCGACGGTGTTGAAGTCGTTGAAGACCACCTTGACCAGCCCGGCCCGGTCGACGGCCAGCTCGAACGCCTTGCGGATGCGCGGGTCCTTGGCCTCGGGCGTGTCGACCTGCTTCAAGGGGCTGCCGATGCCGTCGGAGTTCGCGATGTTGAACGTCACGCCCTGGTAGCCCAGGGACTGCGACTGCAGCACCTGCAGGTCCTGCTCCTTCTGCAGCGCAGGAACATCCTGGGCCGAGAGGGAGTCGGCGACCTGGACGTCACCCGAGCGCAGGTTGGCGGCGCGGATGCTCGCATCGGTGATGATCCGGTAGGTGACCTTGTCGAAGTGCACCTTGTCGGCGTCGTAGAACTTGGGATCCTTGACGAGCTCGATGGAGTTCTGCGGCACGCGCTTGGAGAACTTGAACGGCCCCACGCACACCGGGGCCGTGGCGAACTTGTCGCCGAGCTCGGCGGCCTTCGGGCTGACGATCATCCCTGCTCGGTCGGTGAGCGCGGCCGTCAGCGGCGCGAACGGCTTGGACAACGTGATGACCACGGTCTTGGAGTCCTTGGCCGTCACGTCGGTGATCGGACCGAGCTCGCTCTTGCGGCCGGAGCCGTCGAGGGTCAGGTTGCGTTCCAGGGTGGTCTTGACCGCCTCGGCGTCGAACGGCGTCCCGTCGGCGAACTCGATGTCGTCCCGCACGGGGATGGTCACGGTCTTGCCGTCGGCGCTCGTCGTCGGCAGGTCGGTCGCCAGCTGGGGGACCACCTTCGCGTCCTGGTCGACGTCGTACAGCTTCTGGCACATGGCGTGGAAGACGTAGCGCGAGTAGAGGCTGCGGGACAGCGCGGGATCGAGCTGGTCGGGTTCGGCGGACAGCGCCATGACGAGGCTGCCTCCGTCCTTGACCTGTTCGGCGGACGCCGGCTCTCCGAACGAGTCCTCCCCCGTGGCCCCGGACGCGGCGGGCGCCCCGGAGTCCGAAGCCGGTTCGACGGCACTGCAGCCGGCGACGGACAGGGACAGGGCAACGGCGAGGGCCAGGTGACGGCCTGTCGGTCGCGGGCGTGGGTGGTGCTTCGACATCGAACGCAGGGCGGTGCGGATGGTCATGGACGCTCCCATAGGGGTGAGTGCAAGATTCGCCTGGATCGTATCCTGTATACAGTCCACTGAACAGGGATGAGCGGGGACAAGTTTGTCGAATCCGGGCAGCAGGGGGTGCCGGCCCTCCGTGTGCCCCCGGATGTCACGAGCCCAGAGCGAGGCTCCGGAGCAGGGTCAGCCGCGGGGGTCCGCCGCGGGGAAGCTGCCGGTCAGAGCGCTGCGTCGGGCAGGTGGTCGCGCGCCCAGAGGGCCGCGCTGGTGCGGTCCACGACCCCGATCTCGCGGAACACCCTGCCCAGGTGCGCCTTGACCGTCCGCTCGCTGATGCCGAGCGCGCGGCCGATCTGCTTGTTGGCCAGACCCTGCGCCACCAGCCGGAGCACCTCGCGTTCACGAGGGCTCAGGCCGTCACCGGACTGCTCACCCAGCGTCGGCAGCAGCACCCGCGCCACCCGGGGGTCCAGCGGTGCGTGGCCGGCTGCGGCCGCCCGCACAGCAGCGAGCAGCTCGGCGGGATCGCCGTCCTTGAGCTGGTAGCCGACGGCACCCGAGCGCAGTGCCGCGTTGACCCGGTCCCGGTCCGAGAACGACGTCAGCACCACGACCTTGGCGTCAGGGGCGACCGCGAGCACCTCGCGGGTGGCCTCCGCGCCGTCCATCACCGGCATCGACAGGTCCATCAGCACCACGTCGGGCTGGTGCTCGCGGGCCTGGTCGACCGCGACCCGCCCGTCCGGGGCCTGGCCGACGACCGCGATGTCGCCGCTGGCCAGGAGCAGGGCGGTCAGCCCGCTGCGGACCATCGCGTGGTCGTCGACCACCAGCACCCGGATCACGGCGTCCCGCCCGGCAGGAGCGACAGCCGCCAGTGGGTGCCGGCGCCGGGTGCGGACGCCACCTGCAGGGTCGCGCCGCCGTCACTGGCCAGGTCGGCGAGCACCCGCAGGCCGAAGTGCCCCTCGGCAGGCTGGCTCAGCAGCACCGTGTCGAACCCCGGCCCGTCGTCGAGCACGTCGAGGACCACCTCGCCGCGGCCGCCCTCCTCGCGCGCGAGACCGACGCTGACGGTGCACGGGGACGCATGCTTGGCCGCGTTGCGCAGGCACTCCTGGGCCACGCCGTACACGAGGCGCTCCTCGCTCTCGCTCAACCCCAGCTCGGCCTCTCCCTCGGTGTCGAGGTGGACCGTGAGCCCGCGGCTGGTGGCGGACTCCGCGAGGTCCGCGAGGGCCGGGCCCAGCCCCGCCCCCGCCAGGCTGGGCGGGTAGATGTCGACGAGGAGGGAGCGCAGCACGCGGATGTTGCCCCGGACCGACCCGGCGAGCTCGTCGAGCTCGGCAGCGGCGGGGGCGTCCCCGACGATCTGCGCCCGGGCCGATGCGCCGGCCGCGACGAACGAGGTGGCCACGAGATCCTGGACCGGGCCGTCGTGCAGGGCGCCGGCGATCCGGCGGCGCTCCGCGTCGGAGGCGGCGATCGTGCGCTCCAGCAGCCGCTCGCGCTGACGCTGGGCCTCGGAGAGGCGGCGCAGAAGCCGCCAGAGGATCGGCGCCATCAGCACGACGAGCAGCAGCAGGCTGCTCAGGGTCACCCCGGAGAAGCCCCGCCACAGCTGCGAGGCCCGATGCTGCACCGGCTCGTACGGGGAGTAGGTCTCGAAGAGCAGCTGGCGTCCGTCCGGGAGCCACACCGGGCGGTAGACCTCGAGGGCGCGACCACCGGTCTCGAACTGGTTCTCGGAGCCGGTGAGGTTGGAGATCTCGGCCTTGGTCTGTGGATCGGACAGGGCGAGCCGCTGGTCCTCCTCCAGGGCGAAGGTCCGCCCGATCAGCTGGGGCTCGTCGGCGTAGATGACGCGGCCGTCTGGCGCCCACAGCTTCACCCGGACGATCGCCGGCCCAAGGATGCGCTCGCGCACCATGCGGTCGAAGTCCGCGAGCGCCGCAGCCTCGCCCTCGACCAGCGCGTCGGTGAGGGAGGGCGCGACCACCGCCTCGGCCAGCACGTCGGCGATGTTGGCGGCGTCGTTGACGGCCTCGCGCTCGGCGAGACGCTGTGACGCGAAGGTCCCCAGCACGCTGACGACTGCGAGCACCGCGACCAGTCCGGCCATCAGCTGCAGCAGCACCCGACGCGGTCGGACTGGCTGCTCCACCTCCTGCTGCGCGCGCGTCCGTGACACGGTCACCCACCCGACGGCAGGACCTTCGTCGCTGCGCCTGCCGTCCTCGGGAGGACCGGCGTCGAGGACACCTCCGGACGCGGGCACGGCCGCCTCGGGCGAGAGGGCCGAGGCGGCCGGGCTGCGGGGGGTGCCGGTCACTCAGTCGTCGCTTCCGTGGCCGCCGTGGTCGTCCGATCCGCTGTCGTCCGAACCGCTGTCGTCCGAGCCGCTGTCGTCCGAACCGCTGTCGTCCGAGCCGCTGTCGTCCGAACCGCTGTCGTCCGAACCGCTGTCGTCCGAGCCGCTGTCGTCCGAGCCGCTGTCGTCCGACCCCGAGCTGCCCGAACCCGAGTGGCCCGAGCCCGAGCTGCCGGTCGTCGCCGAGCGGCGGTCGTCACCGGGCTCGGTGCGCTGGTCGCGCGGGACGTCGCCACCGTGGTCGTCGGCGGCTGGTCGCACCACCGCCCGAGTGGCTCGAGTGGCTCGAGTGGCTGGAGGCCCTGGACGTGCGCGACGAGCTCGACGAGCTCGACGAGGTGGCACTGGCGCCGTCACGGTCGTCTCCGGGCTCGGTGCGCTGGTCGCGCGGGGTGTCACCGCCGTGGTCGTCACCGGCCTCGGTGGTGCGGCTCGCACCGGGCAGCGTGGCGGTTCCCGTCGCCACCTGGGCGCTGGCGGGGACCTTGACGGGGACGACCTGGGAGAAGGAGGCGTTGCTCCAGAGCCCGGCGGCGGCGGGCATCAGGGCCACGACGAGGGCTGCGAGGGTGATGGCGGTGCGCTTCATGACGATCCTTCCGGGATCAGTGTGACGGGTGAGGAGGGGATCCGGGAGTCAGATCCCGAGAAGACGACCACGGTGTCCGTGGCGCCGGCGTTCGTCACGCTCGTCCTCTCGTGGTGGTCACCACCGGTGACCGTGACACCACTGTGCGGACCGGGCGCGTTCACGCGGTAGTGGGCGATGGTCGTAGTACCCGTCGTGCTCCAGCTGGTCACACGTATGGAGCCGGCACCCCCCGAGGGGCGCCGGCTCCAGACGTTCCTCACACGAGTCAGGACTCCTGTGCCGACTCCTGCCGGTCGGCGTTCGCGTAGATGGCGTCACGGACGTAGCCGGCCATGCCCTCGCGGATCTCGTCGTACGTCGCGGTGAACCGAGGGTCGCTGGTGTAGAGGTCCGCCAGGTTGCGGTGCACCGGCGGTGGGCAGTCGTAGAACCGGTCGTCGATGTTGAGCCGGTGCGCCTCAGCGGCATCCATGGCCATCACGCTGGTCGCGGGCTCCCCTGCGTCCATGGCGTCGGTGAACCCCTTGTGGAGGGCGTCGCTCTCGGCCCTGACCTGCTGCCAGTCGGCTCTGGTGTAGCTCTTGGTCCGCCTCCGGGACTGCTGCCAGGCCTCGGTGTCACCCCACCGCTGCTCCGCCTCGGCCTGGCTGTCGTGGAAACCTTCGCCGAAGAGCTCCTTCAAGTCCTCGGTGCTGGCTGGCTGCTCGTTCATCTCTCGCTCCAGTGCTCGGTCGATGGCCACGACGAGGTCACGCATCTCCTCGAGCCGGGACATGACCGCTGCGCGTTGGCGCCGCAGGTGATCCTCGGCGCTCTCCGGGTGGTCCAGCAGGAGGGCGACCTCCTCGAGGGCGAACCCGAGCCGTCTGTAGACCACCACGTGCTGCAGCCGCGCGAGGTCCCCGGAGGTGTAGAGCCGGTAACCCGCCCGCGAACGGTCGCTGGGGTTGAGCAGCCCGATCTCGTCGTAGTGGTGCAACGTGCGCACCGTGAGGTCGAACCGCTCGGCCACCTGTCCCACGGTGAACGTGGTCAGCTGGGCGCCTTCGGTCATGCGACCACTGTGACGCCTCACGCAGCGTGAGGGTCAAGTGCCTCAGGCGTCTTCGCGGGACCGCCGACGCGACCGGAGGTAGGCGTTGATGCCGTTGCGTGCCGTGCCCCAGATGCCGTGGCGGAAGGCGAGCACGATGATGACGAAGATCGCGCCGGTGATGATGCCGATGCCGTTGAAGCCCGAGGACGCGAGCTTGTCCTCGAGGAGCACGACGAGCGCCGCGCCGATCGGCCCACCCCAGAGGGTGCCGATGCCGCCGAGCACGGTGATGAGCACGACCTTGCCGGACGTCGTCCAGATGAGCTCCTGGAGCGAGGCGAACCCGTGGCTGGCCGAGAACACGCCTCCGGCCAGACCGGCGAGGCCGGCGGAGATGACGAACACCATGATCTTGTAGCGCTCGACGTCGTACCCGAGGGCCCGGGCCCGCGCCGGGTTGTCGCGGATGGCGACCATGACGCGGCCGAACGGGCTGTTGACGGTGCGCCAGGCGATGGCGACCCCGACGAGGATGATCGGCAGCGCCGCGTAGTAGAAGTAGAACGACTCGGTCTCGACGAGCTCGACCCCGAAGAACGCCTTGGGGATCCCCTGCAGGCCGTTCTCACCGCCGGTGACGCTGCGCCACTGGTTGGCGATGAAGTAGACCATCTGCGCGAACGCCAGGGTCACCATCGCGAAGTAGATGCCGGTACGGCGCACCGCGAGGTACCCGGTGGGGACCGCCAGGATCATGGCGCACACCGCGCCACCGACCACCGCGACCGGGAACGGGACACCGGCGTGGATGGCGATGAGCCCGGTCGTGTATGCCGACGTGCCCCAGAAGGCGGCGTGGCCGAAGGACAGCAGGCCCGTGTAGCCGAGCAGCAGGTCGATCGAGATGGCGAACAGCGCCCAGGCGGCGATGTCCATCGCGACCGGCGGGTAGACGAACCACGGCAGCGCCAGCACGACAGCGAGGCCGACGGCCATACCGACCCACCGC
>CAVRMT010000046.1:0-24241 GCA_963722015.1 uncultured Actinomycetota bacterium | reverse complement strand
TCCGACACCAGTGGGTCGACGCCCTCGAGTATCTTTGCATGAGCCGTACTGCGGAGAGTCCCCTGAGGATTGACGGGACAGGACCACAGCCGGACCGACCCATGTCGCCCCGGCTGGCGAAGCGGGAAGCACGCCTTCCCTGTGCGGTGGGGCCGCGAGCCGCTGGTCGTCTCGGAACAGCAATTGGGTGGGGGACACCGCGATGGGGGTCGTTGGACATGAGAAGGAGGCCATTGATGAGTACACGCAGCCGCTTGCGCTCGACGAGGCGCCGCTCGGTCACGAGGTGTGTCGGTGCCGGTGCGACGACCGTGTTGGCGGTCGGCGCGGTCCCGGTGTCGGCGGCGCACGCCGACTCCCACGAGGCGGCGTCCCAGCTGGACTCCACCCGGGTGGAGTGCGTCTGAGGCCGACGGCCGCGTCGAGGACATCAAGATCGTCGGCTCGACCGTCTACGTCGGGGGCCAGTTCTCGTCGGTGTCGGCCGGTGGCACCACCTACCCGCGCTCGCGGGCGGCGGCCTTCGACCTGGCGACGTGCACGGTCCTGCCGTGGAACCCCTCGGTCGTGGGCACCGTGCTCGCCCTGGCCCCCACCTCGTCCGCGGTCTACCTGGGCGGCGAGTTCACCTCCGTGGGCGGCCGGAACCGGGCCAACCTGGCCGCGGTCGACCCCGTGACCGGTGACCCCCTGGCCTTCTCCCCCAACGTCAAGGGTGCCGTGGCCGAGCTGGCCACCTCCCCGTCGCGGCTGTATGCCGTCGGCGGCATCAACAGGGTCAACGGCCAGAAGCGCAACAAGACGGCCGCGTTCTCGCGCAGCAGCGGCGCCCTCGACGCGGGCTGGCACCCCGACGCCGACAAGCAGGTCAAGGGCCTGGCCCTGTCGCCCGACGCCACGAGGGTCTACCTCGCAGGGTCCTTCGCCACCCTGAACGGGACGGCTGCCCGGCACCTCGCCGCGGTCGACGCCGCCGACGGCCAGCTCGACACCGGGTTCGACCCCGACCTCCGGGTGAAGGCCACCGAGGTCCTGGCCGTGGGCTCGCAGGTCGTCGTGGCGTACGCGGGGCCCGGCGGCCAGGTCGGTGTCCTGGACACCAACGGGGTGCTGCAGGCGTCTGCCCAGGTCAACGGCAACGCCCAGGCGGTCGCCGTCGCCGGCACCGAGGTCTTCGCCGGGGGTCACTTCGGCAGGTACTGCGGGACCTCCGGCAGCTCGTGCGCGGACTTCACCAAGCGACGCAAGGCGCTGTCCCTCGACACCGGGACCAGCGCGGTCACGGACTTCGACCCCCGGCTCAACAGCGCGCTCGGCGTGTGGGCCATGGCCTTCGACCCCGGCACCGGACGGCTGGTCGCCGGTGGCGACTTCACCAAGGCCGGGTCACGTCCGGCCGCCCACCTGGCGGTGTTCGGCCCATGACGCTGACCTTCGACGGCCAGGCCGACCCCGGGACGGCCACCGACCGGTCGGGCCAGCAGGACCGGCGGGACCAGAGCGACCAGACCGACCAGGCGGCCCTGGCGCGCACCGCCACGCTGCGCGACGTGGTCCTCGGCCCGGCCGCCGTGGCCGACCTCCTGCTCGGGCTCGCGGAGGTCCTTCCTCCCGGCCAGCAGCTCGGTGGTCGCATCGTCGACGGTGCCCCTCCTCGAGCCGGCTGGGTCTCACTGACCCTGCCCCGTCGCGACCTGGCGGCACCGATCCTCGCGGACGGTGCCGTCGTCCTGCGCGACGAGGAGCACACGCCGCTCGCGGTCCTGGAGGACCTGGTACCCGCCGGCGACGCCGGTGACAGCATCAGCGGCCGACCCCGACGCCTGCGGCAGCGCGAGTCGCGCACCGGGTCCCACCCGGAGGTCGACTTCGACCTGGCCAGCCTGCACCGACGCCCCCTCCTGTTGATGACGCGCCCTGCAACCACCGCAGATGCGAGCCTGCTCGCCTCGTGGGCCGCCGAGCACGAGGCCCCGCTGGTCCTCGTCGCGGAGCAGGCCCCCCGCCACGACCGGGTGCCCACGGCCGCCCTGCTGCGGATGGCGCAGGCGCTCGTCGCCGACCTCGGGAACGACGACGTCGAGATCCGCACCGTCCCGCTCGAGAGCCGCGATGCTGCGAGCGACCTCGAGCTCGCCAGCCGGATCGGCGCGCGGCTGCAGTCCCCCGACGTGCGCGTCCTGCTCGACGACGCCCCCGGCCCCTCGGCCGAGGTGTGGTCGAGCACCCGCGACGCCCTCGCCCACACCGCGCAGCCGGACCTCGACGCCTTCCCTCCCGCGGTCCGCGAGCTGCTCGGCGCCTGGCGTCCGCCCCGGACCCAGCGCGGGCTGGTGGTCATGTTCACCGGGCTCTCCGGCTCGGGGAAGTCCACCGTGGCCAGGGACGTCGCGGAGTGGGTCACCACGCACTCCGGCCGCACCGTCAGCCTGCTCGACGGCGACCGGGTGCGCCAGATGCTGTCGTCGGGGCTGGGCTTCGACGAAGCCTCCCGCGAGCTGAACGTCCGCCGCATCGGGTACGTCGCGGCGGAGGTGGCCCGCCACGGCGGCCTGGCCATCTGCTCCCCCATCGCGCCGTCCGCCCCCACCCGGGCCGAGGTCCGGGAGATGGCCGAGCAGGTCGGGGACTTCCTGCTCGTGCACGTCTCGACGCCGCTGGAGGAGTGCGAGCGCCGGGACCTCAAGGGGCTCTATGCCGCCGCCCGGGCCGGCACCCTGGCCCACTTCACCGGGATCTCGTCGCCCTACGACGTGCCCACCGACGCCGACCTCGCCGTCGACACCTCCCTCGTCGGGCGCCCGCAGGCCGCCCGCCTCGTTATCGACATCCTGCTCGACGGCGGATGGGTCAAGGAGATCGTGAGATGAACATCGACCCCCTGATGGTGGCGGCCTCCTTCGGGATCGGCATCATCGTCGGCCTCACGGGCATGGGTGGCGGCGCGCTGATGACACCGGTGCTCGTGCTCTTCTTCAACATCCCCCCGCTGACGGCCGTCTCCAGCGACCTGGTCGCGGCAGCGGTGATGAAGCCCGTCGGGTCCGTCGTGCACCTGCGCCGCGGGACGGTCAACCTCAGCCTCGTCAAGTGGCTGGTGGTGGGTTCGGTGCCGGCTGCCTTCGGTGGCGTGTTGGTGATGAGGCAGCTCGGCGACGGTGAGCAGCTGCAGCACATCGTGCAGATCTCCCTGGGTGTGGCCCTGCTCGTCGCCGCGACCGGCCTGGCGATCCGCGCCTACACCCGCCTGCTGGAGCGGGCCGCTCGCCGTGACGGCACCGCCGACCCGCTGCCCGTGGGCCCTGGGCAGGTCAAGCCCCGCATCCTGGCGACCGTGCTGGTGGGCATCCTCGGTGGCATCGTCGTCGGCATGACCTCGGTCGGGTCCGGCTCGCTGATCATCATCGCGTTGATGGCGCTCTACCCGACCCTCAAGGCGAACTCCCTCGTCGGCACCGACCTCGTCCAGGCCGTCCCGCTCGTGATGTCGGCAGCCCTGGGCCACATCCTCTTCGGTGACTTCCAGCTGGCCCTGACCGCCTCGCTCATCCTCGGCAGCGTTCCCGGAGCCTGGATCGGCGCCCGGGTCTCCTCCCGGGCACCGGGTGGACTCGTTCGTCGGCTCCTCGCCTTCGTCCTGCTCGCCTCGGCCCTCAAGCTGCTCGGCGTCCCCACGATGGCGACCGCCCTCACCCTCATCGCGCTGGCCCTGACCGCGCCGGCCCTGTGGATGGTGGTTCGCCGTCGCCACGGGTTCCCGGCCCTGGCCAGCCGTCGCCACCGGGCCGCCCGTCCCGCCGTCCCCGAGCGAATCTCCTCGTGAGCACCGAACGCCCGAGCGAGGCGCCCGTGGCGGACCAGGGACGGCACCAGGGCAGGCGCCCCTCCGGGAGCGGGTCCCTGCGGGCACGGATCGCCACCGTCGCGGTGGCGGTGCTGCTCTGCGCGGCGGCGATGGTGTCCGGGTTGTCCGCCGGTGGCGACAACAAGGGCCTGGTCGTGCTGCCCCTCGTGGCAGTCCTCGGGATCGGCGTGGCGGCGTTGGCCTTCACCCGGTTCGCGCCGTTCGTGCTGCTGCTGCTGGGAACGCGCGCCAGCGTCGACCTGCTCAAGCTCTCCGGGTCCTCCGCCGGCAACACCGCGACCAACAACGCCTCGCGCGGGCTCGACCCGTCCAGCCTCATCGCCCTGCTGTTCCTGTCAGCCTCCGTGCTGTGGCTCCTCGCGCAGTACTCCAGCGGACGTCGCCTCAAGGGTTCGCCCCTGCGCATCGCCCTGCTCAGCCTCGTCGCCGCCGGCACCATCAGCATCATCGGCTCCGAGGTCCCTGCCGCCTCCGGCCTCGAGGCGCTGCGCATCCTGTCGTGGGTCATGATGTTCGTGATCCTCGAACAGCTCATCATCGACCGGAAGATGCTCGTCAAGGTCATCTACGCCGCATACGCCGGCGCCCTCTTCCCCCTCCTGTACACCGTGACGCTGCTGCTCGTCGGACAGCCCCCGTCGGAGGTCAAGGGCAGCTTCACCCGCATCACCGGCCCGTTCAGCCAGTCCAACACCTTCGCCCGCTACCTGGCGTTCATGATCGTCTTCGGCGTCGCGCTCTACCCGTCGCTGTCACGGCGCCAGCGCCAGTTCATGGTGCCCGTCCTGGCGCTGTCCTCGACGTTCCTGCTCATGACGCTGACGCGCGGCGCCATCATCGCCGCCGTCGTCGCCGTGGTCGTCGTCGCCATCGTCCAGCGCCGCAAGGGCGTGCTCGTGGGCTTCGCCGCCACCGCCCTGCTCGCCGTGGCCCTCGTGCCCGGGCTCGGCGCGCGGTTCGCCACCGTGACCGCCGAGCCGCAGCTGCCCGGGGGCCCGGAGACCGGCAACAGCCTGCAGTGGCGGTTGCAGTTCTGGACCGAGGTGCTTCCGCTGGCCAACAGCAACCCGGTGACGGGGATCGGGCTCAACATCACCCAGTACCGCACGACCGCCGAGAAGCAGCCGCACAACGACTTCATCCGGGCGTACGTCGAGACCGGCCTGCTCGGCCTCGGCGCCTACCTGGCCATGCACTTCCTGCTGCTGCGCAACGGCATCATGGCGTTGCGGAACTCGGTCCGGGGCACCCTGGAGCACTCTGTCGCCGCCGGCGCCCTGGGCACCGCGGTGTGCTTCCTGCTCGGCAGCGCCGGCGCCAACGTGATGTCCAACGTCGTGAGCCTGTGGTACCTCGCAGCGTTCTCGGCCGCCGGCTCCTACGTCGCCCGGCGCAACCCGGTCACCGGCCGCATCGACGGGCTCCACCTGCCCGCGCGGACGTCGTCGCAGGTGCCGGCCGACCGGCCCACCCAGAAGGCGTCGGTGTCGTGACCGCGGCAGCCAAGGGGCGCGTCGGACCCCCGCCGTCGACGTCGAGCTCCATCACCCGGATGGGCCGGGGCGGCGGCCTGAACCTCGTGGGCGCCGTCACCAACCAGATCTCGCTGTTCGCGATCATCTCGATCCTGTCCCGGTTGGGCGAGCGCGCGGTGGGCCACTACGCCACGTCCTTCGCCCTGCTCTCCCTGCTGGGGTTGCTGTCGCTGGCGGGCTTCCGCTCGGCGATGACCCGGTTCGTCGCGATGCACGTGGCCGACGACGACCCGCGCCGCCTGCGCGGCACGCTGTACCTGGGGCTGGGCATCACCGTCGCCGCCTCTGCCGTCATCGGTGGCGTGCTGGCGCTGGTGGCGCCGTGGCTGGCCGGGGTCCTCGGCGACGCGGAGCTGGCCACCGGGATCCGGCTCATCGCCCTGACCCTGCCCGCGGCGACCATCGCCGACGCGGCCCTGGCCGCCACGCAGGGATGGCGCACGCAGATCCCGTTCACCGTCATCGGCCGCATCTTCGACCCCGTCGCACGCCTCGTCCTGACGGTGCTCGCCCTGGCCGCCGGTTACGGCGTCAACGGTGCCCTGCTGGCCCTCCTGGTCTCCTCCTGGGCCAGTGCCGCACTGTCCCTGGTCGCCCTGCGCAAGCAGATGCGGGCGGTCCCCCGGGTCTCGGCGCGCTACGAGGTGCGTGAGATCTTCAGCTTCTCCATGGTGAGCTGGGTGTCGGCGCTGGCCGCGACGGGACTGATCTGGGTCGGCACCCTGCAGCTGGGTGCGATGCGCGACCAGAGCGAGGTCGGCACGTACAGCGTCGCCACCCGGCTGGTCATGCTGGCCGTCTTCGTGATGGCACCCATCAACGCCTCGTTCACCCCGCACCTCGCGCACCTGATCCACACGGACCGGCGCGAGGAGGCGGCAAAGGCCTACGGCAGCGCCGCGCGGTGGATCCTGACGCTGTCGATGCCGTCGTTCATCGTGCTGGTCGCCTTCGGCGGACCACTGCTCGACTACTTCGGACCGGGCTTTCGCAGCGCGGCAGGCGTCACGGTCATCCTGGCGATCGGCCAGCTCGTGAGCGCCGCCGCCGGACCGTGCGGAACGGTGCTCAACATGTCCGGCCGCGTGATGCTCAACATGCTCGACAACGTCGGCGTGCTGATCCTCAACATCGGGCTCAACTTCCTGCTCATCCCCGAGTACGGCGTCATCGGCGCCGCCATCGCGTGGAGCGCCAGCCTGGTCACGGCCAACGTCGTCAAGGTGCTCCAGGCGCACTTCGTCGTCGGCATCCATGCTGCCGGGGCAGGGCTGCTCAAGATCTCGGCTGCGACCGTGCCCGCCGCCGGGGCGGCCTGGTTCGTCGGTCGCTGGGTGCAGACGTGGACCGACGTCGTCCTGCTCGCAGCTCCCGTGGTCGCGGTGGTCTTCTTCGGCACCCTGGCCGCCCTGCGCATCGACCCCGAGGACAAGGCGCTCGCCCGGTCCCTCACGCGGCGCGGTGCAGCTCGCCGTCGTCCGGAACGGGAGCCCGCGTGAACGCCACCCAGGTCGCCTCCGGGCCCGGACCTCAGCAGACCTTGCCCGAGATGGTCACCGCGGCTGACACCATCTCGCGTGCCTTCGACGCGTCCCCCGACACCGTGGCCACGACCGAGTTCAGTGAGGTCGTCTCGGCCGCCGCCTGCTCCGTCGCCGCCTTCACCGCTGCCGCGATCTCGGCCGCGGTCGGGGCGACCGTCCCGGACCGGGCTGCGGCCAGCTTCGACACCGCGGCCACTGCCGACCGCAGCGCCGCGATCTGGGCACGACGCGACGCTGCCGCAGCAGGCACCTTGGCTCCCGCGGCCGCAGCCTTGGCCGACCCCGCCCGCGTCGCCGCGACGCCGGAGGCGACGCGCGAGCAGCTCCTGGTCGCAATGGGGTATGCCGCGGCCCGGACGGCCTTGAGTCCGTTGCGTGCTTCCGCCGTCCCCGTCGCCGACGACGACCTGAGCGCGTCGAGCGTCGCACTGGACCTGAGCACCCGCGAGCGGGCCGCCAGCGTGTTCAACGCCGCCGCGAGGGCGGGGTCCGCCGTCGCGGCACCGGATCCGGTGGTCGAGGACGTCGCCGTCGGCGCGGGAGCCGTCGTCGAGGTCGTCGTCGATGTGGACGACGTCGTCGTCGACGTCGTGCTGGTCGACGGCGTGGCGTCGGTCGTGCTGCATCCTCCGAGGAGGCAGACGGCCACTGCCGCGGTCACCAGTGTGCTGCGTTGCATGGCGAGAACCCCTCATCACATCGTCGTTCGTACCCCGGCCCCATCCTCGCATCCCGTGGGGCCGGTGTGCGTCGAATCCTGCGATACGACGGGCCTTTCGCCCAGCACGCGGACGTGCTCATCCGAATGGCCCGAAACTGTGCTGCAATCCGGTGATTCCGCCCGCCACCGAGCCGGCTGCGACTACCGTTCCCGGCGTGGCTGGACCGGCCGTCGGCTCGCCGTCCACGCATCGAGGGGAAAGAAGACTGATGAACTCACGTAGGGCCATCGGCCGCGTCCTCAGCCCGGTGCTCGCCACCGTCCGACGCCACCAGGGAATGGTGCCCGGTTACCTCGTGGTGGGGACCAAACGAGGTGGCTCGACCTCGATCGCGCACTGGATCAGCCAGCACCCCGAGGTCGCACCGTGCCTCAGCAACAAGGGGACTCACTACTTCGACGTCAACCACGGACGCGGATGGGGTTGGTACCGCTCGCGCTTCCCTGCGGCGACGCAGCAGCACCGGCTGACCGGGGAGGCCAGCCCCTACTACATGTTCCACCCCTTGGCACCAGAGCGGATCGCCGCCGAGCTGCCGGGGGTGAAGCTGATCGTGAGCCTGCGTGAGCCGGTGGCGCGCGCGTGGTCTCACCACCAGTACGAGACCCAGCAGGGGTTCGAGGACAAGACCTTCGCCGAGGCACTGGCGCTGGAGGACGAGCGCCTCGCCGGCCAGGAGGAGCGGTTGCGGAGCGACCCCTCGTACGAGAGCTACTCGCACCGCCACCACGCCTACCTGCGGCGCGGTCACTACGCCGAGCAGCTGGAGCGGCTGTACGAGCTCTTCGACCCGGCACAGGTGCTCGTGCTGCAGAGCGAGTCGATGTTCACCGACCCACATGGCCAGCTCGATCGGGTCTGGGCCCACCTGGGCCTGGCACCCGTCGAGCTCGACGGCCTGGACCGGCTCAAGGCGACCCATCGCCCGCTCGACATCGAGGCCGGGCTGGCGCGTGAGCTGGCCGATCACTACCGACCGTGGAACGACCGCCTGGCGGAGCTGCCCGGCGTGGGCTTCACCTGGCAGGACAACACAACCCGAGGGGACGCATAACCGTGGAGATCATCGACTTCCTGAGAGCAGCTCGACGCCGGATGCTGCTGGTCATCCTGCTGCCCGTCGTCAGCATGGCGGCGACAGCGGGGCTCATGCTCCTCCAGCCGCCGACCTACACCGCCACCGCGGTGGTCGACCCGCCCGCCCTGGTGGGAGCGCTCGATTCGCAGTACACCGGCGCCCAGGGCGTCAACCAGTTCGTCTCCGCCTTCCAGGCGACGGCTTCCGGGCCGGTCGTGCGACGCGAGGTCGCGGCCGAGACCAAGGTCTCTCCCTCGGCGCTCAACAACGGGCTCACGGTCACGCAGCGCGGCACCAGCGCGAGCCTGTCGATCACCTACACCGGTGACAAGAAGGACACCATCGTCCCGGTCCTGAACGGCGTCGCCACCACGACGCTGCGCACCCTGTTCGACAGCCAGGTGAGGTCGGCGCAGGCACGCGTCGACGCCGCCAAGAAGTCGGTGGAGGACGCGACCGCGGCGGTGGGCGAGTTCACCGCCAAGAACGCCATGGCCGACCCCCAGAAGGCCTACGAGGCCCAGCTCAGCCGGGTCAACTCCCTCACGCAGCAGCAGGTCTCGCTCAAGGCGTCCGGCAACTCGGTCGGGGCTGCAGCCATGTCGAGCCCGATCGCCACGGCGAAGGCCGACCTGGCCAAGTTCGCCCCGATCCTGACCGAGTACAGCACCCTGACGACGGCGCGCGATGCCGCCGTGCAGGGTCTGGTCGCGGCCAACGCCAAGCTGTCCGCCGCGTCGGTCCAGCTCGCCAACGCGGACCCGTCGAAGATCCTGTTCATCGGTGGCGCCCACGCGGTGGACCGGGTGCAGCAGGTCCTGGAGACCACCGCCTCCGTGGGCGCGGCGGCCTTCTTCCTCGCCCTCGTCCTCGTCCTCATCCTCGAGGTCGTGGCCCGCGGTCGCCTCGGCCGGGAGTCCGCTGCCACCGCCGGCGCTGCGGCCGACCACGGGGCGTCACCGACCGCGGTCGACGAGGAGTCGACCCGTCGCGGCGCGTCCTCGTCCCAGGCGGGCTCACCGGAGAAGGCCGGCACCGGGACGCCCACCGGCGCGCCGGGGACCCCGAAGCAGGGCGGGTCGGAGAACCAGGCTCGCGCCTCGCTCCCCCACCCCGCCACCAAGGGCTGACGGGGCTTGCCGATGTCGTTCTCCCAGACCAGCTCGACCGCGGCACCGTCCGGGTCCCCGAGCGCACCCCCGTCGACCGCACCCATCTTCGTCGTGGGGTGTCAGCGCTCGGGGACGACCATGCTGCGCCTGATCCTCGACTCGCACTCGCGGATCAGCTGTGGGCCCGAGACCCGTTTCCTCGAGGACATGGAACGCATCGTGGGGTCGGACTGGAAACGCCTGTCGCAGTACGGGTTCCCGCAGGAGGAGTGGTTGCGGCGCATCGCCGTCTTCTTCGGGGGCATCCAGGCCGACTACGCGACCGCCCGCGGCAAGCAGCGGTGGGCCGACAAGAGCCCTCGGTATGCGATGAAGCTGGACTTCATCCTGCGGGTGTTCCCCGACGCCCAGATCGTCCACGTCATCCGTGACGGACGCGACGTCGCCGTCTCGCACCGCAAGCGCTTCGGGTACTGGTCGTGCGTGAAGTCCTCGGTGAAGTGGCCGCGCTACATCGCCCAGGCCAGGGCGGGCGGGGTCAAGCTGCCTGACCGGCAGTACCACGAGCTTCGCTACGAGGACCTCGTCACCAAGCAGGAGGCCACCCTGCGCGAGCTGATGGACTTCCTGGGCGAGGCCTGGGAGCCGGGGATGCTCGACTTCGAGTCGCACTCCCACGACGTCCCTGCGCGCTACCACGCCCAGGCCACCTCACGCCGCGCCGGCGGCGGGACCGACGCGGCGGTCTACGCCTCTCGCGTCGGCACCTACCGCAAGGAGCTCGACCCGTTCATGCGCCTGCTCATCCGGCTGACCGCTGGACGGACCCTGCGCAAGCTCGGCTACCGCTGACGCCCCGCGCCCAGCGCGAGGAACACACGCCGCGAGCGGCTCCGACATCGTCGGAGCCGCTCGCGGCGTGTGGGGTTCCCTCAGGGCTTGAGGTCGAAGACGGCGTCGTCCCTGATCGAGTTGAGCCCGCTGTCACCGGCGTGCCCCAGCAGCGGGGAGGCGTGGCCCACCATCTGCTGGATGCCCTTGAGCACCGAGTAGTGGTTGTAGGACACCGAGGACACGCCCCCGGCCCGGGTGGACGGGGTGATCACGATGAGGGGCACGTAGAAGTTGCGCTTGTTGCCCTCGTCCCAGGTGATGATGATCGCGGTGTTGCCCGACTGGTACTGCGGCGAGGCCAGCAGCTGGGGGACGATCTCCTTGGCCCAGTTGTCACCGTTCCTGATCCGCTGGGCGACGGTGGTGTTGGGCACGAGGTGCATGATGTTCGGCTTGTTCGGGATGATGAGGTTGAACTTCGCCGAGAGCATCTGGGTGGCATCCGCCGGGAACGGCCTGCTCTGCGTCTGGCACACGTCGTCCTGCGTGCGGGTGTAGTACTGGTAGGGGGCGTGGTTGATGACGAAGTAGCCGCTGCTCGTGAGCCTGCAGTTGGTCGGCATGTCCTCGGCCCACTGCACCGCCTCGGTGCCCATGAGCTCGAAGATGCTCTTGGACGCCTGCGGCCAGGTCTGGGGGTCCTTGTTGGAGGTGATCTCCAGCTCCTCTGTACAGACCCCCTGGCTGTCCGCCGCCTTGCATCCCAGGTAGCCGGAGGTGAGGGCGATGTAGTTCGTCAGGCTCGTGAGGGACAGGGACAGGTCGTTCTTGCTGTAGCTGCAGGCCTGGACCAGTGAGTTGAGGTACGGCGCGTCAGCAGTGTTGCCGACGATCTTCTTCAGGGGCTTGTTCTCGAAGACGATCATGGCGACGTGCTCGTAGGTCTGGGGTGCTGCCATGGTGGTGCCGCAGGGCGCGGCGGCGGTGGGAGCGGCAGCCGTCACGGCGCCCGCTGCTGTGGAGAGTCGCTCGGGGGCTGCGGTCGACCCCGGCGTGCCGATGAGTACCGACGTGGCGAGCGCGGCGGTCGAGGCGAGCGCGATGGAGCGAACCTTCATGACAACCTCCGTGGGCAGGCGGCACGGTGGGACCACAGCGCCGGGTACAGCAGTCCCATGGAACCAGCAGGAGCCTGTCGCTGAGATCGGCCAGATGGTCTACGCGCTTTGTACCAACCCGGCGAGGGACCGACCGTCCCGGTGGTGGACGGACAGGTCGTCGAGCTCGTACCCGTAGCGGGCGAGCTCCGACCCGAAGCGACCCTCCACCAGGCGTCGCTGCCAGTGGCCGGGGCGCCACCAGGCCGCGGCCCAGGAGTCCCACGTCTGCTCGTACGGGTGGCTCGCACCGACCTTGATGCGGTCGGCCGCGATGGGCGAGCCCAGCCCCAGGAAGGCCTCGATGCGGGCGAGCTCACGGGCCGGGTCGGACACGAGGTCCTCGTAGTGCAGGACGTGCAGGGGGTTCAGCTGGGCGGCATCGGCCAGGAACGTCCGGTGGGCGGTGACCCAGTGCTCCACCAGGCCCGTGATCGTCTCGAACTTGCGCGGGTCCGCGGAGACGGCCTTGCGCCACTTCTTGTTGGACAGCGCCACGACGACGGGGTGCCGGATCACGACGATCATGGGCGCGCCCGGGAAGAGTGCCTGCAGGAACCGGCCCATGACGAGGTTGGGCGGCGACTTCTCGAGCAGGTAACGACGGTCCAGGTCCCAGAAGGGGTCCCACGCCCGGCGCAGCGCCGCGGCGTTGTCGCTGCTGACCAGCTCGCTCTCCTCGGTGAGGTGGGCACGCGGGTCGTTGGCGAACCGGCCGGACCCGCCGTACACCTTGGCCTTGGGATAGACGCCCTGCAGGTGCTGGCCCTCGTCCTCGCGCACGCCGGTGTCACGCAGTCCGCTGATCTCGGGATGGGCGGCGAGCGCGCGGGCGAGCGGCGTCGTGCCACTGCGGTGCAGGCCGCCCACGAACAGCAGGCTCTGCGACGGGTGGCTCATCGTTGCTCCTTGAGGAAGGTCGCGGTCGGCACCGGCAGGGCCAACCGTTGCGGCGTGCTTCCGAGGGTGGCGGTCGCGTCCGAGCTGGTCTTCTCGAGCGAGTCCACCGAGGCCGCCTCGGCCCCGTCCGGGAGCCGGACGACGGCACGCTGGTCGGACCACACGAAGGCGGTGGACTCACCGTCCTTGTCGAAACCCACACCGACCATCCCGTCCACCGAGATCTTGACGGGCTTGGCGCCGCGGGAGGCGTCCACCATCGAGGCGAAGATCAGTCCGGCCTCCCGTGGCCGGCCGTCGGGGTCCAGCAGCCCGTAGCGCGGCTCGTCGGCGTTGCGCCCGCCCGGGTCGAAGGCCAACGGGAGCCAGATCGCCACCGTTGCTCCTTCGGCCAGGACCAGGCTCATCGTCTTGACGACCTCCTCGGTCTTGGCCGCGTCGTCGGTGGTCTGCCCGCTCTTGTCGAAGTTGCCGACCTCCCACGCCTCGATGGGCGTGCCGGCGGGGGTGTGCGCCCTGAGGTAGGCGAACAGCTGCGGAACCGAGGTGTGGTCCTCGTAGAAGTGGATCTGCCGGGTATCGACGACCTTGCGGGTCGCGAGGTCACGCATCACGTTGAGGTAGGCGAGGTTGCGGACCCCCTGCTCGGACTTCAGGGCGGTCTCGAGCTCCGCGCGGGTGCTCACCTCCACGATCTGGTCACCACGAGTGCCGATACGTCGCTGGAAGTAGGCGTTGTAGGCGGCGAACGCGTCCTCCTCGCGCCCTTCGCGCAACAGCCAGTCGGCAATGCCGTACCCGTAGCTCGTGCTGCTCAGGCCCGCGTCGACGACCTCGGCCTCGGGGTTGGCCTTCCTGATCTGCGCCGCGGCCAGCTCGGCGAGCGAGGTGAACTGCTCGGGCGTCCCTGCCCAGAAGCTCGCCGAGTTGATCTCGTTCTCGATGGCGTACGTCGTCACGCCGAAGCGCGAGTAGCGCTCGACCGCTGCCTGCACCCACGCCTTGTACGCCTCGAGGTCGTTGGGCATGGCCGACTCGGTCTTGTTCTTGCTGCCCCGCTCGAACGTGGCGGACCCGTTGGTCGCCCAGCACCGACCCACCCGCAGCTTGAGCATGAGGTTGACGCCCAGCTCCCGGCTCCTGGTGGCCACGCGGTCCAGCGACGACCAGTCAGGGCTGCCCTGCTTCTTCTCGATGCCGCACCAGACGACCTCGTAGTAGGTGTTGCCACCGGAGATCGTCTTGAGGAACGGGCTGAACTCGGAGTAGCGCCCCCAGTCCCATTTGGCGCCCAACGGCGAGGGCAGGTCCGCACCCGCGGTCGGCGGCTGCACCGCCGGCCCGGAGGTGCCCGGGTCGTCAGTGGGCACGACAGCAGGGGTGGACGAGTCCAGGCTCTTCTCGGGGGTGCTGCCGGTGCAGGCGGCGACACCGCCGACCATCGTGGCCGCGAGGGCCAGCGCCGTGCCGGCGCGGAACAGGGTCAGGCGTGCGGCGTTCATGCCCGGCCCCCTACGGGTCGACGCGGCGGCTCGAGGCTCGGCACGCCGGCCACGTCGTCCAGTCGCACCCGCAGCTGCTCGGCCAGTGCGAGCACGCGTGGGTCCACCGCGAGCGACCGCGCGCCGTGGCTGGACCGCGGCTCTGCGTGGGCGCACAGGGCCGGCCGGTAGCCGAGTCCGAGGAACGCGCAGATGCGCCGCATCTGCCCGACCGGGTCGGCGACGAAGGCGTCGTAGCTGACGAGGGCGACGTCGTCGCGGGCGTCGAGACCGAGGTCGAAGACGAGCTGGTTGCGCACCACCCAGAACAGGACGGCGGCCGTCTGCGGGGTCATCGCAGCCAGGTCGAAGGAGCGCACGAGGGCGACCGACTCGGGGCTGAGCCGTTGTCCCTGCCAGACCTGCTCGCCCTGACCGTCCGCGATGGCGCGCAGTGCCACGAGGTTGGACTCGCCGAACTTGGAGACCTCCGAGCGGGCGCGGCCGACCGGTTCCCGGTAGACCCACAGGGCACGACCACCGGGCAGCTGCGGCAGGTCCAACAGCTCGTCGACGCGGTGCGACTCGCAGAGCGGCTTCACCAGCACCAGGCGATGGCGGCTGGACCGGACGGTGGCCACCAGGACCTCGTCGGCGCGCAACCTGAACCGGCTGAAGACGCGCCGGTCGTTCTCGTTGCACACCTCCACCTCGGGCGCCTGGTCGACCCCGCGCATGAGCATGTTGGTTCCCGAGCGCTGGAGCCCGACGACGTACACGGGCGTGGCGCTGCCCTTGGTGACGCCGTGGGTACGGCGCCAGCGCGCCTTGCGCACGGCGGTCGCGACCCGCTCGCGCGGGTCGAGGCGGTCCTCCTCGACGAGCCGGCCGAAGCCCTCGGTCCGGGCCCAGTGCACGTGCCGGCGGATCTTGCCCAGGTAGTAGGGCAGCCACGCCTGCGTCTCGTGGGACGTCGTGGGAGCGGGCACGTCAGACCACCGGCCGAAGGGTCCGGCCCTGGGCCGCGAGCACGCTGCGGAGCTCGACCGCGGCGACGGGGTCCTCCTGCTCGACGACCGCGACCAACGTCTCGAGGTCGGGGCAGGCCTGCTGCGTGTAGCCGGCGCCGACGAACGCGCAGTACTGCGCGTCGGCGAGACCGAGCGGTCCGGCCAGGCGTGCGGTGTTGTCGATGAGGGGCATCGGGCGGGGGTCGAGGCGGTACATCTCGGGCTGCAGGTCCGAGCCGCTCTGCAGGAGCAGTGCGAGGCGGTGGCCGCCGTCACCGACGTGGACGGTGCGGCTGACGCGGGCACCGGAGTCCGAGACCTGCACCCCCGAGGTCAGGCGCAACGTCACCGGGGTCCGTGCGTCGAACCCCCTGGTGTCGAAGGACCGCAGGAGGTCCCGGCTGGCCAGCACCCGTTCGGCGTAGTTGGCCTGCAGGGCCTCGGGGTCGGTGAGCACCCACGGCCGGAACCGGGCCATGGCGACCTCGCGGAACCACACGGCATACGGCTCGTCCCAGGCGGCGCGGACGAGGTCGTCCGCGGACTCGCCCGTGGGCCGGCCGGCCAGGAACTCGAAGAACTGGGCCCGGACGAGCACGTCGTAGCGCAGCGGGCTGATCAGCTCCGCCACCCTGATGGGCCGGTCACCGCGGCGCTTGGGTTGCCACGTGAGGGCCCGACGGAGGGTCCTCGAGGCCGTCGCCCTGCCGCTTCTCTTCACACCATCCACCGCTCTCAACCCGAAACCAACGTCATTCATGGCGCTGCAGGACCAACATCGCACTGCCCCCATATCGGGTGATCCATCAGATGTTGGGGGCCGAACCCCCCCAAACAGCGTAGGTTCCCGACAGCGGGAGCCGGAACAATGTCAAGGGCGCCGGGGGGTCTCCGCGGCGCAGCAAGACAGGGGCACGAGGGAGGTCGCCGTGCGCATTCTGCACGTCAACAAGTTTCTGTACCGGCGCGGGGGCGCCGAGTCGTACATGCTGGACGTGGCCGAGCTGCAACGACGCTCGGGACACACGGTCGAGCTGTTCGGCATGAGCCACCCCGACAACCTCGAGGGCCTGTCGCTCGCGGACACGTTCCCCTCCCACGTCGAGCTCGACCCTGCTCCGGGTGGGCTGGCCGGCGTCGCTGCCGGCGCCAGGATGGTGTGGTCGCCACAGAGCTCGCGCGGCATGACCCGGGCCCTGGAGCGGTTCCGGCCCGACGTGGTGCACCACCACAACGTCTACCACCAGCTCTCCCCCTCCATCCTCGCCGCCGTGCGGCGGGCGGGGGTGCGCAGCGTGATGACCCTGCACGACTACAAGCTCGCGTGCCCCAGCTACCAGATGCTCGACCACGGCCAGCTGTGCGACGCCTGCGTCGGCGGGAGTGCCCTCAACGCGGCCCGCCGCCGGTGCAAGGGAGGGTCCCCCGTGGCCAGCACGCTGCTCGCGGTCGAGTCCTCCATCCACCGCGCAACCCGGGCCTACGACGCCGTCGACGTGTTCATCAGCCCCAGCCGCTTCCTCGCCGGGGTCATGGCCCGGACCGGGATCTCGGCCCAGCGCCTGGTCGTGCTCAACCACTTCGTCGAGACGACCTCACGTGCCGCGACGACGCAGCGCAGCGGGTTCGTCTTCGCGGGCAGGCTCTCTGCCGAGAAGGGGGTCGACACCCTCATCCGGGCGATGGCACTCCTGCCGGCCGCGGCGCACCTGCACATCGCCGGGGACGGCCCCGTCCGCGGTGAGCTCGAGGCCCTGGCGCGCGAGGTGGCACCCGGACAGGTGACCTTCCACGGTCGGCTCGACAAGGAGTCACTGCGCCAGGTGGTGGCGGCCTCGGTGGCCAGCGTCGTCCCCTCGCGCTGGCACGAGAACCAGCCCATGACGATCCTGGAGTCGTACGCCTCCGAGGTCCCCGCGGTCGTCACCGACCTCGGCGGGATGCCCGAGCTCGTGCGTGACGGCGTCGACGGCCTGGTCGTCCCCCATGACGACCCCCAGGCCCTGGCCGGCGCCCTGCAGCGCCTGCACGCCGACCCGGCGCTGGCCCTGGAGATGGGCCGGTCCGGCCGGCGCCGGCTGGCGCGGGAGTTCGACCCGGCCCTGCACCTGTCGCGCCTGGACGCGATCTACCGGGGCAAGGTCGAGCCCGTCCCCACCCGCGCCCCCGTACCCGCAGGGGCCAAGGTTCCTACCCGGGGAGGCCGCTCATGACCCACGACGCCTCGACCCGGGTGCGGGTCCTCTACCTCGCCGGCAGCGGGCGCAGCGGCAGCACCGTCGTGAGCAACATCCTCGGGCAGCTGCCCCGCACCTTCGCCGCGGGTGAGCTGCGCTACCTGTGGCAGCGTGGTGTGGAGCAGGACCACCTGTGCGGGTGCGGCGAGCCGTTCAGCGCCTGCCCGGTGTGGACCGCGGTGATGCAGCGGGTCCGGGCGGCCGACGGGTCCGGCCCCGACGAAGCGGCCATCGGCCGTCGGCTGCGCACGAGGCTGCGCCTGGCGCGTCTGCCCGGCGCCATCGCCCGGGGCGCCCTGGGCCGACGGGCGCTGGCCGCGCACGCCGACGACGAGGTCATCGCCCAGGTGTACCGCGCCATCGCCTCCGAGGCCGACGCCGACCTCATCATCGACGGTTCGAAGCTCCCGCCCTACGGCCTGCTGCTGCGCCAGCAGCCAGGCATCGAGCTCTTCGTGCTGCACCTCGTGCGGGACCCCCGCGCCACCGCGTTCTCGTGGCTGCGCCGCAAGCCCACCCGGGACACGGCCGAGGGCGCGGCCATGCAGCGCCAGGAGACGTGGAAGAGCTCCCTGCTCTGGACCGTCTGGAACCTCACGGTCGTGCGGTTCTGGAAGGACGACGGACCGCAGGTGTGCCGGGTCCGCTACGAGGACTTCGTCGCCGACCCCGTCGGCCAGCTGTCCCGGGTCGCGACGATGGTGGGCGCGGACCCGGACCGGCTCCCCTTCGTCGGGCCGGACCGCGTGCAGCTGGCGCCGACCCACTCGGTCGCCGGCAACCCCAACCGCCACGACACCGGGGTCGTCCGGCTGCGCGCCGACGACCAGTGGCGCACCGACATGACCCGCTGGGACCGCGCCGTGGTCACCCTGGTCACCGCGCCCGGCCTGCGCCGGTTCGGCTACCCGCTCAACACCCGGAGCCTGCCGCGCCCGGCCCGCCTCACGCCGACGCAGTCGGCTCCGTCGGCGTGACCGGGCACCTTCGGCGTGACCGGGCACCGCTGGATGTGACCCGAACGCCGGCGGCGTGACCGGGCACCCCTGGGCATGACCGCCCACCACTGAGCTCTGACCAGAGCACCATCGAGGAGAAGGAAACCCATGCTGGCTCTCGTGACCGGAACCGGACGCAGCGGCACGACTCTCGTCCAGGAGACGCTCTCGCGCCACCCTGCCACCGGCTTCATCTCCGGCCTGGACGACAAGCTCCCCAGGCTCAACCTGCGGGGCCGTCACAACGGTCGGCTGTACCGGATGGGGGGTCAGCGACCCGCCGGTATGCGCGCCCTGGCCGAGGGCGCCCTGCTCGAGCGGGGGCGGCTGCGCATCGCGCCGTCCGAGGGCTACCAGCTCTTCGACCGCCACGTCATGGCCGGCTTCTCCACGCCCTGCAGGGACCTGCTCGCCGAGGACATGACGCCCTACCTGCGGCCGCTCGTCGTGGACTTCTTCGAGAGCAGGGAGCGCGCCCAGGAGTGTGACGTCCTGGTCCAGCACCTCACGGGCTGGCCGCGGGTCGGCTTCCTGCGCGAGGCCCTGCCCGACCTCAAGGTCGTCAACGTGGTGCGGGACGGCCGGGCCGTCGCCAACTCCTGGCTCCAGATGGGCTGGTGGGACGGGTGGAAGGGCCCGGACAAGTGGATCTACGGACCGTTGTCCCCCGAGCTGCGTGCCGAGTGGGAGGACCACCACCAGTCGTTCCCGGTCCTGGCCGCGCTGGGCTGGAAGATGCTGATGGGCGCGTTCGAGGACGCCCGCGACCGCACCCCCGCCGACCAGTGGCTCGACGTGCGGTACGAGGACCTGCTCGCCGACCCGCGGGGCGCCGTCGAGCGGATGCTGGACTTCCTGGGGCTGGAGTGGAACGAGGAGTTCCAGGCCGGCTTCGCACGCCAGCACATCACCGCCGGACGCCGGACCGCCTACCAGACCGAGCTGACCAGCGCGCAGCTCGCCGATGTCGAGGACGTGCTCGCCGAGCCGTTGGCCCGGTGGGGCTACGGCCTCCAGGACTGACCGGGCCCGCCGCTGGTTCCGGGCCGCTTGACGCGTGCCACGCCTAGGCTGGCCGAGTGCCTGGGGAGCGTCCTTCTGCGAGCGTGGTCCGCAGCTTTGCGGCCGGTTCGAGGCTGCTTCGGCTACCCGGCGGCCAGGGCACGTCCTGCAGGGCGGGGGACCTCGTACTCAAGCCGAGCGACGGGCCCGTGCACCCCTGGCTCGGCGAGGCGTTGGACGGACTCGTCCTGGACGGGGTGCGCGTAGCCGTGCCGTTCGCCAGTTCCGACGTCCGCTGGACGGTGGACGGGTGGGGTGCAACCTCGTTCGTGACGGGTAGCGAGCCCGACCTCTCCCTGGCGTCGACATGGGTGGGCGTCATCGAAGCGGGCCGTGCGTTCCACCGAGCGGTTGCCCACCTCGAACGACCCGCCTTCGTCGACTCGCGAGACGATCCCTGGGCGGTTGCCGACCGAGTGGCCTGGGGAGAGCGGGCGATGCGTTTCGTGCCCGAGCTGGCCGACGTCGCCGCCCGGCTGCGGGCTCAGCCGGATCCGCCGGACGAACCCCAGCTCGTGCACTGCGACCTGACGGGCAACGTCCTGTTCGCCGCTGGGCTTCCCCCCGCCGTCATCGACCTGTCGCCCTACTGGCGACCTCCGTCCTACGCGGAAGGTGTGGTGGTCGCAGACGCGCTCTGCCACCACGGTGCCGACGGGTCGGCTCTCCCGATGCTGGGGGTGCCTCTGTCGGCGGTCGCGCGAGCACTGCTCTTCCGGGTGGCGACCACCAATGCCTTGGTTGCGTCCGGGACGGTCCCCGTCCACCTGCCTGACGAGGCGCGGCGATACGAGCAGGCCGCACGCGCAATCGGCGTCTGACACCGAAGAGCGGCCGGCGTGCGAGGCGGCCCGGCCATCGGCATCATGACCGTGCAGCATGACCGTGCGGCCCGCGCCGCGATGCCGGCCCCGGTATGGCAGGGCGCAGCGGGGTTACTCCTCGCCTCGCCAGTGCGGGTTCTCGATCAGCCCCAGGATTTTGCCGAACGGGTCGACGACGGCGCCCGACGTCCAGCCGTCACCGCGTACGGTCGGTGCCTCGAAGACCGTCGCGCCGCGGGAGACGAGGTCGTCGACGGTGACCTGCACGTCGTCGACGTTCCAGTAGACGTACTGCCCGCCCGGCACGTGTTCGGCGCGGCCGGGGACGAAGCGAGCGTCCACGATTCCGAACTCGTCGGCCGACAGGTATGCCACCTAGATGGTTGGCTCACGTGGTTTTCTTCACGGCGCCGAGCTGAGGGACCACAACCTCATGAGCCGCAACGACTAGGCGGATTGCGTGATCATCGAACCCAGCACCGCCCCCAGGAGGAACGCCCACCCTCCCGTCAATCGCCGGGCGACTTCTTTGGGTGTCGGGATCCACGGCGTAGGGCCGGAAAGGACAGCGAACGACGCTGCTGCGAGTGGCCCGGTGAAGAGCAGCGCCCACGCCCAGGCCCAGCGGGTGGCGCGCCATGGTTCCGGGCCGTTGACGACCAGGCCAAGAGTCACGGCCAGCCCGATGAGGACGATCAACAGCATCCACGAAGGCACGGACCAGCCCAGCACCTCGGCCGTGCTGGACGCTCGAGCCTCCGAGACCCGGACCTGCACGTGGGGGGCCCGATCCCGGATGAGCCGCGCGACATCGGTGGTGACCACCGACGCGGAGGACAAGCCTGTGTTCGCCGCTTCCCGCTCGGAGTCCGGGCTTGCCTGGACGACGGTTGCGTGGCGAGCCTGGAGACCCTGACGCCATCGCACGTCCAGGGTCGTCCATCCTGAGGAACCAGCCGGCAGTGCGCCGGCGACATGGACCTCGGCAACCTTCCCAGAGGCTACGGCGTTCAACAGGTCGGTCAGCGTCGTCTGCCGCTCACCGACGACGAGGCTCGTGCCGAAGACGAAGATCCACAACACGACGAGCATCAGGCGTGGAGGACTGAAGCTCGGACGCGGCCGGGGCCGCTCAACGTCTGGCTCACCACCCCCTGCCGAGCTCATCACCGCAGCGTAGCGCCGCGCACCAGCCGTGTCTTTCGGACAGGGGCGTGCTCTGGCCAGACCCACACCCCGGCCGGGGACCAACCGAGGATCCGCCTCTCGACGAGAGCACCACGAAGGCGGCCGGCAACGATGTCGCCGGCCGCCTTTCGTGCGGTAGGGGTCCTCCCCCTCGAGCTCAGGGGGTTCCGGGGAAGAAGGCCAGGCCCTGCTGGACGTTGCCCCGCTCTCCGGCGAAGGTGAAGTCACCACCGACCAGCAGTCCCGCATCGGTGGCCGCGAAGGACCACACGCCCATGGGGGTGTCGAACGTCGGCGCATCCGGCAGGAGCGTGCCGTTGGCGCTGTCGAAGACGTAGTAGCGCTGCTGGACGACGTTCGGCCCGCCGGGGTAGGCCTGGCAGCGCCCACCTGAACCCTTGTTGCCGCCGTGGGTCCCGTAGTAGAAGTGGCCGTTGACCTCGAACCGTCCCTGCATGCCACCGTTGCACAGGTTGCGCCAGATCAGCCCCGTGGGGTTCGCGGTGCTGGACAGGTTCACCGCATCCCACTGGTAGATGTAGTCGGGGCAGACGTCCCCGCCGTACAACCGCTTGCCGTCCTCGCTCAGGTAGAGCCGGTTGATCCACGGACCGACCTTGCTGCAGCCGGCCACCCCTCCCAGCTGCTTCGGCCCGAGTGCCCCCGTGGTGCCGCTCACCACGGCGAGACCTCCGGCGACCGTGGTGCCGTTGATCGACGTGAACGGGCCGCCCATGAAGACGTTGGTCCCGTCGAGCGACACCTCGAGCCCCTGCACCATCCCGTTCGAACGCAGCGGGCCCTTGGGACCGACGGTGTTGGCCACCCAGGCGGTGTCGACCGCCCCGGTGGCGGCGTTGAGCTTGACCGCGCGAGCGCGGGCCACCCTGGACACCTTGGTGAACTTGCCTCCAACCCACAGGGAGCCCTTGGCATAGGCCAGCGACAGCGCGCCCTTGTTGAGCGAGGGTGCGAACGCGGGGTCGACGGCACCGGTCGCGGTGATGATCGAGGCGACGCTCGACCGTGCCTGCCCCTGCACCGTGGTGAACTGTCCGGCGATGAAGAGCCTGCTGCCGTCGGTCGAGGGGACCATCGCCTCCACGAACTCGTCGGTGTCCGCGGAGAAGGAGCTGATCCCGGCGCCGGTCTGGGCGTCCAGCGCGGCGAGGCCCTTGCGGACCAGTCCGTTGACGCTCACCAGCTCGCCACCGAGGAAGACGGGTCCACCGGCGGCACCGGCCGACACGACGAGCGGGCGGTCGCTGACCACCGGGTTCCAGGGCGTGAGGGCCCCCGAGCCGAGGGCGAACGCTGCGGCGTCGTGACGCTCCTGACCGCCGGACCTGCCGAACCGCCCACCGACGTAGAGGACACCGTTGTCCACGGTCAGCGCCGACACCTCGGGCGTGCAGGGCACCATGCCGTGCGCGTACTTGGTCACGTGCGGCGCATTGCACTCGCTGAAGTTGCCGACGAGAGGGCCTACCGTCCCGGTGGCGGAGACCTCGGCGAGGTAGTTGCGCGTCGTGGTGCCCACCATGGTGAACAGGCCACCGAGGTAGAGCTGCCCGGTGGGGCCGACGGCGAGCGTCTGCACCGACCCGTTGGCGTTGGCGGTGAAGGTGCTCAGGGCCCCGTTGGTCAACGCGTATGCGGCCACGCGCTGACGCGCGACCAGCGAGCCCCCTCCGGTCGCCGTGGTGAAGTCACCACCGGCGACGAGGCGTTGGTTCGTGGGGTCCACCGCCAGGGCCCGCACCACCCCGCCGGCCGAGCCGACGAACGTCGTGTCGATGCTGCCCGAGGACTCCGAGAGGCGACCCAGCCGCGACCGGGTGGACCCGCTGAGGACCGTGAAGTCACCGCCGACGTAGACCTTGCCGCCGGCAGCGGTCAGGGCACGCACGGTGTTGTTCGCCGATCCGGTCCAGCTGGTGACCCGGTCGCCGGTGACCGCGTCGACCTTGACCAGGCGGGTCGCGGTGACCCCTCCGAGCCGGTCGAACGTCCCGCCGACGACCAGTCCGGTCGGGGTGAGCGCCAGCGCGTTGACGGTGCCGCCCTGGATCTTGGGTCCGAAGGTCCCGTCCACCGTCCCGTCGCTGTTGATGTGTGCCAGGTTGGAGCGCACACGCGAGGCGACCTTGCTGAAGTCCCCACCGATGTACCAACCGCCCTGCCCGTCCTGCACGGCCGCCCGAACGACGCCGTCCACGGTCGGGAAACCCGCGACGATCGTGCCGTTGGCGCGGTCGACGGCGACGCCGTGCCCTGCGGTCCTGCCGATGTAGTCGAACCCACCGCCCAGGTAGACCCGACCGCCGACGACCTTGATGTCGTTGACCCGGCCGTTGGTCGACCACCAGTTCGGGGACGGCGTGTAGCTCAGCGACGGCGCCACCGCGGTCACCGCGGCCGTGACCGCGGGGCTGGAGGCCCCGGCCGGCGCGATGGTGCTGACCACGGTGAGCGCGGAGACCGCAGCACCCACCAGCAACGGGTACTTCTTCATGAGGAACCTTTCTGGAGCAGACTGGCTTCGGCGCGACGCTCATCCGGCGTGCTGCCGTGGTGCTGGCGAGCGGACGACCCGCGGCGCCTGGTGAGTGACCTGAGGTAGATCTGCTCGAGGTCCTGTACTGCGGTGTCCCACGAGTAGTGCGACACGACCGCCGACCGGAGCTTGACCGA
>CAVRMT010000045.1:0-30336 GCA_963722015.1 uncultured Actinomycetota bacterium | reverse complement strand
CGAGGTCGGCAGCGGCCGACGGCGAGGCCGAGGCGGCCTCGAGGTTGGCACGCTGCACCTCGAGGTAGACCTCCTGGCGGTGCACCTGCACGTGCGCCGGGGCGTCGATGCCGATGCGGACCTTGTCGCCGCTGACCTCCAGCACCGTGATGACGATGTCGTGACCGATCCGGAAACTTTCCTTGGGACGGCGACTGAGCACGAGCACGTCCCGGCTCCTTCCTCGGCCCTTCTCAGGCCACGGTCAACGGCTGTGTGCGGCGGGTCACCGACCCGCGGCGGCAGCCACGAGCGGGGCCCGCAGCGGGAAGTCCTGCCCGCTGAGGACGACCTGCTCTGCCGCCCCGGTGCGTGTGTTGACCACGACCGGAGCGAACAGGTTGCCGTACGCCGCACTGATGTCAGGACCCACAGTAACGATGACCAGCACGAGGGCGTCATCTGCATGGCTGAGGTCCAACCGCTGGGCAGTCAGGTCGTCCAGGACCGGGTGGTAGTCCGGGAAGAAGAACGCAGCCACGGCCGCCACGAACGTCGGGCCGGCGCTGTCCAGGGGCGAGAGCTCGAAGACCCCTCCGTCACCGCCGATGACGCCGTAGTGCTCGGTGTCCGGGAACCCGACCAGACCCTCGCGCAGCCGGATCGTGGCGAGCGCTGTGGTGTGAGGGCGGGGTGCGGTGGTCATCGTCGTCATCTTTGCCTCAGGAGCTCTGGTCGAACAAGCGGCGGGTGGGGTCGTGCTCGGGGGTCCCCGACGCGCTGTACGTCGACGAGGTGTGGGGTCCGGAGAACTGGGCCAGGACGTCCTCGACGGCGCGGGCGCCGCTGGCCAGGAGGTCACGGTTGGCGGCGGCAGCCTCGGTGAGGTCGCGCGTCGCCTCGAGCAGGGCGTGTCGGTGCTCGCCGATCACGTGGTCCCACGGCGCAGGTGCGGCCGCAGCGATCTCGCTGAGGGAGGCGTCGTCGGCCAGGAGCAGGGCCTGGGCGGCCGGGGCCGTCTCGACTGCGCGCAGCAGCTCGGCGTTGCGGATCTGCTGGAGCAGCTGGTCGACCTCACGGGTGGAGCGGGCCACCCAGGTGGCGCGACCGGTCTCGACGAGCGCGCGCTGCACCTCCACGCGGTAGGCGAGCAGCTCGAGGAGGTCCCGGACCCGCCACAGCGACTCCGAGAGCTCGGCGCAGGCCATCGCGGCCCTGTCTTGTTCGACCTTCATCACGGCCTACCCATCGACAGGCCTGCCGCGGACGTGAGCATTTCGCGAGAACTACCGTCGCTGCGCGCCTGGTTGACCAGTGGCATACCCCCACGTCATCCCTTCGGCTGAGGTTGGTCATCCGAAGAGTCTGTGGGGGGCTTCGTCCCTAGAAGCACCGGCGTGGGACCAGCATCCTCTACAACGTGACTGTTACTGGTTGTCGAGAGCGGGGTTCGGCGCACGTTGACGCCGACAGGCTGTGCCGAGAGCACCTGGCCATCGTTAAGTACGAGGTGCGTTCGCTGAGTGTGCGACTTCCGTCGCACGTGACCCTCGACGACCTCACCTCCGCGGGCATGGGCGCCCTCGCCGCTGCCGCGCTGTCGTTCGACCCCGAGCGTGGGGTGCCGTTCGGTCGGTATGCCGCCCGCCGCATCAAGGGCGCCCTGCTCGACGAGCTCCGCTCGCTCGACTGGGCCTCCCGCAGCCTGCGGGCCCGGGCCCGTGAGCGGGAAGCGGCACGGGACACCCTGGCCACCTCGCTGCGTCGCGAGCCGGACAGCCGTGAGCTGGCCGCCCAGATGGGGATCAGCGTCGACGAGGTCCGCGAGCTGAACCGCGACCTGCACCAGTCCGTCGTACTGCGCCTCGACGCCCTCGTGGACGCCGGCGCCGACGCCATGCTGCCGCGCCACAGCCAGACCCCCGAGACCATCGTCGTCGAGCAGGAGCGCGAGAACTACCTCAACGCCGCCGTCGAGTCGCTCCCCGAGCGCCTGCGCGTCGTCATCCGGGCCACCTTCTTCGAGGACCGCCCGCTCAAGGAGGTCGCCGACGAGCTCGGCGTCACCGAGTCGCGGATCTCCCAGATCCGGACCGAGGCGCTCAAGATGCTCAAGGACGGCATGAACGCCAACCTCGACCCCGACCAGCTGCCCGCAGCGGACGAGGGCCTCGTGGCCCGCCGCCGCGCCGCGTACTACGCCGAGATCGCCGGCCGTGCCAGCCACCGCCAGCGCCAGGCCCTCAGCGCCGCCTTCCACGAGGGTGGCCGTACCCGGCTCGCAGCCGGCCAGTAGACCGTAGGACCGCCGGGAAAGATTCCCGGCGCAAAACCTCAGGTGCGGTGAGCACCAGCCGATGAGGCTGGTGTCACCCCCTACGGGAGCGACACGGACCGCCACGGATGGCGGTTCGAGACCACATCCAAGGAGAGAACACATCATGGGTCTTCAGATCAACACCAACGTTGCGGCAATGAACGCGTACCGCAACCTCAGCTCCACCCAGAACACCATGTCCACCAGCCTCGAGCGCCTGTCCTCGGGTCTGCGCATCAACCGCGCCGCGGACGACGCCGCCGGCCTGGCCATCAGCGAGAAGCTGCGCGCCCAGTCCAACGGCCTCAACCAGGCCACCGCCAACGCCCAGGACGGCATCAGCCTCATCCAGACCGCTGAAGGCGCCCTGAACGAGACGCACTCCATCCTGCAGCGCATGCGCCAGCTCGCTGTCCAGAGTGCCAACGACACGAACAGCACCGATGACCGCTTGGCCATCCAGAAGGAGGTCACCGCGCTCGGTGCCGAGCTCGACCGCATCGGGGACACGACCCAGTTCAACGGCCAGAAGCTGCTCGACGGCAACTTCAACGGCAAGCTGCAGATCGGCGCCAACGCCAGTCAGAACCTGACGGTCAACATCACCAAGACCGACATGGCCACCCTGGGCCTGGCCGGAACGACCAAGGCGACCGCCCCCACCGGTGCCGTCGGCACCCTGACCAGTGGCGTCCCGGTGCAGGGCTCGTTCACCATCGACACCGGCAAGGTCAAGGACTCGGCCGGAACGGTCATCGGTGCCTACGACGACACCGCCAAGACGGTGACGTTCAACGCCGACAACGGTGGCGCTGTCGTCACCTTCGACAAGACCGTCCTCGCCGGTGGCGCCACCGGTTCGTTCTCGGTGAGCTCTGCGGTCGACGTGTCGTCGCAGACGGGTGCCAACGCGGCGCTCAGCAGCATCGACAGCGCCCTGGGCCTGGTGTCCGGCCAGCGTGCCGACCTCGGTGCCACGCAGAACCGCCTGCAGCACACCATCAACAGCCTGAGCGTCGCCGCCGAGAACGCCTCGGCTGCGGAGTCCCGCATCCGCGACACCGACATGGCCAAGGAGATGACGTCCTTCACCCGGGCGCAGATCATGTCCCAGGCCGGTATCTCGATGCTCGCGCAGGCCAACTCCGCCCCGCAGTCGGTCCTCAAGCTGCTTGGCTGAGTTCGTGGCGTGGCCCGGGACCGGGGGAGACCTCGGCCCCGGGCCCACGCCCCAGCACCACTGGCGATAGGAAGGAGGCGGCACCGTGGCCTCGATCGACGGACTGATCTCCGGACTGAACACCACCCAGATCATCAGCCAGCTGATGGCTGTGGAGCGCATCTCCGGCAATCCCCTGCTGAAGGGCAGGAACGAGAGCCAGAACATGGCGACCGTGCTCCAGGGCCTCAACGCCACCCTCACCGGCCTCCAGACCGCAGCCAAGGCGTTCATCCCCGACACCATCACCAAGGCGTCGGCCTGGACCTCGGCCACCGCGGTCTCCTCCCTCCCGGGCCTGGCCACCACCTCGGTGGGCCCGAACGCACTGCCCGGCACCGCCACCTTCACGGTCCGCAGTGTCGCCACGGCTGGCGCGTCGGTCACCTCCGGTTCTGTCGCTGCACTGAACACCCCGGTGAGCGACGGTCCCCTCCTGCTCGGCAAGGGCACCGCGGCCCTCGGTATGGCGTCGCTGGCCTCCGGCCCGCAGCTCACCACCGGTGCACACGCCCTGGTCGTCTCCCAGTCCTCTGCCGGCGCAGCCCTCACCGGGTCTCCGGTGGCGGACAGCATCACGATCGACGCGGGGACGGCCTCCCTGTCGGTCGAGGTGGACGGAACCCCCACGTCCATCACGCTGGCGCAGGGCACCTACTCGCGTGACCAGCTCGCGGCCGAGATCGGCCGTGCCTCTGGCGGGACCCTGACCGCCAGTGCTGGTCCCGATGGCGCCCTGCGCCTGGCCACCACGCAGGAGGGCTCGGCCGCCACCCTGCGGGTCGCGGCCGCCAACAGCGCCCTCGGCCTCACCGACACCAGCACCGTCGGCACCGGGACCGACGCCGTCGTCACCCTCGACGGCGTCGCCACCACGGTCGCCAGCCTCACCCGTGGTGGCCAGGTGACCCTGGACGGCGCGAACGGCGACAGTCTGGTCGTCACCCTCGCGGGTGGCCTGCGTGCCGGCTCCGCCAGCGCCACGGTCGTGGAGCTCGGTGCCGGTTCGTCGCTGGCCGAGGTCGTCTCCTCGATCAACAGCGCCGGTGCCGGTATGCGCGCCACCGCCGTGCAGGTCTCGGCGAACGCCTACCGCCTGCAGCTGACGTCGATGACGACAGGCGCGAACTCCGACGTGTCGCTCGGCCAGGGAGCGTTTCCCCCGGCCTCTCGGGCCTGGGCGGCACGGTCGAGCTCCAGGCCGGTGCGGACACGCTGCTGCGTGTCGGCACCGGCCCCGGCGCCTTCGACGTCACCTCCTCCACCACGGCCGTGGCCGGGCTGCTGCCCGGCGTGACGATCACCGCGGCCAAGGCGGACCCCACCACCTCGGTCACCGTCACGGTCAGCTCTGACGTCGACGGCATCGCCACCAAGATGGAAGCCCTGGTGGCGGCAGCGAACTCCGCGCTGGGCTACATCGCCGACAAGTCGTCATACAACGCCGACCTCAAGTCGGCCGGACCACTCCTGGGCAGCTCGCTCGTCCGGGACCTCGCCCAGCGCATGGCCAGTGCCGCGATCGGCTCGTCCACGGACCTGCCCTCGACCGCCGGTGTCCAGGTGGGCCGGGACGGCAAGCTGACCTTCGACAAGGCGGCCTTCGTCGCCGCGTACACCAAGGACCCGGCCGCGGTGGAGAAGACCATGACGGGGCTCGCCACCCGCCTGGCCGAAACCGGCCGCACGGCCGCCGACCCCAACAGCGGCTACGTGACCGGCCAGATCAAGCTCGAGCAGGACAAGGTCAAGGACTACACCGACCGGATCGCCAGCTTCGAGAACCGCATGACCCTTCGCCAACAGACCCTGCAGCGCCAGTACTCCTCGCTCGAGACCATGCTCGGCAGCCTCCGGGCGCAGGGCGAATGGCTCACCGGACAGCTGGCCGCCCTGCCCACCATCAACAGTGGAAAGAACTAGGAGATCCCTACCGTGACCACTTCCGCCATGCTGCGGCGACGCTACAACGGCGACGCAGTCACCACAGCCTCTCCGAACCGCCTCGTCGTCATGCTCTACGACCGGCTCCTGAAAGACCTCAACACGGCCTTCACCGCGGTCAACAGCGGCAACGTCGAAGGGGCGCACCGCGCCCTGCTGCACGCCCAGGACATCGTCGCCGAGCTCTCCGGCTCCCTCGACCTCGACATGTGGCCCGAGGGTGCGCAGCTCAAGGCGCTCTACGACTACCTGACCGACCGGCTCGTGCAGGCCAACGTCACCAAGGACCCCGGCCTGGTGGCCGAGTGCCACGAGATCGTCGAGCCCCTGCGCGACGCGTTCGCCGAAGCAGCCCTGGCACCGGAACTGGCATGACCACCGACTCCCGGGCCGCCCACTGGGTGGGTGCCCTCGCCCAGCTCGAGACCGCTGTCGCCGAGGGTGAGCGACTGGTCGAGCAGGGCCGGCTCGAGGAGTTCCGGGCCCTGCCCGTGCCTGTCGTCAGCGCCGACCTCCCGTCCGAGCTCGTCGACCGGGCCACGAGCCTGCAGGCGCGGACGACCGCCCTGACCGTCCGGGTCGTCGAGGCGATGGCCACGACCCTGGCGGCCATCGAGCTCGCCGCCAGCCGAGCGCGCCGAGCGCCCCGAGCGGGCCAACCGCCCGGCGCCGCGTCAGTGGCAGCCGGCCTACGTGGACGCGAGGGCCTGATGTCCAGCTTCGCCAGCCTCGGTCTCGGAGCCCGCGCCCTCCAGGCGGCACAACGTGGCCTCGAGCTCTCCGGCCAGAACATCAGCAACGTCAACACGGTCGGCTACTCCCGTCAGCGACTCGACCAGGTCGCGGGGGGCGGCACGGCCGTCCCTGCCCTCTGGTCGCGCTCGACGGCCTTCGGCGACGGCGTCGTGGTCCGGGGCACCGAGCGGATCCGCGACGACTTCCTCGAGGCACGCGCCCAGCAGGTGCGCGGCAGCGCCTCCTCGATCGCCTCGTCGGCAGCCACGCTCCGCTCGGTCGAGGGCATCTTCGCCGAGCCCAGCGACACCGGGATCCAGGCCCAGATGGCGAGCTTCTGGAACTCGTGGCACGACCTGGCCAACGACCCGACGAGCATGGCACCGCGCACCCAGATCCTCGAGGAGGCCACCCAGCTCGCGGCGACCCTCGGTCGCACCAGCCAGCAGCTCGACCAGGAGTGGTCCGGCACGCGGGAGGCCCTCGTCGCCACCGTCTCCGAGGTCAACCGCACGGCCTCCGACGTGGCCCGCCTCAACGACGCCATCCGCAGCGCGAAGGTCTCCGGCGCCTCGACGAGCGAGCTCGCCGACCAGCGTGACCAGCTCGTCCTGCAGCTCGGCGAGAGCATCGGCGCCGTCGGGCGGCTCAACGACGACGGCACCGTGAGCGTCACCGTCGGTGGCACGCAGATCGTCAGCGGCTCGCGCACCAGCGAGCTGCGCGTGGACGGTCCCACGCTGCCCGGCCGGCAGGGTCCGGTCACCGTGACCTGGGCCAGCAGCGGCACCCCGGCGACGATCACCGGTGGTGGAGTCCAGGGCCTGACCACGGCGCTCAACACCACGATCCCGGGCTATGTCTCGTCCCTCGACTCCATCGCCTCCGCGCTGGCCAGCACCGTCAACGCCCAGCAGGCCGTCGGCTACGACCGCAACGGCGTCACCGGCTCGGCCTTCTTCAGCGGCACCACCGCCGCCACGCTCGCCGTCTCCCTCACGACGCCGAACGGCATCGCCGCTTCGAAGTCCCCCCCGCCCGCCTACGACGGTGACAACGCCTCTGCCATGGCGGCCCACCTCACCGACCCCGCCGGTCCGGACGTGAGCTACCGCAACCTCATCGTCGAGCTCGGTGTGCAGTCGCAGAGCGCCTCGCGCCAGGCCGATGTGCAGGGCGTGATGCTGCGTCAGGTCGACAACGCCCGCCTGGGCGTCTCCAGCGTCAGCATCGACGAGGAGATGACGAACCTGATGGCCTACCAGCACGCCTACGAGGCTGCCGCACGGTTCGTCAGCGTCATCGACAGCACGATGGATTCGCTCATGAACATGGCCCGCTGACCGATGGGTCACTGAGACCGCTCGACGCCCTCGCGTCACCGCGAGCCCACTGGCCCGTGCACCACCCGACCACCTTCCCCGACGAGTACCGGAGCCCCCGATGACCCGCGTCACCCCCGCCACCTTGAACAGTGGCGTGATGGCCGGGCTGCAGAGCAGCCTGAGCCGGCTGCAGCAGACCCAGGAGCAGCTCGCTTCCGGTCGGCGCCTCAGCCGCCCTCGGACTCACCTGTCGACACGGTGGCCGCAATGCGGCTGCGGGCCGAGCGCAAGCAGTCCGACCAGCTCGCGCGCAACATCGACGACGGCATGTCCTGGCTGAACACCACCGACCAGGCCCTGGGCCAGACCAGCTCCGTGCTCAACCGGGTGCGCTCGCTGACGCTGGCGGGAGCCAGCAGCACCAACGGCCCTGATGAGAGGCGCGCCATGGCAGCAGAGGTCGACCAGCTCCGCGAGGCCATGATCGGCATCGCCAACACCCAGTACCTCGGTCGCCCGGTCTTCGCCGGCACCCAGGACACCGCCGCGGCCTTCGACCCGACGAGCGGGGCGTATGCCGGCAACAGCTCCACCGTGCAGCGCACCATCTCGCCCGACTCTGCCTCGGGCACCTTGTCGGTCAGCGTTCCCGGGACCCAGGCCTTCACCACGCTGCTGCACGACCCCGGCGACCCGGCCGGGGCCGGCGTGCTCACCCGGATCAGCAACGCCCTGCGCAGCGGTGACACCACCGCGCTGGGCGCAGCCCTGGGGGACCTCGACGTCGCGTCGGAGGCGCTGCGCTCCACGCAGAGCACGGTGGGTGCACGCACCAACCGTCTGCTGTCCGTGCAGGCCACCGGCGAGGTCCGCGCCGACGCCGTCTCCGCGAGGCTCGCCAGTGTCGAGGGCATCGACCTGGCCAAGACCATCACCGACCTCACCCTGCAGCAGACGGCCTACCAGGCAGCCCTGGGTGCCGCGGCCAAGGTCATCCAGCCCTCCCTCATGGACTTCCTGCGCTGACCGGTTCGCGCAGGGACGTGACCGGTCGGCGCAGGGACCCTGGGTGGGTCCCTGTCCGTATCTCCCCTGCGGAGCGCAGCGAGCCGGCTCCGAGCCGCTGACCGCAACGGCTCCATACCGCGCACCGCCCCGTTCGGGGCCGTGTTCGCAACGGTTTCCTCCGCCCGGCGTGCCTCGGATGGGCCGAACGGTTGATCTTCGGGTCCGGCCGGCGATCCGGGCCAGAACGGCTCAGGTCGGCGACGGCGGTGCCGATGTGGGGACTGGCCATGGATGGCCATCGCCGCCAAGGACGTGTGGCAACACCACTACGTGTCCTTGTCACGCGCCACGCGCGCGGCGCAATGCCATCCAGGAGAGTCATGATCGACCCACTCGGCGACACCACGATGCGCGCCCTCGGCCAAGCGCTGAATGGTCTGTCCGTGCGCCAGCGCACGATCGCCGACAACGTCGCGAACGTGGACACTCCCCGCTTCCTCGCCGGCAAGGTCGACTTCGAGAGCAGCCTGATCGCGGCTCTCGGCAACGGTGACGACCCCGCCACGGCCAGCCCGTCGACGCAGCGCTCCCTGGAGCCGACCCGCGAGAACGGCAACAACGTCAACCTCGACGCAGAGACCCTCGCCGGCGCCCAGACCGGGCTGACCTACCAGCTCGGTGTCCAGGCCGTGACCGACCACTTCCAGCGCATGCGTATCGCGATGGGTAGCGCCTGATGGGCCTCTTCGGCGCGATGAACATCGCCGGCTCCGGCCTGGTGCTGCACCGCAAGTGGATGGACGCCGTCTCCGACAACATCGCCAACATCAACACCGTCCGCTCGACGAACGAGAACGCCTTCCAGGCGCGGTACGTCGTGGCCCAGACCACCGAGTACGGCCAGCCGCAGGGCGTCCAGGTCGCCGGGGTGCAGTTCGGCAACGCCGAGGGGCGCATGGTCTTCCAGCCCGACCACCCCCTGGCCGACGGCGAGGGCTACGTCCGCATGCCCGACATCGACATGTCCGACCAGATGACCCAGCTGATGATGGCCCAGCGCGGCTACCAGGCGAACCTCGCTGTGGTCGAGCGCGCCCAGGCCGCCTACCAGCAGGCCATCGGGCTGGGCCGCTGACCATGGTGATCCCTCCCATCTCCTCCCTCGGCAGCCTGCCGTTCGCCACGGCTGCCGCACCGGCAGCCGCGCCGGCTGCCGCCAACCCGGCCGCGTTCAGCAGCGCCCTCGAACAAGGCCTCGAGAAGCTCCAGACCCTGCACAAGACGAGTGACTCGATGGCGGTCCAGGCCGTCACCGGGCAGCTCCAGGACGTGCACAACTACACGATCGCCGCTAACGAAGCCGCTGTCGCGACCCAGCTGACCGTCGCTGTGCGCAACAAGGCCGTCGAGGCGTTCACCGAGATCATGAGGATGCCGATGTGAACGGCTTTGACGCGCGGGCGGTAATGGCCCGGTTCAACAGGATGTTCAGCAGCTTCACGCCAGGTCAGCGCGTCGTGACGGCGGTGGCGGCCCTCGCGGTCGTCGTCGGCGGCGTCATGTTCGTGTCCTGGGTGTCCAAGCCGAGCTATGCCCCGGTCTTCACCGGGCTGAGCTCCTCGGACGCCGCGGCCATCACCGCCAAGCTCACCGAGTCCGGCGAGCCCTACGAGCTCGCCGACGGCGGCCAGACCGTCATGGTGCCGCAGGCCGACGTCTACCAGACCCGCATCAGCCTGTCCGGTGAAGGCCTTCCCGCCGGTGACTCGAACTCGCAGGGCTACTCGCTGCTGGACAAGCAGAGCATGACCAGCAGCGACTTCCAGCAGAAGGTCACCTACCAGCGCGCGCTCGAGGGTGAGCTCTCCAAGACCATCGAGTCGATCGACGGCGTGCAGGCGGCAGTCGTCCACCTCGCCGTCCCCCAGGACGACGTGTTCACCACCGACGCCGCGAAGCCGACGGGTTCGGTGCTCGTCAAGACGTCTGCGGGCACCACGCTGTCCTCGACGATGGTCGAGTCCATCGTCAACCTGGTGGCCGGCTCCGTGCCCAAGCTCGACCCCAAGCAGGTGACGGTCGCCGACTCCAGCGGCAAGGTCCTCAACGCAGCCGGAGAGGGCGGTGGCGGCTCGGCGGGCACCGACGCCCGCCAGTCCCAGAAGCTCGCCGTCTCCAACGCCACCGCGGCCGCCGTCCAGTCCATGCTGGACAAGGTCGTCGGTCCCGGCAAGGCCGTGGTCCGGGTCGACGCAGACCTGAACTTCGACGAGCAGACCATCGACCGCCAGACCTACGTGCCGACCAAGCCCAACACGACGCTCACCCAGACCAGGAGCAAGGAGAGCTACACCGGTGGGGGTGTCCCCGTCGGCGGAGTCCTCGGCCCCGACAACGTCGGCGGCACGACCGCCTCGGGCAAGAACGACTACGTCAAGGAGGACTCCACCCAGACGAACGCGGTGGGGACCCTCAAGGAGACGACCACCACGGCACCGGGCAAGGTGCAGCGCCTCTCGGTCGCCGTCCTGCTCGACGCCAAGTCGGCCGGCTCGGTCGACCAGGCCCAGCTCAGCTCGCTCGTCTCGGCCGCAGCCGGCCTGGACCCCAAGCGCGGCGACGTCGTCCAGGTCAGCCAGATGGCGTTCGACACCACTGCCGCTGCCGCCGCCGAGAAGGAGCTCGAGCAGGCCGCCGCCGACAAGAAGCAGACCGAGCTGGTCAGCCTGGGCAAGACGATCGGCCTCGGTGTCCTCATCCTGCTCGCCCTCGTCATCGGCCTGATCCGCTCGCGTCGCCGCGGCCCGGCGGCAGCGCAGGCGGTCGAGGTGTACCGCGTCCCGACCGGACCGGCGCCCGTCGACTCCCTGCTCGAGCAGGCCGAGCAGCGGCAGAGCCTGCCCCACCGCGAGAGCGCGGGGGAGCAGCGGGCCAAGTCCCGGGAGTCCATCGGCGCCCTGGCCCGTGAGCGTCCCGACGACGTGGCGCGCCTGTTGCGCGGCTGGATCGCGGAAGGCAGCTGATGACCGTCACCACCACGGGGCTCTCCGGGCTCCGCAAGGCAGCAGTCCTGCTCGTCCAGCTCGGCAGCGAGGACTCCGCGCACGTCCTGCGTTCCCTGCGCCCCAGCGAGGTCGAGGCCCTGACCTCCGAGATCGCTCGCCTCGACGGTGCCGACCTGCACACCCAGGACGTCGTGCTGGGCGAGTTCGCCTCGATGGTCAGTGCCCAGGAGTTCTACGTCCAGGGTGGCCTGGAGCTCGCCGAGGAGATGCTCATCAAGACCTTGGGACCCGAGCGCGCCAAGGAGGTGCTCGCGCGGCTGTCCTCGTCGTTGTCGCAGACGCCGTTCGAGTTCCTGCGCCGCGTCGACGCACGGCTGCTGCTCACCTACCTGCAGGACGAGCACCCGCAGACCATCTCGCTGGTGCTGGCCCACATGTCGGCCGAACAGGCTGCCGTCGTCCTCAGCGGGCTGCCCGAGCAGATGCAGGCCGACGTCGCCCACCGCCTCGCCGTGATGGACCGCACCTCGCCCGAGATCGTCAAGCAGGTCGAGGGCCACCTCGAGCGCCGGCTGGCCAACCTCGTCCAGAGCTCGGACTTCTCCACCGTCGGTGGCCTCGGGCCGCTGGTGGGCATCATCAACAGCTCCGAGCGGGCGACCGAGCGACTCATCCTCGAAGGACTCGAGCTGCGCGACCCCGAGCTCGCCGAAGAGGTCCGCGCCCACATGTTCATGTTCGAGGACATCGTCAACCTCGACGACCGCGCCGTGCAGTCGGTCCTGCGCCAGGCCGACACCAAGCAGCTCGCGCTCGCCCTCAAGGGGGTCTCGACCGAGGTGCGCGACAAGATCACCCGCAACATGTCCGAGCGCGCCGGTGCCAGCCTGGTCGAGGAGATCGAGGTCATGGGCCCGGTCCGCCTCAAGCAGGTCGAGGAGGCCCAGGCCATCATCATCCGCCTGATCCGCACCCTCGAGGAGTCCGGCGACATCATCGTCTCCCGGGGAGGTGGCAGCGATGACCTTGTCCTCTGACCTTCGTCCGTCGACCGTGCTGCTGCGCAGCGCCACCACCGCGGGGGTGCGCCCGGCCCTGTTCTCCAGCCGTCAGCTCACCCACTCGGGGTCGGTCCTGGGCGCCGGTGCCCTGTCGCCGTCCGCACGCCAGTACGAGGAGGGCCGCGAGGCCGGCTACCAGGCCGGGCTGCTCGCGGCTGCGCGCGAGCAGCAGCTCTGGACCGAACGGGCCGCTGCACGTGAGCAGGCCGTCACAGCCGAGCGCGACCGCCAGTGGCGGGCCGCGCTCGAGCGCTGCGCTCCGCGGTGGACGACGCGGCTGCGTCCGCGACCGTGTCCGACCTGTATGCCGCCGCGGTCCCGATGGCGGTCCAGATCGCCGAGGTCCTGGTGGGCCACCACCTGCGTGTCGAGGACTGCGCCGCCCGCGACGCGGTCGAGCGGGCCCTGACCGACATCCCGCGGGGTTCGGACGTCACGGTCCACATCCACCCGGACGACACCCACCTCACCCCCGACTCCATCGCCGACCTGGCCCCCGGCTGCGCCGTGCAGGTCGTCGCCGACCCCACCGTCGAACGTGGTGGCTGTGTCGTCAACATCGGCGACCGCACGATCGACGCCCAGATCGGCGCTGCGCTGGCCCGTGTCCGGGAGGTGTTGTCGCGATGAACGGTGTCCTGGACGACGTCCTGCGCGCTGCCGGCCCCCGCGTCACCGGGCGGGTCACCCGCGCCCTCGGGGTCGGCATCGAGGTCTCCGGACTCGACGTCGCCGTGGGGGAGGCCGTCGAGGTCGCCAGCGACCAGGGCCCGATCCTCGCCGAGGTCGTCGCCCTCGACGGCGACGCCGCCCGCTGCCTGCCGGTCTCGGACCTGCGTGGTGTGCGTCGTGGTGCCGTCGTCGCCTCCACCGGTGGACCGCTGCGGGTCCCGGTCGGTGCCGGGCTGATCGGTCGCGTCGTCGACGCGCTCGGTCGCCCGATCGACGGCGGACCCGCCCTGACCGACGTCACGTGGGAGACCTCCGACGGGACGCCCCCGCCGGCGATGACCCGCGACCGCATCGACACCCAGCTCGGCCTCGGCATCCGTGCCATCGACACGCTCGTGCCGTGCGGTCGCGGCCAGCGCATGGGCATCTTCGCCGGTTCCGGCGTCGGCAAGTCGAGCCTGCTGTCGATGGTCGTCCGCGGCACCGAGGCCCCGGTCTGCGTCCTCGCCCTCGTCGGCGAGCGTGGCCGCGAGGTGCGCGAGTTCGTCGAGCACGACCTCGGTCCGGAGGGCCTGGCCCGAGCCGTCGTCGTCGTGGCCACCTCCGACGAGCCGGCGCTGGTGCGCCTGCACGCCGCGTTCACCGCCACCCGCATCGCCGAGTGGTTCCGGGACCAGGGCGAGGACGTCCTGCTCTGCATGGACAGCGTCACCCGCGTGGCCATGGCGCAGCGCGAGGTCGGGCTGGCCGCCGGCGAGCCGCCGGCCACCCGGGGCTACCCGCCGTCGGTCTTCGGGCTGCTGCCGCGGCTGCTCGAGCGGGCAGGCACCTCGCACTCCGGCAGCATCACCGGCCTCTACACCGTGCTCGTGGAGGGTGACGACATGAACGACCCGGTCGCCGACTCGGTCCGCTCCATCCTCGACGGCCACATCGTGCTGGACCGTCGTCTCGCGACCTCCGGGCACTTCCCGTGCATCGACGTGCTGGAGTCGGTGTCCCGCACCACCCGTGCGCTCACCGACGGTCCCCAGCGCACCGCCGCGTCGTCGCTGCGTCAGCTCCTCGCCGCCCGCCGTGACGCCAAGGACCTCGTCGAGATCGGTGCCTACGTCGCCGGCAGCAACCCGCTGGTCGACCGTGCCCTGCAGGCCTCGGGGTCCATCGACACCTTCCTGCGTCAGGACCTCGACGACATCGCGGACCTCGGCCAGAGCTGGTCGGCCCTGCACCAGCTGGCGGGTGCGCTGTGAGCGCCCGTCGTGACCGCCTGGCCGTCGTGCTGAAGGTGCGCAAGATCCAGGAGGAGCGCCGCCAGGCCGACCTCTCGCGTGCCCTGGCAGTGGCCGCGGTCGCCCAGGGTCACGTCGACGCAGCCCGTGAGCGCTACACCGCGGTCGCCGAGGCGCCGCGGATGCTGGGCGCAGCCGCGTTCGTCGCAGCCCGTGAGCCTGGTCAGCGGCCGCGCCGAGCAGGTCGCCGTCACCGGCAGCCGCCACGAGCTCGCCGTCGGCGAGAGCGACCGAGCACGCGCCCTGCTCACCGAGGCCATGACGCGGACCTCCGGACTGGAGCGGCTCGTCGAGCGCGAGGACTTCGTGCAGCTGCGCGAGATGCTCGCCGCCGACCAGCGCGCCGCCGAGGAGAGCGCCGGCGCGCTGAAGAGGGTGCTGTCATGAGCATCGACACCGTCGGCCCCGCCGGTGCGCTGGCCCGCATGGCCGCCATCCAGAGCCGTTTCGCCGTGATCGCCCCCGCGTCGACCGCGAGTGCCCCGAGCACGACCGCGACCTCGACCACCTCCCTCACCACCTCCGGGTCGACCGCGACCTCGTTCGACGCAGCGCTCGGCTCGGCCCTGAACCAGGCGAAGTCCCTGCAGGCGCAGTCGGTCCAGGCGTCGTCCAGCACCGGCGGTGACGCCGGCTCGCGGGCTGTCGACGCCGCGAAGAAGTACCTGGGTGTGCCCTACCTGTGGGGTGGCACCGACCCGGACAAGGGGCTGGACTGCTCCGGCCTGCTCCAGCGGGCGTATGCCGACGTGGGGGTCGCCCTGCCTCGCGTCGCCGCGGACCAGGCGCGGGCCGGCACCGCCGTGCCCGACCTCAAGCACGCCCGTCCGGGTGACCTCGTGGCCTTCGGCAGCCCCGTCGACCACATCGGCATGTACATCGGCGACGGCAAGATGATCGTCGCGCCCCGCGCCGGTCAGGACGTCAAGATCCAGGACGTGTACCGCACGCCCAGCGCGATCCGGCGCATCGTCGCCCCGTCCACCGAGGCCGTCGCCGCCCCGCCGCCTCCGGCACCGGCGTGTCCGGTGTGGCCTCGGCCAGCTCCGCCGGGGTCCCGGCCGGTGTGCCGGCGCACCTGCGCAGCCTGTTCGCCAACGCCGCGCAGCGGTATGACGTGCCCGTCGCCCTGCTCACGTCCGTCGCCAAGGCGGAGAGCGCCTTCAACCCCTCCGCGATCAGCTCGGCCGGTGCCGTGGGTCTCATGCAGCTCATGCCGGCGACCGCCCGCGGTCTGGGGGTCGACCCGCGCAACCCCGCGCAGGCGATCGACGGGGCGGCCCGCCTGCTCGCCGGCCACCTCGACAAGTTCGGCTCCACCTCGCTGGCCCTGGCCGCCTACAACGCCGGTCCCGGTGCCGTGCAGCGCTACGGCGGGGTGCCGCCCTACCGCGAGACCCAGCAGTACATCCAGCGCGTGCTCGGCTACATGGCAGGTGCCGCGTGACGCGCGTCGCAGTGAACCCCGCAGCCCCGGCGACGGTGGGCCCGGGCACCCCTGCCGGTCGCAGCACCCCCACCGACGACGGTGCGCGCTTCGAGGTCGCCATCCGCTCCCGGCTCGAGTCCGGCCGGGGCTCGCGTGACGGTGACCGGACCGACCCCGCGGACCCCCGTGGTCGGTCCACCACCAGCGCTCGCAACCAGCGTCCCACGCCCGACCCGGTGTTCGAGCGCCCGCAGCCGATCCGCCCGTCGTCGACCAAGGCCACCCATGGTGCCCCGCCGGCCCGCCAGCGGACGGCGGACGCCGCGGCCACGGACGCCGCGGCCACGGTCGCCGCCACGCCCGCACAGGTCGAGGGCGCCCGGGGTGCCAGGAGCGCCTCGGCCAGCACGACCTCGCCGGCCGACGCCGTCGCCGTGACCGACGCTGTCGCCGTGACGGACGCTGTCGCCGTGACCGATGCCGCGACCGCGACCTCGGCAGCCACGCCGGTGCCGGGGGCCACCCCCGTGCCGGTGACGACCACCGACCCGGCAGCGACCAGCGTCGCGGCGGTCACGGACGGCGACCCGCAGACACGGGCGACCTCGGGCGACCACGGCCGGTCGGCCCCGCAGCCGGCCGGCGACCAGCCCGGCACGGTCGCCGGCAGCGCCACCTCGGTCCTCGCCGCGGCGACCCAGCCCGGAGCCACCGCCGCCACCGACGGACGCCCCGCACAGCCCACCGCGCAGTCCACGGCCACGGGCGCAGCAACGCAGGAGACCGCAGCCGGTCAGCCCACGGCCACCCCGTCGACCACCGGCCAGGCCGGCTCCGGTCAGCTCGGCTCGGGCCAGCCCGGTTCGGGTCAGCCCGGCTCGGGTCAGCCAGGGGCCGGCCAGCCCGGCTCCGGCCAGGGCGACACCGGTCAGCCCGGGGCCGGCGTCCCGATGCTCGTCCACGGACGCCCGGCTGCCCTCACCCCCGGCGCGGGCGGATCCGACGGCGTCGCCGCCGACCCGACGGCTGGCGCCGCCGGGGTCCCGCTGGTCGGCAGCGACATGACAACAGACCAGACGGCCTCTGCGGCAGGCGGTGCCACCCAGGCCGCCGCGGTCGGTGCCGCGCTGGGCGTGGTCGACGCCGGCAGCACCCCGGCGGCTGCGGCCGCCGCTGCGGTCGCACCGACCACTCCCACCACCGGCGCCGCGACCGCGGCCCCGGTGGTGCCGGCCCCCGTGCCGCACCCGGTCGTCCCGCTGCCCCCGCAGGCGCAGGTCCTCAGCGCCATGTCACCCCTGCTCACCGGCCCCGACGGAACGCACCGCGTCACGGTGCACCTCGAGCCCGAGAACCTCGGCAAGGTCCGGGTGCAGCTGTCCCTCAGCGGGGGAGAGGTGGCCGTCCACCTCATCGCCGCCGACGCCGCGACCCGGGAGGCCCTGCGCCTGGGGCTGCCGGAGCTGCGCGCCCAGCTCGAGCAGTCCGGCCTGCGCACCGCCGGCATGGACGTGCAGTCCGGTGCCGCCGAGCTGTTCGGTCGTGAGCCGGGGGCCGGTGGGGGACCCGCCCACCGAGGCGGGCACGGCGCCGTACCGGCTCACCGCACCAGCACCGCCGACACCGTCCTGCCCACCCCGAACCCGACCGCCCGATCCCTGTCCCACGACGTCGCCCTCGACGTCAGAATGTGAGCCCCTCCATGACGATCCCGATCGGTGCGACCGCCGCGGCGTCCGCGGCCACAGCGGCACAGGCCGCCACCACGCCCCAGACGTCGACGGGCACCGCCCTCAGCGGGGACGCGTTCCTCAAGCTGCTCGTCGCGCAGCTGAAGTACCAGGACCCGAGCAAGCCGATGGACAGCGCCGCCTTCATGGCGCAGACCGCGCAGATGCAGATGGTCGAGACCCTGCACGAGCTCGTGGCCCAGAACGCCGCCGTCATCGCCGGCCAGAACAGCCTCAACGCACTGTCCCTCGTGGGGCAGCGCGTCACCTACTCCGTGGGCAGTACCACTGCCAGCGGCACCGTCGACTCGGTCAAGCTCACCGCCGCCGGGCCGAAGCTCATCGTCAACGACTCCGAGGTGCCCCTCGGCACCGTCACCGAGGTCGGCACCTCCGCCGCCGCCCGCACCACCGCACCTTCCGCCCCCACGTCTCCCGCCTCCACCCCCCTCGCAAAGGACTGAACCATGCTTCGTTCGCTCTTCTCGGCCGTCTCCGGACTGCGCTCGCACCAGACGATGATGGACGTCATCGGCAACAACATCGCCAACGTCAACACCACGGGCTACAAGTCCGGGCAGACCGTCTTCGAGGACACCCTCAGCCAGGCGGTGCGCAACGCCGGCGGTGCCTCGCAGGGTGGCGGCGGCACGAACGCGGCGCAGGTCGGCCTCGGTGTCCGCGTCGCGGGCATCAGCACCAACTTCACCCAGGGCAGCACGCAGGTGACCGGTCGCCAGAGCGACATGGCGATCCAGGGTGACGGCTTCTTCATGGTCCAGAAGGACGGCCAGCAGATGTACACCCGCGCCGGCTCGTTCTCCTTCGACGCCCTGGGCAACCTCAACACCCCCGAGGGCGCCACCGTGCAGGGATGGTCGGCGACCAACGGCGTCATCAACACCAACGCCACGACCAGCGGGCTGCGGCTGCCCTTCGGCCAGGTGCTCTCGCCGCAGGCGACGGCCACCATCGACCTGGGCGGCAACCTGCCGGCCGACGCGGCCAACGGCGCCAGCATCACGCACAGCATCGACATCGTGGACGGCCAGGGCCGGACCATCCCCGCCACCACGACCTACACCAAGACCGGCGCCAACTCCTGGTCCGCAGCCACCACGGTCCCGGGCACCAACGGGTCGACCGTCAACGTGGGGACGACCAACCTGACCTGGAACCAGGCCACGGAGAAGTTCAACACCGACTCGATGACCCTGAGCAACGCGGCCCTGGCCGGCGCGGGCTACACGTTCCCGACCGATGTCACCATGACCATCGGTGGCGACCAGACCCCGTTGACGCAGTACGCCGGCGCCAGCTCGGCGACCGCCCGCACCCAGGACGGCTCGACCATGGGGCAGCTGCAGAGCTTCACCATGGACAGCAACGGCATCCTCGTCGGCACGTTCTCCAACGGCCTGACCGAGAAGCTGGGCCAGGTCGCGATCGCCAACTTCGCCAACCCCGGCGGCCTCGAGAAGGCCGGCGACTCGATGTACCGCGGCAGCGCCAACTCCGGGCAGGCCCAGATCGGGGTGGCCGGCAACGGTGGCCGTGGCCTGGTCAACAGCGGGGTGCTGGAGATGAGCAACGTCGACCTCGCCCAGGAGTTCACCAACCTGGTCATCGCCCAGCGCGGCTTCCAGGCCAACTCCCGCGTGATCTCCGCCTCGGACGAGATCCTCCAGGACCTGGTCAACCTCAAGCGCTGAGCCGCGGCTCGGGACGACCACCGACGGGCGGTGGGGTGCAGCAGGCCTGCGCCCCACCGCCCGTCGTCGTCCCCGCGGCGGCGCCGCGCGCCCTACCGAGGACGGCTCACGACGAGTTCGGATGGGGTGGGCCAGGGCCCTCAGGTATGCCGCGGGGCTGCCGATGAGAGGGGTGCGCACCACGGATGGTTGCGCCTGCTGGGACCCAAGGATGGACGCATCATGATCGCTGTCACGCGCCGCAACGGCACCTGTTTCGCCCTCAACCCTGACCTCATCGAGCGGGTCGAGGCCACGCCCGACACCGTCATCACCCTCGTGGGTGGGACGCGCTACGTGGTGACCGAGTCAGTTCAGCAGGTCGTGGCAGAGGTGCGCGACTTCCGGGCCGCCGTCATCTCCGCGGCCGACTTCGTCCAGCACGCCCAGGCACCGCGTGCTGCGCTGCACGCCGTCCCGGACGCGGAGCTCTGACATGGAGATCGCAACCCTGCTCGGCATCGTCGTCATCTTCGCTGCCGTCGTCGCCTCCCTCATCATGGAGGGGGCCTCGCCCACCTCCATCCTGCTGCTGCCCCCGATCCTGCTGGTCTTCGTGGGGAGCATCGGCGCCGCCATGGCCGGTGGCTTCATCACCGACATGGCCATCATCGGCAAGCAGCTGATGCGCGCGTTCACGGTCAAGGAGCCCAAGAGCGAGCCCCTCGTCGAGGAGCTCGTCGCCATGGCGGACATCGCCCGTCGCGAGGGCCTGCTGGCCCTGGAGGAGAAGGCTCGCTCCATCGAGCACCCGTTCCTGCGCGAGGGCATCGAGATGACCGTCGACGGCACCGACGCCGACGAGATCTACGACGTCCTGCACACCCAGATCTCGACCCGCCGCAAGCGCGACAAGCTCGGCATCAAGTTCTTCGCCGACATGGGTGGCTACGCACCCACCATCGGGATCATCGGCACCGTCATCGGCCTGATCCACGTGCTCGGCAACCTCGGGGCGCCGGAGAAGCTCGGTCAGCTCATCGCGAGCGCGTTCGTCGCCACCCTCTGGGGGGTCATGAGTGCCAACGCCATGTGGCTCCCGATCGCGAGCAAGCTCAAGCGGGTCAGCGAGGCCGAGGTCGCCCACATGGAGCTGCTGCTCGAGGGCGTCATGGCCATCCAGTCCGGCACCAGCCCCCGGGTCGTCGAGAAGCGCCTGCGCGCCGCCCTGGCCAACGACGGCCCCAGCCGTGGCGACCTCGCCAAGGAAGCGGCGTGAGCTCCAAGCCCGGTGGCGGTGGCCGCCGCGCCGTGGAGCACGAGGAGGAGGAGCCGGAGAACGGCGAGCGCTGGCTGCTCAGCTACGCCGACATGATCACCCTCCTCATGGCCCTGTTCATCGTCTTGTTCGCGATCAGCCAGGTCGACCAGGCCAAGCTCATCGCGCTGTCCAACGGCCTGGAGCAGTACTTCGGCGAGCCGTCGGCGGTCTCGGCCTCGACCGGCATCCTCAACGGAGGCGTGCAGGGGCCCCCGGACAGCAAGTCGATCGGGCCGATGTCACCGGCGGCGATCAGCCCCATCGTCCCGCGCCTCGCCGAGGCAGCCGGGGTCGCGGGAGCCTCCACCTCCGGCGCCTCCAGGAACGCCGGTGCGGGACCCGGGCAGGGCCCCGGCTCGGGCAAGTCCCAGCGCGACGACCTGACGGCCATCCGTGACCGGATCGCGAAGTCGCTCGCCGCCAAGGGCCTGTCCGGCTCGGTGCAGTTCCAGGTCCGCGACCACGGCCTGGTCGTCAACGTCGTCACCGACCGGGTGCTCTTCGACGCCGGCGCGGCCAGCCTGCGTCCCAACGGGCACAAGGTGCTCGACGCGATCATCCCGATCCTGCGCACCCTGCCCAACGAGCTGACGGTCGAGGGGCACACCGACAACGTCCCGATCTCCGGTCGCTACCCCTCCAACTGGGAGCTGTCGACCGAACGGGCGACCACGGTGCTGCGCTACGTGCTCACGCGCGGGGTCTCCGGGTCGCAGCTGTCCGCCGCCGGTTACGCAGACCAGCGTCCCCTCTCCTCGAACCAGACCTCGGCCGGTCGCGCCCGCAACCGGCGCGTGGCCATCATCGTGCACGCCCTCCCCGTCTCCGGGAGCCTCGGCTCCTCCCAGACCGCCTCATCCATCCCGTCCCTCGCAGGAGACCGACCATGACCACCACCGCACCCGAATCCGTGGCCGCACCCAAGGGCAAGGGCAAGAAGCCCATGATCATGATCGTCGTGGCAGTCCTCGTCCTGGCCGGCGCCGGGTACTTCTTCTTCCTGCGCCCGTCCGGCCACGCGGAGGCCTCCCACGAACCGGTCCCAGGCCCGGTCGTCGACCTCGAGCCACTGACCCTCAACCTGGCCGACGGCCGGTTCCTCAAGGTCGGCTTGTCGCTGCAGACGAGCGCCGACGCGGCCGGCGGGGGCGGCGGCGGCCACGGTGCCGCCGTGGAGGAGCTCAACGGCGCCAAGGCCCGCGACGCGGCGATCAACATCTTCGGCCAACGCACCTACGCCCAGCTCCTGGCCCCCAAGGGGCGTGAGGCGGCCCGCAAGGCACTCGACACCGAGGTCAAGCACCGGTACGAGGGCGCCGTCCTCAAGGTGTACCTCACCGAGTTCGTCATGCAGTGACCGGCGGGGCGCGTGGTTCCCCCCGGTCACGCGCCCCTCGTCGCACCACCGCTGTACCGCCGGCCGCACCGCCGGCCGCACCGCCGGCCGCACCGCCACCGCACCGTCGCCACCGAGCGGCGGTGGTCACTCCTGACCGGATTCGGGCAGAAGCCTCAGGAGACCGCTGGACCTGCCGATCAGGAAGGTCGTGAGTGCCGAGCCGTTGTCCTACGACTTCCGCAGTCCGGGCCGGCTCAGTCGTGAGCGGGTGCGGGCGCTGCAGGTCGCGAACGAGACCTTCGCCCGTCAGCTGTCGACGGTGCTGTCGACGACCCTGCGCACGGTGGTCCACGCGCGGGTCGTGTCCGTGCGCCAGGTGACGTACGACGAGTACGTCCGCACCCTCCCCAACCCCAGCCTGCTGGCCGTGCTCACCTTCGAGAGCCAGCCCGGTGCAGGCCTCTTCCAGCTGCCCATGGGCGTGGTCATGAGCGTCATCGACCGTCTCCTGGGAGGTGCCGGTGGTCGCGAGCAGCCCATCCGCGCACTCAGCGACATCGAGACCACCCTCGCCCGTGACCTCGTCCAGCGGATCGCCGTCGAGCTGACGTATGCGTTCGAGAGCCTCGCGCCGGTCCGCGCCACCCTGGACACCCTGGAGTCCAACACCCAGTTCCTCCAGCTCGCCGCGCCGGCCGACCCCGTGGTCGCCACCGAGGTCGAGGTGCGCATCGGCGACCAGGCCGCGACCGCCACGCTGTGCATGTCGCTGACGACCCTCAAGCCGATCCTCGCCTCGGTCGACCACATCTCGGCCGTGGCCGCAGCAGACACCCGCGTCCTGGCCGCCGCCAAGACCGTCGAGCAACGGCTCCAGCAGGTCGAGATCGACGTCACCGTGGCCTTCCGCGAGGTGACCCTCACCTCGGCCGAGGTGTTCTCCCTCGCCGTCGGCGACGTCGTCCCGCTGCGCCACCCCGTCGCCGAGCCCCTCCTCGTCGCGGCCGACGGCATCCCGGTCGCGTCCGCCACCCCCGGCAGCCACGGCAAACGGCTCGCCGCCCAGATCGTCTCCTCGTGAACCACCCCGCTCCCACCGAAGGACACCCCATGACGTACCCCGAGACCCCCGTCGAGGACGCCCCGCTCACGGTCGTCCCCGAGACCGAGGTCGACGACGCCATGCTCACGGCCGCCCCCGCGGCCGCCTTCCAGCCGCTGGTGGGCGGTTCGCCGTTCGCCGACGTCGACCCGCGCCGCCTGCACCTGCTGCGCGACGTCGAGATGGGCATCACGGTCGAGCTCGGCCGCACCCGGATGAAGGTGCAGGAGGTGCTCTCCCTCGCCCCCGGTGTGGTCCTCGAGCTCGACCGCGCCGCCGGCAGCCCCGTCGACGTCCTGGTCAACGGCACGCTGATGGCCCGCGGTGAGGTCGTCGTCGTGGACGAGGAGTTCGCCGTCCGCATCACCGAGGTCGTCACCGCCGACGCGGACAGCCGGGCCCGGGCATGACCGACGGTTCGATCGTGCTGGCGGTCATCCGCCTGCTCGTCTCGCTCGCCGTCGTCCTGGTGCTGCTCGTCGCCCTCGCGCGGTGGGCCTCCAGGCGCGGTATCGGCTCGGCCCGCCCCGGGCGTGCCACGGTCGAGGTCGAGGTGCTCTCGCGTCGTTCGCTCGGTCGCAGCTCCACCCTGCAGGTCGTCAAGGTCGGCACCCAGGTGATGGTGCTCGGTGTCACCGACCGCGGGGTGTCCGTGCTGGGTGAGCTCGGTCCGCAGGACCTGGTCCCCGCTGCCTCCGCGCTGTCGGTCGTGCCCTCACCGGTCGCTGCCTCGCCGGTCGCTGCCTCGTCGGTCGCTGCCTCGTCCGCCGTGTCGCCGGTCGCGTCGTCGTCCACCACCTACGCGGCGGCCGAGAGCCGGGCCGTCGCCCGCGCCCGCGTCGAGAGCCGCAGCGACGCCCGGGAGTCCCGGGCCACCCGGCGTGCGGCCGCTGCGGCGCCGGCCGGTTGGCCGTGGAACGCCGCCACCCTGGTCCTCGGCGCCGGGCGAAGCCGACGTGGCTGAGGTCCTCACCCCCGCCCGGCGTCCTGCCGGTGCGGGCTGGCTGCGGCGTGGTGTCGCCGTGGGTCTGCTCACCCTGGCCGCCGTGGCCGGGTCGGGTGCCGCCGCCCAGGCTGCCGCACCCTTCGCCACGACGTCGGTGACGTCCGTCGGCTCCGTGACGTCCGTAGCGTCGGTGACGGCGGTCGGGTCGGTGACGGCCGTCGCGCCCGCCGTGGTGGCCCCGAAGCCACCGCCCGCGTCGACCGGCGGCGTCTCGGTCGAGGTCGACCCCAGCCTCGGCAAGCCGAGCCAGACGATCAGCGTCATCCTGCTGCTGACCGTGCTCTCCGTCGCCCCGGCGATCCTCGTGCTCTGCACGTCCTTCACCAAGATCATCGTGGTGCTGTCGCTGACCCGCAACGCGCTGGGTACCACCACGATCCCGCCCAACCAGGTGCTGGCCGGACTCGCCCTCTTCCTCAGCCTGTTCATCATGTCGCCGGTCCTGTCGGAGATGAACGACTCCGGCGTCCAGCCGTACATCAAGGGCGAGATCAGCCAGACCCAGGCGTTCGAGGCGGGCGTGCAGCCGCTGCGCGACTTCATGATGAAGCAGACCCGTCCGGCCGAGCTGGCGACCATGGTCAAGCTCAGCGAGCAGGCCGCCCCGGCCACGCCCGACGACGTCGAGCTCACGACGCTGATCCCCGCGTTCGTGCTGTCCGAGCTGAAGTCGGCGTTCATCATCGGCTTCGTCGTGTTCGTGCCGTTCCTGGTCATCGACGTGGTCGTCAGCTCGGTGCTGATGTCGATGGGCATGATGATGCTGCCCCCCGCGCTGATCTCCCTGCCCTTCAAGCTGTTGCTCTTCGTCATGGTCGACGGCTGGAGCCTGATCGCGACCGCCCTCGTGCAGAGCTACCACTGAGGGAGGTGAGACGACCTTGACCGACTCCGACGTCGTGCACATCGGCCTGCAGGCCATGCTCCTCGCCGCCAAGCTCGCGATGCCCGTGCTGCTCGTGGCCCTCGGCATCGGCTTCGCCGTCTCCCTGCTCCAGGCCGTCACCCAGGTCCAGGAGGTCACCCTCAGCTTCGTGCCGAAGCTGATCGGGGTCGCGATGGTCATCCTCGTCGCGGGCCACTGGATGCTCCAGGAGACCGTGGCCTTCACCCGGGCGATGTTCACCATGCTCCCGCAGCTGCTGAGCTGATGCGGGCGTCACTGTCGGCGGACACCCTGGTGGTCCTGCTGCTCGCCACGGTGCGGATGTCGGCGTTCTTCGCCATCGCTCCGCCGTTCAGCAGTCGGTCGGTCCCGTCGCGGATCAAGGCAGGACTGGCGTTCGCCCTGGCCCTGTGCCTGCTCCCGACCTTGCGCGACCAGTCGCCGGCCCTGGACCTCGCGTCGCTGGTCGGGGCCGTCCTGTGGCAGGTCGCGGTCGGCGCGACCATGGGGTTCGTCGTGCTCCTCGCCGTGGCCGTGATCCAGGCCGCGGGCGAGATGATCGACCTCGCGAGCGGTTTCACCCTCGCGAGCCTGTACGACCCCCTCTCCAACGTGTCCAGCAGCATGTTCGGCCGGATCCAGCAGCTGCTCGCCATCACGTTGCTGTTCGCGGCCAACGGGCACCTGATCCTCGTGCGCGGACTGATGATGACGTTCGAGACGGCGCCGCTGCGCCCCCTCGCCATCGGTGACCTGGCCCGGCTGGTCACCGACGACCTCGGCCGCTTCCTCGCAGGCGCCCTGCAGATCGCCGCACCGGTCCTGGTGGTGCTCTTCCTGGCCGAGCTGGCCCTGGGCCTGGTCAGCCGCGCCGTGCCCACCCTCAACATCTTCGCGATGAGCTTCCCCGTGAAGATCCTGCTGGCCATCTCCCTCGCGGGAGTGACGTTCTCGCTGCTGCCCGGCGCCGTGAGCCGACTGCTGGACCAGGCCACCCGGGACATGGTGTCGGTCGCCGAGATGATGGGGACCCGCTCGTGAGCGACAAGGCGTCGAAGACCGAGAAACCCACACAGCAGCGGATGGACAAGGCCAAGAAGGACGGCCAGATCCCGCGGACCGCCGAGCTCAGTGCGTGGGTGGCGGTCCTGATCGCCTCGGTCCTCGTGCCCAAGGTGATCCGCGACCTGGCCGACCTCTTCCGCGACCTGCTCGGCGAGCTCCAGCGCGTCATCGTCGAGCCCGACCCCGACGTGGCGATGCAGGTGCTGAAGTCCGCGGGGATGGACGCCCTGATGCTCCTCGGCCCCCTGCTGGCGGCGATGGTCGTCGCCGCCATCGTGAGCAACGCGGCCCAGGGCGGGATCCGGGTCTATGCCAAGAAGTTCAAGCCCGAGTTCAGCAAGCTCAACCCCGCCAAGGGCCTGAAGAACCTCGTCGGCGTCCACGCCGCCTGGCAGCTGGTGAAGACCCTGTTGAAGTTCGTCGTCTTCGGCTGGATCGGCTACAACGCCGTCCGCGCCACGACCGAGCAGATCGCCACCAGTGGGCAGTGGTCGCTCGGCGCCGCCGTCGGTGCTGCGGCCGACGCGGCGGTCGGCATCCTGCGCGTCATCGCGGCTGTCGGCCTGGTCCTGGCCGCCGCCGACTTCGTCATGGAGCGGCGCCGGGTCGCCACGTCGCTGAAGATGAGCTTCGAGGAGATCAAGCGGGAGAACAAGTCCTCCGAGGGTGACCCGCTGCAGAAGGGCCTGATCCGCGGCAAGCAGCGCGAGATGAGCCAGAACCGGATGATGTCGGACCTCTCCTCGGCCGACCTGGTGCTGGTCAACCCCACCCACGTGGCGGTGGCGCTCGCATACGAGCCCGGCCGAGGGGCACCTCGCGTGGTCGCCAAGGGCGCCGGCCTCATCGCAGCCAAGATGCGCGAGGACGCCGCGGCGCTGCGGCTGCCGCTGGTCGAGGACGTCCCACTCGCCCGGATGCTCTACCGCAGCTGCCCGATCGGGCAGGAGATCCCCGCCGAGCTGTACGACGCGGTGGCGGGCGTGTTCGTGTTCGTCATGGGTCTGCGCCAGCGGGGCGCAGCGACCGGATTCCACCGCAACCCGGGTGCGGCCCGTCCCACGCCGACGCCGGTGGTCGAAACCTCAGGTGCGACCGAGACCGGCCGATAGGAGGCGTGCCATGACAGCTGCCGTCCTTCCCCCCGCGCACGCCGAGGTCCGATGAAGAGTCGGCTCGGCCAGATCGGCATCCCGGCCGGCATCGTCGCCATCGTCGTGATGATGGTGATCCCGCTGCCGAGCGTCCTGCTCGACATGCTGCTCGCCGTGAACCTGACGTTCTCGGTGCTGATCCTGCTCGTGGCCCTGAACGTCAAGCGTCCGCTGGACTTCGCGGTCTTCCCGTCGCTGCTGTTGATCGGCACGCTGTTCCGGCTCGCGCTCAACGTCAGTGCCACCCGGCTCGTGCTGCTCGACGGGTATGCGGGCAAGGTGATCGACGCGTTCGGCCACTTCGTCGTGGGCGGCTCGATCGTCGTCGGCCTGGTCATCTTCATCATCCTGGTCGTCATCCAGTTCGTGGTCATCACCAACGGTGCGGGGCGCGTGGCCGAGGTCGGTGCCCGGTTCACCCTCGACGCCATGCCCGGCAAGCAGATGGCGATCGACGCCGACCTCAACTCCGGCCTGATCGACGAGGACGAGGCGCGTCGCCGCCGCGCCGACGTCTCGGCCGAGGCGGACTTCTACGGGGCGATGGACGGTGCCTCGAAGTTCGTCAAGGGCGACGCGATCGCCGCCATCGTCATCACCCTGGTCAACCTCATCGGCGGCCTCATCATCGGCGTCGTCCAGAAGGGCCAGGAGATGGGCGACGCGGTGGCGACCTACAGCCTCCTGTCGGTCGGTGACGGCCTGGTGTCGCAGATCCCCGCCCTGCTGATGTCCATGGCGACCGGCCTCATCGTCACGCGGGCCACCACCGCGCAGGACATGGGCAGCGACCTCGTGGCGCAGTTCGGCGCCCAGCGCCAGCCGATCCAGGTCGCAGGAGTGGCGGTCGCCGCCCTGGCGATCATCCCCGGCCTGCCCAAGCTGCCCTTCCTGGTCGTCGGTGCTGCCGCCCTGCTCATCGCCCGCACCCTGCCCAAGGCGGGGGAGAAGGAAGCCGCGGACGCGCGCGCTGCGACCGCCGCCCTGCCACCGGGCCCGTCGGCCGACAGCCCCGAGGTCCTGGCCCACGACATCCGTGTCGAGCCGCTCGAGCTCGAGCTCGCCTACGACCTGATCGGGCTGGTCGACGCCAGCGCCGGCGGCGACCTGCTCGACCGCGTCAAGGCCCTGCGCCGCAAGCTCGCCCACGAGCTCGGGGTCGTCATCCCCCTGGTGCGCACCCGCGACAACATCGACCTGCCCCAGCACACCTACGCCATCCGCCTGCACGGCGTCGAGGTCGCCCGGGGCGAGGCGCCGGCCGGCATGGTGCTCGCCATCGGCGAGCACCTCGCCGCCCTCGAGGGCACCCCCACGCGCGAGCCCGTGTTCGGCCTCGAAGCCAAGTGGGTGCCCGTGCACCAGCGGGGCCGGGCCGAGGCCGTCGAGGCCACCGTCGTCGACCGTTCCTCGGTCGTCACGACCCACCTCGCCGAAGTCGTGCGGCAGCACGCCCACGAGCTGCTCGGCCGAGAGGACGTCAAGCTGCTCGTCGAGGCGGTGCGCGCCACCCACCCCGCGGTCGTCGAGGAGATGACGCCGTCGCCGCTGACCCTCGGAGAGGTCCAGCGCTGCCTGCAGGGTCTGCTCGCCGAGAGTGTCGGCATCCGCGACCTGGTCCGCATCTTCGAGGCGCTGTCGCTGCGCGCCCGGGTCAGCACCGACCCGGACGGGCTGGTCGAGGCAGCACGTCTCGCTCTGGGCCCGGCCATCGCCTCCTCCCACGCCGTCGGCGGCGAGCTGCACGTGCTGACCTTCGAACCGCGCCTGGAGCAGCGGCTGCTCGAGTCCCTGCGCGGTGGCGAGAACGGCGTCCAGCTCCTCGTCGACCCGTACTTCGCAGAGCGCCTGGCGACCGAGGCCGTCCGGGTCTCCCAGCTGGCCGAGCAGTCGGGCATCCAGCCCGTGCTCGTCTGCGCGCAGCCCTTGCGACGAGCGGTCCGCCGCCTCGTCGAGCCCGGGGCACCGCAGCTCGCGGTGCTCGCCTACTCAGAGCTCGGCGGCCACCTGCGCCTGACCACGGCAGGGGTCGTCGACGTCGCGGAGAGTGTGGTGTCCTGACATGTCCTCGACCACTGGTCCGAGCCGCTACAAGCCCAGCGTCCTGCTCGGCGCGATGTTGTTCGCCCCTGCCGCGATGCTGGTCCTGCGTGGCAACCTGTCGGTGAACGAGGCGCTGGTGCGCTTCGGGTGTGCGCTGCTGTTCGCAGCGGTCGGCACCGCCGTGGTGCTGTTCAGCATGCCCCCCCTCGTCCGGGACGACGGCGCAACAGGCTTCGACGCCTCCGCCGAGCAGTCCTCGGCAGCCGACCAGGCCGCGGGGGCCTCGGCTGCAGCGGGCCTGCAGGGTGCGCCGGTGACCCAGCCGGTCGGCTGAGCCGGCGCCATACCGGCGCGGTGCCCGTCCCGGCTGTCCTCAGACGACGCTGAGCAGCGCGTGCGCGTAGGCGCACTCGGGGTCGACGTCGTCGAACCTGGTCGGCCCGTCGGTCCCGGTGACCTCGACCACCCAGCTGCCGTCCTCGTGGCGCAGGCTGCTGAACCGGTCGCCGAGCAACCCGCGCAGCTGGTCCTCGCGCGGCAGCCACAGGGCGGTGTCCAGCGTGACCGAGTCGAGCGCCCACTCGGTGGTGCCGTTGAAGCCGAGCAGCGGCTGGCCCTTGAAGGTGTGCACGTCGATGGTCAGGTGGCTGATCCAGAAGACCTCGCCGAGGATGTTGGGCTGGTCGATGGTGAACCGGTCGCCGGGCGTGGGCTCCCAGAGCACCCCACCTGCGCTCAGGCTGCGGGCCAGCTCGACCGTGATCATGCCCCGAGCCTACGTCGGGGTCGGGCGCCACGCCCTTCCCCGACCTCGTGCCGACCTCGTGCCGACCTCGTCCCGAACCTCGTCCGCTCCCCCGGTGGCCGGGGCGGGCGGACCTGCGGCACGGTGGGGTGGTGACCCCACCACCGCTGTGGACCGCTCGCCTCCAGCTCGCGCCCCTGCCGACCAGCACCTCGAGCTCGAGGTGGAGCCGACTCGACCCCCTGGTGCTGCGGTTCCTGGGGGGCCG
>CAVRMT010000044.1:0-25249 GCA_963722015.1 uncultured Actinomycetota bacterium | reverse complement strand
AAGTCGCCGACCCGGCCGGCGCCACCGCTGGCGATCAGCGGGATCGAGATCTCGGGCCGAACGAGCCCGATCAGCTCGAGGTCGAAGCCGTCCTTGGTGCCGTCGGCATCCATCGAGTTGAGCAGGATCTCGCCGGCGCCGAGCTCGGCGGTCCGGGCGCACCACTCGACCGCATCGATCCCGGTGCCCTGCCGTCCCCCGTGCGTCGTCACCTCGAACCCGCCCGTGAACGCCCCCGACTCGTCGCGGCGACGCCGGACGTCGGCGGACAGCACGAGCACCTGCGACCCGAACCGGTCGGCGATCTCGGCGATGAGCTCGGGCCGGGCGATCGCGGCGGTGTTGACCCCGACCTTGTCGGCCCCGGCGCGCAGCAGGCGGTCGACGTCGGCGATGGTCCGCACTCCACCGCCGACGGTCAGCGGGATGAACACCTGCTCGGCGGTCCGGGTCACCATCTCGTAGGTCGTCTCGCGGTTGCCGCTGCTGGCGGTCACGTCGAGGAAGGTGAGCTCGTCCGCCCCCTGGTCGCCGTACGCCTTGGCGAGCTCCACCGGGTCGCCGGCGTCACGCAGGTTGGCGAAGTTGACGCCCTTGACCACACGGCCGGCGTCGACGTCGAGGCACGGGATGACCCGGGTGGCGACACTCATCCCCGAAGGCTACCGACCTAGGGTGGGGCGCATGTCGGGTGGCCGCACGCAGGACCAGGTCGAGCGCATCGTGCGACTCGTCGCGGCGAGCGAACCCCGTTGCGGCAGCACGCGCCTGGTCGCCGTGGACGGCCCGAGCGGTGCGGGAAAGACGACGCTGGCCGCCGCGGTGGCCCGGGCCCTGGGAGCCCCCACGATCCACATGGACGACCTGTACCCCGGCTGGGACGGCCTCGCCGCGTCGACCGAGCGGGTGGGCGAGTGGGTCGTGGAGCCGCTGCTGGCCGGTCGACCGGCCCGCTACCGGCGCTGGGACTGGGGCGCGCACGAGTACGCCGAGTGGCACAGCGCCGCCGGCGACGTGGTGGTCCTCGAGGGGTGCGGCTCCGGTGCCCTGCCCGCAGGGGCGTACCTGTCCGTGCTCGTGTGGGTGGACGCCGAGGCCGGCGCGCGTCGGGCCCGCGGGATCGCGCGCGACCCCGGGTACGCCGAGTACTGGGACCGCTGGGCCGCCCAGGAGCAGGACCTGTATGCCGCGGACGGCACGCGCGCGCGGGCCGACCTCGTGCTCGACACGACCCCGCAGGTCGGCGAGCGCCATACTCGGCGCATGTCCCCGCCCACCGTCGACCCCCGGAACCGTTGACCCGGGTGGGCCCCGACGGTCGGGCCCGGGCTCGGACCCTGCTGGCCCGCGGAGTCAGCCGCACGCGCACCCCGAACTCCCAGGATCTCGCCCGTGCCGCTGCCCGGTCGCGACGAGAGGCCAGCGCCCGCAGCGCCCGCCTGGTGAGCCGGCTGTTCTTCATCGTCCAGTGCGGCCTCGGCGCGGGCGCCGCCTGGTGGGTGGCGGTGGGACCGCTCGGCCACACCACCCCGTTCTTCGCCCCCGTGACGGCCATCATCTGCCTCGGCCTGTCCTACGGCCAGCGGCTGCGCCGGGTCGGCGAGGTGATGATCGGGGTGGCGGTCGGGGTGTTCATCGGCGATGTCTTCGTGCACTTCTTCGGCTCCGGCGGGTGGCAGATCGTCCTGGTCGTGGTGATCGCGATGAGTGTCGCCGCGCTGCTCGGGGCCGGCATGCTCCTGACCACCCAGGCGGGTGTGCAGTCGGTCATCGTCACCACGCTCATCGCCGACCCGGGCCAGGGGTTCACCCGCTGGCTGGACGCGGTCGTCGGCGGCAGCATCGCCCTGCTCTTCACCCTCGTGGCACCGGCGGCGCCCCTGCGCCGACCCCGACAGCAGGCCGCCCTCGTCGTCGGTGAGATCAGCGCCATCCTCACCGACACGGTTCGTGCGCTGCGTGAGGGCGACTCCGACCTCGCCTCGGCCACCCTCGCCCGCGCCCGGAACTCCGAGGCGATGCTGGACGAGGCCCGTGCGCTGTCCGCCGAGGGCATCGCCGTCGTGCGGCTCTCGCCCTTCCGGCGCCGCCACCTGCCGGGGGTGCAGGCCATCGCCGACCTCCTGGAGCCGCTCGACCGCGCGATCCGTAACCTGCGCGTCCTGGTCCGGCGCGCCGCGATCGCCACCTGGCGCGAGGAGGCGGTCCCGAGCGCCTACCTGCGGCTGCTCGAGGCGCTCGCCGAGACGACGACGGACATCTCCCGCGAGCTGGCCGAACGCAGGCTCCCCACCAACGCCCGGGTCGGGCTGCACCGGATCGGCGAGGCGAGCGCGGTGCTCGACCCGTCGTCGGGGCTGTCCGCAGAGGTCATGCGGGCCCAGATCCGTTCGATGGTGGTGGACCTGCTCATGCTCACCGGCCTGCCCCTGGAGGAGGCCTTCGCGATGGTCCCGGAGTCGATGACCCACACCGCGGACGATGGCTGAGACCGCTGCTGGAACACTGGCGCCGGTGAGCTCGCGACGACACCTCCCGCCCGTGTGGCTCATGGCCCTGGCGCTGGTCGCGGTGGCGGTCAACCTGCGCACCGCCATGGCCAGCCTCCCCCCGGTGGTGGCGTCGATCGGCGCCGACCTGCACCTGTCGAACACCGCCCTGGGCGCCCTGACGACCCTGCCCGTCCTCTGCATGGGCGCGTTCGCCCCGCTGGCACAACGGGTGGCCGCGCGGATCGGCGCAGCCGGGGCCATCGAGGTGTCCGTGGTGTGCGTCGCCGTCGGCCTCGCCCTGCGCTTCGGCGGGGGCCACGTGTGGCTCCTGTATGCCGCCACGTTCGTCGCCGGCGTGGGCATCGCCATCGGTGGCACGCTGCTCCCGGGGCTGGTCAAGGAGCTCTTCCCGCCCGAGCGCGCCGGGCTGGTCACCGGCCTCTACATGCTGGCGATGATGGGCGGCGCCGGCGCCTCCTCGGCGCTCGCGGTCCCCCTGCAGGGCTGGCTCGGCTCGTGGCAGGCGTCCCTCGGCTCCTGGTCCCTCCTCGGTGTCATCGGTGCCCTCGCGTGGATCCCGGTGTGGCGTGGGCACACCCGGCACCGAGCCGCGAACCCGGTCGTCATCACCGCCGCCAGGCTCCCGTGGACGAACCTGACCGCCTGGTTGGTGGCTGCCTACCTGGCCGTCCAGTCGGTCGAGTTCTACTCCTCCCTCGCGTGGCTCGCCCCGACCTACGCGGCACGGGGCTGGGACCCGACGCACGCCGGGTACCTGCTGAGCGCCTTCACCGCGGCGCAGCTGGTCTCCGGCCTGCTGGCCCCCGCCCTCACCGACCGGGTCCACGACCGCCGGGTGCTGCTCGTCGCGGGGTCCCTGCTGGGCCTGGTCGGCCAGGCCGGCCTGTGGCTGGCTCCGGGGTCACTGCCCTGGGTCTGGGCCGTCGTGCTGGGGCTCGGCCAGGGCGCGGCCTTCGCCCTGGGCCTGGTCCTCATGGTCGACTACGCGGCCACCCCTGCGGCCAGCGCGCGGCTGGCCGGTATGGCGTTCCTGTTCAGCTACGGGCTCGCCTCGCTGGGGCCGGCGACCATGGGTGCGATCCGGGACGCCACCGGCAGCTTCGACAGGGTGTGGATGACGTTGACCCTGTTGATGCTCGGGCAGCTGGCGGTGGCGTTCGTGCTGCGCCCGGGTCTGCGCAAGGTTCACTGAGCCGGGTCGCCCCGCGGCGCCGTCCGTAGTGGTCGGCGCTGCAGGACCTGCTGGGACGGCGCGCTCAGCCCAGCGTGACGTCGGGGCTCTTCGCCGACGGCCCGAGGGCCTGCACCAGTGCGGCGAGCCGGCTGGCCTCCGACCGGCCGTACTCCGCGTCGGCCTTCTGGATGGCCATGATCGCCAGCGTGTCGGTGTCGTCGAGCTCGACCGTCACCCACGGGTCGCCCCCGCCGAAGCGCACGTCGACGATGGCCTGCCACGCGACGACCCTGGTGGTGATGAGGTTGCGGACGGTGATCCCCTCACGGGTCGGCACCGCCCGGATCGTCGCGAACCGCCACAGCAGGAAGGCGATCGCCACACCCACCCCGGCGAAGAAGACCTTGTCGCCGGTGCGCCAGGCGCCCCCCTCGGCAGGGCCGGGCAGGAAGACGGCGATGAGCCCGAACAACAGCAGGGTCGCGGCGGCGAAGCCGAAGGCGACGGCTCGACCACGACGCGGCAGGAACACCGCGAACGCCGTCTCCTCGTCGGACCGCCGGTTCCCGCTGGCGTCGCTCACAACCGGCACGCGGCGATGTCGGTCACGAGGATGGCCCGGGCGCCGAGGTCCCACAGCTCGTCCATGATGGCGTTGGTCCGCGACCGCGGCACCATCGCCCGGACCGCGGCCCAGTCCTTGTTCTGCAGCTGGGAGACCGTCGGGGACTCCAGCCCCGGCGTGATCGCGCAGGCGCCCTCGACGAGGTCCACCGGCACGTCGTAGTCGAGCATGACGTAGTGCCGGGCGGTGATGACGCCGGTCAGGCGCCGCCGGAGCACCTCCACGGCAGCTGTCTCGTCGCTGCCCTCGCGCCGGATGAGCACGGCCTCGCTGCGCAGGATCGCCTCGCCGAACACCTCGAGACCCTGCTGGCGCAGGGTCGTGCCGGTCTCGACCACGTCGGCGATGACATCGGCCACGCCCAGGGTGATCGCGGTCTCGACCGCACCGTCGAGGCGCACGACCTCGGCGCTGATGCCCTGGCCGGCGAGGTGCTTCTCGACCAGGTCGGGGTAGCTCGTCGCGACGCGGCGGCCGGCGATCTCCTCGACGGACGCGCACGTGCCGGGCTTCGCGGCATACCGGAAGGTCGAGGCACCGAAACCCAGGGTCATCACCTCGATGGCCGCGCTGTCCGAGTCCAGCAGCAGGTCGCGGCCGGTGACACCGCAGTCGACGGTGCCCGACCCGACGTAGACGGCGATGTCCCGCGGGCGGAGGTAGAAGAACTCGACGTCGTTGTCGGTGTCGGTGAGGACCAGCTCCTTGCTGTCACGACGGACGCGGTAGCCCGCCTCGCGCAGCATCTCGACGGAGGCCTCGGACAGGGAGCCCTTGTTGGGCACGGCAATTCGCAGCATGGCGGGTGTTCCTAGAGGTGGGTGTAGACGTCGTCGAGGCTGAGGTCGGAGGCGATCATGAGCACCTGCAGGTGGTAGAGCAGCTGGCTGATCTCCTCGGCCGTGCGCTCCTTGCCCTCGTGCTCGGCAGCCATCCAGACCTCGGCGGCCTCCTCCACGATCTTCTTGCCGATGGCATGCACGCCGGCGTCCAGCTCACGCACGGTGCCGGAGCCCTCGGGGCGGGTCTGCGCCTTCTCGGCCAGCTCGGCGTACAGGTCGTCGAAGGTCTTCACCCGTCAAGGGTACGGGTGGGCGGAGCACCGTCCGAACCCGGACCGGCCGCCCACCGGTCGGGCAGGTCAGGCGGGGACGCGTCGGGCCGGCGTGCCGTACGTGGTCGTCCGCTCCCGGACCGGACGCCCGATCCCGTCGGCGATCTGCGTGAGCTCGGCGACGGTCTTGGCCGACCCGTGCTCGGAGCCGGCCATCCGGCTGATGGTCTCCTCCATGAGCGTGCCGCCGAGGTCGTCCGCACCGCCGGTGAGCATCGCCCGGGTGCCCTCGACGCCGAGCTTGACCCACGAGGTCTGCACGTGGTCGATGCGGCCGTGCAGCATCAGCCGGGCGACCGCGTGGACGGCGCGGTTGTCCCGCAGCGTCGGCCCGGGGCGGGCCAGGCCGGCGAGGTAGACCGGGGCGTTGGTGTGCACGAACGGCAGCGGCACGAACTCCGTGAGCCCGCCGGTCCGGTCCTGCAGCTCCTGCAGCCGGCGCAGGTGCCCCACCCAGTGCCGTGGGTGGTCGACGTGGCCGTACATCATCGTCGAGCTGCTGGGGATCCCGAGCTCGTGCGCGGTGGCGACGATCTCGAGCCACTGGTCGGCGGGCAGCTTGCCCTTGGTCAGGACCCAGCGCACCTCGTCGTCGAGGATCTCGGCGGCCGTGCCCGGTATGGAGTCGAGCCCCGCCTCCTTGACCTCCTCCAGCCAGGCGCGGGCGGAGACCCCCTGTTTGGCCGAGGCGGTCGCGATCTCCATGGGGGAGAACGCATGCACGTGGATGCCCGGTGCCGCGGACTTCACCGCGCGGACGATGTCGGCGTAGGCGCCGGCCTTGAGGTCCGGGGAGATCCCGCCCTGCAGGCAGACCTCGGTGGCACCGAGCGCCTGCGCCTGCGCCGCGCGGCTGCCGACCTCCTCGAGCGAGAGCGTGTAGGCGTCGGCGTCGGTCTTGCGTTGGGCGAAGGCGCAGAACCGGCAGCCGACGTAGCAGACGTTGGTGAAGTTGATGTTGCGGTTCACCACGTAGGTGACGTCGTCGCCGACGACCTCGCGGCGCAGGTGGTCGGCCAACGAGGTCAGGGCCTCGAGGTCCGGGCCGTCGGCGGTGAACAGGGTGAGGTAGTCCGCGTCCGACAACCCCGCCGGGTCGGCCTCGGCGCGGGCCAGGGCGGCCCGGGCATCGCTGGGCAGCAGCGTGGCCGTGCCGTCGATGCGCGTCGCGACCTCGGCCCAGTCGCCGTAGACCTGGTCGAAGTCGCTGCGCCGGTCGGCGGTGCGTCCGGTGGTGTCGATGCTCGCGTGCAGGTCGGTCCGTCCCGAGCCCGACCCGAGGTCGGCCAGCCCCCCGTCGGGCTCCTGCCACGGCAGTCCGGTGGCGAAGGCGCCCTCGCGGGCCAGGCCGGTGACCGGGTCGGCCAGCGCCTCCACATGGGCCCGCACCCGCGGGTCGAACCACGGCTCGTCGCCGGCCAGCGCGCCGCGGACGAAACGTGGGTGGGCCGTGAGCCGCTCGGCGAGGCGCAGGCCCGACTCCGCGGTCCACTGTGCCAGCCGGTCGACCTCGGGCCAGGGTCGTTCGGGGTTCACGTGGTCGGGCGTGACCGGCGAGACGCCGCCCCAGTCGTCGACCCCGGCGGCCAGGAGCCGGGCGATCTCGGCGGGCTCGGACAGGTTCGGCGGGGCCTGCACCGTGACGGTGGGGCCGAGCAGCAGGCGGGTCACGGCGATCGTGGCCAGGTACTCCTCGGTCCCGAGGTCGGGCGTCGAGCGCATGGCCGTGTCGTCCTTGGCCCGGAAGTTCTGGACGATGCACTCCTGGACGGTGCCGTACTCCCGCGCCACGTGGCGGATCGCCAGGATGCTGTCGACCCGGTCCTGGGCGTCCTCACCGATCCCGACCAGGATGCCCGTGGTGAACGGCACCCCGACGCGACCGGCGTCCTCGAGGACCCGGAGCCGGACGGCAGGGTCCTTGTCGGGCGAGCCGAAGTGCGCTCCCCCGGGCTCCTCGAACACCGCGCGCGAGGTCGTCTCGAGCATCATCCCCATCGACGGGGCCACCGGCTTGAGCCGCTGGAGGTCCGACCAGGACATGACGCCGGGGTTGAGGTGCGGCAGCAGCCCGGTCTCCTCGAGCACCCGGATCGACATCGCCCGCACGTAGGACAGCGTGTCGTCGTAGCCGTGGGCGTCGAGCCACTCCCGAGCAGCCGGCCACCGGTCCTCGGGACGGTCGCCGAGGGTGAACAACGCCTCCTTGCAGCCCTGCGCGGCACCGGCCCGCGCGATCTCGAGGACCTCGTCCGGCGAGAGGTATGCCGCAGGCAGCCGGTGCGGGACGGTCGCGAACGTGCAGTAGTGGCAGCGGTCGCGGCACAACCGCGTCAACGGGATGAAGACCTTGCGCGAGTAGGTCACGACCCCGGGACGTCCGGCAGCGACCATGGCGGCGTCCCGGACGCGGCTGGCCGACACGAACAGCGCCTCCAGGTCGGCGCCGCGGGCCCCCAGCAGCACCAGGGCCTCCGAACCGTCGAGGGCCTTGCCGTCCCGGGCCCGGGCCAGCGCCCGTCGCATCGCGTTGTCGGTCACTGCCTGAGCCTAGCCACGACCAGCGCCATCCGGGCAGAGCGGGTGGTCAGACGCGCAGGTCGCGCAGGGTGACGGCAGTGGCGACTGCGGCGGTCACGGCCTCGTGGCCCTTGTCCTCGGAGGAGCCCTCCAGCCCGGCCCGGTCGAGGGCCTGCTGCTCGTCGTCGCAGGTCAGCACCCCGAACCCGATCGGCACGCCGGTGCTGGTGCTGACCTGGGTCAGCCCCGCCGTGACGCCCGAGCAGACGTACTCGAAGTGCGGGGTGCCGCCGCGGATGACGACCCCCAGCGCCACGAGCGCGTCATGGCTCGGCGCGAGGCGGGCACAGGCCACGCTCAGCTCGACGGTCCCGGGGACCCGTACCACCGCGGCGTCCTCGATCCCCGCGTCGGCGAGACCGCGCAGGGCGCCGGCCACCAGGCCGTCCATGACGACGTCGTGCCACGAGGAGGCGACGACCGCCACCCGCAGGCCGGACCCGTCGACCGCGATGGTCGGTGCTCCGTGTCCACTCATGCCGATGCTCCCTGGTCGGTGCTGTCGATGACGAGGCGGTGCCCCATCCGGTCGCGCTTGGTGCGCAGGTAACCCTCGTTGGCCGGCAAGGGCGGGATGCTGATCGGCTCGACCGCCGCCACGTCGATGCCGTGCTCTCGCAGCGCATCGACCTTGAGGGGGTTGTTCGTCAGCAGTCGCACCGCGTCGATGCCCAGGTCGACGAGCACCGCCGCGCCCGCCGCATACTCCCTGGCGTCGATGGGCAGGCCGAGCTCGACCTGGGCGTCGACGGTGTCGAGCCCCTGGTCCTGCAGGCCGTAGGCCTGGAGCTTGGACACCAGGCCGACCCCGCGGCCCTCGTGCCCGCGCAGGTAGACGACGGCGCCACCCTCGGCGGCGACGCGCTCCAGCGCGCGCTCGAGCTGGGCCCCGCAGTCGCAGCGCTGGGACCCGAAAACATCGCCGGTGAGGCACTCGGAGTGCAGCCGCACCAGGGGTGCTCGCCCGGTCAGGCCGCGCGGGCTGACCAGCGCGAGATGCTCGGCACCGGTCACGACGTCGCGGTAGCCCAGGGCCCGGAAGGTTCCGTGGGCGGTGGGCAGCTCGGTGTCGGCGAGCCGTCGCACCCGGTCGTGGCGCTGCCGCCAGGCGATGAGCTGGGCGATGGTCACGACGGGCAGGTTCGCCCGGGCACCGGCCTCGAGCACCGCCGGAAGCCGCATCATGGTGCCGTCGTCGTTGACGAGCTCGCCGATGGCCGCCACCGGCGCCAGCCCGGCGAGCCGGCACAGGTCGACGGCGGCCTCGGTGTGGCCAGCGCGTTCGAGCACGCCACCGTCCTTGGCGCGCAGCGGGATGACGTGTCCCGGGCGGATGAACGACCCGGGGGTCGAGGTCGGGTCGGCGAGCAACCGGATGGTGGTGGCGCGGTCGGCGGCACTGATGCCGGTCGTCACGCCCGCGGCGGCATCGACCGTGACGGTGTAGGCGGTCCGCAGCGGGTCGCGGTTGTCGGCGACCATGAGCGGCAGGCCGAGCCGGTCGGCGGTGTCGCTGGTCAGCGGCGCGCACAGGTAGCCGCTGCTGTGCCGGATGGTCCACGCCAGCCACTCGTCGGTCAGGGTCTGCGCGGCCAGGATGACGTCGCCCTCGTTCTCCCGGTCCTCGTTGTCCGTGACGAGCACCGGACGCCCGTCCCGCAGCGCCGCGAGGGCCTGCTCGATCGTCGACAGCTGGGTCATGCGCCCACCCTCGCGAGCTCGCGTCCGGGTCGGCTCTCCTCGCGAGAGGCCTTGAGCCACACGAAGAACCCGTAGACGACCAGCACGCCGTACACCGCGTACAGGATCGCCGACGGGTAGAACCTGGAGTGCACCAGCAGGGGCACCCCGACCAGGTCCACGGCGATCCAGGCGAGCCAGAAGTCGTTCCAGCCACGGGCCATCGCGTAGGTCGCCACGATCGAGCCCACGAAGATCCAGGCGTCGCACCAGAAGTACCAGCGCGGGGCGGGCCAGCCGGCGCCGATCGCCGCGAAGACCCACTGGAGCACGACGACACCAGCCACCCAGAACCCCAGGTAGGCCAGGCGCTCACGGCCGGTCGCCCAACGGGGGACGATCGCCGGCCGGTTGGTGCCGTCCGCGCGGCGGGCGCTGCGCACCTGCCGCCAGAGCCACCAGCCGTAGAGGCTCGTGATGATGAAGAACACCTGCCGACCGGCCTGGCCGTACAGCGTCGTCTGCTGCGGGTTGGCGAACGCGACCCCGAAGAAGACCGTGAACAGCAGCGCGTTGCCCACGATGCCGACCGGCCAGGCCCACACGCGCCGTCGCAGACCGCCGATGGCCGAGGCGAAGCCGAAGGCGTTCCCCACGACCTCGCGCCACAGGATGTGCTGGGAGCCGATGGTCAGCTGCGCCTCGAAGAGCCGTTCGAGCACGTTGCTCATGCGCGGTCCCCCTGCCGCCCCGGCTCCGAGCGGTCCTGGCGGTCCGGCGCGCCGTGCTCTTCCCGCTGACTCTGGTGGCTCATGAGCCGTTCGACGTACTTGGCGATGACGTCGACCTCGAGGTTGACCGCGTCACCGACGTCCTTGTGGCCGAGGGTGGTGAGGTCGAGCGTGGTCGGGATGAGCGAGACCGTGAACGAGGTGTCGTCGACCGTGGCGACCGTGAGGCTCACTCCGTCGACGGTGATCGAGCCCTTCTCGACGACGTATCGCGCCAACGCCGGCGGGAGCGTGAACCCCACCACCTCCCAGCGGTCCCCGGGCGTCTTGTGAGTGATCGTCGCCGTGCCGTCGACATGGCCCTGGACGACGTGGCCCCCGAACCTGCCGCCGGCGGGCATGGCGCGCTCGAGGTTGACGCGGGCGCCGGGGACGAGCGCCCCCAGGCTGGACCGGCGCAGCGTCTCGGCCATGACGTCGACGGTGAACTCGCCGTCCCCGTGCTCGGTGACGGTGAGGCAGACACCGTTGACCGAGATCGAGGCGCCGTGGACGGCATCGGTCGTCACGAGCGGGCCGCTCACGGTGAGCCGGGCGGAGTCCTCGCCCGGGTCGAGGCCGACCACATGGCCGAGCTCCTCGACGATTCCGGTGAACATCAGTGGATCTCCTTCAGGGAAGCGGTGATTCGCACATCGGTGCCGAGGACGGTGATGTCGGTCGGGTCCAGCCGCAGGGCGTCCGCGATGGTGGTGATGCCGAGGTCGCCCACGGAGGGACGCCCCCGACCGAGGAAGACGGGGGCCACGTAGGCGATGACCTCGTCGACGAGGTCGGCCGCGAGGAACGCCGCCGCCATCGTCGGGCCGCCCTCGAGCCAGACGTGGTGGATCTCGGCGTCGGCGAGGCGCGCGAGGACCTCCTTGGGGTCACGGGTCCGCAGGTGCCAGGTGGGGGCGCTGTCGTCGAGGACGCGCGCGTCGGGGCGCAGCTCACGCTCCCCCACGACGACCCGCAACGGCTGGTCGTCGAACAACGTGCCGTCGGTACGCCGGGCCGTGAGACGCGGGTTGTCGTTGAGGGCGGTACCGGTGCCGATGATGACGGCACCGCACTGGGAGCGCTTCGCGTGCACGTCGTTGCGCGCGGCAGGTCCGGTGATCCACTGGCTCGTGCCGTCTGCCGCGGCGCTGCGGCCGTCGAGGGTCGACGCGAGCTTCCAGGTGACCCACGGTCGTCCGGTCGTCACGAGGTGGGTCCAAGTTGCGTTGAGCTCGGTGGCCTCCTGCTCCAGGAGCCCACTCGTGACGACGATGCCGCGACCGCGCAGGGCGTCGGCGCCGCCGGCCGCACGGGGGTTGGGGTCCGACTGCGCGTGCACGACGCGGGCCACCCCGGCGGCGACCAGGGCCTGGGCGCAGGGCTCGGTGCGGCCGGTGTGGTTGCAGGGCTCCAGCGTGACGTAGGCCGTGGTCCCGCGCGCGAGCTCACCCGCGCGGCTCAGTGCGTCGGCCTCGGCATGGGGGGTCCCGGCACCGCGGTGCCACCCTGCGGCGACGAGGTCACCTGCGGGGGACACCAGGACGCATCCGACGCGCGGGTTGGCATCAGGGCGGCGCCCACGAGCGGCAAGCTCGAGGGCACGGCGCATCCACACGACATCACGGTCGGCGTGGACCTGGTCGCGCTCGTCGCCCTGGTGTTGCATGTCCTGCCCTCGTGCTCGAGACCGATGGTCGAGCTCCGGGGGGACGTGCGAGCAGCGTCGACGGGTGCCCGGCGGCCGACGTCGGACGTCGTCACCACCGGACAGGACCGAGGGTCCTGCCTTGCGTGCTGCCTACCATCCGGACTTTCACCGTCGGTCCTGGAGTTCCACCAGGTCAACCGGCCGCTGGCTGCGGCCGGGTCGCGGACTGTCACCGCCGGTTCGGAGTTGCACCGACCCCGGAGCACGTCCCTCCAGTATGCCAGTGCGGGCGCCGGCCCGCGTAGCCCGCGCCGGCGTGACGGTCCTCACCGGGCGCCCGGAGTGCATCCGGAGCACGCAGGTCGTGATCGCGCGGCGTGACCGGACCGGCCGGGAGTCAGTGCTGGTGGCGGGTGGCCAGCTCGCGCAGCTCGTTGACGGCGACGGCTGCGTCGTGCGCGCCATACACCGCGGAGCCGGCGACGAACACGTCCGCGCCGGCCTCGGCGCACTGCTCGATCGTCGATGCGGACACTCCCCCGTCGACCTGCACCCACACCTCGCCGCCGAAGCGGCGCACCGCCTCGCGGACCTGCGCGACCTTGGGCATCTGGTCGGCCATGAAGGACTGGCCACCGAAGCCTGGCTCCACGGTCATCACCAGGACCATGTCGAGGTCGGCGAGCAGCTCCGCGTGGGGGGCGAACGGGGTCCCCGGCTTGAGCGCCATACCGGAGCGCGCTCCCGCCGTACGGATGGACCGCGCCACGGCACGCGGGTCTGCGGCAGCCTCCACGTGGAAGGTGACCGACGCGCCGCCCGCCTCAGCGTACTGCGGCGCCCAGCGGTCCGGGTCCTCGATCATCAGGTGGCAGTCCAGCGGGATCGGGCTGACCCTGGCCAGCGCCTCGACTACGGGCAGCCCCAAGGTCAGGTTGGGCACGAAGTGGCCGTCCATGACGTCGACGTGCGCCCAGTCGGCGTTGCGGATGCGGGCCAGCTCGGACTCGAGGTTGGCGAAGTCAGCCGACAGGATGCTGGGCGAGATCTGCACGGCGCTCACCCTAACGGTCGCAGGGTGGGTGATCGAATGCCTGGACCGACGTCCGGGTGCGTCGGTCCGGGACTACTTCTTGCGCAGCAACGCGAGGAACATGCCGTCGGTGCCGTGGACGTGCGGCCACAGCTGCACCGTCGGCCCCGACCCCGGCACGTCGACCACCTCGCCCGACGCGTCCCGCAGGAACTCGCGCGCGTCGACGACCTCGACGTCGTCCCGTTTGCGGGTGACGTCACTGACCACGAACTGCGTCTCTGCCAGGTGGGGGCTGCAGGTGGCGTAGGCGATGACCCCGCCGGGTGCCGTGGCCTCGATGGCCGACGCCAACAGCTCGCGCTGGAGCATTCCGAGGTCCGCGAGGTCGGCGGGCGTCCGGCGCCAGCGTGCCTCCGGGCGGCGGCGCAGCGCGCCGAGCCCGGTGCACGGGGCGTCGACCAGGACCCGGTCGTAGTGACCGGGCTCGTCCTCGCCGTAGAAGCGGCCGTCGCCGGTACGCACCTCGATGGTTCGGCCTTGGGCGCCGGCCTGGAGCATCGCAGGACGCAGGGTCTGGCGCACCAGCCCGGTCCGGTGGTCACTGACCTCGTTGGCCGTGAGGTCGGCGCCGGACTGCAGTGCCAGGGCGGCGAGCAGGCCCGCCTTGCCACCCGGGCCGGCGCACAGGTCGAGCCACTGCTCGGGTCCGTCCCGATCCACGGGGACGGCTGCCAGCGCCAGGGCCACCAGCTGGGAGCCCTCGTCCTGGACCGCCGCGCGTCCCTCGCGCACCGCCCGGATGGCACCTGGGTCGCCTCCCGGGAGCACCGCGCCCACCGGTGAGATCCAGGACGACTCGGCACCGTCGTCGACGAGCTCGGCGACGCTGCTCAGACCGGGCCTGGCCACGAGGGAGACCTTCGCGGGGTCGTTGTCGGCTGCGACGAGCGAGCTGAGGTCGTGGTCGACGGTCTCGCGGGTCGCCGCGCCGTGGCCCAGCAGGGCCGCGCGCAGCGCCTTGACCACCCACTCGGGATGGGAGTGCTCGACCGCGAGCTGGGCCGTGAGGTCACCTCCGGCCGGCACCACCTCGGCCAGCCACTCGTCGAGGTCGCGCTCGCTGATCCGGCGCATCACGGCGTTGACGAACCCCGCGGCACCGGCGCCGTTGACCTTGCGGGCCAGGGCAACCGTCTCGTCCACGGCCGCGTGCGTGGGCACGCGCATGCCGAGCAGCTGGTGCGCTCCGAGGCGCAGGGTGTCGACGACGTTCTCGTCGATCTTGGAGATCGGCCGTGCGGCGGCGACAGCGATGATCGCGTCGTACAGGCCGTGCATGCGCACCGCGCCGTAGACGAGCTCGGTCGTGAACGCGGCGTCGCGACCGCGGATCTCCTTGTCCCGCAACACCCTCGGCAGCTCGAGGTTGGCGTAGGCGCCGTCGGCGACAGCGCGCATCACGGTGTATGCGGCCAGCCGCTGGGGGTCGCTCGCGCGGCCCCGCTCGCTCGGCTTCTGGACCGAGCGCTCTCGGCCACCGTGGGCCCGCTCGGGTCGTTGGCGCCCTTGGGCGTTGCGTCGCCCACCGCTGTCGCCGGCGCCGCGCCGGTCCCCGGGTCGGCCGTCACCGGCGCCGCGCCGGTCCCCGGGACCGCCCTTGTCGCTCATCCGTGCGCCCCGACCATGGTGAAGCACTCTCCCTCGCTGATGCGTGTGCCGCGGACCCAGTCGGGTGCAGCCATGTCCTTCTTGCCGTGCGGGCGCACCTGACCCAGCCGGACCGGGGTGGTCGCCGTCCCGACCCACACCTCGCGCTTGCCGGCGCGGATCTCCCCGGGGGCAAGGCGCGTCGGCGCGTCGTCCCCGGTCAGGTCCAGCGGCGCGAGCTTGACCCGCTCACCGCGGAAGGTGGTCCAGGCTCCGGGCGCCGGCGTGCAGCCCCGTACCAGTCGGTCGATCGCGATGGCGGGCAGGTCCCAGCGCACCTGCGCGTCGGCGACCTCGATCTTCGGCGCGAGCGACACCCCTTCCGCGCCCTGCGGGACCGGTTGCAGGGAGCCGTCCTCGATGCCGTCCATCGTGGCCACGAGCAGTCCCGAGCCGCCCTCCGCGAGGCGACGGAGCAGGTCGCCGGAGGTGTCGGTGGGGCGGACCCGTTCGGTCATCACGCCATACACGGGGCCGGTGTCCAGGCCCTGCTCGATGAGGAAGGTCGAAGCGCCGGTCATCTCGTCACCGGCCATGAGCGCGTGCTGGACGGGCGCGGCTCCACGCCACGCCGGCAGCAGCGAGAAGTGCAGGTTGACCCACCCGTGGCGCGGGACGTCGAGGGCCACCGGCGGGATCAGCGCGCCGTACGCGACCACCGGACAGACGTCGGGCTCCAGCTCGCGCAACCGTTCGAGGAAGGTCTCCTCCCCCGGTCGGCGCGGGGTGAGCACCTCGATGTCATGCGCCTGCGCCCACTGCCGCACGGGTGACTGCACCAGGCCACGACCACGGCCCGCACGGGCATCGGGACGGGTGACCACCGCGACGACGTCGTGGGAGGAAGCGTGCAGCGCCTCGAGCGCGGGCACTGCCACCTCGGGGGTGCCGGCGAAGACCAGGCGCAGGCTCACAGGCTCCTGCCGAACGTCGCGTGCGGGCTGACCCTGACCGTGGGGGCGGCCTCGCCGGACCACTGCGCCTCGCGGATGGCGCGCATCGCGAGCTTGCGCTGCTCCCGGTCCATCCGGTCGATGAACAGGATCCCGTCGAGGTGGTCGGTCTCGTGCTGGATGGCCCGGGCCATGAGCTCGGACCCCTCCAGGACGACCGGCTCGCCGAACTGGTTGAGCCCCTTGGCGACGACCCGCAGGGCACGCGGGGTCTTGAACTTCATCCCGGGGAAGGACAGGCAGCCCTCCTCGCCGTCCTGCATCTCCTCGGACAGCGCGAGGTCGGGGTTGACGAGGTGCCCGAGCTCGCCGTCGACCCAGTAGGTGAAGACACGCAGGCCGACCCCGATCTGCGGCGCCGCGAGGCCTGCGCCGGGGGCGTCCATCATGGTGTCGGTGAGGTCCTTGACCAGCTGGCGCAGCTCACGGTCGAAGTCGACGACAGGTTCAGCTGCGGTGCGCAGCACGGGGTCACCGAAGAGGCGGATGTTCTGGATCGACACGGCGACCAGTCTAGGTGCGCCGGTACGCCGCCCTGCGCCCACCGGGCGAGACGCGCCACCGGCAGACGCCGGGCAGTGCGCTGGTCCGGGTCCATGGTGAGGCTCCGCGACGAATCCTGTTCTGCTGTGGGCGAATTCGTTGTGGACAACCCTTCCGACGTTGTTCGAACACCTGTACGATAGGGGTATGTCGACCACCCCACTCGCCCAGGCCCGGGACACCCGGGCGCTGGCGTTGTGGGAGCGCACCGCCGCCGTCGCGGGGCGGTTGAACCGGGCCCACGCCGAGCTGGTGGGCATCGCGGCCGAGCTGATCACCGACCGGCACTGGGGCGACGGCGGGTTCAAGACCCCCGAGCACTACCTCGTGGTCCGCGCCGGGCTCGCCCCCGGCCACGCCGCAGACGTCGTGCGCGTCGCCAGACGGCGCGCCGAGCTCGCGCAGGCCAGTGCCGCGTTGGACGCCGGTGAGCTGTCCCTGGACCAGGTCGCCGTCATCGCCCGCAGCGTCCCACCCGGCTACACGACGTCGGTGACCCACCTGGCCCGCAACGCCACCGTCACCCAGCTGCGCCGGGCCGTGTCCCGCCACGCCTTCCCCGCAGCAACCACACTCCAACAGGACGCTGCGACGCCTGGTGCTCCCGGCGACGCTGGTGCTCCCGGCGACGGCGGCACGGTGGGTGCTGTTCCCGGGATCAGTGACGAACAGCGCGCGTACGAGCAAGCGCGGGACGCGGCCTGCGAGCAGCGGGCGTGCGCCCGACCGGACCTGTCGATGAGCTACGACACCGACGGCCGCTTCCAGCTGCGGTACTCCGCCCCCGCCACCATCGGCGCCCTGGTCGAACAAGCCGTCAAGGAAGCCAAGGACGCCCTGTTCCTACGCCGCCGCGCTGCCTCGACCCGAATCCGAACCGGCGCCGCCCACCAGCGAGCGGGTCAGACCCGGATTCGCGGGCGGGGTTGCCGACCTACGCCGACGCGCTGGAGGAGATGGCCACCCGCTCCCTGGGCGTCGATCACCTCGACGAGTCGGGCGTCGCGGTACCGGGTGTACCTGCACCTGGACACCAACGGCGCCTGGGTGAGCGGCGGCCACGCCATCCCGCTACGCCTGCTGTCCCGGTTCATCACCGACGGGAAGATCCAACCCGTCTGGGAAACCCAAGGCCGACCAGTCTCCGTGGGACGGTCGATGCGGATCCTGCCCCAACGCACCCGGCGCCTGATCACCGACCGCGACCGCGGCTGCCGGTTCCCCGGCTGCCCCACCACCACCTTCGTCGAGATCCACCACCTCAACGCCTGGGCCGACGGCGGACCCACCGACGAACACAACCAGATCAGCCTCTGCACCATCCACCACGACGGCATCGACCGCGGCGACTACACCATCACCGGCGACCCCACCCACCCCGACGGACTCACCGTGGTCAACCGGTACGGCCTACCCATCCGACCACCCCAACCACCAGACACCGCACCCCCACCCGGCGGGGACCCACCCATCCCCGCCAACACCTACCACCCACCCAGCGGCGGACCCATCCACTGGACCGACCTCGAACTCCTGCCCGACACCGACCTACCACCCCAACCCCCACCCCACACACAGTCCCCAACCGGCACCGACCAACTGGCACCCTGGCACGCCCCACCACCCCCCAGCGCCCAGGAACGCGCCGAGCTCCACGCCCGCCTCCTGCAAGAAGCCGAAGACGAAGCCGCCGCCAACCGTGACCCCCTCATCCGCCGCAACTACTGACCCCGCTCACCCCACCCAGCCCCTGACTGACTGCCCGGGTCAGGCGCTCCGTCCCTAGGTGGCCGGGTCCGGCGGATCGACGCGCACCTGCACGCTGACCGGCTCCTTGCGCGCGCTGCGCTTGGCCCGCATCGCGGTGAGGGAGGCCGCCAGAGCGTCACGCTGGGGCAACGGCACCCGCAGGAGCATGCGGACCGCGTCGTCGGGCAGCGACAGCGGGCCGAGCCGTTCGGTGCCCTCGGCGAGGTCGGCCTGGAGCAAGGCGGCCTCCACGGCCCGGCGCTCCCCGCTGACGGCAGCCATCACCACGGTGGGCGGGAGCGACAGTGCCGCACGGTCGGCCAGCTCACGGGCGGCGAACCACGCGGGGTCCCAGCGGACCAGCGCCTCGACGACCGGCAGGGTGGTGTGCCCGGGCGCACCGCACAGGACCACCTGACCCCGGGCAGCCGAACCCCGCGTCAGTGCCGCGGCCGCCAGCCACCGCCGCAGCGCCTCCTCGCCGGCGTCGAGGGTGGGGCGGTCGAGCGACGCCCAGGCGTCCAGGAGCAAGGTCGCGACATACCCGCCCTCGGCCACCGGCTCGGCGCCGGGGGTGGCGATGACCAACGACGGAGTGGCCGCGACGCGGTCGAGGACCGCGCCGGCACCGGAGGTGTGCACCGGCACCCCGGGAAACGCCCGGCCGAGCTCCTCGGCGGTGCGCTTGGCCCCCACGACCGACGACCGCAGCTCGCGCCCGCCGCACTGGCGGCACTCGAACCGCCCGACTCCGCGGCCACACCATCGGCACGCCGGTTCGGCGCCGCGGCCGGTGACCGCGACCGGGCCGGCGCAGTGGACGCATCTGGCCGGGGCGCGACAGGTCTGGCAGGCCAACGACGGGACGTAGCCGCGCCGGGGCACCTGGACCAGGACCGGTCCGGACTCCAACGCGGCCTTGGCGGTGCGCCACGCGATCGAGGGGAGGTGGGCACTGGCGGCGGCCGGGTCCCGTTCCATCTCGAGGCCCTCACCCGCGACGACGACCCGGGGCACGGCACCTCGGACCGGACCGCCGGCCTGGATCGCCCGCAGCGAGCCGGTGTCCACGAGCTGCTGCACGGCCACCGTCCTGGTGAAACCACCCGCCAGCACGGCAGCCCCCTCGACCGCAGCCCGGGTGAGCAGCACCTCACGGACGTGGGGGTATGGCGCGCGCGGCTCCTCGTGGTTGTCGTCACCGTCGTCCCACCACGCGACCAACCCGAGGTCGCGCACCGGTGCGAACGCGGCGGCGCGGGTGCCCACGACGACCCGGACGTGGCCCCGCAGCACCTTGAGCCACGCGGTGTAACGCGCCTGCGGGCCCTGGTCGGCGGTGAGCCGGACGTGGCGACCCGGACCGAGGACGTCGGTGAGGGCGGCGTCGACCCGGGCGACATCGCGGTGGTCGGGCACGACGAGGACGGCGCCGCGTCCGCCCGAGACGGTGGCCGCAGCTGCGGTCGCCAGCGCGGAGGGCCAGTCCTCGCCAGGATCCGTGGTCGGCAGCGCCAGCCACGACGCAGCCGGGCTGTCGCCGGCGGTGAGGCGCGAGAGGTAGGCCGGACCGGCGGCATACCGGCTCCAGGACGGTGCTGGACCGGATGGCGCGGGCAAGACGTCAGGGACCGGCGGCTCGAGGGCCAGGGCCTTCTCCGCGGCAGCGTGCCGCGGGGGCACCGACAGCCGCAGGACGTCGCCGAGCGTGCCGGCATAGCGCGCGGCGACCGCGCGTGCGACCTCGAGCTGGCGCGCGGTGAGCACCGGCTCCGGGGAGACGACGCGCCGGATCGGGGCGAGGCGGCCGTCGTGCTCGGGCGCCGCCCTGCGTCCGACGACGAACCCGTCGAGGTCCTGCCCGGCGAACCGGACCTTGACCCGGGCGCCGGGCACGGCGGTCTCGGCGAGCGCGGTCGGCACGAGGTACTCGAACGGGCGGTCGAGGTGGGCCAGGCCGGTGTCGACCACCACCGCCGCCACCGGGTCGTTCTCGGCGGTCTCCAGCGCCTTCGGCGGGCGGGCAGCCTTGGGCAGCGCGGCGCGGATCAGCTCCAGCTGCTCGCTCGCTGCGGGTTCGGACACCTGAGGAAAACTAGTCGACCCGGCCGACATCCCTGCGGGGCAGGGGTCGGCCGGGTCGGCTGGACGCGTGGTGGGACGTCTGGTCGGAGGCGTGGTGGGAGGCGTGGTGGGACGCGCCTCGGGTGGTCAGCCCTTGACGGCCCGCTGCAGCGCCTCGACGCGGTCGGTGCGCTCCCACGTGAAGGCGTTCTCGACGCCGGCGGCCGCCGTACGGCCGAAGTGACCGTAGGCGGCGGTGGCCTTGTAGATCGGGCGCAGCAGGTCGAGCGCGTCGACGATGGCCCCGGGGCGCAGGTCGAAGACGGTGGTGATCGCGTCCTGGATCTTGTCGACGGGCTCGGTCTCGGTGCCGAAGGTCTCGACGTACAGGCCGACCGGCTGCGCCTTGCCGATGGCGTAGGCGACCTGCACCTCGCAGCGACGGGCGAGCCCGGCCGCGACGATGTTCTTGGCGACCCAGCGCATGGCGTAGGCGGCCGAACGGTCGACCTTGGACGGGTCCTTGCCGGAGAACGCCCCACCACCGTGGCGAGCCATCCCGCCGTAGGTGTCGACGATGATCTTGCGGCCGGTGAGGCCCGCGTCGCCCATCGGGCCGCCGATCTCGAAGCGGCCGGTGGGGTTGATCAGGCTGCGGTAGCTGGAGGTGTCCAGGTCCGTGCCCGTCTCGGCCAGCTCGGCCAGCACCGGGGCGATGACGTGCTGCTCGATGTCGGGGGCGAGCAGGTCCTCGAGGGAGATGTCGGACGCGTGCTGCGTCGACAGCACGACCGTGTCGAGCCTGACCGCACGGTCGCCGTCGTAGCCGATGGTGACCTGGGTCTTGCCGTCGGGGCGCAGGTAGGCCACCTTGCCGGACTTGCGGACCGCGGTGAGCTGCTCGGCCAGCCGGTGCGCGAGGTAGATCGGCAGCGGCATGAGCTCGGTGGTGTCCTCGCAGGCGTAGCCGAACATCAGGCCCTGGTCGCCGGCACCCTGCTTGTCGAGCGGGTCGACCCCACCGGTGCGGTTCTCGTGGGCGGTGTCGACGCCCTGCGCGATGTCGGGCGACTGCTCGCCGATGGAGATCGAGACGCCGCAGGAGGCACCGTCGAAGCCCTTCTCGGACGAGTCGTAGCCGATCTCCTTGATGGTGTCGCGCACGATCTGGGCGATCGGGACGTAGCTGCGGGTGTCCACCTCGCCGGCGACGTGGACCAGCCCGGTCGTGACCATCGTCTCGACGGCCACCCGGCTGTCCTTGTCCTCGGCCAGCATGGCGTCGAGGATGGAGTCGGAGATCTGGTCGCAGATCTTGTCCGGGTGCCCCTCGGTGACGGACTCGGACGTGAACAGGCGTGCGGACACTCAAAACTCCTTCGGGGCAGCGGCTGCTGACTGACGGCCGCGAGCCAGAGCCGCACGGACCCCGCGAGTGTACCTAGGTCACAAGATCTGCTGGACGGCATCCCATACTGCGGCAGCGATCTGCTCCTTGGGCGCCGGGCCCGCGTCCACCACGTGGCTCGAGCCCAGTCGCAGGATGTGCACGGTGTTGTCGTCGCGCCCGAAGGTCTTGTCCACGCCGACCTCGTTGACCACGAGCAGGTCGCAGCCCTTGCGGGCGAGCTTGGCGCGGGCGTGGTCCAGGACGCTGCCGTCCTCGTCACCGGTCTCCGCGGCGAAGCCCACGATGACCGGGCTCGCGTCGTCACCGCGACGGGCCACCAACCCGGCGAGGATGTCGGGGTTGCGCACGAGCTCGAGGGTGGGGGCCGCGTCGGGGGCCTGCGGTTCGTGCGTCTTCTTGATCTTGGCGTCCACGTAGTGCGCCGGCCGGAAGTCGGCCACCGCGGCAGCCATGACGACGACGTCCGCTCCGGGTGCGGCCCCGGCGACAGCGGTCTCCAGGTCCAGGGCGGTCTGCACGGGCACGACCATGGTCCCGTCGGGGGCGGCCAGCGAGGTGTTCGCGGCGATCAGGACGACCTTGGCGCCACGGCGGGCAGCCACCGCGGCGAGGGCGTAGCCCTGCTTGCCCGAGCTGCGGTTGCCCAGGAAGCGCACGGGGTCCAGCGGCTCGCGGGTGCCCCCGGCCGTGATGACGACCGTGCGGCCCTCGAGGTCACCCTCGACGGCCGGTATGGCGCGCGCCGTGGACACGTGCTCGCCCTGCGGTGGCGACGGGGCCGCGTGGGCGGCACCAGCGGAGTGGGCTGGATGAGCTGCGTGGGCGAGGATCCGCGCGCACACGGCATACAGCTCGGCGGGTTCGGGCAGCCGGCCGGGACCGGTGTCGGCGCCGGTGAGGCGACCGGACGCCGGTGGGATCACGTGGACGCCGCGCTCGGTCAGCGTCGAGATGTTGGCCTGCGTCGCGGCGTGCTCCCACATCTCGGTGTGCATCGCCGGCGCCATCACGACCGGGCAGCGGGCGGTGAGCAGGACGTTGGTGAGCAGGTCGCCGGCCAGCCCGTGGGCGGCCTTGGCGACGAGGTCTGCGGTGGCCGGCGCCACGACCACGAGGTCGGCCGACTGGCCGAGGCGAACGTGCGGCACCTCGTGGACGAGGTCCCAGACCCCGGTCGAGACGGGTTTGCCGGACAGCGCCTCCCACGTCGGGGCGCCCACGAAGTGCAGGGCCGACTCGGTCGGCACCACGGTCACGTCGTGGCCGGCCTCGGTGAACAGGCGCAGCAGGGAACAGGCCTTGTAGGCCGCGATGCCGCCACTGACCCCCAGGACGATGCGCGCCATCGCGCTGTCGCTCCCCCGCTCCCCCGCCGGGCTCAGCTCTCGATGGGCTCGGAGGTGACCAGACCCTGGTTGATCTCGCGCAGCGCGATGGACATCGACTTCTCGTGCACCTGGCTGTCCACGAGCGGGCCGACGTACTCGAGCAGGCCCTCCTGGAGCTGGCTGTAGTACGCGTTGATCTGGCGCGCGCGCTTGGCGGAGTAGATGACCAGGGCGTACTTGGAGTCGGACCTGGTGAGCAGGTCGTCGATCGGGGGGTTGGTGATGCCGATCGGGTTCGCGACGGTTCCGGACACGGGGGAGATCACTTCTTTCGTTTCATTCGGGCGCAGGAGTCAGTGGGATCGCATCAATGATACGAGTTCTTCGGCCGCTCGACGAACATCGTCGTTGACGATGGTCACGTCGAACTCGTCCTCGGCCGCCATCTCGACCTTGGCGGTCTCCAGGCGGCGGGTCCGCTCCTCCTCGTCCTCGGTCCCCCGTCCGACGAGGCGACGGACCAGCTCCTCCCAGCTGGGCGGGGCTAGGAACACGAACAGCGCCTCGGGCATGCTCGCCCGGACCTGGCGCGCGCCCTGCAGGTCGATCTCGAGCAGCGCCATCTTGTGCTCACGCAGGGCCTGCTCGACCGGGCCACGCGGGGTCCCGTAGTGGTTGCGGCCGTGCACCACGGCCGATTCGATGAGCTCACCGGACTGTTCCATCCGGGCGAACTGCTCTGCGTCGACGAAGTGGTAGTGCGTGCCCTCGACCTCGCCGGGTCGGGGCGGGCGGGTGGTCGCGCTGACCGACAGCCACACCTCGGGGAAGTGCTCACGCACGTAGGTGGACAGGGTGCCCTTGCCGACCGCTGTGGGTCCGGCCAGGACGACGAGGCGCCGGGGGCGCTCCTCGTGGGCAGGTGTCGGGCGGCTCACGCCTCGTCGAAGCGGGTGAGCAGCGCGGAGATCTGGTTGGTCCCGAGGCCTCGGACGCGACGGCTCTCGGAGATACCCACCTCTTCCATGATCTGCCGGGCACGCACGCGGCCGACGCCGGGCATCGACTCCAGGAGGGCGGAGACCTTCATCTTGCCGACGACGTCGTTGCCCTTGCCGTCCACGATGACCTCCTTGAGGGAGCCCTGGGCGTACTTCAGGCGGTTCTTCACGGCGGCGCGCTCGCGGCGGGCCACGGCTGCCTTCTCCAGGGCCGCTGCCCGCTGCTCGGGCGTCAACGGGGGAAGTGCCACAGTATTGCTCCTTGTAAGGCGTACGGGGGGCCTGCGAACGTCTCAACTCGTTCACTCGGACTCTAGCAACCGAACGGGTTCACTTCTCGCCGAGGTCTGGGGCCCTCGAGTCCTCCTGTCCGGTATGCGTGGGAGGTCACGCTGGTCCTCAGCGCAGGAGGTCCGCGAGGTGCTCGCTGGTCCGCACGGCCCGCTCGCGCAGGCGCCCGGCGTCGGGACCGGCGGACAGCACCTCGCGGCTCGAGGCCGGCAGCACATGGGGCAGGGCGTCACCGAAGACCCGGCGCAGGTCCTCGCTCGTGCCACCCTGGGCGCCCACCCCCGGAGCGAGGAGCGGGCCGTTGGCGCCGGCCAGGTCGAGCCCCAGCTCCTGCACGGCCGAGCCGACGGTCGCCCCGACCACCAGACCGACCGACCCGAGGTCGCCGTGCGAGCGGGCGGAGGCATTCTCCCGGGCGGCCCCCTCGACCATGCTCTCGGCGACGCTGACGTCGCGCAGGGTCGCGTGCTGGACGGTGCGGCCCTCGGGGTTGGACGTCAGGCCCAGGACGAACACCCCCCGGCCGGTCTGCGCCGCGAGGTCGAGCGCGGGGCGCAGCGACTCGAACCCGAGGTAGGGGCTCGCGGTGAGGGCGTCCGCCGGGGCCACGGCGTCGTCGCCGAGGTAGGCCTGCGCGTAGGCCGCCATCGTGGACCCGATGTCGCCGCGCTTGGCGTCCAGGATCACGAGCGTGCCGGACTCGCGCAGGGCGATGATCGCGCGCTCGAGGACCGCGACCCCGCGGGAGCCGAACACCTCGAAGAACGCCGACTGGGGCTTGACCACACCCACCTGGCCTGCGAAGGCCTCCACACAGGTCTCGGTGAACCGGGTGAGTCCGTCGAGGTCGTAGTCCAGCCCCCACGACTCGACCAGTGCGCGGTGTGGGTCGATGCCCGCGCACAGGGGGCCGAACCGGTCGGTGGCCGTGCGCAGCCGCCGGCCGAAGGTGTCCGGTCCGGTCCGGCCGTCGGCGTCGTGCGCGGGTGCCACGTCCACGCGTCCCTGGTCCGTCATCAGCGTGCCATCCTCTCGTGTGCGATCCCCACGACGTCGGCG
>CAVRMT010000043.1:0-21066 GCA_963722015.1 uncultured Actinomycetota bacterium | reverse complement strand
TGGTCGCGGTCGCGCTGCTGAAGCTGTGGGCCTTCGCCACCGCGGACGACCCGGACGTCATCGAGAACTCGCTGATCACCCGGACCGCGGCCGTCGCCTGCGCGACGATGCGCGACGCGGTGTCATCGCCGGCACTACCGGCCTCCGCTACCCAGCAACAGCGGGTCGGCGCCGTGAACGCCCAGAACGACGCGGTCGTCGAGATGCTGACCCAGGTGCGATCGCTGGGGCCCGCGGTGCTCGAGGCCGACCAGCCCGCCGCTCGGTGGATCGAGGACTGGGAGCGGCTGGTGACCGCTCGCGATGCGTACGCGCGATCCCTCGCAGCCGGCAAGCCTGAGCCGTTGGCGCTGCCGGTGATCGACGGTCAGCCGCTGCTCGAGCGCCTCAACGAGGTCGGCGTGAACTGTCGCGTCCCCCTGGCCCTGCTCCCCTGACCTCCGCGCCCTCTCCAGACGCCTCACGCGACCGCACCCTCGCACCCCGCGCGCACGAGTCTTTGAGCGATGTACCAGGTCGATAGCCGGGTGCACCGCTCAAAGACTCGCGCGTGTCTGATCGGTGCGCCGACGACGAAGGCCCGCGCCGCGACATACGCGAAGCGGGCCTGGCTCGTGCTGGACTGAGGAGCTGGTGGAGCCAAGGGGACTCGAACCCCTAACCCCCTGCTTGCAAAGCAGGTGCGCTACCAATTGCGCCATGGCCCCCGACGTGCGGGATGCGACTACGAAAGTGAGTCGGTCGCCTCGGCCCAGAGGTCCTTCTCGGCCTGCTGGTCCTTGAGCTTCTTCTGCACCGCGGCAGCCCCGATGGCGGTCGCAATGAGGAGCAGGATCTTCTTCACTTGCGGTCCGCCTTACCTCGCAGAGGAACCCGCGGGGATCGGGATTGGTGGGCCTAACAGGACTTGAACCTGTGGCCTCTTCCTTATCAGGGAAGCGCTCTAACCGTCTGAGCTATAGGCCCGTGAGCCCAATCTCCGCTGCGCCACGGAGGGTGGCGCGAGGCACGAGGTTACATGACAGGGGTGCCCCCCACCAAAACGGTTACCGCCCGCCATCCGGGGCCGGACGACGGGCGGTTCAGGTATGCCGCGCAGCGGGCTCTCAGTCGTCGGTGAGGGTCAGCTGCAGGCCGCCCACCAGGGCCGAGCAGATGTTGTAGAGGAACGCACCGAGCGTGCTCAGGGCGGTCAGCAGGATGACGTCGATGACCCCGATGACGATCGACAGCGACAGCACCCGGCCGAAGCCGAGGAAGTCCATGATGTCGAACGGGGTCTCGGTGTCGGTGAAGATCGTGCCGACCAGCCGGTTGACCTCGGAGAAGACGCCCATGCCCGAGAGGATCATCCAGAGCACGGCGACCATGACGACGCCGGCGATGCCGAGGGCGACCGAGATGAGGAACGACATCTTCATGGCCGACCAGGGGTCGACCCGCGAGACGGTCAGCCGGACCCGTCGGGCGCGGCCTGAGCCGGCTGTCGCGGCCGGGGCCCCCGGGCGGGCCGAGGCACCGGCCCGGGTGGCGCCGGCGGCGTCGACGTTCCTGTTCATCGCGCCCGCCTCCTGCCCACCGGGGCGGGAGGGGCTCGTCTGGCCTGCCGTGCTCACTCGTTACCTCCGGTGGCGTCTGTCCCGGTCGTCTCGGGGGCGTCCGGCGTCTCGTCGACACCCTCGGCAGCACCCTCAGCGCCCTGCTCGTTCCCCGACGACGGTACGGCATCGTCGCGAGCGGGGTCGCTCACGGCACCCGGCGTGACCAGATCGGCATCGATCTCGTCGACGGTGCGCTCGGGGTTGCGCGCCACGGCCACGACCGAGTCGCTGTTGCCGGGGCTGGCGAACTTCATGCCCTGGGTGTTGCGCCCGCGACGGGTGACCGGGCCGACCGGCATACGCACGATGTTGCCCTTGCCCATGATGACCAGGACCTCGTCGTCCTCGCTCACCGTGAGCGCACCGACGAGGTCGCCGTTGCGCTCGGTGATCTTGGCGACGGCGACCCCGAGGCCACCGCGGCCCTTGGCGTTCCAGTCCGAGGCCGGGCTGCGCTTGGCCATGCCGTTCTCGAACACCACGAACACGTCCGGGTCCTCGCCCTCGTGGACGACGCTGAGCGACAGCAGCGAGTCGTCGCCGCGGAAGCGCATGCCGGTCACCCCGCTGGTGGCGCGGCCCATCGGGCGCAGCTGCTCGTCGGTGGCGTGGAAGCGCACCGACTGGGCCTTGCGCGACACCAGGAGCAGGTCGTCGGTCTGCGACGCGAGGTCGGCGGCGACGAGCTCGTCGCCGTCCTTGAGGTTGATGGCGATCAGGCCACCGCTGCGCGGGGAGTCGTAGTCGCCCAGACGGGTCTTCTTGACCAGGCCGTTCTTCGTGGCGAGCACGAGGTAGGGCTGCTGGGCGTAGTCGCGCACGTCGAGCACCTGGGCGATCTTCTCGTCCGGCTGGAACGCCAGCAGGTTCGCGACGTGCTGGCCCTTGGCGTCCCGACCGGTGTCGGGCAGCTCGTAGGCCTTCACGCGGTAGACCCGCCCGAGGTTGGTGAAGAACAGCAGCCAGTGGTGGGAGGTGGTGGTGAAGAAGTGCTGCACCATGTCGTCGCCGCGCAACGAGGCTCCACGGACCCCCTTGCCGCCGCGGCCCTGCGACCGGTATGCGTCCACCCGCGTCCGCTTGGCGTAGCCGCCGCGCGTGATGGTGACGACCACGTCCTCCTCGGGGATGAGGTCCTCCATCGACATGTCGCCGTCGAAGAACTCGATCCGGGTGCGTCGGTCGTCGCCGTACTTGTCGACGATCTCCGCGAGCTCCTCGGACACGATCGTCCGCTGCCGTTCGGGCTTGGCGAGGATGTCCTCGAAGTCGAGGATCAGTGCCTCGAGGCGGTTGTGCTCGTCGATGATCTTCTGGCGCTCGAGGGCAGCCAGGCGGCGCAGCTGCATCTCGAGGATGGCGCGGGCCTGGACCTCGTCGATCTCCAGCAGGGCGATCAGTCCCTCGCGCGCAGCCTCGACGGTCTGCGACCGTCGGATGAGGGCGATGACCTCGTCGAGCGCGTCGAGGGCCTTGAGCAGGCCCCGCAGGATGTGGATCTCGTTCTCGGCCTTGCGCAGGCGGAACTTCGTCCGACGCTGGATGACCTCCATCTGGTGCTCGACCCAGTGCCGGATGAACGCGTCGATCGGCAGCGTGCGGGGCACCCCGTCGACCAGCGCGAGCATGTTGGCGCCGAAGTTGGTCTGCAGCTGGGTGTGCTTGTAGAGGTTGTTGAGCACGACCTTCGCGACGGCGTCACGCTTGAGCACGATGACCAGGCGCTGGCCGGTGCGGCCCGAGGTCTCGTCGCGGATGTCCGCGATGCCCGAGAGCCGACCCTCCTTGGTGAGCTCGGCGATCTTCTGCGCGAGGGTGTCGGGGTTGACCTGGTAGGGCAGCTCGGTGACCACGAGGCACTGTCGGCCCTGGATCTCCTCGACCTCGACGACCGCGCGCATGATGACCGAGCCGCGACCGGTGCGGTAGGCGTCCTCGATGCCCTTGCGGCCCAGGATCAGTGCCCCGGTCGGGAAGTCGGGACCGCTGATGCGGGCCAGGACCGCCTCCTGCACGGCGTCGCGGTCTGCGCCGGGGTGGGCGAGATACCACTGGGCGGCGTCGGCGACCTCGCGCAGGTTGTGCGGCGGGATGTTGGTCGCCATGCCGACGGCGATGCCGGAGCTGCCGTTGACGAGCAGGTTGGGGAACCGGCTCGGCAGGACGCTCGGCTCCTGCGTCTTGCCGTCGTAGTTGTCGCGGAAGTCGACGGTCTCCTCGTGGATGTCGCGGACCATCTCCAGCGCCAGCGGCGCCATCCGGCACTCGGTGTACCGCGGGGCCGCCGCCGGGTCGTCACCCGGGGAGCCGAAGTTGCCCTGGCCGTCGACGAGCGGGTAGCGCAGCGACCAGTCCTGCACGAGGCGCACGAGGGCGTCGTAGATCGAGGAGTCACCGTGCGGGTGGTACTGACCCATCACCTCACCGACGACGCGGCTGCACTTGTTGTAGCCGCGGTCGGGGCGGTAGCCGCCGTCGTACATGGCGTAGACCACGCGGCGGTGCACTGGCTTGAGCCCGTCGCGCACATCGGGCAGCGCGCGGCTGACGATGACCGTCATCGCATAGTCGATGTAGCTGCGCTGCATCTCGGCGTTGAGGTCGATCGCTTCGGTGCGGTCGTACTCGATCGGCGGTACTTCAGTCATGAAAATCCTTGCGTATCAACGAGGGACGGTGACGTTCAGAGCGAGACGCTGCGGGGGGCGCGCAGGCCGTGGAGGGGCTGGCGGCGGGTCCCACGCTCTGCGTGGGCGCGCGGAGCGAAGCGGAGCGCGGATGGATGGGCCAAGCGCCCCCCGCAGCGGCGACCACGCGCCATACCCATCAGATGTCGAGGAAGCGGACGTCGCGGGCGTTGCGCTGGATGAAGCCGCGGCGACTCTCGACGTCCTCGCCCATGAGGATCGCGAAGATCTCGTCGGCTGCGGCGGCGTCGTCGAGGGTGACCTGGAGGAGCACGCGGTGGTCCGGGTCCATCGTGGTCTCCCACAGCTCCTGGTAGTCCATCTCGCCCAGACCCTTGTAGCGCTGGATGCCGGCGTCCTTCGGCAGGCGCCATCCCTGGGCCTGCCCGGCCGTGAGCATGGCGTCGCGCTCGCGGTCGGAGTAGGCGAACTCGTGGGCGTGGTTGCTCCACTTGAGGCGGAACAGCGGCGGCTGGGCGAGGTAGACGTAACCCTCCTCGATGAGGGGGCGCATGAAGCGGAACAGCAGGGTGAGCAGCAGGGTCCGGATGTGCAGGCCGTCGACGTCGGCATCGGCCATCAGCACGATCTTGTGGTAGCGCGCCCTGGTCTTGTCGAAGTCCTCGCCGATGCCGGTACCGAACGCCGAGATCAGCGCCTGCACCTCGTTGTTGGCGAGCACCTTGTCGATGCGGGCCTTCTCGACGTTGAGGATCTTGCCTCGGATCGGCAGGATCGCCTGGTTGTGCGGGTTGCGACCCCGGACCGCCGAGCCACCGGCCGAGTCGCCCTCGACGATGAAGACCTCGGAGATCGAGGGGTCCTTGCTCTGGCAGTCGCGCAGCTTGCCCGGCAGGCCGCCGGACTCCAGCAGGCCCTTGCGCCGGGTCGCCTCACGCGCCTTTCGGGCGGCCATGCGGGCCGCGGCCGCCTGGATCGACTTGCGGACGATGTCCTTGCCCTCGGTGGGGTGGGCCCCCAGCCAGTGGCCGAACTCGTCGGTCATGGCGCGCTGGACGAAGCCCTTGACCTCGGAGTTGCCGAGCTTGGTCTTGGTCTGGCCCTCGAACTGCGGCTCGCCGAGCTTGACCGAGACGACGGCGACCAGGCCCTCGCGGATGTCGTCGCCGGTGAGGTTCTCGTCCTTGTCCTTGAGGAGGTTCTGCTTGCGCGCGAAGTCGTTGACCAGCTTGGTCATCGCCGCGCGGAAGCCCTCCTCGTGGGTGCCGCCCTCGTGGGTGTTGATGGTGTTGGCGTAGGTGTGCACCGACTCGGAGTACGCGTTCGTCCACTGCATCGCGAGCTCGAACGACAGCTGCCGCTCGGTGTCCTCGGACTCGATCGAGATGATCTCGGCATGGACCGGCTCGGCCTTCTTGGAGGCGACCAGGTGGGTGACGTAGTCGACCAGGCCGTTGGCGTAGGTGTAGCTGATCTGCCGCGGCTTCTTCTCCGACGCGTCCACCGCGTCGACGTCGTCCTCGGAGGCCTCGGGGACGCGCTCGTCCGTGAGGTTGATCGTCAGGCCCTTGTTGAGGAACGCCATCTGCTGGAAGCGGGCGCGGATCGTCTCGAAGTCGTAGGTCGTCGTCTCGAAGATGTCGCCGTCGGCCCAGTAGGTGATGGTCGTGCCCGTGCGGTCCGAAGGCTCCATCTTCTCCAGGGGGGCGGTGGCCTCGCCGTAGGCGAAGGAGACCCGGAAGACGTGGCCGAGCTGGTGCACCTCGGCGTCGAGGCGGCTGGACAGGGCGTTGACCACCGAGGAGCCGACCCCGTGCAGGCCACCGGAGACCTTGTAACCGCCGCCACCGAACTTGCCGCCCGCGTGCAGCTGGGTGAGGACGAGCTCGACGGTGGAGACGCCGTACTGGTCGTTGTGTCCTGTGGGGATGCCGCGGCCGTTGTCGACCACCCGCACACCGCCGTCGGCCATGAGCGTCACGTCGATCGTGTCGGCGTACCCGGCGAGCGCCTCGTCGACCGCGTTGTCGACGATCTCCCACACCAGGTGGTGCAGACCGCGCTCGCCCGTCGAGCCGATGTACATCCCGGGCCGCTTGCGGACGGCCTCGAGGCCTTCGAGGACCGTGATCGCGCTGGCGTCGTACTCGGCGCCGGCCGGCACCCCGGCGAGCTCGGCCTCGGCCGCGAGGCGGGCCGTCTCGGCCTGCGCTGCGGTGAGGTGCTCGGAGGGTTCGGCGTGGCCGGTGGCGTGGGGCGGGTGGTTCGGTGTGCTCTCGTGCGGTGTCTGGTCAGACTCGGACACGGTGCTCCTTCTCCGGTGGGGCAGGCCGTTCGGGTCCCCCCGACACGCCGCTGCACCCTGCTCATGACACGCGGCCAGTCTGGATGCCCAGCCGGCCGCGATTTCACCTCACAGTCTACCGGGCGGGAACAGGCCACAGGGCCTCAGGAGGCCCGTGAGCCGGGATTCGACCGAAAACCGGGCCTGGTTGGGAGTCCCGGTACACCACCGGGTCCCCCAGCGCCGGATTCTGCCGTTTCCCGGGGCCGTGAACGTGCAGGTTGGCGGCTCGCGACGGCCCCGCGCCGGTCACTGCCCGAGCGTGCGCCGGAACAGCTCACGGACCGGGTCGGGTATGCCGTGCTCGGGCAGCGTGACCTCTGCAGCCTCGGGGGGGCACGCCACGTGGTAGACGAAGGCGTCCGGGATGGTCCGGCCACCCGGGCGGGCGGCCAGGCCCTGCAGGCCGTCGTCGGCGAGCAGGGAACGCCAGGCCGTGGCGTCGGAGGCGGGCAGGTCGGACAGGGCCACGGTGCGGGTCTGCCGCATCCCGGCCAGGCCACCGGTGCGACGGACCTGCACGAGGTCGTCGCCCGGGGCCGGGGCCGGGTCGGGCACAGGGTCGGGCGCAGGAGCCGGGACCGGGTCGGGCACAGGAGCTGGGACCGGGTCGGGCACAGGAGCCGGGGCCGGGTCGGGCACAGGAGAGGGAACCGGGTCGGGCACAGGGTCATCAGCCTGGCCCGCACCGAGCGGCACCCCGACCTGGGTCCAGGCCTGCTCGACCGCGCCCACCTCGCTGGACCCGGCGCCATACCTGGCGGTGGCGGCGGCCACGGTGAGCCCGGCGAAGGTCGCGAAGTCGCAGTCGGCCGCGATGCCGTCACCGGTGAGGGTGTCGAACCAGATCTGCCCCGGGGCCTGCCAGGCGTGGCCGCCGATGGCGGTCGCCGCGAGGTAGAACGCGTGGTTGGGGATGCCGGAGTTGATGTGGACCCCCCCGTTGTCGTCGGTGGTCTGGACGTAGTCGGCCATCGTCGCGGGCTGCGGGTCCTTGCCGAGCCGGGGGTCGTCGTACGCCGTGCCCGGGGCCTTCATCGAGCGCAGGGCCACCCCCTGCACGGCGTCGGTGAACAGTCCGGCGCCGATGAGCCAGTCGGCCTCGTCCGCCGACTGGCCGTCGGCGCGCTGGCGGACCAGCGACCCGAACACGTCGGACACGCTCTCGTTCAGGGCGCCGGACTGTCCCCGGTAGGTCAGCCCGGCGGTCAGCTCGGTGACCCCGTGGGTGAGCTCGTGACCGATGACGTCGACGGCGACCGTGAACCGGTTGAACACCTCGCCGTCCCCGTCGCCGAAGACCATCCGCGTGCCGTCCCAGAACGCGTTGTCGTAGTCCTTGCCGTAGTGCACCGTCGCGAGCAGCGCCAGCCCCCGGCCGTCGAGGGAGTCCCGGCCGAAGACCTCGGAGTACAGCGACCAGGTCAGTCCGAGGCCGTCGTACGCCTCGTCGACCGCGGCGTCCCCGGTCGCCGGCTCGCCCTCGCGCCGGACCGTCGTCCCGGGCAGCGACTCCAGTCCTGCTGCGTCGTCGATGACCCGCTGCGGTCCGGTGCCGTCGCCCGGTGCCGGCGCCGGACCCGGGTCAGCCGCCGGACCCGGACCGGCCCCGGGGGCCAGCGGGCCTGCCGCCCCGGTGGGTCGTCCCTGCCGGTGGGCCCGGTGCTCGACATCGCGGCGCAGCGTGCGTTCGGCGCTCGAACCGGCGTGGCCGTCGGCCTCGGCCAGGGCCCGTAGGAGGTAGGGCGGGACGATGCCGCAGCGTGGTGATCTGGACAATTCGCTCATGGGTCCATGGTGCTCTGGAGCGCCATCTTCTGGTCAGACCACCGCTGACGGAGGACACTGCGAGGTGGGCCCGCGCGCGCCGTCTCGCACATCTCGCGCCTTCATGATCACCGCTCCTCTGACACCTTCGCGGCCAGGCGCTCTCGCTCTGCGCAACGTCGAGCTGATGCAGACCTCGAGCCCGCTCACCAGCTGCCCCCGGTCACCAGCTCGAGCCCTCTCCGAGTGGCGCAGCCGTGAGCTCAGCCTCACGCCGACGAAGTCCTGCACCATCGTCACCCTTGCGTGGAGCTGACCACACCGACGGCTCACTCATAGTACACGAGAGTCGCACCTCTTCAGCGTCAGACTGCGTTCAACCAGCCACGTGTGCTCATGCCTGCACAGTCGCATACACATCACAGACCTCGTGCAGCTGCTCGTCGGCCGTGCAGTGAACCTGACTACCACACACTGTCGTGTTTCACGGTCTCTTCGTATTCGCCCCGAGGACCCACCGACAACCGCCAGAGGGACCCGATGGTCAGCGACCACCCCACGGCCCGGGCCGTGCTCAGAACCGGATGACCTGCCGGATGGCGCGGGCCGCGGCGAGCTCGTCCATCGCCGTGTTCACCTGGTCCAGGGAGATCGTGGAGGACACCAGCGCCTCCACCGGAAGCCGCCCCTCGCGCCACCACTGCGCGAACACCGGGATGTCGCGGCTGGGGACGGCCGAGCCGAGGTAGCTGCCGATGACCGTGCGGGCCTCGGCGACCAGCTGCAGCGGGGAGACGCTGGCCCGCGCGTCGGGGTGCGGCAGACCGACGGTGACCGTGCGACCTCCGGGAGCGGTGGCTGCCAGGGCCGCCTCGAAGGCGCGCGCGTTGCCCGCGGCCTCCACCACCACCTCGGCCCGGACCCCGCTGTCGGCGAGCTCACCGGGGTCGAGCACCCGGGTGGCCCCGAGCTCCAGGGCCCGGTCGCGCTTGGCGGTGACGCCGTCCACGGCGATGACGTCGCCCGCGCCGAGGGCCACGGCCGTGAGCAGCGCCGCCATACCGACTCCGCCCAGACCCACCACGAGCACGGCCTGGCCGGCCGCGGGTGGGGCGGCGTTGAGCAGGGCGCCTCCACCGGTGAGGACCGCGCAGCCGAGCACCGCGGCCACGTCCGGCGGGACGTCGTCCTCCACGGCGACCACCGAGCGGGTGTCGACGACGGCGTGGGTGGCGAACGCCGAGACCCCGAGGTGGTGGTGGACGGGGACTCCGTCACGCGAAACCCGGCGGCCGCCGGCGAGCAGCTCGCCCACGCCGTTGCTCACCGACCCGGGGCCACACGGCATCCGTCCGTGCGTGGCGCAGCCGGCGCACTCGCCGCACCGGGGCAGGAAGGTCATGACCACCCGCTGCCCGACAGCCAGGTCGGCCACCCCGGCTCCGAGCGCACGCACGCGGCCGGCTCCCTCGTGGCCGAGCAGCATGGGCACGGGGCGGCTGCGGCTGCCGTCGACCACGGACAGGTCGGAGTGGCAGACCCCGGCCGCCTCCAGCTCCACCAGCACCTCACCCGGTCCGGGGCCCTCGAGGTCGAGCTCCCCCACCGTGAGCGGACGGGTCTGCGCCCAGGGACCGGGTCGGCCGACCTCCTCCAGCACCGCACCGGTGATCTTCATGCCCGCGCCAGGACCGCGTCGTCCAGCAGGTCGCGGACCACCGCGGGGATGGGGACGCTGGCGCGCGTTGCCCGGTCGATGTAGACGTGCACCCATCGCCCCAGTGCGGCCGGCTCGGGGGAGTCGCCACCGAACAGGCCCAGGGCGTAGGTGACGCTGCTGCGTCCGACCCGCTCGACCCGGACGCCGACCTCCAGCGGGTGCGGGTACTCCACCTCACGGAAGTACCGACAGCCGGACTCGGCCACGACCCCGAGCTCGGGAAGGGTCATCACGTCGATGCCGGCGGCGGTGATGAGCCACCCGTTGATCGCCGAGTCGAACAGCTGGTAGTGGACGGCGTTGTTCAGGTGCCCGTACACGTCGTTGTCCGACCACCGGGTCGTCACCGCGACCACGTGGTCGAAGTACCCCCGGGTCAGGGTGCGCGGGTCCTGCCCAGGGGCGGAGCCCTCGGTGGCGGGGCGGTCAGCATCGGCCGTCATGACTCGATCCTAGGCAGCCTCCGGGCGCGGCACCGCGGGCCGGCACGCAGTCCGGCCTGACCGCACGCCTCAGCCGTAGGTGTCGCGCGGACCCGGGCCGGTGCTGCGGCGCGGACCCTTGGACCACGACGGCGCGCTCGGCCCGACGATCTTGAGCGCGCTCACCGTGCCCTTGCCGACCTCGCCCTCGAGCCGGCCCATGATCGCGGACTCCAGCAGCTTCAGCTGGGTCGTCCACGCGGTCGAGTCGGCCCGCACCGTCAGCACGCCGTACTCGAACGTCACCGGGATGCAGTGCTGGGCCACCTCCTCGCCGACGATCTGCGGCCAGCGACCCATCACCGAACCCACCGCGACATCGACCTTCCAGCCCCGGTCGGACAGCAGGCGGTCCATCTGGTCACCGAGCAGCAACGGGTCGCGCCCCTCGCGCGGAGTCTTGGCGGGTTCGCCCGGCCGGCGACGGCGCATCGGCTTCAGCCCCGGTCGAAGTCCCTTGTCGCGTGCGGCCGCCCGCGCCCGCTGCAGCGCTGCGCTGGCGGCATCCTCGACCGACCCGGACACCTCGTCTGCCGAACCGGTCGCGCCCGCGTCCGGTTCGTCACCATCGGGCAGGCCCCCGACGGCGTCCTCGACCGGCCCCTCACCCACGCAGGCTCACCTCACCCAGGCTGACGACGTAGGTGCGGCCGGACAGCGTGCTCGGCACATCGGCGTCGACCGCCGCGGTGATGAGCACCTGCTCGCAGTCGGCGACCATGGTCGCGAGCCGCTCCCGGCGCCCGGAGTCCAGCTCGGCGAAGACGTCGTCGAGGATGAGGACCGGGTCGTCCCCGAGGTCGTGCCGCAGCAGCTGGTATGCCGCCAGCTTCAGTCCCAGCGCGAAGGACCAGCTCTCGCCGTGGCTGGCATAGCCCTTGGCGGGCAGCTCACCGAGGGACAGCACCAGGTCGTCGCGGTGCGGACCGGCCAACGACATCCCGCGCTCGATCTCCCGCTCGCGCAGGTCGGCCAGGGTCGCGAGGATCTCGGTGCGGAGCTGGTCGATCTCCGGCACCTCGCCCGCAGCCAGGGACGTCGAGGCCGCTTCGCGCAGCGAGCTCTTGTACGACACCCGGGCGTCGGACTGGCCGGCACTCACCTCGTCGTAGGCCTGGGTGAGGTACGGCCCGAGGTCGCGCAGCAGGCGCAGGCGGGCGTAGAGCAGCTGCGACCCGACGGTGGCCAGGTGCTCGTTCCAGATGTCCAGGGTGTGCAGCGCCGAGGCGCGGGCGTCGTCGACCGGCCCGTCGGGTCGAGGCGGGGGTCGGCGCTGACCACGCCGCAGCACCGGGGCCGCGGACTTCAGCAACGCGTTGCGCTGCTTGAGGATCTTGTCGTACTCGCCGCGGACCCCGGCCCACCGCGGCTGACGGGCCACGAGCAGGTCGTCGAGGAACTTGCGGCGCTCGGAGGGGTCACCCTTGACCAGGGCCAGGTCCTCGGGGGCGAAGAGCACGGTCCGCAACGTCCCGAGGACGTCGCGGGGTCGGCCGGCAGGCGAGCGGCCCAGGCGCGCACGGTTGGCCCGGCCGGGGTTCAGCTCGAGCTCGACCATGGTCTCGCGACCCTCGCGGACGACCGCTCCTCGGATGACCGCCTGCTCGGCACCGAACCGCACGAGCGGCTGGTCGGTGGCGACCCGGTGGCTCGACAGCGTCGCGAGGTAGCCGATCGCCTCCACCAGGTTGGTCTTGCCCTGGCCGTTGAGGCCGACGATGGTCGTGACCCCCGGCTCCAGCGGCAGCTCGGCGCTCGCATAGCTGCGGAAGTCGTTGACGGTCAGGTGGCGGACGTGCACGGTCGGCCGATCAGGTGCTCGGAGGGTGGGCGGGCTGGAGGGTGGGCCGATGAGTGGACGGCCCACCCCGGGGGTGGGTCAGCTCGACTTCTTCGCGGTGCGCTTGTCCGTCGAACCGGTGCCGGAGGACGGACCGGCGCTGGCCGCCTGGCGGCCCTTGGCTGCGGCCTTCTTCGCACTGGTGGTCGGCTTCTCCTTCGGGGCAGCCTTGGCGACCACCGCCGCCTCGTGCTTGGGTGCACCGTCGGCGCGCAGCTGCTCGCCCTCGGCGACCGACATCACCTGGTGGCCACCGAACCCACCACGCAGTGCCGCGACCGCCTGCATCGTCGGCGACTCCTGCTGGCGGGAGGCGAACCGGGAGAACAGGGATGCCGAGATGACCGGCATGGGCACCGAGTTGGCAATCGCCTCCTCGACGGTCCAGCGACCCTCACCGGAGTCGACGGTGTACCCCGAGACGTCCTCGAGGTGCGGGTTCTTCTCGAGCGCGTCGACGAGCAGGTCCAGCAGCCAGGACCGCACGACGGTGCCACGGGTCCACGCCTTGAAGGCGCCCGGGACGTCGGTGACGATGTCCTTGGCCTCGAGCAGCTCGTAGCCCTCGGCGTAGGCAGCCATCAGGCCGTACTCGATGCCGTTGTGGACCATCTTCGTGTAGTGGCCTGCGCCCACCTTGCCCGCGTGGACGAAGCCCTCCTCGCGGGGGCCCTCCGGACGCAGTGCGTCGAAGATCGGCATCGCCTTCTTGACGTTGCCGGCGGTGCCGCCGACCATGAGGCCGTACCCGTTGTCCAGGCCCCAGATGCCGCCGCTCACCCCGCAGTCGACGTAGCCGATGCCCTTGGCCTTGAGCAGCTTCTCGTTCTCGAAGTCGTCGGTGAAACGGCTGTTGCCGCCGTCGATGACCATGTCGCCCTTGTCGAGCAGGTCGGCGAGCTTGGTGATCGTCTCGCGGGTCGGGGCACCCGCCGGGACCATGACCCACACGGTGCGGGGGGCCTCGAGCTTCTTGACCAGGGCGGCCAACGTCTTGACGTCGGAGACAGCCGGGTTGTGGTCGAAGCCGACCACCTCGTGGCCCGCGCGGCGGATGCGCTCGCGCATGTTGCCGCCCATCTTGCCGAGGCCGATCAGACCGAGCTGCATGTGACGACGCCCTTTCGTGGGAATGGATCCGACACGGCCGTGCGTGAGCAACCTCGGTCGGACGAACGACAGACCGCGCCGTACGCGTAGGTCAGGCTACGCCCGGCGGTGGTCAGCTTGCGAAGCGCACCGGCATGAGGACGTAGCGGTAGGAGGTGTCGGCCTCGCCGTCCTGCTCGGCCTGGCCCGACAGCACGGCGGGACGCGACGCCTGGGTGAAGGACAACCGGGAGAAGGCGGTCCCGACGGCGCCGAGGCCGTCGAGCAGGAACTGGGGGTTGAAGGCGATCTCGATCTCCGGCCCGGTCAGGGTCGACTCGACCGCCTCGGAGGCCTGGGCGTCGTCACCGGTGCCTGCCTCGATGGCCACCTGGCCGTCGGTGAAGCGAAGCCGCACCGGAGTGTTGCGCTCGGCGACCAGGGCCACGCGCTTGACCGCCTCGATGAGGTCGGAGGTCTTGATGACCGCCTCGGTGTCGACGCTGGAGGGGAAGATCGAGGTGACCTTCGGGTACTCACCGTCCAGCAGGCGGGTGGTCGTGCGACGCTGGCCGGCCTCGAACCCGACGAGCCCGTCCCCGCCGGCGGAGGAGCCGAGGGCGACCTCGATGGAGCCGGAGGCACCGAGCGCCTTGGCGGTCTCGGACAGCGTGCGGGCCGGCACGAGCGCTAGGTGCGCCGCATCGGTGGCTTCGGGGTTCCACGTGAGCTCGCGCATCGCCAGCCGGTACCGGTCGGTGGCCAGCAGCGTCATCTTGTCGCCGTCGATCTCCACGCGGACCCCGGTCAGGATCGGCAGGGTGTCGCCACGGTCCGCTGCGATGGCGACCTGGGCGACGGCCTGGGTGAAGACGTCGCCGGCGATGGTGCCGCTGGCGGTGGGCGAGGTCGGCAACGTCGGGTAGTCGTCGGCCGGCATCTGCATCAGGCTGAACCGCGACGACCCGCAGGTCACCGCCACCTTGTTGCCGTCGGTGGCGACATCGACCGGCTTGGAGGGCAGGTTGCGTGAGATGTCGGCGAGCAGGCGCCCCAGCACGAGGACCGTGCCGCTCTCGGCGACGTCGGCGGCCACGGTGATCTTCGCCGAGACCTCGTAGTCGAAGGCGGACAGCGTGAGCGTGCCCTCGTCGTTGGCCTCGATCAGCACCCCGGCCAGGACCGGGACGGGAGGACGGGCTGGCAGGCCCCGCGCCACCCAGGTCACGGCGTCGGCAAGGACCTCACGTTCGACCCTGAACTTCACCGTCGCTACCTGCCCTTTCACGTGCGGCCCCTGCCGCCTGAACAACACAAATGTGATTGCGCACTGACCCTAGTGCTCGCGCTGCGGTCGGCCAACCCGGATCGGGCTTTGGGATCGGTGTCGTTCCCTGAAGGTTGTCGGGGCGTCCTGGGGCTCGGGTTGGTACTCGGGGATGGATTGCTGAGTGGAGGGATCTCGTCATCGTTGTAGGGGGTGTGCACTCTGTGGACGGTGCCCGTCGTCGCAGGTCAACCGGGTAGCGGGGCTGTGTACGCCGGGTGGACGCAGCTGCGCACCGGCTGGTGGGGGTTGTGGAGGCCGATCTGTCGCGCACAGCCCCTCCACACGACACTCCCGCCCTTTCCCCAGGCCGGCGGTGTGTCGTCCACCGGTTGTCCACAGGTTGTCCACCGGTGTGCAGGGCCCTCATCCGAACAGATGAGGCGCAGTCGGCGTACTCGGATACCCACAGACTTGTCCACAGGTGTGGACCACGGGGGCAGCGCCACGATTGTCGGGTTTGCCGTGCGGGCCCGCGGCTCCCGTTGTGCTCAGAGCGCCCGAAAGCCGGCCGTGTGTCGGGAGCGTGAACAGGTGCCCACAGCTGTGGAGGGGCCTGTGGACAACCGGGACCGCGTTGGGGACGAGTCGTGGACAACGGCTGTCCCCGGCCGGTTGCGTCGACGGAGAGGCTCGGTCAGGGTGCCAGGACGAGGCGGCGGGAGAAGCGCACCATCGAGGCGAAATACGCGTCCCGATCGGTGACCGTATCCGGTCCGAGCTGGCCGAACACCTCGGTGGACAGGGTGCCCATCAGCAGCGACCAGGCCGCCAGACCGGTCATCAGGGTGGGGGCGTCGACCTCGGTCCCGGCGAAGAAGTCGGTCTGCACCATGGCGCCCACCGCGCGGTCGGCCAGCTGTCGGGCTGGGTCATCACTGCTCACCTGCTCGGCCACCCGGCCGGTCCTCGTCGCGTCGGCAAGGAGTCGGACCAGCAGGGCCTGGACCCGGGTGCCGGGTTCGGTGGTGCGTTCGGCAGGGGCCTGGTAGTCGGGCACCGGAGAGCCGTAGACCAGGGCGTACTCGTGCGGGTGTGCCAGGGCCCATCCGCGCAGGGCATGGGCGATGGCGTCCCACCGTGCGCCAAGGTCCTGGTCCGGTACGGCGCCGTGCGCCTCCTCGACCGCGTCACCCAGCGAGGTGTAGGCGGCGACGATGAGCAGGGTGAGCAGGTCGTCGCGGTTGGCGACGTAGCGGTAGAGGGCAGAGGACACCATGCCCAGGTCACGGGCGATGGCCCGCAGGGAGAGGGCGGCTGCGCCGTCGCGGGCCAGGTGGCGTCGGCCGGCCTCGAGGATCTCCTCCTCCAGCGCCGCCCGGTTGCGGGCCCGGATCCCGGGTCTCGAGGGCCTCCCCCCTGCGGACGGGTGTGCCGTGCCGGTGGCGGGAGTGGTGGCGTCGGGGGTGGCATCGGCGCTGGGCATGCCGCCATCGTGCCATCGCAGAGATCAGGTGTCACGAATGTGAGCAGTGCTCTTGACTCCACGACCCCGGCTGGTGTCTACTCAGGGCAACAGAGAGCAGTGCTCACGGTTCGAACGATGAAGGAGCCGGTGGTCGTGGCGCGGTACGTGGTGCTGGGAGCAGGTGCGGTGGGGCAGAACACCGCGAAGGAGCTGGTGGCCGCTGGTCACGAGGTGCGGCTGGTGTCGAGGTCCGGACGGGGGACCCACCTCGACGGCGTCGAGGCGATCAGTGCGGACGCCACCGACACCGACCGGGTGACCGCTCTGGCGCGTGGCGCGCAGGCACTGGTCAATGCCCTCAACCCGCCGGACTACTCGGCGTGGGAGCGCGACTGGCCGCCGCTGGCGGCGTCGGTGCTGAGCGCGGCCGAGCGCACCGGTGCCGGCCTGGTCACGGTGGGCAACCTCTACGGGTACGGTCCGGTGGACGCGCCGATGACCGAGGGCACCCCGTTGCGACCCAGCGGGCCCAAGGGCGCCCTGCGCGCACGCATGTGGCAGGACGCCCTCGCGGCGCACGCCGCCGGCCGGGTCCGGGTCACCGAGCTTCGGGCCAGCGACTACAGCGGTCCGGGCATCGGTGCGCGGACGAGCATGTTGCAGGAGCTCGTGGTCACCCCTGTCGTTCGGCACCGGCCGGTCTGGCTGCTCGTGGGTGACCCCGACGCCGCCCACTCCTGGACCGATGTGCGCGACACGGCCCGGCTCGCCGCGGTGCTGGCCCAGGACGAGCGGGGCTGGGGCCGCGCGTGGCACGTCCCGAGCGCACCGGCGCGGTCGATGCGGGGGGTCGCCGGGGAGGTGGCTGCCCTAGTCGGGCGCCAGCCGGGTGCGGTGCGCGTCATACCGGCTCCGGTCGTGCGGGGTATGGGTCTGGTCGTGCCGTTCCTGCGGGAGCTGGCCGAGACCCGCTACCAGTTCGACCGGCCGTTCGTGCTCGACTCGACCGAGACCGAGCAGGTGTTCGGGCTGGAGCCGACCCCGTGGGAGCAGACCCTTGCCGACACCGTGGCGTTCCTGCGCGCCCCGGTCGGGACGCCGGGCGTCAGCGCGACTGCTGCTTGATCCGGTTGGTGAGCTCGGTGACCTGGTTGTAGATCGCGCGCCGCTCCGCCATCAGCTGGCGGATCTTCTTGTCGGCGTGCATGACCGTCGTGTGGTCCCGACCCCCGAACTGCTGCCCGATCTTGGGCAGGGACAGGTCGGTCAGCTCGCGGCACAGGTACATCGCGATCTGGCGAGCGGTGACCAGGACCCTGGAACGGGAGGTGCCGCAGAGGTCCTCGATGGTGAGCCCGAAGTAGGCCGCGGTCTGGGCCATGATCGTCGCGCTGGTGATCTGGGAGCCCTGCTCGTTGGGGATGAGGTCCTTGAGCACGATCTCGGCCAGGCCCATGTCGACGCTCTGCCGGTTGAGGCTGGCGAACGCGGTGACGCGGATCAGGGCGCCCTCGAGCTCGCGGATGTTCGTCGAGATCCGGCTCGCGATGAACTCGAGCACCTCGTCGGGGGCGCTCATCCGCTCCTGGATGGCCTTCTTGCGCAGGATCGCGATCCGGGTCTCGAGGTCGGGCGGCTGCACATCGGTGAGCAGGCCCCACTCGAACCGGCTGCGCATCCGCTCCTCGAACCCAGACAGCAGCTTGGGCGGCAGGTCGCTGGTGATGACGACCTGCTTGTTGGCGTTGTGCAGGGTGTTGAAGGTGTGGAAGAACTCCTCCTGCGTCTGCACCTTGCCCTGCAGGAACTGGATGTCGTCGATGAGCAGGACGTCGACATCGCGGTAGCGGCGCTGGAAGTTGCTCGCCTTGTCGTCACGGATGCTGTTGATGAAGTCGTTGGTGAACTCCTCGGAGTTCACGTAGCGCACCTTGACGTGCGGGTAGAGGTTGCGGGCGTAGTGCCCGATCGCATGCAGCAGGTGGGTTTTGCCCAGCCCGGACTCGCCGTAGACGAACAACGGGTTGTAGGCCTTCGCCGGCGCCTCGGCGACGGCGACCGCTGCCGCGTGGGCGAAACGGTTGCTCGCCCCGATGACGAAGGTGTCGAAGGTGTACTTCGGGTTGAGCCGGGTCGCCGACTCGTCGGTGATGCTGGTCAGCTCGTCGCGCGGACGGCGCTGAGACGGAGCAGGACCTTGCGCGGCCTGCTCGTGCGAGGGGTCTGGCCGTTCGTCGGGGTCGATGCGGTGGGCGGGCTGGTGCGCGGGCTGGTGTCGGCTGGGGGCCCAACCGTTGCTGTCCCCGCCGTCCCTGGTGCCGTCCCTGGTGTTGTCCCTGGTGTTGTCCCTCGTGCTGTCGCCGTACCCGGGGTCGCGGAAGCTCGCGCCGCTGTCGCCGTAGGGGTAGGCAGCGGTGTTGCCGGGGCCCTGGTCCGGCAGCCCCACGGTGTCCTCGACGTAGTGGTCCTCGTCCAGGGACGGGTCCACGGTCACTGCCAGGTGCACCTGGGTGCCGAGCTGGGAGGACAGTGCACGGGTGACCGCGTCGCGGACCCGCTGCTCGACGACGTCCTTGGTGTAGTCGTTCGGCACCTTCACCAGGGCGGTTCCGTCCAGCAGGCCCGAGAGCCGGGCGAGGGTGAGGAACGCGCGTTCGCGGGCCGGTAGACCGTCGGCGTCGAGGGTGGCGATGGTGTTCTTCCAGATCTGAGCAAAGTCCAGATCTGCGTCACTCACTGAGCCCACATCCCTTTCGACGGTGTCCGCGGGGCGACCCTGTCGTAGGGTCGTTCGCAAGGTCATGGTGCCTTGTCCACATACTTATCCACAACCTGTGGGTACGGCAGAGGGACGAGGACGGACGCTAACAAGGTCCAGGCCCACGGAGCAAGCCACACCACAGAAATTTTGCCGTTCGCAGGAAAAGAACCGGTTCCGACCGGCGTGTCCCGATCATGGGGTATGCGTGGCGCTGCTATTGGGTGGTGGACCGGACACCGTGCGGCCAACCGGTGGGCTGGTTTGACCCTGCGGTTCGCGCTCGCGTACCTTGGACCAGGCCTGTCGGCCGTTTTCGCATGCCCGTGACACCCCGTGATCGCTCCGCCCTGGAGCTGAACACGACGCGGGCTTCCGATTGCGGCCGCCGCGCCGCCCACCAGCACTCAGCGGGCCAACCGGGCCCGACCAGTAACGGAGAACCTCGTGAGCAAGCGTACTTTCCAGCCGAACAACCGTCGCCGGGCCAAGACCCACGGCTTCCGCCTGCGGATGCGCACCCGTGCGGGTCGCGCCATCCTGTCGGCTCGCCGCGCCAAGGGCCGCTCCGAGCTCTCCGCCTGAGGCAGTCCCTGTGCTGCCCGCGGGGCACCGGCTCCGCACGAGCTCGGAGTTCTCGGCAGCGCTGAGAGGCCCTCGAGGAGCCCGCGCTGGCTCCCCGCTCGTGGTGGTCCACTCGGCACGAACCGACGCGCGTGCGGGACAACCGCCGCGGGTCGGTTTTGTCGTCTCCAAGGCCGTCGGCGGAGCTGTGGTGCGCAACCGGACCAAGCGCAGGCTCAGGGCGCTGATGGCTGCCCGACTGGCCCACATCCCGGCCGGCACCGATGTGGTGGTCCGAGCGAACCCTGCTGCAGCCCAGGCGAGCTCGACCCAGCTGGCGACCGAGCTCGACCGGGTGCTCCCCAAGGTCCTGGCCCGGATGGGAGCTGGTCGCAGGTGAAGGGCGTGGGCAAGGTCGTCACGGCACCGCTGATCGCCGTCATCGTCCTCTACCAGCGGTTCGTGTCGCCGCTGCGTCCGCCCACCTGCCGCTACTACCCCTCCTGCTCGGCCTACGCCGTCACCGCCCTGCGGCGACACGGTCCCCTGCGGGGAACCTGGCTCGCCACGAAGCGGTTGGGCAGGTGTCACCCCTGGAGCGACGGGGGCGTCGACCACGTGCCCGCACGATCCGCCCAGCCCGAGCTCCAGCGGTAGGGCACCAGACCTGCCAGCCGAGCGGCATACGCAGCGCGCGGCCGGAACCACCGGTGGGACGTCACATCGACGGCCCGCCACCAGATTGAGGACACCATGAGCTTCAGTGATCTGATCTACCCGTTCGAATGGATCGTCGCGTGGATCCTGTTCGGCTGGCACACCCTGTTCGACACGATCGGCATCCCCCCGGCCTCGGGCTTCGCCTGGGTGCTCTCGATCGTGGGCCTCGTCGTGGTGATGCGTGCCGCGATGATCCCGCTGTTCGTCAAGCAGATCCACGCCTCGCGTCGCATGCAGCTCATCCAGCCCGAGATGCAGAAGATCCAGGCCAAGTACAAGGGCAAGAGCGACCCCGACTCCCGCCAGGCCATGACGGCGGAGACGATGGACCTCTACAAGCGGACCGGGACCAACCCGTTCAGCTCGTGCCTGCCCATCCTGCTGCAGTCCCCCTTCTTCTTCGGTTTGTTCCGTGTCCTCAACGGACTCGAGGGGATCGCGGAGGGCCGCAGCGAGCAGATCGGCCCGATCACGCGCGAGCTCGCCTCCCAGGCCGAGCAGTCGACCCTTTTCGGGGCCCAGCTGTCCGACAAGTTCCTCGGCAGCGGCGACCTGACGGTCCAGATCGTCACGGTCGTGCTCATCATCGCCATGTCGGCGAGCACCTTCACCACCCAGCGGCAGCTGATGATGAAGAACATGCCGGCCTCGGCGCTGGACAACCCCTTCGCCAAGCAGCAGAAGATGCTGCTTTACCTGATGCCGGTCTTCTTCGCGATCTCGGGCGTCAACTTCCCGATCGGTGTCCTGCTGTACTGGTTGACCACGAACGTCTGGTCCATGTGCCAGCAGTTCTAC
>CAVRMT010000042.1:0-33109 GCA_963722015.1 uncultured Actinomycetota bacterium | reverse complement strand
GTGCTCCCGGGCGCAGGACACGGCGGCCGGCCTGGAGGCCGAGGCCGCGGGCGACGGTGAGGCCTGGATGGAGCTGGTCGAGGGCTGGGACCGCATCCGCGACCCGTTGCTCGACGCGCTGTTCACCCCGTTCCCGCCGGCCTCCTCGGCCCTGCGCATGGTGCGCCGGATGGGAGCCGGCGGCACCCTCGACTTCGCGCGGCTCGCGGTCACGCCGGCCCGGCGCCTGGGCCAGGAGCGGTTCCGTGGCGCGGGGGCGGGGCTGCTGCTCACCGGCAACGCCATGCACAGTGACGTGCCACCGGATGCGGCGGGCAGCGGGCTGTTCGGCTGGTTGCTGTGCATGCTCGGCCAGGATGTCGGGTTCCCCGTGCCGGAGGGTGGCGCGGGCGAGCTTGCCGGAGCGCTGCGCCGCCGGGCGGAGAGCCGTGGCGTACGCGTGCTCACCGGGACCCCGGTCACCTCGGTCACCACCGGGGCCGGGGCGGCGACTGGGGTCCGGCTGGCCGACGGCACCGAGCTGCGGGCCCGCCGTGGGGTGCTGGCCGACGTCCCCGCCCCCACCCTCTACCGCGAGCTCCTGGCCGACCACCCGCTGCCCGCCAAGCTGCACCGTGACCTGGACCGGTTCCAGTGGGACAACGCGACGGTCAAGGTCAACTGGGCCCTGGACCGCCCCGTGCCGTGGGTTGCGGAGAAGGCCCGGGGGGCCGGCACCGTGCACCTGGGGGTCGACACCGACGGGTTCGTGGACTTCGCCGCCGACCTGTCGGTCGGCCGGGTGCCGCAGCGGCCGTTCCTGCTCTTCGGGCAGATGACCACGTCCGACCCGTCCCGCTCTCCCGCAGGGACCGAGTCGACCTGGGCGTACACCCACGTGCCGCACGGAGAGTGGGACGAGCAGCAGGTCGACGCCCACGTCCGGCTGATGGAGGATGCGGTCGAGCGGGTCGCCCCGGGGTTCCGGGACAGCCAGGTCGCCCGGCACGTGCAGGCACCGGGGGACCTTCAGGACCAGGACGCCAGCCTCGTGGGTGGGGCGATCAACGCCGGGACCGCAGCCCTGCACCAGCAGCTGGTGTTCCGGCCCACGCCCGGCCTCGGCCGGCCGGAGACGCCAGTCCCGGGCCTCTACCTCGCGAGCGCTTCGGCTCACCCCGGTGGCGGGGTCCACGGTGCCTGCGGGTGGAACGCCGCCCGCGCCGCCCTCGGCGCGAACGGCCGCCTCACCGGCGGTGCCCGGCGGGCGCTCACCCGCACCGCCTGGGACCGCCTGCTCAGGACGTGACGCGCTCGCGGTACCGCCCCTCGGCGAGGTAGGCGAGACGACGGAGCGCCTCGATGTTGCGCGGGCCGATCGCGAGCTGACGCAACGGCTTGGGCATGAGGGTGCCCGGTCCCTTGATGGCGTCCTCCGCGATGGCGACCGTGCAGCCCTGGTCGCCCCGGGGCGTCACGGCGATGGACACCTGCGCCTCACCCATGGGCCATCCCCGGGCCACGAGGGTCAGGCTGGTCGGCTCGCTCGCGCTCACCACGTGGGTGGTGTCGCTGACCAGGACCGGCCACAGCCCGAACGAGTGGTGGATGCGGGCCCCCTCGGCCGGCCAGGAACGGTCGACGTCACGCACCCGGGAGGCACCGACGACCCAGGTGGCGTAGTCCCAGCCATCGGCCAGGACGTCCCACACCGCCTGGGTGGGCGCATCGACATCACGGGTGACGGTGACGACACCCTCGTGGACGGAGTGCTGCTTGGTCATCGCTGGAGCTTCTTCCTGGTGGCTCGGGTGATCGTGCTGGTCCGGCTGGAACGGCTCGCCCTCGTGGCGCGGACGGACCGAACGGTAGCGGCCACGGCGCCGGTCGCTGCGGCGGCAGCCACCGGCCGCAGCCAGTGTCGACCCCAGCGACCGTGCAGCGCATCCCCGACGGGCTGGGGCCGCAGGACGTTGCCCGGTGAGTTCTCGGTCTTGGACCGGGAGATGCCGCCGGCCCGCATCAGCGGCGTCACGAGCCGGTCGAACACCGCCGGCATCAGGCGGAACCCCGTGACGGCCAGGTGGTTCGCCGCCCCCACCGACAGCTCACGCCGCGGGCGCGCCAGCGCCCGCACCACGGCGCGGGCCACCTTCTCGGGAGGGTCGACCGGCGGTGGCGGGCGACCGTGCCGACGCAGGTAGGTGCCGGCCTGCAGGTAGACCGGGGTGTCGACCCCGCCGGGGGAGACCAGGCTGACGTGGATGCCCGGGGTGCTGCGGGACTCGATCTGCAGGGTGCGGACGAGCCCGTGGACCCCCCACTTGGCGGTGACGTAGGAGCTCATCCAGGGGGTGCTGATCTTGCCCAGGAGCGAGCCGATGACCACGAGGCTTCCGCCGTCGGCGGACGCCCCGAACGCGGCCAGCGCGCTGCGGGCGACGTTCGCGGTCCCGCTCAGCGTGGTCCGCAGGGCGCCGTCGAACACCTCGACGGGGACGTCCTCGAACCGGCCGTAGGCGAGCACCGCGGCAGAGTGCACGACCCCGTCCACCCGGCCGAAGACCTGTGCCGCCTCCCGGAACGCCCGCGTCACCGCATCGGCGTCGCCGACGTCCGCGATGACGACCAGGGCTCGGGCGCCGCGCGCCTCGCACTCGGCCTGCACCTGCTGCAGGGGGTCGAGCGACCGGGCCACGAGGACGAGGTCCGCGCCCCCGGCTGCGAGGCGGTGGGCGGTGGCCCGCCCGATACCGCTGGACGCGCCGGTGATCAGCACGGTCCTGCCGGCGAACGACGTCACGGTTGCAGGACCACCTTGACGCAGCCGTCGTTCTTGGCCTGGAACATCTCGTAGCCGCGGGGGGCTTCCGTGAGCGGGAGGATGTGGGTTGCCAGCTCCTCCGTGCCGAGTGGGTCCGCGGAGTCCAGGACCAGCGGCATGATCTCGTCGATCCACCGCTTCACGTGGCACTGGCCCATCCGCACGGTGATCCCGCGGTCGAACATCTCCATCAACGGCAACGGGTCCACCTCACCGCCGTAGACGCCGCTGATGGACACGGTGCCGCCGCGGCGCACGCCCTTGAGCGCGGCGAGCAGTGCGTCGAGCCGGTCGATGGCCATCCGGTCGATGAGGGGGCGGGCGAGCGCATCGGGCAGCAGCCCGACCGCGGCCTGCGCCGTCTTGGCCACCGGGTTGCCGTGGGCCTCCATGCCCACCGCCTCCAGGACCCCGTCGGGACCGCGGCCACCGGTCATCTCGATCAGCGCGGCGGCGACGTCGTCGACCTCGCGCAGGTCGAGCGTCTCGATGCCGTGCGCCCGGGCCAGCGCGAGGCGTTCGGGGACGAGGTCCACACCGATGACCCGCCCCGCGCCGAGGTGCTTGCCGATCCGGGTGGCGAGCTGGCCCACCGGCCCCAGCCCGATGACCGCGAGCGTCCCGCCCTGGGGCACATCGGCGTACTTCACGCCCTGCCACGCGGTGGGGAGGATGTCCGAGAGGTAGAGGAAGCGCTGGTCCCCGGGACCCTCGGGCACGACGATGGGCCCGAACTGGGCCTGCGGGACGCGCAGGTACTCCGCCTGGCCGCCGGGCACCGCGCCGTACAGGCTGGTGTAGCCGAACAGCGACGCACCCTTGCCCTGGTCGCGGACCTGGGTCGTCTCGCACTGGGCGAAGAGGCCGCGCTCGCACATCCAGCAGTGGCCGCAGGAGATGTTGAACGGGATGACCACCCGGTCGCCGGCCTTGATGTGGGTCACCTCGGGGCCGACCTCCTGCACGATGCCCATGGTCTCGTGACCGAGGACGTCACCGGGGGTCAGGTAGGCGCCGAGGACCTCGTACAGGTGCAGGTCCGAGCCACAGATGGCCGTCGAGGTCACCTTGATGATCGCGTCGGTCGGCGCCTCGAGCTCGGGGTCGCGGACCTCCTCCACGCGTACGTCGCGCTTGCCGTGCCAAGTCAGTGCCTTCACCGGTGCTGTCCTCTCGTCGGTGCGGCGACCGGACCGGTCGCACGCGTCGCTCCACCTGTCCTGTGCCCCGCCCGGTGACGCCGCAAACCCCGGGCGCAAACCGGTGAGACCGCCCGACCCGCGCTGTTGGAGCCGGACGGTCCCACCACTGGGCTACCCCGGGGGGACCGGTCCAAAACGGGCAACGGGGGCCGGGTCATGTCGTGACGACCCAGCGCCCGGTCACCGGGTCGAGCCGGGCCAGGCCGCGCTCAGCGAAGGCAGCCAGCCAGCCCTCCATCGGGAACCACCCCCAACGGTCACGAAAAACGTTGGCATTGCGGATGATCGACGCGAGGTGGCGCACCGGCGGAGTCTCGCTGGGGTGATGTTGGTGGTATGCCGCCGCGCCACCCACCCAGAGCATCGTCCCCTGGGCGGCTCCGAGGCGCTGGCCGAAGTCGGTGTCCTCTGCGCCGTACCCGACGTACTCCTCGCCGAAGCCGCCGACCCGCTCCCAGTCCGCTGCGGTGAGGGCGAAGGACAGCGACCAGAACAGCCTCAGGTCCGCACCCACGACGACCTGCCCGTCGTCGGGGACGGGTCGGGCGGGATGAGGGTCTGCGAGTTCGGCCAGGCTGTCCGTGCGGTAGGCGCGGGGGTGGGGGACCTGCGGTAGGTAGGCCACCGTCCCGCACGCGACGACCGGCCCGGGGGATGCGGGGTCTCGTTCGGCCGCATCGAGCACCGCGGCATACCGCTCCAGGGTGCCGGGCGCCGGGATGCAGTCGACGTCGAGGAAGACCAGGCGGTCGGCCCCCGCCTGCATGGCTGCGCGCGCGCCGGCGTTGCGTGCATGGGCCAGCGGCAGCTGCTCACCTGCGGTGTCGAGGTGGACCGTCACCACCCGCGCCTGCCCGTACGGGTCGTGGGCATCCCTGAAGGCGCTCTCGTGGGCGCCCTCGTGGGCGCCTTGGTGCGCGCCTCGGTGGGCGCCTTCGTCAGCGGCTTCGTGCGCGACGAGGGCGACCTCCGGGTCACCCATGGCGACCACGACGTGCAGGTCCGGTCCCACGCTCTGGCGGGCCAGCCCCCACTGCTGACCACGCAGGTGCTCGTGACGCCCGTGCGCGATGGTGACGACCGCCGTCCGTCGTGCTGCGGTCATGGTCCGACCGGCACCGCGGCCAGGCGGTTCAGGTGGTCGGCGACCTGGAGCGCGCCCGTGCCGTCGGACCAGCGCGACCACCCGTGGCCACCGCGGCGCAGCGCAAGGTCGAGCAGGGCCGGCCACGCCGGCGCGTCCGGCCAGGTCTGGCGTCCCACGGCGATGCGCCAGTCATCGATGCGGCGGGCGGTCCACTCCTGCTCGGCATGGGGTCGGGGCTGGGCCACCACGACTGCGGGCCGACGTGCCGCGGCGATCTCGGCGACGGCGTTCTGGCCGGCGTGGCTGACCACCACATCGGCGCGCTGCAGGTCCTCCCACAGGTCGCGGCTGCGGTCCAGCTGCGTGGAGCGTTCCACCCAGGTCCACCCGGGGGTGGCGTCCTGGGCCGCCCGCACCTCAGCGGCGGTGGTCGAGCGACCACCCGCACCCCAGAGCAGCAGCACCGTGCGACCCCCGGACCCGTCAACGGTGGTGTCGGTGAGGGCTGGTCGGGTCTCGCGTCCGTCGAACCGCGAGATCCCCCCGACGAACCAGGCCTTGTCGACCCAGTCCTGCGGCCAGTGCAGGTCGTGGGCGCCCTGCGGCCACGGCGCGAGCAGGGCGTCCGCAGTGTCGTAGGCCAGGCGGTGGGCGCGGTCGTCGCGCCGCCCGGGCATGGCCACCACGACGCAGGGCACTCCGCACAGCCGGGCCAGCACCGTCACCTCGACGGAGACGTCGACCACCAGCGCGCGGGGCCGCTGCGCAGCAGCCCAGGCCGTGAGCTGGGCAGCCCTGCGCGCCAGCCCCTCGTGGTGCTGCGGCACCCAGTGCAGGACCCCGTGCGCCGTGACGTCCCGGTCGGGGACGTCCGGCCAGGGTTCGTCGTCGCGCGCCAGCGAGGTCCAGTCGCCGGTCCAGCCGGGTGGCCGGGCCGACGAGCTCAGGCCCCACACGGGCTCGTCGAGGGCCGCGGCGATGCTCTGCATCCGGGTGAGGTGTCCGGCACCCTGGTGGTGTGCGTAGTATCCGATCATGCCGCCACGGACGCCCTCTGGGTCTGGGTGAGGTAGACCTGCAGGTAGGCGTCCACCATGGCGTCGAGGGAGCAGTGCTCCACCGCGTGGGCCCGGCAGGCCTCCCTGCTGAGCCGGGTCACCGTCTCCACCCTGGCCGCTGCCCCGGCCCAGTCGCCGGCGTCCACGAGGACTCCGCACTCTGGCACCACGAACTCGGGTAGCCCGCCACGACGGAACCCCAGGACCGGCGTCCCGCACGCCATCGACTCTGCGGCAACCAGCCCGTACGGCTCGTCCCATGCGGGGGTCACGAGCATGGCGGCGCTGGACCCGACCAGGTCACGCAGGCGGGCCACGTCCAGGTGCCCCACGTAGTCGGCGCCCCGTCCGAGGAGGGGCTCGAGGACCTCGCGGAAGTAGCGCGGGTCGCCGACCGGTCCGGCCAGACGCAGCCGGCGTCCGCTCGCCGCAGCGATGCGGACCGCCTCGTGCGGCGCCTTCTCCGGCACCACGCGACCCACCCAGACCAGGTCGTCACCCCCGGGACCGGGGGTCCACACCCCGGTGTCCACACCGTTGTGGACCACCGCGGCATCGGCCACGTGGCGCCACTGACGGGCGGTGTGGCCACTCACCGCCACGAACCGGGACCGGCGTTGGTCCATCAGCCGGATCGCTGGTTCGAGCCACGGGGTGGGCGGCGTGTGCAGGGTCGTGAGCAACGGTGCCTGGCACGACTGAGCCATCGCCAGGGGCAGGTGGTGCAGGCTGTTGTTGTGGATCAGGTCCACGTCGGACCGCTGCGCGAGCTCCAGCATCACCTGCAGGTAGGCATGGTGCTCCTGCAACCACGCCTCGGCGGGCATCGACACGTCGGCCCTCGCCGTGTCGCTGAGCTCGAGCGGCAGGACGCTGATCTCCCGGGCGTCGAGTCCCGGGTCGCTCCCCGGACCGGCGAACAGCGTCACCTCCACGCCCCGAGCACGCAGGCCACGGACCAGTGCCCAGGTGAGCGACTCGAGACCTCCGGCGAAGGGCTCCCGCAGCGGGTGACGCGCAGAGGCCAGGATCACCACGTGCATGACGGCCCCCGCCCTCGCGTCCGGCTGCATACGCGCTGCTGGAGGGTGGCAGGCCTGCCCGGGACGTGGCGCTGGGTGACCAGGACGACGAAGGTGCTCAAGACTTCCTCCACAAGAGGGAGCCGAGCCCGCAGCAGCAGACCCGACAGGGCAGCTGGCGCATTGTTTGACCGGCTAGTGACGACTGGTTTTCACGGTAACCGCCAGCGCGGACAACGGCGACCCGCAGGCTCGAAGCAGCCTCAGACCACGCCGCGTGCGTAGTTGGCAGCGATCTTCTCGGCGATGGCGGCCAGCTTGGTGTTCGTGCGGCTCGAGGCGCTGCGCAGGATGTCGAAGGCCTCGTCGGCGCTGACCGAGTGCGCCGCCATGAGCAGGCCCACCGCCTTGCCGATCTCGCGGTTGCTCTCCAGCCCACGGCGCAGGTTCTCGATGTCGGTCTGTCGTTGGGCTGCGGCCAGGGCCACCGAGGTGAAGGCGGCCAGGACCGTCCCGATGTCCCCAGCCTCCTCGGTGAGCGCACCCGGGGTGTCGGAGAAGACGTTCAGGGCCGCGCGGCCGTGCGCCCCGTCCTTGAGCTGGTACCCCACCATGCCGCGCACCGGAGTCCGGTCGAGGGTGAGCTCGGCCAGTGCCGGCCAGGTCGAGTTGGCCCGGATGTCATCGTCGCGCTGGAAAGAGCTCTCGACGATGCTGTCGAGGCACGGACCCTCGCCGGCCTCGGTCTCGAGCCGGTCCATCAGGCGGGCGACGTCGTCACTGGCGGCCAGGGTGTCGAGGGAGAGGTCCGCGGACAGGGTCGAGATGGAGACGTGGTCGGCGCCGGGCACGAGGTCCACCGCGAGCCGGCAGATGCTGTCCAGCACCTTCGCGGAGTCAGCTCCGGAGTAGACCAGCTCGGCCAGGGAGGCGAAGGCCTCCGAGGCCTCGGACGGGATGCGTGGCGACATGGGAGAAGTATTGCCGTCCCCGGGTCCGGAGCACAGCGGCAGCTCCTCTGGTTGCGGGGTGCGTGTGCCGGTGGTTGTGTAGAACCCGTAGAAACGTGGTCCAACAGCGGCGCCATGTTCCTCTCCGACGACGGGACACCCATGGCCGCTGCCACCGACTTCGACACCCCTGTTGCGCCAGCCCGGCACGCCGCGGTTCGCGACGAGCAAGCAGGCGAGCGCGACCTCGTCGCTGCGAGGCACGACCAGGTCGCCGCACGACACGAGCTCGCCGACCAGCTGTTGGCGCAGGCCGAGGTGAGCGACCCGGGGACTGCGGACCGCTTGCGCCAGGAGGCGGTCCTGCTCACCCTCGACCTGCCCGAGCGGGTCGCCCGCCGCTACCAGGGGCGGGGCATCGACAGCGACGACCTGGTGCAGGTCGGCCGGGTCGCCCTGGTCAAGGCTGCCCGCGGCTACCGTTCGGGCCACGGCAACGGGTTCGCCTCCTACGCGCTGCCCACGATCCTCGGCGAGGTCAAGCGCCACTTCCGCGACTGCGGCTGGGCCGTCCGCCCGCCCCGTCGGCTGCAGGAGGTGCGTGCCCAGATGTCGGGGGAGGAGGACCGGCTCACCCAGAGCCTGCAGCGCTGGCCCAGCGTGTCGGAGCTGGCCGAGGCGCTCGAGGTCGAGGTGGAGGAGCTGCGCAGCGCCCGCCAGTCCGGGGCGGCGTACACCGCGACGTCGTTGGACCTGTCCTCGGAGGAGGGCGCGGTCGTCGACGTCGTGGCCGCCGAGAGTGCCGACATCGACCGCCTGCTGCGGCTGCGGGTCGTGTGCCAGAAGGTGAACCGGCTCAGCGAGCGCGAGCGGCTGATCGTGCACCTGCGCTTCGTGGAGGAGAAGACCCAGTCGGAGATCGGTGCGGTCCTCGGCGTGAGCCAGATGCAGGTGTCCAGGCTGTTGTCCGCGATCATCGCCAAGCTGCGCAACGACCTCGTCGACGTCGCGGCCGCAGCCTGAGGGACCCCTGCGCGCTGCTGCGCTAACCTTGGGGCCATGGCAAGACGGTTCCTCCTTCGATAGCCGCGTTGGCCCCCGGATCACCGAGGCCACCGCGGCCAGCCCCTCCTTCGCGAGGGGCTTTGTCGTGAGTGCCCCCTCACGGGGTGTACCCGCACTGGAGCAACACCCGTCGGCCACGACGCAAGACGACACGAGGATGAGATGAGCGAGACGCCCTACCGCTACACCGCTGAGCTGGCCCAGCAGATCGAGCTGGCCTGGCAGGACCGCTGGCAGGAGGAGGGCACCTTCCACGCGCCCAACCCTGCCGGTCCGTGGGCCGAGCCCGAGAAGGTCGCCGACCGCGAGAAGCTGCTCGTCCTCGACATGTTCCCCTACCCCAGCGGTGCCGGTCTGCACGTCGGGCACCCGCTGGGCTACATCGCCACCGACGTCTTCGCGCGCTACCACCGCATGACCGGCAAGAACGTCCTGCACTGCCTGGGCTACGACGCGTTCGGCCTCCCCGCGGAGCAGTACGCGGTGCGGACCGGTCAGCACCCGCGCAAGACGACCGAGGAGAACATGGTCGTCATGAAGCGCCAGCTGCGTCGGCTGGGGCTGGGCCATGACGACCGCCGTACCATCGCCACGATCGACCCGGGCTACTACCGGTGGACCCAGTGGATCTTCCTGCAGATCTTCAACTCCTGGTACGACCCCGAGGCCGTCCGGCCGGACGGGGGAGTGGGCCGGGCCCGCCCCATCGACGAGCTGGTGCAGGAGTTCGTATCGGGCGTGCGCACGGTTCCCGGCGGCGCGGACTGGGCGTCACTCACCCCCGCCGAGCGCTCGGCCGTGCTGGACGACCACCGGCTGGCCTACACCTCGGAGGCGCCGGTGAACTGGGCCCCAGGCCTGGGCACGGTGCTGTCCAACGAGGAGGTCACCAACGACGGCCGCTCCGAGCGCGGCAACTACCCCGTCTTCAAGACCAGCCTGCGCCAGTGGATGATGCGGATCACCTCCTACTCCGACCGCCTGGCCGACGACCTCGACCGCGTGGACTGGCCGGAGAAGGTCAAGTCCATGCAGCGCAACTGGATCGGGCGCAGCCAGGGAGCCCGGGTCGCGTTCCCGGTCGTCGGGCACGACGCGGCGATCGAGGTCTTCACCACCCGCCCCGACACCCTGTTCGGCGCGACCTTCATGGTGCTGGCACCCGAGCACCCGCTCGTCGACATGCTCGTGCCCGAGGGGGACTGGCCCGAGGGCACCAACCCGACGTGGACGTCCGGCGAGGCGTCCCCGTCGGCCGCTGTCGCGGCATACCGGCTGGCTGCCTCACGCAAGAGCGACCTGGAGCGGCAGACTGAGGGCAAGGACAAGACCGGTGTCTTCACCGGAGCGTTCGCCACCAATCCCGTGACAGGGCAACAGGTTCCGGTGTTCATCGCCGACTACGTCCTGATGGGGTACGGCACCGGCGCGATCATGGCCGTGCCGGGCCAGGACGAGCGCGACTGGGACTTCGCCGCCAAGTACGAGCTGTCGGTGGTCCGCACCGTGCAGCCGACGGAGGGGCACCCGGACGACCGGGCGTTCACCGGCGAGGGCGCGGCGATCAACTCCTCCAACGACGAGGTGTCGCTCGACGGCCTGCCGATCGCGCAGGCCAAGTCGACGATCATCGAGTGGCTGTCGGCGAAGGGGCTCGGCGAGGGCACGGTCAACTACAAGCTGCGCGACTGGCTGTTCAGTCGGCAGCGCTACTGGGGCGAGCCGTTCCCGATCGTCTTCGACGAGGACGGCGTCGCCCACGCGGTGCCCGAGTCGATGCTGCCGGTGCAGCTGCCGGACGTGCCTGACTACTCTCCCAAGACGTTCGACCCCGAGGACTCGTCCTCGCAGCCCGAGCCCCCGCTGGGTCGCGCTCGGGAGTGGGTCGAGGTCGAGCTCGACCTGGGCGACGGTCGCGGGGTGCAGAAGTACCGCCGTGAGACCAACACGATGCCCAACTGGGCGGGGTCGTGCTGGTACTACCTGCGCTATCTGGACCCCGCCAACGACGCCGCTCTGGTCGACCCCGAGAACGAGCGCTACTGGATGGGCCCGCAGCGCGCGCCGGTGGCCGGTGCGCCCGAGGGCGTTGCCGACCCCGGTGGTGTCGACCTCTACATCGGTGGTGTGGAGCACGCCGTGCTGCACCTGCTCTACGCCCGGTTCTGGCACAAGGTGCTCTACGACCTCGGTCACGTCAGCAGCGACGAGCCGTTCCGCAAGTACTTCTCCCAGGGTTACATCCAGGCCCCTGCCTACCGCGACGACCGCGGCCAGCCGGTCGAGGCGTCCGAGGTCGTCGAGGTCCCGAACCACGAGGGTGGCGAGCCGACCTACACGTGGCAGGGCCAGCCGGTCACCCGCGAGTTCGGCAAGATCGGCAAGTCGCTGCGCAACGTCGTCAGCCCCGACGAGATGTGCGAGCAGTACGGCGCCGACACCCTGCGCGTCTACGAGATGTCGATGGGCCCGCTGGAGCTGAGCAAGCCGTGGGAGACCCGCGCGGTCGTCGGGGCGCAGCGGTTCCTGCAGCGGCTGTGGCGCAACGTGGTCGACGAGGAGACCGGTGCGGTGAGCGTCGTCGACGCGCCGCTGGACGAGGCGACGGCCCGGGCGCTGCACAAGGCCATCGACGCGGTGTCCCGGGACTTCCCGACGCTCGGCTTCAACACCGCCATCGCCCGGCTCATCGAGCTGAACAACGCCCTGACCAAGCTCGACGCGGTGCCGCGCGAGGCCGCCGAGAAGCTCGTCGTCATGGTGGCTCCGCTGGCGCCGCACATCGCCGAGGAGCTGTGGGCCAAGCTGGGACACGCCGAGACGGTGACCTTCGAGCCGTTCCCGGTCGCCGACCCGGCCCTGCTGGTCGAGGACACCGTGACCTGCGTCGTGCAGGTCAAGGGCAAGGTGCGGGACCGGCTCGAGGTGCCGGCCGACATCAGCGAGGACGACCTGCGCGAGCAGGTGCTCGCGCTGCCGAAGGTCCTGGCCGCGACCGAGGGTGGCATCCGCACCGTCATCGTGCGGGCACCCAAGCTGGTCAACGTGGTGCCGCTCTGAGCGGGGTCGTGGTCGCCGCCCTCGCGGGGGCGGCGCAACGATCGCCGTGGACCCGCTGCAACCACGTGCAGGTGCCGGCGGCCCGCGGCTCGGCGGTGCTGCTCGCGACGGCCCTGCACGAGTAGCCTTCGCACGTGTCCGTCGCCATCGTCACCGACTCCACGGCCTACCTGCCGCAGGCGGTCGTCGACGCCCACCACATCCAGGTCGTGCCGCTGCACGTCGTGATCGGCGGCAGCGAGTTCAGCGAGGGCGTGGACGTGACCACGGCCCAGGTGGCGACAGCGCTGCGTGCGTTCCGCCCGGTGTCGACGTCACGGCCCTCGCCGCAGGCGTTCCTCGGTGCCTACGAGAAGGCCGCCGCGGCAGGAGCCGACGCGGTCGTGTCGGTGCACATCTCGGCCGACATGTCCTCGACCGTCGAGTCCGCCCACCTCGCGGCGAAGCAGTCGCCGGTGCGGGTGCACGTGGTCGACTCGCGTTCGCTCGGCATGGCGATGGGGTACGGCGTCGTGTCTGCCGCCCAGCTCGCCGTAGCCGGCGCGTCGGCGGAGGACGTTGCGGCACAGGCACGTTCGCGTGCTGCCGCCACCCGCGTCGTCTTCTACGTCGACACGCTCGAACACCTGCGTCGTGGTGGACGGATCGGGTCCGCGTCGGCGTTCCTCGGGTCCGCCCTGGCGATCAAGCCGATCCTCGAGCTGGTCGACGGGCACATCCGGCCGCTGGAGAAGGTGCGGACGTCCACGCGCGCGCTCGCCCGGTTGGAGGAGATCGCCGCAGCTGCGGCACAGGGCGCCCAGCACGGTGTCGACATCGCGGTGCACCACCTCGACTCGGCTGCCCGGGCGCAGGACCTCGCGCAGCGGCTCCGGTCGCGCGTGGAGGCTGCCCACGAGGTGTCGGTCGTCGAGCTGGGAGCCGTCGTCGGCGCGCACGTCGGCCCGGGAACCCTCGCGGTGGCCGTGTCGCCGCGGCCCGCGCCGGAGGCCTGACCCGCGGTGGGCGCGCTGGACACGGTCGGGCACGCGTCGTTCTGGGAGCTGGCCCAGGTGCCCCTCGCCGCGGCGGTGGCCTTCGTCCTCGGTGCCGTGAACCCGGCCACCATCCTGGCGCGGGTCCTCGGCAAGGACCTGCGGACCTCGGGCTCGGGCAACCCCGGGGCCACCAACGCCGGTCGCGTCCTCGGTACGCGGTGGGGCGTCGTCGTCGGGGTCCTGGACGTGCTCAAGGGGTTGCTGCCCGTCCTGCTCGCCCAGCAGTTCCTCGGCGCCATCACCGCGCTGGTCGTCGGGTTGGCCGTCGTCCTGGGTCACATCTGGTCGCCGTTCCTGCGTGGCCAGGGTGGCAAGGGGGTGGCGACGTCGCTGGGGGCGATCCTGGCGGTGGAGCCGTGGTTTGCGCTGGTCATGGTCGTGGTGTTCCTCCTGCTCGTCTGGCGACTGCGGTGGGTGGCGGGCGCCTCGGTGTCGGCGTGCCTGCTGCTGTTCGCCCTGGGGCTGGTGTCCTGGCTGCGATGGGTGCCGTTCGGGTCCCGGGACACCGGTGCCTGGTGCATGGTGCTGGCCCTGCTGGTGATCTACCGGCACCGACGCAACATCGAGCTCTGGGTCTCCGCTCACCGCGACTCCTCCACGGGGGACTCGTCGTCCACAGCCTGACCTGGCCACGGTCCTTGTCCACAAGGGGTCGCTGACGGGTTCGGTCGTCTTCGGCGCGCTTCCTAGCGTGCCGGTATGCCGTTGCGTCGCCGTCCGCCCGAACCCTCCCCACGCCTGCGTGCCCTGCTCGCCTCGGCCCCCTCGGCGGGTAGGTCGACCGGTACCCCGTCGGCGAGGTCGACTCCGTCGGCGGACAGTTCGTCGGCCTCGTCGTCGGCCGCGTCGTCGGCCCGGCCGACGTGGGACGGCTCGGTCGTCCCGTGGCAGCCGGACCGCGCCTGGATCGAGGACGTGGCAGCGTCGCCGGCGCCTGTCGGTCCCTTGCGTCGGGAACCTCCGGGCAGGAGCGGACGGCATCGTCGTCCGTCACCTCCGGGGCCTCGGCTGTTCGCGTTGCCGGCCCCGCTGGTCGGGGCCCGGTGGGTCGGCCCCCGGGCGGCGGTCGCGGGGTTGCTCGTCGTCGCCGTGGTCGCTGCTGCCGGCTTCGGGGTCCGCGTCGCCTGGGCGCGGGCCGCAAGCACCCCCGAGGTGGTGGCGCCGGCCCAGCCCGGGTCGGCACTGGTGGGTCGGACCCTGGGGGCGACGGGGTTCGCCTCGTCCAGCACGGCGTCCGGTGGAGGCGGTCCGCCCGCAGCCGTGCAGCCGGTGACGGCGTCGACCCTCACCATCCACGTCGTGGGGCAGGTGAAGAAGCCGGGCGTCGTCACGCTCCCGGCCGGGGCCCGGGTGGCTGACGCGGTGGCCGAGGCGGGAGCGGCGCTGCCCGGTGCCGACCTCGGGGCCGTGAACCTCGCGCGCCCACTCGTCGACGGTGAGCAGGTCCGCATCCCCAGACCGGGCGAGGTCGTCCCGCCGGTCCAGGCAGGTGCGGGTGGCTCGGGAAGCGGCCAGGGAAGCGGCCAGGGAAGCGGCCAGGGAAGCGGGCAGGGAAGTGGCCAGGGAAGCGGGCAGGGAAGTGGACAGGGGGACGGTGCCACGGGTGCGGGGGCGGCTGGGGGAGCCGGCAAGATCGACCTCAACCGGGCCGCGGCCGCCGAGCTCGAGGAGCTGCCCGGCGTCGGGCCGGTGCTGGCCCAGCGCATCCTCGACTGGCGGACCCAGCACGGCAGGTTCACCTCCGTCGACGAGCTGGCAGAGGTGAGCGGCATCGGCGAGAAGATCTTCGCCGAGCTGGCGCCCAAGGTGACCGTGTGAGCCCGCCACCCGCAGGGCTGGACGTGCGGCTGCTCGTACCCGCACTCGTGGCGTGGGCCCTCACCGCGTCGACGCTGGCGTGGTCGTCGTCCGCACTGCTCGTGGCCGCCGGGACGGCGCTGGTGCTGTCGGTCTCGGTCCTGGTGTCGGCTCCCGATCGATCGGGGCGCGGTGGTCGACACGGCCACCCGGGCTGGACCGCGGTGGCGCTGTCGCTGGCGGCGGTGGCCCTCGTGGCCTCCTCGACGGCGGGCCACCTGGCCACGCGGTCGGCGGGGCCGTTGACGGTGCTGGCCCGCGACCATGCCGTGGTGGCGGTCGAGGGTGTGGTCGCCACCGAACCCGTCGTACGCACCGTGCCCGGGCGTGAGGGCGTCGTGGTCCGCTTCCGGCTGACGGTCACCCAGGTCACCGCCCGCGGGACGCGGTCTGCCGTCCGCAGCCCCGTGCTGGTCATGGCGGACGAGAGGTGGCAGCACGTGCGGTGGCGCGAAGGGCTGCTGATTCGCGGCAAGCTCGTGCCGGCCGAGCCTGGTGACGCGGTCCTCGCCGTGCTCCGCCCGACCGGTGCGCCCGCCACGACGAGGTCACCGGGGACGGTCGAGCGTGGAGCCGAGCGGCTGCGAGCCGGGTTGCGCGCGGCAGCAGCGCTGCTGCCGAGCGATGCCCGCGGCCTGCTGCCAGCCCTGGTGATCGGCGACACCAGCCGTACCCCACCGGACCTGACGGAGGCCATGCTGGCCACCGGCATGACGCACCTGTCCGCGGTCTCTGGCAGCAACGTCGCGATCGTCCTGGCCTTCGCCCTCGGTGGGGCCGGACTCCTCGGGGTGCGTCGGCGGTGGCGCCCGTACGTCGCTGCGGCCGCGCTGGCCGCGTTCGTCGTGCTCGCGCGCCCCGAGCCCAGCGTCCTGCGTGCAGCGACCATGGGCGCCATCGGGCTGCTCGGGCTGAGCCGGTCACGGCGCGCCGCCGGCATCCCGGTGCTGTCCGCAGCAGTGCTGGTGCTGCTCGTCATCGACCCCTGGCTGTCCCGGTCCTACGGCTTCGCCTTGTCCACGCTCGCCACCTTGGGCCTGCTGCTGTTCACCCGCTCCTGGGGTGAGGCCATCGGTCGACGGTTGCCGGGGCGGATCCGTTCGTGGGGTCCGGCGATGGCGATTCCCGTCGCAGCACAGGCCATGTGCGCTCCCGTGGTCGTGCTGCTGCAAGGAAGTGTCTCCGTGGTCGGAGTCCTGGCCAACCTGCTTGCCGCTCCGTTGGTGGCGCCCGCCACCGTCTGCGGGGTGGCCGCGGCCCTGACCGCACCGCTGTGGCTGTGGGGGGCGACGTTGCTCTGCTGGCTGGGCGCCCTGCCGACGCTGGGGATCGCCTGGGTCGCGCGCACCTGTGCGACCGTGCCGGGCGGGACGATGCCTTGGCCCGACGGCGCAGGGGGCGCCCTGCTGCTCGCTGGCGTCACGATCGCGGTGATCGCCTCTGGTCGCTGGTGGGTCCACACCGCCCGGACGCGGCCGGTGGTCGTGCTGTCGACCAGCCTCCTGGTCGTGGCCGCGGCTGCACCGACCTCGGCGGTGACCTGGCCCGCCCCGGGGTGGAGGTTCGTCGCGTGCGACGTCGGTCAGGGGGACGGGCTGGTCCTCGCCACGACTGCCGGGCACGCCGTACTCGTCGATGCCGGGCCGGATCCCGCCGCGATCGACCGGTGCCTGGCACGCCTCGGCGTCGAGGTCCTCGACTCGGTGGTGATCACCCACTTCCATGCGGACCACGTGGACGGGCTTCCGGGGGCCATCGCAGGTCGCGAGGTGCGCGAGGTCCTGACCACCCCCGTCCACGACCCCGACCACCAGTGGAAGGAGGTGCAGACGTGGACACGAGCCCGCGGCATACCCATGCGTGAAGTGGTGGCCGGCGACCAGCTGGCCTGGTCCGGGGTGACTGCGGACGTGTGGTGGCCGCAGCGACGGCTCTCCAGCGGGTCGGTGCCCAACAATGCGAGCGTCGTCCTGGCTGTCCGCGCTGGTCCCGTCGACCTGCTCCTGCTCGGCGACGTCGAACGCGAAGCCGCGCACGCGGTGCTGCTGGCCCTGCGACGCGACCCGGTGATGGCGGTGCGGGCAGGGGAGTTCGACGTGGTCAAGGTGGCGCACCACGGTTCGGGCAACCTCGACGAGGACCTCCTGGCTGCCGTGGCCGCGCCGGTTGCGGTGATCAGCGTCGGCGAGGACAACGACTACGGGCATCCTTCACCCAAGGCGTTGCAGGTGTTGCGGCGAAACGGATCCGCGGTGTTCCGGACCGACCAGCGCGGTGATGTCGCCGTGGTCGTGGACGGTGGGGCGGTGGGGGTGACGTGGAGCAGGCGTTGAGGTCGGGAGCGGCGATCAGTTGCTGGCGAGGACGCGCGGCTTGGTCTTGGCAGCCTCGCAGAGCGCGTCGATCGCGGCCCGGACCGCGGGCACCCGCTGCAGGTCTGCCGTGGTGACGACGCTGATCGTACGGCGCGAGGTCGGGATGATCGGTAAGGTCACCACGTCGTGGTGGTTGGCCGTGCGCAGGATGAGGTCGGGGATCAGCGCCACGCCGAGGCCTTCGGCCACGAGGCCGAGCACGGCGACGTAGTCCTCGGTCTCGAAGCCGACGCTCGGCGTGAAGCCTTCGTTGGAGCACAGCTGGAGCAGGTGGCCGCGACAGCGCGGGCAGCCGGCGATCCAGTTCTCGCTGGCCAGGGCCGACAGCTCGATGACCTCACGGTCGGCCAGGGGATGCGTGCGCGGCAGGGCGAGGCGGACCTCGTCGTCGAGGAGCTTGTGGGTCACGAACAGGTCCATGTCCTCCTCGCCCCTGCCCACGTCGGTGCCCTCGTAGGCGAAGGCCACGGCGAGGTCGCAGTCCCCGGCCTTGAGCGCGGACAGGGACTCCGGCGGCTCGGCCTCGGTGAAGGTGACCTGGACGTCGGGGAAGCGCTGCTTGACCAGGGCCAGGGCGCGGGGCACCAGCGTCGCCGAGCTCGACGGGAAGGCCATCAACCGCACCCGTCCGGCGCGCAGCCCGGCGATCGCCGCGACCTCTTCCTCGGCCGCGTCGAGCGCTGCGAGGACGGCGACGGCGTGACGGGCCAGCACCTGGCCGGCCTCGGTGAGGCGGACGTTGCGCCCGACGCGCTCGACGAGAACCGTGCCGATGCGCTGCTCGAGGCGGCGGACCATCTGCGAGATCGCAGGCTGGGAGTACCCCAGGGACAAGGCGGCTCCGGTGAAGCTTCCTTCGTCGGCGATGGCCTTCATGACCCGCAGGCCGGCAGCATCAATCATGACTTGAGCATAACGGGCGGTTATCGAATCCTGAAGTTGATGAGGCAACGCTGATGGACGGAGGCGGGGATGGGGAGAGCCTGTGGAAAGTGAAGTGGCCCAAATCGCCGATATCCGTAGAATCCATGCGATCGGCCGCGCTGGCTGCGGCCGTTCCGTGGACGGTAGAAGGGGAATGACGTGCACACACGACGGGTGGGGTTCGTGGTGGCGGGGGTGCTCGGGGGAGCGCTGGTCGCCGGTTGCAGCGACGGCGGTTCGACGCCCCCGGGTGCGACGTCGACGTCGTCGGGCTCTTCGAGTGTGACGACGAGCGGGACGTCGAGCCTGACGCCGAGCACGACGAGCTCGTCGCCCAGCACGACGGCCAGTCCGTCGTCGTCGGCCACCGTGGCAGTTCCACCGGCTGCCACCAAGAAGACCCCCGAAGGAGCCGAAGCCTTCGCCCGCTTCTACTGGGAGAAAGCCTCCGAAGTCCTCGTCACCAACGATGCGACGACGGTCAAGTCCCTGTCGGCCACTGACTGCTCGGTTTGCAGGGCATTCAGCGAACTCGCCGACAAACAGAATGCGACAGGACACCACGCTGAAAAGAACCCGTTTCAGATCAAGCTGGTCACATGGGTGGAAACCAAGCAGGGGCGCTCGGTTGTCGAGGTCGCGGGCAACGAGATCCCGGTCCGGACGCTCAACGCCGATGGTGATGTAGTCAGTACCTCGAAGGCCGGGGTCATCACCTGGCAAACCACGATGGTCTGGGCCGAAAACCGCTGGGCAGTCGTCGACTTCAAGGGGATCTGATGCGACGCGTAGTGCTCATCATGACGGTGGCTCTGCTGCTTTCCGCAGTCTCATCGGCCCCCGCAAATGCCGATGAAAGATGGTGCGGCGGCGCGCTTTCGGGAGCCTTGACTAATACAGGAGCCGCCGCCAATGCGTGCAAGGACGGCCCGGCGAGCGCCGGCGAGAACGCGGGAGCCGAGTCCGGTGCTGAGCCGGTGTCGTCGGGGGCGAGTCGGTATGTGACCCAGGTGGTTCTGGCGTGCCGGCCGGCGCGGATCTCGGACACGGTGGATGGTGAGGCGACGAACTGTTCCTATGCGATGACGGCGTGTTCCTTCCGCAACCCGCCGTCGGACGAAGTCTTGTACTGGGTGCAGACCCGACCCCGGGCTACCCCGAGCGCGGCGTGGACCACGGTGGGGACGTTGTGCGGGTTGGATGCGGTTCCGCCGGGGGTTCCCGCCCCGCCTGCGGTGCCGACGATGGGTCAGATCCAGACGGCCTTCAAGCAGCTGCCGTTCTCCAAACCACGGGTGGCGATCCAGCCGGCGGGCAATGTCACCCTGGTGAACCTGCCGACCTACTTCCGTGCCACGTGGCCCAACGACAGCGGCTTGCAGCCCGGTGAGGTCAGTGCCCCGGTGCAGCTGCTGTCGTGGACGGTGGAGTTCAAGATCGCGCCTCGATCGTACGAGTTCCACTACGGCGACGGTGCCAGTAGCGGCCCGGTGACCGATGCCGGTGGGGTGTACCCCGACGGGAAGATCCGGCACACCTACGCGTCAGCGAACCGGGGTGCGAGGGTCACGGTGGACTCGCAGCTGACTGGTCAGTACCGGGTCAACGGGGGTGCGTGGACCGACATCAACTCGGTGGCCGACCTGCAGGACGAGCCGGTCACCACCGTGCAGGTCCGTGAGGCGCAAGCCCGCCTGGTCAGCCGCTGACGCTTCGGCCGCAGCGCCCGAGAGCGTGCTCGTCGGCGGCCGGCTGTCCGCGATGTCTGGTTACATCGGCTGCACGATGCATCCTGAACCCACGTCCACCCGCCGGGCCACCGAGCCCGGCCCCGACCACCTCCACCCCGCGCCGGGTCGACGACACGGCACGGCGCTGTGCCTGTCCGGTGGCGGCTACCGCGCGGCGCTGTTCCACCTCGGCGCAGTGCGGCGACTCGACGAGCTTGGCGTCCTCGCGCAGCTCGACACCATCAGCGGCGTCTCCGGCGGGTCGATCGTCGCGAACCTGCTGGCCGACCCACGTCTCGGGTTCCCCGCGGACAAGGCGTCGGGCGAGCGGGTGGGCGGGTTCGAGGACCTGGTCGCCAACCCCCTGAGGCGCCTGGCGGCACGCAACATCCGCACGCCGGCGCTGCTGAGCAAGCTCAAGCCGTGGAACTGGTTCGCCGACGACGCGGCCGTCCGCGCCCTGGCCGACGAGCTGGCCGGATCGATCGACTGGTGGGCGACCCCGTTGCGCGACAGCGCGATCGACGGCCCGGCGGTCATCACCGGCGCCACCGAGATCGGCTACGGAGTCAACTGGATCTTCGAGGACCCCAGCGGCCGCCCGCCGCACGGACGCGTGGGGGACTACCGCCTCGGGTATGGCGTCCCCCCGCCGGACCTGCGGATCGCCGACATCGTCGCGGCCTCCTGCGCCTACCCGCCGTACTTCGCGCCCATGGTGCTCGACGGTGAGCAGATGAAGCTGACCGGCGGGCGTCCCGGTCTCGAGTCGCGGGAGGAGCGCCAGCAGATCCGGCGTCGCATCCGCCTCACCGACGGCGGCGTCTACGACAACCTCGGCCTCGAGCCGGTCTGGAAGTCGCACCGGACCGTCCTGGTCAGCGACGGCGGCGGCGTCTTCCGCGCGCGGACCGAGCTCACCATCCACGGCCGGATGCTGCGGATCCTCGGCATCGCCACCAACGGCGGCCAGTCGGTGCGCAGCCGGTGGCTGCAGGCCGGCTACCACCGCGACGTCCTCGACGGCACGTCGTGGGCCCTCGACACCGCCGCACCGGGCTGCTACCCCCGCCAGGTGACCGAGCTCATCAACGCCGTGCGCACCGACCTCGACGCCTTCTCGACGCAGGAGCAGCAGGTCCTCGAACGCCACGGTTACCTGGTCGCCGAGGCCCAGGTCAGGAGCCACGCCCCGGAGCTGATCACCCGCGACGTCCCCGCCCGCCCGCCTCACCCCGAGGTGGGTGACCCCGCCGTGGCCGCCAGGGCCCTGCACGACTCCTCGAAGCGCCGCCTGCTCGGGCGCACCTGAGCGACAGCACCGCCCCCGAGCGTCTGGCCCCCACCCCACGTAACCTGTGGTGGTGACCGAGGCGACCCGTGTGAGCGAGCTGTCCGACCTCGACGGCGTGGTCGACCTGCTCTCCGGGCGCAGCGTGCTCACCCTCACCGGTGCGGGCATCTCCACCGAGTCGGGCATCCCCGACTACCGCGGGCCGGACGGCGAGCGCCGCGTGACGCCGATGCAGTTCTCGGAGTTCGTCGCCTCGTCCGAGGCGCGGCAGCGGTACTGGGCGCGCAGCTACGTCGGCTGGCAGCGGTTCAACCTCGCCCGCCCCAACGCCGGCCACGCGGCCGTGGCCAGGCTCCAGGACGCCGGGCACCTCGGACCCGTCATCACCCAGAACGTCGACGGTCTGCACCAGGAGGCCGGTACCCGCGAGGTGACCGAGCTGCACGGCGCGCTGGCCCGGGTCGTCTGCCTCACCTGTGGCGACCGCTCGAGCCGGTGGGACCTCGACGAGCGGATGCGGGTCACGAACCCCTCGTTCGAGGTCACGAGCAACGAGATCCGTCCCGACGGCGACATCGCCCTCAACGACCTCGACGTGCTCGGCTTCAAGGTCCCGCTGTGCCTCGTGTGCCACCACGACACCCTCAAACCTGATGTGGTCTTCTTCGGCGAGTCCGTGCCGAAACCGTTGGTACAGCACTGTTTCGAGCTGACCGAAGCCGCCGACGTCCTCCTCGTTCTCGGTTCGAGCCTGAAGGTGATGAGCGGCTACCGGTTCGTGCGGCGAGCGGCCGCGCGCGGCATACCGGTCGTCATCATCACGCGCGGGTCCACCCGCGGTGACGCTGAGGCGACCCTGCAGGTCGACGCCCAGCTGGGACCCACCCTCACCGAGCTGGTCAGCCGGCTGGGCGCCTAGCCACCAGCACGGCGTCGATGGCGTCGCCGCCCTCGGTGGGCCGGACGACCTCCTCGCACCGCTCGACCTCGAGCCCGGCCGACGCCGCACGAAGGTCCTCGACGGTGTGCAGCAACGACGCGTCCGACGGGCCACCGACCCCCTCGGTGAGGTTGCGTAGCGCGTGCCCGACGATGACCAAGGCGCCTCCTGGTGCCAACCAGCGGCTCGCCCGGGAGAGGACGTCCTCGGGCAGGTGGAGGTAGGCCACCAGCACGAGGTCGAACAGCTGCCCCTCCGGCGGCTGCCAGGAGCGCACGTCGGCGACCACCCAGTCGACCCGTTGGCCACGCCTGCTCGCCTCCGCCTCGCCCTTGCCGAGCCCCACCGCGGAGAAGTCGACCGCCGTGACCCGCCACCCGAGCGAGGCGAGCCAGACCGCGTGCCTGCCCTCGCCGGCGCCGAGGTCCAGGGCCCGGCCGCCACGACGGTCCTGCCCCGCGCGGTCGGGCTTCCACCCGCCGACGATGGCTTCGACCTCGGCGTTCGGGTTCGCGCTCCACACCTGGTGGCTCGCCGCATACCGCTCGTCCCACATCCGCTGCCGATCAGTCATGCCCCTAGCATCGCCGATATGAGCCCAGCCGCCACCGTGGCGACCGTCCGCGACGCCACGACCGCCGACCTGGTCGCCATGGCGACCATCTACGACGAGCAGGTGCGCACCTCGGTCGCGACGTTCGACACCGAGCCGCGAGGCGCCGCCTACCTGGGCGAGAAGCTTGCGAACGCCGGCGGCAGCGACCTGGTCCTCGTCGCCACCCAGGGTGAGGACGTCCTCGGGTACGCCTTCTCCGGACCGTTCCGTCCGCGCCCCGCCTACGACGGCACCAAGGAGGTGTCGGTCTACGTCGCCACGCAGGCGCGTGGCCTCGGAGTCGGGTCGCTGTTGTACGGCGCGCTGCTCGCCCGCCTGGACGCCATGGCCTGCGTGCACACCCAGGTCGCGGTGATCGCCCTGCCCAACGACGCCAGCATCGCGCTGCACCGCCGGCACGGTTTCGCCGAGGTGGGCGTGCTGCGCGAGGTGGGGCGCAAGCTCGACCGCTGGGTCGACACCGCGTGGTACCAACGGGTCCCCCCACGACGTCCGGACTAGGCCCAAATGGCCCGAACGACCACTGGCGTGTCGCGCTGGTCTGTTGCACGCTCGTCTGGTCACGCTGCCCGGCCGCTACCGGGGCAACCGCCCCACCGGGGCAGCGCGAGCAGCAAGGAGGCCGGTATGGGTGCTACCGGGACGGGACCGTTCGAGAACGACGACGCTCTGGATTTCCTCGACCTGCTCGAGGACGCAGAGCCCGACGAGCGCCGGGCCAGGGTGGAGCGCGCCCTGGGGCGGGTCGTCGGGTCACGCGCGTACATCGAGGCCCCGGAGATGGCCGAGGCGATCGCCGCCGCCGTCGTCGTCGCCGCGAGCGACGACTTCGAGAGCGCGATCAGGGAGCCCTATCTCCCGCACTGGATCGAGGACGAGCCGATCGAGGTCGACGAAGGTCTCGAGGACCTGGCGACCAAGGCACTGCGCCGGGCCCTGCGCCCCGACGACAACGAGTGGTGGGAGCTGTGGGACGAGGCCAGGGCCACCGACGACATCACCGACCGGCTGAGCCGCTACCTCGAGACCCTGGGCGCCTGACGCCGCCCCCCAGCCGCGGGCTGGTGGGCGGCGTCAGCAATCGGACGTGATCAGGACAGGTGCTTCGGCTGAGGTGTCCGCTTGTGGCTCCAGTCGGAGCCGGTGTCGTCCTGGGACGGGTCCGCGCCGGCGGACCCGGCGCTCTCGCCGCCGTCCTGCGTGGCTGCCCGAGACAGGCTCACCACCACCGACTTCGAGGTGGGCGTGTTGCTGCCGATGGCGGTCGAGTCCAAGGGGACCAGCGGGTTGGTCTCGGGGTAGTAGGCGGCCGCCGAACCACGCGGGGTGTCGTAGGAGACCACGCGGAACCCGTGCACGCGCCGCACCACGTCGTCGTCGGTCCACCGGGTGGTGATGTCGACGAGGTCACCGTCGTCCAGGCCGAACGCGGCGATGTCGTCGGGGTGCAGGAAGATCACCTTGCGGCCACCTTCGATGCCGCGGTACCGGTCGCTGAGCCCGTAGATCGTGGTGTTGTACTGGTCGTGGCTGCGCAGCGTCTGCAGCAGCACGTGGCCGTCGGGGACGTTCACGACCTCGATCGGTGACGTCGCGAACTCGGCCTGACCCGACGAGGTCTGGAACGTCCGGGTGTCCCGCGGCGGGTGCGGCATGATCATCCCGCCGGGACGCCGGACGTTGACCTCGTAGTCCTCGCAGCCCGGCACGACGCGCGCGATGTGCCGGCGGATGACGCGGTAGTCGTCGCGCATCGCCTTCCACTGCAGGTCGTAGCGGTCGCCCAGCGTGGCCTGCGCGATGCGGGTGACGATGTCGACCTCGGACTTCAGGTGCTTGCTGGCCGGCTCGAGCGGCCCCCGGGAGGCGTGCACCGAGCAGGTGGAGTCCTCGACCGAGATCCACTGCGGGCCACTGGCCTGGATGTCCTTCTCGGTGCGTCCCTTGGTCGGCAGGATCAGGGCGGTCTCGCCGCAGACGAGGTGCGAGCGGTTGATCTTGGTCGAGACCTGAACGGTCATCCGCGCCCGCTGCAGGGCCTGGATCGCCGTGTCGGTGTCGGGCACCGCCTGGATGTAGTTGCCGCCCAGGGCCATGAAGAAGTGCACCTTGCCATCACGCATGGCGCGCAGCGAGTCGACCACGTCGAGCCCGTGCTCGCGGGGCGGGTCGAAGCCGAACTCGCGCTGAAGCGCGTCGAGGAAGTGGGCCGGCGGCCGTTCCCAGATGCCCATCGTGCGGTCGCCCTGGACGTTGGAGTGACCGCGTACCGGCAGCAGGCCGGCACCCGCGCGGCCGATGTTGCCCTGGGCCAGGGCGAGGTTGACGACCTCCTTGATGGTCGCGACGCCGTTGCGGTGCTGCGTCAGGCCCATCGCCCAGCAGTAGACCGTCTTGGTGGAACCGCGCAGCATCTCGGCGGCTTCGGTGATGAGCTCACGGGACAGGCCGGTGACCTCGACCACCTGGTCCCAGTCGACCGCCTTGACGTGGTCGCGCCACTGCTCGAAGCCCGTGGAGTAGGTCTTGATGAACTCGTGGTCCAGGGCGTCCCACTCCACCAGCAGCGAACCGATCGCCTGGAACAGGGCCAGGTCACCGTTCACCTTGATCGGCAGGTGAAGGTCGGACAACTCCGTGCCGTGCCCGATCACGCCGCTCGGCTTCTGGGGGTTCTTGAACCGCACCAGCCCGGCCTCGCGCAGCGGGTTGATGCTGATGATCTTCGCCCCACCCTCCTTGGCGATCTCCAGCGCGGAGAGCATGCGGGGGTGGTTGGTCCCGGGGTTCTGGCCGGCGATGACGATGACCGAGGCGTTGTGCACGTCGTCGAGGGTGACGCTGGCCTTGCCGATGCCGATCGACTCCTGCAGGGCGATGCTGGTCGACTCGTGGCACATGTTCGAGCAGTCGGGCAGGTTGTTGGTCCCGAAGGCGCGGACGAAGAGCTGGTAGGCGAACGCCGACTCGTTCGAGGCACGACCGGAGGTGTAGAACGTCGCCTCGTCGGGGCTGTCCAGCGACCGCAGCTCGGCGCCGATGAGCTCGAAGGCCTCGTCCCAGTCGATGGGCTCGTAGTGGGTGCCGCCGGGGCGCTTGACCATCGGGTGGGTGATCCGCCCCTGCTGGCCCAACCAGTACTCGGAGTGGGCGTCGAGGTCGGCGATGCTGTGCTGGGCGAAGAACTCCGGGGTGGCGCGGTCGCGGGTGGCCTCCTCGGCCACGGCCTTGGCACCGTTCTCGCAGAACTCGGCGGTGTGGCGGTGGCCCGGGTCGGGGTCGGGCCAGGCGCAGCTCATGCAATCGAAGCCCTCGGCCTGGTTGAGCCGCAGGAGGGTCTGGGCGGTCCGTTTGGCGCCCATGTGCTTCAAAGAGCGCTTCAGTGAGACGGCCACCCCCGTCGGGCCGGCTGCGTGGTCCTGCTGCTCCTTGACCACCAGGTCGGCCTCGGAGTAGTCACCCTCGTTGTGCTTGCCCATGCGTCATCCTCGTTCTCGCGGTGCGGGGGCCGCTCCGTCAGGATAGACGTGCGCCTGTCGGGAAGAACGTACCCACCGCGGCCCGATCCATGCACGCCGGGCCGGTCTGGATCATCTGACCGCCCGGATGCCGTCGCGGGGGTCGGTCCGCGACGGCATCCGGGGGAGCTGGGGTCCGGGACGCGCTCAGACGCGGCGAAGGACGGCGGTAACCTTGCCGAGGATCGTGGCGTGGTCACCGTCGATGGGCTCGAAGGCCACGTTGTGCGGCATCAGCCAGACCTTGCCGTCCTTGCGCTTGAAGGTCTTGACGGTCGCCTCGTTGTCGAGCATGGCCGCGACGATGTCACCGTTGTCGGCCGTCGGCTGCTGCCGCACGACCACCCAGTCGCCGTCGCAGATGGCGGCGTCGATCATCGACTCGCCGACGACCTGCAGCAGGAACAGCTGGCCCTCGCCGACGATCTGGCGGGGGAGCGGGAAGACGTCCTCGACGCTCTCCTCGGCCAGGATCGGCACCCCGGCGGCGATCCGGCCCAGGACGGGCACGTAGGAGGCCTCGGGGCGCCGGTCGTTCACCCCGGTCTCGTCGAACACCGCCGTCTGGTCCTCCGCGCTCGCGCCACCGCGGTAGCCACGCATGTCGGCCGTCGAGTCGGGGGAGACGACCTCGATCGCACGCGGCCGGTTGGGGTCGCGGCGCAGGAAGCCCTTGCGCTCCAGCGTGGACAGCTGGTGGGCGACCGAGCTGGGCGAGGTGAGACCGACGGCCTCACCGATCTCGCGCAGGCTCGGCGGGTAGCCGCGACGGTCGACCGCGTTGCGGATGACCTCGAGGACCCGTCGCTGGCGCACGGTGAGTCCGTCGCCCCGATCGCGGTCGGGGAGCTCCTTGACGTTGTCCTCGCTCATTGCCGGTTCCTCGTTTCCGCAGGTCAGGTGGCGTATGCCGCTGAGGCTGGTCGTGTGACGGGTGGGACTGTCAGTGGCCTCTGATGTGCTTGAGGCATGGACACAGGGTATGACGTTCGAACGCCAGTTCCAAACATGTGTTCGAGGCGTGTCTTGATGGAATCGAACATGCGTGCTAGAAATCAGCCTGGAGGAACTTCGTACAACCGTTCGAAGGACTTCCGCCACCTGACCACCACGGAGGACCAGATGAGTGCAGCAGTTGCTTGGGACATCGCCCCCGCACCCGTGCGGATGCCGGTTCGGCCGGTGCGTCCGCAGCTGGTGTCGGTGGCCACCGGCGACGACGTCGTCATCCGACCGGCGGCGCCGCTGCGGCTGACCCGCGCCGGCCGCCTGGCCGTGACGCTGACGGTGGTGGTCGTGGCCGTGGTGCTGGCGACCAGCCTGCTGGCGGGCGGCGCGTCGGCCGCCGGGATCGACCACTCGACCACGGTGCAGGCCGGGCAGACGCTGTCCGAGGTCGCCGCTGCGCAGCTGCCGCAGTTGCCGATCGCCGAGGCCGTCGCCCGGATCCAGGTCGCGAACGACCTGGCCGGCTCCGACGTGCACGCCGGGCAGACTTTGCTCATCCCCACCGCCGGCTGACACACCCGCCGAGCACGACCGCTCAGCGTTTGAGGCTGATCTTCTTCAGGGCCTTGACTGCCTTGAGGTGGCGGTACTTCAGCGCCCCGGTCGTCGTGGCACTCGTGAGCGCCTGGTGGTCGACGAGCACGGGAGTCGTCGGCTCGGCGAGCGGGAAGGAGGTCGAGTAGTACGCCACCCCGGCCTTGACCCGGTACTTCCGGCCCTTGGTCGTGGTGAGCATCGTGGCATCGGCCGGAACCGCTCGGAGCCGGTTGTAGGCGCCGCCCGACCCTGCTCTGTCGATGGCCACCTGGTCGACGACGGTGTAGGCCCTGCTGCCCCCGATGTTGGCCCACGCAGAGATGTAGACGGGGGCGCCACCGACGACCTTGTAGATCTCGCCGCGTTGCGATCCCTTGACGAACGTGCCGTTCGGGACGGTCGCCGGCAGCGTGGACAGGGCGCTCGCGGAGACGGCGATCGTGGCCTTGGACCCGCCGAACGCGCTCCAGGTGCTCACGTAGACCGGCGTCCGGCCGACGAGCCGGAAGACCTGCCCGTTCTCGCGCACCTTGACGAAGCTCCCCGACTTGGGCGGCTGGTAGGGCTGGTCCTTGAAGTGCAGGAAGTTGCTCGGCCAGTTCGCATCACCGCGGGGGATGGTCATCTGTGAGGAGTAGCCGCTCCACGCGGAGTCCGAGACCACGATGTAGGAGGAGGTGACCTCCTCCACGTAGCCCACGTGACCGTCGCCCGGCGCGTAGTGGCTGCCGTAGTTCCACTGGGCGATCGCCCCTGTTGCCGGCGTCCTGTCGACGCGGACCCCGCGGCTGCGGGCACTGGCGGCCCAGCTCCCACCACTGCCCATGGCGCTCTGCTGCTTCACCCCGTTCTTCATCAGCCGGAAGGCCACGTAGTTCACGCAGTTGTTGCCGGTCGAGTTCACGGGGTAGCCCCAGACGGACTTGCCGGCATAACCGGAGAACGAGATGCACGAGATCGAGTCGGCCTTGCACTCCCTGGAGAGGGTGGCAGCGCCGGCCGGTGAGGTGGTGGCACCGAGAACGGTCAGGGCGAGCAGGGCGACAGCACCGACGCGAGCAAGGGAAAGGGTCGGACGGGAGCGCAGCATGACTTCCTGGGGGTGGGGGACAGGACGGCGCCAGGAGACGCGCGTCGCCCGAGCGGCAGTGCGTGCGGACCGGGCAACCTGTTCAGAGTGGTCGGCCGATGTCCGCTTTGTCAGGCAGACCCGTGAAGTCCAACCGTGTAGTTCGTTGTCCGCCTAGGTAAGTACGAGCTCCTTGCCCAGGAAGTCGGCCAGCCGTTGCGCTGCCTCGCGCACCGCGCCGCGCCCGCCCTCGTCGACGCTGTCGGCGAGCCGGAGGTCGACCGCCACCGTGTCCCCCCTGACCGCGCGCTTCCAGAGCCCGACGTTCACCCGGTCGAGGACGACCCGGGCCCAGAACGGGTCCGGGTGCTCGGCGTAGGGGTGGTCCGGGGCCGCAGGGAAGCTCACCGACCGGTAGCTCAACACCACCTCGTCATAGGTGGGCAGCAGGTATGCCGTCGACGCCGACGGGCTGCGGCGCGGGACGGCTGCCGGGTCGAACCAGTGCGGCGTCCCGTCGACCTCGACCTGCTCGAGACCGTCGCCGAGCTCGGCCAGGGCGGCCCTGGTGCCGGCGACGGTGAGCGAGGACCACCGGGTGAAGTCCTGGACGGTGGCTGGGCCGTGCCCGGTGAAGAACCGGCGGACGAGCTCGCGGTGCGCCTCGGCCCGGTCAAGGGACGGGGTGGGCGGGACGACCTCGTCGACCAGGGCGTAGGAGTGGTGCACGCCCTCGACCGGCCCCGAGCAGACCAGCCCGCGGAGCTCGGCGACCATCAGCAGGTGGCCGAGCTGTGGGCCTGGCCTGACAGCGGCGCCGCGCTCGACGAAGGCGTCACCGATCTGCGGCCGGGTCAGGAAGTGCTTGTCCTGCAACAGGTTCGAGATCAGGTCGAGCCCCTCGTCGACCCGCTTCGGGTTGTCGAGGCCGAGCTGCCGGTGCCGTCCGGCCATCGCCGCCAGCACTCGGGGGGAGGTCAGTGCGAGGATCCAGCGCAGGTCCTCCCGGGCGACGAAGTGCCAGGTCGGCCGCAGGAGGTGGGTGCGCACGAAGGTGCCGGCGTCGAGCTCGCCGCGCACCGCGGCATACGTGCCCCGACGGGTCCGCAGGGAGAGCGAGAACAGGGCGTGGTCGCGCTCCTGGCTCTGGACGCAGGTGAGCAGGCGCACCGCGTCGGCGGCGTGGGGCAGCGGTGCGGAGGTGAGGCGCTGCGTGGCGAGCCGCCTGGCCAGGACGTTCGCGAGCTCCATGGCCGCATCCTCTCGAAAGGCACCGACAACGGGAGGATCATGAAGGGATGGAGCAGAGCACGAGCGTCGACATCGCGGCCCCCCAGCAGCGGGTGTGGGAGGTCCTGTCCGATGTCGAGCGGTGGCCGGACTGGACCGACACGGTGCGGTGGGTCCGGCGGCTCGACGACGGCCCGCTGCGCACCGGCTCGCAGGCCAAGATCAGCCAGCCCAAGGTGCCCACCGTTGACTACGTCGTCACCGAGCTGGACCCCGGGACGTCGTTCACGTGGGTCAGTGGTGGCGGCGCAGCCCTCACGACCGGCCGCCACGTGCTCGAACCGCTACCGGGTGGCGGCACACGGGTCACCCTGACGATCCGGCAGGACGGCTGGCTGGGGTCGCTGGTGGGCCGGTTCTACCGCGGGCTCACCGAGCGCTACCTGGCGGCAGAGGCGGCTGGGCTCAAGACCCGTTCGGAGAGCTCGGCCGCGTGAGTTCGCGACGCATGACCAGGCGAGGCAGCCGGCTGGCGACCGCACCGGTCGTGCCGACCACCTCGAACCCGGCCTTCTCGAACATCGCGCGGGTCCCGACGAACGCCATCGTCAGGTCCATCCGCCCCGGCGGGTCCACCGGGTAGGCCTCCGCCGCGGGCGCACCCCCGGCGGCGGCATACGCCACCGCACCCTCGAGCAGGTGGTGGGTGACTCCGCGCCTGCGATAGCCCGGCCGCACCACGACGCAGATGATGCTCCAGACGGGGACGTCGTCCACAGGTCTGATGAGCTTGGAGGCTTCGAGCCGCGGGATCTGCGACCGCGGGCTGATGCTGCACCAGCCGACGGGTGTGCGGTCGAGGTAGGTGACCACGCCCGGCGGGTGCTCGCGCTCGCAGAGGGTGCGCATCGCCTGCTCCCGGCTGCCGCCGCCGAGCTCCTCGACCTGCTTGGCGTGCAGGCGGTGCGACAGGCACCAGCAGTGGGTGTCGCGGCGGTGGGGGTTGATGACGTCGGCGAAGTCCTCGAACCGGTCGGGCGTGACCGGGTGCGTCTCCCAGCGCTCGTGGGTCCCTGAGGTCGTACCAGCCATGACGTCACCCAACCACCGACCACCGACAGCGCCGGAGTCCGCCGGACCCGGCTCAGCGGGCCAGGTAGCCACCGTCGATGGGGTAGTAGGTGCCGGTCGCGAACGACGCGCCGTCGCTGGCCAGCCAGGCCACGAGCTCGGCGACCTCGTCGGCCTCACCGATCCGCTGGAGGGCGTGCTGGGTCCCGAGGAAGTCCAGCGTCGCCTCGTCGAGGTGCTTGTCGAGCAGGGGGGTGCGGATGAACGCCGGACCGACTGCGTTGACGCGGATCCGGTCGCCCGCGTGCTCCCAGGCGGCGACCTGGGTCATCCCGACGACCCCGTGCTTGGCGGCGGTGTAGGCGCTCGCCGTGGCGAACCCCACCGCGCCGAGGATCGAGGCCATGTTGACGATGGAGCCCCCGCGCCCACCGGCTTTCATGGCTCGGATCCCCGCGCGCTGGGTGTAGAAGACGCCGTCGAGGTTGACGGCGATGACCCGGTGCCACGCCTCGTCGGTGTAGTCGCCGCTGGTCAGGGCCTCGCCACCGATGCCGGCGTTGCAGACGGTGATGTCGACGTGGCCGAAGTGGTCGACGACCCGCTCCATGGCCTCGTCGACGGCGCCCGAGTCGCTGACGTCGACGACCGCACCGTGCGCGCGACACTCGAACGCCTCGAGCTCCCCGAGCACGACGTCGATCGCGCCCTGGTCGAGATCCCAGACGGAGATGTCGGCGCCGGATCGCGCGAGCGTGTGGGCGCAGGCCCGCCCGATGCCGGAAGCGCCTCCGGTGATGACGGCGACCTTGCCGCCGAGTCCGTAGTGGTTCATCTGTCCCGCCCTGGTGGTGAGCCCTTCGTGCCGGGCTCTGCGTGGTGGGCCGTCGTGGGTGGTCGTCGTGCTGGCCCGTCGTGCTGGCCCTCGTGTCGGCCCTGGTGATGGCCTCGTGTTGTTCCTCGTGTCGGCCAGTGAGGTGACCCTGCGTCGTTTCTCGTTGCTTGGTGCCGCCAGTGGTGCGTCCCGTGTCCCCCTGGCGGCACCTCCACCCTCTGCCACCACCAGCGGGCAGGGGTAGGGACCAAGGGCCCGATGCCCGTACGGCCGCAGGGCGGGAGCGCTCGGCCGTACGGGGGCGTGCGGCTCAGGGCTTGATGCGGGTGCCCGTGAACGTGCCGGTGGAGCTGAAGACCTGAGCCCCGGTGGCGTCGTACACCGTCACGGTGAAGACGCCCACGAGCTTGGCGCGCCGAAGATGTCCGCGCACCATGACGCGGACGCTGCCCGGCTCGACGTCGGGCCCCAAGGGGGTGCTGCCCCAGAACGTCGCCTTGAACCGGTCGCCATCCATCGCCCAGACGCCGTTGCTCGACGACCCGGCTGGACGGATGTCGTTGGTGACGATGATGCCGCCGGCGCCGACGCTGACGACGGTGATGCCGGTCTCCGGGTCGGCGGGCGGGTCGGTGGTGTGTTCCACCCACCAGGCGCCAAGGACGCCTCCACCCGAGCCCGACTCGCTCGCGGCTGCCGACGTCGCCCCTGTTCCTGCGACCAGGACTCCACCGGCCGCCACCCCCGCCGCCGTGCGGACCAGCTGACGGCGGTCGATCCTTGCCTTGCTCATGAGAACCTCCTGTGCACATAGGGTTCCC
>CAVRMT010000041.1:0-50596 GCA_963722015.1 uncultured Actinomycetota bacterium | reverse complement strand
GCACTCCCCCGAGCCGCATCGAGCAAGCCGGCGGTTCTCGACGAGCGTCGCACCGACTCCGGCGAGGAAGGCAGTGGCCGCCATGAAGACCACCGTGAACCGAGGATGAACAGCTAGTGCGCCGGCCACCATGCGGTGCCGCGAGCCGCCGAGGAGACCGGTCTACAGCCCGGTGACGTACCCGAGGAAGCCCGGCACCAGGGGCAGCACGCACGGGGACGGCGAGGACAACGTCCCCGGCGAGGAGGGCGATGGCGACGGTGATCGGCAGGGCGCCGACAGGTTGACCTGTTCGTGATGGCAGTGGTCAGGGTGGACAGGACTTCGCCAGGACGTCGTCGACGAGCCGGTCACCATCGAGGAGGCGACCACGCCGACCACGCGGGCCGCGATCCGCCCGGTCGGGGTCGAGCACGAGCGTGACCGGCGGCGTCGGGCCCTGCCCTGCAGCGTGAGGATCTTCCGGCCGTCCTGGTCGTCGAGCGAGGGGTAGGGGACGCCCTGGCGCTTCGCCGTCGCGATGCCCGAGGCCGGGTCGTCGTGGGGGTGTTGATCCTGATGACACTGACCGGCTGTCGGCGCGGCGACCTCGGCGTGCTCAGCTCGGCCTCGGCTCGGACGGCTGGTACCGACCGACGCCACACGTCGACACGGACGACCTGGCCGGCCTGCTCGGCGACCGACCAGGGCTCGCCCTCGAGGGTCTTGCCGGACAGGACGACGGGCTGCTCGGCGCTTCGCAAGCAGGGATCGACTCGACTGCCGTCCCCGGAGACGTAGCCCTACCGGTTGCCCGACTTCGCCTGCGCCGCGATGGAGTCCGGGTCCTCCGAGACGGCGGCGAGCGACAGCGCAGGACCGTATGGCGAGCATCGCCGAGGCGCGCGCGGTACGGGAGGTCGTCGGCCTCATCCGGTACCCCCGTGGATCGGTGAGCAGCGTGCCGGCAGGCCCGCAGTACGCGATGGACTCGAGCTCGTCCCCGACGTAGCACAGCGTGGTCAGCGAGGCGAGGCGGCACTCGCGCTGCGCGGGTCGTGCCACAGGCGGTGACCCGCGAGCAGGTTGCGCGCGGTCCAGATGGCAGCGGTGGAGACGATGACCGCCTCGCGCCCGCGGGCGTGATCGCGAGCGTCAGCGATCGCCTCGACCATCCGGGCGCGATCTCTGCGTAGGGCTCGCCCCACGACGGCTTGAGCGGGTTGGTGATCCGGCCCCAGTAGCGCGGCGGCGCGAAGTCGGACGCCCGCATGCCCCCGACCCGCTCCGCCCTCAAGGAGTTGCCCGCCATGACACGGTCGTCGGCGGCGAGGCTCAGGCCGTGCGAGGTCGCGATCGGTGTCGCGGCTCCTGCGCCCGGGTCAGCGAGGAGGTGACGACGTGGTGACGTCGTGGTCCTCGAGGTGGCGGGCCGCGGACTGCGCGCGCCATCTCCCGCCCGAGCTCGCTCGCCCTGGCGCTGGCCACCGTGGCGCATCAGGGTGCACGGCCGGTGCGCGTGGTCATGACCCGATTGTCGCAAACGACTCGGCAGCCGCCGACGCCGCGGCGGGCAGGGCGGCGACGATGCGGTCACGGCGGCGTCGTCGGTGCGCACCGCTGACGAACCACGACTCGAACGCGGTGCGGGGGCAGGTAGACGCCCTGGCTGACCATCGAGTGGAGAACGCCGCGTAGGCCGGCACGTGCTGGTCGCGCGCCTGGTCGTAGCCGCCGACCGCGCCGTCGCGGAAGAAGACGCTGAACATGCTCCCGGCCGCTGGACCGGGCGGCACCCCCGGCCCTGCCCAGCCGGCACCGAGGGCCCCGGTGATGGCGTCGGCCACCTGGTCGAGGCGGGCGTAGAGCTGGGCGGACCGCCTGGAGGGTGGCGCGGCCGGCGGCGGTGGCGACGGGGGTACCGGACAGCGTGCCCGCTGGTAGACCGGGCCCACCGGGGCGAGCAGGGCCATCACGTCGGCCCACCGCCGAAGGCCGCGGCCGGGGAAGCCGCCACCCATGACCTTGCCGAAGGTGAACAGGTCGGCGTGCCGGCGGCATACGGGCCCTCGATGCCGTACCACCCGGCGGCAGAGCAGCGGAAGCCGGTCATCACCGTCGGAGATGAGCAGCGCGCCGTGGTCGGCGGTGATCCGGTGCAGCCCCTCGGTGAACCCGGGTGCCGGGGACGACGCCCACGTCGCCCGGCGAGGCCTCGGTCGATCAGGGCGGCGATCTCCGACCCGGGCGGCGAAGGCCTCCTCGACCGCGGCGAGGTCGTCGAACGGCAGGACGATCGTCTCGGCCGCCATCTCCTTGGGCACCCCGGCCGAGTCGGGCAGGGCGAACGTCGCGACGCCGGAGCCCGCCTGCGCCAGCAGGGAGTCGACGTGACCGTGGTAGCAGCCGGCGAACTTCACGATCAGCGACCGGCCGGTGTAGCCCCGGGCGAGGCGGATGGCGCTCATCGTCGCCTCGGTGCCGCTGGAGACGAGGCGGACCTGCTCGACCGGCTCGACCCGCGTGACGATCTCCTCGCCGAGGGCGACCTCGTCCTCGCTGGTGCCGAACGAGAAACCTTGCGAGACAGCAGTGTTGACGGCCTCGACGACGGCAGGGTGGCCGTGGCCGAGGATCATCGGACCCCACGAGCAGACCAGGTCGACGTACTCACGACCGTCGGCGTCGGTGAGGTAGGGACCGGAGCCGGAGACCATGAACCGGGGCGTTCCACCGACGGCCCGGAAGGCCCGCACGGGGGAGTTCACGCCACCGGGTGACCGCCAGGGCACGTTCGAGGAGGGCCTGCGAAGCCGGGGCGTCGAGGTGTGCCGTCATGACTCCATTGTCACAGCCCTGCCGCAGCCGCGACGGACGGGTGTGGCTGCGGGCGTGCGCAGGCTCACACCGTCAGGTCGCTCACACCTCGCTGCACGACGGCAGGCCGCCGGACAGGATCGCGTCACGGATGGCACCCATGGCCTGCCCAGGGTGGCCAGCTGTTCGGGCGTCATGGTGTCGACCATGTTGCGGCGCACGCTCTCGATGTGGACCAGGGCCATCTCCTCGACCGCCTCCCGACCGGTGTCGGTGAGCACCAGCTCGACGCCACGACGGTCCTCCAGGCAGGACTCGCGGCGCACCCAGCCGCGCTTCTCCAGGCGGGCGGCGGTGTGGGTCAGCCGGCTGCGGGACTGCACGACGAGGTCGGCCAGGGTGGACATCCGCAGCCGACACCCCGGTGACTCCGAGAGCATGGAGATGATCTCGTACTCGGACAGCTGGACGCCGTGGGACTGCAGGTCCCGGTCCAGGGGCGGCCTCAGCAGGCGGCTGCCGCGCAGGTAGGCGCGCCAGGACTCCTGCTGCTGCGGGTCAGCCATTGCGGTGGCGCGGTGACGGCGGTGCTCATGGTCGTCAAGTATTCCATCTCCTGCGGTTTGTTGAAATATAAATCATTCCTGCTATGTTCAACCCAGTGACACCGCGCGATAGTCCCGCGCAGACCCCCGCAACCACAGGAGATCCCCATGGCCCACATCACCGACCTGTCCGCAGGCACCTGGACCGTCGACGCCGCGCACAGCGAGCTCGGCTTCACCGCCCGCCACCTCATGGTCACCAAGGTCCGCGGCAAGTTCAACGAGTTCGAGGCGACCGCCACCGTCGCCGACGACGTGACCGCCTCCAGCATCAACGCGGTGGTCCAGCTCGCCTCCGTCGACACCGGCTCGCCGACCGCGACGCGCACATCAGGTCCGGCGACTTCTTCGACGTCGAGAACAACCCGACCATGACCTTCACCTCCACCGAGGTCGGCGACGACACCCTCAAGGGCGACCTGACCATCAAGGGCGTCACCAAGCCGGTCGAGTTCGACCTCGAGTTCAACGGCCTGGCCACCGACCCGTGGGGCAACCAGAAGGCCGGCTTCGAGGCCAGCACCGAGATCAACCGCAAGGACTTCGGCCTCGAGTGGAACGTCGCCCTCGAGAGTGGCGGCGTGCTCGTCTCCGAGAAGATCAAGATCAACCTGGACATCCAGCTCGTCAAGGCTGCCTGAGCCCGACGCGCGAGAAGGGGCCGGTTCCGCGAGGAACCGGCCCCTCCCCATACCCGTCCGTGACGCAGGTCGGGTCAGCGGGCGGTGGCCCTGGACGCGAGGGTGCCGCCGGCCTTGTCCTGCCAGCCGACCAGCACCGTCACCGGACCCTTCGGCGCGCGGTCGAGCAGCACCCCGACCTCACGCTTGCCCGCAGACACCGTCACCGTGCGGCTCCCGAGGGTGCCGTCCCGGTCCACGACGTGCAGGTGGGCGGTGCCGGCAGCATTCGCGCGCAGCCGCACCAGCGCGACGTCACCGCGGAGCCGGGCGTGGTCGACCCAGCCACTCGTGGCCCGAGTGCTGGCCGCTCCACCCGGCGAGCGGCACGTTGATCGCCACCGCCTGCTGCAGGCTCGGCGGGGAGTCCAGCGAGGACAGCGCGCTGAGCGGGATCACCGGCTCCGGCGAGGTGGTCGGGCGTCCCGCCGGGGGCGTGTAGCCTTCGACCTTCGCCTGGCCCCAGCGGTACGGGTCACCCTGCACGCCACCCCACGTCGACCAGCCGATGCGGGTCTGACCGGTGAGGTCCTGGGTGTCCGAGTCGTAGACGAACAGGTTCATCCCCAGGTGCCGGGGTCGACCGCACCGGGCAGCAGCGACATCGGGATCGCCGTCTCCACGGTGTAGCCGGTGTAGGGCGCCGTCACCTTCGAGGCGATGGTCATCCCGGGTGCCGTCTGCGGTCCCGGCCCCTGGTGGTTGTCGGCGTCCCGCTCGTAGCAGGGGCCACCCTCGGTCGTGACGGGCAGGATCGCCGCCTTGAACGTCGTCGAGGTGTTCTCCGACGTCCCCCGCGGGTCGAACGCCAGCTCCACCGAGTCGGTGCGCCAGTGCCGCTTGCAGTCCGCAGCGTCGAGCTTGTGCCGAGGGTGTCGTCGACGACGTTCACGAGCACGTAGAGGGTGTCATCGCGCCAGGCCACCTTCGCGGTGGCCCCGCAGTCGGCTGCCGACGAGCAGGCCGACCCCTCCCACAGCCGCGAGATGTCGAGCGCCTCGCCGGGGTACTCCCCCGCCGTGTCGACACCGTCGACCTTCGGGGCCGTCGAGGCCTGGGCGATGGTCGTGCCCGGCACCAGCTCGAGTGCCGCACCGGCCTTGCTCGAACCAGCCGCTGACGTCGTCGTGATCGTGTAGGCGTAGTCACCGGCCGGCGCCCCGGGGGTGCCGCCCTGGTTGGACGTCTTGAGCGAGGTGTCGGTGTTGGTGACCGTGAACGTCACCGCCCCGGTCCCGCCCGCCGCGACCGGCCCGTATGCCGCCGTGGCCGGCTGGGCGCTGAAGCCCGCCGGGAGGTCGAGGGCCACCGTGCCGGACTGGGCGCTGGTCGAGTTGTTGCGCACGTCGACCCGGACCTCGCGGGTGCCACCGGAGACGAGCGTCAGGACGGGGCTGACCGTGCCGCTCAGCTGCGGCTGCCCGGCATCGGTGCCGGTCCACTTCTCGAAGTCGGCGACCTGCGGCAGCAGCTGCTGGCTGCCGGCCACGGGAGCGACCACCTGGACCGGGCGGTCCGGTAGCCCCTGCCCTCGTCGCTCCTCAGCGTCACCGCGACCCGGGCGCGCTCGCCCACCGTGGCACCCGCTGCCGGGGTCACGGTGAAGGTCCTGGTCACGGAGCGACCCGCCTTGAGGTTGCCGAGGTCACCGTTGCCGGTGACGGTCCACCCCGTCGGGACGGCGGGCTTGAGCCTGGCGTCGCGCAGGCCCTTGCGGGGAGCGGTGACCTCCACGGTCGCCTTGAACGGCTGACCGGCGAGGACGCCGAACTTGCTGGTGGCGACCCGCAGGCCGGTGCCCAGGGGCACGGTCCCTGCTGCGTGGGTCACGGCACCATCCAGGGCTGCGGACGACCTGCCCGCCGCGGCCGAGCCCGGCGCCGGGAAGGGCACCCGCGAGTCGACCTGGGCGAAGTAGTCGCAGCCGAGCGCATTCGGGTCGGTGGGCACGTCGGGGAACGTCGCCCAGCCCTGCGAGGCGTAGGTCCGCTGGGCGTCCCGCTCGATGGCGGCCCAGGTGCGACCGGACTTCGCGCGCTCGCCGGACCACACGCCGTACACGTTCTGCGTCGGGTCCTTGAGGGTGAAGTCGGTGGCACACGCGGCGCCGGTCGGCGAGGTCGCGACCGAGCTGCGCACGAGCAGCCGCAGCGGGCCCACGTCTGAGACCCTCCTTGCGCAGCTGCTCGGGGAACCGCTTCGGGTCGGCCGCCGCGGTGAACGCCTCGACGGCGAGGCGGCCCGCCTCCTGGTGGTTGCCGTGGTTGCCGGGCGAAGGCGCTGGGTTCATCGTCGACACGATCTCGGGGCGGGTCTGGCGGATGATCCGCACGACCTTGGCGAGGGTGTCCTCGTGACCCCAGATCTGGCGGGTCAACGGCTCGGACACGGTGTAGTAGAAGTCGACCTTGTCGAGGTTGAAGACGTCGCGGATGCCGACCTGGCCGACGGCCGCGCGCTCCTCCTTCTCGCGCAGCAGCCCCAGGGCCGGGCCCTCCTCCGGGCCGACGGTTGCCGCCACCCTCGCCCCGGGTGATGGTGACGACGCCGGTGCGCAGGCCGTACTTCTCGCGCCACTCGCCGTACGCCGAGAGCTGGAATGCCTCGTCGTCCGGGTGGGCTCCGATGAACAACGCCCCGAGGTCCACGGGCGCACCGTTCGAGGTGGTGCGGTCCGGCGGCATCGGCCCACCACGTTCCGCTGGGGCAGCAGCGGCGGCGACGGACCCGCTGATCCCGAGCGCTGTCGCGGTGGCGAGCGCAGCGGCCGAAGCCGCTGCCGCTCTGGCGCGTGGACGTTTCCCTGCGATCATCATTGACCTCCTGGGTTGGGGTTGGGTGGTGGAGCTACTCCCGGACTGCCCCCTCGAGCATCCCGGCGATGAAGTGGCGCTGGAGGAAGACGTAGAGCAGCACCACCGGCGTCGCGACGAGGCAGGCGCCGGCCGCGAGCAGGGTGAAGCCTGGTGTACTGCCCCTGGAAGAAGGCCAGCCCGAGCGGCGCGGTGCGCAGCGACTCCGAGGTGACCATGACCAGCGGGATGAGGAACTCGTTCCAGGTCCACATGAAGACCAGCACCGTCAGGGTGACGATGGCGGGCCGTGCCAGCGGGACCAGCACCTGCCACAGGATCCGCCAGGTCGAAGCACCGTCGAGGCGCGCGGCCTCCACGAGGGCGCGGCTGGAGCTGCGGAGTAGGCCCGCATCCAGAACGTCCCGAACGCCACCGACTGCGCGACCTGCGGCAGCACCACGGCCCACAGCGTGTCCGTGAGCCCCAGCGCCCTCAGGTCGTAGTAGAGCGGGACGAGGACCGCCTCGCTGGGCATCATGATCCCGAGCAGGAAGAGGTAGAACACGACGGTCGAGCCGCGGAACCGCATGGTGCCCAACGCATACCCGGACAGGATCGACAGCACGAGGCTGACCACCACGACCGACGTCGACACGAGCAGGCTGGTCCGCAGGTAGCTGCCGAAGCGGCCGATGTCCCAGGCCTGGACGAAGTTGCCCGGGTGCAGCCCGAGCACCCCGCCGGAGGTCGCCCCACCGGCTGCGTCGTCGGGACCGAGTGCGGCCGCGAGGATGGTCAGGATCGGCGTCAGCGCGAAGACCGCGAAGGCGATGAGGATGACGTAGTTGCCGGTCCGCTCGGCGCGCGAGACCTTCACCGGTCGTCCCGTTCGGCGATCCGCGTGATGGCGAAGGAGATGGCGAAGATGATCAGCGTCAGCACGACGGCGATGGCGGCGGCCGAGCCGACCTTGCCCTGCTGGAAGGCGCGGTTGTAGACCTCGAAGGACGGCACCGAGGTGCTCGTCCCGGGGCCGCCGCGCGTGGTCACGTAGACGAGGTCGAAGGTGCGCAGCGCGGCGATGACGGTCAGCGTCAGCGCGACCGAGATCTCGCCGCGCACCGACGGCAGGGTCACCGCGAAGAACTCCCGGACCGGGCCGGCACCGTCGAGGCGGGCGGCCTCGTAGAGCTCACCGGGGATCCGCCCCATACCGGCCAGGAGCAGGACGGTCACCAGGCCGATCTCGAACCAGGTGCCGATGAACCCCACCGCGGGCAGGGCCGCGGTGTAGTCGCCGAGCCAGCCGCGGGTCAGCGCGTCCAGGCCGATCGCGCCGAGCAGGTCGTTCACCGTGCCGTCGGGCGCGTACATCCGGCGCCAGGCCACGGCGATGACCACCATGGCGACGACCTGCGGCAGGAAGACGACGGTGCGGAAGAACCCCAGGCCACGGACCTTGGCCCGGTTGAGGATCGCGGCGAGACCGAGCCCGATGACGGTGGGCACCAGGGCGTAGAACGCCATGAGGACCAGGGCGTGGCCGAACGAGGCCCGCAGCGCCGGGTCGGTCACGACGTCGGCGTAGTTGTCCAGCCCGGCCCAGGTGGCCAGCGTGTTGCCGTTCCAGTCGTAGAAGGAGAGCTGGACGGCGCGGCCGAGGGGGTAGAGCAGGAACGCGGCGTACACCGCGAACGCGGGCAGCAGGTAGAGCCAGGCGATCCTGCGGGGCTCACCGGGCGGCCCGCCGGCAGCGCGCAGGGCCTGCCGGGGTAGGTCGGGTCGGCCCGGCGCACCGGAGCGCGCGGGCCGACCCGTGGTCGAAGGGAGGGTCATCCTCAGCCGTTCGAGGCCACGAACTCGCTGTAGTCCTTCTCGACGGTGTCGAGGAACTTGTCCGGCGTCGCCTTCTTGGCAAGCAGGTCCTGCAGCGAGGCGCCGAGGGTGTCGGCCATCGTCGGCGTCGCGTAGTCGAGGTAGGGGACCAGCGCGTCGTCCTTCACCGCGGTGCCGAACGCCGCGAACACGTCCTTGCCGAGCGCGTCGCCGGCGGTCTGGTCCGCGGTGTCGGCGATCGGCAGGTTGTCGTTCTTCGCGAGCACACCCATGGCGTCCTTGCTCGTGATGAAGTCGATGTAGGCCGCTGCGGCGTCAGGGTTCTTGCTCTTGCTGGACACGGCCCACGGGATGCCGGTGCCACCGGTGGCGACCGGTGTGTCGGCTGCTGCCGGCGGGAGCGTGAAGGTCACCTTGTCGCCCATGGCCTGGCCGAGGTCGGCCTGCAGCCAGGTGCCGGCGATGAGGTAGGCGCCCTTGCCCTTGGAGAACGCCTGCCACGCGGGGTCGTAGCCGAGGGCGTTGACGTCCTTGGAGAAGTAGCCCTTGTCCACCCAGTCCACGAGCGTCTGCGCGGCCTTGGTGTTCTCGGGGGTCTTCCAGGAGCCGCCCTCCTGGCCGAAGCCGAGGGTGCGGATCGCTTCGGGGTCGGTGGTCTGGGCCTGCACGGTGCCGAAGACGTGGATGGCCGGCCACTTGTCGAGGTTGCCCAGGACCAGCGGCTGCTCCCCGGCCGACTTGATGGCCCCGAGGCTGGACTCGAACTCGGCCCAGGTCTTGGGGACCTCGTTGACACCGGCCTTCTCGAGGATCTCGGTGTTGGCGTAGATGCCGACGACCTCGCCGACCTGCGGCAGGCCGTAGAGGTTGCCGTCGCCGAAGGTCTTGCCGTCCTCGCTGTAGGACGAGTACTTGCGCACCGACTCGGGGAACCGCTCGTCCCAGCCGTACGCGTCCGAGTACTTGTCGAGCGCGACGAGCTGGCCGGCCTGGACGAACGAGCCCATGTCGGGGCGGCCGTTGTTGGCCTGGAAGACGTCGGGCGGGGTGTTGCCCGACAGCGCCAGCTTGAGGGTCGTCTTGAGGTCGTCGAAAGAGCGCGTGACCCGCTTGATGGTGATGTTGGGGTACTTCGCCTGGAACTGCTTGTTCAGCTCCTCGATCTGGGCCGCCTGGCCGCCGCGGACCTCCTGGTCCCAGATGGTCAACGTGACGTCACCCAGCGCGGACGCGTCGGTGGACACCTGGCCCGTGGGGGTGGTGCCCGAGGTGTCGGAGCTGGAGCCCGGCGTGCAGGCGGCGAGGCCGGCTGCGCCGACGAGGCCGGCAGCGGCCAGCAGGATCGTGGGACGGTTCCTCATGGGCGTTCTCCTTGATGGGTATGGCGTGCGGCTGGCAGTGCTGGTCACGGGTAGCCCTCGACGTCGACGTGGCGGGCGATGGTGGCGGTGGCCCGGCGGCCGGCGTCGAGCGGGATGGTGGGCACCAGGTCGTCGAGGAACGCGTACCGGCGCAGGAGCGACTGGTGGTAGGAGCTGGCGTCACGGGAGGACCGCTGGTGGGTCCACCAGTCGGCGATGTCGCCCCAGCCGGGGGCCGCAAGGCTGCCACCGAACTGCTGCACCGACAACGACGAGCAGAGTGCTGCGAAGGCCAGGCGCTGCTGCAGCGGCCACCCGGCCAACGTGCCGAGCACGATCGAGGCGCCGAACACGTCCCCGGCTCCGGTCGGGTCCATGGCCGGCACGCGCAGGGCGGGCACGACGGCTTCCTCACCGGTGGCCGAGTCGATCGCCAGGGCGCCGGACTCCCCGTTGGTGACGACGGCGAGCGGCACGTGGTCGGCCAGGGCGTAGAGCGCCTCGTGCGGGGTGTTGGTGCGCGTGTAGGCCATCGCCTCACCTGCGTTGGGCAGGAAGCCGTGGCAGACCGCGAGCTGGTCGAGCACCTCGGTGGACCAGCGACCACTGGGGTCCCAGCCCACGTCGGCGAAGACGAGCGAACCGGCGGCCTGGGCCTGCTGCACCCAGGTGGGCTCGGACGCGTCGATGAGCGGCCGCTGCTCGGACAGCTCCACCATCACCGCTCGGGTCCGCGGGGGTGTGCCGATGAGCTCGCCGGGGCCCAGCGGCGGTGCGTGCCCGTGGCTGACCATGCCGCGGTCGCGGTTGACCGCCATCGAGACGGTCACCGGCGAATGCCAGCCCTCGAAGCGCTGCGACCGGCTCAGGTCGACGTGCTCGTTGTCCGCCAGGGTCTCCCAGCAGAAGTCGCCGTACGCGTCGTCACCGAACGCGGCGGCCAGCGAGGTCCGCAGCCCGAGGCGCCGGGCGGCCACGGCGAGGTTGGCGATCCCGCCGGGGCAGGACCCCATACCGTCGGCCCACACCTCCTGGCCGTCCTCGGGAAGGGCGTCGAGGCCGGTGAAGATGATGTCGAGGAAGACCGTCCCCCAGATGAGGACGTCGAGCTCGGGGGCACCGGGGGTGCGCAGGGACGCGAGGGGGTCGTAGACCTGGTCCTCGGGATCTGCTGCCTGCTCGGGCACGGCGCGGGCTCCTGTTCGTCGATGGGCCTGCTGGCCAGAATGCCCTGTTGCCCCGGCCGAGACAAGCAATAACGATCACAATTCTTCAGCGTTGTGCATATCGCTGCACGGAAGTGATTGTTATGTTGCCTCTATGCGGGTTCCCCGGCAGCGCTCCATCGTCGAGCGGCTGCACTCCCAAGGCCTGGCCTCCACCGAGGAGCTGGCCGCGCTGTGCGACGTCAGCGTGGCCACGGTCCGTCGCGACCTCATCGAGCTCGAGACCGCCGGAGCGCTGCGCCGGGTGCACGGCGGCGCGGTCCTCGGGGTCGAGGGGACCTGGACGACGAGCGGCACCCGGCCGGCCACCGGCCCGCAGGGCTCCCCGGAGACCGACGCCGACGCCTTCCGCGGGTTCGCCGAGGTGGCCGCCAGCGACGCCGAGGACAAGCGGGCCGTCGCGGTCCGGGCCGCCGCGATGGTGGCCGACGGCGACTGCGTGGTCCTCGACATCGGCACCACGACGATGATGCTGGCCCGGGAGCTGCGCGGCCGACCGGTCACCGTGGTCACCGCGAGCCTGGCCGTCCTGGACGTGCTGCGGGACGACCCGCAGGTCGAGCTGGTCCTGCTCGGTGGGATCGTCCGGCGCACCTACCACTCGCTGGTCGGTGCGCTCACCGAGGACGCCCTGCGCCAGGTGCGTGCCAACTGTGCCTTCCTCGGCGCCAGCGGCGTCGCCGTCGACGGCACGGTCCTGGACACCACCCTCGTCGAGGTGCCGGTCAAGCGGGCCCTGCTCGCCACGTCGCAGCGTTCGGTCCTGCTGGTCGACCACCACAAATTCCCCGGCACCGGGGCGCTGCGCGTCTGCAGCCTCGACGAGTTCGATGCCGTCGTCACCACCACCGGGGCCCACGGCCCCACCCTCGACGCCGCTCGCGCGGCAGGCACGGAGGTCCACGTCGTATGAGGCTCGCGATCCTGGGGGGCGGCGGTTTCCGGACCCCGCTGGTCTACGGGGCACTGCTCACCGACCACCACGAGCAGCGGGTGGACGAGGTGCGTCTGCACGACGTCGACCCGTTGCGACTCGAGGCCATCGGGCGGGTCCTGGCGCAGATGGGCCAGGGCCACGACTCCCCGCCGTCGGTGCTGACCACGACCGACCTCGACGAGGCGCTCGAGGGCGCCGACTTCGTCTTCTCCGCGATCCGGGTCGGCGGGCTGGAGGGCCGCACGGCCGACGAGCGCGTCGCGCTCGACCTCGGCCTGCTCGGCCAGGAGACCACCGGGCCCGGCGGGCTGTCGTTCGGCCTGCGCACGCTGCCCGTGGCCCGCCACGTCGCCGAACGAGTCCGTGCCGTCGCCCCCGGAGCCTGGGTCATCAACTTCACCAACCCTGCCGGCATGATCACCGAGGCGATGCAGCAGGTCCTCGGCGACCGCGTCGTCGGCATCTGCGACTCCCCCATCGGCCTGGGCCGCCGGGCTGCGGCCACGCTCGGGCTCGACCCGCTCGCCACGACCGTCGACTACGTCGGCCTCAACCACCTCGGCTGGCTGCGCGGCGTGCACTCCGGCGGGGAGGACGTCCTGCCGCAGCTGCTGGCCGACGACCGCCTGCTCGGTTCCATGGAGGAGGGGCAGCTGTTCGGCCTCGACTGGATCCGCACCCTCGGCGCGATCCCCAACGAGTACCTCTACTACTACTACTTCACCCGCGACGCGGTCGCCTCGATCACCGGCGCCGAGCAGACCCGCGGCGAGTACCTCCTGGACCAGCAGCGCAGTTTCTATGCCGCGATGGCGGCCTCACCTCCCGATGCCCTCGGCGAGTGGGACCGCGTGCGCATGGAGCGCAACGCGACGTACATGAAGGAGGCTCGCGAGGAGGGCGAGGAGCGCGACGAGCACGACGTGCAGGGCGGCGGCTACGAAGGGGTGGCCCTGGCGATCATGGCCGCCATCTCCCGTGGTGAACCGGCCTCGCTGATCCTCAACGTCCGCAGCCGTGGCGCCGTCCCGGGGGTGCCCGAGGACGCTGTCGTCGAGGTCCCCTGCACCGTCGACGCCGACGGCCCGACGCCGCTGCCGGTCAGCGCCCTGACCAGCCACCAGCTCGGCCTGGTCCTGCAGGTCAAGGCGGTCGAGCGGCTGACCATCTCGGCCTCGGCCACCGGCTCGGAGCGTGAGGCCGTCGAGGCGTTCGCGCTGCACCCGTTGGTCGACTCGGTCAGCGTGGCCCGCGAGCTGCTGCGCGGCTACCGCGCCAGGATCCCGGCGGTCGACGCGGTGTTCGCCCGCCGGTCCTGAGGTCGACCAGGTCGGAGCAGACCTGGTCGGAGCAGACCTGGTCGGAGCAGGGCCCGGTCAGAGCAGGGCTGCGGCCTCGAGGGCGAAGTAGGTGAGGATGATCTGCGCACCGGCCCGACGGATGCCGACCAGCGACTCCATCATCACCCGCTCGCGGTCGATCCAGCCGTGGTCGGCGGCTGCGACGATCTGGCTGTACTCGCCCGAGATCTGGTAGGCCGCCACAGGAACCGGCGACATGGCGGCTGCCGCGGCGACGATGTCCAGGTGCGGCCCGGCCGGCTTCACCATGACGATGTCGGCGCCCTCGGCGATGTCGAGCTCGAGCTCGCGCAGCGACTCGGTCGCGTTGGACGGGTCCTGCTGGTAGGTGGCGCGGTCCCCCTGCAGGGAGGACTGGACGGCCTCGCGGAAGGGGCCGTAGAGACCGGACGTGTACTTCGCGGAGTAGGCGAGGATCACCGTGTCGGTGAAGCCCTGCGCGTCCAGGGCGTCACGGACGAACGCGACCTGGCCGTCCATCATCCCGGAGAGCCCGAGCACCGCGGCACCGGCGCGGGCCTGCGCCAGGGCCATCGCGGCATACCGCTCCAGGGTCGCGTCGTTGTCGACCCGGCCGTCCCCGCTCAGGACCCCGCAGTGGCCGTGGTCGGTGAACTCGTCGAGGCACAGGTCGGCCATGACGACCAGCTGGTCACCGACGGCGTCGGCCACCGCACGCAGCGCGACGTTGAGGATGCCGTCGGGGTCCTCGGCGCCGGAGCCGACGGCGTCCTTGCGCACCGGCACCCCGAACAGCATCAGCCCGCCCAGCCCCGCCTCGACCGCTCGGTGCGCCTCGGCGACGAGGGACTCGACGGTGTGCTGGACGACGCCCGGCATGGCGGTGATGGCGACCGGCTCGGTGATGCCCTCACGGACGAAGACCGGCAGGACCAGCTCGGCCGGGTGCAACCGGGTCTCGGCGACCAACCGGCGCACGGCCTGGGACTGCCGCAGCCGGCGGGGCCGCAGGACCGGCCCCACCGGCAGGCGTGCGTCAGGCACGGTCGCCCCGGTCACTTGGCCCGACGGCGCGAGGCGGCCTTCTTGGCGCTCGGTCGCACCACGGCCTCACCGGCCTCGGCAGCCGCTGCGGCCAGGCCCAGCCCGTAGTCGGCCAACGCGTCGACCAGCGAGTCCGAGGACGCCTCGGGCGCGAGGACGTCGACCCGCAGGCCGTGCTCCTCCGCGGCCTTGGCCGTCGCCGGACCGATGCAGGCGATGACCGTCGAAGGGTGCGGCTTGCCCGCGATCCCGACGAGGTTGCGCACCGTCGAGGACGACGTGAAGACCGCGGCGTCGAACTGCCCGCCCTTGATGGCCTCCCGGATCTCGGCAGCCGGCGGGGCAGCGCGGACCGTGCGGTAGGCCGTCACGTCGTCGACCTCCCAGCCCATCTCCACCAGACCTGCGACCAGCGTGTCCGTCGCGATGTCGGCGCGGGGCAGGAAGACCCGGTTGATCGGGTCCAGCACCTCGTCGAAGGGCGGCCAGTCGGCGAGCAGGCCGCCCGCCGACTTCTCACCCGACGGCACGAGGTCGGGCACGATGCCCCAGTCGCGCAGCGCCGCGGCGGTGACCCCACCGACGGCGGCGACCTTGAGCCCGGCGAAGGCGCGGGCGTCGAGCCCGAACTCCTCGAACTTCTCGCGGACCGCCTTGACGGCGTTGACGGAGGTGAAGCCGATCCACTCGTAGCGACCGGTGACCAGGCCCTTGACCGCGCGCTCCATCTGCTGGGGCGTACGCGGCGGCTCGACACTGATCGTGGGGACGACCTCGGCGGTGGCGCCGTAGGACTCCAACCGGGAGATCGTCGAGCCGGACTGCTCCTTGGTGCGCGGGACCAGGACGTTCCACCCGAACAGCGGCTTGGTCTCGAACCACGACAGCTGCTCGCGCAGGGCCACCGTCGAGCCGACGACCGCCAGGGCCGGGAACTGCACCGACTTCAGGACGGTGGCGACCTCACCCAGGGTGGTGACCCGCGTCGACTGGTGGATCGTCGTGCCGCGCTCGGTCAGGGCGACCGGGCTCGACTCGGAGCGGCCGGCGGCCAGCAGCTTGCCGAGCGCGCCGGAGAGGTCGTCCGGGGCGCCGAGCAGCACGACCGTCACCGACTCGGTCGCCGAGGCGGCCCAGTTGACGGACCGGTCGTTGGCCGCGATCACGTGGACGGCAGGCGAGCTGCTCGAGGTCAGCGGGATGCCGGCGTAGGCCGGGACCGCCGAGACGGCACTGACACCGGGGACGATGTCGAAGCCGATGCCGGCCTTCTGGCAGGCCAGGGCCTCCTCGGCCAAGCCGTTGAAGGTGGCCGGGTCGCCGTCCATGAGGCGGACGACGAGCCCACCCTGGGCAGCCTTGGCCGCCTTGACGACGAGCTTGGCGCGCATGGCGTGGGTGAGCGGCTGGCCGTGGTCACCGTGGCCGGCGTCGACGACCTCGACTCCCTCGCGGCAGTAGCGGGCGACGACCTCCTCGCGGGCGACCTGGTCGATGACGACCAGGTCGGCCTTGGCGAGGAACTCGAGCGAGCGCACGGTCATGAGACCGGCGTCGCCCGGGCCGGCGCCGACGAAGGCGACGCGACCCGGCTGGCGGGTGGACTTGGTGGGGGGCTGGGTCGAGCGCGTGGGGCTCACGTGGCACGCTCCGTGCTGTCGTTTTCTGGGCGGCGGTCGGGGGCGGCGAGCGGAGGAGCTCCGTTCGCCCCGGGTGGGTCGGGGGGCCAGCTGTGGCTGGTGGCTGCGCCCGGGAGCTGCGCGCCCGCCCCCGCGTCGGGGGCCGGTGGTCGCTCCTCGGGGCCGCGCAGGACGTCGGCGCCGTCCTCCAGCAGGACCCGGGCGAGGCGGTGGCCGAGCGTGGTCGCCTCGGCGACGGGACCGACGACGGAACGACGCAGGTCCACCGAGCCGTCGAGGGCGCCGACGAACGCGCGCAGCGACAGCTCGAGGCCGTCCTCGCCCTCGACGACCTCGGCCAGGGCACCCACCGGCGCGGAGCAGCCGGCTTCGAGCGCAGCCAGCACGGCCCGCTCGGCGGTCACGCAGGTGTGGGTGTCGGCGTCGTCGAGCACCGCGAGCGCGGTGCGCGTGACGTCGTCGTCCTCGCGGCACTCGACGGCCAGGGCGCCCTGCCCGGGAGCGGGCAGCATCTGGAGGGGGTCGATGGTCTCGGTGACCTCGTCGAGCCGGCCGAGGCGGGCCAGCCCGGCACGGGCCAGGACCACGGCGTCGAGGGCACCGTCGTGCACCATCGCGATGCGGGTGTCGACGTTGCCGCGGATGTCCTTGAAGGACAGGCCCATCCCGAGGGCAGCGAGCTGTGCCACCCGGCGCGGGGAACCGGTGCCGACGACGGCGCCCTCCCCGAGCTCACCGAGGGTGCGGCCCCCAGCGGCGATGAGGACGTCGCGCGGGTCCTCGCGGACCGGCACCGCGGCGATCGTCAGCCCGGGCTCGGGGGCAGTGGGCAGGTCCTTGAGCGAGTGGACGGCGAAGTCGACCTCCCCCGCGAGCAGGGCGCGCCGCAGGGCGGCCGCGAAGACACCCGTCCCACCGAGGCTCGACAGGGAGGCGGTCGAGGTGTCGCCCTCGGTGACGATGGTGACCAGGTCCACGGTGTGGCCCAGGGCGCGCAGCCGGTCCGCCACCCAGGCCGACTGGGTCGTGGCCAGGGCGCTGCGTCGTGTCCCCAGGCGCAGCGTCAGCGGCGGGGTGGCACGCGGCCGCACCCGGTGCGTGAACGGTCGTCGAGGTGCTGCTCACGGCATACCTCCGCGCTGCGGGGGCACCGACGCGGTGGCGGCCTCGCCGGGGCGCAGGTCGAACAGCTCGCGCAGGGCCTGCGCGTAGCCGTCGCCGTGACCGCCGACGGCGAGCTCCTTCACGCGCACGGTGGGGGTGTGCAGGAGCTTCTCGACGATGCGGTGGACCGCGAGCTGGACCTCGGCGCGCTCGGTGTCGTCGAGGTCGGGCAGCCGCTGGTCGAGCCGCGACAGCTCACCGGCGACCACGTCGGCGGCCAGCGAGCGCAGCGCGGCCACGGTCGGGGCGACGGTCTCGGCGGCCCGGGAGGTGAGGTAGGCGGCGACCTCACCGATGACGAGGTCGGCGACCTGCTGCACCTCGCTCGAGGTGGCACTCCCGGACAGGTCCGCACCGAGGCGGGCGAGTCCGGCCAGGGTCACGCCGTTGAGCGAGTCGACCTCGGGCGCGACGTCGTGCGGCAGGGCGAGGTCGACGTAGGCCTGCGGGCGTCCGGCCCGCAGGACCTGGGCGTCCGCGGCCCCGGCCAGGTCGACGACGACCCCGGTGGAGCCGGTGCAGGAGATGACGACGTCGGCGCCGGCCAGGGCCCGGCCGAGCTCCTCGAGCGGGCGAGCCCGGGCACCGGTGCGCTCGGCGAGCCGGACGGCCTTGCCCAGGGTGCGGTTGACGATGGTCAGCGAGCGCGCCCCGCGGCGCGACACCGTGGTCGCGGCGAGCGAGCTCATCCCGCCGGCGCCGACGACGAGGACGTCCAGGCCCGAGAGCGCACCGAGGTCGCGCTCGGCGCGGGCGAGCCCGGCCTCGACCAGCGAGGTGCTCACGGCGTCGATCCCGGTCTCGGTGTGGGCCCGCTTGCCGACCCGCAACGCCTGCTGGAAGAGGGTGTTGAGCGCGGGACCGGCGTGGCCGGCCCGCTGGGCCTCACGCAGCGAGGTGCGCATCTGCCCCAGGATCTGGGCCTCACCGACCGCCATCGAGTCCAGGCCGCACGCCACCGTGAAAGCGTGGGCGATCGCCCGGTCCTCGTAGTGGACGTAGAGGTGCTCGCGCAGCTCTTCGCGCGACACGCCGGTCACGGCGATCAAGGCGTCGGTGATGTCGGTGACCGCGCCGTGGAAGGTGAGCGACTCGGCATACACCTCGGTGCGGTTGCAGGTGGACACGACGGTGACCTCGGAGAGGTTGTCGCGGCCGAAGATGTTGGCAGCCAGCGCGCAGCGCCCCTCGGCGTCCAGGGACATCGCCTCGAGCAGGGGCAGCGGTGCGGTGTGGTGGGACAGGCCCAGGATCACCAGGCTCATCGGGCCACCGCCTCGGCGACCGAGTCGAGGGCGCCCTGGGCGGCCAGCGACCTGCGCTGCTCGTGGAAGGCGAGGATCTGCAGCTCGGTGGAGAGGTCGACCTTGCGGACGTCGACGCCGTCCGGCACGACGAGCACGCAGGGCGCGAAGTTGAGGATCGAGCGGACCCCGGCACCGACGAGCTGGTCGCAGACCGACTGGGCGGAGGTAGCCGGCGTCGCGATGACGCCGATGGCCAGGCCCTCGTCGGCCACGAGCGAGGGGAGGGCCTGCATCGACTGCACCGGCAGCCCGGCGATCTCCTGGGCGTGCAGCGTGGTGTCCTGGTCGAGCAGCGCGACGACCCGAAAGCCCCGCGTGGCGAACCCGCTGTAGGCGGCCAGGGCGTGGCCGAGGTTGCCCATCCCGACGATGGCCACGGGCCAGTCCTGGGTCAGCCCGAGCTCGCGGGAGATCTGGTAGGCGAGGTGGTCCACCTCGTAGCCGACTCCCCGGACGCCGTAGGAACCGAGGTGCGACAGGTCCTTGCGCAGCTTCGCGCTGCGGACTCCGGCAGCCGCGGCGAGCTCCTCCGAGGACACCGACGTGATGCCGCGCTCGGCGAACCCCGTCAGGGCACGCAGGTACTCCGGCAGCCGTGCCACCGTGGCGTCGGGTACGCCCCGACGAGTGCTCGGGTCGGTAGACAACGTCTCCTCCGGCTCCTTCTGATCACGCAGGGTCCGCACCTGGCTGACGCGGGCTGCCTTTGCAGATTACGCCTTTGTGAACAGATGCACAAAGTCACAAGCAGCCATCCCACGAGGGGCGTGAGCCACGTCACCGCCAGCCTCCCCAAGACCCCCGCAAGGGGGTACGCAGCTGCTCCAGCCGACCGCCGACGGCGGGATCAGGCGTGCAGGGCCGCGCGCAGACGGGTCTCGTCGACCCGCCAGTAGTCGTGCTGGCGCCCGTCGACGAAGGTCACGGGGATCTGCTCGCCGTACCGTTCCATCAGTTCGCGGTCGTCGAGCACCGAGTCCTCCGTCCACCCGACGCCCAGGTCGGTGGCGACCCGGGCGATCACCGCACGGGCGTCGTCGCACAGGTGGCACCCGGGCTTGCCGAGGAGCCGGATGCGGGGCGGGACCATTGCGTCGGTCCGGGCGTGGTCGGGCACGGCACCAGCGTATGTCGCCCAGGTCCTGACAAACGCGACCAGATCGGCAAAACTGTGCGGCCAGGAGGTCTCCCCATCAGGCAACGCCCTCGTCGTCGTGCCGCGGACCCGTTCGCGGGGCTCGGTGCTGCCCTGGCATCGGCCACCTGGACGGCGCCCACCCCGGTGGTCGCGCCCTCCGCGGCGGGGTGGCCCGTCGCCGTGCGCGGCTCGGGCCACGGGATGGGCCCGGCCACCCGGACCTTCCTCGACGAGCTCCGTGTCGCCCTCAGCGTGGCCGGCGATGCCGGGACCCGGGGCGCCGGCCGTGCCGGTGGCGTCCCCACTGGTGGTGGCCTCACCGGTGGCGGGGGCGCCGACCGCGGACCCGGCGCGCGAGCCGGGTTCGGGCCGGGCGAGGCGCCCCAGGACTTCGAGCGGATCAGCGCCCTCGTCGAGCTCGCCCAGCGCGGTGACGCGGAGGCGTTCGGCCAGCTCTACGAGCGCTACGTCGATGTCGTCTTCCGCTATGTGTACGTCAGGGTCGGCGGACGGCAGCTGGCCGAGGACATCACCTCGGAGACCTTCCTGCGCGCGCTGCGCCGGATGGACTCCTTCTCCTGGCAGGGCCGGGACATCGCGGCGTGGTTCATCACCATCGCCCGCAACCTGATCACCGACAACGCCAAGTCGGCCCGGTTCCGCATGGAGGTGACCACCGCCGACATGCTCGACGCCGACGGACGCGTGGACTCCCCCGACGAGGAGGTGCTCGACCGGTTGCGGGACGAGCGGCTGCTCACCGCGGTGAAGAACCTCAAACCGGAGCAGGCCGAGTGCGTGGTCCTGCGCTTCCTCCAGGGGCTCACCCTGGCCGAGACGGCCAAGGTCCTGGGCAAGTCCGAGGGGGCGGTCAAGCAGCTCCAGCTGCGGGCCGTCCGCTCCCTCCACCGGGAGCTCGCCGATGCCGGCCTCTGAGCGTGGGACCGAAGCCGGCGTCCGGCGCGGGTCGGGCGCAGCAGCGGCGCCGGGGGCCTCGGGGGTCACGCGTAACTTCCGCCCGGCCCTGTCGTTCTCAGGACGACAGACCGTGACCGAGCTGGGGAGGGAGGTGTCGGCATGCCCGTCCTGAACCGTTCGGCAGATCGTTTCCAGCGCGCCCTGGAGGGAGAGCGACTGCGCGACCCACGCGTCGACGAGCTGGTCGCCACCTCCCGACACCTGCGGTCGTTGGGCGCACAGGCCCCTGGCCCGGACCCCGAGTTCGTGACCGCCTTGCGGGTGCGGCTCATGGCGGAGGCCGAGCTGCTGCCTGCTCCCACGGCTGGCGCCACTCGTGCCGCCACTGCGCGCCGGGCCGCCGCCCGTGCCACCCCGGTCGTGGTCGTCCTCGGCCGCGGGCTGCCCCGCGCGCTGGCCGGCGCCGCGGCCTCCGCGGTGCTCGTCGGTGGGGTCGTCGGCGTGGTGTCGCGCTCGGCGGTGCCGGGCGACTCCCTGTATCCCGTGAAGGGGTGGGTCGACGGGGTGGCCGTCCGCCTCGCCACCAGCGACTTCGAGCGCGGGACGACCTACCTGGCCCAGGCCCAGGGTCACATCTCCGACAGCCGTGACCTCGCAGCCCGCCCCACCGCGGACGCCGGCGACATCGAGACGGCGCTCACAGCTGCTGCCGAGGCGGTCCGGGGCGGCCAGCAGGCTCTCGACCGCGACTACGCCAGCACCGGCAACCCGCAGGCCCTGCTCGCCCAGCGCGACTTCACCGCTCGGGCACTCCCCCAGGTCGAAGCCCTGCGCTCCGAGGTGCCGACAGCCTCCCTCACGGCCCTGGGCCGTCTGGAGTCCCTGCTGCGCGAGTCGCAGGTCGCCACGGCCCGCCGCCTGGCGGCGTGTGGCGGCCCGTGCGGTCAGGCCCTGACGACCCCGTTGAGCCCCACCTCGCTGAGCCCGACCACGCTGCCGGACGTGGCCACCCGCCCCGGCAGCGGCACGGCCGGGGCCACCCGACCCGGCCTCACGTCCGCAACGGCCGGCGCCGGCCAGGGCGGCGTCACCGTCCCGCAGGTCCCGGTCACCGACGGCACCGGGGTCATCAACACACCCGAGCCCGGCACCGGTCCGGGTGGGGTGAGCATCGGCGGGAACGGTGCCACGACCACGACCCTGCCGACCGGCGGGGCCACGGCCGGGCTGCCCTCGGTCAGCCCCACCGTCCCGCTGCCGACCGGCACCACCTCGGCCCCGCTGCCGTCGGCGACCATCGGTACTGGTGGCGTGACGGCGACGGTCCCCAGTACGACGCTCGGCTCGGTCACGCTGCCGGGCGCGACCATCACGCTCCCCTGACCGCCTTCCGCTGAGCCGTCGTCACCGCTGAGCCGTCGTCACAGACCGGACGGCCGTCGGGCCACGCGGCACGGGCCAGGGGCTCGGGTCAGAAGAACACCGAGCGTCGCTGCATGAGCAGCGAGTACAGCGTCTGTTGGATCGTCTCGCGCACCTGGTCGGTGAGGTCGAACACGAGCATCGGGTCGTCGGCGGCGCCGGGGCCGAGGTCGGCCGTCTCCACCGGTGCACCGAACTCGATGATCCACTTGCTGGGCAGCGGGATCAGCCCGAGCGGGCCCAACAACGGCCAGGTCGGCGTGATCGGCGCGTAGGGCGCGCCCACCAGCCGGGCCACGGTCTTCATGTTGCCGATGATCGGGTAGATCTCCTCGGCCCCGACGATGGAGCACGGGATGATCGGCGCCCCCGTCCGCAGCGCCGCCGAGACGAACCCGCCACGGCCGAAGCGCTGCAGCTTGTAGCGCTCGCTGAACGGCTTGCCGACGCCCTTGAACCCCTCGGGCCAGACGCCGCACAGCTCCCCGTTGGAGAGCAGCCGCTCGGCGTCGGTGTTGGCCGCGAGCGTCGAGCCCGACTTGCGGGCGACCTGGCCGACCACCGGGGTCTGGAAGACCAGGTCGGCGCCGAGCATGCGCAGGTGACGCTGGGCCGGGTGCTCGTCGTGGACGGCCACCTGGGTCATCAGGGAGTCCATCGCGATGGTGCCGGAGTGGTTGGCCACGACCAGACCGCCGCCGGTCGCCGGGATGTTGTCGATGCCACGCACCTCGACCCGGAACCACGAGCGGTAGAGCGGCCGCAGGACCGGCAGGTAGAAGTGCCGGGTGAAGTCCTCGTCGAAGCCGAACTCGTCCACCGCGTAGTCGCCGGTGATCCGACGACGCACATAGGACAGCATCGAGGCGAGGTGCCGCTCGACGTCGTCGGGCGAGACCCCGGCCGCCTCGGCGGCGACCCGGACCGCGGCGATCCCCGCGGTGAGCAGCTCCTCCACACCGGGGGCGATGCTGCGCGAGGTGCGGTCCGGGGTCGGCACGGACAGCTCGGGGGGCTGCCCGGCGCCGTCCGGGACGGCCTGGAGCACCCGGGTCGGGCGGGGAGCGGTCGTGGTGGTGGTGGTGGTGGCGACCGGTGTCGTCGACCGCTTCGGGCGGGTCCCGGGCTTCGCGGCCGGGGGCGCCTTCACGGTCCGGGCCCCGGAGCGGGAGACCGCCTTGCGGCTGGCGACGCCCTGGGCCACGGGACGCGGACGGTGCTTGCCCGAGGTCGCTGCGGGCGCAACGGTTTCGGCGGGCGCAACGGTTTCGGCGGGTGCGGGGGTCGCGGCCTGGGTGGGCGCGACCGAGGACGTCGTCGGAGCCGGCACGCTCTGGATCAACGGGGTGCTGCGGCGCTTGGCCCGCTCGCCCGAGGCCCGCGCCGCTCCTGCCGCCAGGGCTCCCCTGCGGGGCGCTGCCTTCTTCGAGGCTGCCTTCTTCAACGGTGCCTGCTTCGTCGGAGCCTTGCTCGTCCTGGCGACCGAGACCTTGGCCCCCGAGGACTTGGTCCCCGAGGACTTGGTCCCCGAGGACTTGGTCCCCGAGGACTTGGTCCCCGAGGACTTGGTCGGCGAGGGCTTGGTCGGCGTGGTGTTGGTCGGCGTGGTCTGTCTGCTGGCAGCCATCAGTCGTTCCTCCCTGCTGCCCACACGTGCCCGATCGCGTTCGCTGCGGACCCGGCCACGCCCGATACGGCCGCGCTCAGGGCGGCCCCGCCCGGAAGGGCCGAGCCGATCCCGCGGACGTAGTCCGCGAACGCCTCGCGGGTGGTGAAGGCCGGCTCGAACCCGAGCACCTCGCGCATCCGGCGCGTGTCGAGCCCGCGACCGTAGGCAAGGAACTGGACCTGGTCGCTGGTGAAGTCTGCGAGCCCCAGCTGCTTGACGACGAGGCCGAAGACCCCTGCCGCCGGCATCGGGACCGGCAGGACCGGTCGACCGGCCATCCCCGCCGCCTGGATGACGGTGATGATGCCGTCGCCGGAGATGTTGGTGATCCCCGCTGCCGGGCCGGTGGTCGCCACGATGAGCGCCCCGATGGCGTCTCGCTCGTGGACGAACTGGAGCCGCGCGTCGTAACCGAAGGGGACCGGCACCACCGGCAGCGCGAAGTAGTCGGTCAGCGACGTCCGGATGCCGGGGCCGATGATGTTGGCGAAGCGCAGCATGGAGATCTCGACATCGGGCCGGCGCCGGGAGAACCCCCGGACGTAGCCCTCCACCTCGACCGAGTCCTTGCCGAAACCCGCGCGGGGCAACGCTTTCGGGCCCATCTCCTCGGTGAACATCGCCGGGTCGCGAGGGCTCGAGCCGTACACCCCTGCCGACGACTTCACCACGAGCCGGCGGATGCTCGGCGCCTTCTGGCACGCCGCGAGCAGCTGCATGGTGCCGATGACGTTGATCTCCTTCTGGGAGCTCCGGCCGCCTGCATGGGTGGGCGTCGCGATGACGTTCAGGTGCACGACCGTGTCCACCTCCGCCTGTGCGATGATCTTGCCGATCATCGGGTTGCGGATGTCGGCCCGCACGAACTCCGCCCGTCCGATGTCGTGCGGCGGCGGGATGACGTCGACACCGATGACCCGGGACACCGAGGGGTCCTGCGTGAGCTGGCGGGCGAACTGGCCACCGAGGTAGCGCGAGACACCGGTCACGAGGACGACGTCAGCCACGGCCACCTCCCCTGGGTCTCGCGGTCACGGTCAGCTGCGGTCACGAGCGGTCCCGCACCCGCAGTCGCTGCCACCCTACCCAGCCGGGGACGCAGGTCGAAGGGCCTGCCCCCGTCGTGGACGCGAGACCCCTGCCGGACGAAGCAAAGGCCCCCGCGGTGCGGGGGCCTTCGATCACTTCTTGTTGCGACGCTGGTGACGAGTCTTGCGAAGCAGCTTGCGGTGCTTCTTCTTCGCCATCCGCTTGCGGCGCTTCTTGATGACAGAGCCCATGGTGTCCTCTTGGTCGTGGTCGTGTTGCCGGACGGGGCAACGAACCAACGCACCACGCCGAACAGTGAGGGCCACTCTAGCGGCCCGGCCCCTCCCACCCAAACCCGGTCCCTGCACACGTGGTGACGGAGGTCCGACAGGGCGGCGACGGCATTCCGCCACCGGGACGGAGTAACCCCACGCCAGCGGCCTCGTTGACAGGGGGATCGGGTCAATGAGGACCCGCCTGTCAGCAGGAGATCTCGTGAAGTCGTCCCGCAAGCACTCGATCGCCGTGGGGGTGTGCCTGCTCACCGCAGCCGCCACCGCCCTCCCCCTGTCCACCGCGGTCGGCGCCCCCGCCGTCCTGCCCGGCGCCGAGGGCGCCGGTACGGTCCTTCCCGGCGCGGGCGACGCCGTCGACGCCCTGACCCAGACCCTCGACACCAGGTCGGTGGACCGCCCGGTGGTCCCGGCCGCCGCAGCCCGCGACGCCCTGACGACGCTGCTGTCCCGCAGCGGCGCAGGAGCGCGCGCGACCTGGGACGAGCGGTTCGGCACGCTGCGGTCCCTGCGGGGGCCCCAGCCGCTGACCGCCCCGGCCACCGGTGCCGCCGCGACCATCGCCCGCGGCTGGGTGCGCGCGAACGCTGCAGCGTTCGGCCTCACCACCGGCCAGGTCGACGACCTCGCCGTGGTGCGAGACCACACGCTGCCCGGCACCGGCACGCACGTCGTGAACCTCGTCCAGACCGCCTCGGGCGTCCCCGCGGCGCGGGGAGGGCGGCTCACCGTCGCCGTCACCGAGGACGGCCGGGTCCTCTCGTATGCCGGCGACCCCACCCCGGGCACGTCCCTGTCGGGCGGGTGGGCGCTGGGCGAGAGCGGCGCCCTGCTGAAGACCGCCGGGGTCCTCGCCCCCGGGGTCGCGTTCGCCCCCAAGGCCGACGGCAAGCAGGCGGGCTACACCACCTTCGCCCGCGGCCCGTTCGGCGGTCCGTCGTACGTCAAGAAGGTCACCTTCGGCACCAGGGCCGGCAGCGTCGCGGCATACAAGGTCTACTTCCTCAAGAGCCCCACGCAGGCCTGGGAGGTGGTCGTCGACGGCACCACCGGGCGGATCCTCTACCGTGCCAGCGTGGTCCAGCACGCCGAGGACCCGCAGGGCACCGTGTACGACAACTACCCCGGCGCAGCCAAGGGCGGCACCGCGCGGCAGCAGTCGTTCGGACCGACGACGGCCTCGCCCAAGGGCTGGGTGGACCCGACCGGCGTCGCCGGGACCGGGGTGACGACGTTCGGCAACAACGCCGACACCTACGCCAACTGGTCGAACTTCATCGGCCCCGTCGACAACGCCCCTCGTCCGGTGAGCCCCACCGGCAACTTCAGCTACGTCTACACGAACCAGTGGGCGGCCACCAAGGGCCAGACGGTCCCGCCGTCCTACGCCCAGGACCTCAACCCCGCCGCGACCAACCTGTTCTTCCAGCACAACCGGATCCACGACGAGTACTACGCGCTCGGCTTCACCGAGACCGCCGGCAACTTCCAGCTGGACAACGGTTCCGGCGGAGGCCTGGGCGGTGACCCGATCCGCGGCCTGGTGCAGGCCGGCGCGGCCTCCGGCGGCAGCCCGACCTACACCGGGCGTGACAACGCGTACATGCTCACCCTGGACGACGGCATCCCGCCGTGGAGCGGCATGTTCCTGTGGGAGCCGATCGACGACGCCTTCGAGGGCCCGTACCGTGACGGCTCGTTCGACATGAGCGTCATCCAGCACGAGTACACCCACGGCCTGTCGAACCGGTACGTCGCCGGTGGCAGCGCGCTCGGCTCGCACCAGGCCGGGTCGATGGGTGAGGGCTGGTCCGACTGGTACGCCCTCAACCACGGCTTCGCGAAGGGCCTGCTCACCAAGCCGGTCGTCGGTGACTACGTCACCGGCAACACCGGCCGCGGCATCCGCAACTGGAACTACGACCAGAACCCCACCACCTTCGGCGACCTGGGCTACGACCTCACCGGCCCCGAGGTCCACGCCGACGGCGAGATCTGGACCGCGACCCTGTGGGACCTGCGCAAGGCGCTCGTGGCGCGACACGGCGCCGCGAAGGGTGCGGAGGTCGCGGCCCGGCTCGTGACCGACGCGATGCCCCTGACGGCACCGGACCCGTCGTTCCTCGACGCCCGGGACGGCATCCTGTCCGCCGACCTCGACCGCTACCACGGCGACAACACCGACCTGGTGTGGTCGGTGTTCGCCAAGCGTGGTGCCGGCGCCTCGGCCCAGTCCGCCACCGGTGACGACACCGACCCGACCCCCGGGTTCGACCACCCGGCCGCAGGACGCAACGGCACCGTCGCCGTGACGGTGCTCAACGCCTCCACCGGCAAGCCGATCCCCGGAGCCAAGGTCATCCTCGGCCGCTTCGAGGCGCGGGTCTCCCCGCTGGGGCGCACCGGGTCGACCGGTGGCTTCTCCGTCAAGGCGCTCGCCGGCACGTACCCGATGATGCTCCAGGCTCCCGGGTTCGGCGTGCAGACGATCGACGGGTTCGCCGTCACCGCAGGCAAGAACGCCGCTCGCACCATCAAGCTCGCCCCCAACCTCGCCTCCACGTCGGCCGGTGCCACGATCGTCAGCGCCTCCAGCCAGGACGACGGCTCACCGGCGAAGTTCGCCTTCGACGACACCGCGGCCTCGGTCTGGGCGACCAAGGCGGGCACGACGGCCTACAACGACGGGCCCGACCAGCGGGTGACGGTCAAGCTGGCCGCCCCCGCCACGGTGAGCAGCGTGCGCGTCAGCGCGTTCAAGGCCACCAACGCCTCACGGTTCAGCGCCCTGAAGGACTTCACCGTGCAGACCTCGACGGACGGCGTCACCTGGACGACGGCCCGCACCGGCGGCTTCGCGTATGCCGCGCCGCGGCCGACCGCGCCGGACCTCAACTTCGCGACGTTCGCCCTCGCGAAGCCGGTCAAGGCGGGCTACGTGCGGTTCTTCGTGGACTCGGTCCAGGGCAACACCGCCACCTCGGCGCAGGTGGCCGAGATCGAGGTCTTCGGCTCGGGTGCGGTGGTCCAGAACGGCTCGGTGACCCCTGACCCGGCATACACCGACGCAGGCACCATCACGGCCCCGAACCCGGCGGCCGGCGACGTCACCGGTCTGCAGAACGTCTTCGGCGTCACCGGCACGGAGATGAACACGACCTGCACGTTCCCGCCGGTCAGCCAGGGCGCGGACGGGTGGGTCAGCAAGTTCCCGGCAGGCTTCTCCGACGGGCTGCACTCGGTCGCGGTCAAGGGCACCAGCGATGCTGACGCGACCCTGGGTCACGACCTGGACCTGTACTTCCTCGACAGCTCCTGCGCGCTCACCGGGTCGGCTGCGACGGCAGCCGCCGACGAGTCCGCGGTGATCCCGCCCGGCTCGGTCTACCTCGTGACGCACCTCTACACGGGGGCGGACGTAGACGTCGCGGTCACGGCTGTCGACAACCGCTGACCCTCGGCACCGCAAGGGCGGACCGGGACACCTCGTCCCGGTCCGCCCTCGTCGGTGCAGTCGGCCGACCGATCAGGCCGTGTCGACGTAGGAGGTGCGCAGGTACTTGTGCACGGCATCCTCCGGAACCCGGAAGGACCGGCCGACGCGGATGGCGGGAAGCTCACCGGCGTGCACCATGCGGTACACGGTCATCTTCGACACGCGCATGATCGAGGCCACCTCGGCGACGGTCAGGAACCGCACCTCGGCGAGCTGTCGCTCGTTGGACATGTGTGAACCTCGATCTTCTACGTGCGCATCGCCGGCTTCCCCTCCGGCAGACCTCTACGCTCGTGCAAGAGGAACTGTAGGGGCTGATGTGACTCATGGGGAAGTCAACGACGAAACTTCCTGCCGACTGTCCAGTCGACACGCCGTACGGGTGGGACAGTTCGCCCGAACAGCTGGGCGTCAGTCGAACCAGGCGTCGAGGCCGTGCAGGGCGAAGACCGCCTGCCGGGTGGCCATGACGGCCCGGTCGACCTCGTCGTGCGGGTTGTAGCCCATGTCCCACGGCTGGTGCCAGATCGGACCGTTCGCGGGGTCGAGGTCACCCATCCGCCGGGGCCCCTCGCGCCCCAGCAGCGACCGCACGTGGTCGAGCCAGTCGGCCGGGACCGCCGCGGTCAGCGGCACCGGTCGGTGCGCCGCGATCGCGGTGAGGTGGCTCCACGAGCGCGGCACGACGTCGACGATCTCGTAGCCGCCACCGCCGAGGGCGACCCAGCGCCCCCCGCAGACCTCGTGGGACAACCGGTGCAGTGCATCCGCGGCTGCCCGCTGGGCGTCGACCGACAGGGCCAGGTGGGCCAGCGGGTCCTGCGCGTGGGTGTCGCAGCCGTGCTGGGTGACCAGCACGTCGGGCTTGAAGGCCCGCACGAGCGGCAGCGCCGTCGAGTGCAGTGCGCGCAGCCAGGCCGAGTCCCCCGTCCCGGGGGGAAGGGCGATGTTGACCGCGGTGCCCTCGGCGTTCGGGCCACCGATGTCGCCGCTGAAGCCGGTGCCGGGGAACAGTGCCCGACCCGACTCGTGCAGGGAGATCGTCAGGACCCGGGGGTCGTCCCAGAACACCCGCTCCACGCCGTCACCGTGGTGGACGTCGACGTCGACGTAGGCCACCCGTTCGGCCCCGTGGTCCAGCAGCCACGCGATCCCCACCGCGATGTCGTTGTAGATGCAGAATCCGGCAGCGCTGCCCGGCATCGCGTGGTGGAGGCCGCCACAGAAGTTCACCCCGTGCTCGGCGCGCCCCTCCCAGACATCGGCACAGATCGCCCGGGTGCCCTCGACCACACGGGCACTCGCCTCGTGCATGCCCACGAACGCCGGGTCGTCCTCGGTACCGATCCCTCGTGTGGCGTCGACCGCGTCGGGGTCCACCGAGGCGGCGCGGACCGCGGCGATGTAGTCGGCGTCGTGGACGGTCTCGAGCACGGCGTCCTCAGGGACCGCCGGGCTGAACACCTCCACCCCGTCGGCATCGAAGATCCCGAGCGCGTCGCAGAGGCGCGCGGTCAGGTCGAGGCGGACCGGGCTCATGGGATGACCCGGTCCGAAGTCGTAGGCGGTGAAGTCGGGGTCCCAGACCACCCGCACCTGTGAGGGCATGCGGGAACGCTACCCGTGCGTAGCCGTCGGTGGACAGGGAGGTCCCACCCGCAGGGAGGCGGTAGCGTGACCTGTTCACGTCGACGACGCCGCGGAGGGCTGCTCAGGTGGGTAAGAAGCTGTACGAGGACGACGTCCTCGTCATCGGGCTGGGACGGTTCGGCGGCGCGGTGGCCATCGAGCTGCAGCGCCTCGGGCACCACGTCGTCGCGGTCGAGCGCGACGCCGCGCTCGCCGAGACCTTCCTGGGCAAGGTCACCAAGATCGTCCAGGCCGACGCCAGCCAGCCGCAGGCCGTCTCCAACCTCAAGGCCCGCAGCTTCAAGCTCGCGGTGGTGGGCATCGGTTCCTCGATCGAGGCCTCCGTGCTGTGCGCGATGAACCTCGTGGACGCGGGCATCCCCACGATCTGGGCCAAGTCGCTGAGCCCGGAGCACGCCAGGATCCTCGACCGGATCGGGGTCCACCACGTCATCTCCCCGGAGGCGGACACCGGTCGCCGCGTCGCGCACCTCGTCAACGGCAAGCTGATGGACTACATCGAGTTCGACGACGGCTTCGCCATCGTCAAGATGAAGCCGCCGCAGGAGGCGATCGGGTTCACGTTGGGGCAGAGCCAGATCCGCAGCAAGTACGGCGTGACGATCGTGGGCGTGAAGGCACCGGGTCGGGACTTCACGTATGCCGTGCCGGAGACCAAGGTCACCGCGCACGACACGCTCATCGTCAGTGGGCCGACGGAGCTGCTGGACCGCCTCGCCTCGCGCCCCTGAGCAGACCCAACCGCCGTCAGAGGGTCGGGAGCCCGCGGTCCTCCAGCAGGGGCAGCACCATGGCCACCTCTTCCTCCTGGTCCTCGCCCTGCTGGACACGCATCGGGCGCCGGCTGTCGGTGGGTCGGAAACCGCACCCGCTCGCGAACGCCACGGCCCGACCGTTGTCCGACCCCACCCAGTAGGAGAGGTGGCTGCGGCCCTTGGACCGGGACTCTTCGGCTGCGGCCTGGACCAGGCGGGTGGCTACGCCCGTGCCGCGGGCTGCGGGCGTGACCCAGAGGCCGAAGAGCTCGGCGACCTGGTCGTTGTCCTCCTGCGCCTGGCCGACGCTGGCGACCCCGACGGTCTGGCCCTCGACCTCGGCGAGCAGCCGCTGGGAGCGACGCACGCGGGCGCGCCAGAACTCCTCGTCGTAGGCGCTCTCCTCCTCCAGGGAGGCCGCGAAGGCCTCCGGGGACTCCTCGAGAGCACTGAGCCTGGCGGTCTTGTACTGCTCCCACTCGTCCTCGGCCAACGGGCGCACGGTGATCTCGCTCATGCGGACCACTCTCGCACGAGAGGAGCGATTTCGTTCACCGAGGTCATGTTCGCTCACCGGCAGCGGGCGAGGCCGCCGAGGACGCACTCCATCTCGAACTCCCTCACGCCCGGCACGTGCGGCAGGTCACCGGTTCGCCCGGTGCGGACGAAGCCCAGCCGTTCGTAGAACGCCGCGGCCCTGCCGTTGTCGTCCGCCACGTCGAGGGTGACCCTGCGCAGGCCGAGGTCACGGGCGTGGTCGAGCAACGCGGTCACCAGGGCGTCGGCGACGCCCGAGCCCCGGACGTGGGCCGCTACCCACATCGCCGTGAGGGTGGCCTCGTCCCCGGGCCGTCCCGGCACCTGGTGCATCGTCAGCGACCCCAGGGGAAGGTCCTGTCGCAGGGCCTGCCAGGACGCGGCATCCCTGATCCGGTCGAGCCACACCTGGTCGTCGAAGGCCACCTCACGGGCGAAGGTGCTGCCGTAGGCGCATGGTGTGTCGAGCAGCATGGCGAGGCGCACCGCGCGGTGCAGCCGCCACTGGTCGGGGCGCACACGGCATACGACGACGTCCTCGCCGGCCCTCGGCGTCGCCGACGCGCCCGCGAGCGACTTCCCTTGCCGCGCAACGTCGTTCAGGCGGTCACTCATGACCCGAGGCGAGCTCGTGCGAACGGTTCGAGGCCGCCTCCATGGCGGTGATGAAGGCCGCGCGCACCTTGTGGTCGTCGAGCTGCCGCAGCGCCGCGGCGGTGGTCCCGCCCGGGGAGGTGACCTGCTCGCGCAGGACGGTGGGGTGCTGGCCGGTCTCACGCATCATCGTCGCGGCACCGAACAGCGTCTGGACGACCAGCTCGGTCGCGGTCGGCCGCGGCAGGCCCAGGACGACGCCGGCCTCGATCATGGCCTCCACGACGTAGAAGATGTAGGCGGGCCCGGAGCCGCTGATCGCCGTGACCGCGTCCTGGTGCTTCTCGGCGACCTGGATCACCCGGCCGCACGAACGCAACAGCTCGGCTGCCTCTTCGAGGTGGGCGGCGTCGGCGCTTCGTCCGGGGCTGATCGCCGCCATGCCCTGGTCGACGAGCGCCGGGGTGTTCGGCATGACGCGGACCACCGCCACACCGGCGGGCAACCGGCTCTCGAGCCACGCCGTCGGGATCCCGGCCGCGAGGCTCACGACGAGGTTGCCGGGAGCCACGTGGTCCCTGATCTCCTCGACGAGCATGCCCATGTCCTGCGGCTTCACCACGAGGACGAGGGTGTCCGCAGCCTGCGCGGCCTCGATGTTGGACAGCCCACGGACGCCGTACTGCGCTGCGAGCGCCTCGGCCCGACCCGGACGCCGGGCGGTGACCACGAGGTCTCCCGCCGTCCGCCCGGACCTGATCAGGCCCGAGAGCAGCGTCTCGCCCATCGTTCCGGCACCGAGGATCGCGACAGTTCCCATGGGGGCAGTCTGGCAGCCGAGCCGGGACCGCGGGGCGTCAGCTCTTCGAGGCGAGACCGCGCAGGAAGAACATGGTGTTGGCGGGGCGCTCGGCCATGCGGCGCATGAGGTAGCCGTACCACTGCTCACCGTAGGGGATGTAGACGCGCATCTGGTTGCCGCGGTCGGCGATGCGCTTCTGCTCCTCCGGGCGGATGCCGTAGAGCATCTGGTACTCGAAGGAGTCCGCGTCCCGCTGGTGGTGGGCGGCGAGCGCACCCGCGATCTCGATGAGGCGAGGGTCGTGGCTGGCCACCATCGGGTAGCCCTTGCCGGCCATGAGGATCTTCAGGCACCGCACGTAGTTCTGGTCCACGGCGGACGACGACTGGTGGGCGACGGACTCGGGCTGCTTGTAGGCGCCCTTGCACAGCCGCACCCGGCTCCCCTCGTGGGCCAGGTCGCGGCAGTCCGCCTCGCTGCGGAACAGGTAGGACTGGATCACCGCACCGACCCACGGGAAGTCCTGGCGCAGCTCGCGCAGCGACTCCAGCGTGGCGTCGGTGGTGGTGTGGTCCTCCATGTCGAGGGTGACCGTGGTGCCGGCGTTCGCAGCGGCCTGGCAGATCTCACGGGCGTGGTCCAGCGCGATCTTGTGCCCGTCGCCGGGGAGGTACTGGCCCAGGGCCGAGAGCTTGAGGCTGACCTCGCCCATCCCGTGCTGGGACAGGTCTGCGTCGGCGAGGGCCTTGAGCAGCTCGATGTAGTGGTCCCGCGTGCGGATCGCCTGGGCGAGGTCCCTGGTGTCCTCGCCCAGGTAGTCGACCGTCGCGAGCCGGTGGGTCGCCCGCAGGTCGGCCACGGCGGCCACGGCGTCCTGGGTGGCCTCCCCCGGGACGAACCGCCGGACCACGTTGCGGCTCACGGGCGCCTTCTCGATCGTCTGGCGCACCGTGTCGCTGTTGGAGAGGTGGAGCAGGGAGTTGCGCAGCAGGTCACTGGCGTCCACAAGGGTCCTTCCGACGTCGCCTGGGGGCCGAGCGGCCGACTCCAAGGCTAGCCGTCGTCAGCCCGTGCGGCGTCGAAGGGTGAGGCTGCCCAGGACCAGGGAGGCGACCACCCAGCCGATGATGACCGCTGCATCCGCCGCGACGTCGGCACCAGGGCTCGCACTGGTCGTCACCACCTTCATGGCGTCCACGGCATACGACAGGGGCAGGAGGTCGGAGACCGCGTGCAGGACGTCGGGCAGGCGGTCGCGCGCCACGAGCAGACCGCAGAGCAGGAACTGCGGCAGCACGAACGCCGGCATGAACTGCACCGCCTGGAACTCGGTGCGGGCGAACCCGCTCGCCAGCAGACCCAGGGTCGAGCCCAGGAGCGCGTCGAGGACGGCCACCACGACGAGCAGCCACAGCGGGCCCGCGACGTCGAGGCCGACGAGGACCGCGAAACCGGTGGCGACCAGGGCCTGGACGACCGCCATCACCCCGAAGGCCAGGGCGTACCCGAGCATGAAGTCGCCCTTGCCCATCGGCGTGGTGAGCAGGCGTTCGAGGGTGCCTGAGGTGCGCTCGCGCAGGGTCGCGACGCTGGTGACGATGAACATCACGACGAACGGGAACACCCCCAGCAGCGGAGCGCCCAGACCGTCGAAGACCTGGGTGTCCTGGAAGATCCACGCCAGCAACCCGATCAGGACGCACGGCACGACGAGCATCAGGGCGATGGTGCGATGGTCGGCGCGGAGCTGGGCCAGGACGCGGCCCGCAGTGACGACGGTGCGGCGGACGTTCATCGCGCAGCCTCCTCGGCTCGGTCGATGAGTGCCAGGAAGGCACCCTCCGCATCGTCGGCGCCGGTGCGAGCGAGCAGCTCGGGGAGCGTCGCGTCTGCCAGGAGCTCGCCCTCGCGCAACAGCAGCAGCCGGTCGCACCGGGCAGCCTCATCCATCACATGGCTCGAGACCAGCAACGAACGTCCTTGTGCCGCAAGGCGGTGGAACAGGTTCCAGAGGTCACGCCGCAGCACCGGGTCGAGCCCGACGGTGGGCTCGTCGAGGACGAGCAGCTCGGGTTCACCCACCAACGAGCAGGCCAGCGAGGCCCGGGACCGCTGACCGCCGGAGAGCCGACCGACCCGCGACTGCGCGTGGCTGTCGAGGTCGACCGCCGCAATCGCGTCGTCGACGGACCGCTCGGAGGCGCCGACGATCGAGGCGAAGTAGCGCACGTTGGCACGCACCGTGAGGTCGTCGTACACGCTGGGGCTCTGCGTGACGTAGCCGATCCGGTGCCGCAGCGCCGGTGACCCTGCGGGCTCGCCCAGCACACGCACCGACCCGGCTGCCACCACCTGCACCCCGACGACCGCCCTGATGAGCGTCGACTTGCCGCTCCCACTGGGTCCGAGCAGACCGACGACCTGGCCGGCCGGGACCCGTACCGACAACCCCGGGAGGACGGTGCGCCCACCGCGCACGACCCGGAGCCCCTCGATCTCCACCGCGGTATTCATCATGCGATGAAATATACGCCTCGGCCCTGCCGCGCGACAAGAGCCGGGGCGTGACCGGGCGTCCGCGCCGACGCCCAGTGATCACAGTGAGCCCTCGCAGCGGCTCCCGGGCACGCGCGACGACGCCCAGTGATCACAGTGAGCCCTCGCAGCGGCTCCCGGGCACGTGCGACGACGCCCAGTGATCACAGTGAGCCCTCGCAGCGGCTCCCCTCGCAGGACGGTCACTTGGCCGGGACGAGGTACCGCTGGATCGTCGGGCCGAGCATCGACGCGAGCTCGTCGTGGGTCGCCTCGACCACCGCCGGGAACAGCACGATGTAGCGCATCACCGCGAGCCCCACCATCTGCGAGGCAGCCAGGCCGGCGCGCAGCTCGAGGCCGGGCGGCGGCGCGCCGGCCGGTGCGAACTCGTGCAGCACCCGGCCGAACACCTCACGGGTCAGGAACTCGCGCAGCATCACGGTCGCCTCGCTGTGGGTGAGGGCCGAGCGGATCAGCGCCTGGAAGCGTTCGCGCCCGGCGTCGCTGTCCCAGACGGTGAGGAAGGTGCGCACCAGGTTCTCGCCGACGAGCTCGCGGGGGCCGCGCACGACCCCGGCGATGAGGGCAGCCGGGTCGGCCGGGAAGTCCATGACGGTGGCGAACAGGGCCGCCTTGCCCCCGAAGTAGTGGTGCACCAGGGCCGGGTCGACCTCGGCGCGCCGAGCGATCCCGCGCACTGACGTGGCGTCATACCCCTGCTCGGCGAAGTCGGTCCGTGCGGCGGCGAGGATCGCCGCCCTGGTGTCCACGCCCCCCGGACGACGGCCCCGCGGGCTCACGGCGTACCCGCGACCGACGCGGTGGCCAGGTGCAGCCGAGCGAACGCGAGGGCCTCCGCGAGGTCGAGCTCGCGCTCCTGCGGCAGGAGCTTGCGGGTGCCGACCTCGACGACGACCGGGCCGTCATAGGACTGCGCGGCGAGCATCTCGAGGAACTCGGCGCACGGCTGCCGTCCCCGCCCCGGGACCAGGTGCTCGTCCTTGAGCGAACCCAGCCCGTCGGCGAGGTGGACGTGCGTGAGCCGGGGACCCAGGACGCGCGCCATCTCCATCGCGTCGGAGCCGGCGGTCGCAGTGTGCGACAGGTCCAGGGTCACGTGGTCGTAGGCCTGGGACACCGGGTCCCAGTGGGGCAGGTAGGCCTCGAACTCACGCTGCCGGGCCCGCCACGGGAACATGTTCTCGACCGCCAGGGCGATGCCCGTCTCGTGCTCGCGCAGCGCGACCCCCTCGACGAACTCGAGGGCGTACTCCTTCTGCCAACGAAACGGTGGGTGCAGGACGACCGTGGACGCCCCGATCTCGAGCGCCAGCTCGATCGACTTGTCGACCTTGGCCCACGGCTCGGGTCCCCAGACCCGCTGGGTGAGCAACAGGGTCGGGGCGTGCACCGAGACCACCGGTATGCCGTGCAGCTCGCTGAGCGCCTGCAGGGCGCCCGCCTCCTGGGTGACCGGGTCGGTCCACACCATCACCTCGATGGCGTCGTAGCCCAACCGGGCCGCGGTCGCGAAGGCTGCGGCGCAGTTCTCGGGGTAGACCGATGCGGTCGACAGACCCACCGTCGCACCGGGGACCGTGACCGCCGAAGGCATGGCGCCGAGCCTACCCACCGTGGCCTGGACCACCTCGAGGCCCCGTAGGGTTGCCTCGTGGTTGAGACTCCGCTGGACACGGCACGCATCTGGGTGGAGTTCGCCGACCCCGCCGACCCCGACCAGCGGTTCCGCTGCGACCTGACCTGGCTGACGTCGAGCTGGACCTGCATCTTCGGCAACGGCTGCCAGGGCATCTACGCCGACCGCCCCGACGACGGCTGCTGCACCCTGGGGGCGCACTTCACCGACGACGACGACCTCCAGCGCGTCAAGGCCGTCGTCAAGGAGCTCGGCGAGGACGAGTGGCAGCTGCACCCCGGGTCGACGAAGGTCTCGGCCTGGACCGAACCCGAGGACGACGCCACCAAGACCAAGGTGGTCGACGGCGCCTGCATCTTCCTCAACCGCCCGGGGTTCCCGGCGGGCGCCGGCTGCGCGCTGCACCAGCACGCGGTGCTGCACGGCAAGGAGCCGCACACGGTCAAGCCCGACGTGTGCTGGCAGCTGCCGATCCGCCGCACCTACCGCAAGGTCGAGATGCCCGACGGCTCGTCGTGGCAGGAGGTCAGCATCTCCGAGTACGACCGTCGCGGCTGGGGTCCTGGTGGCCACGACCTCGACTGGTACTGCTCGAGCAACCCCGAGGCCCACGTCGGTCGCGAGCCGGTCTTCCGCAGCAACAGGGGCGAGCTCGTGGAGCTGATGGGCGAGGGTGCGTACGCCGAGCTCGAGATCCGCTGCGAGGCGCACCTGGCCAGCGTCAAGGCTGCCCGGAACGCCTACTCCCGCAAGATGCTCCCGCTCCTCGTGCACCCGGCGACGCTGGCCGCACAGGAGGGCCGCAAGCGCCGGTGAGCGAGACGTCGACCCCGCACGAACCCACCCGGAGCCCGAACATCTGGGACTCCCCCGACGTCTACGAGGTCGAGAACCTCGGCGTCGACCGTGACCGGCTGGTCGAGTCGGCGATGGCCGCGCTGCACCCGTTCGACGGCGCCGACCTGGTCGACATCGGCTGCGGCACAGGCTTCCACCTGCCACGGTTCGTCGAGCTGGGGTGCGCGAGCGTGCTCGGGGTCGAACCCCACCCGCCACTGGAGGCCATGGCCAGGGCGCGCACCGCCGGTATGGCGCGGGTGACGGTCGCGCAGGGCGTGGCCCAGGCCCTGCCGCTCGCGGACGACAGCACCGACATCGCGCACGCCCGCTGGGCCTACTTCTTCGGCGCCGGGTGCGAGCCCGGCCTGCGCGAGCTCGAACGGGTGCTCAGGCCCGGCGGGACGGCGTTCGTCCTCGACAACGACGCGACGCGCTCGACGTTCGGGCACTGGTTCTCCCGCGCCTACCCGTCCTACGACGCCGTGGCCGTGGAACGGTTCTGGGGTCGGCAGGGGTGGTCACGCGAACGCCTCACGATCCGCTGGGAGTTCGACACCCGGGCCGACCTCGAGGCGGTGGTGGGGATCGAGTTCCCCGGGACCGTGGCCGAGGGGATCCTGGCCGAGCACGAGGGCACCGGGGTCGACTACGCCGTCAACCTCTGGTGGCGCCGCTTCTGACCCCTGTCGGAGCTGCCACGTAGGTTGTCGCCCATGGCATCCAAGGCGTCGACGAAGTCGAGCGGTTACCGCTGCTCGGAGTGCGGCTGGACCGCAGCCAAGTGGGTCGGTCGTTGCGGCGAGTGCCAGTCCTGGGGCACGGTCGGCGAGGTCGGCGCGGTCACCGTCCGCACCACCGCAGCGGCCCGGGTCGAGCGCCCGGCGCTGCCCATCGGCGAGGTCGACGTCCGCCGCGCCGAGGCCCGATCGACCGGGGTCGGCGAGTTCGACCGGGTGCTCGGTGGCGGACTCGTGCCCGGTGCCGTCGTGCTCGTCGCCGGCGAGCCAGGCATCGGCAAGTCGACCCTGCTGCTCGACGTCGCCGCGCGGGCAGCCCGCTCCGGCGAGGGCCGCACCGTCCTCTACGTCAGTGGTGAGGAGTCCGCCGCCCAGGTGCGCATGCGGGCCGAACGCATCGAGGCGATGGCCCGGACGCTCTACCTCGCCTCGGAGACCGACCTGGCCACGGTGCTGGGCCAGATCGAGGCCATCAAGCCCGACCTGGTCGTCATCGACTCCGTGCAGACCATCTCCAGCGGCGAGGTCGAGGGGGCGGCCGGGAACGTCAGCCAGGTCCGCGAGGTCGCCGCCTCCGTCATCCAGGTCGCCAAGTCCCGCGGTATCGCCGCCCTGCTGGTCGGCCACGTCACCAAGGACGGCTCGATCGCCGGTCCACGGGTGCTCGAGCACCTCGTGGACGTCGTCGTGCAGTTCGAGGGCGACCGCCACTCCCAGCTGCGGCTCGTGCGCGCCGTGAAGAACCGGTACGGCCCCACCGACGAGGTCGGCTGCTTCGAGCTCTCCGACGTCGGCATCGTCGGGCTGCCCGACCCCAGCGGTCTGTTCCTCTCCCGGGGCACGCTCACGGTCCCCGGCACGTGCGTCACGGTCACCCTCGAGGGCCGGCGCCCCTTGATGACCGAGGTCCAGGCGCTGGTCGCCAAGAGCGAGATCCCGACCCCCCGGCGGGCCACGAGCGGCCTCGACTCCGCCCGGGTCGCCATGATCATCGCCGTGCTGGCCAAGCGAGCCGGTGCGCCCATCGGCAGCTCCGACGTGTACCTGTCCACGGTCGGCGGGGTCCGGCTCACCGAGCCTGCCTCCGACCTGGCGATCGCCCTCGCGGTGGCCAGCTCGGTCATGGAGCGCCCGCTGGTGGAGCACTCCATCGCGTTCGGCGAGCTCGGGCTCGCCGGCGAGCTGCGGGCCGTGTCCGGCATCCCCCGGCGGCTGGCCGAGGCGGCCCGGCTGGGCTTCCGCACGGCCTACGTCCCGGCCGGGGTCCTGGGCAACGGGCCCATGCCCGCCGGAATGGATGTCGTGGAGTGTCCCGACATCCGCAGCGCGGTGCACTCCGCTCTGCAGCCCGCACCCCGTTAGACTCGCGGCACACCGGACCGGCGGCATACCAAGGGGTTTGAGCAGTGGATCTTCGCGAGGACGACGCGCTCCGCGCGACCCTCGCCGCAGTGGCGCCGGGCACCGAGCTGCGTGACGGTCTCGAGCGCATCCTGCGCGGCCGCACCGGCGCCCTGATCGTCCTCGGCTACGACCGCACCGTCGAGAGCCTCGCCACGGGCGGCTTCCCGCTCGATGTCGAGTTCTCGGCGACCCGCCTGCGCGAGCTCGCCAAGATGGACGGGGCGATCGTCGTCGACCGGGAGGTGTCCCGCATCCTGCGCGCAGCCACCCAGCTCGTCCCCGACCCCTCGATCGAGACCAGCGAGTCCGGCACCCGCCACCGCACCGCCGAGCGCGTCGCCAAGCAGACCGGCTACCCCGTGGTCTCGGTGAGCCAGTCGATGCGCATCGTCGCCCTCTACGTCGACGGCCGCCGCCACGTGCTCGAGGACTCCCTGGCCATCTTGTCCCGCGCCAACCAGGCCCTGCAGACCCTCGAGCGCTACAAGTCACGCCTCGACGAGGTGACCGGCACCTTGTCGGCGCTGGAGATCGAGGACCTGGTGACGGTCCGTGACGTCGCGAGCGTCCTGCAGCGCCTGGAGATGGTGCGCCGGATCCGTGACGAGATCTCCGGGTACGTCGTCGAGCTCGGTGTGGACGGCCGCCTGCTCACCCTGCAGCTCGAGGAGCTCACCGGTGGCCTCGGCAACGACCGCGAGCTCGTCATCCGCGACTACCTGCCCGTCAGCCGCGGTGGCCTGACCCTGGACCAGGCCATGGCGGCGCTGGAGGAGCTCACCTCCACCGAGCTGCTCGACCTGTCTGCCGGCGCCAAGGCCGTCGGGTTCGCCGTCGGCGGCGACGCCCTCGACTCCGCCGTCAGCCCGTGCGGGTACCGCCTGCTCAGCAAGGTCCCCCGCCTCCCCGGGGCGATCGTGGACCGGCTCGTCGACCACTTCGGGAGCCTGCAGAAGCTCCTGGCCGCCAACCTCGAGGAGCTCATGGACGTCGAGGGGGTCGGCGAGGGCCGGGCGCGCGCCGTCCGCGAGGGCCTGTCGCGCCTCGCCGAGTCGAGCATCCTCGAACGCTACGTGTGACCACGGTCGCCGCACCCGAGCTGCTCCACGAGCGCGTGCTGCAGTGGTACGCCGGTGCCCAGCGCGACCTGCCCTGGCGGCACAGCGCCGCCAGCGCCTGGGAGATCTTCGTCTCCGAGGTCATGCTCCAGCAGACCCCGGTCGCCCGGGTCCTGCCCGTCTGGCGCGAGTGGGTGCGACGCTGGCCCGAGCCCGCAGACCTCGCCGCTGAGGCGCCGGGAGAGGCAGTGCGCGCCTGGGGCCGGCTCGGCTACCCCCGTCGGGCACTGCGCCTGCACTCCGCCGCCGTCGCCATGACCGAGCGGCACGGCGGGAAGGTGCCGATGAGCGAGGCCGAGCTCTCGACCCTTCCCGGTGTCGGCGCCTACACCGCGGCCGCCGTGGCCACCTTCGCCTTCGGCGAGCGCACGGTGGTCATCGACACCAACGTGCGCCGCGTGATCGCGCGTGCCGTCACCGGCGAGGAGCACGCCGCCGCCTCACCCACGCGCACCGAGCACGCCCTGGCGACGAGCCTGGTGCCGATGGATCCCGACCGGGCCCGCACGTGGAGCGTCGCGGTGATGGAGCTCGGGGCCCTGGTCTGCACCGCGCGCGCCCCCCGTTGCGGCGACTGCCCCATCCGCGACCTGTGCCGGTGGCAGCTGGCCGGTCGGCCCGCCCACGTGGGACCGCCGCGGCGCGGCCAGGCCTGGGCCGGCACCGACCGCCAGATGCGCGGAGCCCTCCTGCGTCGGCTGCGCGAGAGCCCGGAGCCCGTGCCGCGGACCGCGCTCGAGGCGGTGTCCGACAACGTCATCCAGCGCGAACGCTGCCTCGACTCCCTCGTGGCGGACGGCCTCGTCGAACCGTTGGCACGCGACCTCTACTGCCTGCCGGGCTCGCGGGGAACGGCCTGAGATGAGCCCGTCCCCGGGGGGTTCCAGCCGAGGCCGCGACGGTCGTCGCCGAGCCGCCGGCGCGCTGCGCCACGGCGCCTCGGCCACCGGCCGCGCGGTCGGCCGCGGAACCGTGGCCGGTGCCCGCCTGGCCGGACGCGGCAGCAGGGCAGGGGCCCGTCGCGCCCGCGCCTACACGAACTCCTCGGGTGCCGGGGAGACCGGGCTCGCCCGGGTCATCGAGCTGCACTTCGTCAACCTTGCGGGTGACGCCGCCCTCACCGTCAGCCTGGCCGGCACGATCTTCGCGATCCCCACCGACGAGGCGCGCGGCCAGGTGGCGCAGTTCCTGCTGCTCACGATGGCACCCTTCGCCCTGCTGGCACCGTTCATCGGGCCGCTGCTCGACCGGTTCCGGCACGGGCGCCGCTGGGCGATGGGCACGACCCTGGCCCTGCGGGCCTTCCTCTGCTGGGTGCTCGCGGGGGCGGTCGCCAACGACTCACCGTGGTTGTTCCCTGCGGCCCTCGGCTGCCTCGTGGCATCCAAGGCGTATGGCGTGACCCGCGCCTCCGCGGTGCCCCGCCTGCTGCCCCCGGGGTTCAGCCTGGTCAACGCCAACTCGCGCAACGCCCTGGCCGGGGTCGCTGGCATGGCCGTCGGCGGTGGCCTCGCCGGCGCCGCCGCCCAGGTCGGCCCCGAGTGGTCCCTGCGACTGGCCTTCCTCATCTACGTCGTGGGCACCGTGCTCGCCATCCGGCTCCCCGCGCGCGTGGACTCGAGCATCGGCGAGCTCGACATCGAGGACACCGGCCCCCTCACCGGGCGACGCCGTGAGGACGGTCGGACCGGACTGCTGCAGCGGCTGCGCGCCCGGGTCGCCGCCCTGCCCACCCCGGTGCTGGTCGCGCTGACCAGCGCGGTCGGCGCACGCCTGCTCACCGGCTTCCTCACCCTGTTCATGGCCTTCCTCATGCGTGAGCACCCCATCCCCGGCCACAGCGGCACCCTGGTCCTGGGGCTGGTCGTCGCGGCAGCCGGTGCGGGCAACGCCCTGGGCACGGTGGTCGGCAACACCCTGCGCCGGCACCGCCCCGACCTCATCATCGCCGTCGCGCTCATCGCCGATGTCGTGGCCGCCCTGCTCGCCGCGGTCTTCTACTCCCTGGCCACCTTGTTGCTGCTCGGGCTCGTGGCAGGGCTGGCCGCCCAGCTGATCAAGCTGAGCAGCGACGCCGTGGTGCAGCGTGACATCGACGAGCGGGTGCGCACCCGCGTCTTCGCGTGGTCCGAGACGGTCCTGCAGATGGCGTGGGTCATCGGTGGCGCCATCGGCATCTCGCTGCCGCTGATCCCCCAGCTCGGTTTCGGCGTCATCGCCGGCCTGCTCGTCGTGGTGCTCGCGGCCGCCGTCCGCATCCGCATCACCCGCCGGTACAGCCACCCCGCGCCCGCGCACTGACCCACGCCAGCAGGGCTCAGAGGGTGAGGAGCATCCTGGTGTTGCCCAGGGTGTTGGGCTTGACCCGCTCCAGGTCGAGGAACTCCGCCACACCCTCGTCATAGGAGCGCACCAGCTCGGCGTACACCTCGGGCTCGACGGCCTGGCCCTCGATGATCTCGAAGCCGTGACGGGTGAAGAAGTCCACCTCGAAGGTGAGGCAGAACAACCGCTTGACCCCGAGCTCGCGGGCGTCGGCCATCAACACGTCGAGCAGCTGCGACCCGACACCCTTGCCCTTGGCTTCCGGGCTCACGGCCAGGGTGCGGATCTCGGCCAGGTCCTCCCACATCACGTGCAGGGCACCGCAACCGAGCACCCGGGCCCCGACCTGGGCGACCCGGAACTGCTGGACCGCCTCGTAGTAGGTGACGGCGTCCTTGGAGACCAGCACGCGCGACTCGGCATGCGGGCGCACGAGTTCGCGGATGGCGCGGATGTCGCTGGTGCGGGCGCGGCGGATGACCACCCCACCCGGCCCGGAACCGGGCAGGGACTCGGGCGGGGACTCGGGCAGGGACTCAGGCACCGAGTCGACCATCGCGGAGGTCCGTGAAGGTGCGGCGCGCCGCCGCCCCGAGCAGGACGACCGACTGGCTCTCGCGCATGCCGATCGAGCCGGGGACGACGGTGCTGCGCGCCGAGGCGGAGGTGCCGAGGAAGACGCTGGCCGACAGGTTGAGCACCTCTGCCGGGGTCAGGTCGGTGCCCAGGTGCGGCGCCACCTTGCCGAGCAGACCGGCCAGTCGCGCCGGACCGAGCCTGCGAGCCATGACCATGCCGGCCTTGATCAGCTCGCCCTGGTGGGCCGAGCGGCCGAAGTCGCCGTTGGGCAGGTTCTTGCGCTCCCGGGCGAAGGCGAGCGCCCGCTGCGCGTCGAGCAGGTTGTTGCCCTTCGTGGTGATCTGCAGTCCGTCGATGCTCTTCAGCGCCCGGTCGGCGACGTAGGGGATGGCACCGATGGCGCGGACCATGTCCTTGAAGCCCTTGAACCCGGCGATGACGTAGCCGTCGATCGGCACCCCCGTCGCCCTCGCCACCGTGGCGACCTGGCCCTTGGCCCCACCGAACACCAGGGCGGCGTTGATCTTGCCGTTGCCACCGGTGGACAGCGGCACCCACGAGTCGCGGGGGATGCCGACGATCCCGCCGACCCCCTTGGCGTCCACCCCGATGATCTGCAGCGCGTCGGCGCGACGCTTCTCCACCGGCTCCGGGGTCCGGGCGTCGGAGCCGATCGCCAGGATGCGCATGGTCGCGACCGGCGGACGGGCCACCTTCAGCGAGGGCCACCACCCGCCGACGACCTTCCACGTCTGGTCCTTGACGAGCAGGGTGACGTCCTTGCCCTGGACCACCGTGGCGACAGCCGTGCCCTTCCAGTTGCCGGTGGTCCCGGTCACGGCGAGCGCTTTTGCGCCGACCTTCCGCTTGGCCAGCGACGCGGCGACGGGGCCCGAGGCCGGCACCTTGCCGCCGAGGTACACCGCGGTCATCACCGCGAGCAGGTCCGAGGGCAGTCCCTTGCCGGTGACCGTGGGCCGGCGCGGCGCGGAGGCCGTCGTGGCGGTCGTGGTCGCAGGGGCCGCAGGAGCCGCGGGGACCGCCTTCTTCTCGGCCTTGGTGCACGCGGCCAGGGTCAGCGGGGCGGCGAGGAGCCCGAGCAGCAGGGAACGGCGGGGCAGGAAGTCACGTGCCAGGGGAGGAACCACGCGCATCAGGGTACGGCGCGGCGCCATACCGTTCGTGCAGGACGAGGCGCGCGTACGGACACGATGTGGCGCGGACCCAGGCGGGGGCCGGGACGCGACGGTGGCCCGGACCCGTGAGGGTCCGGACCACCGTGGTCGCCGGGCACGCGGCCGCCCGGTCCTGCCCTACTTGACCTTGTAGATCGGCTGGGTCTGCACGTTGAGCTGGTCCATCTTGACCTTGGCCGCCTTGCTCAGGGACCGGTCCGTGATCCGCAGGACGTCGAAGCCCTTGCCGATGTCGGAGGAGTAGACGTGCCCGTTGTAGTAGTACGACGACCACGTTCCACCGCCGCCGCCGGCGGGACCGGCCGGTCCGCGCTCGAAGTAGCCGATCTCCTTGGGGTTGGAGCTGTCGGTGAAGTCCCAGAAGCTCGTGCCACCCATGTACCAGGACTGCACCATGACGTCGCGGCCCTTGACCGGGATGAGCGAGCCGTTGTGAGCGACGCAGTTCTCGGAGTCGAACTGGTGGCGCGGGATCTTGTAGTACGACCGGAAGGTGAGCTTGCGGTCCGCGCTCAGGTCGTAGATGCCGTTGGCACCGCGGTTCGGACCGATGGACGCGTTGCAGGTGGCCGCGCCGCCACCGCCGAGCTCGTCGGTGAAGACGACCTTCGTGGCGTCATTGTTGAACGTGGCAGAGTGCCAGAACGCGAAGTTCGTGGTGTCCCTGACCCGCTCGATCACCTTGGGCTTCACCGGGTTCTTGATGTCCATGATGATCCCGTCACCCATGCAGGCACCGGCCGCGATGTTGCGGGCCGGGAGGACGGTGATGTCGTGGCAGCCCGAGGTGTTGGTGTAGCCGCCGTCGGGGAACAGGTTCGGCTCGGCCACGACGCGGGCCCGCGTCGGGTGCTCCTTCGGCACCCCGACGATCGAGATCGAGTCGTGCGGGGGCTTGCAGTCGGGGTACAGCTCGTTCGGCGAGTAGCTGGAGACGTAGAGGTAGTCCATCGACTTGCCGGGGATCAGTGTGTGCGTGTGCGAGCCGCACGAGGTCTCCACCGACTTGATGTAGCGGGGGTTCTTCACGTCGGAGATGTCGAAGATCTTGATGCCCTCCCACGAGCTCTCGATCGTCGCGGACTGAGGCTGCGACGAGCACGAGTCGTCGTTGCGCGAGGAGTCGGTGGACAGGTAGAGCAGGTCACCCGAGACGGTGATGTCGTTCTGGGCGCCGGGGCAGTTGACCTGGGCGACCATGCGGGGCTTGTCGGGCCGGGTCACGTCGTAGATGACGAACCCGTTGTAGTTGCCGACGAACGCCATGTCGTCCTGGAAGGTCAGGTCGCTCCCCGTCGCGCCCGCGAGGGGGCCGCTGCTCGGGAGGTTGACGAGGTGCTCGACGTTCTGGCTGCGCCCGATCTCGTCCGGTCCGAGCTGGGTGCCGGACTTGCCGACCCCATCCGCGGCGTACGCCGCAGTCGCGGGGACGGTGAGGGCTAGTGCAACAGCCGTGGCCAGCACTGTGTGACGCATTCTCATCTCGCAGGCTCCTGCCGTGGAGGCGTCGGCTCCGGCACCCCATCAGCGTCGGAATCACAACGATCTAGGCACCCTGCACCTCTTTGCCTCGCCACCACAAGCAGGCAACGTCCTGCTTTCGGTAAAAAGTTGCGGTTAAGGTGAGGCGGTGAGCAACCAGCGCCCCCAGGGCCACCGCCGCGCCCGCAGGTCCCCGGCCAGGGCGACCGCGGGCCTGGCTGTCGCCCTGGCCCTCATCCTGACCGGGTGCTCGCAGGACTCCGGCGCCCCGACGGTCACCGCCACCTCGCCGACCGCCCCGGTGCTCCAGCCCGGCTCCCCCGGTGAGCCCAACACCTCCCTGAGCGGTTCGGCCGCGCTTCCCCCGCCCAGGGCCAAGGTCCTCGAGGCGGACGTGCGCTTCATGCAGGACATGATCGTCCACCACGCGCAGGCGATCGTCATGGTCTCGCTGGTCCAGGACCGCCTCGCCGACACCCAGGTGAAGGCGCTCGCCGCGCGGATCTCCGACGAGCAGCGTCCCGAGATCGACGCGATGGCCAAGTGGCTCAGGGCGAACGACGAGCGCGTGCCGCCGCAGGCTGCCAACCCCGAGTACGGCGCCGGAGCGAACCACGACCACGCGGACATGCCCGGCATGGCGTCGCCGGCCCAGCTCACCCAGCTCGCCCAAGTCAGCGGCCCCAGCGCCGACACCCTCTGGCTGCAGCTCATGATCGCCCACCACCAGGGCGCCGTGGCGATGGTCGTCCAGCAGCACCGCGACGGCACCGACGAGGTCGTCACCCAGCTCGGCGACGAGATCCACGTGACCCAGTCGGTGCAGATCGGCTACATGCGCGAGATGCTCGACCGCCTGAGCTGAGCCGACCCCCCGCGCGTCCCCGCGCACCGAACGCCGGAGGGCGGCACCCGGTGCGGGTGCCGCCCTCCGGCGGTGAGGTGGGGCGAGGGTGGGGTATGGCGCGAGGTCACCCTCGCGCCATACCGGTGCTCACTCCGAGGAGTCGCCCACGGTCTCCACGATCGGGAGCTCGAGCCCGCTCGGGTGCGGGGTGCCGACGAAGGTGAACTTCGCCGCCTTGCCCTCGCCCTCGGCGTTGACGAGCACGAGCTCGCCGGCCTTGAGCTCGCCGTACAGGATCTTCTCGGACAGGACGTCCTCGATCTCGCGCTGGATGGTGCGACGCAGCGGTCGCGCACCGAGCACGGGGTCGTAGCCCTTCTTGGCCAGCACGTTCTTGGCCTCGGTCGTGAGCTCGATGCCCATGTCCTTGTCCTTGAGCCGCTTGTCCAGCTTGGCGATCTCGAGGTCGACGATCTGGACGATCTCGTCCTGCGTGAGCTGGGGGAAGACGATGATGTCGTCCACGCGGTTGAGGAACTCGGGACGGAAGTGCTGCTTGAGCTCGTCCGTCACCTTGTTCTTCATGCGGTCGTAGTCGCTGCGGGTCTCCGCACCGGCCGAGAAGCCGAGCGAGCCCTTGGAGATGTCCCGCGTGCCGAGGTTGGTCGTCATGATGATGACGGTGTTCTTGAAGTCGACCATCCGACCCTGGGAGTCGGTGAGCCGGCCGTCCTCGAGCACCTGCAGCAGCGTGTTGAAGATGTCCGGGTGGGCCTTCTCGACCTCGTCGAACAGCACCACGGAGAACGGCTTGCGGCGCACCTTCTCGGTGAGCTGGCCACCCTCTTCGTAGCCGACGTAGCCGGGAGGCGAACCGAACAGCCGTGACACGGTGTGCTTCTCGGAGAACTCGCTCATGTCGAGCTGGATGAGGCTGTCCTCGTCACCGAACAGGAACTCGGCCAGCGTCTTGGCGAGCTCGGTCTTACCGACGCCGGTCGGACCGGCGAAGATGAACGAGCCACCGGGACGACGCGGGTCCTTCAGGCCGGCACGGGTGCGCCGGATCGCCTGGGACATCGCCTTGATGGCGTCGTCCATGCCGACCACGCGCTTGTGCAGCTCGTCCTCCATGTGGAGCAGCCGTGAGGACTCCTCCTCGGTGAGCTTGAAGACCGGGATGCCGGTGCTGGCCGCCAGAACCTCGGCGATGAGCTCCTCGTCGACCTCGGCCACGACGTCCATGTCGCCGGACTTCCACTGCGCCTCGCGCTCGGCCTTCTGGGCGAGCAGCTTCTTCTCGTCGTCGCGCAGGCTGGCAGCCTTCTCGAAGTCCTGGCCGTCGATGGCCGACTCCTTCTCCAGGCGCACGGCGGCGATCTTCTCGTCGAACTCCCGCAGGTCCGGCGGCGCCGTCATCCGGCGGATGCGCAGTCGCGCGCCCGCCTCGTCGATGAGGTCGATCGCCTTGTCCGGCAGGAACCGGTCGTTGATGTAGCGGTCGGCGAGGTTGGCCGCGGAGACCAGCGCCGCGTCCGTGATGGACACGCGGTGGTGCGCCTCGTAGCGGTCGCGCAGGCCCTTGAGGATCTCGATCGCGTGGCTGAGCGTGGGCTCGGCGACCTGGATCGGCTGGAAGCGGCGCTCGAGCGCCGAGTCCTTCTCGATGTGCTTGCGGTACTCGTCCAGGGTCGTGGCACCGATGGTCTGCAGCTCGCCCCGGGCCAGCATCGGCTTGAGGATGCTGGCGGCGTCGATCGCGCCCTCGGCGGCACCCGCACCCACCAGGGTGTGGATCTCGTCGATGAACAAGATGATGTCGCCGCGGGTGCGGATCTCCTTGAGGACCTTCTTCAGCCGCTCCTCGAAGTCACCGCGGTAACGGCTGCCGGCCACGAGCGCGCCGAGGTCGAGGGTGTAGAGCTGCTTGTCCTTGAGGGTCTCGGGCACCTCGCCCTTGACGATGTCCTGCGCCAGGCCCTCGACGACGGCGGTCTTGCCGACGCCGGGCTCGCCGATGAGCACCGGGTTGTTCTTGGTGCGACGGGACAGCACCTGCATGACCCGTTCGATCTCCTTCTCGCGCCCGATGACCGGGTCGAGCTTGCCCTCGCGGGCCGCCATCGTCAGGTTGCGGCCGAACTGGTCGAGCACGAGCGACCCGGCGGGGGTGCCCTCCTGCTGGACGCCGCCGCCGACGCCGGCGGCCTGGCCTTCCTTGCCCTGGTAGCCCGAGATCAGCTGGATGACCTGCTGGCGCACCCGGTTGAGGTCGGCCCCGAGCTTGACGAGGACCTGCGCGGCGACGCCCTCACCCTCACGGATGAGCCCGAGCAGGATGTGCTCGGTGCCGATGTAGTTGTGGCCGAGCTGCAGCGCCTCGCGCAGGCTGAGCTCGAGGACCTTCTTCGCCCGGGGCGTGAAGGGGATGTGGCCGCTGGGCGCCTGCTGGCCCTGGCCGATGATCTCCTGGACCTGCTCGCGAACCGACTCCAGCGAGATGCCGAGGCTCTCGAGAGCCTTGGAGGCGACGCCTTCACCCTCGTGGATGAGGCCGAGCAGGATGTGCTCCGTGCCGATGTAGTTGTGGTTGAGCATGCGCGCTTCTTCCTGCGCGAGCACCACAACCCGACGGGCCCGGTCGGTGAACCGTTCAAACATCTCTTCTGCTCCTGCCTATCGAGATCACCCTCGATGGTATCCGTGCGACACGTGCCTCGCGCGCGCCTTCCGCCGACCGATACCCGATCGGGACGATTTCGGCCGGCTCGTGACGCTTGTTCGGGGAACGCCCGTGCGCGCGCGCCTGTTCCCCTCCCTGAGCAGGGTCGGCTCATGTTCGCCGTGGGCGGACGCG
>CAVRMT010000040.1:0-6707 GCA_963722015.1 uncultured Actinomycetota bacterium | reverse complement strand
GACGCTCGGAATGCGAACTCGCTCCCCGCCGCCTCGCCCGCTGTGCGCCATACGGACGCCCACTGCGTGGCACGGCGGCGCTCTGGGACGATGGCGGGGTGACCGAGCAGACTGCCACCAGCCGCCCCACCCCCCTCGCCGAGCGCTCCGCCGACAACCTCGCGTCGTTCGTCCGGGAGCAGCAGGAGGCGTATGCCGCCCTCAAGCAGCGCGGGCTCAAGCTGGACCTGACGCGCGGCAAGCCGGCCAGCGAGCAGCTCGACCTCGCCAACGACCTGCTGAGGCTTCCCGAGGGGTTCACCGACGCCGCCGGCACCGACACCCGCAACTACGGCGGGCTCGAGGGCCTCAAGGAGCTGCGGGAGATGTTCGCCGAGCTGCTGTGGGTCGCCCCTGAGCAGCTCGTGGCCGGAGGCAACTCCAGCCTGTCGATGATGAAGGACACCCTGGTCGACCTGCTGCTGCACGGCGGGGTCGACTCCCCCCGGCCGTGGAGCCAGGAGGAGAAGGTCACCTTCATCTGCCCCGTGCCCGGGTACGACCGGCACTTCACGCTGCTGCAGTCCTTCGGCATCGAGATGCTCACCGTTCCCATGCACGACGACGGCCCGGACGCCGAGGCGATCGCAGCACTGGTGGCCACCGACCCGACCATCAAGGGCATGTGGGTCGTGCCGACCTACGCCAACCCCTCCGGGTCGGTGGTCTCCCAGGAGGTCGCGGCCCGGCTCGCGTCGATGCCGACGGCGGCGCCCGACTTCAAGATCTTCTGGGACAACGCCTACGCCCTGCACCACCTCACCCGGGACGAGGCCAAGAGCGCCGACATCCTCAGCCTCGCGGCTGCCTCCGGCCACCCCCACCGCCCGGTGATGTTTGCCTCCACGTCCAAGATCACCTGGGCCGGGGCCGGTGTGGCGTTCCTCGCGGCGTCGGTCGAGAACGTGCAGTGGTACCTGGGGCACCTCGGCAAGGGTTCGATCGGTCCCGACAAGGTCAACCAGCTCCGGCACGTCCAGTTCTTCGGCTCACCCCAGGGGGTGCGCGACCACATGGTCAAGCACCGGGAGATCATCGCGCCGAAGTTCGCGCAGGTGCAGCGGGTCCTCACCGAGCGCCTCGAGGGTCTCGGCGTGGCCACCTGGACCCGGCCGACCGGCGGCTACTTCGTCAGCCTGGACGTCGTGGACGGCACCGCCTCCCGCGTGGTCCAGCTCGCCAAGGAAGCCGGGATCGCGCTGACGCCGGCAGGTTCGTCCTTCCCCCTCGGCAACGACCCCCGCAATCGCAACATCCGCCTCGCCCCGACCTTCCCGCCGCTGGACCAGGTCACGCAGGCCATGGAGGCGGTCGCGACCTGCGTCCTGCTCGCGGCCGCCGAGCAGGCCGTCGGCGAGCCCCGCGCCTGACCAAGCCCACCCCTGACTGAGTCCCGCGGCACTCCTCCCGCCGAAAAGCCCCTGGCCTTGCGGTGCCCTCGTCGCTGCCGCAGGGTGGAGGCATGAGCGATCAGCCCGGTACCGAAAGCATCGAGGACGACCTCGGCAGCTACAGCGTGGACGACTCCGTCGACGCCGGCAGCGGCCAGAAGGGGCTCCTGGACGCCAGCGAAGGCGACAACGAGCCGTGGTCCCCACCCGACCAGCAGCCGCGCAACACCGAGTGGGGCACGACGGCCACCGAGCAAGGTCTGGACGAGAGCATCGAGCAGCGCGTCATGCAGGAGGTCCCCGACCCCGACTCCGCGTACGGCGCCCCCGACAACGAGAGCGGCCTGGACGAGGCGCCGCGCCTCGGAGGGGACGACCCCGACAGCATCCCGGCCGACCAGGACTTCCTGGGCGATGCGGAGGTGGGCGACACCCGGGCGGGGACGCTGACCGACCCCGACGAGGGTGGGCGCGAGGACGTCGAGCCCGAGCTGCTCGGTGACGAGGGCAGCGCCGGCGCCGACGACCTCAGCCCCGAGGAGCAGGCCATGCACGTCATCGACAACGGCTGACCGCCGACCGACCCCCTGTGTCCGGGCAGAGGCGCCGCCCCCGTGGGTCGGCGCCTCTGCCTGTCCACCGCGCTGCCAGAATGCACCGCATGCCCCGCCCGGTCGAGTCCCTCCCGAAGGCGCACCTGCACCTGCACTTCACCGGGTCGATGCGGGTCCAGACGCTGCGCGAGCTCGCCGCCAAGCACGACCTTGGCCTCCCCGAGGCGCTCACCAGTGGGTGGCCCCCGCAGCTGAGCGCCCGCGACGAGCGTGGGTGGTTCCGCTTCCAGCGGCTGTATGACGCGGCTCGCGCCTGCGTGCGCGACGAGGACGACCTGCGGCGCATCGTCCGCGAGGCCGCCCGGGACGACGCCGCCGAGGGCTCGCGCTGGCTGGAGATCCAGGTCGACCCCACGTCGTACGCGCCGTTCGTCGGCGGGATCACCCCAGCCCTGGAGATCATCCTCGACGAGGCCGCGGCGGCCTCGCGCGAGGAGGCCACCGGTGTCGCCGTCATCGTCGCGGCCAGCCGCATCCGGCACCCCCTCGACGCTCGGACCCTGGCCCGACTGGCCGTGCAGTACGCCGGGGACGGCCCCGGCACCGTCGTGGGCTTCGGCCTGAGCAACGACGAGCGTCGTGGCGTGACGGCCGACTTCGCGCCCGCGTTCGCCCTGGCCCGACGCGCCGGCCTGGCCCTGGTGCCCCACGCCGGCGAGCTGCTCGGGCCCGCCGCCGTCGAGGCCACCCTCGATGCCGTGGGGCCAGACCGGATCGGGCACGGTGTGCGCTGCGTCGAGGAGCCGCGGGTCCTCGAACGGGTCGCCCGGTCCGGGGTCGCGCTGGAGGTCTGCCCGCGCAGCAACATCGCCCTCGGCGTCTACGCCGGCGCGGACGAGGTGCCGCTGCGCACCATCGTCGAGCACGGCATCCCCGTGGCCCTGGGCGCCGACGACCCCCTGCTGTTCGGGTCGCGGTTGGCCGCCCAGTACGCCACGGCCCGGGAGATGCTCGGGTTCACCGACGAGGAGCTCGCCGAGCTGGCCCGGGGCTCGCTGCGGGCGAGCCGCGCGCCGGCGACGGTCCGGGACGCCGCACTGGCCGAGGTCGACGCCTGGCTGGCGGCACCGGCCTGAGTCCTACAGGCCGTGCCCTACCAGGACGGGCTCGTTGACCAGGACGACGCCGAAGGCCTCGTGCACCCCGTCGCGGACGGCGCGGGCGAGGCCGGCGACCTCGGCCGCGGTGGCCCCGCCACGGTTGGTCAGGGCCAGGCTGTGCTTGCCCGAGACGGCCGCGGCGCTGCCCGGCAGGCTGAACCCCTTGCCGTAGCCGGCCTGCTCGATCAGCCAGCCGGCGCTCGTCTTGACGTTGCCGTCGGGGTCGGCGAAGCGTGGCGGCGTCGGGCCGTCGGTGCCGAGGCGGGCCACGGCGCGTGCCTCGAGGTCGGCGAAGTGCGGCACCGACAGGATCGGGTTGGTGAAGAACGAGCCACACGACCACGTGTCGTGGTCGTCGGCGTCGAGCACCATGCCGCGCCTGCTGCGTTGCTGCAGGACCGCCTCGCGCGCCGCTGCCAGGGGGACCCGGTCGCCCACGGCGACGTCGAGCTGGCGGGCGAGGTCGGCATACCCCACCGGTTGGCTGAGCTCGCTGGGGACGAGCTGGAACAGCACGTCGAGGACGACGAACCGGCTCGTGGCCTTGAAGATCGAGTGGCGGTACGTGAAGCCGCAGTCCAGCGAGGCGAAGGTGCGGACGCGTTGCTCGTGGCGGTCCCAGGCGCGGACCGACGCGATCGTCTGGGCCACCTCCTGACCGTAGGCGCCGACATTCTGCACCGGTGTCGCACCGGTGCCGCCGGGGATCCCGGACATCGCCTCGATGCCGGACCAGCCCTCGACGACCGCGCGCGCCACGAGGTCGTCCCAGGGGACACCGGCCGCGACCCGCACCATGACCCCGCCGCACAGGTCGGCCGACTCGACCTCGATGCCCTCGGAGGCGACGCGCACCACCGTGCCGGGGAACCCGGCGTCGGTGACCACGATGTTGCTGCCGCCGGAGATGACCAGCAGCGGCTCGTCGGCGTCGTCGACCTCACGGACGGCGTCGACGACCTCGTCGGTCGTCGTCGCGGTGACCAGGCGGGCCGCCGGACCCCCGACGCGCATCGTCGTCAGGTCGGCCAGGGGGACGTCGTGCTCTTCGCGCATCGGTGGTCAGTCGAGCTGGACGACGGCCAGGCAGCGCCCGAGGACCTTGTCGCCGCCGCTGGTGACCGTCATCTCGACGGTGGCGCGCCGGGTCTGCTCGTCCACGGACTTCACGACGCCACCGACCTCGATCGCTCCCCCACCCTCGGGGACGACGACGGGCTTGGTGAAGCGGGAGCCGAGCTCGAGGACCCTGCCGCCGTCGCCGACCCACTCCTCGACGACGGCACCGGTGGCACCCAACGTCCACATGCCGTGGGCGATGACGTCCGGCAGGCCGACCGAGGTCGCGAAGGCCTCGTCCTGGTGGATGGGGTTCTGGTCGCCGGAGGCGTCGGCGTAGGCCACCAGGCTGTCGCGGCCCACCGCAACGGTCCGAGCCGCGATGGTGTCGCCGACAGAGGTGCCGGCCAGGGTGCGCACGGCCATGCTCACTCCCCTCCCCGGATGACGATGGTGGACGTCGAGGTGCACAGCGCCTCGCCGTCGGTGGTGGTGAGCTCGGTCCTCGTGGTGACCATCGAGTGTCCCCCGGCCGCGCGCACCGAGTCGACGGTGAGGGTGCCGAGGACCTCGTCGCCCGCGGTGATGGGGCGGTGGTGCACGAAGCGCTGCTCGCCGTGGACGACCCGGCTGTAGTCGATCCCGGCCTCGGGGTCCTGGACGAACACCGCGTCGCACTGCTGGGCGATGGTGACGGCGAAGGTCGGCGGGGCGATGACGTCGGCGTAGCCGGCGGCCCGCGCCGCCTCGCCCGAGGTGTGCACCGGGTCGGTCGAACCCACAGCGGAGGCGAAGGCGGCCAGGCCTTCCGCACTCACGGCATACGGGCCACTGGGCGGGTAGGTGCGCCCCACGAAGTCTGCGTTCACGGCCATGGCCACCACCTTAGGGTGCGAGGCCGGGGACACGACAAAGCCGCCCGGGGACTGTCGTCCGGGGCGGCTGTCGAAGCGCGTGGGGTCAGCGGGTCTCGCGGTGGACCGTGTGCTTCTTGTCGCGCGGGCAGAACTTCTTCATCTCCAGGCGGTCGGGGTTGTTCCGACGGTTCTTCTTGGTGATGTAGTTGCGCTCCTTGCAATCCACGCACGCCAAGGTGATCTTGGGGCGGACGTCTGCGCTCTTGCTAGCCACGGGGCAACCTGCTCTCGGAACTGATGGTGGTGATGTAGGTGGGCCGCACCATGCCATCGGGCAACATCAGGCGGCGACACATCAGGCTACGCGAACTCGGGCTGATCCCGAAATCGCGGTTGTAGCGGGAGCGGGGCTCGATCCCGCGACCTCACGATTATGAGTCGTGCGCTCTAACCAGCTGAGCTACCCCGCCATGGGGTGCAGCACCTTGCGGCGCCTCTCCCAGAGCCCCCTGTCGGAATCGAACCGACGACCTTTTCCTTACCATGGAAACGCTCTACCGACTGAGCTAAGGGGGCCTGCACGCCGGGGCTCGCAGAGCCGCGCGGAAGTGCGACGGTGAGACTACACGCTCCGGTGCCCGGACCGAAAATCGAGTGCCCGGCGCCGGTATGGCGCGTCGGGCAGCATCGTTCGGCGGCCTGTTCCGTGGCTGGGCCGGACCCCCTGGACGGTGCGGGCGCCGGGCTCAGCGGGAAGCCTGATGACCCGTCCCCGCCCGGGGGTCAGGCACGCCTGCGCAGCAGCTCGGCGACGTGTGCGACCGCGTAGGAGTAGCCGCTGGGACCACAACCCACGATGACCGCCGTGGCGAGGTCCGAGAGGTAGGAGTGGTGCCTGAACGCCTCACGGGCGTGGACGTTCGACAGGTGCACCTCGATGACCGGCGCGGTGACCGTCGCCAGGGCGTCGCGCAGGGCGATCGAGGTGTGCGTCAGGGCTGCGGCGTTGACGACGAACCCGACCGCGGACGTCCGCGTCTCGTGGACCGCGTCGATGAGGACGCCCTCGTGGTTGCTCTGGCGGAAGTCGACGCGCAGGCCCGCCTCGCCGGCGGCCTTGCGGCACAGCGCCTCCACGTCGGCGAGGGTGTCGCGGCCGTAGACCTCGGGCTCGCGCTCGCCGAGCAGGTTGAGGTTGGGGCCGTTGAGGACGACGACGGTGGGCTCGCTCATGGGCCCAGCGTAGGTGAGGCGAAACCGGTCGGGTGCGACTCGAGGAGGGGCCCCACCTCGCGGCGGAGCCCCTCCTGCGCTGTGTACGGCGCGCTCAGCCCTTGCGCCGGCACCACCGGACCAGCCCGAAGGCGGCCAGCAGGGCCACCACGCCCGCGGCGATCTGCGTGGCGTAGGACTTCAGCACGACCGGCAGCACGGCGGTGCCCAGGTCGAGCGCCTCGGACTCCCTGGCGGGGGTGGGGGTGCGCGCCGCCGCCGGGGAAGCCGGGACCGGAGCCGGACTCCCGCTGCCGGGCGCCGCCGTCGGCGCCGCATCCGTGGAGTCGGCGCCGGCGACCGGCCGCGGCTCCGCCTCCCCCGCCGGCGCTGCCGCTGCCTCGTCGGACGCCTCGGGTGCCGCCGGGGTGCCGA
>CAVRMT010000039.1:0-45026 GCA_963722015.1 uncultured Actinomycetota bacterium | reverse complement strand
ATCGCGATCCGTAGGTGTCCAGGCCGCGCGGCGCGACCTGGGTGTCACCGTGCAGGACCTCGATGTCGTCGAACGGGATCCCGAGGCGGTCTGCCACGATCTGGCTCCAGGCCGTCTCGTGGCCCTGGCCGTGGGCGCTGGCGCCGGTGACGACCTCGACCTTGCCGGTCGGGAGCATCCGTACCTCGGCGTGCTCCCAGCCACCCGCGGCATACGAGAGGCTGCCGAGGACCCTGGACGGCGCCAGGCCGCACATCTCGGTGAACGTCGAGACGCCGATCCCCAGCTGGACGCGGTCCGAGCTGTCGCGCCGCTGCTGCTGCTCGCGCCGCAGGCCGTCGTAGTCGAACAGCTCCTTGGCCCGCGCCGTCGCCGCCTCGTAGTTGCCGGAGTCGTACTCCAGCCCGCACACGGAGGTGAACGGGAACTCCTCGTGCTTGATCCAGTTCTTCTCACGGATCTCCAGGGGGTCGACACCGACCTCGGCCGCCAGCTCGTCCATGAGCCGCTCGATGGCGAAGGTCGCCTCGGGTCGGCCGGCGCCCCGGTAGGCGTCGGTCCACGTCTTGTTGGTGAAGACGTTCGTGCAGTTGAACTGGTAGGCCGGGAACTTGTAGATGGCGTTGTACATGAACGCGCCCAGGATCGGCACACCGCTGGTCACGAGGCCGAGGTAGGCGCCCATGTCGGCGAGCAGGTCGACTTTGAGCCCGGTGACCGTTCCGTCCTTGGTGGCGGCCAGGGTCAGCGTCTGCCACTGCGCCCGGCCGTGGTGGCCCGCAACCAGGGACTCGCTGCGGGTCTCGGTGTACTTGCATGGCTTGCCGATCTTCTGCGCCGCGAGGACCACGATCACCTCCTCCGGGGTGTACTGGAGCTTGCCGCCGAAGCCGCCGCCCACGTCCGGGGCGATCACGCGGACCTTGCCCTCAGGGATGCCGAGCGTCGCTGCGGTGAAGATGCGGACGAAGTGCGGCACCTGCGTCGACGACCAGATCGTCAGCTGCTCACCGGTGGGGTCGCAGACGAACGAACGCGGCTCCATGAATGCTGGGATGAGCCGCTGCTGGTGGTACTCGCGCTCGATCACGATGCCGTCCCTGCGGGCGGTCTCGATCGCGTCGTCCACGGCGCTGCCGGTCCCCGCGTCGGCGGAGTCGAACTGCCAGAAGGCGCTCTTGTTGGTGCCGAGGTCGGGGTGGGCGAGGACCTTGTCCTGCGCCGACTCCCTGAGGTCCAGTGCTGCGGGCAGCTCGTCGTAGTCGACGTCCACCAGCTCGGCGGCGTCCCGGGCGGCCCGGGCGGACCGAGCGATGACGACCGCGACGATCTCCCCGGCGAACGCCACCCGGTCGACGGCGATGGACGGGTGCGGCGGCGCCTTCTGGTCCGCCGTGATCGGCCAGGCGTTGGGCAGTGAGCCCTGGATGTCCTTGACGTCCTCACCGGTGAGCACGGCCGAGACACCGGGGGCCGCCTTGGCTGCGCTGGTGTCGATCGCGGTGATCATGGCGTGGGCGTGCGGGCTCCGCACCATGGCGAGGTGCTGCATCCCCTGGAGCTGGATGTTGTCGGTCCACTTGGTGCGGCCCGTGATGAGCCGCTGGTCCTCCTTGCGCTTGCGCGCAGAGCCGATCTCGGTCGTGGGGCGGTCGTCGACGGCGGTCATGACTGGGCACCTTCCTTGGCACCGGCGGCTTCCTGCACGGCCTTGACGATGTTGTGGTAGCCGGTGCACCGGCACAGGTTGCCCTCGAGCCCGACGCGGATCTGCTCCTCGGAGGGGTCGGGGTTCTCGTTCAGGACGTCGATCGCCTGCATGATCATGCCGGGGGTGCAGTAGCCGCACTGGAGGGCGTGGCAGTTGTGGAACGCCTGCTGCATCGGGTGCAGCTCGCCGTCCTGGGCGAGGCCCTCGATCGTGGTCACCTCGTGGCCGTCGGCCTGGACCGCCAGCACGTTGCAGGACTTCACGCTGCGTCCGTCGAGGTGCACCGTGCACGCCCCGCAGTTGCTCGTGTCGCAGCCGACGACCGTGCCGGTCTTGCCCAGGCTCTCCCTCAGGTAGTGGACCAGCAGCGTGCGCGGCTCCACCTCGTCCTCGTAGCCGACTCCGTCGACCGTGACGTTGATGCGGGTCATCCAACACTCCTTTGTGTTCGAGCTGCACCTGCCGGTGCCTCTTCGGATCTCTTGATGCCTTGCCCTGCGCTGCCCACCGTCCAGCCCGGCTAGTCCCCGGCCCCACCCCCTGCGTGGGTCGACGCGGCAGCCGACGCCCCTTCGGCCCCTGGCACCGCCCCGGGCTCGTGCGGCCCCGGTCCGTGGTGGTGGATGGGGCCCTCGCGGTGGGCCAGCCGGTCACCGCGCCCACCCCATTGCAGGGCGACGATCTCGGCCGCGATGCTCACCGCCGTCTCCTGCGGCGTACGAGCGCCGAGGTCGAGCCCGATGGGGCTGGACAGGCGGTCCAGCTCGGCCTCGCTGAGGCCGGCCTCACGCAGCCGTGCCATCCGGTCCTCGTGCGTACGGCGCGAGCCCATCGCCCCGACGTACGCCGCCTCGGGCAGTCGCAGCGCGATCTCCAGGACGGGGACGTCGAACTTCGGGTCGTGGGTGAGCACGCAGACCACGGTGCGCCCGTCGAGGCGGCCGGCGTCGCGCTCGGCCTCGAGGTAGCGGTGCGGCCACTGCACGACCACCTCGTCGGCCGACGGGAAGCGGCTCGTCGTGGCGAACACCGGCCGGGCGTCGACGACGGTCACCTCATAGCCCAGGAAGTGGCCCATGTGCGCGACGGCGGCGGCGAAGTCGATGGCACCGAAGACGAGCATCCGCGGGCGTGGGGCGAACGAGGACACGAAGACCCGCATCCCCTCGCCGCGCCGCTCACCGTCAGGGCCGTAGGTCAGGGTCTCGGTGCGACCGGAGGCGAGCAGCCCGCGCACGTCGTCGGTGACAGCGTCGTCGGCGCGGGCAGAGCCCAGCGAGCCGCAGTCCCCCGCCTGCGAACCTTCGGGCCGCACGACCAGGCGGCGGCCCAGCCACGCCGGCTCGGGGTGCTCGATGACGGTCGCGACCGCGACGGGACGCCCGGCCTCCACGTCCTCGGCGACCTCACCGAGCTCGGGGAAGGACTCCCGGCTCACCGACTCGACGAACACGTCGAGGATCCCTCCGCAGGTCAGGCCGACGGAGTAGGCGTCGTCGTCGCTGACGCCGTAGCGCTGCAGGACGGGCACGCCCTCGGCGACCACCGTCGAGGCGAGCTCGTAGACCGCGCCCTCGACGCAGCCACCGGACACCGACCCGACGGCCTCACCGCCGGGGCCTACGAGCATCGACGCGCCGGCCGGGCGCGGGGCAGAACGCCACGTCGCGACCACGGTGGAGACACCGGTCGTGGCGCCTGCGCGCCACCACTGGACCAGCTCGGGCATCACCTCACGCACGGGCCACCACCTCCACCAGCTCCTCGAAGGCAGCCATGGAGTGCCCGGCGACGAAGTCGTCGATGTGCGGCAGGACCGCCACGATGCCCTGCTGCACGGCGGCATACCCCGCCTTGCCGCGGTGGGGGTTCACCCACACCACGCGGTGGGCCAGGGACCGCAGCCGGCGCACCTGCTCCCCGAGCGCCTCGGGCGAGTCGCGCTCCCAGCCGTCGCTGAAGACCACGACGACGGCGCCGCGGGCCATGCCGCGCCGTCCCCAGCGGTCGAGGAACACCTTGACCCCCTGGGCCAAACGGGTGCCACCGGACCAGTCGGGGACGGTGCTGCCACAGGCCACCAGGGCGCGTTCGGGGTCGCGCTGCCGCAACGGGCGCGTGACGTGGGTCAGCCGGGTGCCCAGGGTGAAGACCTCGACGGGCAGGCCGGTGGCGGCGTAGGTGTGCGCGAGCCGCAGGAGTGCGTCGGCGTAGGCGCTCATCGACCCCGAGACGTCCACGAGCAGGACGACCCGGCGCGGTCGCGTCCCACGCCGCCGCCAGGCGATCGGTCCGGGTTCGCCCATCCGGCGCAGCTGGTCACGCAGGGTGCGTCGGGCGTCGACCTGCCCCCGGGCGGCGGGGGTGGCGCGGTGAGCGGGGCGGCGGGGAGCCCGGGGGCGCAGCGCGGCGAACAGAGCCGCGAGCCTGGCCCGGTCGGCGCTGCCGAGCGTGGCGATGTCCCGGTGCCGCAGCACCTCGGTCGCGCTCGCCCGCGCGCGGATCGTGTCTCGGTCCTGCTCCTGCCCCACACCGCCGTCACCCTCCAACGGCGCCATCGCCATCGTCGGCGAGGTCCCCCGCCGCGGCCGGGACCCCACCTGCTCGAGGCCGAACCACGCGGCATACACCTGGTCGTGCCGCTCGAGGTCGGCCGGTGACGAGCAGAGGGTCGCCCGCCCGGCCCAGTAGACCCCCGCCGGGTCCATCAGACCGACCTCGGCGACCGCCTCGAGGTAGGTGCGCTCGCGGTCGGCGGTCACGGCCACCCCGGCGGCCCGCAGCGCCCGCGCGAAACCCAGCAGCACGGCGTCGGGTGCCGCCCTGGTCGCGGTCGGGGTCTCGGGGTGGCTCACGACGTGAGGATCCGATCGAGGGCCGCGCGGACCCGCTCGGAGTCCTCGCGGTACTTCACCGCGACACCGAGGGTGGCCGAGGCGGTCTCGAGGTCGAGGCTGGCGCTGCCGAGCTCGTGCAGCGCGCGGGCCCAGTCGAGGGTCTCGGCCACACCCGGAGGTTTGATGAGGTCATGGTCCCTGCGCAGCACCTGGACCGTCGAGACGACCTGCGCCGCAAGGGCTTCGGAGACCTCTGGTGCGCGGCTGCGGACGATCTCCAGCTCGCGCTGCAGGCTGGGGTGGTCGATCCAGTGGTAGAGGCACCGGCGCTTGAGGGCGTCATGCAGCTCGCGGGTGCGGTTGGACGTGAGGACCACGACGGGCGGCGTCGCCGCGGACACCGTGCCGAGCTCCGGGATGGTCACCTGCCACGTCGAGAGCACCTCGAGCAGGAACGCCTCGAACTCGTCGTCGGCCCGGTCGATCTCGTCGATGAGCAGCACGGCGGGTGACTCGCGCAGGGCCCGCAGCACGGGGCGGGCGAGCAGGAAGCGCTGGTCGAACAGCTGGTCCTCGACCTCGGCGACGTCGCGGGCCCGGTCGGGCGCGACGGCCTCGATGGCGCGAAGGTGCAGGATCTGGCGGGGGAAGTCCCAGTCGTAGAGGGCCTGGGTCGCATCGATCCCCTCGTAGCACTGCAGCCGGATTAGCGGCAGGTCCAGGGTCTCGGCGACGGCCTCCGCGAGCGCCGTCTTGCCGGTCCCGGGCTCCCCCTCCAGGAGCAGCGGACGCTGCAGGCGCAGGGCGAGCCACGCGACCGTGGCGAGGGAGGCGTCGGCGAGGTACCCGGTCCCGCCCAGACCACGTGACAGCTCCGCGGCCGACGCAAAGGCCTCCCGTGGCTCCATGCCCCGATCATCACGCACGTGGCCCGGAACCGAAAGGGGAACGCCGAGGTATCGACGACCAGAGCCGCCGTCGGCGCGGTCGGGGGCGCGCGTCGACCCCGCGAGGTACGGGTCGGCCGGTCGAGGACCGGCCCCGCCCCGCAGCCGTCGCTCAGGTGAGGTCGGCCGGGGTGTCGGCATCACGACCGGTCGCGAGGTCGCCGCACTCGACGACCTCGTGCGGGTGGGCCGCGAGGTGGTCGCGTGCCCCACGGTCGCCGGTGGCCCCGTCCAGGACCGCCGCCCAGTGCTCGCGCCCGAGCAGGACGGGATGACCGGGAACCCCGTCGTAGGCCGCCCGTGCCAGGCCCGCTGGTCCCGCACCCTGCGCCGCGGCCAGGACCCGGGTCAGGACCGCGGCTCCGACGTCCGGCAGGTCGACCAGCAGGACGAGCACCGCGTCGGCGTCGGTGGCAGCGACCGCGCGCAGCCCTGCGCGCAGCGAGGCGCTCTGCCCGGTGGCCCAGTCGGTCGCCTCGACCACGACGTCAGCGGCAGGACCCGACCCCGCACCCGTCGTGAGTGGGCGGGCCTGGTCGGCGCCTGCCCCGAGGACGACGACGACCGGCGAGCACCCGGCCTCGTGCAGGACACGCAGTCCCCGCTCCAGGAAGGTACCGCCGTGCGGGTCGGCCACCAGCGCCTTGGGTCGGCCCATCCGTCGTCCGCCCCCTGCAGCCAGGAGCAGCCCCGCCACCTCCTGGTGGGGCTGGTGCGGTGCGGGGTCCACCTTCGGCCCGTCCGTCCGTCGCCTCGGTGACCCTCAGCCCTTGAGCCCGGCCTCGATGGCGGCGATGATCCGTGGTCGCAGCTCGTTGGCCGTGATGACCGCGTCGACCGAGCCGACGCTGACGGCACGGTGGATGCTGTGGACCTTGTCGAACTCCGCGGCGACCTCGCCGAGCTTCTCGGAGCGGACCGCGCTGCGCACCTCGGCGAGCTCGGTCGCGAGCTCGGCCCGGCGGGCCTGGTCGGCCTCGCCCATGGCGGTCTCGAGGTCGCGCACCCGCGGGTCGGACGCCGTACGGGCATCGACGTCACGGGAGAACACGACCGCTGCCGCCGGTGCGCCACCGAGGACGGAGGCGAACGAGCCTTCGACGGCCAGCACGGTCATCCGCGGGTTGAGCACCTTGGAGAACACCACGAACGCGCCACCGTGGTAGCGGGACACCACGGTGAAGACGATCGGCCCGTCGAAGTTGACGATGGCGCGGCCGATCTCGGCGCCGTACTCGAGCTGCAGGCTGCGCATCGACTCGGGTGAGCCGTCGAAGCCGGACAGGTTGGCCAGCACGACGAGGGGGCGGTTGCCGCTGGCGGCGTTGATCGCCCGGGCGGCCTTCTTGGACGACCTGGGGAAGAGCGTCCCTGCGGTGTAGGTGTCGGGCCCGTCGGTGGGGGGGAAGCCGCGGCGCGGGACCGTCTTGGACTCGATGCCCAGCAGGCACACGGGGATGCCGCCGAGATGCGCGTCCTGGACCACGGCCGTCTCGGCGTCGGCCATGCCCGCCCAGCGCTCCAGCGTCTCGTGGTCCTGGTCGGCGACCGCGGCCATCACCGTGCGGATGTCGAACGGCTTCTTGCGGTCGGGGTTGGTCGCCGACGAGAAGATGTCGCCCACGGTCGTGAAGCCCGAGTCGGCCAGCGTGTGCGGGAAGGTCGTCACGTCGCGGTCGACGGGGTCGGTGGTCCGAGCTCGTCGGGGACCGTCCTCGCCCGGGTGGACGTAGGTGTGGTCGTAGTGCGCCATGAGGACGTCACGGGCACCGGCGAGGTCGGGCGCCCAGTACTGCGCCTGGCCGTTGGGGCCCATCACGCGGTCGTAGCCACCGATGCCGAAGTTGTCCTCGGCCGAGACCCCGCCGGAGAAGTCGAGCGACTGCTTGCCGGTGAGGACCATCGCGCTGTCCGGTGTCATCACGAGGATGCCCTTGGTGTGCATGAGCATCGTCGCCTCGGCGTTCCAGTAGGGCTGGGCGCCGACGTTGATCCCCGCGACGACGATGTTGATCTCGCCACCGTCCTGGGTGAACTCGATGATCCGCTTGAGGGCGCGGGCGACCCAGTCCATGTTCTCGGTGCCGGAGTCCATGGAGATGCGGGCGCCGGCCGACAGCGCGAACCACTCGACGGGGACGCCCATCTCCTGCGCGAGGTCCAGGGCCGCGATGACGCGCATGCACTCGGCCTCGGACACGGCGCCGAGGGCCTTGAGCGGGTCGCCGCTGAGCAGCACCCGCGTCATCCCCTCGGGGTATCGCTCGGTGGGGGTGGTGATGACCCCGGCGATGATGCCGGCCTTGTTGAGGCCGTAGGGGCGGTCGACGGGCACCAGGCTGCCGCGGTCGTCGAGGTCGTACTCCGTGGCGGTGCCGCCGCGGCCGGCGATCATCGCCTGCAGCTCGTAGGGGTAGACGACGCCCCGGCGGCGGGCGCGCACGACCTTCTGGGCGTAGTCGTCCAACGGCTTCAGCCGCTCGGTCGGCGGCTCCTCGACGGAGGTCACGACCCCCGAGCCGGGCTGGTAGTGGAACCGGGCGGCGAGCGGTGCGCTGGCGCCGTCCGCGGTGGCGATCCGGCCCTGCACCAGGACCTCCTCGATCCCGGCCCCGGCGGTGAGGGGCGAGATCTTCGCCTGGAGCGCGGTGAGCTGGTCGAGGTCGGCCTCGATGGGTGGCCAGATGTGCACCCACACGTGGTTCATGTCGAGGCGGGCCCCGGCTGCGCCGCTGGCGGCACGGGCCGCCCGGATCGCCTCGAGGCAGTTGGCGATGGCACGCTCCGCGTGCGGCAGGGCGGTGACCCGGCCCCGCTCGTCACGCACGACCGCGAGCTGGCGCACCTGGGCCAGCGCCACGAGGCGCTGGTCGGCCTCGTTGCCGGGGGCGACGCAGCGGTAGAGCAGCACGTCCTCGGGCGCGTCGAGCCGGGTGATGTCGAACTCCCGCAGGCGCCACAGGTTGAGCCGGCGACCCACCATCGGGTGCACCCCGCGGACCAGGCGGTCCTCCACCATCGAGCCGTCCTCGGGCCGGAAGGTGAAGTAGCTGACCGGTCGGCCCGCGCCGGGGCACACCGCGACCGCGATGCGGCGCACCTGCTGGGCGAACGGCACGGCGGCCAGCGCGGTGGCGAGGTGGTCGGACGCGTCCTGCGCCGAATCGGGCTCGTCCGGCCAGGACAGGTAGAGGTCGACCACCGCCTGGTCGTCCTCGCCGCGCTGGGCGAGCAGCTCGCCCACGCCGGCAACCAGGCCGGAGTCCGGCGTCAGCTCCGCGACGCGGCCCACGGTGGTGACTAGGTGGGTCGAGCGCCCGTCGAGGGTGTAGTCGGCCACGGCGAACGGCCGCGACCCCACCTGCAGCTCGCGCAGCCCGGTGAGGTCGTGCTCGCGGTAGTGACGCTTGATGAGGACTGCGAGCATGGGCTCCCGCGAGGGGACCCCGGACTCGAGCCGTTCGGCGAGGAACTGCACGATCTGCTCGGGGATGGCGGCCAGGGCGTCGATGCGCCGCGCCCGCTCGTCGCCGCCGGGCACCGCCTCGAGGGCGGCCAGCTCGTCGTGCACGCCGCCGAGGACGCTCGCGCGGTCGGCGTCGACGAGGGGCTGGTCGAACCAGCGGAACCGCACGCTGCGCGCGAGGTCGCCGATGACGGGGTAGCGCAGCTGGGTGGCGACGACGAGCCGCTCGAGGACCTCGCGGGCTGTGGTGTCCAGCGGCGGCTCGGGTCGCGGCTCGACGATCCAGCGCTGGAGCAGCGCGGTGGCCAGGACCACCTCCGGGGCTGATCGCTGCTGGGCCAGGAAGACGCGGAACACCGCCTCCTCCAGCTGCGGGCTGCGGTCGAGGCTGTCGAGGCCGTAGTGGCGCAGCACCTGCGCGAGCTTGCTGCGGAACAGCTCGGGCAGCGCACCACGCTCGACGTCGAGGCTCTGCAGGTAGGTGTGGAAGTGCTCGCGCGGGCTGTGCACGCGGTTCTCGACGTGGTCCTCGGCACCAGCCGGCCGGTTGCGGCTCAGCTCGGCGAAGTCGGCGAACACCTCCAGGACGGGGACCTCGTCGGCGATCTGGGGGTGGCCCGCCGCCACGAGCTCGTCCCGCGCGGTGAGATAGGCGCGCAGCGTGCCGCCGTCGTCGCGGGGGTCGACGTCGTAGCCGAGAAGCATCGCGCACAGCGAGGCCCGCGAGCGGCGGACGACCTCCTGCGGTCCGGCACCACTGAGGTCGGGAACGGGGAGGTCGAGGTCGACGGTGCTCTCGGGGGCCACGTCGGCCACCTCGCTGCCGTCGCCGAGCGGCTCGAGGCGCACCAGCGGAGCGCCGGTCTCGACCTGGCTGCCGGTGGAGACCAGGAGCTCCTTGACGCGCGCGGCGAAGGGCGCGGGCAGGACGGTCTCCATCTTCATCGACTCGAGCACCAGGACCGGTGCTCCCGCAGCGACCTCGGTGCCGACAGGCGCCGGGGTGGCGACGACCAGCGCCGGGGCGGGCGAGCGCAGGACACCGCCCTCGTCGCGGCTGACCCGGTGGGTCACGCCGTCCACCTCGACGAGCTGGACCGGCCCGTGGGTGGCCGTGATGAGGCGATGGGTGCGGCCGCCGGTGGTCAGGCGACTGGTGTACTCGTCGAGGCGGTCGAGCTCGGCGTCGACGGTCTGCTCGGTGGCACCGGCACCGGTGGTGATGGTGGCGCGGAACAGGTGCGGCCCGATCCGCCAGACGGTGACCTTGTAGGCGGTGCCGCGCAGCTTGAGGTCGATGGCCCGGCCGGTGCGGTGCTGGACCTGGGGGCGGCCGCCGCGCGAGGTCTCGAGCAGGCGGGTGCGCTCGACGCCTTCCTCGTCCTCGTAGGCCTCGATGCCGGCGGCGACGAGCGCGACGCCGGAGTGGCGGTGGGAGACGAGCCGGCCCTGGCCGCGCACCCGGTCGATCCAGCCGGTGTCGGCGCTGCCGTCGATGACCTCGGGCTGGTCGAGCAGGTCGAGGATGAAGCTCTTGTTGGTGGAGCCGCCCTCGATGACCACCGTGGTCTCCCCCATGGCCCGGCGCAGGCGGGCGAGGGCCTCGTCGCGGTCGCGGCCGACGGCGATGATCTTGGCGATCATCGAGTCGAAGTCGGCGGGGATCGAGTCGCCCTCGCCCACGCCGGTGTCGACCCGGATGCCGGGACCGGACGGCAGGTTGAGCAGGGCGATCCGTCCCGGCGACGGGGCGAAGTCCCGGTCGGGGTCCTCGGCGTTGAGGCGCGCCTCCACGGCGTGGCCCACCTCGACAGGGCGCTCCCCCTCGAGCCGGCCCCCGCCGGCGACGTGGATCTGGAGCTTGACGAGGTCGGTGTCGGTCGTCGCCTCCGTGATCGGGTGCTCGACCTGCAGACGGGTGTTCACCTCCAGGAACGCGAAGAACCGGTCGCCCGGGTGGTAGAGGAACTCCACGGTGCCGGCGCCGGCATACCCCACGGCGATCGCGAGTCGCTCGGCACTGGCCCTGACCTCGGCGGTCTGCTCGGGGCCGAGCACGGGCGAGGCGGACTCCTCGATGACCTTCTGGTTGCGTCGCTGGACCGAGCAGTCGCGCACGCCGATGGCCCACGCGGCGCCCTGCCCGTCGGCGATGACCTGCACCTCGATGTGGCGGGCACCGGTCACCAGCCGTTCGAGGAAGACGACCCCGGAGCCGAAGGCACGCTGCGCCTCGTCCCGGGTGCGCTCGTAGGCGTCGGTGAGGTCGGCGTCGGAGGCGACCATGCGGATGCCCCGCCCACCACCGCCGGCCGTGGCCTTGAGCATGAGGGGGTAGCCGATGCGTGCTGCCGCGGCCTTGGCGTCCTCGAGGGTGTCGACCCCTCCCCCGCTCCAGGGGGCGACCGGCACACCGACCTGCTCGGCGATGAGCTTGGAGCCGATCTTGTCGCCGAGCTTGCGCATCGCGTCGGGGCTCGGGCCGATGAAGGTCACGCCGATCCGGGCGCACAGCTCGGCGAAGCCGGGGTCCTCGGCCACGAAGCCCCAGCCCACCCACGCGGCGTCGGCACCGGTCTCGCGCAGCGCCTTCTCCAGGACGGCGTAGTCGAGGTAGGGACGGTTGGCCGCTGGTCCGAGGTTGTAGGCGAGGTCGGACTCGCGCACGAACATGGCGCGCTTCTCGCCCTCGGTGTGCAGGGCGACCGTCTCGAAGCGGTGCCCGTCTGCCCCGGCCTGTGCGTTGAGGTCGCGCACGGCGTGGATGAGCCGCATGGCGGCCTCACCCCGGTTGACGATGGCGATGCGCGAGAACATCGAGTGGGCCTCCCAGCACTGGCGGAACGACGGTGGCGACGCAGACCACACGCCACCGGGCCCGAGCCTGCCACCGATCGTCGTTGACTCGCGAGTAATGCTCACGACTACTTGGTCGCGCCGGGCGCCGGGCGCTCGTGGGGACGACCCACCGGTGCTCCGTCCCCCACCGGGCGTGGAGCGGGGGCTGCTCGCCGCGGCATGCCCGCGCCCGCCCACCTAGGGTTGTTCCATGTCCCGCGCCGCCTCGATCCTCTGGCTCCGTCGAGACCTGCGCAGGGGCGACCTCCCGGCCCTGGGCGCCGCGGCTGCGGCCGCCGACGGTGGCGCGGTGCTGGTGCTGTTCGTGCTCGACCCGGCGCTGTGGGACGGCGCCGGCCCGGTGCGCCGGGCCTGGCTCGCCGCGACCCTGCAGGCGGCCGCCGAGGCCTACGACGGCCGGCTCTGCCTGCGCGTCGGGGACCCCGCGACCGTCGTCCCGGCGGTGGCCGAGGAGGTCGGGGCGTCCTCGGTGCACGTGTCCCGCGAGACCACCCCTGCCGGCGTGCGCCGCGACCGGGCGGTCGCGGCATCGCTGGCCGGGTCCGGCGTGGACTGGGTCGAGACCGGCACCCCGTACGCCGTGGGGCCGGGCTCGGTCCGCAACGGCGCCGGCGACCCCTACAAGGTCTTCACCCCCTTCAGCCGCGCCTGGCGCGACCACGGCTGGCCCGCCCCGGCGACCGAACCCGCCGACCTCGGCCTCGCCCGCGTCGCCTCCGACGACGACGGCTGGACGAAGGTCCGCGCGGCCCTCGCCGAGGACGGCCTGCCCGAGCTGCCCGAAGCCGGGGAGGCCGCGGCGCTGGCGCGGTGGCACGACTTCCTCGACGAGTCGCTGACGGCATACCAGGAGGACCGCAACCGGGCCGACCGGCCCGGGACCTCACGGCTGTCCCCCTACCTCAAGATCGGCGCGGTCCACCCGCGCACGCTGCTCGCCGAGCTCGAGGGCCGCACGGGGCAGGGAGCGCTCACCTACACGACCGAGCTCTGCTGGCGCGAGTTCTACGCCGATGTCCTGTGGCACCAACCCCGCTCGGCGTGGCACGACCTGCGGCCGGCCCTGGCGGGCATCACCTACGAGGACAACCCCGACCTGGTCCGGGCCTGGAAGGAAGGGCGCACCGGCTACCCCGTGGTCGACGCCGCGATGCGCCAGCTCCTGACCGAGGGCTGGATGCACAACCGGATGCGCATGGTCACGGCCAGCTTCCTCACCAAGGACCTGCACGTGTGGTGGCCGGTCGGCGCCCGGCACTTCCTCGACCGGCTCCTCGACGGTGACATCGCGTCGAACAACCACGGCTGGCAGTGGGTGGCAGGCACGGGCACCGACGCGTCGCCGTACTTCCGCGTGTTCAACCCCGTGACCCAGGGCCAGCGTTTCGACCCCCAGGGCGACTACGTGCGGCGCTACGTCCCCGAGCTCGCGCACCTCGCGGGCAAGGCCGTGCACGAGCCCTGGAAGCACGAGGACGGGTACACCCACGACTACCCCGAGCGGATCGTCGACCACGCCGAGGAGCGCCGCGAGGCCCTGCGGCGGTACGAGGCGGCGCGAGGGACGCAGACCACCTCGCCCGGATCCGACGACGGCACGGCGAGGGACGCCTCGTGATCAACCCGGTGGGCGAGGTGAGCTCGTTCGTCCGCGCCGCCCTGGTCATGCCCGTGCCCCGCGACCACACCGAGACCGACGCCGCGTTCCGGCGTCGCCGGGTCGTGGCCGTTCTCACGCTCGTCGTGGGCACCGCGGTCCTCACCCTGGCGTTGCGGATCCCTCCGGGCGACTCCGCCTTCTACCTCGCCACCGCCGGGCTGGCGCTGGTGTGGGCGATCGGGGCGTTCGCCTCGGGACCGCTGCACCTGGGCCGGGCGCGGACCCGGTCCGGTGGTGACGCCCGCCCGATCGTGCAGTCCCTCGCCCTCGGGGCGCTGCTGCTGGTGGTCTTCCTGCTGGGCGGCGCCGTCATCGCCCACATCCCGGTCCTGCGCGACCCGGTGAGCAACCTGCTCGACCACGCCCGCCTCGGCTCGCTTCCCGTCGTCGCCGTCATCACCGCCTTCAACGGGATCTCCGAGGAGCTGTACTTCCGCGGCGCGCTCTACTCCGCGGTCGGCCGCCGGCACGCCGTGCTCGTCACCACCGTGGTCTACGCCTTCACGACGGTGGGCTCCGGCATCCCCCTGCTCGTCCTCGCCGCCGGCCTGCTGGGTCTGCTGACCGGCCTGCAGCGCCGGGTCACCGGCGGCATCCTCGGCCCGGTGATCACGCACCTCACGTGGTCGCTCGGGATGCTCTTCCTCCTGCCCACCGTCCTCTCCTCAGGAAGCTGAACCATGTCTTCGCGATCCACCGACACACCTCGCAGGGTCCTGGTCACCGGCGCCACCGGCTACGTGGGAGGTGCGCTCGTCCCCGTCCTGCTCGACCGCGGCTGGACGGTCCGGGTGCTGACCCGCAGCCGTCGCGGCCTGCAGGGCCGCGACTGGGCCGACCGGGTCGAGGTGGTCGAGGGCAACGCCACCTCAGCCGAGGACTGCCGCCGCGCCATGCAGGACGTCGACGTCGCCTACTACCTCCTGCACTCCATGGACGGCAAGGGCGACTTCATGCAGCGCGACCGGGACATGGCTCACACCTTCTCGGGTGCTGCGAAGGACTGCGGCGTGACGCGCCTGGTCTACCTCAGCGGGCTGCACCCCGACGGCCGGCTCTCGGACCACCTGGCCTCGCGCGTCGAGGTCGGCGACATCTTCCTCGAGGGGCCGGTGCCCGCGACGGTCCTGCAGGCCGGGATCGTCCTCGGCGACGGCTCGGCGTCCTTCGACATGCTGCGGCACCTCACCGAGCGGCTGCCCGCCGTGGTCGCGCCGCGGTGGTTGCGCAACCGGATCCAGCCGGTCGCCGTCGACGACGTGATGCACTACCTGGCCGGCTCGGCGCTGATGGGTCCGCAGATCAACCGCACCTTCGACATCGGTGGCCCGGAGGTCCTGACCTACGCCGAGATGATGCAGCGCTACGCCGAGATCGTGGGTCTGGGGCGCCGGTTCATCACCACCGTCCCGGTCCTGACGCCCAAGCTCGCGGGGCTGTGGATCGACATCGTCACCCCCATCTCCCGCGGCATCGGCCGACCCCTCATCGGCAGCCTGGTCCACGAGGCGGTCTGCGACGAGCAGGACATCCTCGACGTCACCGGCCCGCCGCCGGGGGGCCGCACCGGCTTCGACGACGCGATCCGCGCCGCCAACCGTGGCATCGACCCGTTCCGCTGGCGTCGCACGCTGGCCCGCACCAGCGCCATGGTCGGCGCGGCCGCGGTCACCGGTTCGTTGCTCACCGACCCCGACTCCCGCTGGTTCCGCAAGCTCGACAAGCCCTCGTGGGACCCGCCGCCGGTGGTCTTCCCCGTGGTCTGGACCGGCCTGTACGCCGACGTCGCCCTGGTCAGCGCCGTCTCCTCGTCCTACCTCGCCGAGGCGGGACGGGAGAAGGAGGCCCGCGAGCTCGAACAGGCCCTCGCCCTCAACATGGCGCTCAACACGGCCTGGACCGGACTGTTCTTCCGGGCCCGCCGCCCGTGGTTGGCCACCGCCGAGTGCGCCGTGCTCACGCTGAGCTCGGCGGACCTGGCCCGGCGGGCGGGCGCGGCCGGCCGCGGCAAGGCCTTGGCGATCGGTGCGTATGCCGCGTGGTGCGGCTTCGCCACCGTGCTGTCCGGCACGATCGCGCACCGCAACCGCAGCCGCCGCTGACCTGCCTCGGGAGCGCAGGGCTGGGAGGTGGCTGCGCGGCGGCATACGGTGGTTGCCACCGGGGCGGGCACCTGCGAAACTATTACAGACCGTTCGGTCAGTAATTGACCGCACCGCACCGCACCGCACCACTGCACAGCACCGCGACACCGACCGTGGAGGACGCATGACCGACACCGCCACCGACCAGCTGCAGGCCGGGTTCGACACGACCATCGGCCACGGTGACCGGATCGAGCCCCGCGACTGGATGCCCGACGCCTACCGCAGGACCCTGGTCCGCCAGATCGCCCAGCACGCGCACTCCGAGATCATCGGCATGCAGCCCGAGGGCAGCTGGATCGGGCGCGCGCCCTCGCTGCGCCGCAAGGCGATCCTGCTCGCCAAGGTGCAGGACGAGGCCGGTCACGGGCTCTACCTCTACTCCGCCTGCGAGACCCTCGGGGTCAGTCGGGGAGAGCTCACCGACAAGCTCATCTCGGGCGCCCAGAAGTACTCCTCGATCTTCAACTACCCGACCCTGACCTACGCCGACGTGGGCACCATCGGCTGGCTCGTCGACGGTGCCGCGATCTGCAACCAGGTGCCGCTGTGCCGCACCTCGTTCGGGCCCTACGGTCGCGCGATGATCCGCGTCTGCAAGGAGGAGTCCTTCCACCAGCGCCAGGGCTACGAGCTCCTGATGACGATGATGCAGGGCACCGACGAGCAGCGGGCCATGGTGCAGGAGTCGGTCAACCGCTTCTGGTGGCCCGCGCTGATGATGTTCGGGCCGCCCGACGACGAGTCGCCCAACTCGGCGCAGTCGATGGCCTGGGGCATCAAGCGCAACACCAACGACGACCTGCGCCAGCGGTTCGTCGACATGTCGGTGCCGCAGGCGGAGGCGCTCGGCGTCACCTTCCCCGACCCCGAGCTGCGCTGGAACGCCGAGCGCGGGCACCACGACTTCGGCCAGCCCGACTGGGACGAGTTCATGCAGGTCGTCAAGGGCAACGGCCCCTGCAACACCCAGCGGATCGCCCACCGGCGCAAGGCCCACGAGGACGGTGCGTGGGTGCGCGAGGCAGCGACCGCGCATGCCGCGAAGCAGGCGTCGCCCGAGGCGGGCGCGGCATGAGCACGCAGGACCCGCGCGGCCACGACGCCGCGCCCCCGACCCGGGGCGGCGTGAAGGCCGAGTGGCCGCTGTACGAGGTGTTCGTCCGGGGCAAGCGCGGGCTGAACCACGTGCACGTCGGATCGCTGCACGCAGCAGACGACGACATGGCGCTGCGGCACGCCCGGGACGTCTACACCCGCCGCAACGAGGGCGTGAGCGTCTGGGTGGTGCAGGCCCGGCAGATCGCCGCGTCGAGCCCGGACGAGAAGGACCCGATGTTCGCGCCGAGCAACGACAAGGTCTACCGGCACCCGACGTTCTACGAAATCCCCGACGACGTCCCCCACATGTGAGGCCTGCGATGACCGACCACGTCGAGCCAGCCTCGCACCCCGCCCCCGACCCCTCCGACGCCCACGGGTCCGTCTACGACGGGCTGCTCGGCGGCGACCCGTCGCACTGGGCCTTCGGCACCGATTTCGAGGACCCGCTCGCAGGCGTCGACACCACCGTCCCGGACGGTGTCGACGCCCACGACCTCGGCACCTACTGCCTCATGCTCGCCGACGACGCGCTCATCGCCTCGCAGCGGTTGGCGCAGTGGTGCAGCAGGGCGCCGGACCTCGAGGACGACATCGCCCTGAGCAACATCGCGCTCGACCTGCTCGGCCAGGCCAGGCTGCTGCTGGCCCGGGCCGCGGCCGCCGACCCCGCCCTCGTCCCCGCCCTGCCGGCGGGGTCGCCCGTGCCCCCTGAGGATGCGCTGGCGTTCTTCCGCGAGGCCGGTGACTTCCGCAACGTGCGGCTGGTCGAGACCGACAACGGCGACTTCGCCGTGACCATCGTCAAGCTGCTCGTCTTCTCGACGGCCCGCCTGGCCCTGCTGGAGCGACTCGCCGCGAGCACCGACCACGTGCTGGCCGCCGTGGCCGCCAAGGGGGTCAAGGAGCTCACCTACCACCGCGACTACGCAGGTCGGTGGTTCCTCACCCTCGCCCAGGGGACCGAGGAGTCCCGACGCCGGCTCGAGGCGGCGCTGGCGACCGTGTGGCCGCTGCAGGCCGAGCTCTTCGCGACGCACGACGTCGAGCGCCGGGTGGCCGGGTCCGGCGTGGGCGTCGACCCCGCCACCACCGCCGACGACGTGGCGGTCGTGCTGGCCCAGGTGTTCGCGGTGAGCGGCGTCGAGCAGCCGGCCCAGGCACCGCTCGCCGGCGTCCAGGGGCGACAGGGTCGCGACGGCCTGCACACCGAGGCGCTCAGCCTGCTGCTGGCCGAGATGCAGGTGGTCGCCCGCGCCCACCCCCACGGCCGGTGGTGACCATGACCTCCACGTCGGGCCACCCCGCCTCCACGGGTGAGGTGCGGGACCGGGCGCTCGCCGTCGCCCGGACGGTGACCGACCCCGAGATGCCCATGCTCACCCTGGAGGACCTCGGCGTGCTGCGCGAGGTCGAGGTCGACGAGGCCGGACGCGTCGTCGTCGCCATCACGCCCACGTACACCGGGTGCCCCGCCATGGCCACGATGCGCGACGACCTCGTGCGGTCCCTTCAGCAGGCCGGCATGCCGGACGCGCGGGTCCGCGTCTCGCTCACCCCCGCGTGGTCGAGCGACTGGATCACCGAGCGCGGTCGACGGGCCCTGGCCGACCACGGCCTGTCGGCACCCGGCCGGGTCCCGGCGCGCAGCGGCCCCGTCGCCCTGTCACTGATGCCGACCCGACGCGACATCGCCTGCCCTCGCTGCGGATCCGCACAGACCGAGCTCACCTCGGAGTTCGGTCCCACCGCCTGCAAGGCGCTCTACCGCTGCACCAGCTGCCTCGAGCCGTTCGAGCACGTCAAGGAGATCTGAGTTGACCTCGGCCGCCCCCTCGTTGCTGCTGAAGAAGCCCCGACGCCCCGCCCCGACCTTCCACACCCTCACGGTCCACGCTGTCGAACAGCTGACCGACGACGCCGCCGCCGTGAGCTTCGACGTCCCGGACGAGCTCACCGACGCCTACGCGTTCGCCGCCGGGCAGTCGCTGACGCTGCGACGGCGCATCGACGGGGTCGAGCACCGCCGCACCTACTCGATCTGCGCCGCCGTCGGCGACCGACCGCGCATCGGTGTGCGCGAGATCCCCGGTGGCCTGTTCTCCCAGTGGCTCCTGCACGAGCTGCGTCCCGGGGACGAGGTCGAGGTGCAGACCCCGCACGGGACGTTCCGCGCCGACCCGGGCGATGGCGGGCGCCACCTGTGCATCGCCGCAGGTTCGGGCATCACGCCGATGCTGTCGATCGCGAGCACCGTCCTGGACAACCCCGAGGCCGAGGTCTGCCTCCTCTACGGTAACCGCACCACCGGGTCGGTGATGTTCGCCGAGGAGCTCGCCGACCTCAAGAACCGTCACGGCTCGCGCTTCCAGCTCGTGCACGTCCTGTCCCGGGAGCCGCGCGACGTCGAGCTGTTCTCCGGGCGCCTCGATGCGGACCGCCTGCGGCGACTGTTCGACCTGCTCGTGCCCGTCCACGACGTCGACCACGTCTGGCTGTGCGGCCCGCTGGCGATGATCGAGTCCGCCCGCGAGGTCCTCACCGAGCTCGACGTCCCTGCCGACAAGGTGCACTTCGAGCTGTTCTACGTCGACGAGCCACCACCGGAGCTGCACCGTGCGGACGCCCTCGTCGACGGCGAGACCAGCGACGTCACGGTGGTCCTCGACGGCCTGACCTCGACGACGCCGATGCCGCGCGGGCAGTCCGTCCTCGACTCGGCCCAGGCCACCCGCACCGACCTGCCGTTCGCCTGCAAGGGCGGGGTGTGCGGAACCTGCCGGGCCCTGGTCCGTGAGGGCGAGGTCGACATGCGCCGCAACTACGCCCTCGAGCAGCGCGAGGTCGAACAGGGCTTCGTCCTCACCTGCCAGAGCCACCCCGTCAGCGAGACGGTCACCGTCGACTTCGACGCCTGACCCACCGGCGGCCACGCCCCCTGCGTGACGTCGCCGCGCCACCCGGCCCAGCGCCGTACCCGACTGCGAAGGAGCACCACCGTGACCGAGGCCTTCCTCCTCGACGGAGCCCGCACCCCGATCGGCCGGTATGCCGGCGGGCTGGCCGGCGTGCGCCCCGACGACCTCGCTGCGCTCGTGGTGCGCGAGGCCGTGCAGCGAGCTGGCGTGGACCCCGAGCTGGTCGACGAGGTGGTGCTCGGTGCCGCGAACCAGGCCGGCGAGGACAACCGCAACGTCGCTCGCATGGCGACGCTGCTCGCGGGGCTGCCGCAGTCGGTGCCCGGGTTCACCGTCAACCGGTTGTGCGCCTCGGGCCTGACCGCCGTCGCGACCGCCCGCCAGATGGTCGCGTCCGGGGACGCCGACCTCGTGGTCGCCGGCGGGGTCGAGTCGATGACCCGCGCGCCGTGGGTGACCGAGAAGCCGACCAAGGCCTTCGCCCGGCCGGGGGCGACGTTCGACACCTCCATCGGGTGGCGGTTCACCAACCCACGCTTCGACGCGGACACCACCTTGTCCATGCCGCAGACGGCCGAGCGGGTGGCCGAGCGCTGGGGCCTGACCCGTGACGAGCTCGACGCGTTCGCGCTGCGCTCCCACCAGCGAGCCGTGGCTGCGATCGAGGCGGGACGGTTCGCCGCCGAGATCGTCGCGGTCCCGGTCGGCGACGGCCTGTTCTCGGTGGACGAGGGCCCGCGCGCCGACACCTCCCTCGAACGGCTGGCGAAGCTCCGTCCGGTGAACCACCCCGGCGGCCTGGTGACCGCCGGCAACTCCAGCTCGCTCAACGACGGCGCGGCTGCCGTGGTCGTGGCCAGCGAGGCGTTCGTCGCCCGACACGGCCTGCAGCCGCGCGCTCGCCTCGTCGCCGCGGCCAGTGCCGGGGTCGCACCCGAGGTGATGGGCATCGGTCCGGTCCCGGCCACCCAGAAGGTGCTCGACCGGGCGGGCTGGACGATCGAGGACCTCGACGCGGTCGAGCTCAACGAGGCCTTCGCCTCGCAGTCGATCGCCTCCATCCGCGACCTGGGCCTCGACGAGGAGATCGTCAACGCCGACGGCGGCGCGATCGCCCTCGGCCACCCGCTCGGCTCCTCCGGCACGCGCATCCTGCTGACCCTCCTCGGGCGGCTGGAGCGGGCCGACGCCCGTCGCGGCCTCGCCACCCTGTGCGTCGGGGTCGGCCAGGGCGCGGCCCTGCTCGTGGAGAGGGTCTGACGATGGGCGGGAACGAGCAGCAGGCCGCAGACCGCACCGGCGACCCCACCCTCGCCCCGGTGCTCCCCCGGCTCGTCGGGGTCTACGGCGGGGGGCGGATGGGCGCCGGCATCGCCCACGCGTTCCTCGTGTCGGGCTCGAGCGTGGTGGTCGTGGAAGGTGACGACACCCTCGCCGAGGCTGCCCGCGGGCGCGTCACGACCAGTGTCGGCAAGGCCGCCGAGCGCGGCCTGCTGTCGAGATCGGTCGACGACACCCTTGCGGGCCTCACCCTCGCCACGGCACCGAGCGGGCTCGCTGGTTGCAGCCTGGTCATCGAGGCCGTCCCCGAGCACACCGACCTCAAGCTCGACGTGCTGCGTCGGGCCGAGCAGGCCGCGCCGGACGCCGTCCTGGCCACCAACACCAGCTCGCTGTCGGTCGACGACCTCGCGGACGGCCTGCGCGCCCCCGAGCGGTTCGTCGGGCTGCACTTCTTCAACCCCGTCCCCGCCAGCGACCTCGTCGAGGTCGTCGTGGGCCGGCAGACGGCGGACGACCTCGTCGAGCAGGCCCGCAGCTGGGTCGCCGCGCTGGGCAAGACCGCCATCACGGTCCAGGACTCGCCCGGGTTCGCCAGCAGCCGCCTCGGTGTGGCCATCGCGCTGGAGGCGATGCGGATGGTCCAGGAGGGTGTCGCATCCGCGCAGGACATCGACACGGCCATGACGCTGGGCTACCGACACCCGGTCGGTCCCCTTCGGACGACGGACCTCGTGGGCCTCGACGTGCGCCTCGCGATCGCCGAGCACCTCACCCGCGAGCTCGGCCAGCGGTTCGAGCCCCCGCAGGTGCTGCGCGACAAGGTCGCTGCCGGTGAGCTCGGCCGCAAGACCGGGCGCGGCTTCTACGACTGGTGAGCGCAGCGGTCGCTCGTCGAGCGGCCGCTCAGCGGGCCGGTCGACCGGTCAGGTGGTGGCGCGGTGGTCACAGGTCGCGGCGACCCAACGCCAGGCCGTCGAACGCGATCGTCGTGATGGCGTCCGAGAGCTGCTCCGCGTCCACGGTGCCGCCGGGGCGGTGCCACTCGACGAGCGAGTTGACCATGCCGAACAGCAGCCTGCTGACCAGGGCCGGCGGGACGTCGGAGCGCAGCGAGCCCTCCTCGACGGCCTCGCGCACCAGGGCGGCGAACCGCGCGTCGAGGTCGCGCCGCCTTCGCAGCGCGGCCATCTCGACCTCGCTGTTGCCGCGCACCCGCAGGAGCAGCGTCACCGCGGGCTGGTGGTCCACCAGCACCGCGACACTGAGCCGCACCGCCCGCCTCAGCCGGTCGTGGGCGGTCGCGCCCGCGACTTCCCGGCTCGCCTCGTCCAGGACCTCGGTGAGCCCGTCCAGGGCCTCGTCGAGCGCCTGCGACAGCAGGTGCGTCTTGCTCGGGACGTGGTGGTAGATCGCCGACTTGCTGAAGCCCAGCTCACGGGCGAGGTCACCCATGCTCGTGCCGTCGTAGCCCTGCTCGTTGAACAGCTCGATGGCGCGGCGCAGGACGGTCTCCTGGTCGTACCCGGGCCGGCCCCTGCGGGGTGCCCCAGCCGCTGCGTCAGTCACGCGGCCACACTCTCACAGCTTTCGGAGCCGACCCTTGCGCTCAACCCAGGACCCGGTCGAGGAAAGGGCTGCCGAACTTCCGCTCGGGGTCCCGGCTCTCGCGCAACCGCTGGAAGTCCGCCCAGCGCGGGTACAGGGGGGCCAGGTCCTCGGCCCCGACGACGAAGCACTTGCCCCAGTGCGGTCGCCCCTGCAGCGGCAGGAGGGTCGCCTCGAGGTGCGGCAGCACGGCATACACCCGCTCCTGCTCGAGCTCCCACGTGAAGTGGAACCCCACGACGCCCTCCCCCTGGGAGCCGCTGAGCCACAACGGATCTGCCGCGACCGTGCGGATCTCGACGTTCTGCAGGACCGGTGCCAGCAACGGCTGCAGCCGGCGCAGCCCGGCGAGGGCCTCCAGGGCGTGCCGCCGCGGCACGAGGTACTCGCTCTGCAGCTCGGCCCCGCGGCTCGGCGTGAACTCCAGGCGGAAGTGCGGCCACCGCTCGAGCCACGGACCGGGCACGCCGCTCTGGTCGGTGACCGACTCGGCCGGTGCGCCGTCGAGCATGTGCAGCACGCGGGTGGCCCGCGGCGCACCGAAGAAGTCCGACGGCGAGCCCGGGCCGCGGCTCTTGCACCAGACCTGGCGGATCCCGGTCTCGTCGAGCCTCGTGAACAGGCTGGTGCTGTCGGCGGCACCGGTGACCGCGTCGAGGTCCGCCTCGACCACCGACCACGGCAGACCGGTGAAGACGTCCTGCCGCACGGCGTAGGTCGGCTCGACGTCGAGGGTGACCCGCGTGACGACTCCCAGCGCCCCGAGCGCGACGACGCTCCCGTCGAACCCCTCGTCGCCGCGCACCCAGCGGTCGACCGAGCCGTCGGCGCCCACCACCTCGAGACCGGCCACGGCCGCGGACAGCGAGCCGGTCCGGTCCCCCGAACCATGGGTGCCGGTCGCGACCGCGCCGGCGACGCTGATGTGGGGCAGCGAGGCCAGGGACGCGAGCGCCCACCCCTGCCGCTCCAGCTCGGCAGCGACCACCCCGTATGACGACCCGCCGGGGACCGTGGCGGTCCGCGCCTGCACGTCGACCTCCACCGCGCCCGCAGCGGCCGGGTCGGTCAGGTCCGCGACGGACACGAGCACCCCGTCGGTGTCGGCCAGGGCGGTGAACGAGTGCCGCGACCCCAGGGCGCGGACGCGGTCGGCGCCGGCCACGAGCTCCTGGAGCTCTGGCACCGAGCGCGGGCGCGCGAGGCGCTGCGCCGCATACGTGTGGTTGCCGGCCCAGTTGCGTTCGACCATGGGACCAGTCTGCCCGCGGTCGTCGCAGAGGGGCGGGCCATCCACCGGTCGTCACCGTGGACGCGGCGACCCCGGGTCATGCACCAGACTCGGGCCATGACGGTCTTCTCGGCATCCAAGCGCTCCACGGCCGTCGTGCCGTTCTCCCGTGAGGCCGTGTGGTCGGTCCTCGGCGACGCGGACCAGGTGGCCAGGCTGACGCCGATGGTGCGTTCGATCGAGGACCACGGCGGCACCTGGCTCTGGAAGCTCGCGCCCATCGAGGTCCTCGGCAGGAGCATCGGCCTGTCGTTCACCGAGCGGATGGACCTGCAGCCCACCGAACGCATCGAGTTCACCCACGCCCCGCAGGGCGAGGAGCGAGCAGGGGTCGAGGGCACCTACGTGCTGACCGAGCAGGGCAGCGGCACGCACCTCGCGATCGACCTGGGGGTCCACGTCGACCTGCCCTTCCCGAAGATCGCCAAGCCTGCCGTGCAGACCTCGATGCAGGCGGTCATCGCCGCCATGGGGGCCGGGTTCGCGCGCAACCTGGACCGGCACCTGCGCTCCCAGCGCTGACCGACGGCCGCCGATCCGGGCGGACCGTGGTCGGTCCCGCGGAGGACGCTGTGCGGTCGGCAGCTCAGCGCGGCGGCGGTCCGAGCAGCAGGCCGCGCCAGTCACCCAGACGGTGGTGCACCGGCCGGCCGTCCAGCCGCGACACCTGGCCTCCGGCCCAGGCCGCATCGGACTGCAGCGGACCCATCAGGTCACGCTCGGCATCGGGAACGCCGACGGCAGGCAGCAGCAGCGCCCGCTCGAGGGCCTGGGTCACCGGCACCAGCCGGTGCCCGCGCGGCAGCAGGTCACGCCGGAAGTCGTCCTCGCGGCAGACCATGTCGTGGCGCAGGCTCTCGACGAGCGTCTGCACGGTCGAGGCCGGCGCGGACGTCAGCACCGGCGCGAGGCGCGACACCAGCGCGGACGGCAGCAACGGGACGTTGACCTGGACCCGGGTGAGGCCGGCGAGCGTGGCGTAGCGCCGCAGCAACGTGGCATACGCCAGGGGCTCCCCGCTGCCCACGTCGTAGGCGCGACTGCTCGACGGCGCCTCGAGGGCGCCCACGAGGGCCGCCACCACGTCGGTGACGGCGACCGGCTCGACGCGGCTGCGCATCCACGTGGGAAGGACCTGCACGGGCAGTCGCTCGCTGATCTGGCGCATGATCTCGAAGGAGGTCGAGCCGCTCCCCACGACCATGGCGGCCCGCAGGGCGAGCGTCGGCACCCCCGAGTCGGTGAGGACCTGCTCGACCTCGAGCCGCGAGCGCAGGTGCGGTGACAGGTCACCCTCGGGGAGGTGGGGCACGAGCCCGCCGAGGTAGACGATCCGGCCGATCCCGGCGCGGACGGCGGCATGGGCGGCGTTGTAGGCACCCTCGCGGTCCGTGGTGGCGAAGTCGTCACCGCCGAGGCCGTGGATCAGGTAGTAGAGCGCCTGCGTGTCGGCGACGACCGCGCGGACACCGGCGCGGTCGAGGACGTCCAGCTCGACCACGCGGACCCGGTCGGCCCACCAGAAGCGCTGCGCCGAGGCGGCCCGGGTGAACGTCGCCGTGACGTCGTGGCCCGCCGACAGCAGGGCCGGGACCAGGCGGCTGCCGATGTAGCCGCCCGCTCCGGTGACGACGACGCGCACGGGAACCTCCAGACCGGCCGGCGCCGACGGCACCGTGCTACCGCGAACCTACCTTCACCCGACGGGTGCTGCAGCGGCCACCCCGAGCCGCCTGGCCTGCTGGAAGGTCGAGATCATGGCGATCGTCGACTCGGCGCCCTGGTCCTTCTCGCGGCCGTCGTCCTCGAGCCCGCCGCAGCCACCCGTGTCCAGGTCGTGCAGCACCGAGCCGCCGTCGTTGGCACCGTCGAACCATGCCGAGCACTTCGCGACCGCAGCACTCCAGCGCGGATCGGCGGTGACGTCGAACGCGCGGGCGCACGCGTCGGCGAGCGCCGCCACGTCGGCGGGGCGCTGGTCCAGCGGCGTCCGCGCCTCGTCCTTGCCCCAGCCGCTGGCCGGGCAGACCGACACGAGCCCGTCGGTCGTCTCCGTCTCCAGCAGCCAGCTCAGCATCGCCAGGCCCTCGGTCAGCCATTTCCACACCCCGAGCAGGGAGCCGGCGGCCACCAGGGTCTCCGCCAGTGCCGCGTTGGCGTAGCTCAGCCGGTCCTCCGGCCAGTGCCATCCCTCCAGCGGCGTGGCCCGCCGACCCAGCAGCGGATCCGGCGGCGCGATCAGGGTGGCGGCGTCGGCCAGCAGCGTGCGTGCCGCCACGTCGTGCGGCAGCACGGTGAGCACCTCGGCGGCGCCGAGGCCGGCAAAGGCCATCGAGCGCGTCGAGGGCGAGCGCAGGGATGCTCCCCGCGTGAAGGCCTCGATGGCCCTCCAGTCGACGACCTCAGGGGTGCGGGCGACCCCGGTGCCGAGCGCCCACAGCGCCCGGCCCCAGCAGTCCTGCGCCGTCGGCTCGTCCGACCACGACCCGTCCGCCGCACGCCGGTTCCGGAAGGCACCCTCCTCGCACTGGGCGTCGAGGACGAACTGCAGGTAGGTGGCCGACAGCTCGGTGAGCTCGGCAGACCGCTCCGGCTGGCGGGCCACGACCACGAAGGCGCGGGCGACGTCGTCGACGCAGTACCCCTGCTCGCGGCGCGGCGTCGTCAGGTCGGCGTGCTCGAACAGGCCGATGCCGTCGCTGAGGTGCAGGAGGTGCCGGAAGGAGATCGGTGCCGGGGTGTTCGGCGTGCGGACTTCATGGGACACGGACATGGGCGAACCTTCCTGTTCGACCCCGCGTCGACAGCCGACGTGGAGCACCACCACCCAGAGGGGTGGTGACGTGCGCGCACGGTGCGCTGTGGTCCTCACGGTGTGTTCACGTGCAGGCCTGTCGGGACATCTTCGTCGCGACGCGTCTCGTTCCTGGCGAGATGACGAGGCTACTGACGGTAGCACCCGCCAGGAGGACGGGAGGACGCCAGCGGCCTCTGCGTGAGCTCGGCGGCCTCTTGCAGAGCGCTGCGGCGTCAGCCCCACGCGCGACGGACGAGCGCCGCAGCGATGCGGCCACGGTGTAACGCTTCGGTGCGCACCGCACCCTCGGTCACGTCGAGGAGCTGCTCGAGGACACCTTCACCGTCGTACACGCGTTCAAGCAGGTCGGCGTACGCTGCAGCTCCCGTATCGAGGCCGATCTGCTGGGCCAACGCCACGATGTCCGGTGCGTCCTGTGGTCGCATGGCGATCAGCTTCATTGCCAGCAGGTGCTCCGGCGGCGCCCAGTGAATGGTGAGTCCGGGCCGCTTCGGAGAAACGGTTGCCGCTACTGGCCTGGGCGGCACCCACGGCTTGGCGTTTTCGTTCAGCCACCCTCGCGGGATCTTCTCCACCTCGGCCAAGAGCTCAGCCTCCACCAGGACGACAGGATCCGAGACCAGTGCGTCGATGTCGATCGTTCGGCGCGCGTCGTTCACGGTCACGGCGATGGCCGCTCCGCCTACGACGTAAACACTCCCCGGAACGCCGCGCTCCTGAAGCCTCGAGTCCAGGAGGCTCAGCAAGCGGTGTATCTCGTCGCGCCCTAGCTCGACCGGACTCATGCCGTGACCAGATCACGCTCGGCTGCGTAGATGCCCCGCTCTGCCAGCCACTCGGGCGTCCTGGTACGAACCTCTGCCTCGTCATACAGGAGACTGGGCATGACCCACTCGTCCTGCTTGCCCAGCCTGTTGTGGTGAGCCTCTGCCCAACTGGGAGCGGCGGTGTTGGCCGCGTTGAACTCATGCTCTGTCAGGGCAGCCAACAAGGCATCCCACCGACGATCACCTGTGCTGCGGGGTGCGGCAGCCCACGCACCACTTGCCTTGTCCTTGGCGCGCAGGAGCTCGCGGAGGTGGTCGCGAGCTTGGAGTGTCATCTTCAGCGCCCACAGATCATCACCCCTGCGCAGCGCTCGACTGATTTCACGAGTTGCCGCCGGCGGTGTCATCCACCCACGCTCCCGCGCGGCCTTCAGGCTGGCAGCAAGCCGCAGCGCGCGTAGGTAGAACGCCGCAGACGGCACGGTCTTTCCGGCGCGATACGCGCTGAAACGCGGGGCAGATGTACCTAGGGCTGCCGAGAATTCGGCTTGCGTGAGTCCACTGTCGTCCAGCGCCTCCTTCAGCCCCTCACTGACTGCCCGGACGTCATCCTCCATGACCCGAAATTATCACATCAGATAATCGTGGCGCGGGAATCATGCACCAAGGGCGGACCCGGCACCGACCTAGTCGTCCTCCGTCATGGGTACTGCCCCCCGCCGGACTGCCTTGACCAGCTCGGCGTGGTCGGCTTCGGTCTGGTCGGCGTAGGCCCGCGCGAACCGAACCATCGCCCGGTCCAGCTTGCCGGAGCGGCCGGCGTAGCCGGCGATCATGGAAGCGCCACTGGTGCGGGCATGGCCCTTGGCCAGCAGGTGTCCGACGATGCCGGCGTAGTCGGCCAACGCCGCGGAGTCCATGGCGTCGAGGGGGATGGTGCCCTTCATGTTGCGGAACTGCCGCACGTAGTACTGCCCCTCCCCCACGGTGGTCCACCCGAGGAGGGGATCGCTCACCGTCTGCAGGGCCTGTTGGTACTCCACCACCCGCTGGCCCTGGTGGGCGTGCCAGGCCGACTCGCCGTGCACGTGCTCGGCCAGCACCGACCGACGCGCTTGCTTCAGCTGCAGGAACAAGACGTCCTCCGGGCTGCTGCCCTCGAGCAGCGCCACGTACGCACGCAGACCGACGCTGCCGACACCGACCACCTTGTGGGCCGTGTCCACCAACGTGTAGCCGCCCAGCACCCGGCGCCAGTGCGGAGCCAGGGTGGTCAGGTAGTCGTCCAGCGCGGCCGCGATCAGCTCGCCGTCCTGCTCGGGGACATGGGTGATCAGCGGGGGCTCGTCCACGATGTGCCGGCGCCCCTCGTGCTCGCGGGTGAACCGCGGAAGCGCGCGGTCACTGGTCCGGTTGCGCGCCCGCTTGGCAGACCGCCCGATCTCGGCCCGGAGCGACTTCTCCGTGGCGGTCTCGTGCAGGCGCTTGACGTCCAGGCGGTTGTAGGAGCGCATGAGCAGCGGCTGTTCGGCCAGGAAGTTCACCTCCGCCCGGTAGGCCGCCACGCACGACCTGACCGCACCGGTGCACTGCTGCTCGCTGGCTGAGTTCTCCCGCCCGGCCACCCAGATGCTGGCCACGAGCCGCCGCAGGTCCCATTCCCAGCCGCCCGGATGGGCCTCGTCGAAGTCGTTGAGGTCGATGACCAGCTCGCCTTCGGGTGAGGCATAGAAACCGAAGTTCCCGAGGTGCGCGTCGCCGCAGATCACCGGGGTGATCCCGGTGGCCGGCAACCCCGCGACGTCCGCGGCCATCACGATGGCGGTGCCGCGCAGGAAGCCGTAGGGCGAACGGACCATCCGGCTGACCCGGATCGGGATCAGCTCGTCCACGCGACCCCGGTGTGACTCCTGGATCAGCTCGACCGGGTCCCGCCGGTCCACCGGCGCCTCCCAGCGCCCCAGGGACTTGCGGGGGACCTGCTTGCGCAGCGCCCGGCCCAGGGCGAATCGTTCCCGGCGCGACGTCGGACGCTTCCGCAGCGAACCGAACGCCTCGCCCTCGGCCGTGGCCAGGACGGTGTGGACTCCGGGACCGCTGGTCACATCGCCACCTCCCTCACCGGACGCACCTGCCTGGTGTCAGGGTCCTTGGTGCCGGTCGAAATGCCAAGCGGAGCGGGCCGAGGCCGATCCAGAACGCAGGGCCCCGGATCTGCGTCGCGCAGGTCCGGGGCCCTCTCGTGCACGTGGGTGGCAGGTGAAGGATTCGAACCTTCGAAGCTTTCGCGATGGATTTACAGTCCACTCCCATTGGCCGCTCGGGCAACCTGCCTGGGTGCGCGTGGAAGAATAGCAAGGACAACCGCGATTGCTGAAACCGGCGTCCGCTGCACCCTGCGGCGCCCAGGAAGGACACGCCACATGGCCGACAGCTCGTTCGACATCGTCAGCAAGATCGACCACCAGGAGGTCGCCAACGCGCTCAACAGCGCCTCCCGCGAGGTGGCCACGCGCTACGACTTCAAGAATGTCGGCGCCTCCATCGAGGCCAGCGGCGATGACAAGGTGATCATCAAGGCCAACACCGAGGAGCGTGCCAACGCCGTCCTGGACGTCTTCCAGACCTGGCTGGTCAAGCGCAAGGTCTCCCTCAAGCACCTCGACGTACCGGAGCGCGGTCCGCAGCTGTCCGGCAAGGAGTACCGCCTCGAGCTCGGGCTGCAGGAGGGCATCTCGCAGGAGAACGCCAAGAAGATCGGCAAGATCATCCGCGACGAGGGCCCCAAGACGGTCAAGAGCCAGATCCAGGGCGAGGAGCTGCGCGTCACGAGCAAGTCCCGGGACGACCTGCAGGCCGTCCAGGCGCTGCTCAAGGGCAAGGACGACCTGGACTTCGCGATCCAGTTCACCAACTACCGCTGACCCACCCCGCACCACAGGTATGCCGCCGTGCCCGAGCCGGGCACGGCGGCGTACGTCTGTCAGGGGTCCGGCCACCGGCTGGGCGAGCGCGCGGGCCGCTCAGGCCCCCATGGAGATGGTCGGACCGCCGAGGTCCGGGAACCGCAGGACCGATCCGTCGGAGCCGGTGTCCGGGGAGTCGTCGGTCCAGCCGTCCAGGGCGATGGCGAGCCCCAGGGCCAGGCCGGCCATCTCGTGGTCGCCGATGCCGACACGGCTGGCGACCTCGCGAGCGTTCGTGGGCCGGTCGCCGGGGTCCTTGGAGAGGCAGTCGTTGACCAGGTCGGCGAGGTCCTTCGGGACGCCCTCGGGCAGCGGCGGGGGCGGCTCGTTGACGTGGCTGAGGGCCGTCGCGACCGGGGTGCCACGGTCGAACGGACGCCGGCCGGTGAGCATCTCGTGCGCCACGACGCCGAGGGCGTAGAGGTCGCTGGCACCCGTCGCGGCCTCGCCGAGCGCCTGCTCGGGGCTGATGTAGTGCGGGGTGCCGAGCATCTCCCCGACCCGGGTGTGGCCTGCGGCGTCGAGCGCCCGGGCGATCCCGAAGTCGGTGAGCTTCACGAGCCCGTCAGGGCGCACGAGGATGTTGGCGGGTTTGACGTCGCGGTGCACGACGCGGGCCTCGTGGGCCACGCCGAGGGCCAGGGCCGCCTGACCGAGCAGCGAGCGCACCTCTGCCGGTGGGAGGGCACCACGACGACGCAGCATCAGCGAGAGCGGTTCGCCCTTGATGAGCTCCATGACCAGGAAGGCCACGCCGTCGTCCTCGCCGTAGTCGAACAGCGTGGCGATGTTGATGTGCAGCAGGGCCGCCGAGTGCACTGCCTCGTCCCGGAATCGTTGGGCGAACAGCTCCTCGGCGCCGGTGTCGGGGCGCATCACCTTGACGGCGACCGCGCGCTGCAGCACCTGGTCGGTACCGGCCCAGACGTCGGCCATGCCGCCGGAGGCGATGCGAGCCCCGAGGAGGTAGCGGTTGCCGAGGAGGGACCCCTGGGCCAACCGGTTCACGCGGCGCGCTCCACGAGGAGACCTCCATCGACCGAGGTGTACGTCGACTGACATCCCAAGAACCTCGCGGCCCCATGGTAGGCCCATACCGGGCAAACCGCGCGTCGATGCCGCGCAGCGGGAGGCAGGCTGACCTGCGACGACGCCGGTCAGCCGAAGGTCGCCCGGGACCGCAGCGCCTCCCGCAGCTCGGACTGGGCGTCGACGATGCCGCGCCGCACGGCAGGGGTGAGGTCGTCCCGTTCCAGCGCCGCTCGGCTCAGCTCTGCGGTGGCCTGCTCGACGACCCTCGCGGGGAAGCCGAGCTGGGCGACCCGGGCGAGGGCGTCGTCGCCGACCCACCCGCTCATGGCCGGCACGTCGCTGAAGTAGCGCGCCGCGTAGGGACGCAGCACGTCCAGCTCACCCGAGGACCAGAACCCCTGGGCGAGGGCGTTGAGCTCGTAGTTGGAGCGTTCCCGGTTCGTGGTGATCTGCGCCCACGCCCACGCCTTCGCGTCCGCGTCCGGCATCGAGGCCCCCGCCATGAGGGCGCTCAACCGGCCCTGCAGGGTGTCGTCGCGCTCGCGGGTCGCCTCGATGAGGTCGCGGTCGGCCAGGCCTTGGGAGGCGAGGTTGCGCACCACGATCCAGCCGAAGTCGGAGTCGTCCTCCAGGCCGACCGGCCGGCGCCGACCCGCCGCCCAGTCCCGCAGGAGCTCCTCGTCGGCCGACGTCCGGGCGACCGCGCGGGCAGCGACCAGGGCGCGGGTCGAGCCGGGGGTCGCGGTCTGCAGGACCGCGTCGGCAGCCTGCGCCACGACCTGCACCGCGTCCTGGTGCTCCTCGGGCGGCAGGAACGTCGGGATGATGCGGCCGAGCAGGCTGCCCGCGGTGCGGTTGAGGATGGAGGCGTTGTCCTCGTGCGGCCACGCCTGTGCGACGGTGTGGACCATGACCCGTGGGTCGACCTCGCCCAGGCAGATGCCGTCGACCAGCGACACCCAGACCACGGCCCGGGCCTGCGGGTCGGGCACGGTGGCGAGCTGCCGTGGCACCGCCTCGATCGAGGCCGGGTCGAGGGTCACGGTGGCCCACGTGAGGTCACCGGCGTTGGGGACCACGAGGTCGTCGGGCGCCACCGACGCCAGGGCCGGCACGACGGTCGAGCTCCCGGTCGTCGTCACCGGCACCCGGAAGGTCTCGGCGCCACCGCTGAACCCGGCGATGTCCAGGGTGTGGGGTCGGTCGGCCGGGAAGGCCTGCGGCGCGGTGCGGTTCAGCGTGCCGGTCCCCCGGTCGACGGCAATCACGTCGACGCCCGCCGTCAACAGCCAGGACTGCGTCCAGTCGCCGAGGTCCTTGCCGCTGGCGCTCTCCATGAAGCCCATGAAGTCGGCCAGCGTGCCGTTGCCGAACGAGTGCTCGCGCAGGTAGGACGAGACGCCGGAGATGAACGCGTCGTCACCGATGTGGGCGATGAGCTGACGCAGGGTGGCTGCACCCTTGGCGTACGAGATGCCGTCGAAGTCCTGCAGCGCGGACTGCGCGTCGAGGGCCGCCGACCCGGCGACGGGGTGCGTGGAGGGGGCCCGCTCCGCGGCATACCCCCACGCCTTGCGAGCCATCGTGGAGTCCACCCACGCTTCCGTGCCGAACTCGGTCGCGGCGTCGAGCGTGCGGTGCGACATGTACTCCGCGAACGACTCGTTCAGCCACAGGTCGTCCCACCACTGCATCGTCACGAGGTCGCCGAACCACATGTGCGCCATCTCGTGGGCGATGGTGTTGGAGCGGGCCAGGATCTCGTCGCGGGCGGCGGCACCCCGGAAGACGTAGACGTCCCGGAACGTGACGCAGCCGGGGTTCTCCATCGCGCCCGCGTTGAACTCGGGCACGAACACCTGGTGGTACTCGCCGAACGGGTACCTGATGCCGAAGAGCTGGTGGTAGTAGTCGAAGCTGGCCTTGGTGACCTCGAACATCTGCGGCGCACCGGCCTCGAGGGCCTCCTTCAGGGAGGCGCGGGCGTGCAGGCCCAGCGGTATGCCGTCGTGCTCGTCCCGGACCGAGGCGTAGGGACCAGCGCACACCGTGACGAAGTAGGTCGCCAGCGGCTTGGTCTCGGCGAGCTCCCATCGACCCGGTGCAACCCGGCTGGCAGCGCCGTTGCCGAGGACGGTCCACGCCTGCGGCGCGGTGACGGTCACGGCATACGGGGCCTTGAGGTCCGGCTGGTCGAAGCAGGCGAACACGCGGGGGCCGGCGTCGAGGAAGAGGTGACCGTAGACGTAGTGCTCGCCGTCGGCGGGGTCGACCGCGCGGTGCAGGCCCTGGCCGTCGCGGCTGAAGGCCATCTCGGCCCGGACCTCCAGCAGGTTGTGCGCGGCCAGGCCGCTCAGCGCGACACGGCCGTCCGTGAGGGTCGAGACGTCGACCGGTTCGCCGTTGAGGACCATCGAGTGCAGCGCAGCAGGCTTGACGTCCACGAAGGTCGAGGCACCGGGGTCGCTGCAGGAGAAGGTGATGCGCGTGGTGGAACCGAACCGCTCCGGCCCTTGGTCGAGGTCGAGGTCGACCTCCATCCGCGTCACCTCCAGCAGGGCTGAACGTTCGCGGGCTTCGGACCGGGTCAGGGACGGCATGGGAGGGATTCAACCAGCACCTCCTGACGCGTCGTGCTGCACGGGCCGGTCGACCCGGGTCGTTCGCGCCAGGCGACGCGCCGCTCGAGGTGCGCGAAGTCGACTCCGCGCACCGTGGGACGACTCCGCCGACCTCTGCCGTGCGCGAGGTCGCCACAGACTGCGCGACGTCGACTCCGCGCACCGTGGGACGACTCCGCGGACCCCGAACAGGCCGCCCCTCGAACAGCCGCCTCCGGGCAGACGGACCCCGGGCAAGGCCGAAGCCCCCGACCAGCTGGTCGGGGGCTTCGGCGAGTTCACCGGTTGCGGTGGCTCAGATGACGCGGACCTTCTCGGCCTGCGGGCCCTTGGGGCCCTGCGTGATGTCGAACTCCACGCGCTGTGCCTCGTCGAGCGAGCGGTAGCCGCTGGACTCGATCGCGCTGTAGTGCACGAAGACGTCGGGACCGCCGCCGTCCTGCTCCACGAAGCCGAAGCCCTTTTCAGCGTTGAACCACTTGACTGTTCCCTGTGCCATGGGATTTCTCGTTCCTGTTGGCCGAGGTGGTCGCGGACGCGATCCACCAGCTGCGCACACCACCACGACACGGAACAAGCCGCTGAAGAAAAAAGGCCCGCACATTGGCGGGCCCACTCAGACGAGGAACTGCAACTGCAACTGCGACAACCATAGCGTGTCCGAGCGCAATTGCCAGACACGGTCCCCACAAAGCCTCCTCGGCGCGTCCGACGGGGCCTTGTCAGAGCTCCGGCGAGCGGCGCCGAGGGGGTGGGAGGCCCCCTCGACGCCGCTGGATCCGCGCAGGTCGACGTCGTCGCGCAGGTCGACGTCGTCCCGCAGGTCGGGTCGGATCAGCGCTGGCGGAACCCGTAGGCCTGCTGCTCGAGGCGGGCGATGCGCTCGGTCATCGGCGGGTGCGTCGAGAAGAACCGCGACACGTCCTGGGGCCGGAACGGGTTGGCGATCATCATGTGGCTGGAGTTCTGGATGGCCGGCGTGGGCTGCAGCGGCGCCTTCTGGACCCCGGCCTCGAGCTTGCGCAGGGCCGAGGCGAGAGCCAGCGGGTCACCGGTGAGGCGAGCCCCGTCCTCGTCCGCGTCGAACTCGCGGGTGCGGCTGATGGCCATCTGGATGACCATCGCGGCGAACGGTGCGAGCAGCGCCATCGCCAGCAGCGCCAACGGGTTGGGCCGGTTCTCGTCGCTCCCGCCGCCGCCGAACATGCTCGTGAACATGGCCATCTGCGCGACGGAGGTGATGACGCCGGCGACTGCCGCGGCAACCGACCCGGTGAGGATGTCGCGGTTGTAGACGTGCATGAGCTCGTGCCCGAGCACCCCCCGCAGCTCGCGCTCGTCGAGCAGGCCGAGGATGCCCTCGGTGCAGCAGACCGCGGCGTTCTCGGGGTTGCGGCCGGTCGCGAACGCGTTGGGTGCCGGGGTGGGGCTGATGTAGAGGCGGGGCATCGGCTTGCCTGCGGCGGTGGAGAGCTCGCGGACGATCCGGTACATCGCGGGCGCCTGCGCCTCGCTGACCGGGTAGGCGTGCATGGCCTTGATGGCGAGCTTGTCGGAGTTCCAGTAGCCGTAGAACGTCATGCCGACGCCGAAGAGGGCGAACAGCCAGAGGTACCGGCCGCCACCGATGACCGAGCCCATGGCCAGCAGGACGGCGAAGATGCCACCGAACAGGGCTGCGGTCTTGAGTCCGTTGAAGTGGTTGTGCATGTCTGCCTCAACGCTCCTTTTCGCGTGCGCGTTCCCTGGTCAGCCCAGCAGTCCGAGCACGAGCTGCGGCAGCACGCTCGCGGCCACGAGGACCCCACCGGACAGCAGCAGGGCGGCCAGGGCCGGGCGCGGCACCGGGCCGCCGAGCAGCTCCTCCAACGCGCCCTCGTCCGCGTCCGGCGAATCGGCTCCGGAGGCGGTCGTGGGGGCCGGGTCGCGCAGCAGGACGGTGAACCACCGCAGGTAGACCGCGATGCCGAGGACGGCGTTCGCCACGGCCACCAGGGCGAGCAGCCACTGCTCGTCACCGACCACCGGCCGCAGCGCGACGACCTTGGCGACCAGTCCGAGGACACCCGGTGGGAGCCCGGCCAGGGACAGCAGGGCCAGGCCCAGGGCGCCGCCCAGGACCGGACGGGAGCGCAGCAGCCCCGCGTATGCCGCGAGCGTGCGGCCCCGAGCCGGGTCGCCGGACGACCGGGCCACGACGTGGACCACGACGAAGGCGACGAGGGTCGCGACGAGATAGGCCAGCAGGTAGGCAGCGGAGGCCTGCTCGGCCCGGCTGGTGGCCACCGACAGCGGCAGCACCACCCAGCCGGCCTGCGCCACCGTCGACCACGCCAGCAGCCGCACCGGGTCGTCCTGGACGAGGGCGACGAGGTTGCCGACCGTCATGGACACCGCAGCCACGATGCCTACGACGACCAGGACCGGCATCGCCGCGTCGGTCCCGGCGGCTGCGAGCGGGCGCAGCACGACGAGCAGGGCGGCGAGGGCGGCGACCTTGGACGTGGCCGCGAGGAACGCGGCGACGGGCTCGGTGCCGCCGGCGTAGGCCTGCGGGGTCCAGACGTGGAACGGCACGAGCGACAGCTTGAAGCCGACCCCGGCCAGGAAGAAGATCAGGCCGAGCAGCAGCACCGCCCCGCGCTCGGGGTCCGCGAGCGCCGTCGCGGCGGTCGGGCCCGCGAAGACGGCCTCCCCCGTGGCGAGCAACCACAGGGCGGCACCCATGACGACCAGGGCGAAGGACACCAGCGAGGTCGTCAGCAGGGCCAGGGCACCACGCCCTGCCTCGGGCGTGGCCCGCAGGGCGACCAACGCGATCGCGGGCAGGGTTGCCAGCTCGAGGCTGACCAGCCACGAGCCCAGGTCGTGCGCTGCGGCGACGCCAGCGGCCCCGGCGGTCGCGGCGAGGACGAGGGACACCAGCACGGCCGGACCACCACGCAACACCTGCCCCGGCCCGGCGTGGTCGGGCCCGGCGTGGCCGGTGCCGGTCGCGTGGTCGGTGCCGGTTGCGTGTTCGGTGCCGGTTGCGTGGTCAGGGTCCGCTGGCCGCCCCACCCCGGTGGGCCAGGCGAGCAACAGGACGACCAGGGCGGCCAGCAGGCCGCCGAGCTGGAGGGCGCCGGCCACCGGACCGGCTTCGTACAGGCAGGCACCGTCGGGAGCCGGCAGGCACAGCGAGCGTCGTGGGTCCGCGGCCGAGCCCAGGGCGGTGGGCACTGCCAGTGCGGCACCGACGACCAGGGCGAGCACCCCGAGGACCGCGTGCAGCCGGGCGAGCCGTGGCGCGACCGCGTCGACGACGAGCACGAGGACGGCACCGGCCGCCGGGGCCAGCACCGGGCCGAGCACCAGCCAGTCGAGGCTGGCCACCGAGCGTGCGGCGGCGTTCACGGCGCTGCCCCGATGAGGGTGCTGACGGTGTCGCGGGTCAGGGCCAACAACGGCCCGGGGACCACGCCGAGGGCGAGGGTGGCCAGGACGAGGACGACCACGACGTCCCACTCGCTGCCCCGGCTGTCCTCGATGGGCGGGGTGGCGCGCTCCCCCGCCCAGACGACCCGGGCCACCCGCAGGGCGTAGGCGGCGGCGAGCACGGTGCCGACCGCCGCCACGACCGCGACGGTCCGGAAGAGCCCCAGGGGTCGGTCGGCGGCCGGTGACCACGCGGCGTACACGCTGAGGAACTCACCCCAGAACCCGGCGAGGCCGGGCAGCCCCAGGGAGGCGGCCAGGCCCGTGAGGAGCGCGAAGCCGAGCCGCGGCGCCGTCTCACGCAGTGCGGCGCGGGCGGTCTCGAGGTCGGCGCTGCCCCAGCGGTCCTTCAGCCCGCCGACGACGACGAAGAGCAGGGCCGAGACGACACCGTGGGCGACGTTCGCGAAGAGCGCGGCCTGCAGACCGGTGCGGGTGCCGCTGGCGAGCCCGACGACGACGAACCCCATGTGCGCCACCGAGGAGTAGGCGACCAGGCGTTTGAGGTCGCGCTCGACCAGGCAGGCCAGGCCTCCCCAGAGGATGCCGACGGCGCCGAGCACGGCGAGGGCGGGTGCGACGCGGGCGAAGCCGTCGGGCACGGTGGCCAGGGGCAGGCGCACCAGGCCGTAGGTGCCCATCTTCAGCAGGACCGCGGCGAGCAGGACAGAACCGGCGGTCGGGGCGATCGTGTGAGCTGCAGGGAGCCAGGTGTGCAGGGGGAAGACCGGCACCTTGACGGCCAGTCCGGCGACCAGCAGGGCCGCGACGACCAGCTGGGTCGTCGGTGACAGCCCGCGTCCGGCGTCCAGCGCCAGGACACCGAGGTCCGAGGTGCCCGCCTTGGTGACGAGGGCGAGGATCCCGACGAGCATCAGGGTCGAGCCGAACGCCGTGTAGAGCACGAACCGGCCACCGGCGTCGGCGCGCGCGTGGGGTTGGTGGTCGTCGCCGAAACGCGTGATCAGCACCCACATCGGCACGAGCACGACCTCGAAGGCCACGAAGAACAGCACGGCGTCGCGGGCGAAGAAGGTGGCGAGCGCACCGAGCTCGACGAGCAGCAGGCAGGCGTGGAAGGCGGCGCTGGTGCCACCGACCGGTGGGCGCTCGCGGGTGTGCAGCACGACGGCCACCCCGAGCAGCGCGGTGAGCAGGAGCAACGGTGCGCTGATGCCGTCGACGCCGAGGTGCCAGCGCAGCCCCAGCGCGGGCACCCAGGCCCGGTCGACCTCGGGCCGCAGGACCACGGCGAGGACGACCGCGACGAGGGTGGCGAGGCTCGTGACCGCCGCGGTGCGGTTGACGGCGCGGTGGGTCAGGCCACGACCGGCGGTGAGCAGCCAGACCGCGACGGCGGCGGGCAGCAGGAGGGCGACGAGGATCATCGCAGCGCCACCCCGACCAGGGCTGCGGCGACCGCTCCGGCGACCACCCAGGCGAGTCCGGTCGCGGCGCGCTCGGTGTGGTGGGCGCGCTCACCGCCACGGCCGGCCAGCACCGCACCCACCGCGGTCCCGCGCACGTAGGCGTCGACCACCTCCCGGTCGAGGAACACCACGAGCCGGGCGACGGCGAGCACGGGGGTGGCCACGAGCGCGACATACAGGCGGTCGACGCCGAAACCGGTGTCGAAGCCGGCCTGCCGGGCCCCCACCAGGTGCGCGGGGTCCTGCCCCGCACCGAGCCGAAGGACCGTGGCGTGGCGGACTGCGACGGCCGCCCCCACGACGAGCAGCACGCTCAGCACGGCGACGAACCACCCGAAGTGCCCCTCGATCTCGACCAGCGGGGTGAACACGACGACCCCGCCCACGACGGTGAGGGTGGCCAGGACGACGACAGCGGTCCGCACGGGGCGGGTGGCGGTGTCGGTGTCGTGGCGCTCGAGGTCGGCACCGGCGAGGTCGTCCAGGACCAGCCACGCCCGCATGCAGTAGGCGGCGGTCAGCACCACCGTCACCAGCCCGGCGAGCAGCACGAGCCAGGCCCGGGCGGGGGCACCGGCGAGGCCTGCCTCCGCGGCCGAGAGCACGTGCTCCTTGGAGACGAACCCCACCAGCGGGGGCACCCCGGCCAGCGACAGCAGCCCGACGAACATCGCGGGCCGCAGCACCACGTGCCCGCGCAGCCCACCGCGCAGGGTGGCGGCCGCGGTGCCGCCGACGGTGACGCTGAGCCACCCGACCGCGAGGAACAGCAGGGCCTTGAAGAAGGCGTGGGAGTACAGGTGCAGGACCCCGGCGCCCGGACCCTCGTCCGCCGGTGCGACCGCCAGCGCCGACAGCATCAGGGCCACCTGGCTGAGGGTGGAGTAGGCCAGCAGCCGCTTGAGGTCGCTCTGCCCGAAGGCCAGCAGGGCCGCCCAGACCATCGTCAGGGCGGTGCTCACGGCGAGCACCCAGCGGGCGCCGTCGCTGGCCGCGAGGAGGTCGAACAGCTGCGCCAGCACGAACGTCCCCGCCGCCACCATCGTCGCCGCGTGGATGAGCGCGGACGCCGGGGTCGGGCCCTCCATGGCGTCGGGGAGCCAGTCGTGGAACGGCACCATGCCGGACTTGCCGAGGACCCCGAGCACGAGCAGCACCATCGCCGCCGTCCGCAGCGTCGCGTTCGGCTCGGTGCACAGGACTGTGCCCGCGCACTCGGTGACCGGGGCCCACGACGACAGGACCTGCCGGTATGCCGTGGAGCCGGCGCCCGCCGCGAGGATCACCACCCCGAGGACGAACCCGACGTCGGCCAGACGGGTGACGAGGAAGGCCTTGAGCGCGGCCCGGCGCGCGGACTCCTTGCGGCTCCAGTGCCCGATGAGCAGGTAGGAGCACCAGCCCATCACCTCCCAGCCGACCAGGGTCAGCACGAGGTCGGCGGACTCGACGACCAGGAGCATCGCCGCGGTGAACAGCGAGACCGTCGCCGCGAAGACGCCGTAGCGGTCGTCCTCGCGCAGGTACCAGGCAGCGAACGCCTGGACCGCCCAGCCCACCACCGCGACGACGAGCGCGATGAGCGCGGTCGCGGCGGTCGCCTGGAGCTGCAGCGGGATGTGCAGCTCACCGGCGGCCAGGGCGGGCAGGGTGCTGACGGCCGGTGCCCGTCCCGAGGTGTGCACGGCCACGACCTGCACCACGGCCACCGCCAGGGTCACGAGCGAGGCACCCACTGCCACCGCTCGTCCGCCGCGCGGGTCGAGGCGCCGGGCGAGGAACAGCCCCAGGACGGCCGCGACGACCGGGACGAGGACGACCAGCCGAGCCGCGCCGCCGCTCACGGACGGGCCCGGTCGAGGTCGATGTCGCCGCGCAGCCGGTAGACGGCCAGGACGACGGCGAGGGCGACGCTGACCTCGGCGGCGGCGATGGTGATGACGAAGAGGGTGAGGACGTTGCCGGCCACCCACCGGTCCCCGCCGGAGGCCCCGACCGAGACGAGCAGCAGGGTAGCGGCGTTGAGGAGCAGCTCGACCCCGATGAGCACGAGCACGGCGTTGCGGCGGGCCAGCACGCCGTACGCCCCCAGACCGGCGAGCACGGCGGCCAGCAGGTAGGGGCCGGCGAGGTGGATCATGAGCCGTCCCCCCGGGGCGGCGCGGCACCGGACCGGTGCGCCCGGCCGGCGGCCACCGCACCACGGTCACCGACACGGGAGACCGCCAGCGCGGCGACGAGGGCGACCAGCAGCAGCAGGGACAGCAGCTCGAACGGCCACACCCAGGTGCCGAACAGCTCGCTCGCCAGCTCGGTGGTGTCGGTCTGGCTGCGGGACACCGGCGCGGCCAACGGCAGCAGGACCGCGGCCAGCACCGCCGTGGTGGCCGCCCCGAGCACTGCCGCGAGCACCCGGTGCAGGCGGCTCGTCGCGATCTCGGCGTGCGGGCCGATCGGCGCCCGCGTCAGCATCAGCGCGAACAGGACGAGCACGACGATGGCACCGACGTAGACCAGGACCTGCACCAGCGCCACGAACTCGGCGCCCAGCACGAGGTAGCACCCCGCGATCGAGCCGAGGCTCACCACGAGCCACAGTGCGGCGTGCACGACGTGCCGGGTGGTCACCGCGAGCAGGCCGCTGGTCGCCGCGATCAGGCCGACCGCCGCGAAGGCGACGTCGAGGCCGGTCACTGCTCGGCCTCCGGTGCCGAGGTCACCCGCGTCGGGCCGGCCACGGTCGGGCGGGACGGGGCCGGGCGGACCGTCCGGGCGGGCTTGGACAGCGCCACGATCTCCGCGGGCTCGGCGGAGCGCTCGTCGAGCGCGGGCGGCGGCGGGACCGTGGGCATCCACTGGCCGAGCCGGCCCTTCTCGTGCAGCAGGTCGCGGATGTCGAGCTCGGAGTACTCGAACTCCGGGCTCCAGTGCAGCGCGTCGAAGGGGCAGACCTCGATGCAGATGCCGCAGTACATGCAGAGGCTGAAGTCGATGGCGAACCGGTCCAGGACGTTGCGCTGCCGGTCGCGCCCACCGGGGGTCGTCGCGGGGATCGTCTCCTTGTGGGAGTCGATGTAGATGCACCAGTCCGGGCACTCGCGGGCGCAGAGCATGCAGGAGGTGCAGTTCTCCTCGAGCAGCGCGATGACGCCGCGGCTGCGCGGGGGCAGGTGCGGCGAGACATCGGGGTACTCCGCGGTGTGCGACGGCTTCGCGAGGGTGCGCGCCGTCGTGGCGAGTCCCTTGAGGATCCCCGGTATGGCGCCGCCGCTGCTGCGCCTGGTCGGCTCGGTCATGCGCCCACCACCACCCAGATGCCGGTGAGGGCCAGCTGCGCGAGGGCGAGGGGCACGAGCACGAGCCAGGCCAGCCGCTGGAGCTGGTCCTCGCGCAGTCGCGGCCAGGACACCCGCAGCCAGATGACCATCACGGCGATCACGAATCCCTTCAGCATGGTCCAGGCCCAGCCCAGCTGGTCGCTGAACGGCCCCTGCCAGCCACCGAGGTAGAGGACGGCGAACAGCAGTGACATGACGACGATCCCGGCGTACTCGCTGAGCAGGAAGAACGCGAACCGCAGCCCGGTGTACTCCGTGTAGGCACCGAAGACGACCTCGCTGTCGGCGACCGGCATGTCGAACGGTGGGCGCTGGAGCTCGGCGACGGCAGCGACGAGGAAGACCACCGCGCCGGGGAGCTGCCACAGCAGCCACCACGGCGACCACGCGGCCGCGATGCCGGACAGCGACAGCGACCCCGCGGCGAGGCAGACCGACGCCACCGCGAGGACCAGCGGCAGCTCGTAGGACAGCAGCTGGGCGGCGGACCGCATCGCGCCGAGCAGGGAGTACTTGTTGGCACTGGCCCAGCCCGCCATCAGGGTGCCGAGGATTCCGACGGCGGTCGTCGCCAGCACGAACACCGCGGAGGCCGGGACGTCGGCGGCCACGACCCCCGGCGACAGCGGGATGACCGCCATCGCCACGAGGTAGGGCACCAGCGCGACCGCGGGAGCGAAGCGGAACACCCGCTGGTCGGCCGCGGCCGGGGTGATGTCCTCCTTCTGGACGAACTTGACCCCGTCGGCCACCAGCTGGGCCCAGCCGTGGAACCCGCCCGCATACATGGGTCCGAGGCGCCCCTGCATGTGCGCCATCACCTTGTGCTCGGTCTGGCCGACGAGCAGCGGCAGGACGAGGAAGGCAGCGAGCACCGCCACCGAGCGCAGGACGACCTCGAGGGCGTCGACGGCGGTCACCGTGGGCCCCAGTCCGCGTCCGGTACACCGGGCGCAGACACCCGGCGGCGGCCGGTCGGCTTGCTGTGCTCGCTCTCACCGGGCTCCTTGGCGCCGGGCCAGGCCTTGGAGGCGCGAGCGGCGAGCACGAACGACTTGCGCAGCGGCGTGCCCTCGAAACCGTCGGGCAGCAGCAGCGGCCGCAGGTCCTGGCCGGTGCCGTCGTCGAAGCCGTCGAACCCCAGCCCGAACATCTCGTGCGTCTCGCGCTCGTGCCAGGCAGCGCCACGGAAGATCGCCGTGATGCTGGCGAGCGCCTCGCCCTCGGGGACGCGGGTGCGGATCATGATGCGCCGCAACGACTTCGGCGTCGAGCCGTCCATGAGGTGGCAGACGACGTCGAGCCCCGGGACGTCGACGGCGTCGACCTGGTCGACCGCGGTGAGCCAGTCGAAGAAGGTGAAGCCCTCACCCCGGGCGGCCTCGACCGAGGCCACCCAGTCCTGCGGTGGGACCTCGCGGCGCTGCACCGCTGCCGGGTCGCTCACGACCGTCCCCCGGTGGGCGTGGCGGTCGGAGGTGCGACGAGCCCACGCGTCACCTCGGCGGCAGAGGCGGTGCGGTGGCCCGCGTACTTCGCGCGAATCCCCTTGGTGGACAGGGTCTCGGAAGCGATCTTCTCCTGCAGCTTGAGGATGCCCTGCAGGAGCGACTCGGGTCGCGGCGGGCAGCCGGGGACGTAGACGTCGACCGGGATGATCGTGTCGACGCCCTTGGTGACGCTGTAGGAGTCCCAGTAGGGGCCGCCGGAGTTGGAGCAGGCGCCGAACGAGATCACGTACTTCGGCTCGGGCATCTGGTCGTAGAGCCGGCGCACGGCCGGCGCCATCTTGTCCGTCACCGTCCCCGAGACGACCATGAGGTCGGCCTGCCGCGGCCCCGGGGCGAAGGGGATGACCCCGAGGCGGATGAAGTCGTGACGGGCCATCGAGGCGGCGATGAACTCGATCGCGCAGCAGGCCAGGCCGAAGTTGAAGACCCACAGGGAGTACCGACGACCCCAGTTGAGGACCACGCGGATCGGCTGCGGCGCGAGGTCCGTCGCTGCGCCGACCCGTGGCATGGGCAGGTTGACCGGCGCCATCACAGCCACCTCAGCAGGCCACGCCGGGCCGCGTGCACCAGGCCGACGAGCAGCACGCCGATGAAGACCGCGATCTCCACGAGCGAGGCAGCCCCGAGGTCGGCCGACCGCACGACCAGCGCCCACGGGAACAGGTAGACCGCGTCGACGGCGAAGATGACGTAGAGGAACGCGTACACGAAGTAGCGGACCTGCGTCTGGGCCCAGTCCTGCCCGACGGGATCGACGCCGGACTCGTAGGTCGTCAGCTTGGCGCGCGTCGGGGCGCTGGGAGCGAGCAGCTTCCGGGCCCCCATGGCGGCGACGAACAGCAGCAGGCCGACCACGACCACTGCGGCGACGACGACGTAGGGCGACACGGTTGGCAGCCTAGTGCGCCGTCCCCCCACCAGGGGGGTGCGCCATACGTCGTCGTGGGGTGTCGGACAGGCACGCGGGGACGTAGCGTCGATGCCATGGCGCAGGTCCCGCTCTTTCCCATGGGCACCGTCCTCGTGCCCGGCGCCTCGCTGCCGTTGGAGATCTTCGAGCCGCGCTACGTCATGATGCTCAGCGACCTGGTCAACGCGATGGACGTCCCCGAGTTCGGGGTGGTGGCCATCAGGCACGGACACGAGGTGGGCGTCGGTGCCGCGACCGACCTGTACGAGATCGGCTGCCTGGCCCGGGTCGTCCAGGCCGCGTCCATCGGCGAAGGCCGCTATCTGGTCA
>CAVRMT010000038.1:0-6180 GCA_963722015.1 uncultured Actinomycetota bacterium | reverse complement strand
ACTTGTCGCAGGAGTAGGACGCCGTTGCGCCGGCTACTCACCTACCTGAGGTTGCGTGCGCCCAGGATCAAGGTGGGCGGAGACCGGTCCGTGGGGAGCCAGACTGTCCTCTCGACCGTCGGCGTCCTCGTCCAGGGTGGTGTCCGGTTCGTCTACAGCGTGCTGGTCGGCAACGCCTTCGGTCGCCTGGTGCTGGGCGCGGTCAACTCGGCCATCTCCCTCGCCCTCTTTGCAAGCCTGCTGATCCCCAACGCCACGGGTATGGCGGCCAGCAAGTACGTCGCGCGAGCCAGGGGCGCAGCGGACATCGACGAGAGCGAGCGCGTCGCTGGCTTCCTCGGTCGCTTCATGCTGGTGACCATGGCGGTGCTCGGTGTGGGTACTGCCCTGATCGCCCCGACGCTGCTCGGGCTCGGGCTGGTCGAGTCGTTGCTGGCGGGGGCGCTGGCCGTCACGTACTCGGCCTACGTGTTCACGCGGGGGTTCCTCTTCGGCGCGGGCCAGGTGTCGCGCGCCACGGTGTGGGATGTCCTGTCCTCGGCGTTGGCCGTGGCAGGACTGGCCATGCTCGTGCTGGGCGACGCCACCGAGTGGCTGCTCCTCCCGCTCGTGCTCAGCTACGGGGCCTACGCAGCAGTCAGCTGGCCGTCCTCCCGGGCGGGCCGGATCGCGCGCGGACTGCGGCGCGAGATCCTGGGATTCATCGCCCTCACCTTGGTGAACAGCGTCGCCACCGGGGGCTTCATGCAGCTGACCATGTTGGCCGCCCAGTTCTGGGATCCGATCCAAGCGGGCTCCTTCGCGGCGGCCCTGTCGCTGGCCACCCCAGCATCCCTCGTCTCCCGGTCGCTGGCCCTGGTGCTCTTTCCCAGCCTCTCGGCCGCGCATGGCCGTGGCGACCTCCAGGGGGCTCGGGCACGGACCGATGCTGCCACGCGTGGGCTCATCGTCCTCGGTCTTGCGACGTTCGGCCCACTGATGCTCCTCAGCCCCTTGATCATCGACCTGTTCTTCCGCCGGGCCGAGTTCGACCAGGCCAAGGTGCTCCTGCCACTGTTGCTGGGGGCTGTCCTGGTCACCACGGTAGGTGTCGGTGCCATCAACAGCCTGCTCAGCCGCGAACCGCGCTTCAGTCGGCTCGTCGTGGTCGCGAGTGTGAGCGGGGCCTCCGTCGGGATCCTCTGGTGGGTGCTGCGGGTTCCGGACGGCGGCGTCCTGGAGGTGGCCCTGGGCTTCCTCGTCGGCTCTGCCGCCGTGGGGTTGCTGCCCCTCATCGCGGTATGGCGCCTCGACCGACACCACTGGGTCCTGTTGTGCGTCCGGCTGGTCGTGGGGAGCGTGGCGCTCGGGGGCACGGTCTGGTGGCAGCAGGTCCATCAGGTGCAGCCCGCTGCACAGATCGTTGCGGCCCTGGTGTTCTTCGTGTCGTGGATGCTCCTGTGCCTGCCTGACGCTCGGCGCGTGGCGGCCCAGGCCCGACACTGAGCAGCAGCCACGGGGGAGCTGTCAGGGCAGGTGACTCCCGGCGCCGCTGCTAGGATTCGAGCCCATGCGTGCGCTCCCCCCCACGGCCATCCGCTGATGGTGCAACTGACGTCGAAGCAATCGCGTGAGGCCACTGCGGACGCGACCAAGCCCTCGATCCTGGACCGCTCCAAGTTCCGGCCGGACATCGAAGGTCTGCGCGCGATCGCCGTGGGCAGTGTGTTGCTCTGGCACGCGGGCGTCCCCGGTGTGCCCGGCGGATTCGTCGGTGTGGACGTCTTCTTCGTGATCTCCGGCTACCTGATGACGAAGCTGCTGGTTCGCGAGCTGGAGCAGCGCGGGCACATCTCCTTCAAGGGTTTCTACGCGCGACGCGCCAAGCGACTGCTCCCTGCTGCGTCCGTGACCCTCGTGTCGGTGTCGGTGATCACGCTCCTGCTGCTGCCGAAGATCCGTTGGGCAGAGACCGGCAAAGATGTCGTGGCGAGCGCTCTGTACGGGATCAACTGGCGGCTCGCCAGCGGCTCGGTCGACTACCTTGCCGCGCACGCGGTGCCCAGCCCGCTGCAGCACTTCTGGTCACTCGCAGTGGAGGAGCAGTTCTACTTCCTCTGGCCCTTGGTCCTCGCCGCGATCGGGGTCCTTGCCCGCAAGCGAAAGAGCAAGCGGACGGCGGTGCTGATCGGTCTCGGCCTCATCGCGGTGCCGTCGTTCGCGTGGTCGGTCTACTACACGGCGGCGGCGCCGGAGAAGGCCTACTTCGTCACCACCACACGGCTGTGGGAGCTCGCGGTCGGAGGGCTCGTCGCCGTCCTGGCCCCCGCCCTCCTCGCAGCCCTGCAGCCCCGGCCGAGGCTGGCGGCGGCCCTGGGCTGGTGGGGTCTGGGCGCGGTCGTGGCCACCATCCTGCTGCTGGACAGCAGCGTGCCCTTCCCGGGGGCGATTGCCGCGGTACCCATTCTGGGCACCGCAGCAGTCATCGCCGTCGGTCCGTCGTCCGGACCGCACGGTCCGATCGCCGTGCTGCGACTTCCGGTGATGCAGTTCCTGGGCAAGCTGTCCTACTCGCTGTACCTGTGGCACTGGCCGCTGCTCGTCGTGGCCGCAGCAGTCCTGCTCGACCGACCGGGTTCGCTCGACCCGTGGCGGGGCCTGCTCGCCGTCTGCCTGTCGGTCGTACCGGCGTGGCTCTCCTTCACCTTCGTCGAGGAGCCGGTGCGCCGGTACCGCTCGTCGGCGTCGTCCCCGCACCGGTGGGGGCTGCGGCTGGGGGTGGTCTGCACGGTCATCTCCGTCGTAGCCGGCCTGGGCGTCTACGCAGCATCAGCCCTGGTCAATCGACCGGTCACGCTTGCCGCTGGCGAGAGCTACGGGGCCGAAGTCCTTCCGGACGACCCGCGGGGCTCCGAGCAGGGCAGGGCCGTCCGCGATCCCGGCCCCTACCTCCCGCCGATCAGCAAGGTCCGTGAGGACATCCCCAGCGCGTATGCGGACGGGTGCCACGTCCAGGACAACCCCTCGCCGATCGCCAAGGGGTGCACGTATGGCGACAAGGACAGCGCGTTCACGGTGGCTATCGTCGGTGACTCGCACGCGGCGCAATGGGTCCCGGCGTTTCAGGAGCTCGGCCGGACCAAGGGGTGGCGGGTCCTGGTCTACACGAAGTCCTCGTGCCCCATGGCTGACGAGACCGTCGCCCTCGGCAAGGACCAACGGCCCTACACCGGCTGCGACGGGTGGAACGCCAACGTCGCCACGGCGCTGCTGGCAGCGAAACCCGATGTCGTCGTCACGTCCGCCGCTCGCTACCAGGTGGTGGACGGGTCGACCGTCCTTGGTCCCACCGAGAGCGATGCGCGGATGGTCCAGGGCATGCGTCGCAGCTGGCAACGCCTGACGGGGTCCGGGATCCGGGTGGTCGCGGTGGCCGACACCCCACGGCCGGGCTTCGACATGGCCGACTGTGTCTCCGCCAACGAGGCACAGCTCACCGAGTGCGCCGTGCCGCGCACCACGGCGTTCGGGTTGGCCGGCGCCACCGTGACGACCGCGGCAGCAGGTCAGGGCGGGGTCGCGCTGGTGGACCTGGGCGACTTCATCTGCCCCAACACCCCCTGTGCGCCGGTCATCGGCCGCGTCCTGGTGTTCCGGGACGACCACCACCTCACGGCCACCTACGCGCGGTCGCTCGCCAGTCGCATGTTCGCGGCCATGGGCACCTACGGCCAGCCCTAGGCAGACACCGCGTACCACTGCCCCGGGCACCGAGGGCGAAGTTCGGGTCGGGTCACCGCGTCGCTAGGGTGTCGACCGTGCAATCGCCCACGGTCCGCCCGTCGCCCACGGTCCGCCCGTCGCCCACGGTCCGCATCGCCACTCGGCTGTTCACGCCGGAGGTGGGCGCAGCAGCCTTCCGACAGCGGGTCTTCGCCGACTCCTTCCGCGCCCTGGGCGCGAAGGTGCAGGTCCTCACGACGACCCCGCCGACCGGCGAGGTGGACGACCGAGGCTTGGACGTCTCGCGGTGGCCGGTCCTGCGTGACGAGCACGGCAACATCCGGGGGTACGTGCAGTACCTCAGCTTCGACCTGCCCCTGCTGCTGCGGTTGTTGTCGCGCCGCCCGGCCTCGCTGGTCGTCGCCGAGCCGCCCCCCACGACGGGCTTCGTCGTCCGTCTCGCCTGCGCGGTGAGGCGCACTCCCTACGCGTACTACGCGGCCGATGTGTGGTCCGACGGCGCTGCGAGCGTCGCTGCCCCCCGGCTGCTCGTGGGGCTGCTCCGTCGCCTGGAGTCCTGGGTGATGCGCGGTGCGGTGCTGACGCTGGCCGTGTCCGAGGGTGTGGCGGAGCGGGTGGCCCTCCTCGGTGTCCCGGAGGAGCGGATCCTGGTCGTGGGGAACGGCGTGGACACGTCGGTGTTCACCCCTGACGGGGAGCGGGAGGTGCGGCCAGCGCCGTACTTCGCCTACACCGGCACGATGTCTGAGTGGCAGGGGGCCGACGTTTTCGTCCGGGCCATCAGCGCCGTCCGCCACACCCACCCCGGTGTGCAGGTCGTCGTCCTGGGTCAGGGCAGCGAGCTTCCCGCCCTGCGCGAGCTCGCCGAACGCCTGGTCCCGGGAGCAGTCGAGTTCCGGGGGGTTGTCCCGCCGCAGGAGTCGGCGAAGGTGCTGCGCGGCGCCGTCGGTGCACTCGTGTCGATCAAGCCCGGCCTCGGGTACGACTTCGCCAAGCCCACGAAGATCTACGCATCGACCGGATGCGGAACCCCCGTGGTCTTCGCCGGTGAAGGCGCCGGACAGGCCCTCGTGCGCGACGAGCGGTTGGGGTGGGCGCCTGGGTATGGTGACGAGGCGGTCGCAGGCGCCATGCGGGAGGCCCTGGACGCGGGCGCATCGGGCGACGTGGATCCGGACCGTCTGGTCGCCTGGACGCGGGAGCACGCGTCACTGTCGTCGGCGGCCCGTCGCGCTGCGCTCGCCACCCTGGAGGCGGCTGGCCTCGGCCCCTCCTGAAAGCGACTCAGCGGCGCGTGAGGCCGACGTCAGCGGCGGGAGCCGGCCGAGATCGCTTCGACGGCCCTGACCGCGGCGTGCCCGTCACCGTAGGGCGTGGCCTCGGTCGCGGCCGGAAGCGGGCGCGTGACCGCTGTCGGAAGCTGTGAGACATCCCCGGCCAGGACGTTCCAGCCGAGGTCGACGGTCTCGGTCCACTCGGTCTCGGTGCGCACCGTGGTGCAGGGAACCCGCAAGAGAAAAGCCTCCTTCTGCAGGCCGCCGGAGTCCGTGATCACCCCGGCGCTCGACATGGCGGCTCGCACCAGGGCCGGGTAGGGCAGGGGGTCGCAGACCACCACCGCTCCCTGCTCGAGATCCAGGCCCTGAGCCTCGGCGCGCGCGCGGAGCCGAGGGTGGGCCAGCAACAGGACCGGGGCGTCGACACTCGCCAGCCCGGCGACGATGCCCCTGAGGCGCTCGGGATCGTCGGTGTTCTCCGCGCGGTGGAGCGTGGCCACGTAGAAGCGCTCGTCCGCGTCGATGGCGGGCGGCAGATCTGGCGACCGCTGCGCCAACGAGTCGCGCACCTTGTACAGCACGTCGGTCATGACGTCCCCCACCAGGACGCTGCTGGCGCTGAGACCTTCATCCGCGAGATGGCCCATGGCGACCTCCGTCGGAGCCAGGCACAGGTCGGCGGCGTGGTCGGTGAGCACCCGGTTGTGTTCCTCGGGCATGCGCCGGTTGAACGAACGCAGTCCGGCTTCGAGGTGAGCGAGGGGAATCCCCATCTTCACCGCGCTCAGGGTTCCCGCAAGGGTGGAGTTGGTGTCGCCGTAGACCAGCACCCAGTCCGGGCGGCTCTGCTCGAGCACCTCGTCCATGCCAGCGAGCATTGCTGCCGTCTGGCGCCCGTGCGTGCCCGACCCAACAGCCAGGTGACGGTCAGGGGTGGGGATTCCGAGGTCGCGAAAGAACACATCCGACATGTTGATGTCGTAGTGCTGGCCGGTGTGCACGATGACGTGCTCGTCGCCTCGCTGGGAAAGGACCTCCGCGACGGGGGCGAGCTTGACGAACTGCGGTCGGGCGCCGACGACGCTGAGGATCTTCACAGCGATGCACTCTACTGATCGAGAGCTGGGGCAGGGTCAGACCGGCCCCCGCTGGGCGGCTCGGCACCGGTCAACCCCGGGCA
>CAVRMT010000037.1:0-46799 GCA_963722015.1 uncultured Actinomycetota bacterium | reverse complement strand
GTTAGGGCTCGCCGCGGCAAGGCCACCTCATCAACGGGTAGCCGGACGGTAAAGACTCGTGCCCAATTGGGCAGGTCAGGGAGCTGCAGTGACGCCCGTGCCCACCGTGACCATCGTGACCCGCCGGGACGACCCGAGGTGCGAACCCCTCACTCGCCGCCGTCCTGAGGCGCCCGCAGACCTTCGTAGATCTCCTTGCACGTCGGGCAGACCGGGAACTTCTTCGGGTCGCGCCCCGGCACCCAGACCTTGCCGCACAAGGCGACGACCGGGTCGCCGGACAACGCGCTCTCAAGGATCTTCTCCTTGCGCACGTAGTGCGAGAAGCGCTCGTGGTCGCCGGGCTCCTGCACCTGCTCCTCGACCTGCTCGCGCTCCAGCACCGCGGTCGAGGTGGAGGGCTGAGCCGCGGGGGCCAGCGGGTCGTCCAGGGGGATCTGGGGCTCGCTCATGCGCACGAGTGTAGGACCTGGGCCCAGGGTGGTCAGTTCATCTCCGGGTCGACGGGGAAGGTCGCCACGAAGGCGAGGTGGTCGCGCTGACGGCGCAGCACCCGGGTCCACAGCTGCCCCGGATCGGCGTCGAAGGCGTCACGGGGCTCGGACTCCACGACGTACCAGCTGCCCGAGCCCACCTCCTGCTCGAGCTGCCCCGGGGACCACCCGGCATACCCGGCGAAGATCCGCAGCCCCGCGACCTCGGGGACGACGATCGCGGGTGGGGTGTCCAGGTCGACGAGGCCGAGGCCTCCGAAGAGCCGCTTGACCCCCATCGGATCCTGGTCGCCGGGCACGGTGACCAGGCCGAGCGCACTGTCCAGACCCACGGGCCCGCCCTCGAAGAGCACCGACGGGGCGGTCGCGTGGGCCTGCCAGTCCGGCAGGACCGCGTCGATCCGCGCCTCCATCGGGCGGTTGAGCACGACGCCCTGAGCGCCTTCCGCGTCATGGTGCAGCAGCAGGACGACGCTGCGGCAGAACACCCCCGCCTCGATCTGGGGTGTTGCCACGAGCAGTCTGCCCGACAGGTCCGCATCCACTCCCCCATCATGCCCACCCACGCCAGAGCCCCGGTCACGGGGACCGGGGCTCGGGCTGTTCGGGTGAGGCGCACCTGGTGGGTGACGTGCGCCGGAGGACCGGCGCACGTCGTTCAGGTGGTGGTGTCAGCCGCGGGAGTAGCTGCTGCGCTCGCCGCGCTGACCGCTGGGGCGGTCGCTGCCGTAGGAGCGGTTGCCCCCCTGGCGCGGGCCGCGGGGGCCACCGCCGCGGGGGCCACCGCCACGCGGGCCACCGTGGGCACCGGGACGACGGCCACCGCGCTTGTCACCCTCGAGGACCCGACGGACCTGGTCCTCGGGCACGGGGATGCCGCTGGGGGTGATGGCGCCGGTCGCCGCGAGGCGCTCGTCGCCGGGAACGGCCTTGGTCGGGACCGCGTCGATGCCGGCCTCGCGAGCCATCCGCTCCATCGTGCGGCGCTGGTGCGGCAGGGCGAGGGTCACGACGGTGCCCTTGTCACCGGCGCGGGCGGTGCGGCCCGAGCGGTGCAGGTAGTCCTTGTGGTCGGCCGGCGGGTCGACCTGCAGGACCACGGAGACGTCGTCGACGTGGATGCCGCGGGCGGCGACGTCGGTGGCCACGAGCACCGGCAGGCTGCCGTCGCGGAAGGCACCGAGGACGCGGTTGCGGGCGCCCTGGTTGAGGCCACCGTGCAGGGCGGCTGCGAAGACACCCTGCTCACGCAGCTGCAGGGCCACGCGGTCGGCGCCGAGCTTGGTGCGCACGAAGACGACCGTTCGACCCGAGCGGTTGGCGACCTCGGCGGTGATGGTCTTCTTGTGCATCGGGTCGATGAGCAGCACGTGGTGCTCCATCGTCGTGACCGAGGCCTTGGCGTCGCTGGTGGAGTGCGTCACCGGGTCGGTCAGGTAGCCGTCGACCAGCTTGTCGACGCCCTTGTCGAGCGTCGCGGAGAACAGCATGCGCTGGCCACCCTTGGGCATCTGGTCGAGGATCGCGGTGACCTCGGGCATGAAGCCCATGTCGGCCATGTGGTCGGCCTCGTCCAGGACACAGATCTCGATGGAGTCCAGGATGACGGCCTCGCGCTCGACGAGGTCCTTGAGGCGGCCGGGGGTGGCGATGAGCAGGTCGACGCCGCGGTTCAGTGCGTTGATCTGGGTCGTGTAGGACAGCCCACCGGCGACGAGCTTGTGCCGCAGGCCCAGGACGTGCACGAGGGGCTCGAGCGCGTCGGAGACCTGCATGGCCAGCTCACGGGTGGGGACCATGACCAGCGCGCGGGGACGACGCGGGGAAGCCTTCTGCCCGTTGTCGAGCCGCGACAGGGCGGGCAGGCCGAACGCCAGCGTCTTGCCGGAGCCGGTCTGGCCACGGCCGAGGACGTCCTTGCCGGCCAGCGCGTCCGGGATGGTCGCGGTCTGGATCGGGAAGGGCGTGGTGATGCCGTCACGGGCCAGGCGCTCGACGAGGCGCTGCGACAGACCGAGGGCGGCGAAGCCGTTGTCCTCGGCCACGTCCACGGGGCCGTCGACGCTCTTGCGGGTCGCCTTCACCCAGGTGTCGGCCTCCATGCGCTCGGCCTCGGGGTCGACCTGGTCCTCGCGCGGCCCGCGGTCGAAGCGGTCGCTGCGGTTGAACGAACGCTGCGGGCGGTCGTCGCGGGTGAACTCGCGACGCGGGCCGCGGTTCTCGTCACGGTCGAACGAGCGCGCGGGGCGGTCGTCACGGTTGAAGGTGCGAGCCGGGCGGTCGTCGCGGCTGGTCTCGCGACGCGGGCCACGGTTCTCGTCACGGTCGAACGAGCGCGCGGGGCGGTCGTCACGGTTGAAGGTGCGAGCCGGGCGGTCGTCGCGGCTGGTCTCGCGACGCGGGCCGCGGTTCTCGTCACGGTCGAACGAGCGCGCGGGGCGGTCGTCACGGTTGAAGGTGCGAGCCGGGCGGTCGTCGCGACCGGTGTCGCGACGCGGGCCACGGTTGTCATCATTGGAAAAGCGGTTCACGGGGCGGTCCTCACGGGAGTAGGTGCTGCGCTGGGGGCGCTCATCGCGGGAGAACTCGCGGCGCGGGCCACGGTTGTCGTCACGGTCGAAGCGACGGACCGGGCGGTCGTCACGGTTGAACGAACGCGCGGGGCGCTCGTCACGGTTGAACGAACGCGCAGGGCGGTCGTCACGGTTGAACGAACGCGCGGGGCGGTCGTCACGGTTGAACTCACGGCGCGGGCCGCGGTCGTTGGTGGGGCGGCGGTCGTCCCGGGTGGACTCGCGGCGCGGGGGCCGGTCGTCACGGGCCGGACGGGAGGCGGCAGCGCCGCCAGCTGACTGTCCGCGGTGGGCCTTCTTGGGGCCCTTCTTCGCGTCAGCCTTCTGGTCAGGGGTCCAACGGGCCTTTTTGGGCGCGCCGGATCGCTGGTTCTTGGGCACAGATGTTCAACTCACTTCAGGTGCTCGAGGTAGACACGTCTCGAGCCACCTGGCGAGGGCGACGATGAAGACGAGCCTCAGGCGCATCAGCGCCCGCTGGACCGGATCAACAGTTGTCATCCGGTGGGACTCAGTCGGAGTCGGGAAAACGTGGTGAGGCCACTGTGCCTCCGGTGGCGCTGCCAGGCGCCTGCCGAACTGAGCACCGTAATGCTACCAGCGCCAGCGACGTCTCCCGACCACGGCCAACGTGACGCCGAGCACCACCCCGCCCAGGTCGGCCACCGCGTCCCACGCGTCGCCAGACCGGTCGGGCAGCCAGGCGTGCTGGACCAGCTCGCTCACCGGAGCGTGCAGCCCCAGCAGGGCGACGGCCAACCAGGGGCGGCGCCAGGCGCGCAGGACCAGCACCGTCGGCACCCCGAAGAGCAGGACGTGGACCACCTTGTCGGTCCAGGTCACCGGCCCCGCGGCGTCGACGCGCGGCCAGTAGAGGGCGGCGAGGTGCACGACGAGCGACCCCACGGCCACGACCCGTACCCACGGCACACCCTGGCCCGTGGCCCGGCGGGGGCCCGCACCGCGCCCGGACCCGGGGGCCTGGTCGGTCGGAAGGCTCACCCGGTCAGCGTATGCGGCGTGCTCGGCCGCGGTGGAATCGGTCACCGTCCGCCGGTGTTGGCCCCGACGTGACCGCGACGACCGACCTGCCGACGACCGACCCGACCCGACGACCGTTGTCCCTGCTCGACTTCGTCGACGTCCCTGCCGGCCAGAGCGCCCACGACGCCATCGCCCGCAGCACGCGGGTCGCCCAGGCCGCCGACCGGCTGGGCTACGCGCGCTACTGGATCAGCGAGCACCACAGCTTCGCGGGCCTCGCGAGCAGCTCCCCTGAGATCCTCATCGCCCACCTTGCCTCGCAGACTTCCGGGATCAGGGTCGGCGCCGCCGGGATCATGCTGCCCAACCACTCCCCCCTCAAGGTGGCCGAGTGGTTCAAGACCCTGGAGATGCTGCACCCCGGACGCATCGACCTCGGCCTGGGGCGCGCGCCCGGCACCGACCAGCTCACTGCGTTCGCGCTGCGGCGCTCGCGCGAGGCGCTGTCGGCGGACGACTTCCCGCAGCAGGCGGGCGAGCTGCTGGCGTTCCTGTCCGACACCTGGCCCGAGGACCACCCGTTCAAGGCCGTCCTGGCCACACCGCTGGTCGACACCTCGCCCGAGCTGCTGATGCTCGGCTCGAGCGGGTGGGGTTCGTCCTTCGCCGCGGCCAACGGCATGACCACGGTCTTCGCCCACCACATGGCGCCCGAGCTCGCGGTGGACGCGCTGCGCGCCTACCGCCGCAACTTCCGCCCAGGCCTGGTCGGCGGCACCCCTCGCGTCATCATCTCGGTGCTGGCGCTCGCGACCGACGACGACGACGTCGCGGCCGACTTCCGCGCCGGGTGGGCCCTGCAGATGCGCCGGATCCGCAGCGGCGACACGACGCGGCCCAGCGCCGCGCAGATCCGCGAGTTCCGGCTCTCCGACGACTTCGCGCGGCTGGCGCCGAGTCTGCACGGCAAGGTCTTCGCCGGGCCGGCGGCCGAGGTCGCCCAGGGCCTCACGGCGCTGGCGGACGAGGCCGGCGCCGACGAGATCACCCTCGTGGCACCGACCCCCGACCTCGACGCCAAGCTGCGCAGCCTGGAGCTGCTAGCCGATGAGTTCGGTCTCGTCACCCGACAGTGAGGTTGCGGCGGCAACCGCCGCACGCTCGGCAGCCTCCGGGCTCAGCCCGAGCACCGCAGCCTTGACCGCGGCGGCGACCACCTTCGACACGTCGGGGTGGAAGACGCTCGGGATGATGTAGGCCGCGTTGAGCTCGTCGGGGTGCACGACCTCCGACAGCGCCACCGCGGCGGCGAGCATCACGTCGAGGTCGATCGAGGTCGACGCCGCGTCGAGCAGACCGCGGAAGACACCCGGGAAGACCAGGACGTTGTTGATCTGGTTGGCGAAGTCCGAGCGACCGGTCGCCACGACCGCGGCGTGCTGCGCCGCCGCGGCAGGGTCGACCTCGGGGTCGGGGTTGGCCATCGCGAAGACGATCGCGGCATCGTTCATCGTGGCGATGTCGTCACCGGTGAGGATCCCCGGCGCGGAGACGCCGATGAAGACATCGGCCCCGGCCAGGGCCTGCTTGAGCGTCCCGGTCAGGCCCCGGGCGTTGGTGTGCTCGGCGACCCAGCGCAGGTTCTGCTGGCCCTCGGCGGCGAGGTCCTCGCGCGCACCGTGCACCACGCCGTACTGGTCCGCGACGACGACGTCCTGCGCACCGGCCCGCAGGAGGAGCTTGAGGATCGCGGTGCCGGCAGCGCCGGCCCCGCTGAGGACGACCCTGGACTCGCTGAGCTCCTTGCCCACCACCCGCAGGGCGTTGCGCAGCGCGGCCAGCGTGACGATCGCCGTGCCGTGCTGGTCGTCGTGGAAGACCGGGATGTCGAGCTCCTCGCGCAGCCGCGCCTCGATCTCGAAGCAGCGGGGTGCGGAGATGTCCTCGAGGTTGATCCCCGCGAACACCGGGCTGATCGCCTTGACCGCGGTGATGATCTCCTCGGTGTCCTGGGTGTCGAGGCAGATGGGGAAGGCGTCGATGTCGGCGAACCGCTTGAACAGGGCGGCTTTGCCCTCCATGACCGGGAGCGCGCCGAGCGGCCCGATGTTGCCCAGGCCGAGGACCGCCGACCCGTCGGTGACCACCGCAACGGTGTTGCGCTTGATGGTCAGGCGCCGGGCGTCGGCCGGGTTCTCGGCGATCGCCATGCAGATCCGGGCGACACCGGGGGTGTAGATCAGCGACAGGTCGTCACGGTTGCGGATGGGGACCTTCGACTCGATCCGGAGCTTGCCACCGAGGTGCACGAGGAAGGTGCGGTCGGAGACCTTGCCGATCTCCACACCGTGGACGGCCCGCATCTGCTCGACGATCTCGTCGGCGTGCGTGGTGTCACGCGCCGCCGCCGTCACGTCCACCCGGATGCGGTCGGAGCCGGACGCCGTGACGTCGAGCCCGGTGACCAGTCCCCCGCTCTTCTCGATGACACCGGTGAGCTCGGAGACCGCGGTGGCGCGGGCCGGGAGCGTCAGTCGGACGGTGATGGAGTTGGACACAGAGGGCAGGGCGGTCATGCCGTGCATTGTCCCGACTACTGGGGGGTACGCCGAACCGAGGTCGCCCCGGTCTCGCCGAACGGTCCGGGCAGACGTCCGCAGGGCCAGGGGCGACATCCGGGGACGTCAGGGGCAAACCGACACACCAGCAGGGGGCCGACCGGATGGTCGACCCCCTGCTGGGTGCTGCAGTGCCTACTTCTTCCTGCCTGCCTTGACCGTGAGGTCGATGCTCTGCGAGGAGCCGCTCAGCCTGGCGTCACCGGAGTAGGTGGCCACCACGGTCTTGGGACCAGGGGTCTTGAAGGCCGCCAGGGTGATCACGGCCTGGCCGTTCCTCAGCGTGCGCGTGTAGGTCACACCGTCAGCGGTCACCGTCACCGACCCCGTCGGGGTCGCCTGCTCGGCGCGGACCTGGATGGTCAACCTGACCTTGGTCCGCCCCGCGACGATGTCCCCGCTCGGAACGAGGATCGACACCTGCGAAGGAGCCTTGACGACCTCCACCGAGGTGGTCGACCCCGACCCGGCCACCCGGTCGCTGCCGGCGTACTCCACCCGGATGGACCGGGAGCCGACCGTGGTGAACGGTCCGACCCGGATGGTGGCCGTGCCACCGTCCAGGACCGTGTCGCCGACGGAGGTCCCGTCCACGTAGGCCGTGACGGCGCCGGTGGGGACGACGCCCGGGGTGGAGGTGACGGTGACCTCGACCGAGGCGACACCCTCGTTGACCACGACGCTGCCGGGAGTGACGGTCGCCGCGAGCTGTGAGGCGGCCTTGGCCACCTCGACCCGGACCGTCCCCACGCTGTCGGCGAAACCGGCGTCCCCGGTGAACCGGACCACGAGGTCGTGGCTGCCCGGCTCCAGGGCGGTGCCGCCGATGGCGACGGTCGCCGAGCCACCGGTCAACGTCGCCGAGCCCAGCTCGGTGACGCCGTCGAGCACGGTGACGGTGCCCGCAGGCGTGCCGTCAGCGGTGACCGTGATGTCGACCGAGCCGTCGGTGCCGTAGGCCATCGGGGTCGCCGTCGCCGAGATGCTCGTGGCCAGCGGCTGCGCCACCACCACCCGAACCGGGAACGTCGTCCCCGTGGTCAGGCCGGTGACCGTCAGCGCGGTGGCTCCTGCCGGGGTGCCGGCCGGGATCCGGACCGAGACCGCGGACGTGCCGTACTCGTCGTTCGGGGTCGACCCGATCGTGTTGTCGACCGCGAACGTCCCGAGCGGGACCCCGTCCAGGGAGACCCTGACCTCGGCGTCCTTGAGGTCCGTGCCGTTGGAGAGGGCCAGGGAGGACAGGGTGAAACGGACGTCGTCGCGAGCAGGCACGTACGACGCGGGGGCACCGCTGGGGAACGAGACCCCGACCGCCTGCTGCGTGTACTCGATCGGCAGGGGCGTCGTGCTGGCCTTGGCCGCCATGTAGTCGACCATGGCCTGCAGGTCGATCTTGCCGGTGTCGCGCTTCAGGGTGCCGGTGGTGAACGCCCGGAAGTTGTCGCCACCGGTGGCGAGGAACGAGTTCACCGTGACCGAGTAGCTGACCGCCGGGTCGATCGACACGCCGTCCAGCCACATGCCCGTGATCCGGGAGCCCTCGGGCCTGGCGGAGTCATAGGTGTAGGTGAAGCCACGCGAGGCGCCCAGCCGCAGGAACGGCCGCGACGGGATGTTGCCCGCGCTGTCTCGCTGCCACTGCTGCTCGAGCACCGTCTTGAGGTCGGCGCCGGTCAGCTTCATGTTGATGAGCGTGTTGGCGAAGGGCTGGACCACCGCTGCCTGCTTGTAGGTCAGCACAGCGGGGTAGCCGCCAGCCGTACCCGTCATGTCCGCGCGGAGACCGCCCGGGTTCATGAAGGCGATCTGCGCGGAACCGGCCGAAGGTGTCTCGGTGGCCCAGCGCTGGACCTCGGCGACCAGGTTGCCCAGGGTGGACTCACCACCACGGTTCTCCGTGGTTCCGCCGGCCAGCTTTGCTCGGTTGAAGGCGCCGGAGAGCTTGCCGAGCTCACGGGCCCCGAGCGTCTCCGCAGCCGTCACGGCCTTGTCGACGATGCTCTTCGTGGCCGCGTCCACGGGGTAGAGCGCGGTCTGCCCGCTCTTGAGGTTCAGCAACCCCTGGGAGAGGCCGACCACGTCACCGGAGGTGGAGCTGACCGTGAACTTGAGCTGGTTGAGGAAGGTGCCGTACTGACCGGCGGAGACCACCGGACGCTGGGTGACGGCGCGGCCCTCGGCAGCCCACTGGGGAACCTCGATCGCGTGGTTGTAGGCGAGGTGGGTGTGCCCGGACACGATCGCGTCGATGGTGCCGTTGACGCCGGTGACGATCCGGCCGAAGGCCGAGGCGTCGGTCGCAGCGCTCAGTGCCGTGGAGGCCGCACCCTCGTGCACGAGGAGCACGATCACGTCGGCGCCCTCTGCCTCGAGGTCAGCCGCTGCGGCGTTGGACTCGGTGACGATGTCGGTCACCGCGAGGTCCGCGATGCCCGCGGGGCTCACCAGGGACGGGAGGTCCTCGGTGACCGCACCGATGAAGCCGACCTGGACGTCACCGAAGTCCCTGATCCACGAGGCGGGCACGGCGTGGTTGCCGGTCGCCTTGAGTCGGACGTTGGCACCGATGTACTTCCACGTGGCCCCACCCTCGGGGTTGGTGTCCTTGTCGTACTTCGCCATGACCCGGTTGACCAGGTCGTCGTACCCGGCGTCGAACTCGTGGTTGCCCACGGCCGAGACGTCGAGGCCGGCCTCGTTGAGGGCGTCGATGGTCGGCTTGTCGCGCTGGATGAACGACTCGAACGTCGAGGCGCCGATCAGGTCACCGGCAGCGGCGAAGACCGTCTGCGGGTTCTCCGCACGCAGCTGCTTGACCGCTCCGGCCAGGACGGCCGCGCCGGCCTCACCGTTGCCGGTGTTGTTGAGCAGGCGACCGTGGAAGTCGTTGGTCGCAAGGATCTGGACCTCTTCCGTGGTGCTGACGCCTCCGAGGTTGATGCCCACGATCTCCGGGCTGTGGTCGGAGGAGCGGAACGGGTTCACGGCGAACAGGTCGGTGACGTTGTAGTTGTGGCGGCTGTACTCGTAGTAGACCGACTCGGCACCGTTGATCGTCCAGACGTCGACGCCCGCCACGGTCGGCAGTGCCGCCGCGTTGGCGAAGACGTGGTCGAGGGAGCCCACCTGACCGTCGAAGTTGTAGGTCTCCTCCTCGGGGCTGCTGGTGGACTCGAGGCTGGTGTAGCCCGCGGCCTCCAGCTCCTGGATCGGGTCCTCCATGCTGTAGGCGTTGAAGTCGCCGGTGAGGAAGACCTTCTCGAGGTTGCGCTCGGCCTTGAAGTCGTCCGCGAACCTGACGAGCGCCTTGGCCTGTGCGATCCGGCTGTCGGTCGCGTTGCCCTGCCCGAACGGGTCGGGGGTGCCCGAACCCTTGGACTTGAAGTGGTTGGCGATCACGGCGAACGACTTCGCGTTGCCGGTGCCGCGGGGCTTGAACACCTGGGCCACGGGCTCACGTGCGTTGTCGAAGGCGACCTCACCCACGAGCACCTTGGAGGCGCCGACGAGGTCGATGGTGGCCGGCTTGTAGATGAACGCCATCCGGATGACGTCCTGCTCAGCGAGATCCGGCAGGTCAGCGGCAGCCGGGGACGGGGCGAAGGCCCAGGTGCCGGCTCCTGCGGCCGCGTTCAGCGCGTCGACGAGGACACCGACGGCGAAGTCGCGGTCCTTGCCGAACTGCACGGAGTTCTCGATCTCCTCCAGGGAGACCACATCGGCGTCGAGCTTGTTGATCGCGTCGACGATCTTGGCCTGCTGACGCGTCAGGTTGGTGGTGTTCGCGGCGCCGCGGGGGCCGTTCGGGTTGCACGAGTTGTTCGTGATCCGGTTGGCAGCACGATCGGTGTAGTAGGTGCACGTGCGCCCGCCGCCCATGGCGACGAACTCCTCGCCGGTCGTGGGGAAGTAGTTGAGGACGTTGAACGTCGCCAGCGTCACGTCGCCACCGACAGCCTCCGGAAGGGCCGGACGGTCCTGGGCGAAGGTGATCCTGCCGGTGGGCGCACCCACGACCTGGCTCTGCGGCTGCAGCTTCCAGCCGAACCGGTAGTCGAGGACGACCGGGGCGGGGAAGGTGACGTCGGCACCCACTCGGACGACGTGGTCAGCGGTGAAGTACGGGAAGGCGAGCCCGGTGTTGGCGGCGGAGGCGTAGTTGGTGCTCGATCCGTCGTCGAGAACCACGCGGTGCGCATTGTTGTAGGACCTGCGGTCCGCGATCTGGGTGGTCGCCTGGGCGTCGATGACCTCGGTCGGTGCGACCAACGGCTGGTCGCTGTTCGCCGCCAGGCCGATCTCGCCATACATCTGGGTGTTGTTGCTGCCGCCGTCGTAGGCCGAACCGTCGTAGGCGTCGGTGACGGTGTAGCTGTCCGTGGGCTGGATGAGCTCGCCCTCGTGCTTCTCACGGACAGCATTGAGTGCCGCCCCGGTGAGGCAGGAGGTTCCGGGCAGAGCGCACTCGGTGCCGGGCACCGAGGTGAGCGGCACCGGGGGCGTCAGCGCCGGGATGGACGTGATGCCACTGGCCGAGGCGGTGATCTGGGTGAGGTTGCCGAACTCGCTGACCGTGCCGGAGACCTCGAGGGAGGCTCCGACCGTCGGGAACTGCTCGGCGGTCAGGCCGGGCCCGTAGACGAAGATGCCGTCGGAGGCGTCCGGGGTGTCCGGCGTGCCACCCGTCTGGAGGTAGAAGCCCTTGAACCCCCCGGTCGGGAAGGACGCCGTGACGACGCCCGTGGTCGTGACGGTCTGGCCGGCGAACGGACTGACGTCGGTGTTGTCGCCCTGGATCTCGGCGATCGTCCTGGCTCCGGCAGGGGTGGGCGGTGGAGGCGGCGGCGGAGCGGTCCACGACGTGTTCTGGGGGGCCGGCGCAGCGGCCGTGAAGTCGACGTTGTTCTTGTCGCTGTCGGCGCCGGAGGCGCTGCGGGTGACGGCGTTGGTGTTGCTGGGAGCCGGCGCGAAGGCCGTCTCGTAGGAGATGGCCGTGCTCGAGGCCCCGACGAAGTCGATGATCCCGGCGACGTTGGCCACGTTCTGGGCCGGCGGCGTCAGCGGCGCGGTGCCGTTCGACAACCAGACCTGGAAGCCAGTGCCGGCCATGGCGATCGTTCCGGTGGCGTCCGGGGTCGGAAGGGCAGTCGTGCCTCCGGTTCCCATCGCCTCCTGGACCAGGTAGTACCCCTTGGCGGGCACCGAACCACTCAGGTTCGTCACCGCACCAGCGGCCGTGCCACTCGCGCTGCGGTACTGGACGGACCAGCCGTTGACGCTGATGGCCGAGGCGGTGGGGTTGTAGAGCTCGATGAAGTCGTGGGTGTACGTCGAGCCGCTGTTGCCACCCCCGCCGTAGGCCTCGCTGATGACGAGGCCCGTGCCGGCCGGATCGGCAGCTACGGGTGCGGCGGCAAGACCGCTGGTCGCGATGCCGAGGCAGAGGGCCAGGGCGATGCGCTTCCGGGGTGAGGACATGGAGATCTCCGGGGGGTGGGGTGGCAAGAGGCGGAAGTCGTGCAGGCAGGGTGCAGCCGGATCCGAGGTGGGGATGCGGGCGCGAGCGGGGAGACCCAGGGCGTGCTGGCCAGGTCGACGGGGGAAGGGGAGTGCCCTTCGACGACGATTCCCACCGATGTGAACCGGGGATCTCGAGAGCGCCGTCTATGGGCTGGCGTCAGAGTAGCTGCGTGAGAGCCGCCTCACCGATTCAGCTGTGCCAAACGCTGATCCTGCTTCTTGGCAGTAGTTGAACTGGCGCAGCGACCGGTCCCTGCGCATCGAGGCAGCACCACCCTCGCTCGGCTCAGGAAGGATCCGGCAGCCGCACGGTCAGGAGGTATCGCTCGTGCTCGATCTCCTTGCCCCAGTAGATCGAGTCGCGAAGCTGGACGACCGCGGGCTCGCCGGCGAGGTCTCGCACGACCGCCGCCAGCTCCTGCGACGGGACACCCGCGCGCCAGGTCGACGTGGGCTTGTCGGCAGCACCCTCCATCCCCCAGCGGCCCTCGACGAGGACCAGCCGTCCGCCGGGGCGCAGCAGCGCGACCCACGACCGTAGGGCGGCCACCGGGTCCGGCAGCGTCCAGAGGATGTGGCGGGCCAGCACCACGTCGAAGGCACGGGCCGCGAGCGGCGGGGAGCCCGCATCGCCCTGCACCACCTCGACGGCACTGCCGAAGGGCGCGGTCTTCGCCCGGGCCAGGGCGACCATCTCTCCGGAGAGGTCGAGGCCGCTGACCTGGTGACCGAGCTCGGCGGCGAGGGCCGTCAGGGAGCCGGTGCCGCAGGCGAGGTCGGCGACCCGGGCGGGACGGGTCGGCAGCCAGGTCCGAAGCAGGTCCTTCCACGCGGCGCGGATGTCGCAGTCCAGCAGCCCGTGGTCGGGGTCCTGGTCGTACTCCGCGGCGAAGTCGTCCCAGTAGCGACGGACCTGTTCGAGGTCGAGGGTGCTGTCGGTGGGTGGCGTCATGGGTGGGGCCGTCCTTCCTGACGATGCACCCATCACCCAACCACGACGTCCCGACAACGCCGCGGGGTCCCTGAGGGGCCCGACCCGTACCGACGTGCCGCGTGAGCACAGCGCGCCCTCGACCGACCGTGTCGGGCCCGATGCCGGGGGTGCGCCACACTGACGCCATGACTTCGTGGCTCGTTCAGGCTCTGGGGTGGGCCGGTTCGGCGCTGCTGGTCTTCTCCCTGCTCCAGGCGCGGGTGCTGCGCTTCCGGCTGCTCAACCTGGTCGCGAGCTGCACCCTGACCGTGTTCAACGCCGTGCTCATGGTGTGGCCGATGGTGGCGATGAACGTCGTCATCGCCGGGATCAACGTCTGGTTCATCCTCCGGCTGCTGCGCGAGCGCGATGACGAGACGGTCTACGAGGTCGTCCCCGTCGGGGCCGACGAGGCCTACCTCCAGCACTTCCTGAAGGTGCAGCGTGACGACATCGCCCGCCACTTCCCGCACTTCGACGCGACCCCGGCGACGGGTGGGCTCGGCCAGGAGCGCAGCGCCTACCTCGTGGAGCGCGGCAACGAGACCGTGGGCGTGGTGGTGGTCCGTGAGACCGGGGACGGCGTCGCCCGCGTGGAGCTCGACTACGTCACCCCGCGGTTCCGTGACTTCTCCCCCGGCGAGTTCGTCTACCGGAGCAGCGGGCTGTTCCGCGGCAGGGGAATCCGTCAGATCGTCACGCCGCCGGGCATGGTCAACCCGTACTACGCCCGGCTCGGGTTCCGCGAGGAGGGTGACCACTGGGTGGCCGACCTCGCCTAGGTCCTCGCGAGACCTTCCTCCGACGCGGAGCCGGTGTCGGGCGTATCGCGCCGGACCGTGAGGAAGAGCCGGTGGGCCGTGACGACGACCGCGGCCCAGGCCAGGCCCAGGGCCCACCCCGCGACCACGTCGGTGAGCCAGTGGTGGCCGAGGAACACCCTGGTCAGGCCCATCGAGAGCGCGAACAGCACCCCGGCCAGCACGGTCGCGGTGCGCGCCCGGATGGAGTCCAGACGGCGCAGCACCAGGTAGACCACGATCGCCGTGAGCACGGTCGCGTTGAGCGTGTGGCCACTGGGGAAGGACGGTGAGCTCTCGAACGGCGGCACGGCCAGGGTCTGCGGCGGTCGTGCCCGGCCGATCAGCTCCTTACCGGTCACGGTCATCGCCAACGAGCCGGCTGCTGCGATGAGCATGAGCAGCAGCGGCGTCCGCGAGCGCCAGCGCCACACCATCAGCGCGGTGGCCAGCAGCGCCAGCACCGGCATGCCGATCGGGCCGCCCACCTCCGTGTAGAGCGTGACCGCCTGGTCCAGCCCGGGGCTGCGCCACCCGACGGCGGCGTTGAGCACGGGGCGGTCGAGGCCGGCCAGGTCGTCGGACTCGACCACGGACTCGTAGACCTCGGCCGTGGCCGCGGTGAGGGCGACGGCGACCAGACCACCGACGAGGGCGGTGACCAGCAGCACCCAGTGGGCCGCGCTCCACATCCCGAGCCGGACGGCCTGGCGACCCGCGGCCATCGCCAGCCCGGCGACGGCGCGTCCCACCGGTGTCGGCCAGGAGGCCAGGTCGCGAGCGCCGATCCGCTCCTCGTGGACGGTGTCGTCACGCAGCATCGGACCATCCTGACAGCCCCTGAGGCTCGCCACCGCCCGAGCTCCCCGCGTGGGGACGACGAAGGGCCCGGCGCCTGAGCCGGACCCTTCTGACAGCTGGTGCGGGTGTGTGGGCACGATGGTGGAGGTGGCGGGAATTGAACCCGCGTCCATTGACGGGAAACCAGGGCTTCTCCGGGTGCAGTGCGCTTGGACCGCCCGCGTGAACGGACAGTCCGGCATTTCTCGGCCCCAGCGCTCGCGCGCACACGTCCGCTGACAGGCCCAGTCGAGTAAGAGTCCCGCGCAGTCCCCCGACATGACTGCGCAGCAAGTTCTCTAGCTGGCGCCAGACACTGAGTCGAGAACTAGCTCAGGCTGACGGACTTCGAGGCTCGCTCAGGCGGCGAGGGCGAAGTCGGTGCGCTTGGAATTGGCACCTATTGGTTTGCCGGGAGCGTTAACGAGATAACCAGGCATCCTCGACCCGCTTCCCCTGATATGCCGACCAATGTCGAAACCGATCACCCCCATGCTCCGGTGCTGCGGCTCGCTGGCTGCTGCTCGACGCACGGGGTGCTCACACACACGCTGTTCAGTTGTCGTGGTCAATCCTAGCGTCCAACACCGGCACCACCCGCATCATTTCCCGGCCGCGGTCGCCCGTGTGGCCCATCCCACCCCGGGCGCCGTGGGGGAACAGCGCCGCGCCGGGTCCGGTTGCGCCCATGGGTCCGGATCTGCGGCCCCTCCCCCGCGAAAGGCACCTGATGACGACCAGCACGCAGTGGCACCTCGTACGCCGTCCCCACGGCGAGCCCGTCGACGCCGACTTCTCCCTCGTCGAGGCCGAGCTCGGCCAGCCCGGCGACGGCCAGCTGCTCGTGCGCAACACCTTCTTGTCGGTGGACCCCTACATGCGAGGGCGCATGAACGACGCGAGGTCCTACGTGCCGCCCTTCGAGCTCGGCCGGCCGATGACGGGGGACGCGGTCGGGGTCGTCGAGGCGGTGGGCGGTGCGGTCAGCGACGCCACCGCGGCACCGGTCCGGGTGGGCGACACCGTGCTGCACCCGTATGGCTGGCGCAGCCACGCCCTGCTCGAGGGTCGCCACACCCGTGTCGTCGACACCGGGCTCGCCTCGCCGTCCGCCTACCTGGGGGTCATGGGCATGCCCGGGCGCACCGCATACGCCGGTCTGGTCCGCGTCGCCGAGCTGCGCGAGGGGGACCGGGTCTTCGTCTCCGCCGCGGCCGGCGCCGTCGGCTCCCTGGTCGGCCAGATCGCCCGGCTCAAGGGCGCCTCGCTCGTCCTCGGCTCCGCCGGCGGGCCCGAGAAGGTGCAGTGGGCCGTCGACGAGGCCGGCTTCGACCGCGTCGTCGACTACAAGGCGCAGCCCATCGCGGACGGTCTCGAGCAGGCTGCACCCGAGGGCATCGACGTCTACTTCGACAACGTCGGCGGCGACCACCTCCAGGCGGCCATCTCCGCCCTGCGCCCGCAGGGACGGGTCGCGCTGTGTGGAGCCATCTCCGCCTACAACGCCACCGCTGCGGTGCCGGGGCCGGACAACCTGTTCCAGGCGATCGGCAAGCGCCTCACCCTGCGCGGTTTCCTGGTCAGCGACCACGAGGACCTGCGTCCCCAGTTCGAGCAGGAGATGTCGGCGTGGCTGGCCGACGGCCGCATCGCCTGGCGCGAGACCGCGGTCGAGGGCATCGAGAGTGCCGTCGAGGGGTTCCGCAGCCTGATGGCGGGCGGGAACACCGGGAAGATGGTCGTCCGGCTCTGACCGCACCCGCGGGGTCGCGTCTCCGGTGCTGTCGACGCCGGTGTCCGCATGCCGGTCGAACCGTCTCACCCCCCGAACGCTCATTAAGATCGCCCTGCACGCTCGTCCCAGTGGTCTGGCCAGCAGTAGTCGCAGGAGGTCCCGTGTTCAGCAAGGTGCTCGTCGCCAACCGAGGTGAGATCGCGGTCCGGGCCTTCCGGGCCGCCACGGAGCTCGGCGCCAAGACGGTCGCGGTGTTCCCGCACGAGGACCGCAAGTCCGAACACGTCCTCAAGGCCGACGAGGCCTACGAGATCGGCGAGCCCGGCCACCCCGTGCGTGCCTACCTCGACCCCGAGGGCATCGTGCGCACCGCCATCGAGGCCGGGGCGGATGCGGTCTACCCCGGCTACGGCTTCCTCTCGGAGAACCCCGACCTGGCCGAGGCCTGCGCCGCGAACGGGGTCACGTTCGTCGGCCCACCCGCCGCGGTGCTCCACCTCACCGGCAACAAGGCCCGGGCGATCGCCGCCGCCAAGGAGGCCGGCCTGCCGACCCTGCGCAGCGCCGCCCCGAGCACCGACCTCGACGAGCTCGTGGCCGGTGCGGAGGAGATCGGCTTCCCGATCTTCGCCAAGGCCGTGGCCGGCGGCGGCGGGCGCGGGATGCGACGCGTCGAGCGCCGCGAGGACCTGCGGGAGTCCCTCGAGGCCTGCATGCGTGAGGCGGAGTCTGCCTTCGGCGACCCGACCGTGTTCCTCGAGGAGGCCGTGGTCAGCCCGCGGCACATCGAGGTCCAGATCCTCGCCGACGGTGCCGGCAACGTCATCCACCTGTTCGAGCGTGACTGCTCCGTGCAGCGCCGTCACCAGAAGGTGGTGGAGATCGCCCCGGCCCCCAACCTCGACCCCGCGCTGCGCGAGGAGATGTGCGCGCACGCCGTCGCGTTCGCCAGGAAGATCGGCTACGTCAACGCGGGCACCGTGGAGTTCCTGCTGGCCCCCGACGGGCGGTACGTGTTCATCGAGATGAACCCGCGCATCCAGGTCGAGCACACGGTCACCGAGGAGATCACCGACGTCGACCTCGTCAGCTCCCAGCTGCGGATCGCCAGCGGTGAGACCCTCGCCGACCTCGGCCTGGCCCAGGAGTCGCTGCAGATCCGTGGCGCGGCGCTGCAGTGCCGCATCACCACCGAGGACCCGGCCAACGGGTTCCGCCCCGACACCGGCCGCATCACCACCTACCGGTCCGCCGGTGGTGCCGGGGTGCGGCTCGACGGCGGCACCGTGTTCGTCGGTGCCGAGATCGGCGCCCACTTCGACTCGATGCTCGTCAAGCTCACCTGCCGCGGCCGCGACTTCCCGACGGCGGTACGGCGTGCCAGGCGCGGGCTCGCCGAGTTCCGCATCCGTGGGGTCTCGACGAACATCCCCTTCCTCCAGGCGCTGCTCGAGGAGCCCGACTTCCAGGCCGGGCGGCTGACCACGTCGTTCATCGACGAGCGGCCCGAGCTGCGTACAGCGCGCATCTCGGCCGACCGCGGCACCAAGCTGCTCACCTACCTCGCCGAGGTCACCGTCAACCAGCCGCACGGTCCCGGTCGCACCCGGGTCTCACCGCGCTCGAAGCTGCCGGCCCTCGACGCCACCTCGCCGGTGCCACCCGGCGCTCGCGACCGGCTGCTGCGCGAGGGACCCCAGGCCTTCGCCGACGCCCTGCGCGCCCAGGAGTCGGTGGGGGTCACCGACACCACCTTCCGTGACGCCCACCAGTCGCTGCTCGCCACCCGGATCCGCACCCGCGACCTCATGCACGTCGCCCCGCACGTCGCCCGCCTCACCCCGCAGCTGCTCAGCGTCGAGGCGTGGGGTGGCGCGACGTACGACGTCGCCCTGCGGTTCCTCGCCGAGGACCCGTGGGACCGCCTCGCCCAGCTGCGCGCGGCCATGCCCAACCTGCCACTGCAGATGCTCCTGCGCGGGCGCAACACCGTCGGCTACACGCCCTACCCGACTGCGGTCACCGACGCCTTCGTCACCGAGGCCGCGGCCACGGGCATCGACATCTTCCGCATCTTCGACGCGCTCAACGACGTCGACCAGATGCGCCCGGCCATCGACGCGGTGCGGGCCACCGGTACGGCCGTCGCCGAGGTCGCGCTCTGCTACACCGGCGACCTGACCAACCCCGGCGAGAAGCTGTACACGCTGGACTACTACCTGCGTCTCGCCGAGCAGATCGCCGAGGCCGGCGCCCACGTCATCGCCATCAAGGACATGGCCGGCCTGTTGCGCGCGCCCGCGGCCCGCACCCTCGTGACGGCGCTGCGGGAGCGGTTCGACCAACCGGTGCACCTGCACACGCACGACACCCCCGGTGGCCAGCTCGGCACCCTGCTCGCCGCGATCGACGCCGGGGTGGACGCGGTCGACGTCGCGAGTGCCGCCATGTCGGGCACCACGAGCCAGCCGCCCCTCTCGGCCCTGATCGCTGCCACCGACGGGACGCCGCGCGAGACCGGCCTCGACCTGCGGGCGGCGTGCGACCTCGAGCCCTACTGGGAGGCCGTGCGCCAGCTGTACTTCCCGTTCGAGTCCGGCCTGCCCTCCCCCACCGGCCGCGTCTACACGCACGAGATCCCCGGCGGCCAGCTGTCCAACCTGCGCCAGCAGGCCATCGCCCTCGGCCTTGGCGACCGGTTCGAGGAGGTCGAGGACACCTACGCCGCCGCCAACCGCATCCTGGGCAACATCGTCAAGGTCACCCCGACCAGCAAGGTCGTCGGCGACCTCGCCCTGGCCCTGGTGGGGGCCAAGGCCGACCCGGACGACTTCGAGGCCGACCCCACGAAGTACGACATCCCCGACTCGGTCATCGGCTTCCTGTCCGGAGAGCTCGGCGACCCGCCCGGTGGGTGGCCCGAGCCATTCCGCACCAAGGCCCTCGAGGGTCGCAACCCCAAGCCGCGGGTCAGCGACCTGTCCGACGAGGACGCGCAGGCCTTGCGGGCGGCCCCTCGCCAGACCCTCAACCGGTTGCTCTTCCCCGCCCCCACCAAGGCCTTCGAGAAGTCGCGGGACTCCTACTCCGACCTCGCGGTGCTCGGCACCCGCGAGTTCCTCCACGGCCTCGAGGTCGGACACGAGCACGAGATCGACCTCGAGCCCGGCAAGCGGCTGCTCATCGGGCTGCAGTCGGTCTCGGACGCCGACGAGCGCGGGCTGCGGACCGTCATGTTCACCATGGGTGGCCAGCTGCGCCCGGTGCAGGTGCGCGACGAGAAGGTCGCGGTCGACGTCAAGGCTGCGGAGAAGGCCGACCCGTCCGACCAGCGGCAGGTGGCCGCGCCGTTCGCCGGAGTGGTCAGCCTCGCCGTGGACGAGGGCGCGACCGTCGAGGCCGGCGCCGTCGTCGCGACAATCGAGGCCATGAAGATGGAGGCGAGCATCACCGCCCCCGTCGCCGGCACGGTCAAGCGCCTCGCGATCGGCTCGCAGCAGCAGGTCGAGGGCGGCGACCTGCTGCTCGTGCTCGGCTCCTGACGCCGCTGCGCCGGGGAGCCGCCGGTGGAGAGGTCTCGACGGGCTCCGGGGGCGTCCCCTTGCTCCGTATGACCCCGACCTGCGACGAGCGGGGATCAGGGATACGGTCGAAGGGCGCGGGTGGTCCCGTTCAGGACCGGTGCCCGTGCACCGCACCGGTTGCAGCCATGGCCGGTGCGGGTCAGGACCAGACCGTCACCCGACAGACAAGAGGGAGCGCAGCGATGGGACTCACCGACAAGCTGGACAACAGCAAGGACGACGCGGCCGGCAAGGCGAAGGAAGCCGCCGGCAAGGCCACCGACGACGAGCGCCTCGAGGCCGAGGGCAAGTCCGACCAGGCCTCGTCCGACATGAAGCAGGCCGGCGAGAAGATCAAGGACGCCTTCAAGCACTGACGGCGCCAAACCGAACCACCGCGAAGCGGGGGTTGCGCAGGGACACGGGACTTGTCGGTCCCGGTTCCTTGCGCAACCCCCGCTTTGCGGTGTCGCGGCCCGCCTGCAGGCCTACCAGGAGCCGCCGGACGAGCCGCCGCCCCCGCCACCGGAGAACCCGCCCCCACCGGAGAACCCGGACCCACCCGAGCTGCCCGGGGTGCTGGTGAACGTGCCACCGGCGGTCGTCGCGAACGAGTCCATGCCGTCGGCCATCCCGCCGAACGAGCTCATCCCCGCGCCGAGGTACCACAGCGGCGGGGTCAGGACGTGTCCGGCGGCAGCGGCCGCCTCGGCCACCTTCTCGAAGGTCGAGGCCCACTGCGAGGCGACACCGAAGACGATCGCGTAGGGCAGGTAGCGACTGAAGACGTCCTGGGCCTCCTCCCACCGGATCTGCGAGGCCTCGGCCGTCACGAGGTACTGCTTGAAGCCCTTGGACTGCGCCAGCACCGCGCTGCCCTCCGCGGTGCGGGCCGCCATCCGGCGCCCCAGGAACAGCACGATGGCGCCGGCAGCCACGGATCCGCCGACGAGGGCGACCCCGGGCGGCACCCCCAGGCCGCTGCTCGATCCCAGGCTCAGCAGCGGGCCACCCAGCCAGAGGCCGAGGAACACCGGGGCGAACACCAGCACACCACCCAGCGCCGTCCACGCGCCGCGCTGGGCCTGGGGTGAGCGGCGGAACCAGCCACGGCGCACGACCTCGTCGTACATCAGCGACTGGACCCGGGTCAGGGTCGGCTTGAAGGTGTTCTTCAGGTCCGACAGGTCACGCACGGGCCCGGTCGCGAACACACCCGCGAGCAGCGCCTCCTCGTACGGCAGCAGCGGGACGCTCGCCTGGGCGGCGGTCGGCGACGTCCGCGTCAGCCGCCAGTCCTTGCCCCCGAAGAAGCCGGAGGGCCTCGGCTCGATGGTGAGGTGGCCCCGCACCGCGAGGTCCACGAGCGTTGCGGACACGTCGACCGTGTTCGCGGTCTCGTCGATGACCGTTCCCACCAGGCCGGGGGTCACCCCCGGTGGCGGGGCGAACTGCACCGCGACGACCCGCTTGCCGGCGCGCTCCACCGGGGCCCCCGGTCCGGAGGCCGTACCCGGTATGGCACCGGAGGCCGCACCGGGTACGGCGCCGGGCGTCAGGCCGGGCGTGATCCCGGCGTACTGCTCGTCCCGGCCGCGGGTGTACACGAGGGTGCCCATCAGCCCGGCCGCCAGCAGCGGCAGGGTCACGCCGGCCCCGAGGGCCAGCGCCCGGAGGGCCTTGGAGGCCTGGGTGGTCAGCACGCTGCCGTCGCTGGACACCTGGCCCTGGTGCAGCACCGGCTCGAGGGTCCCGAAGCCCTCGCGCGGCAGCGAGGCCAGGATGGACACCCCCTGGCCACCGTCGACCCGGTCGGCACGGAACTGGGCGGTCGCGCCCGGCGTGGCCTGGCAGCGTTCGGTCGACCCGAGCTCGCCGAAGAAGCACTCGGCGCGGTCGGCGGCCCCCGGCCCGGTCACCGAGGCGCTGATGTCCTGGTAGGTGCTGTCGTTGGCCGGCCCGACGAGGTCGTAGTAGAACTCCGCGTGGTCCTCGAACCCGTTGACGATCGCCTCGAGGTGGTAGCGCACGACGTAGGTCTGGGTGCCTGACACCGTCTGGTCGGGGTCGCCGACGCGGATCCGCACGGAGGTGCCGTCGGCGGCGTCGCTCACGGACACGTCTGCGGGTGCTCCCGAGGCAGAGGTCGCGGAGATGTCGCTGATCGGGTACTCGCGGTAGGTGTCCTCACGGTCCTGGTACCCGGCGCGGACGGTCACGAAGCGCTCGATACCGTGCCGGTCCTGACCCGACGGGAACTGCCAGGTGATGTTCTCGGCGACGTCCACCGAGCCGTCCTCGTTCAGGGTGAAGTCGACGTGGAACCTGGTGGCGAGGTCGTCCGCGGTGGCAGCGCCGGCGCTGGCGACGCCCGCGCACAGGACGAACGTGGCGAGGCCGAGGGCCACCGCCCATCGCGCCAGCACCCGGTGCCGGCCGGTCCCCCCGCACCGGCTCATACCCGCGGGCGGCCCTTCGCGCCCAGCGCCCGCTGGGCCTCGCGGTTGTCCTGGCGCTCGCGCAGGGCGTGCCGCTTGTCGTACTGCCGCTTGCCCTTGGCCACGGCGATCTCGACCTTGGCGCGGCCGTCCTTGAAGTACATCTGCAGCGGCACGATGGTGTGCCCGCTCTCGGAGGACTTACGGGCGATCTTGGTCAGCTCGGCGCGGTGCAGCAGCAGCTTGCGGCGTCGCCGCGGCGTGTGGTTGGTCCAGGTGCCCTGGATGTACTCCGGGATGTGGACGCCCTCGAGCCACAGCTCGTCGCCGCGCCAGGCGGCATACCCGTCGATGAGCGAGGCCCGACCCATCCGCAGGCTCTTCACCTCGGTGCCCATCAGGACCAGCCCGGCTTCGAAGGTGTCCTCGATCAGGTAGTCGTGGCGGGCCTTGCGGTTGCTCGCCACGACCTTGCGAGCCTCGTCCTTGGCCACGACCCCGTCCCCTCAGTCGACTGCTGCACGTGCGTTCCCCGGCCCGGGTGCGGGCCAGCAGGGCAACGCTACCTGTTGGAGGGGAGGGGACGGCCAGCAGGTTTCAGAGCCAGCGCCGAGGGTCCCTGGGGGTGCCGTCCTCGTAGGTCTCGAAGTGCAGGTGGCAGCCGGTCGACGTGCCGGTGGTGCCGACGTACCCGATGACCTGTCCGCGCGAGACCTGTCCACCGCTCACGGCGAAGCCGCTCAGGTGGTTGTAGGTGCTGACGAGGTTGACCCCGCGCAGGACGCCGTGGTCGACCATGATGCGGTTGCCGTAGCCACCGCCGTCGCCGGCGGAGATGACCGTGCCGGCCGCGCCGGCGCGCACCGGGGTGCCGCAGGCGCCGGCGTAGTCGCGGCCGGCGTGCAGGCGCCAGTAGCTCAGGATCGGGTGGAACCGCATCCCGAACTCCGACGAGACCGGTGCGGAGGTCGGAGCGGCCAGGAAGCCACCGGAGCTCGGCACGGTGGGCAGCGTCGACTTCGGCACCGGCCTGTTGGCCTGGCGAGCTGCCGCCCGCGCCCGCGCCTCCGCCGCAGCGCGACGCGCGGCCGCGGCCTTGGCAGCCTTGGCCCGGGCGACCAGGACGGCCTTGAGCCGCGCCTGCTCCTTCTCCGCGGCGGCGAGCTTGGCCCGCTCGCCGGCCTTCTTGGACTCCAGGGCCCTGGACTGGGCGGTCTGCCGCGCGGCGAGCACGTCGAGCCGGGTCTTGGCGACGGCGGCGCTCGCACGGGCCTTGGTGGCACGGGCGAGGGCGGCCTCGGCGGTCTTCTTGGCGGCGGCCACCTGCGCCTTGAGCGCCGTGATGTGGGCTTCCTGGGCGGTCGCTGCGGCCTGCGCCGTCGCCAGCTTGGACAGCGACTGGTTCTGCACGTCCATCACGGTGTCGGTCAGGGCGATGCGGTTGGCGAAGTCCTCGGGGGTGGTGGCGCTGAGCGCCACGGACAGCTGCCCCATCCCCTGGTCCTGGTAGAGCTGGGAGGCGAACCGGGCGACGCGGGTGCGGGTGTCGGACAGGTCCTTGCGGGTGCCCTTGAGCTCGTCGACGGCGCGGGCCTCGTTGGCCTTGGCGACGTCCAAAGCTAGCGCCATCTCGTCGTTGTGGGCGTCGGCAGCGGACATCTGCGCCGTGGCCTTGTCCAGGACCGCCTGGGCCGCCGGGAGCGCGGCCTGGGTGCGGCGCAGCGCGAGGTAGGCCTCACGAAGGTCGGCCGAGGTGTCCTCGAGCTGCTCCTGGAGCGCGTCGACCTGCTCGTCGACCTGCTTCTTGGCCCGGTCCGGGTCGGTGGCCGACGGTGCGCCCAGGGCGCTGACCCGGTCGGGGGCACCGGCTGTCGTCGTAATGGGGGCTGACGCCGGCGTGGCGGCCAGCGAGGGGGTGGCCAGGCCCAACGAGCAGGCGGCAGCCAGGCCCAGAGCCGTCAAGCGGGCAGGGTGAGGCGCGCGTCGACGCGGGGGGTTGGCGCTCATAGGCTTCATTGGTAACACAAGGCTCACCGATTTCAGGGGATTGGCGTCAGATAGACGCCTGGGAATCGCCCGATCGGCCACTTCGGGCGCACGGGTCCGCATCGCGGTCCGGTCAGACGCGCAGGTACCGCCACAGGGTGACCCACGAGGTGACGATGGCGATCGCGAGCATGAGGGCAGCGAGGTATGGCGCGATGAGCCAGACATCGGTGACACCGACCAGGGCCACGTCGGGCAGGACCTCCGCGACATACGGCACGACGAGGAACTCCATGGTCGCCCACAGCAGGCCGACCGCGGCGGCAACACCGACGAGGGTCGCCAGGACGATCTCCATGACGAACGGCAGCCGGATCGTCAGGTTGCTCGCCCCGACCAGCTTCATGATGCCGGTCTCTCTTCGGCGGGTGAACGCAGCCTGCCTGATCGTCGTGGCCATCAGCAGGACGGCACAGATGATCATGATGAACGCCAGCCCCAGCGAGGCGATGGTGATGCCGTTCATCACGGTGAAGAGCTTGTCGAGCGTCTTCTGCTGGTCCTGCACCCGGCCGACACCGGGCGCCCCGTTGAAGGCGCTCACCACCACGTCGTACTTCGTCGGGTCGGACAGCTGCACCCGGTAGCTCTGCGGGATGTCGCCGACCCGGATGTTGGTGGCCAGCGGGCTGTTGCGGAACTGCTCCTGGAACCGGTCGTAGGCCTGCTGCTCGGACTCGTAGAAGACATTCTTGACCAGCGGCTTCATCTGGTCGAGCTGGTCCTTGAGGGCGGCCTTCTGCTCCTCGCTCACCGCGTTCCCGGCGCAGTTGGGCTCGGCCGAGTCCTCGCCGCACAGGAAGATCGAGACCTGGATGCGGTCGTACCAGTACCCCTTGAGCGTGTCGACCTCGCGCTGGGCCAGCAGGCCGAGGCCGAGCAGGTACAGCGAGACCGTGGTCACGAGCATGACCGAGACGGCGATGGACAGGTTCCGGCGCAGGCCGATCCATATCTCGCTGAGCATGAACTGCAGTCGCATGGGGTTGAGGTCTCCCGAAGTCCTTGGCGTCGCGGTCAGCGACCGCTGCCGTAGACGCCCTTGTTCTCGTCGCGGATGATGTGGCCGTTCTTCAGCTCGACGACACGCTTGCGCAGCTGGTCGACGATGTCGTCGTCGTGGGTGGCCATGACGATCGTGGTGCCGGTGCGGTTGATCCGGTCGAGCAGCCGCACGATGTCCAGGCTGGTCGTCGGGTCGAGGTTGCCGGTGGGTTCGTCGCACAGCAGGATCGGCGGCTTGTTGACGAAGGCACGGGCGATGGCGACGCGCTGCTGCTCACCACCGGAGAGCTCGTGCGGCAGGCGCTTCTCCTTGCCGTCGAGGCCGACCATCTCCAGCGTCTCGGGGACGACCTGGCGGATGGCGTGCCCGGAGCGCCCGAGGACCTGCAGGGCGAAGGCGACGTTCTGGTAGACGCTCTTGGTAGGCAGCAGGCGGAAGTCCTGGAAGACCGTGCCGATCTCCCGGCGCAGGCGCGGGACCTTGCGCTGCGGCAGGCGCCCGACGTCCTGGCCGGCGACGAGGACGGTGCCCTGGGAGACGCCCTCCTCCTTGAGCACGAGGCGCAGCAGGGTCGACTTGCCCGACCCGGACGACCCGACGACGAAGACGAACTCGCCTCGCTCGATCTCGAGGTTGATGTCGCTCAGCGCCGGTCGGCTGGACCGGGGATAGACCTTGCTGACGTTCTCGAAACGGATCATGCGCGGGACGTGAGCCTTACCGGGGGGGCTGGATGGGAGGCATACCTGCTGCGCGCGGCTGCCCACGCACGACCCCCCGAGGATAGGTCGCAGACCTCGGTATGCCGCGCAGCGGCGCGTGCTCGGCGTTGCGCCGGGAGCTACTCGGCGGCCTTCTGCTGCTCCTTGCGCCACCGGACGCCGGCCTCGATGAAGCCGTCGATGTCGCCGTCGAAGACCGCGGAGGGGTTGCCGACCTCGAACTCGGTCCGCAGGTCCTTGACCATCTGGTAGGGCTGCAGCACGTAGGAACGCATCTGGTCGCCCCAGCTGGCCTTGACGTCGCCGGCCATCTCCTTGCGCTCGGCGGCCTCCTCGGCCTGACGCTGCACCAGCAGCCGGGACTGCAGGACGCGCAGGGCGGCCGCGCGGTTCTGGATCTGGGACTTCTCGTTCTGCATCGACACCACGATCCCGGTGGGGATGTGGGTCATGCGGACGGCGGAGTCGGTGGTGTTGACGCTCTGGCCGCCGGGACCGCTGGAACGGAAGACGTCGACCTTGATCTCGTTCTCGGGGATGTCGATGGAGTCGGTCTGCTCGATGAGCGGGATGACCTCGACAGCGGCGAAGCTGGTCTGGCGGCGCCCCTGGTTGTCGAACGGGCTGATCCGCACCAGGCGGTGCGTGCCGGCCTCGACCGAGAGGTTGCCGAAGGCGTAGGGCACGTTGATCTCGAAGGTGGCGGACTTGAGCCCGGCTTCCTCGGCGTAGGACGTGTCCATGACCTGGGCCGGGTAGTTGTGGCGCTCGGCCCACCGCAGGTACATGCGCATGAGCATCTCGGCGAAGTCGGCGGCGTCGACGCCACCTGCCCCCGCACGGATGGTGATGACCGCAGCGCGCTCGTCGTACTCCCCCGACAGCAGCGTGCGGACCTCGAGCTCGCCGACGGCCTTGCGCAGGGAGGCGAGCTCCTTCTCGGCCTCGACCATGGTGGCCGCGTCGCCGCCGTCCTCGGTGCCCATCTCGACGAGCACCTCGAGGTCGTCGATGCGCGAGTCCATGCTGACCACGCGCTCGTACTCGGAGTTGGCCCGGCTCAGCGCGGAGGTGACCTGCTGGGCCGCCTCAGGGTCGTCCCAGAGGTTCGGCACCGAGGCCTTGGCCTCGAGCTCGGCGATCTGCTCCTGGACGGCGGCCAGGTTGGTCACCTCTCGCACGGAGTCCATCGTGTTGCGGAGCTGCTTGATCTCTTGCTGGAAGTCGATGGCCACGAGGCCCAACTCTATGGCACCCGTCTCCCGGCTCTCACCGGCGCAGCCAGGACACCGCCTGGGACACGAGCTCCTGCGGCGGGTCCCGCAGGTCAAGAACCGTTCCGGACTCGTCCGGCTGGAGCGGTTCCAGCGTGTCGAGCTGCGAGCCGATCAGGGCCGCGGGCATGAAGTGCCCGGGGCGACCCGACACCCGCTGGGTCAGCAGGTCGCGGTCACCGTGGAGGTGGACGAAGACCGTGTGCGGGGCGCCAGAGGTGAGGATGTCGCGGTAAGCGCGCTTGAGGGCTGAGCAGCTTGCGACCCCACCGGTCGCAGCGTGGTCGTGGAGCCAACCGGCGACGAGCCGCAGCCACGGCCCGCGGTCGGCGTCGTCCAGTGGGATCCCGGCGGCCATCTTGGCGAGGTTCTGCGCCGGGTGGAGGTCGTCGGCATCGGCGAACGGGACACGCAGCCGCTGTGCCAGGGCCGCTCCGACGGTCGACTTCCCGGAGCCGGACACTCCCATCACCACGACGAGCGGCCGGCGGGGGTCGATGGTCATGACGCTCATCATGACCGGGTGGGCATCATCGTGCCCACGACACGGGACCGCGGCGGCCCCGAAGGAACCGCCGCGGACCCCTGGAGGTGCCGGCTCGGACGCGAGGTCGCCCGGGTCGGGCGCCTCAGCTCACAGGGCGCAGGTGTTGACGAGGTCACCGCCGCTCGGGCGGGCGACGAACCCCTGGGCGGGCGGCGCCGTACCGCGCTCCACCCAGGCCGTCAGGGCGTCGAACGCACTGCGCGCGCAGGGCAGCAGCGGGCGCAGCTGGGTCGGGTAGGCCGTGTAGAGCCCGTCGGTGTGGGTGCCGTCCTCGACCGAGTAGTAGCGGTGCAGCCGGCCCGACCCCGCCCGGTTGATCAGCTTCTCGTAGACGTCGGAGTCGGTGGCGGTCGGCAGGAGCGTGTCGAGCGTGCCGTGGATGGTGATCATCGGCTTGCCGATCTTGCCCGTGAGGGAGACCGACCTGACCGCGTCCTTGACGGCCTTGGGACGCGAGGAGTAGTCGTAGTCGGCGTCGCAGTTCGGGGTGCCGCTGGCGCAGAACGGCACGCCGGCGTCGAGGTCGCCGTCCCACTGCGGGTCGAACTCCTCGCGGTAGATCCGCTGCGTCAGGTCCCAGTAGTAGGCGTAGTGGAACGGCCACAGGAACTCCGAGCCCGGCGCGAAGCCGGCCGCGATCATCGCGTCGTGGGCCGCCTGGTCACCGGTGGCGGCGTACTTGGGGTAGTTCCTCAGCGCGGTGGGCAGGTAGGTCAGCAGGTTCGGGCCGTTGGCACGGAACAACGTTCCCTCCCAGTCGACCCCACCGTCGTAGAGGTCGGGGCGGTTCTCGAGCTGCCAGCGGGTGAGGTAGCCGCCGTTGGAGATGCCGACCATCCACGTCCGCTTCGGCGCCTTGGCGTAGACCTTGCGCAGCGTCGTCTTGGCAGCGACGGTGAGCTCGGTGACCCGGGCGTTCCACTCGCGGATCGAGCCGCCCGGGGCGCTGCCGTCGCGGTAGAACGAGGCGCCGGTGTTGCCCTTGTCGGTCGAGGCGAACGCATAGCCCTTGCTCAGCACCCAGTCGCTGATGATGAAGTCGTTGGCGTACTGGCCACGGACACCAGGCGCACCGCTGACGACGAGGCCGCCGTTCCACTGGTCCGGGATGCGCAGGACGAACTGCGAGTCATGGTTCCAGCCGTTGTTCGCGTTCGTCGTCGAGGTGTCGGGGAAGTACCCGTCGACCTGGATGCCGGGAACCCCGGTCGGGTTGACGGTGCCGGCGGCGTGCAGCCCCGCCCAGTCGTTGGGGTTCGTGTGACCCGAGGCGACCGTGCCTGCGGTGGTGAGGTCATCGAGGCAGGCGACCTTCTGCGCCTGCGCCCCAGGGACCGAGACCTTGGACTGACGGGCACAGTGCCCGCTCTGTGGCTTGTCCGCCGAGGCGGGGGCAGCGGTGGCCAGCGCACCCAGGAGGGCGAGGCTGGCAGTGGTGGTGAGGGCGGTGATCCGCCGGCGTGACGTCGTTGTCGGGCGCATGCCCGCCATGCTTCGCCGGGCGACGTGCCTGCTCAATGTGGGTGAGTCACACAAACCCCCCGTACGGCGTGTGCGACGGGCGCGCTAGGGGCGGTGCCCGGCGAGCAGGAGGTCACGGGTGACCTCCATCTGACCGCGGTGCTGGGCCAGCTCCTCGTAGACGTGCATCAGGACACCGCCCTGCGTGGCGGCGAACCAGTCCACGTGGTCGCCCGTCGCGTTGGCCGGCGACGACTGCGGTGAGGAGCGGCCAACCCACTCCCGCAAGGACTCCCGGGTCCGGTCGGTCTGCGCGGCCAGCCCGGCCACCGGACCGCTCGCCGTGAACTCGGCGTCGCGGTCACGGGGCACGACCTCGCCGAGGTTCACCGTGGAGGCCCAGTTGCCCACTACTCCGAGGCAGTGCGTGAGGATCGCGTAGGGGCTGTTCGCGCCGGTCAGGTCGGGCGCCGTGTTGGCCAGGTCGTCACCGAGGTCGACGACGAGGTCCCGCATCGCGACGAGGGCCTCGTCGCAGAACCGCAGGTAGGTCGGAGTGTCGATCACGGCAGGTCCTCCTGCTGCACCGCGTCTCCGGGCGCCTCGGCAGCCTGCTCGGGGCCGTGGTCGAGCAGCCGACGGAAGCCCGCCTCGTCCAGGATCGGCCGCCCGAGCTCGCGAGCCTTGTCCTCCTTGGTCCCGGCGTTCTCGCCCACGACGACGTAGTCGGTCTTCTTCGACACCGATCCGGAGGCCTTGCCACCACGAGCCAGGATCGCCTCCTTGGCCTCGTCACGGGAGAACCCCTCGAGCGACCCCGTGACGACGATGGTCAGCCCGGCGAGGGTCTGCTCGACCGACTCGTCGCGGGCGTCCTGCATGCGGACCCCGTCGGCGGCCCAGCGCTCGACGATCCGCACGTGCCAGTCGTTGCCGGGTGCGTCGAACCACTCGCGCACCGCCTCGGCGATCACCGCCCCGACGCCCTCGACCCCGGCGAGCTCCTCGAGGCTGGCAGCGCGGATCGTGTCCATGGAGGCGAAGTGCTGGGCCAGTGCCCGCGCCGCGGTGGGACCGACGTGCCGGATCGACAGGGCGACCAGGACCCGCCACAGCGGTTGGTCCTTGACCTGCTGGAGGTTCTCCACGAGCCGCCGGCCGTTGGCGGACAGCACCCGGCCGTCGATGACCTCGCCCTCGGGGTCGGTCTTCTTCGCCGCGCGCGTGAACAGCGGAACCTGCGCGATCTCCTTCTCGCCCAACGCGAACAGTCCCGACTCGTCCTCGAGCACCCCGGACTCCAGCAGGGCCATGGAGCCCTCCCAGCCCAGCGACTCGATGTCGAAGGCACCCCGCCCGGCCAGCCCCGCGAGCCTCTCACGCAGCTGCTGTGGGCAGGTGCGGGCGTTGGGGCAGCGGATGTCCTTGTCGCCCTCCTTCTCGGGCGCCAGGGCGGTGCCGCACGACGGGCAGTGCGTCGGCATGACGAACTCCCGCTCGGAACCGTCCCGCAGCTCGACCACCGGTCCGAGGATCTCGGGGATCACGTCACCGGCCTTGCGCAGCACCACGGTGTCGCCGATGAGCACCCCCTTGCGACGGACCTCGTCACCGTTGTGCAGGGTGGCCCGCTCGACGGTGGACCCCGCGACGAGCACCGGCTCCATCACGCCGAACGGGGTCACCCGACCGGTGCGTCCGACGTTGACCTGGATGTCCAGCAGCTTGGTGTTGACCTCTTCGGGCGGGTACTTGTAGGCGACGGCCCAACGGGGAGCCCGCGAGGTGGACCCGAGCTGGCGCTGCACGCTGACCTCGTCGACCTTGACGACGATGCCGTCGAGCTCGTGCTCGACGCTGTGCCGGTGCTCACCGAAGTGCGCGACGAACGCCTGCACCTCCTCGATCGTGTCCACGACCTTGAAGTGGCTGGAGATGGGCAGGCCCCACCCGCGCAGCAGCTCGTACGCCTGCGACTGGCGGGTCAGCTCGAAGCCCTCGCGGAAGCCGATGCCGTGGACGAGCATGTGCAGGGGCCGGCTCGCGGTGACGCGGGGGTCCTTCTGGCGCAACGACCCGGCGGCGGAGTTGCGCGGGTTGGCGAACGGCGGCTTGCCCGCCTCGACGAGGGCTGCGTTGAGGTCGGCGAACCCCTCCAGCGGGAAGAACACCTCGCCCCTGATCTCCACCCGGGCGGGGTGGTCGGTGCCGGCCAGCTGGTGGGGTACGCCGACGATGGTGCGGACGTTGTGCGTCACGTCCTCGCCGGTGCGGCCGTCGCCGCGGGTCAGGGCGCGGACGAGGCGGCCCTTCTCGTAGAGGAGGTTGACCGCGAGCCCGTCGATCTTGAGCTCGCACAGGTAGTGCAGGTCGCTCGTCGCGGCGTCACGGGTCACCCGCGCCGCCCAGGCGGCCAGCTCCTCGGGTGAGAAGCAGTTGTCCAGCGACAGCATCCGCTCGAGGTGGTCCACGGCCTTGAAGTCGGTGCTGAAGACCGCTCCCCCGACCTGCTGGGTGGGGCTCTGCGGCGTCCGCAGCTCGGGGTGCTCGTCCTCGAGCTCGGTCAGCCGCCGGATCAGCTCGTCGTACTCGCCGTCACTGATCGTCGGGGCGTCCTTGACGTGGTAGGCGAACTGCGCCGCGCTCGCCTGCTCGGCCAGGTCGGCCCACTCGTGGCGGGCCTGGTCGGGGACGCTGCTGGCGACGATCTCACTCACGGGGCCATCCTGCCGCACCGCACCGACGGTGGTGGCCTGAGCCGAGGCAGGTGCGAACCGGCGCATGGCCAAACCCAGCAGGAGCGGCAAGGATGGCCAGACCACGTTCCCCGACGAAGCGGAGCCCCCGATGACCAACCTCGCGACCAACCTGGTCACCACGGCCCAGAAGGCGCCCGACCAGGCGGCGATCAAGTTCAGGGGCAACGACCTGAGCTACGCCCACCTGCATGCCATGGCGGCCAAGGTGGCCGGCTCGCTGCGTGCCGCGGGGGTCGAACCGGGCGACCGGGTGGCCATCATCCTGCCGAACGTCCCGGCGTTCCCCGTGGTGTTCTTCGGCTCCCTGCTCGCCGGCGCCGTCGTCGTGCCGATGAACCCGCTGCTCAAGTCCGGGGAGATCGACTTCTTCTTCACCGACTCCGGTGCCAAGGTGGCGTTCGTCTGGCCGGACTTCGTGGCCGAGGCCACCGAGGGCGCCGCGACCTCCGGCACCCGGATCGTCCAGTGCGGACCGCTCGGCCCGGACGAGGGAGCCCTCGAGGAGGGTGAGCCGATCACCGAGCCGCACGAGCGCGCTGACGACGACACGGCGATCGTGCTCTACACCTCGGGCACCACGGGCCGCCCCAAGGGGGCCGAGCTCACCCACAGCAACGTCCACCTCAACGCCCACCGCAGCGCCATCGACATCCAGGAAACCACCACCGACGACGTGGTCATGGGTTGCCTGCCGCTGTTCCACGTCTTCGGGCTCGTGGTGGGCCTCAACGCCGCGGTCATCGCCGGGGCGGCACTGGCGCTCATCCCGCGGTTCGACCCTGCCGAGGCCATCGCGGTGATCAACGCCGAGAAGGTCACCATCATGCTGGGCGTGCCCACCATGTATGCCGCGATCCTCAACCACCCCGATGCCGACAGCATGGACGCCACCTCGCTGCGCACCTGCTGCTCGGGCGGGTCGGCGATGCCCCACGAGGTGATGAGGGCCTTCGAGGACAAGTTCGGCTGCATGATCCTCGAGGGCTACGGGCTGTCCGAGACCTCGCCGGTCGCGTCGTTCAACATGCCCACGATGGAGCGCAAGCCCGGCACCATCGGCGTGGCCATCCCGGGCTGCGAGATGAAGCTCGTCGACCTCGAGGGCAACGACGTCCCGCCCGGCGGCGGGGTCGGCGAGATCGCGATCCGCGGTGACAACGTCATGAAGGGCTACTGGGGCAACCCCGAGGCCACGGCCGAGGCGATCCCCGACGGCTGGTTCCGTAGCGGCGACCTCGCGACGATGGACGACGAGGGCTACTTCACGATCGTCGACCGCAAGAAGGACATGATCCTGCGTGGCGGCATGAACGTGTACCCCCGCGAGGTCGAGGAGGTGCTCTATGCGCACCCCGATGTGCTTGAGGCCGCGGTCGTGGCCGTGCCCGACGACCTGCTCGGTGAGGAGGTCGGCGCAGCCGTGGCCCTGCGGCCCGACGCCGAGGCGACGCTGCAGGACGTACAGGCCTTCGTGAGGTCCAAGATCGCGGCGTACAAGTACCCGCGCCACATCTGGGCTGTCGACGAGCTCCCCAAGGGCCCGACGGGCAAGATCCTGCGGCGCGAGGTGCACCAGCCCACGGCCTGACGGTCCTGGCCGGCGGGAGCCGACCTCGCCGTCCGAAGCAGGCTCCGACCGGCCTCGTCCTGTCCCGTCGCGGCCGGCTCAGAGGGCGGGGTCGGCTTCGAGCCTGCGTCGTCGGGGCGGGAGCCCGACCACCGCGGCGGACACCAGGACGATGGCCGCGCCGAGCAACTGCGGCCAGGCCAGGTGCTCCCCCAGCACCACGACGCCGAGGACGACCGAGACGACGGGGATCAGGTAGGTAACGGTGGTGCTCACGGTGGCGCCGGCACCGCGCACGACGTCGAACTGGAGCATGTAGGCCAGACCGGTGCCCACGACGCCCAGCGCGAGCACGCACAGGAGGGGGACGAGCCAGCCACCGCCGGAGGGGTCGAGGTGCCCGCTCCAGGGGGCGGCATACGTGTCGCGGTGCAGGGCCCACCACACCAGCAGCACCGGTGCCATCAGGGCGGAGCCCACCACGAGCAACGCCGTCGGCATGGACAGACCACCGAGGTCGGCGTTGCCGAGGTAGCGGCGGTTGTAGGTCCAGCCGAGTCCGTAGCAGGCACCCGCCACGAGGGTCATGCCGAAGCCGAGCAGGTCGGGGCGGCCGGCGGACTCCCACGGCTGGGTGATCACCACGACACCGACGAACCCGACGATCACGGCGGCGAGCTTGCGCGGTGACAGCCGGTCGCTCGGCAGCAGCAGGAGGGCGAAGAACAGGGCGGCGATGGGGGTGGTCGCGTTGCCGATGCCGGCCAGCGCCGAGGAGATGCGTTCCTCCCCCAGGGCGAACAGGCTGAAGGGCAGGACGGTCAGGAAGATCCCGGAGACGGTCAGGTGTCCCCACGTGCGACGGCCACGCGGCAGCCGGCCCCCGGTGACCAGCAGCAGGGCCAGCAACGTCAGGGTGCCGGCGTAGATGCGCAGCCCCGAGATCTGCAGCGGCGCCATGGTCCGCAGGCCGACCTTCATGAGCAGGAAGCTCGAACCCCAGATGAGCGACAGCATCAGGTACTTCGCCTGCCACGGCACACGCGTCCGAGGAGCCGAGGCGGCCGCTGCTGCGCCGGGGCCGCTGCTGGTGGGGGTGTTGCTCATCGGGGTGTTCGTCGTGCTGCTCATGCGTGCGTCAGCTCTCGGCTCGTTCGGTCCACTCGGCAGCCACCTCGACTGCTCTGCGTTGAACGCTCCAGGCCCCCTGCGGTGTGAGCCCGGCCAGCCCGCACGTCGGCGTGGCCACGAGGTCGGTGAGCCCGCGCGGCGACAACCCTGCGTCGCTCCAGCCGCGCTCGACCACCCGGGCAGCGGCCTTGCTCGTGCTCGAACCATCGGTGGCCAGGCACCCCGCCCACAGGGCGACACCCTGCTCGGTCGTGGCTGCGATCGACTCCCACCGCTGCGGGGTGAGGTCGGTGACATCGAGGGACACCGCACCGACACCGGTGGCGCGCAGCAGCGGCAGCGGTACGGCGCGGTCGCAGCAGTGCACGACCGTCGCCCGCGCTTCCGGGAGCGGCGCCTCGGCCGGGGGCACCTGATCGGCCCGTGGGTCGCGGTCGCGGTCGCCCACGAGGGGAACCAGGGGGTGCGTGCCGGCGGCGTCGAGCACCTCGCGCAGCCCGTTCATCGCGCGCTGCGGGTCGACGGAGCGCAGGTGGCCGTACCCGGAGGCGGTCGGCAGGTGGCCCGCGAGGACCGCAGGCAGGGAGGGCTCGTCGACCTGCAGGACCAGGCGCGCGCCGGGCACCAGTCGCTGCACCGTGTCGAGGTGGACACGGATCCCCTCCGCCAGGGAACCCGTCAGGTCCCGCACCGCTCCCGGGTCGACGAGGACCTTCTCCCCGCGGGTGAGCTCGAGGTGGGCGGCGAGGGTCCACGGGCCTGTGCACTGGAGCTTGAGGTCGCCCTGCCACCCGTCGAACGCCTCGGCGAGCTCGTCCAGGTCCTGGCGCCAGAACGCCCCGGTGCGTGCGGCGTCGTGGCCGGGCCGTTCGACGAGCCGCCAACCGGCGGGCTGCAGGTCGACGTGCAGGTCCACGAGCAGGCCGGCTGCCCGACCGATCATGTCGGCGCCGGGACCACGAGCAGGCAGCTCCGGCAGGTAGGGAAGGTGGTCGTCGACCGCCAGGATCTCGCGCACCCCGCGCAGCGACTCACCGATGTCGGTGCCGGGAAGGGAGCCGATACCGGTTGCGCGAGCCACGGCCTCGACTCTAGTCCGCGCCGGTGACACCCCCGACCACGTCGCGGCTGCGGGCCCTGGGCACAGGTGGACAGAGGTTCACCGTCGGATCCTGAACCGGTTGCTCGAAGGTCGTTGTCTCAGCTTGCGAACTGCACCCAGTGAGCGATGGACGGGACTCCTACGGGGTCGAGCAGGAAGAGCATGTACCAGCCGGGTGGTGCCACGTTCGCTGAGACGGGTGTGCCTGCGGTCACGCCGTCACCGGTCGTCGTGAAGTCGAGCTCGATGTGACGCTGGTTCATGTCGTTGGTGTGCGTGACGGAGCCGGGACGCACCAGGACGACTCGGCTCACCGTTGAGGGAGTCGCGATGTTGATGGTGGCCGCCCACGTGGCGGTGGACGGAGCTCCGGTGATCACCGGGCGCACCCCGCGGAACAGGTACGGCGGGGAGTACAGCTCCAGCTTGCTGCCGCCACCAGGGGCGAAGTTGTCACCCGCCGACAGGACCCGGCCGTCCGGCAGCAGTAGCGCAGTCGAGTGGTAGCCGCGCTCCTCGGTCTGGGACACCAGGCCCGTCCAGGTGTTCGCGGTGGGGTCGTACAGCAGGCTCTGGGCCTGCTTGCCGTCGGCGTTGGTCCCTCCCACTCCCAGCATGGACCCGTCCGGGAGGTAGACGAGGTTCATGTGCGAGCGCGGCTGGGGCAGCGGAGCCTGGGCACGCCACCCCGCAGCGGGGTTGGCGGCGTCGAAGCTCTCCGTCGTTGCCACCGGTCCGGCGGTGTTGTTCTTGTGCCCTCCGGTCACCAGGACCCTGCTGGTGCCGTTGGGTCCCGATGGCATGAGCACGCCGGCGGACGACACTCGCTTGGCCAGCATGGTGGGCGCCGTCGCCCATGACCAGTTCCCCGGGTCCAGCACGGCTGTCCTGGCAGCGGCGTCGCTGACCAGGACCTTCCCGCTGGGAAGCAGCGACATGTGCGGGTACATGCGCAACAGGCGGCTGCCGACCAGCTGCAGCGTCCGGTTGTGGTAGACCTCGACGTCGTCGTTGAGGGTCTTCCCGTCCTCGAGCTTCCCGCTGGTGATGACCGTCCGCCCGTCGGCCAGCAGACAGACTGTGGGGTAGTAGCGTCCGCGTCGCGTATCGGGCCCGCGCACCCAGCCGCTGTTGGCCACGTCGAACTCATAGGTCCACCGCGGCCCCCGGGCGCCGTTCTGGTCGACCCCGCCGACGAACAGGACGTTGCCGTTCGCCAGGACCGTGTGACCCGAGCAGTACAGGATGTTGGGTGGATTGACCGACACGTGGCCGGACCCGAGCGGATCCCACAAGTACGCTCCGCTCTTGTCGATCAGCAGGACCTTGCCGGTGTGCAACAGCGTCGCGTGGACACCCACGATGGGACGGGGTCCAGGGATCGGGGCCGACCATTCCCCGACCGTGTCCGGGCTCACGCCCGACACGAGCTGTGGAGCCAGGGCTCGCGTCGTGGAGCCGGAACCCGTCGGCGAGAACCGGGTGTTGGCCGGCCGTCCTTCGCAGGCCATCGAGCGACCTGCGCCCCACAGCGTCGGCGCTGCGATCGCGACGCCTGTGGCTCCGATCAGTCGAATCGCGGTACGTCGGGTAACTGGCTGGTCGACCATGGCGTTCCTCCCCCTCGGTGTGCCCTTCAGGGGCTCGTCGACAGTGTGGTGCTGCCCCGCACCGCGCGCTTCCAGCAGCCTGCCTAGAACGATTGGTGGAACGCCTGGGCCGGGTACCCGCTCGCAACGAGCATCAGCGTTCCAGCCAGCTCGAGGCGATCGTCGCCGAACCCACCACGCGGGTGCCCTCGTAGAGCACCACCGACTGGCCGGGGGCGACGCCCCGCATGCGGGTGGAGAGCCGCACCTCGACGTCCTCGCCGCTGGCCCACGCCTGGGCGGGCACCTCCTCGCCGTGTGCGCGCACCTGCGCGCCGACCTCGACGACTCCTTCCGGCGGAGCGCCGCACCAACGAGCGTGGTCGCCGCGGATCGCGTTGACCCCCAACAGGTCTGCTGTACCGATGGTCACGGTGTTGGTGGAAGCATCGACTCCGACGACGTAGCGCGGCTCCCCGTCCTGGCTCGAGCGGGGCAGGCCGAGCCCGCGACGCTGGCCGACGGTGTAGCCGTACGAGCCCGCGTGCTCCCCGACGACCTCCCCCGACGCAGCGTCGACGATGTCGCCGGACTGCTCACCGAGCCGCGCCGTGAGCCAGCCCCGGGTGTCGCCGTCGGCGATGAAGCAGATGTCGTGCGAGTCCGGCTTGGAGGCGACGTAGAAGCCGCGTTCCCTTGCCTCGGCACGGATCTGGGGTTTGGTCGTGTCACCGAGCGGAAAGAACGCACGGGCCAGCTGGTCGGTGTCGAGCACGCCGAGCACGTACGACTGGTCCTTGGCCATGTCCACCGCGCGGTGCAGCTCGCGACCGCCGCCTTCGCGCTCGACGACCTGGGCGTAGTGCCCGGTGGCGACCGCGTCGAACCCCAGCGCCACGGCCTTGTCGAGCAGCGCAGCGAACTTGATCTTCTCGTTGCAGCGCAGGCACGGGTTCGGCGTGCGACCGGCGGAGTACTCGGCGACGAAGTCCTCCATGACGTCGCGCTTGAACCGCGCAGCCATGTCCCAGACGTAGAAAGGGATCCCGAGCACGTCGGCGACGCGGCGGGCATCGCCGGCGTCCTCGATCGTGCAGCACCCGCGGGCCGACTCGCGCAGGGTCGCAGCACTCTGCGACAGCGCGAGGTGCACCCCGACGACCTCGTGCCCGGCGTCGAGCATGCGCGCTGCGGCCACGGCCGAGTCCACTCCCCCGGACATGGCGGCGACGACCCGCATCAGGTCGCCGCCCCGCTGGCCCGTCGCGCGCGCTCGACCGCTGCGGGCAGGGCCGCCAGCACCGCGTCGACGTCGGCGTCGGTGGAGGTGTGGCCGAGCGTGAGCCGCAGGGCCCCCCGGGCGGTGCTCTCGGGCAGGCCCATGGCCAGCAGGACGTGGGACGGCTGCGGCACCCCCGCCCGGCACGCCGAACCCGTCGAGCACTGCACCCCGGCGGCGTCGAGGAGGTACAGCAGCGAGTCGCCCTCGCAGCCCGGCACGAGCAGGTGGGCGTTGCCGGGCAGTCGCCGTACGGCGTCGCCGGGCTCCCACGCGCCGGTCACGGTGATCGCATACCCCAGCTCCTGGGCAGAGGTGATGAGCCGGTCCCGCAACGCGACGAGCCGCGCGGACTCGGTCTGCAGGGCGGCGACGGACTCCTCCACGGCGACGGCGAAGGCACGGATGGCGGGGACGTCGAGCGTGCCGCTGCGGATCTGGCGCTCCTGACCACCGCCGAAGGTCTGGGGGAACACCTTCGCGTCCCGTCGGGCGACCAGCGCACCGATCCCGAGCGGACCCCCGACCTTGTGACCGGTCACCGTCATGAGGTCGACTCCCGAGGCCGCGAAGTCCACGGGCACGTGTCCGGCCGCCTGCACGGCGTCGGTGTGGAACGGCACCCCGAACTCGTGGGCCAGGGCGGCCAGCTCGGCCACGGGCTGGACCGTCCCGACCTCGTTGTTCGCCCACATCACCGTGACGAGCGCGACGGAGTCGGGGTCCTCCTCGATCGCGGCACGCACCGCCGCGACGGTGACCACCCCGAGCGGGTCGGGCCTGACCCAGCTCACCTTCGCCCCCTCGTGGCTCACGAGGTGGTCGACGCAGTCGAGCACGGCGTGGTGCTCGATGGCGCTGGCCACGACCCGGATCCGCGCGGGGTCCGCGTCGCGGCGCGCCTTCCACGTGCCGGCGACGGCGAGGTTGTCCGACTCGGTGCCACCGGAGGTGAAGACCACCTCGGACGGTCGCGCACCCAGCGCCTTGGCGATCCGCTCCCGCGACTCCTCGACGACGCGACGGGCGAGCCGACCGCTGGTGTGCAGCGAGGAGGCGTTCCCGACCACGGTCAGCTGCTCGGTCATCGCGGCGACCGCCGAGGGCAACATCGGCGTCGTCGCGGCGTGGTCGAGGTAGGCGGGCACCCACAGAGTTTACGCGTCCGTGCGCACCGCGCTCGCGCGGATCTTGACCATCCCTTGACCCGAGCGGGCGTAACGCACCACGGGCACCCTCGTTGACCCGGCATACGGCAGACCACCACCGATGCTGGTCGCTCCTCGAAAGGGAACCCATGCGCACCGTGATACGTACCCGGGCAGCCATCGCTGCCGCGGCCCTGGCCACCGTGGCCCTGTCCGCACCGGCCTCCGCCGGCATGCTCTCGTCAGGTGAACCACTCGCCCCCGTCCAGCCATGGCTGTCGACCCAGCTGGGCACGCTCACGTCGGCCACCCCCACCACCGTGCTCGTCCACGGCACCGACATCGCCACCGCCCAGCGCGCGGTGGCCGCGGCCGGCCTGAGGTCCGTGACGACCTTCGACAAGATCGGGGTCGTCGTGGCCACCGGCCTGCCCGCCCAGGTCCAGGCGGTGCGCGGCGAACCCGGCGTCACCTACGTGGAGGGGAACCAGCCCATCGCGTTCACGATGGCCACCTCCAACAAGGCCACCCGCGGCGAGGAGGCCCGCAACACCCTCACCGGTGCCGACGGCACCGGCCTGGACGGCAAGGGCGTCTCGGTGGCCGTGATCGACTCCGGTGTCGACCCGAGCCACCCGTTCCTGCAGAACGCCGACGGCTCCTCGGCCGTGGTGAAGAACCTCAAGATGGTCTGCGAGCCGCTCACCGAGGGCTTCTGCGGCCCCGTCGACGCCGGACCGCTCGACACCGACCTGCTGTCCGGTGGTGGCCACGGCATGCACGTCAACGGCACCGTCGCCGGGCGTGACGTCACGCTGTCCGACGGAACCAAGATGCACGGCGCCGCCCCCGGCGCCGACCTCGTGAGCATCAGCACCGGAGCGGTCCTGTTCATCATCGGCGCCGACGCCGCCCTCAACTGGGTGCTGGAGAACCACGACGCCCCCTGCGGCACCTCCGTCCCCGCCAGCACCTGTCCGCCCATCAAGGTGACGAGCAACTCCTACGGTCCCAGCGGCGGTGGCTCGTTCGACCCGAACTCCGCGACGGTCAAGCTCCAGCGCGAGCTCGTCAAGGAAGGCGTCGTCTCGGTCTGGGCGAACGGCAACGACGGCGGCGACGGGTCCACGTCGATGTCCAACCCGCCCGGCATGGACCCGACCCCCGGCATCGTGTCGGTCGCGTCCTACTTCGACCAGGACACGGGCACCCGCAACGGCACCGTCTCCGACTTCTCCAGCCGTGGCAGGAACGGCGCGCAGTCCACCTACCCGGACATCTCGGCGCCCGGTGAGGACATCACCAGCTCCTGCCGCGTCTACCTCCCGGTCTGCAGCACGGGGCTGGACCCGCAGGAAGGCGGTGACTACAACACCATCAGCGGCACCTCGATGGCCACGCCGCACATCTCCGGCATCGTCGCCCAGCTCTTCCAGGCCAACCCGTCGGCGACGCCGGCGCAGGTCGAGGCCGCCATCGAGTCGACGGCGTACAAGTACACCGACGGCGCGCCCTACGAAGCAGGGACGAACGGCACCACGAGCTTCGACAAGGGCCACGGCCTGGTCGACGTCGTGGCGGCCGTCAATGCCATCCGCTGACCAACAACCCGGCGGATGAACGCCGAACGCCCCGGATCGCGCGGTCCGGGGCGTTCGTGCGTATGGCGCGCGCGCCATACGCGCAAGGGCTCCCGACCGCTGTGGTCGGGAGCCCTTCGAACGTTCCAGCAGGAGCCGGGTCAGCCCTTGGCGACCTTGACCGCGTCGGTGGCCTGCGGCAGGACCGTGAAGAGGTCGCCCACGACGCCGAAGTCGACGAGCTCGAAGATCGGCGCCTCCTCGTCCTTGTTGATGGCGACGATCGTCTTGGACGTCTGCATGCCGGCGCGGTGCTGGATGGCGCCGGAGATGCCGCAGGCGATGTAGAGCTGCGGCGAGACCTGCTTGCCGGTCTGGCCGACCTGCGAGGTGTGCGGGTACCAACCGGCGTCGACGGCGGCGCGCGAGGCACCGACCGCAGCGCCGAGGGAGTCGGCGAAGTCCTCCACCGTGGTGAAGTCACCACCGGTGCCACGTCCGCCGGAGACCACGATGGCGGCCTCGGTCAGCTCCGGACGGCCGGTGGCCTCCTTGGGCTTGGACTCGGTGATCTTCGCGCCCTTCGCGGCCTCGGAGACCTCGACCGAAACGACCTCGTCGGCAGCGGCTCCGGCCGCCTCCTCCGGGGCTGCGCTGTTGGGCTTCACCGTCACGATCGGGGTGCCCTTGGTGATCGTCGAGGTGACGGAGTAGGAGCCGGCGAAGACGGACTGGGTGGTCGTCACGCCACCGCCCTCTGCGGCCTGCACGTCGACGGCGTCGGTGATCAGACCGGACTCGGTCTTGATCGCCAGCCGCGCGGCGATCTCCTTGCCGGCGCTGTTGCTCGGGATGAGCACGGCCGCGGGCGAGGCCGACGCGACGAGCTGGGCGAGCACCTCGGCCTGCGGGGCCACCAGGTGGTCGGTGACGTCGGTGGACTCGACGCGGTACACCTTCTGCGCGCCGTACCGGGCCAGGGCCTCCTTGGCCGCGTCGAAGCCCTCACCGACGAAGACGGCGGAGGGCTCGCCGAGGCGGCGGGCGATGGTCAGGAGCTCAGCGGTGGTCTTGCGGACGGTGCCGTTCGCGTGGTCGACCAGGACGAGTACTTCAGCCATGGGGTGTTTCCTTCCTTCGGTCTGGCCGGCTCAGACGAACTTCTGCGCGGACAGAAACTCGGCGAGCTTGCTGCCGCCGTCACCTTCGTCGGTGACGATCTGGCCCTGCGCCCGCGGGGGTCGCTTGGTGAACGACTCGACCTTGGTCCAGGCGGCCTCGAGGCCGACCTGCGAGGCGTCGATGCCGAGGTCGGCGAGCGCCCACTGCTCGACCGGCTTCTTCTTCGCGGCCATGATCCCCTTGAACGAGGGGTAGCGCGGCTCGTTGATCTGGTCGGTCACCGAGACCAGCGCGGGCAGCGAGGCGACGATCGTCTCGGACGCGGCGTCACCGTCCCGTCGGATCGTCACGGTGGACCCGTCGACGGTCAGCTCGGAGGCGAACGTCACCTGCGGCAGCCCGAGACGCTCGGCGAGCATCGCGGGGACGACACTCATGGTCCCGTCGGTCGAGGCCATGCCGGTGATGACGAGGTCCGGCGTCCCGATCTTCTTGACGGCCTCGGCCAGGACGAGCGAGGTGGCCACCGAGTCGGACCCGTGGATCGCGTCGTCCTGCACGTGGACAGCCTTGTGGGCGCCCATCTGCAGGGCCTTCTTGAGGGCGTCGGCGGCCTGCTCGGGGCCGACCGTGAGCACGGTGACCTCTCCCTCGCCGGCTTCGACGATCTTGAGGGCCTCCTCGACGGCGTACTCGTCGAGCTCGGACAGCAGTCCGTCGACACCCACGCGGTCGGTGGTGTTGTCGGAGTCGTTGAAGGTGCGGTCGGACTGTGCGTCCGGCACGTATTTCACGCAGACGACGATGTTCATGCGCTGATCGTCCTCTTCCAGGTAGGGAATGAGATGAGGTCAGGTGCCATCCTTACAGCCCGTGCTCGCCGAGGGCACACCAGCGCCGCGTGACGCTCACCACGGGCGACCACGGGCGACCACGGGGGCGGGCCGCCGCCTCGCTCGGCGACAGCGGGCGGCGCCGAGGCCACGGCCCGCTCAGTGGTCGCCGGTCGAGCGGCGACCTTCCTTGAGCTGGCCGCGCCGCTTCTTGGAGTCCAGCCGCCGGCGGCGCGAGCCGAGGGTGGGGCGGGTGGCCCGACGCGGCGGCGGGTCGGGCGCGGCTGCCTCGCGCACGAGGGCCACGAGGCGCTTGCGGGCGGCGATCCGGTTCTGGCGCTGCGCGCGGTGCTCGGACGCCACGACCATGAGGCGGCCGCCGACGAGGTGCGGGGCGAGCCGCTCGAGGAGCCGCTCGCGCACCTGCTCGGGCAGGCCGGCCACCGCCACCGAGGTGGCTGGGTCGAACTCGAGCTCCACCCGGCTGTCGGTGGTGTTCACACCCTGCCCGCCGGGACCGGAGGAGCGTGAGAAGCGTTCCACCAGCTCGCCCGCGTCGATGCGCAGCCCCTGCGCAAGCCCCGGCCCGGGAGGGACCACCAGCGCGGCCCCGGGTTGCGGCCGGCTGGCAGGGGGCGTCGTCACGACCCCACTCCACCACAGGTCCGTCGCGCCCGGCGCGGGTCCGGCACGTCCGTGCGGCAGACTGCTTCCTCATGACTTCCCCGGTGCCGGGCACGTTCTGCCTCGTCCTGCACTCGCACCTGCCATGGCTGCCGGGCCACGGGGTGTGGCCGCTGGGTGAGGAGTGGCTGTTCCAGGCGTGGGGCGAGTCGTACGTGCCGCTCGTCGCAGAGCTGGACGCCCTGGCCGCCGAGGGACACCGTGACGTCCTGACGCTCGGCGTGACGCCCGTGCTCGCGGCCCAGCTCGACCACCCGCGCATGCGCCGGGGCGTCGGCACGTGGGTGGGCCTGGCGCAGCAGCGGGCGCGGGAGCTCGGCTTCGACGCCGACCCGGTGCGTCGCGCGGCCGCCGCCACGGAGTATGCCGCCGCCGCGACGGCCGAGCACCTGCTCGCCACCCGGTGGGGCAGCGGCGGGTCCCCGGTGCTCCGGTCGCTGCGCGATGCCGGGGTCGTCGAGCTGCTGGGCGGCCCCGCGGCGCACCCGTTCCTGCCGCTGCTGCAGCCGGAGGTCGCCGCCCTGGCCCTGGAGTCGGGGCTCGCGGACAGCACCTGGCGGCTGGGCGGGCGACCCCGCGGCATCTGGTCCCCCGAGTGCGGCTGGACGCCGCAGCTGGCCGGGGTGTTCGACGCCGCAGGCGTGGGGCACTTCGTCGTGGACGAGCAGCTGGTCCGCGACGCCGGCGGCCACCCCCACGCGGCCTGGCGGGTGAGCGGCTCGCACGTGGTGGCGGTACCCCGCGACCTCGCGGTGACCAACCTCGTGTGGTCCTCGCGCACGGGGTACCCCGCCGCGGCGCCGTACCGCGACTTCCACGCCCGTGAGGAGTTCACCGGGATCCGGCTCTGGGCGGTGGGCTCCGGTGCGGACGGGGCCGGCGGGGGGAAGCCCCCGTACGACCCGGCGGCGGCCTCGGCCCAGGTGGACCGCGACGTCGCCCACTTCGTCGCGGCGGTCGTCGCGCGGCTGGAGCAGGCGCAGACGGCGACCGGCGCCCCCGGGCTGGTGGTGGCGGCCTACGACACCGAGCTGTTCGGGCACTGGTGGCACGAGGGCCCGGTGTTCCTCGGCCGTGCCGTCCGTGCCCTGCGCGCCGGCGGCGTCCGCGTCGACACCCTCGAGCACGCGTTGGCAGGTGACCACGTGGGCGGGGAGCTCGACCTCGGACCCGGCTCGTGGGGCGCCGGCAAGGACTTCTCGGTCTGGGACGGGCCGGCCGTCGCGCGGATCGCCCACGAGAACACCTGGCTGCAGCGGCGCTGGCTGGACCTCGTCGCGCGCGAGCGGTCCGCGGGCCGGCTGGGCACCCGGCGTCGCGACCTCGACCAGCTGCTGCTCACCCTCTGGAACGCGCTGTCCAGCGACTGGGCGTTCCTCGTGTCGCGCGGCCAGTCGGTCGACTACGCGCTGCGTCGCGCCGAGGAGCACCGCAGCGACTTCCACCGCCTGGCCCTGCTCGTCGAGGACGGCGACCCGTCGGCTGCGCTCGCCGAGGCGGACCGGCAGGCGCGGCACGACCGCTCGTTCCCGGCGCTGGACGCCCGGCTCACCCCGCGCTGATCGCCGGCTCCCGCGTCCAGGGCGCACCGCCCGGTACGGCCGGGTCACGTCCGGGTGCGGACCACCCGACCGGGAACGCCAGCCACCACCGAGCCTGCGGGGTAGCTGCCGCGGGCGACGGTGGCCGCCGCGACGACGCTGTGGTCGCCCAGCCGGGTGCCGCGTGTCACGACGACCTTGGTGCCGATCCAGACGTCGTCCCCGATGTGCACCGGTGACTTGACGATGCCCTGGTCCTTGATCGGCACGTCCAGGCGTGCGGCGACGTGGTCGAAGTCGCAGACGTAGACGTCGTCGCCGAGCAGGCAGGCCTCACCGATCGAGATGTCCAACCAGCAGTTCACGGTGTTGCGTATGCCGATCACCGACTTGGCACCGATCCGCAACGTGCCCTCGTGGGCGCGCACCCGCGCGTGGGCGCCGAAGTGCGTGTAGGCACCGATCACGAGGCGGCCGAAGCCCTCACGGACCTCGAAGCGCACGTCCGGGCCGATGAAGCAGGGGCCCTCGAACCGCAGTGACGGGCACCGGACGCTGGCGCGCGCCATCCGCAGGTAGCTCAGCAGGTGGTGTCGGGTGAACGCCCGGTGGGACAACGCCCAGCCGACCCACCGCAGCCACCGCAGCGGTCGCGGCGCCCCCCACGGCGCCCGCCCGCCGTGCTCGGCGGGCGACATGTCGGCGTCGGCTGCAGCGCCCACCTCAGCCGGACTTCACGCCGGTGATGGCGACGAGGTGGGCGAACCGGGCCGACAGTTCCGGCCTGCTTCGAGTCCTCCTCGGCGCGCCACGTCCTCGCAGCTCGCGGGACCTGTGCCCCTGAGCCGACCGTCCCGGCTGCCGGCC
>CAVRMT010000036.1:0-24765 GCA_963722015.1 uncultured Actinomycetota bacterium | reverse complement strand
ACGAGCGCACCCTCATCTGCGCCCGGCGAACCCCCGCGCGGCGGGCAGGTTTCGCACGTCCCGCGGCAGCGACGTGCAGTGGGCTGGTGGCCGGTGTGGGCTCGTGCTGGTCCCTTGCGCCGCGGCGACCCACTGCACGTCGTTGCTGTTCGAAGAACCTGTGGACAACCGCGAGCTGGTCGTGCCGGGGCAGCAGGCTGGCGTGGTGGACTCGACCAAGCCGGAGACCGGGCCGGGTGTCGCCGGCGTGCTGGCCCGGCTGGGCGGGTGCGCCACGTGGTCCACCCTGCGCTGCGCCGTCACGCAGTCGGCGCTGCGGCAGGCGGTGGCGAACGGGTCGGTGGTGCGGCTGCGTCGTGGTCGCTACGTCCTGCCCTCGGTCTCCGAGCACCGCCGTGCCGCCCACGCCCGCAGTGCCGTGGTGTCGCACCTGTCGGCGGCGCTGGCGCACGGCTGGCCGGTCCTGCGCCGACCCGCCCGACCCGCGATGACCGTCCCGCGCAACCGCAAGGTCGGTCGTGAGCAGCGCCGCGGGGTGTCCATCACCTACCGGGACCTCACGACCCGGGAACGCGCTGACGGCATCACGAGCCCGCTGCGCACGGTCCTGGACTGCGCCCTGAAGCTGCCGTTCGACCAAGCCCTGGCCGTGGCGGACTCGGCCCTGCGGTCGGGCGACGTCGACCGCCGCGAGCTGGCGCACGCCGCACGAGCGCTGCGGGGCACCGGGTCCTCCCGCGCCCGCCACGTCGCCGCGGTGGCCGACGGCAGGGCGGCCAACCCCTTCGAGTCCGCCCTGCGAGCCATCGCGCTCGGGGTGACCGGGCTCCGGTTCACCCCGCAGCTCGTGATCGCCGACGTCGGGCTGTTCGCGAAGGTCGACCTCGGCGACCCCTTGGCGCGGGTCGTGCTGGAGGCGGAGGGCTTCGAGTTCCACGGGACCCGGGACGGCCTCGAGCGGGACTGTCGCCGCTACACCGAGCTCGTGATGCACGGCTGGCGGGTGCTGCGCTACACGTGGGACGACGTGGTGAACCGCCCCGACTGGGTGCGCTGGACCCTCGAGGTGCTGGTCGCCGAGCTCACCGGGACGGCCGTTCCCCCGCAACCGCAGGAGGAACGACGTGCAGTGCCCGCGTGAGCTGCCGATCCTCGCGCTGGCCCGGGGTGCCGCGCCCGCCACTGCACGTCGTAGCGACGACGCGGGCGGCCACGGCCGGCGTAGCGACGTCGCGGGCGGCCACGGCCGGCGCGGAGGGCGAACCACGCACGGGCTCAGGTGCCGCGGATCCGGGACCTCAGCCAGGCCCAGCGCGGGCCGAGCCGCTCCTCGAAGCCGCGGTCGGTCGGCCGGTAGTAGTCGGTGGCGCCCTGCAGGTCGTCGGGCAGGTAGGCCTGCTCGGCCACGCCGTCGGGCTCGGAGTGGGCGTAGACGTACCCGTCGCCGTGACCGAGCCGGGTCGCGCCGGCATACCCGCTGCCGCGCAGGTGAGGGGGCACCGCCCCGCCGCGTCCGGCACGCACGTCCGCGATGGCTTCGTTGATGCCGGTGTATGCCGCGTTGCTCTTGGGGGCGAGCGCGTTGTGGACCACCGCCTGGGCCAGGATGATCCGCGCCTCCGGCATGCCGATCTGTGCGACGGCGTGCATGGCGGCGACCGCGGTCTGCAGCGCGGTGGGGTCGCCCAGGCCGACGTCCTCGCTCGCCGAGATGACGATCCGTCGGGCGATGAAGCGCGGGTCCTCCCCCGCCTCGAGCATCCGGGCGAGGTAGTGCAGGGCGGCGTCGACGTCGGAACCGCGCATCGACTTGATGAGCGCGGAGGCGACGTCGTAGTGCTGGTCGCCGGTCTTGTCGTAGCGCACACTGGCGAACGCGACCGCCTGCTCGGTGTGGGCCAACGTGATTGGCACGGGCCCGTCCAGGTCTGCGCCGGGAGCGATCTCGTCGAGCGCGACCCCCGCGGCGGCCTCCAGCGAGGTGAGGGCACGTCGCGCGTCTCCCCCGGCGATGCGTACGAGGTGCTCGCTGGCGTCGTCGGCCAGGACGAACTCACCGCCCAGGCCGCGTTCGTCGGTGACGGCCGAGACGAGCACCTCGGCGACCTCCTCGTCGGTCAGCGACTCGAGGGTGATGAGCATCGAGCGGGACAGCAGGGGCGCGATGATCGAGAACGACGGGTTCTCCGTGGTGGCCGCCACGAGGATCACCTGCCGGGTCTCGACCCCCGGCAGCAGGGCGTCCTGCTGGGCCTTGGTGAAGCGGTGGATCTCGTCGAGGAACAGCACGGTCTGCCGGTCGTACATGTCGCGGTCGCGCGCGGCCTGCTCCATGACCGCGCGCACGTCCTTGACGCCGGCGGTCACCGCCGACAGCTCGACGAACCGTCGCTCGGCCGCGGTCGCCACCAGGTGCGCCAGGGTGGTCTTGCCGGTGCCGGGCGGTCCCCAGATGATGGCCGAGAGCGCCCCTGCGGCGCCGCCCGAGCCCTCGATCAGCCGGCGCAGCGGGCTGCCCGGACGCAGCACGGAGGACTGGCCGCGCACCTCCTGCAGGGACCGCGGCCGCATGCGGACCGCGAGGGGCGGCAGGGCCGCGCCCGACGGCATCCGGTCGCCGGACCCGGCTGCCCCGGGACGGTGCGCCGTCCCGCTGGCCGCCGCGAAGAGGTCGTCGCCGTCGCCTGTCACCACGGATGGCAGGCTATCCCCCGTGACCGACGCGCCCGACCACCCGGACCGCTCGACGTCGGTCCTCTCGCGGCTCGGCGGGCTCGTCGGCCGCCACCCCCGGACCATCATCGTCATCTGGCTCGTGGCGGTCGTGGCGTCGTTCGCCGCGGCGACCGGCGCGTTCGGCAACCAGTCGTTGTTCGACCGGCTCGAGTCCGGGGACCCGTCGGTCGCGGGCGAGAACCTGCAGGGCCGCGAGCAGCTCGTCGCCGCCGGTCGCTCGGCCACGTCGACGCACCTGCTGCAGGTGACCCACGCGGACGCGGCCGCCCCGGCCACCGTCGCCGCGGTGCGGTCGGCCGCCACCGCGATCAGCGCCATCGAGGGCGTCACGTCGGTGGCGGCGCCGCAGCTGGTGCCCGCAGGCCTGGACAGCCCCGAGGCGCGGGCGCTGCTGCCGACCACCGGGGACGGCTTCGCCGCGGTGGTGACCTTCGACACCGACCTCGAGGGCGGCGTGCGCGACCGGGCCCAGGAGCAGGTCGACCAGCAGCTCGACGAGCTCGTGGCCGCGATCCCCGGTGCCCGCGGCACCACGGGTGGGCTCGCCGACCTCATCGAGGCGATCACCTCCCAGGTCGAGCGGGACCTGCGCGCCGGTGAGGGCATCGCCCTGCCGGTGAGCTTCCTGGTCATGGTGCTCGTCTTCGGCGGGTTCGTGGCCGCCGGCATGCCGATCATCGGCGCCATCGCCTCGATCGCCGGGGCGCTCGCCTCCCTCCTCGCCTTCTCCCACGTCATCGACCTCGACGCGACGGTCGTCAACGTCGTCACCGTCCTCGGGCTGGGCCTGTGCATCGACTACGGGCTGCTCACGGTCAGCCGGTTCCGCGAAGAGCTGCGCAACCGGGTCCAGGGGCGCCCCGCCTCCGAGATCACGCAGGAGGAGGTGCTGGCCTCCATCGCCCGCACCGTCGACTCGGCCGGACGCACCGTGGTCTTCTCCGGGCTGACCGTGGCGATCTCGCTCGGTGGCCTGCTGGTCTTCGAGGCCGCCATCCTCAAGGCCATCGGGTCGGCCGGCCTGTCGGTCGTCGTCGTCGCCATGCTCGTCGCCCTGACCCTCGTGCCGGCCCTGTGCGTCGTCGGCGCGCGGCGGTTGCTCAAGCGCGGTACCGAGCAGGCGCCCGAGCAGGGTGTGTTCTCGCGACTCGCGCAGTGGGTGTTCCGCCGCCCGCTGCTGGTCATCCTCGCCGTGCTCGCCGTCCTCGGGATCCTGGCCGCACCGGCGTTCGACCTGCGGCTCACCTCCTCGGGCAAGGAGCTGCTGCCGGTGAGCGCGCCGCAGCGCGAGTTCTTCACCACCCTCGAACGCAGCTACCCCCAGCTCGCCGGCCCCGACGTCCAGGTCGTCGCCACCGCCAGCCTCGAGCAGGCCCGGGCGTATGCCGCCGAGCTGCCCGTCGTCGACGGGGTCCGCCTCTCCGCGCGGGTGCAGAAGGTGAACGACACCCTCAGCCTGGTCGAGATCGACACGCCGGGCGGCCCGCTCGACGACGGTGCCCGCGACGCCGTGACCGCCCTGCGCGCCGACCGGCCCGACTTCCCGACCCGGGTGATCGGGCAGGCTTCCGGCCTGCGGGACTTCACCGACTCGCTGCGCGAGCGTGCGCCGTACGCACTGACGCTCGTGGCGCTGGCCACCCTGGTCCTGCTGTTCCTCATGACGGGGTCGGTGGTCATCCCCGTCAAGGCGCTGCTGATGAACGTCGTCTCGCTCGGCGCCAGCCTCGGCGTGGTCGTCTGGGTGTTCCAGCAGGGGCACCTCGAGTCGTTGCTGGGGTTCGACTCGGTGGGGGCGATCGAGTCGACGATCCCGATGTTGGTGCTGGCGTTCGGGTTCGGGCTCTCGATGGACTACGAGGTCTTCCTGCTGTCGCGCATCGTCGAGCTGCACGAGCGCGGGGTCGGCAACGACGAGGCGGTCATCGCGGGGCTGCAGCGGTCGGGACGCATCATCACCTCTGCGGCGATCCTGGTGGTCATCGTGTTCTCCGGGTTCGTGGCCGGGCAGCTGCTGGTCATCAAGCAGACCGGTGTCGGGCTCGCGGTCGCCGTGCTGCTCGACGCGACCCTGGTGCGCATGCTGCTGGTCCCGGCGGCGATGGCCCTGCTCGGCGACTGGAACTGGTGGGCGCCGGCCCGCCTCAAGCGGTGGCACTCTCGGTTCGGCATCACCGAGTGACCTGGGCCCCCACCGCGTGGGCGCCCAGTGCGTGGGCGTGCGCCGTGGGTCGTGGGCCGTGGGCCGTGAGCCGTCAACGGTGGACCTGCGGAGTCCGCGCGATGTGCCTAAGGTCGAGGGGTCGCATTCTTCGATCGGAAGGTGAATCAATGCCCACCCTCAAGGGATCGTCCGGCCCGCTCTCCAGCTCCGTAGAGCTGCACTACGAGGACACCGGCGGCACCGGCCGCCCCGTCGTGCTGATCCACGGCTGGCCGTTGAGCGGGAAGTCCTGGGCCGACCAGGTGCCTGCGCTCACCGAGGCCGGCTACCGCGTCGTCACCTACGACCGTCGCGGCTTCGGTGAGTCCGACAAGCCCGCCGGGGGCTACGACTACGACACCTTCGCCGACGACCTGGCCTCGCTGCTCGACGAGCTCGACCTGCGCGACGTCTCCCTCGTGGGGTTCTCCATGGGTGGCGGCGAGGTCGCGCGCTACGTCGGCAAGCACGGCGTCGACCGCGTGCACAGCGTCGTCTTCGCCTCGGCCGTCCCGCCGTTCCTGCTCAAGAGCGACGAGCACCCCGACGGCGCCCTCGACCGTGACACCGTCGCGAGCATGCAGGCCGGTCTGCGCCAGGACCCGCCCGGCTTCTTCGACGAGTTCGCCACCGGCTTCTTCAGGGCCGGTGGCGAGCTCAAGGTCACCGAGGCCCAGCGACAGGAGGCGCTCGGCCTCGCGGCCCAGGCCGACCCGGACGCCGCCGCCGAGTGCATCGCCGCCTGGGTCGAGGACTTCCGCGACGACCTGGCCAAGGTCAGCGTGCCTGCCCTGGTCATCCACGGCGACAGCGACGGCACCGTGCCGTTCGAGGTGTCCGGCCAGCGGACCCACGAGCTCGTGGCCGGCAGCGAGCTGCACGTCGTCAAGGACGGGCCGCACGGCATCAACGTCTCCCACAAGGACGACTTCAACACCGCCCTGCTCACCTTCCTCGCGAAGTAGGTGACGCAGTCCCTCGAACGCACGGTATGGCGCCCGCTGCAGGTGAGCGGGCGCCATACCTGTGCGCCGGGCGCCCCCGTGCGCCGGGCGCCCCCGTGCGCCGGGCGGCCCCGTGGGGCGGGCGCCCCCGTGGGGCGGGCGCCCGGCTGGGGACGGGTCCTCAGCCGGTGACGGGGTTGACCTCGTCGGCCCCGAGCGCGGCAGGGGCGCTGGTTGCGGGCACGGCGTCGACCCCGGCCTCCTTGCGCTGCTCGGACGTGATCGGGGCCGGGGCCGCGGTCAGCGGGTCGAAGCCGCCGCCGGACTTGGGGAAGGCGATGACGTCGCGGATGGAGTCGGTGCCCACCAGCAGCGAGACGATGCGGTCCCAGCCGAAGGCGATGCCACCGTGCGGCGGGGCGCCGAAGGCGAACGCGTCGAGCAGGAAGCCGAACTTCTCCTGCGCCTCCTCCTGCGACAGGCCCATGACCTTGAAGACCCGCTCCTGCACGTCGCGGCGGTGGATACGGATCGACCCGCCACCGATCTCGTTGCCGTTGCAGACCATGTCGTAGGCGTACGCGAGCGCCGGGCCGGGGTCGGTGTCGAAGGTGTCGAGGAACTCGGTCTTGGGCGAGGTGAAGGCGTGGTGCACCGCGGTCCAGGCGCCGGCACCGACGGCGACGTCACCGGCGGCGACGGCCTCGGAGGTCGGCTCGAACAGCGGGGCGTCCAGCACCCACAGGAACGCCCACGCGTCCTGGTCGATGAGGTCGCAGCGCCGGCCGATCTCGAGGCGGGCGGCGCCGAGCAGTGCGCGCGACGACTTGGCCGTCCCCGCACCGAAGAACACGCAGTCACCGGGCTGGGCGCCGACGTGGGCAGCGAGGCCGTCCCGCTCGGCCTCGGACAGGTTCTTGGCGACCGGGCCGCCGAGGGTGCCGTCCTCCTGGACGAGCACGTAGGCCAGGCCCTTGGCGCCGCGGCTCTTGGCCCAGTCCTGCCAGGCGTCGAGCTGCTTGCGCGGCTGCGAGGCGCCGCCGGGCATGACGACCGCGCCGACGTACTCGGCCTGGAACACCCGGAACGGGGTGTCCTTGAAGTACTCGGTGCACTCGACGAGCTCGTTGCCGAAGCGCAGGTCGGGCTTGTCGGAGCCGAACCGGCGCATCGCGTCGGCGTAGGTCATCTGCAGGAACGGCGTCGGCAGCTCCACCCCGATGAGCTTCCACACCTCCTTGACGACCTCCTCGCCGAGCTCGAGCACGTCGGCCTGCTCGACGAAGGACATCTCGATGTCGAGCTGGGTGAACTCCGGCTGCCGGTCGGCGCGGAAGTCCTCGTCGCGGTAGCACCGCGCGATCTGGTAGTACCGCTCCATCCCGGCGACCATGAGCAGCTGCTTGAACAGCTGCGGGCTCTGCGGCAGGGCGTACCAGGAGCCGGGAGCCAGCCGCGCGGGCACCAGGAAGTCACGGGCGCCCTCAGGGGTGGACCGCGTCAGGGTCGGCGTCTCGATCTCCACGAAGTCGCGAGCACCGAGCACCGAACGGGCCGCCGCGTTGACGCGCGAGCGTAGCCGGATCGCGGCGCCGGCCGAGGACGCACCGGGGCGACGCAGGTCGAGGTAGCGGTGCTTGAGGCGGGCCTCCTCACCGACGGTGACGCGCTCGTCGATCTGGAACGGCAGCGGGGCCGAGGCGTTGAGGACCTCGATCTCCCCGGCGATGACCTCGATGTCCCCGGTCGGCAGCTCGGCGTTGGCGTTGCCCTCGGGTCGGGTCCTGACCTCACCGACGACGCGCACGCAGTACTCGTTGCGCAGGTCGTGGGCGCCGCCCTGTTCGAGCACCTCGTCACGCACGACCACCTGCGCGATGCCGCTGGCGTCCCTCAGGTCGAGGAACGCCACTCCACCGTGATCGCGCCGACGGGCGACCCAGCCCGTGAGCGTGATGGTCTGGCCGGAGTGGTCGGCGCGCAGGGTGCCGGCCTCGTGGGTGCGAAGCACAGGAGTTCCTTCGGTCTCGGGGACGTGGTCGTGCTCTGACGAGCCCGCTCATCCTACGGACCGCGCCGCAGCCCCCACGAATCGGTTTGGGTTGTTCCGCGTCCGGCGGCTCAGCCCAGCACGACCCCGTCGAGGTAGACCCAGCGGCGGGCCCGGCGCACGAACCGGCTGCGTTCGTGCAACGCCCCGTCCACGTGCCTGGCGACGAACTCGACCTCCCCGGCCTCGTCGTCGGCTCCCCCGTCGGTCGTGGCCAGCACCTCCAGCCGCAGCCAGCCCGGGTCGGGCGCCACCTCGAGCGGGTCCGGCCGGTGGCGTGGGTGCCAGGTGCGCACGAGGTATGGCGCGTCGCCCAGGACGTACGCGGCGTACCGGCTGCGCATGAGCTGCTCGGCCGTCGTGGCGAGGGCACCGCCCGCGTGCAGCGGGCCGCAGCAGGCGGCATACGCCCGACCCGTGCCGCACGGGCAGGAGCCGGTCACGACGACGCCGAAGGCGCCGCTCACCGCGGAATCCGACCGGGACGTGCCACCACCCGACCACGCTAGCCGAACCGGGGTGGGGCGAAGGTCCGCGACGTACTGTGAAGGGGTGAACCCCTCGTGGCGGTGGCCGGCCGTGGCGGCCCTCACGCTGGGCGTCGCCGCGGTGCCCCTGGTCCTGCGCGAGCTCCCCGTCGGCGGTGCCCACCCCGACCCCGCCCGCCTGCTGGTACGGATCCAGGCGGTCAAGGACGCACCGTACGCCGGTCATGCCGAGTCCACCGGGTCGCTGACCTTCCCCGTCTCCGACCAGTTCGAGCCGGTGACCAGCCTGTTCGGCGGTCGGACCCAGCTGCGGGTGTGGTGGCGCAGCGCCCAGGACTGGCGGGTGGACACCCTCGACCCCACCGGTGAGCGCAGCCTGCGGGTCTCGGGATCGGGCATCTGGAAGTGGGACTACGAGGACAACCGGGCGACCCGGACCACCCCCGAGCCGGACGGCACCGTGCGCCTGCCGCGCGCCGACGACGGGCTCGCGCCAGCGCTCGCCGGGCGGCTGCTGTCGGAGGCGACCGGCGCCCAGGCGAGCGCCCTGCCCTCACGACGGGTCGCCGGGCGGCCGGCGGACGGGATCCGGGTCCGTCCGGGCGACCACCGCAGCAGCGTCGACCGGATCGACGTCTGGGCGGACCGGGCCTCCGGGATCCCCGTCGCCGTGGACGTCTACGGTCGAGGCAGCGACCGGCCGGCGCTGTCGAGCACCTTCCTGGCCTTCAGCCCCACCACCCCGACGGCGCGAGAGACGCAGTTCAGCCCGCCGCCCTCCTCGCGGGTCCGCTTCGGCACCCGCTTCGACCTCGTGGGGGCCATCTCCAGGTTCACCCAGGCCGAGCCCCCGGCGCAGCTGATCGGCTACGCACGCCAGGAGCCGCTACCGGGGACGGGTGGCATCGGCGTCTACGGTCGGGGCGTCACCCAGCTCGCGGTCGCCCCGATACCCCGTCGCCAGGCCGGCTCCCTCGGCACCCAGCTGCAGGTCGCGGCCGGCGCCCGGCAGCTGCCGCAGGGCCTGACGGTGTCGGTGGGGCCGATCGGGCTGCTGCTCACCAAACCCGATGGCGCAGGTCGCCAGTGGCTGCTGACGGGCACCGTGACGCCGCAGGGCCTGCAGGCCGCCGCCGCCGAGCTGCTGGCCCGTCCCGCGACGACCCAGGGCGCGCCATGATCACCACGAGGGCGCTGACCAAGCGCTACGGCGCCGTGCACGCGGTGGACCGGATCGACCTCGAGGTCCGGGCCGGCGACGTCTACGGCTTCCTCGGCGCCAACGGTTCGGGGAAGACCACGACCGTGCGCTGCCTGCTGGGACTGGTGCTCCCCACGTCGGGGGAGATCGAGGTGCTCGGGGCCCCCATGCCGAGGTCGGCAGCCACCGTCCTGCCACGAGTGGGCGCCCTGGTCGAGGGGCCGGCGGCCTACGGGCACCTGTCCGGCGCCACCAACCTCGCACTGCACGACGCCACCGGCAGGCAGCCGGCCGGCCCGCTCGGGGGGCGCCGTCGTGGTCGCCGGGCCCGCGTCGACGAGGCGCTCGAGCTCGTCGGGCTCGGGGCGGTCGGCACGCGCCCGGTGCGGGCCTACTCCCTGGGGATGCGCCAGCGCCTCGGGCTCGCGGCCGCGCTGCTGCGCCAGCCGGAGCTGCTCGTGCTCGACGAGCCGACCAACGGACTGGACCCCCAGGGCATCCGCGAGATCCGGCTCCTGCTGCTGGAGCTCAACCGCGCGGGCACCACCGTGTTCCTGTCGAGCCACCTGCTGGCGGAGGTCGAACAGATGTGCACCCGCGTCGGGCTGCTCGACCGGGGTCGGCTCGTGCTGCAGGACCAGCTCGAGGCGCTGCGAGCGCCCACCGGCCGGACCATGGTGCGCACCCCCGACGCCGCCGCCGCCGTGGCGCTGCTCGACGGACGGGTCGAGCACCGGCACGGCGACCGGCTGCTCGTGCGAGGCACCGACGCTGCGCAGCTCAACGCCGTGCTGGTGGCGGGCGGCATCCGTGTCGTCGAGCTCGGCCCCGAACGTCGCCGGCTCGAGGACGTCATCGCCGAGCGGACCTCGGTCCGCACCGTGGACGAGGTGCCGACGTGATCGCCACGGAGCTGACCAAGCTGCTGCGCCGGCGCCGGACCTGGCTGACCGTCGGGCTGCTCAACGTCCTGCCGACCCTGGTGGCGGTGCTGCTCGCGGTGACGGGGATCGCACCCCGTCCGGGACAGGGCCCGGCCTTCCTCTCGGCGGTCGTCGCCAACGGCTCGCTCTTCTCCATCGCGGCTTTGGCCATCGTGCTCCCCCTCTTCCTGCCGGTGTCGGTCGCGGTGATCGCCGGCGACTCGGTGGCCGGCGAGGCGCAGGGCGGCACGTTGCGCTACCTGCTCATCCGCCCGGTGAGCCGGACCCGGCTGCTGGTGGCCAAGCTGGTGGCGTCGGCGGTGTTCGTCCTCATCGCGGTGGTGAGCGTGGCCGGCCTCGGGTTCGTCGTCGGGCGGGTGGCCCTCGGGAACGCCCCGCTGTCGCAGGCCATGGTCAGCGTCTCGGGCACGTTGCTCTCCCCCGGCCAGATCGCCTGGCGGACGACGCTGGCGATGGCCTTCATCACGTTCTCGATGCTGGGGGTGGCCGCGATGGCGTTGTTCCTGTCGACGCTGACGGACTCGCCGCAGACCGCGAGCCTGGGTGCCATCGCGTTCCTCATCGGGTCCTCGGTGCTGCTGACCATCGACGCGGCACGTCCGCTGCAGCCCTACCTGCCCACCCGGTACTGGTTGACCTTCGTCGACCTCTACCGCGACCCGATGCTGCTCAGCGGCGTCGAGCGCGGAGTGGGACTCCAGGCGGTCTACGTCGCCGTCCTGCTCGGCGCGGCGTGGGCGAACTTCGCGACCAAGGACATCACGAGCTGAGGCGCGCGCAGTCCTGCGGACCCCACGCGGGGATCGGGCCCCTCCCGAGGGACTCGGCGACGATGCGCTGGACCAGCGGGTCGGAGGGAAGACCACCGTGCCGGGTGCGGCTGTCGGCGCAGATGCTCTGGACCGAGGGGCTCGGCATGCCGTCGACGACGGCCGAGGTGGCGGGGTACACCACGTCGTCCTCGGTGGTCCACAGCGACAGGTAGCCCGGGCCGGCCGGCAGGGGCTGCGCCTCGAGTCGCGAGAGCAGTGGGCTCCCCGGCGCGAGCTGCTGGCACGCGACGGGACAGGCGCCCTCGAAGAGGGAACCCAGGCTTGCCAGCTGGGTCCCGTGGTGGGGGCTGCCGAGCGTGACCAGCCGCCGCACCGCCGACGCGCCTCCCTGCTCGGTCATCCACAGCCGGGCCACCACACCGCCGGCGGAGTAGCCGACGACGTCGACCGATCCGGCATCGGCGCGACTGCGTGCCGCCGAGGCAGCGGCCGCGAGCACCTGCGCCTGCGCTGCGAGGTCACCGTCGGCCCGACCCGGCAGCGTCACCACGACCACGTCCCGTCCGTCGGCCCGCAGTGCGGCCGCCAAGGAGCCCAGGGTTCGCGACGACCCCCCGTAACCGGGCACGAGGAGCACCGGCCCGGGGGTGCCCTGGGCGGGCCGGGCACCGGCGCCCGGCCGCACGAGGACGGCCGACGCCGTACCCAGCAGCACGGCCAGCGCCACCACGGCGCCCACCCCGATCACCAGGCGTCGACGGGCGGGGGCGAGGTGGGCGAGCACCCCTCCATCATGCGCTGCCCGTCGTGGCGACCGCGCGCCAGGTGCCCGCGGTGCCCGCCGCGCCTACGGTGCTTTCGGTGCCGGGAGCGGGTCGTGCCGCGTCCGGCGGCTCGGCCAGGGCGCGTCGACAGGACGCAGCGTGGCCCAGCCCTGCTCGCGCGCGGCGAGCGTGGCCAGGGCCGCGATGCCCAGGGTGGCGTTGTGCAGGTGGCCCGTGAGGAACGCGTCGCGCACCTCTTCCAGCGCGACCCAGCGCAGCGGCATACCGAGCTCCTCACCGTCACGGTCGTGGCGGTCGTCGTGCGGCACGGCCGACAGGTCCTGGGCGAGGTAGATGCGCAGGGCCTCGTCGAGCCCCCCGGGAGAGCTGACGTAGTCGGCGAGGACGTGCCAGGAGGCGGCGACCAGGTCGGCCTCCTCGTGCAGCTCGCGGGCGGCACCGAGGTGGGGTGCCTCGCCGTCGACGTCGAGCAGCCCTGCGGGGATCTCCCACTCGAAGGTGCGGATCGGGTGCCGGTACTGCTGGATCAGGCAGATCCGGCCCCGGTCGTCCACGGCCGCCACGGCCACGGCCCCGGGGTGGCGCACGAACTCGCGCGTCACCTCACCGGCCTCCCCGAGGTCCACCGTCTCGCTGACCACGTCCCAGACGCGGCCCTCGAAGACGGTCGTGGCAGCCACGACCGGACGCTGCTCGAAGCGGTCCGCCAGCGGCCCGCTCACGCGGTGACGTCAGCGGTCGCGCGCGGACGCTCGACCTCGACCAGGCGCGCCGCGCGCTGGGCGTTGATCGCGGCCTCGACCAGACCGGCGAACAACGGGTGGGCGCGGTGCGGACGCGACTTGAACTCCGGGTGCGCCTGCGTCGAGACGTAGTAGGGGTGCACGTCACGGGGCAGCTCGACGAACTCGACGAGGCTGTCGTCCGGTGACAACCCGGAGAACACCAGCCCGGCCTGCTCCAGCTCGTCGCGGTAGCCGTTGTTGACCTCGTAGCGGTGCCGGTGGCGCTCGTCCACGGCCACGACGCCGTACGCCTCGGCGACGACCGAACCAGCGACGAGCCTGGCCGGGTAGGAACCCAGGCGCATCGTGCCGCCCAGGTCTCCGGCGCCGTCGACGAAGGCCTTCTGCTCCTCCATGGTCGCGATCACCGGGGCCGGGGTCTGCGGGTCGAACTCGGTCGAGCTCGCCCCCTCGATGCCGGCGACGTTGCGCGCGTACTCGATGACCATGCACTGCAGGCCCAGGCAGATCCCGAGGGTGGGGACCTGTCGCTCGCGGGCCCAGCGCAGCGCGCCGAGCTTGCCCTCGATGCCGCGGATGCCGAAGCCGCCGGGCACGAGCACCGCGTCGACCCCGCCGAGTGCGCGCTGCGCCCCGGCCTCGGTCTGGCACTCGTCGCTGGCGACCCAGCGGATCTGCACCTTCGCGTCGTTCTGGAAGCCGCCGGCGCGCATCGCCTCGGTGATGGACAGGTAGGCGTCGGGCAGGTCGATGTACTTGCCGACCAGCGCGATCTCGACGGTGTGCTCGGGGCTGTGCACGCGGCGCAGCAGCTCGTCCCAGTCGTGCCAGTCGACGTCGCGGAAGTTCAGCCCGAGCCGGCGGATGACGTACGCGTCCAGGCCCTCCTTGTGCAGGACCTTCGGGATGTCGTAGATGCTCGGGGCGTCGACGGCAGCCGCGCAGGCCTCGGTGTCGACGTCGCACATGAGCGAGATCTTGCGCTTGATGCCGTCCGGGATCTCCCGGTCGGCGCGCAGCACGAGCCCGTCGGGCTGGATACCGACCTGGCGCAGCGCGGCGACCGAGTGCTGCGTCGGCTTGGTCTTCAGCTCGCCGCTCGGGGCGAGGTAGGGGACCAGCGAGACGTGCAGGAAGAACACGTTGTCGCGGCCGACGTCGTGACGCACCTGTCGCGCGGCCTCGAGGAACGGCAGCGACTCGATGTCACCGACGGTGCCACCGATCTCGGTGATGATGATGTCCGGCGCGTCCGCGTGCGGGACCCCGGGGCTGCCGGCGGCCTGCGCCCGCATGCGTTCCTTGATCTCGTTGGTGATGTGCGGGATGACCTGGACGGTGTCGCCCAGGTACTCGCCGCGACGCTCCTTGGCGATGACCTGGTTGTAGATCTGGCCGGTCGTGACATTGGCCTTGCCCACGAGGTTGCCGTCGAGGAAGCGCTCGTAGTGCCCGATGTCGAGGTCGGTCTCGGCGCCGTCGTCGGTCACGAAGACCTCACCGTGCTGGAACGGGTTCATCGTCCCGGGGTCCACGTTGAGGTACGGGTCGAGCTTCTGCATCGTGACGCGAAGACCACGCGCGCTGAGCAGATGGCCGAGGCTCGAGGCCGTCAGACCCTTGCCGAGGGAGGAGGCAACGCCCCCGGTTACGAAGATGTGTTTCGTCTGTTCCACCACGGGGTTCGAGCCTACGTCATGCGGGACAGCGCTGCGTACCACTCTCGCCACCGGCGTGCCGTCGCGCGGCTGTCGTCCCACGCTGCGGCGCGCTCCCGCCCCTGCTGGGCGAGCTGTTCACGCCGTGCGCCGTCGGACAGGATCGCGTCGACGGCGGTGGCGAACCCGGGCGCGTCCCCGACCCCGACGAGCACGCCGGCTCCCTCCACGAGGTCGTGCAGGCCCCCGGTGTCGCTCGCGACCACGGGCAGCCCTGCGGCCATGGCCTCCTGCACGACCAGGGCCCGCGCCTCCCACCGGCTGGGCAGCACGAAGACCTCGGCGGCCCGCAGCCACGGCGTGGGGTCCGCCACGGCACCCACGAGGTGCACGGGCGCACCGGTGGCACCGACCCGTTGCCGCAGCTCGGCGAGCAGTGCGGTGTCGCCGTCGCCGAGGACGACCCACTGGACCGGCGACGACAGCCGCGCGGCCGCCTCGACGAGGACGTCGAGGCTCTTCTGCGGCGCGACGCGGGAGATCGTGAGCACGAGGGCGCCCGTCGCCGGTATGCCGCGTGCGGCCAGCAGCGCTTCGGCCGCGGCAGCGCGCTCACCGGCGTCCAGCAGCGGGTTGGTGACCAGGCCGGGGACGCGGGGGGACGGGACGGCGGCCAACCGGGCGCCGCGCGCCCCGTGCGCCGTCGCCACCTCCACGAGGTCGCTGGACGCACCGGTGACCAGGGCCGCCCGGCGGGCGACGACTGCCTGCACCACCCGGGAAGGCAGCGCACGGACGCCGGCACCCCCGAGGACGGCGTTGTGCTGGCTGACGACCACCGGGGTGGACGTACCCGTGGCCGCCAGGACGGCGAGCAGCCCGGCCTGGTGTCCGTGGGCGTGCACGACGTCGCAGGTCCGCGCCAGCCGGTGCAGCCGTCGCAGGGACCTCGCCGCTCCCCGGAGCCCGCCGCTGCGGGTGGGCCACCAGCGCAGGGCGCCGGTGAGCTCGAACCGGTCGGCGGTCAGGTCGTCGGTGACGAAGACCACGTCGTCGCCGAGGTCGCGCAGGTGGGTGCTGAGGTCGACCGCGTGCAGGCCGATGCCCCCGGTGGAGCGGCCCACGACCATGGTCACCCTCACCCTGCACTCCCCCGGCGCCGGCTGCGGCCGCGCTCCCGAAGCGCCTTGAGGGTGCTGCGGTCGGCGACCGCCATGACGACGAGGTAGGTGGCCAGCGTGGCGAGCGCGACCGTCAAGCCACTGCCCAGCGCTGTCCAGACCGAGTCGGCGGACAGCGCCCGCACGACCAGGTCGCCGACTCCCAGGGCCACGGCCACCGCGACGACCGCAGCGCCCAGGGTCCGACCACTGCCGTGGGTGGCTCCGACCCCCCAGGCCCGGCGGACCAGCAGGCCGAGGACGACCGCCGACAACGTCATCCCGATCGAGGACGCGACCCCCAGGATCCCCAGGGTGGCGCCGGCGGACGAGCCCTGCGGCAGCACCGCGAGCGGCAGCAGGGCGGCTACTGCCCAGCCGCCCGCGACGGCGGCAGCCGCCAGCGCGGGCCGCCCCCGCACGTACAGCGCCCGGGTGAGCAGGGCCGCGACCCCGAAGCCCACGATCCCCGGCGCGTACGCGGACAGCGTTCCCGGCAGGGCGGCCAGGGCGGGCCCACCGCCGGCGCCGGCACCACGGTCGAAGTGGCTGAAGAACACGCCCACCGGCTGCGAGACGGTCATGAGGACCGCTGCGGCGCCGGCGCTGAGCAGGATGATCCCCTGCAACGCGCGGGCGAGCGTGTCCCGGGCAGCGGTCCCCACGAAGTCGGCGGACTCCTGCGCGGCGGTGTGCGCCAGGGCGGGGAAGGCCGAGGTCGCGATCGGCACCGCCAGCACGGCATACGGGAGCAGGTAGACCGCCTGGACGTAGGCGTAGACGTTGACGGTGCCCACCACGTCGGTGCGGTGGTGGGTGATCCACAGGACGGTGAGGACGGCGGCCTGCTGGGCCACGAGGGCCACGACCCCGGCGCCCGCCAGGGACGCGGCTCGACGAGCCAGGCCGTCGGGGAAGGCCAGGGTCGGCCGCAGGTGGACCCCGGCGCGCAGCACGGGTGCGAGCAGCGGCAGCGCCAGGACGACCACCCCCAGGGTGGTGCCACCGGCCAGGGTCCACACGGCTGCGTCCGAGACGTTCGCGGCGGTCGTCGCGTGGTCGACCATCACCGCGTAGGCCAGGTAGGCCGCGATGACGACCAGGCTGGACAGCAGCGGGGCCAGGGCAGCGGCGAGGAACCTGCGGCGGGCCTGGAGCACACCGGTCAGCACGATGCCGACGCCGTACAGCAGCACCTGCGGGGCGAACAGCACGAGCAGGTGTCCGCCCAGGGTCACCTCCTCGTCGGTGGCCCGGTCCCCGAGCAGTGCGCCGCTCAGCCACGGGGCGAGCACGACCAGCAGCACGCTCAGCGGCGCGAGGACGACCACGGCCCAGGTGAGCAGGGCCGATGCGGTGCGGTCGGCGTCCTCGGTGCGACCGAGCCCGAGCTGGTGGGCGATGAGGGGGACGGCCACGGCGGCCAGCACTCCCCCGGCGGCGACCTCGAAGACGATGTTGGGGATGATGTTGATGGTCTGGTAGATGTCGCCGACACCGGTGGTGCCGACGCTCCTGGAGAAGACCAGCGTCCGCCCGAACCCCACCACGCGGGCCAGCAGCGTGACGAGGGCGATGAGGCCGGCGGCCTTGGCGACCGAGACCCCGACCGAGCCGAGCCCGACCGGTCCCACCGGTCCCGCTGTCACCGGCGACCCAGGGCGTCGAGGTCGCGCAGGACGGGGGTCGACTCGATGACCTTGGTGAACGACACCTTCTCCGAGGCCAGCGTCAGCGCGCTGAGCACGGCGAGTGACGCGAGGCGCCCACGTCGACCCGTCGCCTGGAGGAGGGCCACGCCCAGCAGGGCCCCGGCGCTGTTGGCGCCGGTGTCACCCAGCATCGCCCGACCGTCGAGGTCGGGTCGCAGCACCCCGAGCCCGGCCCCCGCTGCGGCGGCGCCCGCGGTCGTCGAGCGCGGGTGGCTGGTGGCGAGCACTCCCCAGAGCACGGCCACCTTGAGGGCGCGACCGGGGCGCAGGTCCAGCAGGTTGAGCAGGTTCGCCGACCCCGCCACCACCGCTGCCCCGACCAGGGTGTCGACGAGCGCGGGGGCCGCGGCCGGGTCGTGGCTGCGGGTGCGACCGTCGACGAGCGCAGCGGTGGCCAGCCCGGTCAGGCCCAGGCCGAGGACCTTGACCGCTCCGGTGGTCACCTCACCGCGCGCGAGCGCACCGAGGTGTCCCTTCAGGCCCTTGCTGCTCGAGTCGCCGACCAGGTCGTCCAGGGCGCCGAGACCGGCGGCTGCCGTGGCGGCGAGCACCGGGCCGGGTCCCGCCCCGGCGAGGCCGGCGGCGCAGGCCGCCCCCACGGCATACGCGGGCCCCTCGAGCAGCGTCACGGTGCCACCGGCGTGGTTGGTGCGGTCCCATCGCGCTGAGCCGCCCGGGGGCCGGGCGCGCAGCAGGCGCAGGGCACCCGCGGCGAGGACACCGGCGAGCGCACCGCTCGCCACGGGGTGCAGCGGACCCACGTCAGGACCTACTTGGTCGCGAGCTGCGGGAAGGAGGCGGTGGCGTCGCTGGCGAGACCGTACTGGCCGGCCTTGCCGGCCTCCTGCTCGAGGATGCCGAACACCACACTCGCCTGCCCCATCGGCAGCGCACCGTCGTCGACGCTGGACAGCACGTCCGCCAGGTCCTGGTCGTCGCGCACGGTGGTGACCACCGACGCGACGTCGGTGGTCTCCGGGACCGCACTGGACCCGACGAGCACCGCGCCCGCGCCGGCCGCGTCGATGGCGGCGGACAGCTGGGCCAGCGCGGTGGCCTTCGCGGTCCGCGCATCCGCGTCCGAGCCCGTCACGGGGCCGGCCACGATGACCGCGACGCTGGACGGCGTGACGGCGTCGGCGCTGTACGTGATCAGGTCGCCGGTGCCCATCACCTCGAGCGCAGCCGCAGCGCCGGTCGGGGCCGCGCCCGCCTTGGTCAGCACCGACCGCGCGAGGACGGCGTCGACCACCTCGCCCTGGGCGTCGAGCGGGACCCCGACCTGGCTCGCGAGCTGCTGGCCGAGACTGGCGCGGAAGGCGGCCTTCTCCGGGTCGACCCACGCATCCTGCACCTGGATGGTGGACCCGATCTTGGCTCCCGCGGCGGTCAGGGTCTCGGTCGTCGACGTCACGAGGCCGGCGTCGGCGCCCGGGAGGACGACCACGGCGACGGTGGTGTCGGTGAGCCGGCCGGCCAGCAGGCTGCGGTTGCTCGCGGAGGTGAACTCGTCCCGGGCCGCGATGCCCTGCTCGGCCTGGTCGAGCTGGGTGCGCAGGGCGGCCTTGTCCTCGCGGAGGTTCTTCACCTCCGAGGTCAGGGTGTTGCCCAGGTCTTCCTTGAGCGGCCCGGCACCGAGCACGATGCCCACGGCGAGCGCGAGGAAGATCGAGACGATGGAGACGAGGTGGTAACGAAAGTCGATCACGTGACGATTCCTACGACGAAGGACCACAGGTCGTCCCAGCGAGCGCCGAGGACCTGCAGGAGGGCACGCCCACCCGTGGTCGACCACAGTGCCGCGAACAGGGCGCTGAGTCCGACGACGAGCATGAGCGCGAGGGCGAAGTTGGAGATGCGCGAGCGGTAGAGGCGGCTGACGCCCTTGGCGTCCACGAGCTTGCCACCCACCCGCAGCCGGGTGAGGAAGGTGCTGGCCATGCCGCTGCGGCCCTTGTCCAGGAACTCGACCAGCGTGGCGTGGGTGCCCACGGCGACGATGAGCTCGGCGCCCTTGTCGTCGGCCAGGAGCATGGCGACGTCCTCGCTGGTGCCGGTCGCGGGGAAGACGACGGGTTCGATCCCGAGGCGGCGGACCCGTTCCAGGCCGGGGGCGTTGCCGTCGCGGTAGGCGTGGACGACGATCTCCGCGCCGCACCGCAGCGTCGAGTCGGACACCGAGTCCATGTCACCGACGATGAGGTCGGGCTTGAGCCCGGTCTCGAGGAGCGCGTCCGCCCCGCCGTCGACCCCGATGAGGACGGGGCGGTACTCGCGGATGTAGCTGCGCAGGGTCTGCAGGTCTTCCTTGTAGTGGTAGCCCCGCACGACGATGAGGGCGTGCCTGCCCTCGATCCGGGTGGTGATGTCCGGGACTCCGACCCCGTCCAGGAGCAGGTCGCGTTCGCGGCGCAGGTACTCCATCGTGTTGGCGGCGAACGCCTCGAGCTGGACGGCCAGCCCGGCCCGGGCCTCGGTCATCGCCGCGGCGACGATCTCGTGGTCGAAGGCCTGGCCGCTGGCCACCACCTCGTCGCCGAGCCACAGGTCGTCGCCCAGGAGGCGGACCGGCTGACCTTCGTGCAGGTCGTGCATGACGTCGGTGCCCACGTTGTCGAGCAACGGGATCCCGGCGTCGATGAGGATCTCGGGGCCCAGGTTCGGGTACCGCCCGGAGATCGACGGGGCCGCGTTGACGACGGCCGCCGGCTTGCAGGCCAACAGCGCCTCCGCGCTGACCTTGTCGATGTCCTGGTGGTTGATCACGGCGATGTCGCCGGGACGCAGCCGCTTGGTGAGGTTCTTGGTCCGGGCGTCGACGCGGGCCAGCCCGCGGACCCCAGGGCTCTCGGGTTCGCGGGCACGCTGGCGGGGGATCTTCAGGGGCATCGCGGCCATCCTCCCACGGCGGCAGGTCAGTTCAGCGCGTCCCACGCGGGCGTGGGCGGCTGCGCCGGTGATCCTCGGCGGGTCAGGAAGCCGCGGCCGCCGTGCGGCGTGCGGAGGTGCTGGCCACGAGCTCCCGAGCATGGTCGAGGGCTGCCTCGCTCTCGCCGCCGGACATCATCCGGGCGAGCTCGCGCAACCGGTCCTCCCCCTCCAGGGCGTGGATCCCACTGGACGTGACGTGCCCGTCGCTGGACTTGCGGACCACCAGGTGCCGGTCGGCGTACGCCGCGACCTGGGGCAGGTGGGTGACGACGACCACCTGCGCGTGCTCGGCCAGGGCGGCCAGCCGCGCGCCGACGTCGAGCGCGGCGGCGCCGCCGACGCCGGCGTCGACCTCGTCGAAGACGAAGGTGGGGACGTCGGCCGCCCCGGCGGCGCCGGTGACGACCTCGAGGGCGAGCATGACGCGCGACAGCTCACCGCCGGAGGCGGCCTTGGCCACGGTGCGCGCCGGGCTCCCCGGGTTGGCGGCGAGCAGGATCTCCACCTCGTCCGCGCCCCACCTCCCGAAGCCGGTGCTGCGCGGGGTCACGGCCACCTCGACGGTGGCCTGTCCCATCGCCAGGTGGGACAGCTCGGTGGTCACGGCCCTCGCGAGCCTGCGTGCCGCCGTGGTGCGAGCGGTCGTCAGGGCGGTGGCGGCGGTGGCGCGGGCGAGCTCGAGCTCGGCCACCCGCGGCTCCAGCTCCTCGATGCGGGTGTCGGAGCCGAGCAGCTGGTCGAGCCGCTGCGCAGCGGTGCGCCCCCACTCCAGGGCGTCCTCGACCGTCTCGCCGTACTTGCGGGTCAGCGTGGTGAGGTCGGCACGTCGCTGCTGCACCCACGCCATCCGGGCCGGGTCGACGTCGACGTCGGTGAGGTAGGAGCTCAGGTCGGCCGCGAGGTCGGCCACGAGGTAGCCGACGTCGGCCAGCCGGCGGTCCAGCTCGCGCAGGGCAGGGTCGTGCTGCACCTCGGCGGCCAACGCCTGGCGAGCCGCGGCGATGGTCTCGACGGCGCTGGGGCTGGGGTCGGCGGCATACTCCTGCGCTCCACCGAGGTGGTCGTGCGCGAGGGCCGCGGCGATCCGCAGTCCCTCGGCGTGGCCGAGCCGCTCGTCCTCGACCCGCAGCTCGGCGTCCTCGCCGGGCCGGGGGTCGAGCTGCTCGAGCTGTTCGAGGCCGTGCTGGAGCACCTCGACCTCGCGCGCCCGGTCGCGAGCCTGCTCGCGCAGCAGGGCGAGCTCGGCGCGGGTCGCCTCGTACTCGTCGTGCAGCGCCGAGTAGCGCTGGAGCGCCTTGGCGACCGGGGGGCCACCGAACTGGTCGAGCATGGCGCGGTGCTGCTCGCCGTGGCGCAGCCGCCACTGGTCGGCCTGGCCGTGGACCGCCACGAGGTGCTCGCCGACCTCGGCGAGCACACCGACCGGGGCGGTCCGGCCCCCGACGTGGGCCCGGGAGCGGCCCTCGGCCGACACCGAACGGACCAGGACCAGGCCGTCGCCCACCTCGGCACCCGCCTCGGCGGCACGCAGTGCGGCGGGGTGGGTGGCCGGGACCTCGACCAGGCCCTCCACGACGGCCGACGCGGCGCCGGCCCGCACCAGTCCGGCGTCGGCGCGGGCGCCGAGCAGCAACCCGAGACCGGTGACGACCATGGTCTTGCCGGCGCCGGTCTCTCCGGTGAGGACGTTGAGGCCGGGATGCAGGTCGAGCACGGCGTCGTCGATGACGCCGAGTCGCTGGATCCTCAGTTCCTGCAGCACGGGCTCACCCTCTCACGCGGCGCCGACGTCGCCGGGCGCGCCATCGCGTGCGGGTACGCAGGAGCGGGAACGCAGGAGCGGACACCGATCACTCGGGGGGCGGGGTGCCGCGCCCGTCGCGGGCCGCCTTCTCGAGCCGGGCCTGGCCTCGCCAGCCGTGGATGTTCAGGTCGAACTTGGCCACGAGGCGGTCGGTGAACGGCGACCGGCTCAACCGGGCGAGTCGCACGGGGGTGTCGGAGCGCACCACCTGGATGCGCGCCCCCGGCGGCAGGTCGACCGCGCGGCGACCGTCACACCACAGCGCGCCGGTGCCGAGGGTATCGGGCACGACCTCGAGTGCGAGGTGCGACTGCGGCCCGAGGACGAGCGGGCGGGCGAAGAGGGCGTGGGCGCTGATGGGCACGAGCAGCAGCGCCTCGACGTCGGGCCAGACCACCGGCCCCCCGGCGGAGAACGCGTACGCGGTCGACCCCGTCGGGGTCGCGACGACCACGCCGTCGCAGCCCCAGGTCGTCAGGGGGCGCCCGTCGACCTCGGCCACCACCTCCAGCATCCGCTCGCGGTTGGCCTTCTCGACGGTGACCTCGTTCAGCGCCCAGCTCGAGTAGACCGGCGTGCCGTCCACGTGGGCGGTGACCTCGAGGGTCATCCGTTCCTCGACCGTGTAGGTGCGCGCGACGATGTGCTCGACGGTCGAGGCGATGTCCTCGCGCTCGGCCTCGGCCAGGAACCCCACGTGCCCGAGGTTCACCCCGAGCAGGGGCGCGCCGCTGCCCCGCGACATCTCGGCGCCGCGCAGGATCGTGCCGTCGCCGCCGAGGACGCAGATCAGCTCGCAGCCCTCGGCCGGGTTCTCGGTGGTGGCCGGTCGGACACCCGGGTGGTCGGTCAGACCGAGGGTGACGGCCTCGCCCGGTTGCACCACCACCTCGATCCCGGCAGCGTGCAGGCGCTCGACGACGTGGGTCGCGAGGTCGTGGGCCTCCTGACGGCGCGGGTGGGCCACGAGCAGGATCCTGCGGCGGTCGGGCGTGGTCACGAGGCTCCCTTCAGGCTCACCTGGTCTGCGGTCCTGACCAGAGCCTCCCATCCCATCGACTCCTCGGCGCGTGGGGTGAGCCACAGGAGGTACTCCGCGTTGCCCTCGCCCCCTCGGATCGGGCTCTCCGCAAGGCCTTTCGGGTGCAGACCGGCGTCGATGGCGGCGCGGGCGGCCTCGGTGACCGACCAGGCCCGGTCACCCTGGTTGCGGACGATCCCGCCCTTGCCCAGCCGGGTCCGGCCCACCTCGAACTGGGGCTTGACCAGCACCAGGGCGTCCCCGCTGTCGCGCAGCAACCCCCGGAAGGTGTCGAGCACCAGCGTCAGGGAGATGAAGCTCAGGTCGGCGACGAGCAGGTCGACCGGACCGCCGATGTCCTCGGCGACCAGGCCACGGACGGTCGTACGTGAGCGGTCGGTGACCCGCGGGTCGTCGGCCAGGTCGGGGACGAGCTGGTCGTGCCCGACGTCGAGGGCCACGACGTGGGCGGCGCCGTGGTGCAGCAGCACCTGGGTGAACCCGCCCGTGGAGGCACCCACGTCCAGGCAGCGCTTCCCTGCTGCGGTCAGCCCCCGCTCACCGAAGACCTCGAGGGCGCCGACGAGCTTGTATGCCGACCGGCTCACCCAGCGCGGTCCCGCCTCCCGGACGTCGAGGACGTCGTCGAGCTGGACCGGCGTCGAGCCCTTGACGGCCTGCCTGCCGTTGACGCTCACGTCCCCGGCCTCGACCAGCGCCCGGGCCTGACCACGCGAACGCGCCAGGCCACGCCGGACGAGCTCGGCGTCGAGCCGGGTGGTGTCGCTCACTCGCCGCCGAGGTGGGACAAGCGACCCTGCAGGGTCTGGTGCACGCGCCGGCCCGCCTCGATCTGGGCGTCCAGGTCGTCGGTGGGGGTCTGCTGCAGGTCGTGCAGCGCGGAGTCGATGACGATGTCACCGGTCGCGTGCTCGCCGAGGTCGGGAGCCTCGCTCGGGGCGGGAGCGCCGGGCTGTGGAGCACCGGGCACCGGAGCACGAGGCACCGGAGCACCGGGCACCGGAGCACCGGGCACCGGACCGGGACGGGGGGTGGGGGTGGGGGTGGGTTCGCTCATGAGGTCGCCGTCTTCGCAGTGGTCTTCGCGGGCGTTGTCGTCTTCTTCGCCGGTGCCGCCTTCTTCGCGGTGGTCTTCGCGGGCGTCGCCTTCTTCGCCGGTGCCGCCTTCTTCGCGGTGGTCTTCGCGGGCGTCGCCTTCTTCGCGCTCGTCTTCTTCGCGCTCGTCTTCTCGCCTCCTCGCGGAGGCGGTTGGGGTGCCGGCGGGACGAGGGGCAGCCTTGCGGGGGGCGGCCTTGGTGGCCGGCGCCTTGGCGGTGGACGTCCGTGCCGGGCGGGGTCCGGGGGCAGGAGCCGGAGCCGGAGCAGCGACCGGAACAGGCGTGGCCCCGGAGGGGGCTACCGGTCGGGCGGTGGTCGACACGGCACCGGAGCGGCCGAGCGTGCCACGGGAGGCGCCCGCCACCGCCGAGGCGCTGGTCGTCACGACGAGGGCCTTGAGCTCGGCGAGCTCCTTGCTCACCCCCGCCAACGCGCTGCGAGCCGCCTCGAGGTCGGCCCCGCGCACCACATCCGCGCGCTTCAGGGCGGT
>CAVRMT010000035.1:0-9393 GCA_963722015.1 uncultured Actinomycetota bacterium | reverse complement strand
GACGCGCGGGCCATTGAAGTGTTCCACCTCGCCCTGGCAACCGACCGCGGCCGACCTCGCCTCCTCCGTTCGGCCACGTTTGCGTGCGATCGGCACGGCCGGGCTGGGCCGCTGCCACCATGACTGGCGTCGACGAGTCCCCCCGCCGTCGACCCCGCCAGTCCTCGGAGTCCCTCGTGCCTGACCGCATCCGCCCCCGCCTCGCCAGACCTTCCGACCACCGGAACCCCCCTCGTGTGCCGCGTCGCCCGATCCGACGCCCGCTCGCCGCCCTGCTCGGCGTCGCCTGCGCCACGGGACTGCTGGCCAGCGGCTCGGTCGCCTCGGCGGCCTCCACCTCCAAGGTCTGGTCGGCACCCGTCACGTACGGCACCACCGACCGCACCATCGACGGCGACACGGTGGCCGTGCGCGTGGACGGTGACACGAGCTCGGTGGCCGCCCCGCACATCCGCAACACCGGCATCCAGGCCATGGAGATCGGCAGCTGCCACGCCGCGGAGGCCACTGCGGCGATGGACCGCATGGTCGCCGGCCGCCGGGTCCGCCTGACGACCAGCGCCGTCGCGACCTCCAGCCTGGGCCGACCGGTGCGCCACCTCGACGTGTCCACGAGCACCGGTTGGCTGGACGTGCAGCTGGCCCAGCTGCGTTCGGGCCACGCCCTGCCGATCATCCTCGCGGGGGACGCGACCCGCTGGAAGTCCTACTTCGCGGCGGCACAGCAGGCCGCGGCCGCCCGCACCAACCTGTGGGACACCGACTACTGCCGTTCCGGCCCGAGCCAGACCACGCCGCTGAAGGTCTGGGTCCACTGGGACGCCAACGGCGACGACAGCCTGAACGTCAACGGCGAGTGGGTGCGCGTCCTGAACAGCAGCTCGACGAACCTGTCCGTCGCCGGTTGGCAGCTGCGCACCGGTGGCCAGGACTCGTTCACCTTCCCGTCCACCGCCGTCGTACCCGCCGGGGGGCTGCTCACCCTGCGCGTCGGCAAGGGCACCTCCACCTCGACGACCTTCTACTGGGGTGGCACCGCGGCGAAGTTCCCGAACGCCAGTGTCGTGGCCAACCGGCACGGCAGCGGCGCCTACCTCTTCGACGGCGACGGTGATGTCCGCGCGTGGTCGATCTACCCCTGCCTGTATGCCTGCACCACACCGTTGGCGGGCCGCGTGGCCATCAACGTCCAGCCCGACGCACCGGGTGTGGACGCCGACAACCTCAACGGCGAGTACATCAGCCTGCGTCCCGCCGGGACCACGCCGATCGACCTGTCGTACCAGACACTTTCGAACAACGGCTACACGTGGGAGATCCCCCGCGGCACGGTCGTCAACCCCGGTGAGGTCTACGTGCTGCGCGTCGGCACCGGCACGAACTCCCGCCTGACGAACTACTGGAACAGCACCAAGCCCCTGATCACGAACACCGGTGGGTTCGTCGAGCTGCGCACCGCCGAGGCCGTGCGGATCGCCTGCCGCGCGTGGGGCACGACCGCCTGCTGAATGGCCGCGGCCGAATCGAGAACGAAACCTGGCGACCAGGCTCGAACCACACGGCACCTCTGACCGAGTTCCGGCTTCGGTACGAGTTCTTCCCCAAGCGGGCCTTTTCGGGATCTTCCTTGGCTAGGGTCTGGTCCGTCGCTCCCCAGAGGTCGGCGACTTCCTACCATCCGGGAGCAGATCATGGCAGAGGCAGCAACCACCCGTCGGCGCATCGTGCGCCGCTTCGCGATCAGTGCCGTGGCCGTTGTGGGGCTGTCAGGCGCGCTGGCGGCTCCGGCCTCCGCTGCGACGAGTCAGGCGTACGGCACCATGGCGCAATGTCGCAGTGCGCAGGTTGCCTACGGAGCAAGCTCGTTCGTGCGGATCACGCGGTCGTGCTACCAAGGGGCCTACAAGACAGCTTCAGGCGTATGGATCCTCGACGCGTACATGTTCGAGTACACCTCGCGCACGCGCTGAAGGCGATGCAGATGACCCCGGTCATCTGCAGACCCGCCGGGCCAAGGCATCGGCGCGCAACCGGCGAGCCGGCGCTTGCCCCAGGGTGACGTGACATGGGTGTGCAGATGTGGCCGCCTTGCCCACCTCGAGTCAGCAAAAGGCTCGCTGGTTCCGCGCCGTCTCGGTGAGGCGCCCGACGATGGTCGCGGCCACCGGCCTCAGGGGCTTCCGCCGCCGGGGACCCCGAACCCGCCGTGATCGACGCTCCAGTCCTTCTTCACCGTTCGTGCGGTGTTCCAGCGGCCGCTGTCGGGGTTGAAGCCCGCGTCCCCCCACGCGGGGTCGTCGTCGCGCTGCGGGTCTGCGCCGTCCCAGGCGGGGTACTCGGCGAACAACCCCGAGCACGCCTCGCTGTGTACGACGGCCCGCGCAAGGGCCGACAGCACGTCAGGGGAGCAATGGGTCAGGAACGCATTGGGCGACCCGCGCTCACCCCGGACGATGAGGTGGGCGATCTGCTTGGTGTCTGCGGGGCCCAGCCGCTGTCCTGCAAGCAGGCCCTGTCGGACCCCGCCGAGGATGAGGTGCCGCTGCTCCTCGGGGAACCGGGCCAGCACGTCCGCGTGCGCAGCCTCGATGGCGTCTGGAGGAGCCAGCCTCAGCAGGAAGCGGTACTGCCGGACCACGGGGTCCTCGTCCGTGCTGGGCGGGTCCTGATCCCGGCGTCGACGGCCGAAGCGACCCATGATCGAGGATACGTCCGAGCAGGCCCGTGCCACCAGGTCCCGGTTGACGTGAAGGGGTGGTCCATTCCCTGGGGCTACGGCTCTGGCAGGGGTGGGAAGGCACGGGAAGCGTCCGGTCAGAGCGAGATGGCCCCGCCGCGGCTGACCTCGGCACTGACCTCGGCGTAGGCCGCCTGCAGGATCGCGGGGTCCGGGCCCTCGAGCCGCACCGGTCTGGCCAGCCCGTTGAGGACCACGAACCGCAGCAGCGAGCCCCGGGACTTCTTGTCTCGCTTCATGGCGTCGAGCAGCTGCGGCCAGCGGTCGCCGCGGTAGGTGACGGGCAGCCCCAGCGAGGTCAGCACGGTGCGGTGCCGGTCGACGAGGGCGTCGTCCATCTTGCCCGCCAGCCGCGCCAGCTCGGCGACGTAGACCATGCCGATCGAGACGGCCGCACCGTGGCGGAACGCGTAGCGCTCGACGTGCTCGACGGCGTGGCCGAAGGTATGGCCGTAGTTGAGGACCTCGCGCAGCGAGGACTCCTTGAGGTCCTGCGCGACGATGTCGGCCTTGACCGTCACCGCTCGCTCGATGAGCTCGCGCACATGGGTGCCCGAGGGCGACCGGACGCCCACCGGGTCAGCCTCCACGAGGTCGAGGATCACCGGGTCGGCGACGAACCCGCACTTGACCACCTCGGCCAGCCCGGCCGTGAAGTCGTGCGGGGGCAACGTCTCGAGCGTCGCGAGGTCGCACAGCACACCGGCCGGTTCGTGGAAGGCCCCGACGAGGTTCTTGCCCTCGGTGGTGTTGATGCCGGTCTTGCCGCCGACCGCCGCGTCGACCATGGCCAGCAGCGTCGTCGGCACGTGCACGACGCGGATCCCGCGCAGCCACGTGGCCGCCACGAACCCGGCGAGGTCGGTGGTCGCTCCCCCACCGACGCTGACGACAGCATCGGAACGGGTGAAGCCGGCCTGCCCGAGCACACCCCAGAGGAAGGCGGCGACCTGCGCGGTCTTGGCCTCCTCCGCGTCGGGCACCTCGGCGGCATACGCCTCGAAGCCCTTGGCGGCCAGGTCCTCCCGCACGGCCTCACCGGTGGTGGCCAGGGCCCGGGGGTGGATGACCAGGACGCGCTGGACCCCCTCACCGACCAGGCCGGGCAGCTCGTCGAGCAGACCGGTGCCGATGACGACGTCGTACTGCCCGCCGACGCTGATGCGCCTGGCCTCACTCATGCCTGCTCCTCGGTGGCGTGGCCGAGGGCGGCGAGGACCTCCGCCACGATCTCGGCGGGCTTGCGGCCGGCGGTGTCGACGCGGACGGTGGACAGCCGTGCGTAGGTGGCTCGCCGCTCGTTCATCATCTTGGTCCACGTCGCACGCGGGTTGACCATGAGCAGCGGACGGTTGCCCTCGAACCCGATGCGGCGCGAGGCGTCGGCGATGCCCACGTCGAGGAACACCACGGTGTGCCCGGCGAGCAGCTCCTGGGTCGCGGGGTCCATCGGCGCCCCGCCGCCGAGCGAGACGACGCCACCGGGCTCGGTCAGGGCGCGTGCCACCTCGACCCGCTCGAGCTCACGGAAGTGATCCTCCCCGTGGTCGACGAACAGGTCCGAGATGGAGGCGCCCTGCTCCTTCTCGATGGCCGCATCCGTGTCGTGCCAACGAACTCCGAGTGCCATCGCGAGCCGGCGGCCGATGGTGCTCTTGCCCGCGCCGGGAGGGCCGATGACGACGGCGAGCGGACGCGCTGACGCGTCTCCCGCCGGGGACGAGGTCACCATGTGCGCATGGCCTCCGGGATGGCGGCGAGGTATGCCGCGTGGTTGCGCGCCGTCTCGGTCACCGAGTCGCCGCCGAACTTCTCGACGCACGCCTGCGCCAGGACCAGGGCCACCATCGCCTCGGCCACGACCCCTGCTGCGGGAACGGCGCAGACGTCCGACCGCTGGTGGATCGCCTTCGCCGCCTCGGCACCGGTGGTGTCGATCGTGTCGAGTGCGCGCGGGACGGTGGAGATCGGCTTCATCGCCGCCCGGACCCGCAGCACCTGTCCGGTGGACATGCCGCCCTCGGTGCCGCCGGCCCGGCCGGTGCGCCGTCGGATGGTGCCGTCGGCGTCGCGTTCCATCTCGTCGTGGGCCGCCGAGCCGCGGCGGGCCGCGGTGCGGAAGCCGTCGCCGACCTCGACACCCTTGATGGCCTGGATCCCCATGAGGGCGCCGGCCAGCTGGGCGTCGAGCCGCCGGTCCCAGTGCGCGTACGAGCCCAGGCCGGGGGGCAGCCCGTAGGCCAGCACCTCGACGACCCCACCGAGGGTGTCCCCGTCCTTCTTGGCCGCCTCGACCTGCGCCACCATCGCCGCCGACCCGTCGGCGTCCAGGGTCCGCACCGGGTCGGCGTCGACCTGCTCGACCTGGTCGGGGGTGGGCAGCTCGGCGTCGTCGGAGACACCGGCCACGCCGATGGCGACGGTGTGCGAGACCAGCCGGATGCCGTAGGCCTGCTCGATGAACCGGGCGGCGACCTCGCCGAGGGCCACCCGGGCAGCGGTCTCGCGGGCCGACGCTCGCTCGAGCACGGGGCGGGCGTCGTCGAAGCCGTACTTCTGCATGCCGACGAGGTCCGCGTGGCCGGGCCGCGGCCTGGTCAGGGGTCGGTTGCGGGCGACCTCCTTGTCGGCGTTGACGTCGTCGGACGCGGCGTACGCCTCCGGCGACACGGGGTCCGGCGACATCACGGTCTGCCACTTGGGCCACTCGGTGTTGCCGATCCGGATCGCCAGCGGCGACCCCATCGTCACCCCGTGGCGCAGCCCCCCGAGGAACTCGACCTCGTCCTGCTCGAACTTCATCCGGGCCCCGCGACCGAAGCCGAGGCGTCGGCGGGCGAGGGCGGCGGCGACGTCCGAGGAGGTCACCTCCACCCCCGCGGGCAGGCCCTCGATCGTCGCGAGGAGGGCCGGGCCGTGGGACTCACCTGCGGTCAACCAGCGAAGCATGCGTTGATCCTCCCACGCACCCCGAAGGCCCTTGCCCCTAGGCCACCAGCTGGTACTCGAAGGCCAGCGCCAGGAAGGAACCGAGCAGCAGGGAGGGACCGTACGCGATGTGCGAACGCAGGCCGACTCGTTGCCCGAGGAGCATGAGCAGGGCCACGACCCCACCGACGAGGAACCCCGCCACCACACCGGTGAGGGCCTGCTGGACGCCGAGCCACCCGAGCAGCAGCCCGATCAGCCCGGACAGCTTCACGTCGCCGAACCCCAGCGACGCGGGCGAGAGCAGGTTCATCAGGAAGAACAGCGTGAACACGACGGCGAGACAGATCAGGGCCCGCCACAGCGCCCACCACTCCCCCAGGCCGAGCGTGGCCACGAGCAGCAGGACGAGCAGGGCCGGGTAGGCGGGGAGCACGAGCCCGTCGGGCAGGCGGTGCACGTCCGCGTCGATCCACACCAGGCCCACGGTCAGCCACGCGAAGAGCAGGAACGCGGGCAGCGCCGCCCACCCCGCCAGGTCGCCTATTCGCCAGGCCAGGAAGGCCCACAGCAGCGCCAGCACCGGCGCGGGCCACCACCACACCGTCGGGAGGGCACCGGCCTCGTCGTACTCGGTGCGGTAGCCACCGTCAGCGAGCCGCCGCCCGGTGAGGCCACCGAGGAGCAGCCCGACCAGACCGAGGACGGCGACCACCCACACCGGCGTGCCTGCGCCGGCAACGCGTTCCATCATCGGCCCAGCGCCTGGCGACCGGCGGCGAGCATGACGTCGACCGGCGCCGGGCGACCGGTGAAGAGCTCGAACTGTCGGGCGGCCTGGTGCACGAGCATCTCCAGGCCACTGACGACGTCGGCACCGGCACGCTCGGCGGCCAGGGCCAGCGGCGTGGGCCAGTCGGCGTAGACGACGTCGAGCAGGGTCGCGCCCTCCAGTCCGGCCGCGGCGCCGAGCTGGGTCGCCACCGCCTGGCCGGCCGCCGGGGGCAGCGTCGACACCACCAACCGCTTCGGCCCGACGCCCCAGCCGTCGGGCCCGGCCGCCTGCAGCGACACAGGATCGGCGCGCACCCCGAGCGACTCGAGCAGCGTCACGACCTCGGAGGTGGTCGCGCGGTTGCGGGCCGCGACGCGCACCTGCGTGACACCGAGGCGGGCCAGCGCCACCGCGGCCGAGCGGGCGGTGGCCCCGGAGCCGAGGAGGGTCGCCGAGCCACCGTGGTCGAGGTGGCCGAGGGCCCCCACCAGGCCGTGCACGTCGGTGTTGTGCGCGTCCCAGCCGAGGTCGTCGCGGCGCACCAGGGTGTTGACGGCGCCGGTGAGCCGGGCCGTCGAGGACACCGTGGCGGCCACCGCGAAGGCGGCCTCCTTCAACGGCATGGTCAGGCTCAGCCCGCGCCAGCTGTGGTCGCGCTGCGCCACCCACGCAGCCAGGTCGTCGGCGCCGAGGTCGTGCGCGCCGTACGCCCAGTCGTCCAGGCCGAGCGCACGGTAACCGGCCTGGTGCAGCAGCGGGGACAGCGAGTGGGCGACCGGCCGCCCGAGGACGGCGGCGTTCAGCACCGGTCCGGGTGCGCCCGGCACCACGCCTGGAACTCCTGGACGTTGCGGTCGTGCTCGGCCTGGGTCGTCGCGAACTTCGTCCTGCCCGAGTCCGGGTCGACGGTGACGAAGTACAGCCAGGTGCCCGACGCCGGTGCGGCGGCGGCCTCGATCGAAGCGGCACCGGGGCTGTTGATCGGCGCCGGGGGCAGGCCCTGCCTCTTGTACGTGTTGTAGGGGCTCGGGCTCTGCCGGTCGGCGTTGCTGGTGCCCGCCCGGCCGCGCTTCTGCACCGCGTAGTGGACCGTCGAGTCCATCTGCAGCAGTCCGTAGTTCGGGGGACCGTCGGTCCGCAGGCGGTTCTCGATGACCCGGGCCACCTTGCCCCGGTCGGCGTCACCGCTGACCTCGCCCTCGACGATGGAGGCCACGATGAGCGTCCGCTCGCGGTCGGCCTCGCTCACCCCCGCCTTGTCCAGCTCGCTGATCGTCTTGGCGACCATCGTCTTCAGCTGCTGGACGGCAGTGGACTTGGCCGGGAACTCGTACGTCGACGGGAACAGGTAGCCCTCGACGTTGCCCTTGGCCGCAGCCGGGAGGTCCAGCGCCTTCGCGTCCTTGGCCGCCGCGGCGTAGTCCGCCACCGGCACCCCCGTGCCCTTGGCCAGGGCGGCGAACACCTCGTTCTTCCACAGGCCCTCGCGGATCGTCACGCGGGGCACGCTGCGGTTGGCGGAGTCGACCAGCACCGCGAGGGCGCCCTTGGCCGACATCTGCTTCTTCAGCGTGTAGGTGCCGGGTTGGATCGAGGCCGAGCGCTCGTCGGCCGAGGCCGCGTCGAGGAAGGCCTTGGCCGACTTCACGACATCGGCCTTCTCCAGGGTGGTGCCGATGGCGCGACCGGTGTCGCCGTCGTTGACGACCACCTCCACCTGCCCTGCGCCGGGTCCGGCGTAGTCGTTGCTCTCCAGGAGGCCGTCGACCACCGGCCGCAGGACGGTGTAGGCCGCGAAACCCGCGAGCGCCACGATCACCAGGGCGACGACGAGGATGCCGCGGCGACGACCGCGCTTGCCAGGGGGACGGCGCCGCTGTCGGGCCCTGGTCCCGTCGGTCGCCCCGTCCCGCACCTCGTGCGCGTCGTCAGCCTGCCCCCCGAAGATCGACTGCTCCAGGTGGGGCTCGGTCATCGGTGCCTGTCCTTCGTCCGGGGCTTTCGCCCGTCTGTCCTGACCAGCTCACCGGGCGGTCGCCCGGAGGCTCGCTCCGCGTCGAGGGCGGCCTGGAGGATCAGGACCGCCGCAGCCTGGTCGATGACGGCGCGCTGCCGCCGACCGTCGACCCCGCTGTCACGCAGCGTACGGTGCGCATCGACCGTGGTCAGCCGCTCATCGACCAAGCGAACCGGCACGGGGGCGATACGAACCGCCAGCCGCCCAGCATACGTGCGAGCGCTCTGCGCGGCAGCACCTTCGGCGCCCGCGAGTGTCCGCGGCAGGCCCACGGCAACCTCGATCGCGGCACTGTCCGCGACGATGGCCGCGATCTCCTCGAGGTCGGTCGGCGCCGCCGACGGCGGCTCCTGCCGGTCCCTGGCGACCGTGCGGACCGGCGTGGCCAGCAGCCCGGAGGGGTCGCTGGCGGCCACCCCGACCCGGACGCTGCCGACGTCGATGCCGACCCGCACCCCGGTCCTGGTGGCCGTCTGCGTCACGTCGCGTCAGCCGCCGACACCGGCGGCGTCGCGCACGGCGGCGTCGATCCGTCCGAGGGCGTCACCGGTCCGGGCGGGGTCCGTGCCGCCACCCTGGGCGAGGTCGTCCTTGCCGCCACCGCCGCCGCCGAGCGCCTGAGCTGCCACGCGTACCAGCGCACCGGCCTTGACACCCCGCCCACGTGCGCCGGCGTTGGTCGCCACGACCACGCCGGGGCGGCCCTTGGCGACACCGGTGAGCGCGACGACCACCGGGGTCGCGTCACCGAGGCGGTTGCGCAGGTCCAGCGCCATGGTGCGCAGGTCGTCGGCGCTGGCGCCGTCACCGGCGTCATGGGTCAGGACGCGGATGCCGCCGAGGTCGCGGGCGTACTCGACGAGCTTGCCGGTCTGCGCCTGCACCTGCTCCCGGCGCATCTTCTCCAGCTCTCGCTCGGCGTCGCGCACGCGCGCC
>CAVRMT010000034.1:0-25745 GCA_963722015.1 uncultured Actinomycetota bacterium | reverse complement strand
GGGTTGTCGGAGGCACCGCGCTGCAGGGCGAGGTGGCTGTCTGGGGTGCGAAGAACAGTGCCCTCAAGCTCATGGCGGTGGCGCTGCTGGCCGTGGGACGGACCAGGCTGACCAACGTCCCCGCCATCCTCGACGTGACGATCATGGCCGAGCTGCTGCGTCGTCTGGGCTGCACCGTCGACTACGACGCCCCCTCCGGTGTCGTCGAGATCGACGTGCCGGAGAAGATCGGCCACCGGGCCGACTACGACCTCGTCCGGGCGCTGCGCGCCTCGACCGCGGTGCTCGGCCCGCTCGTGGCCCGCACCGGGTCTGCCGATGTCGCCGTGCCCGGCGGGGACGCCATCGGCTCGCGGGGCCTGGACCTGCACGCAGCGGGCCTCGAGGCCCTCGGCGCCAGGGTCCACGTGACCCACGGGTTCCTCGTCGCCGAGGCCCCGAACAGCCTGCACGGCGCCGAGATCCGGCTCGACTTCCCCAGCGTCGGCGCCACGGAGAACGTCCTTACGGCTGCGGTCCTCGCCCGCGGCACCACGCGGCTCGAGAACGCCGCCCGCGAGCCCGAGATCGTCGACATCGCCGCGATGCTCGTCTCGATGGGGGCACGCATCGACGGTGCCGGCACGTCGGTCATCGAGGTGCAGGGGGTGGACAGGCTGAGCGCGATCGAGCACGCCGTGGTCCCGGACCGCATCGCCGCCGGGACCTGGGCGTTCGCCGCCTGCGCCACCCGGGGTGACATCGAGGTCGTGGGGGCGGTCAGCGCCCACCTCGTCGCCGCGCTGGAGCTCGTGGAGGCCAGCGGTGCCGTCGTCACCGACACCGACCGAGGCTTTCGGGTCGACTCGGGCGGTCGCCGTCCCCGGGCGTTCGACGTCGCCACGTTGCCCTACCCCGGCTTCCCGACCGACCTGCAGCCCTTCGCCCTCGCCTGCAACGCCGTCGCCGACGGCTCGGCGATGATCACCGAGAACCTCTTCGAGGCGCGCTTCCGCACGGTCCAGGAGCTCAACCGCCTCGGGGCCGAGACCCGGATCGATGGCCACCACGTCATGGTGCACGGAGTCGAACGCCTCTCCGGCGCCCCGGTGGAGGCCAGTGACATCCGGGCCGGCGCCGCGCTGGTCATCGCCGGGCTCGTCGCCGACGGCATCACGACCGTGAGCGGCGCACAGCACATCGACCGTGGCTACGCAGGCTTCGCCCAGAGCATGCAGGGGCTGGGTGCCGATGTCACCCGCGAGCCCGACGACGACCCGTTCCTGTGACCCAGGTCTCAACAGTTACCAGATAGTGACCTGTCCGGCGGCACCAGAATCCCTTTCACTTGCGTCGGTGTGAGTGAATGTGTCCACGGACAAGGGGGTTCGCATGTCGATCAGCACCATCGGGGTCCTCCCCGTCGCGGTCCGCGCGCTGCACACGGGTCAGGAAGTCGCCATCACGGGCCGGATGGACGTGCACTCCGTCCCGGATGTCCGGTTGCTGCTCCACGAGATCATCGACACCGGTCACGGCGATGTCTACGTGCGCCTCGCCGGGGCCGAGATCGGTGACGCCACGGGCCTGGGAGTGCTCGTGGAGGCCTACAACCGGGCCCGTCGAGCCGGCCGCCGTCTCGCGGTCGTCGACATGAGCGAGCGCACCGGCCGCCTGTTGCGTGCATCACGCCTCGACCGCTCGTTGGTGCTCCGGGACCTGCCCGCCGAGGCGACTGTGGCGGCTGTCACCGCCTGAACGCCTCCCGGCACGCCCCGCGCCGCCGGTACCTTCAGGCTCATGCCCAAGCCTGCCGAGCGCACCGACGCGCGACCCGAGCGAGACCGCCCCTGGGTGATGCGCACCTATGCCGGGCACTCCAGCGCCACCGCGAGCAACGCGCTGTACCGCCGCAACCTGGACAAGGGTCAGACGGGCCTGTCCGTGGCCTTCGACCTTCCCACCCAGACCGGCTACGACCCCGACCACCCGCTGGCCCGGGGCGAGGTCGGCAAGGTCGGCGTCCCCATCTCGCACGTCGGCGACATGCGGGCGCTGTTCGACCAGATCCCGCTCGACCGCATGAACACCTCCATGACCATCAACGCCACGGCGATGTGGGTGTTGGCGATGTACCAGGTGGTCGCGCAGGAGCAGGCCCTTGCCGACGGGCGCGACCCCGCCGAGGCGGTGCGGGCCCTGTCCGGCACGACGCAGAACGACATCATCAAGGAGTACCTCTCGCGCGGCACCTACGTGTTCGCGCCGGAGCCCTCACTGCGGCTGATCACCGACATGGTGGCCTACACGGTCTCCGACATCCCGAAGTGGAACCCGATCAACATCTGCAGCTACCACCTGCAGGAGGCCGGGGCGACCCCGGTGCAGGAGATCGCCTACGCGATGTGCACGGCCATCGCCGTCCTGGACGCCGTGCGCGACTCGGGCCAGGTCCCGCCGGAACGCTTCGGCGAGGTCGTCGCCCGGATCTCGTTCTTCGTCAACGCCGGGGTCCGGTTCGTCGAGGAGATGTGCAAGATGCGGGCGTTCGTGCAGCTGTGGGACGAGCTCACCCGCGACCGGTACGGCGTGCAGGACGCCAAGCAGCGCCGCTTCCGGTACGGCGTCCAGGTCAACTCCCTCGGACTGACCGAGGCCCAGCCGGAGAACAACGTCCAGCGCATCGTCCTGGAGATGCTCGCCGTCACCCTGAGCAAGGACGCCAGGGCTCGTGCCGTGCAGCTGCCCGCCTGGAACGAGGCCCTCGGGCTGCCGCGCCCGTGGGACCAACAGTGGTCACTGCGCATGCAGCAGGTGCTGGCCTTCGAGTCCGACCTGCTGGAGCACGAGGACCTGTTCACCGGATCGAAGGTGGTCGAGGCCAAGGTTGCCGAGCTCGTGCAGGGGGCCCGCGTCGAGATCGCGCGCGTGCAGGAGCTCGGCGGTGCGGTGCCGGCGGTCGAGAGCGGGTACATGAAGTCTGCGCTCGTGGCCTCGCACTCGTTGCGGCGCCAGCGCATCGAGACCGGCGAGGACGTGGTCGTCGGGGTGAACCGGTTCGAGACCACCGAGCCCAACCCCCTCACCGCCGACCTCGACGCGGCGATCCAGAGCGTCGACCACGACGTCGAGGCCAGGGCTGTCGCAGCGGTGCGCGCGTGGCGCGAGCAGCGTGACGCCGACCCCGCCGGGCGAGAGCGCGCAGCAGCGGCGGTGGCTGCGCTGCGCGCCGACGCGCGTGCGGGCACGAACCTCATGGCGGCCTCCCTCGAAGCGGCTCGGGCCGGAGTCACGACAGGGGAGTGGGCGCAGGCTCTGCGCGAGGAGTTCGGGGAGTTCCGTGCCCCCACGGGTGTCAGCGGCTCGGTCGGGGTCAGCGACGGCGGCAGTGAGGGGCTGCGGGCCGTACGGGCCGAGGTGCGGCGCACGGCCGACGAGCTCGGCGAACGCCTCCGCGTGCTGGTCGCCAAGCCCGGGCTCGACGGCCACAGCAACGGCGCCGAGCAGATCGCGGTGCGGGCACGGGACGCCGGCTTCGAGGTCGTCTACCAGGGCATCCGGTTGACGCCCGAGCAGGTCGTCGCTGCCGCGGTGGCCGAGGACGTCCACCTCGTCGGCATCTCGATCCTGTCGGGCTCGCACATGGAGCTCGTGCCGCAGATCCTCGAGGGCCTGCGCGACTCCGGCGCCGGTGACGTGCCCGTGGTGGTCGGCGGGATCATCCCCGACACCGATGCCAGGGCGCTACGGGCACTCGGGGTGGCAGCGGTGTTCACGCCGAAGGACTTCGGGCTCAACGACATCATGGCCGAGTTCGTGGGGATCGTCCGCCGGTCCCGTGGCCTGGACACGCAGGTCGCGGCGCCCGCCTGAGCGGTCTGCCGGGCGCCCCACCCGCAGGTCCGAGCGGGAGCTGAGTCAGGTCAGGGCCGGGGCCAGGGCCGAGGTCAGAGCCACGCGCCGTGGCGCAGGACCCGCAGGGGCGCCAGCCCCTCGTCCACGACGAGGACGTCGGCGCGCGATCCCGGCACGAGGCTGCCGACGCCGGCGAGCGACAGGGCACGGGCGGGTGTCAGGGCAGCAGCGGTGACGGCGTCCACGAGCTCGATGCCGAGGTCGGTGACGCACCAGCGGACCTGGTCGAGCAGGGTCGACACGCCGCCGGCGAGGGATCCACCGTCGGCCAGGCGCGCCTCGCGACCTCGCACCTGCACGTGCCGACCGCCCAGGGTGTAATCGCCCTCGACCAGGCCGCTGGCCGACATCGCGTCGCTGACCAGCGCGATGCCGGATGCCCCGACCGTGTCGAAGACCAGCGCGACGGTGGCACCGTCGAGGTGCACCCCGTCGGCGATCAGCTCGACGACGGCCTCGCCGCGCGATGCTGCACCCAGCGCGGCGGCCACCGGGCCGGGAGCGCGGTGGTGCAGCGGCGGCATACCGTTGAAGAGGTGGGTGACCAGGGGGCGCCCGCCGAGGGCCCCGCCGTGACGCACCGCCGCGAGGGCCCGGGCGCAGGTGGCGTGGTCGGCGTCGGTGTGGCCGAGGGCACCCACCACGCCGTGGCCGGCGAGAGCCGCGGGCAGACCTCCCGAGGGGTCGCGTTCGGGCGCGAAGGTCAGGTGCAGCAGCCCGCCCCCGGCAGCGGCGACGAGGGCGTCGACGAGGTCGAGGTCGGCATCGACGAGGGCCGCCGGGTCCTGGGCGCCACAGCGGATGGTGGACAGGAACGGGCCCTCGAGGTGGATGCCGGCGAGCTCGCCGCCCTCGACCAGGGGAGCCAGCGCAGCCGCCCCGGCGAGGAGCACCGGCGGCGGGGCCGAGACGAGGGACCCGACGACCGAGGTCGTCCCCGCGCGGTGATGGTGACCGGCGGCGCGGCGGGCGCTGTCGACGTCCGGGCCGAACTCTCCGCCCGCACCGCCGTGACAGTGCACGTCGACGAGGCCGGGGAGCAGGGTGGCGTCCGTCGGCCAGTCCTGCGGGGAGGACAGGGCGGCCCACTTGGCCGGCACCGTGCCGCGCTGTCCGGAGTAGGCGATCCGGTCGCCCACCACGACGACCGCGCCGTCCTCGACCAGGCCACCGGGCAGGACCAGCCGCCCGGTCAGCAGCAGTCGGTCGGGGGTGGCGTGCGCTGGGGTCACGACAAGATGATGGACCGGGACAGGTGTCGCGGTTGATCCGGGTCCACCCCGGCGCGCGCTGCCTTGAGCAGGCAGAGTCGGTGCACGCGCAGCAGGTCGGCGAGCGGGTCGATGTCGCGGTGCTCGAAGTGGGCCCCGGTGGCCAGTACGTCGTCCTCGAGCCCGGGCGGCACCTCACCGAAGGCCCAGGTCGCGCCACCCTCGGTCGTGATGCTGATCGGTCCGTGGCGGTACTCCATGGCCGGATAGGCCTCGGTCCAGAACTGCGCGGACTCGCGCAGCTTCAGGGCCGCCTCCTGAGCCAGGCCGTTGGTCCAGCCGCGCCCGACGAAGGTGAGCTGCTTCGCGTCGGCGACGCCAGCCAGCGCGGAGTCCTCGTCCTCGGCCAGGACGGCCTCGGCGTCGGCGATGGCCGAGGTGAGGTCCTCGCCCAGGGTGGCGCGCAGCAGGGCGAGCACGGTGGTGGCGAACCGGGTCTGCACGACCGACTGCTCGTCGACCTCGGGGACCAGGAACGCGTGGGTGGCGAGCTCGGGGATGGCCGTCCCCTGCGTGGCCACGATGGCGGTGGTGGTCTGGCCGTCGGCGCGCAGGCGCTCGAGCAGCTCGATGACCTCTGTCGTGGTGCCGGACCGCGAGATGGCCACGACGTGGTCGAAGCGCCGGTTCGCCGGGTACTCGCTCGCGGCGTGCGCCTCGGTGTGGCCGACGCCGGCCTGCTCGCGCAGCGTCGCGTAGGCCTGCGCCATGTAGTAGGAGGTGCCACAGCCCACGACGGCGACGCGCGCGCCGGGGGCCGGAAGGACGGCGAGAGCTTCGTCCACGCGGGTGCGCACCGCGGCCCAGTCGGCCGGCTGGGTCGCGATCTCGCGGGCGAGGTGGCTCGAGTAGGAAGGCATCGAGATCCCATCTGTGAGTGCTTCAGAGTGACGACAGTGTCCACCAGTCAGATTCGATCAGTCAAGATCACCGAAAAATGCCCGCTCAAGGGGGGTTCTGTGATGGAAATGTTGCAAAGATTCCCGAGCCGAAGTGCTTGACGGAGTCGCGATGCAGGGCGCAATGTTTCCCTCATGCCTCGCACGATGAGCGAAGCGCGCTTCAAACGCTAGGAAACGATCACCCGTTTCGCGACACTGACGAACGACATGAGGAGCGACGTGCGCACCACGAAATCAGGACACACAGCGGCGCTGCGCTGGGGCGGGCTCGCCCTCGGTGCGGCGTTCGCCCTCGCAGCCTGCTCCGGCGGTACCGGTTCCGGTTCGGCCGGCGGCGGGAACGACTCCGGGGAGAAGGCGACGACCATCAAGCTGGTCGCCGCCGAGTACTCCAAGGACAACACCAAGGCGTTCTGGGACAAGTTCGCCACCGACTACAAGGCCAAGTCGGGCAACACCCTCGAGGTGCAGATCGTCAGCTGGGACGACATCGACCAGCAGAGCTCGACGATGATCCAGAACAACAACCCGCCGGACATCCTCAACCTCAACGCCTACGCCAGCTACGCCAAGGACGACCTGCTCTACAGCGCCGACGAGGTGCTGTCCGACTCGGTGAAGTCCGACCTGCTCGACGCGTTCGTCAAGTCCGGGACGTACGACGGCAAGATGTACGGCATGCCCGACCTGAGCTCGGCGCGGGCCATGTTCTACAACAAGGAGCTCTTCAAGCAGGCCGGCATCGCCGAGCCCCCCACGACGTGGGCCGAGTTCAAGGACGCCGCGAAGAAGATCGCCGCGCTCGGTGACGGCGCCATCGGCTACGGCCTGCCGCTGGGTCCCGAGGAGTCGCAGGGCGAGTTCTCCATCTGGATGTTCAACAACGGCGGGGACTGGAAGAAGGACGGCAAGTGGGCCATCAACTCGCCTGAGAACGTCGAGACGCTGTCGTTCCTGAAGTCGCTGTCGACCGAGAAGCTCACCCAGAACAACCCGGGCAAGACGAACCGGGCCGATGCGTTCGACCTGTTCGCCTCGGGCAAGGTCGGCATGGTCGTGGGCTTCTCGCCGCTCGCGGCCAAGCTCGACGAGGCCAAGAAGGTCGACTACGGCGTCGCCCCGATGCCGACCAAGGCCGAGGGCGGCGAACCGCAGACCTTCGGCGTCACCGACTACCTCATGGCCTTCAAGAAGGACGGCAACCAGGACGCGGTGAAGGCGTTCTACGACCTGTACTACCAGAAGGACCAGGTCAACGCCTTCATCAAGGCCGAGGGCTTCCTGCCGGTGACCAAGTCCGGGATCGAGGAGTTCAAGTCCGACCCCAAGCTCGCGACCTACCTCGAGACCCTGCCGAACGCGCACCTCACGCCGACCGACGACCCCGCGTGGGACAAGGTCAAGCTGGCGGTGCAGCAGAACCTCGGCACCGCGATGACCGGTGACCCGAAGGCTGTGCTCGACAAGCTGCAGAAGTCTGCCGAGTCCGGCAGCTGATCGTGACGCAGACCGCTTCGGCTCCTGTGGGTGCGGCCGGTGACCCGGCCGCACCCACGGCCGGGCGCCGGCCGCGACGGCCGCGCCGCGGGCACACCTCGTGGTGGACGGCGCTGCTGTGGCTCGGCCCCGCCCTGCTGCTGATCTTCGGCGTGGTCGTCTACCCGGCGGTCGAGCTGGTCAAGGCCTCGCTGTCCCGCTACTCGATCACGGGTCTGCGCAAGGGCGACGCGGGTCTGGACAACTTCACCAACGTCCTGGCCAACGACTCCCTCGGCACGGTCCTGACCAACACCCTGGTCTGGGTCGTCGCGGTCGTGGCGCTGACGATCCTGATCAGCCTCGGGCTCGCGCAGTTCCTCACCAAGGAGTTCTGGGGCCGCCGGATCGTGCGGTGGGCCGTCATCGTCCCGTGGGCGGCCTCGCTGGTCATCACCGCGCGGTTGTTCACCCTGATCTACAGCTACTACTACGGCGTGCTCAACGCGGTGCTGCTCAAGGTCGGGCTCGTCGACACCCCGATCGACTTCCTCGGCGACGACCGCCTGGTCATGCCGTCCATGGTCGCGGTCGGTGTCTTCGTCTCCATCCCGTTCACGGCCTACGTCTTCGTGGCCGGTCTGCACGCCATACCGAGCGACGTCTACGAGGCGGCCCGCATCGACGGGGCCTCGCCGTGGAAGATCTGGCGCCTGATCACGCTCCCGCTGCTGCGTCCCGCGATCCTGGTCGCCAGCGTGCTCAACATGATCTACGTCTTCAACAGCTTCCCGATCATCTACACCCTCAACGAGTCCAACCCCGGCTTCAGCCACGACACGACCATCACGTTCATGTACAAGCTGGCGTTCAAGAGCGCCGAGAAGGACGTGGGCCAGTCGGCCGCGGCCGGACTGTTCAACGTGCTCCTGATCCTGGTGGCCGTCGTCATCTACCTGCGCGTCTCGCGCTGGCGTGAGGAGGAGTCGTGACCTGGCGTCGCATCCGTCCGGCCGCGTTGCCGGTGCTCGGCCTCGGGGTGGCCTTCGCCTTCCTGTGGCCCTACCTGGTGATGCTGCTCGACGCCTTCCGTCCCAGCGACGACGTCGTCACGACCCCCGCGTCGATCCTGCCGCGGGAGTGGAAGTGGACGACCTTCGCCGAGGTCATGGGCGACGAGCGGTTCCGCTCCTGGTTGCAGACCTCGCTCGTGGTGGCCGTGGCCTCGACGGTGATCGTGGTCCTCGTCGCCGTCCCGGCGGCATACTTCACCGCGCGGTTCCGCTTCCCGGGGCGCATCGCCTTCTTGTTCCTCGTGCTCATCACGCAGATGTTCTCGCCGACCTCGCTGGTCGTCGGCATCTACCGCGAGTTCTTCTCGCTCAACCTCGTCAACACCTACCTGGCCCTGATCCTGACGAACTCGGCGTTCAACCTGGCGTTCGCGATCTGGATCCTGCACGGGTTCTTCTCCTCGATCCCCAAGGAGGTCGAGGAGGCGGCCGAGCTCGACGGTTGCGGACCCTTCATGCGGCTGCGGCGCGTGATGCTGCCGCTGACCTTGCCGGGGCTGGTGACCGCGACGATCTTCACGTTCATCGCGGCCTGGAACGAGTACGTCGTCGCCCTGACGCTCATGCTCGACGACAACAAGAAGCCGCTCACCGTCGGCATCAACTCCTACGTCACGGGGTACGAGCAGAACTGGGACCAGCTGTTCGGGGCCTCGATCATCGCCATCGTCCCGGTCGTGGTGCTGTTCGCGATCATCGAGAAGCACCTCGTCGGCGGGCTCACGGCCGGTTCGGTCAAGTGAGCGGGGCGCCCGCGAGGTCGGTGGACCGAGGAGCGCGCTGGAGCGCGCTGCTCGCCCTCCTGGCCGAGCACGGCCGGCTCAGCGTGACCGAGGTCGTGCAGTCCCTGGGGGTCTCCGAGGCGACCGTGCGCCGCGACTTCGCCGACCTCGCGGCGCAGCAGCTGGTGACCCGCACCCACGGCGGCATCGTGGCGTCCGCGGTCGCCTACGACCTGCCCGCCCGCTACAAGCAGGCCGGCACCGACGACGCCAAGGACCGCATCGCGGCCTGCGCTGCCGACCTCGCCCGGGAGGGCTCGGTCGTGGGGTTCAACGGTGGCACGACCACCAGCGCGGTGGCACGGCGCCTCGCAGCCCGCTCCGACCTCGCGATGTCGACCCGGCGTCCAGCGGTCACCGTGGTCACCAATGCGCTCAACATCGCCACGGAGATGGTGCTGCGGCCCTTCATCCGGTGCGTCTCCCTCGGTGGTGTCGCGCGCCCGGAGTCCTACGAGCTGTCCGGCCCGCTGGCGGCGATGGTCCTGGGCGAGCTCTGGCTCGACACGGTCTTCCTCGGGGTCGACGCGGTCTCCGCCCCCACCGGTGCGATGTGTCACCACGAGGGGGAGGCCGGCATCAACTCGCTCATGGTCGAGCGCTCCGAACGGGTCATCGTGGTCGCGACCGGTGCCAAGCTCGGCACCCGTGCCTTCGCCCGGATCTGTCCCTCGTCGCGGATCGACCTCGTGGTCACCGACGGCGGCGCGCCCAAGGTGGCGGTCGCGGACCTGCGTTCGGCCGGCATCACGGTGGAAGTGGTCTGAGCGTGGTCGAGGTCGTGGCCGCCGTCGACGTCGGCGGCACCCGGGTCAAGGCTGCGCTGGTCGACCGTCACGGCGTGGAGGTCGAGTCGCGCACGGTGCCCACCGTCGCGGGGGCGGCTGGTGAGGGGGTGCTCGTCGGGCAGGTGGGCGGCCTGGTGCGCGACCTGTGCGGCACGGCCACCGGACCGGTCGAGCTGCAGGCCTGCGGCGTCGTGGTGCCCGGGCTGGTGGACGGTGCCGCCGGAGTGGCGCGCTGGTCGGCCAACCTCGGCTGGCGCGACCTCCCGGTGGCCGAGCCGTTGTCCGCGGCGCTCGGCCTGCCGGTCGCGCTCGGGCACGACGTGCGCGCGGGCCTGGTCGCCGAGGTGCGCTGGGGCGCCGCGACCGGTGCGCGCAACGTCCTGTTCCTGCCCGTGGGCACCGGGATCGCCGGAGCGCTCATGCTCGATGGCCGCGTCGTCCTCGCGGACGGCTGGGCCGGTGAGCTGGGCCACGTCGTGGTCGATCCGGGCGGACCGTTGTGCGGGTGCGGGGCCCGCGGCTGCCTCGAGGCAGTGGCGTCCGCCTCGGCGATCGAGCGCGCGTATGCCGTCGGGTCGGCCCCCGGTGCCACAGCGCGAGTGGGTGCCGACCACGTAGCCGCCCTCGTGGACGCCGGCGACCCGGTCGCCACCCTGGTGTGGGGTGTGGCCGTGGAGGCCCTGGCCCGGGCCATCGTGATCACCGTGACGCTGAACGGTGTGGAGCGTGTCCTCGTCGGCGGCGGGTTGGCCCAGAGCGGAGAGACCCTCCTGGCTCCGCTGCGCGCCGGCGTCGAGTCGCAGCTGACCTTCCAGCGCAGGCCGACGATCGAGCGGGCCAGCCTGGGAGAGCGCGCCGGCTGCCTCGGTGCCGCGGCCCTCGCGTGGGACCTGTCGTGATCCTCACCATCACGCCGAACCCGGCCCTGGACGTGACGTACGACGTCGAGCGGCTGGTGCCGCGCGCGAGCCACCGCGTGCTGTCGGTGCAGGAGCTGGCCGGCGGCAAGGGCATCAATGTCGCCTCGGTGCTGCACCAGCTCGGCCAGGACGTCCTGGTCACCGGGGTGGTCGGCGGGTCCACGGGGCAGCAGGTGCGCGCCGACCTGGACCGGCGCGGCATACCGCACCGGTTCGCGCGGGCGGCGGCACCGACCCGGCGCACCACCACCGTCGTGAGTCGTGAGGACGGTGAGGCGACCGCGTTCAACGAACCCGGCTGGCCGTGGCCGGACGATGCGTGGAGCGGGCTGCTCGACCACGTGGCAGCGCTGCTCGACGAGCACCCCGTCCGGGTGCTCGTGGCCTCGGGGAGCCTGCCGCCGGGTGTGCCCGAGCACGCCTTCGCCGACCTCACCAGGGTGGGCCGCGAGGCCGGGGTGGTGGTCATCGTCGACGCCTCACACGCCGCGCTGCTGCGAGCCCTGGCGGCTGCACCCGACGTGGTCAAGCCCAACCGTGACGAGCTCTTCGGCGTCACCGGCGTGGACGACCCGGTCGAGGGCGCAAGGATGTTGCAGGACAAGGGCGCCCAGCACGTGGTGGTCTCACTCGGTGCCGACGGTCTCGTGGCTGTCGCTCCCTCGGGCACCGTCGTGAGGGCCCGGTTGGGGGACCGCCTGCGCGGCAACGCCACCGGTGCCGGGGATGCTGCCGTGGCGGCCCTCGCCCGCGCTCTGTCCAGCGGGACGGCCTGGTCGTCCGGGCTGGCCGATGCGGTGGCCTGGTCCGCCGCGGCAGTGCTGCAACCGACCGCAGGCTTCGTGGACCCCGTGGACATCGACCGCCTGCGCGCCGCCGTGCACGTCCAGACCCAGGAGGACTGACCATGCTCGTACCGCTCACCGATGCGCTGGCCGCTGCCCAGGAGCACGGTCGGGGACTGGGTGCCTTCAACCTCATCCACCTCGAGCACGCCGAAGCGCTGGTCGGGGCGGCGCAGGACGTCGACCTGCCTGTCGTGCTGCAGATCAGCGAGAACACCGTGAGCTGGCACGGCTCCCTGGCTCCGCTGGCGCTGGCCACCCGCGCCCTGGCCGAACGGGCACCGGTGCCGGTCGTGCTCCACCTGGACCACGCGGTCTCGGTCGACCTGGTGCGCGAGTCCCTCGGTCTGGGCTTCACCTCGGTGATGTTCGACGGCTCGAAGCTCGACGACGCCACGAACCGCTCCACCACGTCCCAGGTGGTCCAGCTGTGTCACGGACTCGGGGTGTCCGTCGAGGCCGAGCTGGGGGAGATCGGCGGCAAGGACGGTGTCCACGCCCCGGGTGTGCGCACCGATCCCGTTGACGCGCAACGCTTCGCGCTCGACACGGGAGTGGATGCGCTGGCGGTCGCGGTGGGCTCCTCCCACGCGATGGTCGAACGCACCGCGGCCCTGGACCTGGAGCTCATCGCCGCGATCCGCGCCGCGGTGGGGGTTCCCCTGGTGCTGCACGGCTCGTCGGGGGTGCCCGATGACGGCCTCCGCGCGGCGGTCCGGGCCGGCATGACCAAGGTCAACATCGCGACCCACCTCTCCAGCGTGTTCACGGCTGCTGCGCGGGACCGGCTCGACGCCGATGCGGCGATGGTGGACAGCCGCAAGTACCTCGGGCCGGCCAGGACCGCGATGCGTGCCGAGGCAGCACGCCTGCTCGAGCTGCTCGCCCTGCGCTGACCCGCCCGCCCTGCCCGCCCTGCGCTGACCCGCCCGCCCTGCCCGCCCCGCGGCATATCCTCGGCGGGTGAGCGACCTGCACTGTCCCGCGACGCTGCTCGTGGCCCGGCACGGCGACGCCCAGTACGAACGTCCCTCGGTCCTGTCCGACGACGGCGGGTGGCTCAGCGCGCTCGGGCGGCACCAGGTTGGCCGGCTCGCCGCGGAGCTGGCACCGCGCAACATCGCCCGGGTGTGGTCGAGCCGCGTGTCCTGCGCTGCGCAGTCGGCGACGATCGCGGCGCAGGCGCTCGGGGTGGACGCGGTCGAGGTCGACGGGCTGCAGGAGCTCGCCGTCGGGGCACTGGCGGGCCTTCGCCCCGACGGCCCCGAGCTGGCGTCGGTGTTCGAGTCGTGGGACCACGGCGACCTGGACCGGACCGTTCCCGATAGCGAGTCCGGGGAAGAGGTGGTCCGGCGCTACCGCGAGGGGTTGCAGACCATCGCCGACCAGCACCGTGGCGAGACCGTCCTGGTGTTCTCGCACGGCGGCGTGATGTCGTTCGTGCTGCCCCGGCTGTCGCCCACCGTCCGTCAGGACCTCACCGGGCAGCGGGTCGTGCCTGCCTGCGGCGTGTCGGAGGTGGCCGTGGACGGTGACGGGTTCCGGGTCCTGACCTGGCCGGGTACGCGGCACCCGGACGCGAGCTGACCTGCTCGGGCTCGGGGCCGGGCAAGGGCCGAGCCTCGGGTCAGAACAAGCGGGTGGTGGTGTCGTCGATCCCGCGCAGGGCGTCGTAGTCGAGCGTGACGCAGCGGATGCCGCGGTCGGTCGCCAGCGTGCGTGCCTGGGGCTTGATCTCCTGGGCGGCGAAGATGCCGGTGACGGGGGCGAGGTGGGGGTCGCGGTTCATCAGCTCGAGGTAGCGGGTGAGCTGCTCGACCCCGTCGATGTCGCCGCGGCGCTTGATCTCGACCGCCACCGAGCTCCCGGCTGCGTCACGGCACAGGATGTCGACCGGGCCGATCGCCGTCATGTACTCGCGCCGCACGAGGCTCCAGCCGTCACCCAGGGTGTGGATGTGTTCGGCGAGCAGCTTCTGCAGGTGGGCCTCCACGCCGTCCTTGATCAGTCCGGGGTCGACCCCGAGCTGGTGGGCGGAGTCGTGCAGGACCTCGTGGATGAGCACCCGCAGACGGTCCTCGGACTTGGCGTGCTGGACCTGCCAGACGGCGGTGACGCCGTCGGCTGCCTCGTGCTCCTCGGGGGGGACCTCGGCCATGGCGCACGGGGGAGACATCCAGTTGAGCGGCTTGTAGGACCCGCCGTCGCTGTGGACGAGCACCGAGCCGTCGGCCTTGACCATGAGCAGCCTCGTCGCGAGGGGCAGATGGGCCGACAGACGACCGTCGTAGTCCACCGAGCACGTCGCAATCACCAGTCGCACGAGGCGCCACTCTACGGTGACGCCGCGCAGGGGGGCGAACCGGTGAGTGGCCGGCGACGAACGCCTGATTGCGCGGGCACACATCCGGGCGCACACTCGAAGTTCGAGGTGAGGTGAGCACGCATGGTGGAGCTGCTGGGCAACGTGGCCGGGCTGACGCTGGTCATCGCCGTCGCCGTCGTCATCGTGCGCCGGGTGGCCAAGGGGTCGCGACCACGCCCCATACGGGCGTTGTCCGACGCCGTGGACGCGTGGTGGGCGCGGCGGCACCCGCAGCCGGAGCCGCTGCCGCCCATCCTGCTCGCCCTGGAGGTCGGCCGCCTCGCGGACCACGTGCGACGCGTCGAGCACTCGGACCTGCCCAACAAGGCCGAGCGCCTCATGGCTGCCCGGCTCGCCTACGACCACACCCTGCGGGACTACTGCCGAGCGGTCGACATCGACGCGCCGACGGCCATCCGCGGGTTGTCCACCGAGCAGCGCTTCCACATGGAGTCAGCCCTGATCGGCACCGGGCACGAGTGGTGACCGTCACCCCCGGCGGGTCTCCTCCCGGCTGAGGGCCTCTGACAGACTGCGCCGCATGGCTCGTGAGTTCAGCAAGGTCGCCGTCGTCGGACTGGGCACCATGGGTGCCGGCATCGTGGAGGTGTTCGCCCGGAACGCCATCGACGTGGTGGCGATCGAGGTCGACGAGGCGGCGGTCGACAGGGGCCGTGGGGTCCTGCAGCACTCCACCGACCGGGCAGTCGCCCGCGGCAAGCTGTCCGAGCAGGACCAGGCCGCCCTGCACGCGCGGGTGCACTTCACCTCCAGCATGGACGAGGTGGCCGACTGCCAGCTCGTCATCGAGGCGGTGCCCGAGCACCTCGACCTGAAGAAGGACATCTTCGCCAGGCTCGACGCCGTCGTCGGGCCGGACGCCATCCTGGCCACCAACACCTCGTCGCTGTCGGTCACCGAGATCGCGGTCGCCACGAGCAACCCCAAGCGCGTGGTCGGCATGCACTTCTTCAACCCCGCGCCGGTCCTGCAGTTCGTCGAGGTGATCCGTACCGTCGTCACCGAGGACGAGGTGTTCGAGGACGTCAAGGCGCTGGCCCAGCGACTGGGCAAGCAGCCGGTCGTGGTCGGCGACAAGGCGGGCTTCATCGCCAACGCCCTGCTGTTCGGCTACCTCAACCACGCCGTCGCGATGTTCGAGAGCAAGTACGCGAGCCGCGAGGACATCGACGCCGCCATGAAGCTGGGCTGCGGCTACCCCATGGGCCCGCTGGCCCTGATGGACCTCATCGGTCTCGACACGGCATACGAGATCCTCGACACGATGTACAAGCAGGGCCGCGACCGGCTCCACGCCCCCAGCCCCATCCTCAAGCAGATGGTGAGCGCCGGGCTCAAGGGCCGCAAGAGCGGCCGCGGCTTCTACACCTACGCCGAGCCGGGCAGCTCCCAGCTCGTCGACGACGCACTCAGCCCCACGGCCGTTGGCGTGGACGTCGTGGACACCCGTACGGTGCGTACCGTCGGGGTGGTGGGTTCGGGCACCATGGCCACGGGGATCATCGAGGTGTTCGCCAAGGCCGGGTACGACGTGACCTACGTGACGCGCAGCCAGCCCAAGGTCGACGCCGTCACGGCCGGCCTGCACAAGTCCCTGGAGAAGGCGGTCCAGCGGGGCAAGCTCACCGAGGAGGCTCGGGACGAGGCCCTGGGCCACCTGCGGGGGTCGACGTCCCTGGACGACCTGGCCACCGTCGACCTGGTCGTCGAGGCCGTGGTCGAGGACCTGGCCGTGAAGCGGGCGCTGTTCGAGAACCTCGACGAGATCTGCCGGCCGGGGGCCATCCTCGCGACCACCACGTCCTCGCTGCCCGTCGTCGAGTGCGCCGCTGCCACCACCCGTCCGGGCGACGTCATCGGGATGCACTTCTTCAACCCCGCCCAGGTGATGAAGCTCGTCGAGGTCGTCCACACGGTCTCGACCGCCCCCGAGGTCGTCGCCACGGTGCAGGAGGTCGTCGCCGGACTCGGCAAGCACGCCGTGACCTGCGGCGACCGTTCGGGGTTCATCGTCAACGCCCTGCTCTTCCCCTACCTCAACGACGCCGTGAAGATGCTCGACGCCAACTACGCCACGGCCGATGCCATCGACACGGCCATGAAGACCGGCTGCGGCCTGCCGATGGGGCCGTTCGAGCTGCTCGACGTCGTCGGCCTCGACGTGTCGCTGGCGATCCAGCGCGAGCTGTACCTGGAGTTCCGCGAGCGCGGGTTCGCCCCGGCTCCGCTGCTCGAGCACCTGGTGACGGCGGGGTACCTCGGCCGCAAGACCGGCCGCGGCTTCCGCACCCACGCCTGAGGTCCGCCACCCGGGCCGGCTCTGCGAGAATCGCCACCATGCCCCGAGCCAACCGGCGTCGCCGCGACGACCCGCCGCTGAACCTCGACCGTGCGGTCGGTGGCCTCACCCGGCGCGAGTCGTATGGCGGTGGCGAGTGGTTCGTGCGCCGGGTCACCGGTGCGTCGGCGAGCCGGGCCTACCTGTGCCCGGGCTGCCAGCAGGACATCGCGATCGGGATGCCGCACGTGGTCGCCTGGCCGGCGGACGGCATGGGCGGTCTCGACGACCGCCGCCACTGGCACACGACCTGCTGGGAGGCGCGCGAACGGCGGCACACCCGCGGCGCCATACGCTGACCCGCCCCGCCCCACCCCCGCCCAGTTCCACCCCGCCCCACCCCGCCCCCGCCCCAGTTCCGCAACCTTTGCTAGCAGAGGTTGCGGGAAAGGGGACACTTTGCACGGTGTCCACAGTCAGCAAACCCTTGCTAGCAAAGGTTTGCGAGAGGGGGTGCGAGAGGGAGTGGGAGAGGGGCTGAGGTGAGGTCAGGGGGGTGCGGGGCGGTGAGGGGCCGGGCGGGATGGTGCGGGCGTCAGTGGCGGCGCTGGCGCGGGAGCAGGACCTCTTCGTAGAGCAGCAGCAGGCCGGCAGCCACGGGGATCGCCAGCAGGGCGCCCAGCACACCGAGCAGGGTGCCGCCGGCCAGGGCGGCCACGACGGTGACCGCACCGGGCACGGAGACGGTCCGCTGCATGATCTTCGGGGCGATGATGTAGTTCTCGACCTGCTGGTAGATCAGGTAGTAGACACCGGCGATGATCGCGTCCTGGGTGTCGGTGAACAATGCCACGAGCACGACGATGGCCGCACCGATGGTGGCACCCACCATGGGCACGAGGCCCAGGAACCCGACCGCGACCGCCAGCACCGCGGCGTACGGGATCCCGACGACCATCATCATGATCCACGAGAAGATCGCGTTGATCGTCGCGATCGCCACCTGGCCGATGGCGTAGGAGCCGGTCCGGCGCATGATCTCCTCGGACAGCGAGATCACGCGGGGGCGGCGCGACGCCGGGACCATCGCGTATGCCGCCTGCTTGGCACGCGGCAGGGAGGCGAGCAGGAACAAGGTGAGGACCAGCACGGTGAAGGCCTGGAAGATGCCACCGACGACCGCGGCGCCCACTCCGAGCACCCCACCGAACACCTTGCCGAGGAAGCTGCCGTCGGTGAGGCGCTTGTTGAACTCGGCCTCGATCTTGTCGACGACCTGGTAGTGCTGGTCGAGATCCTTGACGAACGGGTGGTTGAGCACCTGGTTGAGGTAGTCGGGGGAGGTCGCCGCGAGGTCACCACCCTGCTCGACCACGGGCGGCACCACGAGCAGGCCGATGAGCGTGAAGACCACGATGACACCGGCGAAGACGAGGGCGACCGCACCGGAGCGCCTGACGTGGCGGCCGGTCAGGAACTCCACGAGGGGGTTGAGGGCCAGGGTGAGGAAGAACGCGACGACCACCAGCGTGATGGTCGTGGTGAGCCGCCCCAACGTCTGCCAGAGCAGGAGCGCCAGCAGCACGCCGATGGCGCCGACGAAGCCCATGTAGAAGGGCGACTGGCGGTTCAGGGGGCGCCCGGCCCGGCCGTAGCGCTGGCCACTCTTGGCCGCCTCGCGCTGCGCGTCCGCGATGGGTCCGTCTCCTGACGGTCGGGGAGCCTCGGCTCCCTCCGAGCCGGTGTCGTCCGAGGGTTCTGCGCCGTGCCGGGTGTCCGGCCGGGTCTCCTGCCGGGTCTCCTGCCGCGTCGAGGGCTCGGCGTCGAGGTCTGGGTCGTGCTCGGCGTCGTCGGACTCGGCGCGGGGACGCAGCACCGGCAGCACCTCGGCCAGCAGGTCGACCCGCGAGGGGTTCGGCTCACCCCGCTCGTGGGGGTGGTTGCTGGCACGCAGGGCCTCGCGCTGTGCGTACCGGAACTCGCGCCACCGCTGGACCACAGACATGGGCCGAGCCTAGTTGCCGCGGTGTGGATCGCCTGCGCCCCGGGCTCGTGCGCCGTCGTGTCGGTTGTCCACCACTTGACGTTTCTTCTCGTCCTTTTGTGGTTGGCGGTCCCCAGTCGCCGCAAATACTCTTGGTGCGCTGCCTTGCAGGGTGCCGCGGGGGAAACATACGCGGTGCGAGCATGCACGGAAGAGGTCGGGGGCGCGAGGGCGCAGACCCTCATGTTCGCCTCGTCTTCGCACGTCTTCCGACGACTGCGAGGAGGGTGCCATGCTGCGCTGGCTGGTCGACAAGAGCCTGGCCATCCCGAAGGCGGTCCTTGCCGCTGCGATCGCGCTGGTGGTCGTGTGCGCCTGGCAGCTGCCCCAGATGAAGGTCGACGCACTGCCGGAGTACGCACCGGTCATCGTGCAGATCCAGACCGAGGCGCTGGGCCTGTCGGCCCAGGAGGTCGAGCAGATGATCACGGTCCCCTTGGAGCAGGACCTGCTCAACGGGGTGGCCTGGGTGGAGCACATCAGCTCGGAGTCGGTGCCCGGGCTGTCGAAGATCGACCTGGTGTTCGAGCCGGGCACGGATCCCCTCGAGGCCCGACAGGTCGTGCAGGAACGCATGACCCAGGCGCATGCCCTGCCCAACGTGTCTGCGCCACCGCAGATGATCCAGCCGACGTCCGCGTCGGGCCGGGTCGCCATGATCGGCATCTCCTCCGCGACGCTGTCTCCCGTCGAGCTCGGCGTGCTGGCTCGGTGGACGATCCGTCCCAAGCTCATGGGGGTGCAGGGCGTCGCCAACGTCGCCATCTGGGGTCAGCGTGAACGGCAGGTGCAGGTCCAGGTCGACCCAGAGCGGCTGCGTGCCAAGGGGGTGACTCTCGAGCAGGTCGTCCATACCGCCGGCAACGCGCTGCTCGTCAGCCCGCTGAGCTTCCTCGAGGCTTCCACCCCCGGCACCGGCGGGTTCATCGACACCCCGAACCAGCGGCTCGGCGTGCAGCACATGGTGCCCATCCGTGATGCCGACGACCTGGCTGAGGTCGTGGTCGAGGACCAGCCCGGACAGATGCGACTGGGCGACGTCACGACGGTCGTCGAGGAGCACCAGCCCCTCATCGGTGACGCCCTGGTGGCAAGCGGGAACGGGTTCATCATCGTCGTCGACATGCTGCCCGGTGCGAACACCCGAGAGGTCGCCTCCTCGGTCGAGGCCGCCATGGACGTGCTGGCGCCCGGGTTGACCGGTGTCGCCGTGGACACCTCGCTCTACCGTCCGGCGTCGTACGTCGAGCAGATGACCGGGAACGTCCGCACAGCGGCACTGCTGGGTGCCGGCCTGGCCCTCCTCGTCCTCCTCACCACCCTGGTGAGCTGGAGGCGCGCGCTCGTGTCCTTCGTGGCCGCCACCTTGTCCCTGGCCGCGGCGATGCTCGTCCTGCAGCTGCTCGGCTGGACCCTCGACGCACTGGTCCTGCTCGGGCTCGCTGCTGCCGTCGTCGCAGTCGTCGACGACGGCGTCAGCACCGTCGAGCGGCTGTCCCGACGAAACCGTGCGGCTGGACCGGGAACTCACGACGATCCACCGAGCGCTCTGACCAGTGCCGAAGGGTCCGGTGCGATGGCAGGTCGGGTGCAGAGCGTCGCAGTGGGCGCCGGGAAGGTCATCGCCTTCGGAAGTGTGGTCGTCGCCGCCGCTGTCCTGCCGCTCCTCCTCCTGGCTGGGCTGGCTGCCGACGCCTTCACGGCGCGGTTCGGGCTGACCGTGCTCGTCGCGCTGGGCACCTCCCTCGCCGTGGCGCTCACCGTCACGCCGGCGCTCTGCACGTTGCTCCTGCGAAGGTCCCCCGAGCCTGCGCTGTCACGGCGATGGAGGGGCACGCACCGGCGATCCTTGTCGGCGGTGGTGCGGCGCCCCGTCGCCGTGATGGGCGTGACGGCCCTCGCAGCCCTCGGCGCGGTGGCCTTCGGCCTCCCGGGGGTGATGGACCGGTCGCTGATGCCCAGCCTGCGCGAGCCGTACCTGTTGGTGCAGTGGGACGGGGCCCCGGGGACCTCACTGACAGAGATGGCCCGCATCGGCGGACGAGTCGGTGACGAGCTGCGAGCGCTCGACGGGGTGAGCGGCGTGTCCTCGCACTTCGGCCGTGCGGTCACGTCAGACACCGCCGCCGGTGCCAACGGTGGCATGGTGTGGGTCGCGATCGCGGAGGACGCCGACTACGACCGCACGGTCGCGCAGGTGCGCCAGGTCGTCGACGGCTACCCGGGCATGGCCCGTGAGATCCTCACCTACTCGGCCGAGCGGGTGTCCCAGCACACCGCATCGACGACGCGGCCGATCACCGTCCGGATCTACGGTGAGGACGAGGCCGTGCTGCGCGAGCAGGCCGAGCGCGTCCGGCAGGTCCTCGCCGAGGTCGACGGCGTGGTCGACCCGACGATCTCCACGCAGGCGATGGAGCCCACCATCCAGATCGACGTCGACCTGGCCAAGGCCCGGGCCCACGGGGTCAAGCCGGGTGACGTGCGACGGGCCGCGACGACCTTGTTGTCCGGGATCCAGGTGGGGAGCATCTTCGACCGGCAGAAGGTCTTCGAGGTCCAGGTCTGGAGCACGCCGCAGGCGCGCGAGAACATCAGCGACGTGGCAGCCCTGCTGATCGACACCCCCAGCGGGGACCTGGTCACGTTGGGGGACGTGGCCAGGGTGTCCGTGGCACCCTCCCCGACGACGATCAGGCACGACGGGGTCTCGCGCCGCCTCGACGTCACCGCGGACCTGCGCGACCGCGGCGTCGACGCGGCCCTCGCCGATGTGCAGGAGTCCCTGGTGGGTGTGTCCTTCCCCACGGAGTACCACGCCGAGGTCCTCGGCGACTTCGCCGACCGCCAGGACGCCGAACGCACCGCGATGCTGTTCGGTGCCTTCGCCTTGCTGGTCGTCTTCCTGCTCCTGCAGGCAGCGTTCGAGAGCTGGAGGCTGGCCGCGATCGCATGCGTGACCATCCCTGCGTGCCTGCTCGGTGGCCTGGTCTTCGCTCGCCTGGCCGGCCCCGACTTCACCGTGGCGACCGGCGCCGGCCTGCTGGCGGTCTTCGCGTTCGCCGTTCGGGCGGTGCTGTCGTTGGTGTTTCGCGCGCAGGAGCTCGCTGACGAGGGGACCGTGACGGCCCCGTACGTCGACGCCGCCTCCGAGCGGGCGACACCGGTGGTCGTCGCCGCAGTGGCGGCAGCAGCGGTATTCCTGCCGGTCATCGTCCTTGGCTCCGTTGCGGGTCTGGAGCTCATCCAGCCGTTCGCCGTCGTCGTCGTCGGTGGGCTGGTCAGCACGGTCCTCGCCGTCCTGTTCCTCCTACCTGCACTCTGCTCACGGTGGGCACCGGTCGAGGCCCACCTGGATGCAGCTGCACCTTTGGCTCCGGCCGCCCCGGCGCTCGACGGTGGCTGACACCACGAAGTCCACGAAGGAGATCCCATGCGCAAGCGAATGACACACCTGGCCGCCGCGGTCGCCCTCGCCCTGGGCGCGGGGGTCCTGACCGCGTGCAGCCAACCGACGGCGGAGGCGCAGGGATCGGATGCCGCCAAGGTCGAGGAGGTGGCCGGCCAGCCGGCTCGGATCACCCTGCTGGGCAAGGCGAGTCAACGTATCGGGCTCACCACGGAGGTCGTGGCCGCTGGCAGCGATGCGACGCAGAACACCGTCGCAGAGTCGGCGATCCTGTACGACCCGGACGGGCAGACCTTCGTGTACACAGCCGTCGCCAAGGACGTGTTCGTCCGGGCGGACGTCACGGTCGTGTCGATCTCCGACGGTCGAGCAGTGTTGTCGTCCGGCCCGACCCCTGGCACCCCCGTCGTCACCGTCGGAGCGGCGGAGCTCTTCGGGGTGGAGACCGGCCTCGGTGGAGGCCACTAGTCACTCACGGTGTGGGCGACTGTGTCTGAGGAGAGGGAGAGACCATGATCCGCTGGATCATCAAGCAGAGCCTCAGGTTCCGCTTCCTCATGGTCGCCTTCGGGGGCGCGCTGATGTTCTTCGGCGTCGCCCAGGTGCCCAGCATGCCCGTCGACGTCTTCCCCGAGTTCGCTCCACCCCGCGTCGAGATCCAGACCCCCTGCCTCGGGCTCTCTGCAGCTGAGACCGAGAGCCTGGTGACGGTGCCCCTGGAGCAGGCGCTGCAGGGCGTGCCGGGGGTGGACGTGGTGCGCTCGAAGTCGGTCTCGCAGCTGTCGTCCATCGAGATCATCTTCAAGGGTGGGACCGACCTCGTCACGACCCGCCAGCTGGTGAACGAGCGCCTCCAGACCGTGGTGCCGTCGCTGCCGACCTGGTCCGCACCGCCGGTGATCCTGCAGCCGCTGTCGGCCACGAGCCGGGTGATGAAGATCGGCCTGTCGTCGGACACCCTCAGCACCATCGACATGTCGATGACGGCCTACTGGAAGATCCGCGCTCGACTCCTGCGGGTGCCCGGGGTGGCCAACGTCGCCATCTGGGGCGAGCGGATCGACATGCTCGCCGTCCAGGTGAAGCCGGACAAGCTCAGAGAGCACGGTGTCACCCTCGAGGAGGTCATGGAGGTCACGGCCGACTCGCTCGACGCCGGTCTGCTCCAGTACACGGACAGCTCCTCCGTGGGGAAGGGCGGTTTCATCGAGACGCCCAACCAGCGGCTCAACGTCCGCCACGTGCTGCCCATCGCCTCGCCGGAGGACCTCGGCGAGGTCGTGATCAGCGACGACGACGACCCGAGGACGCTGCGGCTCTCCGACGTGGCCGACGTCGTCAGCGAGCACCCGCCGCTCATCGGCGACGCCGTGATCAACGGCGGGCCCGGGTTGATGCTGATCGTCGAGAAGCTCCCGTGGGGCAACACCCTCCAGGTCACCGAGGGCGTCGAGGCGGCCATGGCCGAGCTCGCCCCGGGCCTGCCGGGGATGCAGATCGACACCACGATCTTTCGCCCGGCCACCTTCGTGGAGGAGGCCATCGGCAACCTCACCGACTCGCTGACCTGCTGGGCTCGATGCTCGTCGTCGTGCTGGGGCTGTTCCTGCTGAACTGGCGCGCAGCGGTGGTCAGCGTGGTGACCATCCCCGTCTCGTTGATGTCGGCCCTGCTGACCGGCATGGTGTGGGGTGACCATCAACACCATGGTGCTGGCCGGGTTCGTCATCGCACTGGGGGCCATCGTCGACGATGCGATCGTCGACGTGGAGAACATCGTCCGCCGCCTGCGGCAGGCGCGCGCGATGGACGACCCACCACCGACGCGGTCGGTGGTGCTGGAGGCCGCTCTCGAGGTGCGCAGTGCGATCGTCTACGCCTGCTTCATCGAGGCGGCGGCACTGCTGCCGATCTTCTTCCTCAGCGGGCTGACGGGGTCGTTCTTCAAACCGCTGGCCACGGCATACGCACTCGCGGTGCTGGTCTCGCTGACGGTGGCGCTGCTCCTCACACCGGCCATGGCGCTCATTCTGCTGTCGCGAGGACGTCTGAGCGACAAGCCCTCTCCGCTGGTCCGGTTCCTGCACCGCAACTACGAGAAGGCACTCACGCCGGTCGTGCGGCGACCGTTGCCTGCCGTCCTGACGGCGGGGGCGCTCGTGGCGGCCGGCCTGGCGATCTACCCGACCCTCGGGCAGTCGATGCTCCCGGACTTCAAGGAGCGCGACTTCCTGATGCACTGGGTGACCAAGCCGGGAACGTCGCTGCCCGAGGAGGTGCGCATCACCCAGGCCTCCGCCAAGGAGCTCCAGGCCATCCCCGGGGTCCGCAACTTCGGGGCACACATCGGCCAGGCGCTGCTCGCCGACGAGGTGGTCGGCGCGGAGTTCGGCGAGAACTGGATCAGCATCGACGCCGAGGCGGACTACGACAAGACGCTGGCCGAGGTCACCGCCGTCGTCGGCGGCTACCCGGGGCTGCGCCGCGACGTCCAGACCTACCTCAAGGAACGCATCCGTGAGGTCCTGACCGGTGAGGGCGAGGCCATCGTCGTCCAGCTCTACGGAAACGACCTCAAGGCGTTGGAGGAGAAAGCCAACGAGATCTCGACTACCCTGCATTCGATCCAGGGAATCGTCGACGAGCACGTGGAGCTGCAGAGTGACGTGCCGCAGATCGAGGTCCGTGTGGACCCGGTCAGGGCGAGGCTGCACGGCATCAAGCCCGGTGACGTCCGTCGGGCCGCGGCGACCATGCTGGCCGGTGAGGAGGTGGGTGACATCTTCCGCGCCGGCAAGGCCTACGACGTGCAGGTCTGGAGCGTCCCCGAGTCGCGACGCAACCTCACCGACATCCGCAACCTCCAGCTCGACGTCCCGAGCGGCGGTCACGTCGCCATGAAGGACGTCGCCGACGTCGTGGTGGCGGCGACGCCCGGCAACGTGCAGCACGAGGGAGGGCTGCGCCGCGTCTCCATCGGCGCGAACGTGCAGGCCAGCGACCTGGGCGCCGTGGCTCGCGAGGCCGAGAAGCGGCTGGCCCAGATCCAGATGCCGCTGGAGTTCTACTACGAGCTGCACGGCGAGTACCGCGAGCGCCAGGAGGCTCAGGCCAGCCTGTTCGGCTGGGCCGGTCTTGCTGCCGCGATCATCTTCACGCTGCTCTTCATGGCCTTCGGACGGCTGCGCCTCGCGGTCCTGGCCTTCCTGGCCCTGCCATCTGCCCTCATCGGCGGGGTCCTGATGGCGGCGGCGTCCGGTGGGGTGATCTCCCTCGGCAGCCTCGTGGGGTTCTTCACCGTCCTTGGCATCGTTGCCCGCAACGGCATCATGATGATCAGCCACTTCCAGCACCTCGAGCACCACGAGGGCGAGGTGTTCGGCCCTGCCCTGGTGATCCGCGGGGCGAAGGAGCGCCTCGCACCCGTCCTGATGACCGCGCTGGCCGCAGCCCTGGCCGTGATCCCGCTGGTCCTGGCCGGCAACGTCGCCGGCCAGGAGATCGAGTACCCGATGGCGTTCGTCATCCTGGGTGGGCTTCTGACCGCGACCCTGCTCAACCTGGTCATCCTGCCCGTGCTCTACCTCAGGTTCGGCAAGAGCCGCAGGGAGAGGGCCGCGCTGGCGGCACCGGCGACACCCCTGCCGGCGTGAGCCAGGGTCGGCGGTCCCGTCCGC
>CAVRMT010000033.1:0-122312 GCA_963722015.1 uncultured Actinomycetota bacterium | reverse complement strand
TCGCTGAGCGCCGTCCACCGCACCGGCCGGTCGGCCCCTTCCGTGGGGCCGACCGGTCGCTACGCGACTGGCCCAGCGAGGCGGATGGCGAAGACCGTGGTGTCGTCGTTCGTGTTCGAAGGCTCGAGCAGGCGATGGCACAAGGCGTCGAGGCGGCCGTCGGCCGGCCACCGTGCGACGACCTCGCGTACGCGGGTCCCGTCCTCGTCCGCGCCGTCGCGTTCGATGAGCCCGTCGGTGTAGAGCAGCAGCAGCGACCCGGCGGGCAGGTCGACCTCACCGATGTCGCCCGGCCGGGTGCCTTCACCGACGCCGGTGCCGATGGCGCCGAGCAGGACCCGGCTGCCGTCCCCGAGGTCGGTCACGGTGCCGTCGGTGGCGCGAAGCAGAGGACGCGGATGCCCGGCGTTGCAGTACGACAGCCGGGCCCTGCCGCCCTCGGTCCGCAGGTGGCCGTAGAAGAGCGTGACCGTCTCGGTGATTCGGCTCTGGTGTGCGAGATGGTCCGTGAGCTCGAGGACCGCCGCAGGGTCGAGCCCGGCCATCGCCGCGGTCTGCACCATGGTCCGCACCTGGGCCATCGCCGTGACGGCTTCGATGCCGTGACCCATGACGTCGCCGATGACCACGCCGACCGAGCCGTCGGGCAGGACGAAGGCGTCGTACCAGTCGCCCCCCACCGCCGCATGGGGCGACGAGGGCCTCGAGATGCCCATGAGCTCGAGGCCGGCAACCTCGGGCAGCGCCGTGCGCAGGCTGGCCTGGATGGTGTGCGCGAAGGCGGTGACGTAGGCGCTGTCTGCTCGCTGGGCCTGCAGCTCGCCCAGCAGGAACAGACTCGTGGTGGCCTGCTCGGCGAACGCGGCGAGACTGCTGATGGCTTCGTCGTCGAACGCGGACGGGGCGTTGGAGTAGATGTTGAGGGCACCGAGGACCTGGTCACCCGTCTTCAGCGGCAGGGACAGCGAGCTGCGGATGCCCGCACTGCTGGCGCGCGCAGAGGTCCCCGGCCAGCGGTCGTCCTCGGCATAGTCCTGCACCTCGACCAGCTGACCCGTGCTCAAGGCATGCAGGCAGGGGCCGGCGCCGTCGCTGGCCTGGCCGGCGTCCAGCCGTTGGGCCGGGTCCGAGGTGGCCCCGATCGACTGGACGGCACCACCGACGAGCACGCTGAGCCCCACCACGACATCGCCCTCGGCGTTGGCCGCGGTCCGGGACGTGATCTCCAGCAGTGCCTTGGTGACCTCCAGCCTGCCCTGCTCGTCCCCGAGCAGGCCCTCGGCGAGCTCGCGTTCGTGTGCCATGCCGGATCCCCACCCGCCCCGTGCTGCTTCTGGTCGTTCCGAGCGTAGCTGCAACAGATCTCACCGTCGCCCCTGCCGAGGTCGGGTCGACGACTCCCGGGAGGGGCTCGGAAGCGGTCGTGGTGTCACATGTCGAGCCGATGCATCCACATGCTGAACGCCGCCGTATGCTTGCCGCGGCACAGCGCGGTGCCGGAACTGCCGTCCATGCCCGTCCCGACCCCCAGAGGACTGACCTGTGAGCAAGCCGATCGTCCTGATCGCCGAGGAACTCTCGCCCGCCACCATCGATGCCCTCGGGCCCGACTTCGAGGTCCGCACCGTCGACGGCGCCTCCCGGGAGGCGCTGCTGCCCGCGTTGGCCGATGTCGACGCGGTGCTGATCCGCTCTGCCACGAAGATGGACGCCGAGGCCATCGCCGCCGCGAAGAACCTCAAGGTCATCGCGCGCGCCGGAGTGGGCCTGGACAACGTCGACGTCCCCGCCGCCACCCGTGCGGGGGTCATGGTCGTGAACGCACCGACCTCCAACATCACCTCGGCCGCCGAGCTCGCGGTCGGCCTGCTGCTCGCGACCGCCCGCAACATCGCGCCCGCGAACCAGGCCCTCAAGGCCGGTGCCTGGAAGCGCAGCAAGTACGGCGGCGTCGAGCTGCTCGACAAGAAGGTCGGTGTCGTCGGCTTCGGTCGCATCGGCCAGCTCGTCGCCGAGCGGCTCAAGGGCTTCGGCATGGAGATCCTCGCCTACGATCCCTACGTCTCGGCCCAGCGCGCCGGCCAGCTCGGTGCCCAGCTCGTCACCCTCGACGAGCTGCTCGAGCAGAGCGACTTCATCACGGTGCACCTGCCCAAGAGCCCGGAGACCCTCGGCCTCATCGGCAAGGAGGCGCTGACCAAGGTCAAGCCCACCGTCCGCATCATCAACGCGGCCCGCGGCGGCATCGTCGACGAGGACGCGCTCGCCGAGGCCCTGCGTGAGGGCCGGGTCGCCGGCGCAGGCATCGATGTCTTCGCGACCGAGCCGACCACGCAGAGCCCGCTGTTCGAGCACGAGTCGGTCGTCGTGACCCCGCACCTCGGGGCCTCGACCGACGAGGCGCAGGAGAAGGCCGGCGTCTCGGTCGCCAGGTCCGTGCGCCTCGCCCTCGGCGGGGACCTGGTCCCCGACGCAGTCAACGTGTCGGGGGGGATCGTGCCGGAGGAGGTGCGCCCGGGGATCTCGTTGGTCGAGAAGCTCGGTCGCATCTTCACGGCCCTCGCCGGCTCCGTGCCCGTGCAGCTCGACGTCGACGTCAAGGGAGAGATCACTGCGCACGACGTCTCGATCTGGAAGCTCGCCGCCCTCAAGGGCCTGTTCGCCGATGTGACCGAGGAGCCGGTGACCTACGTCAACGCGCCGCTGCTCGCCGAGCAGCGCGGCTGCGAGGTGCGCCTGCTCACCGACCCCTCCGCGCAGGACTTCCGCAACGTGACCACCCTGCACGGCACCCTCGCCGACGGGACCACGGTGAGCGTCTCCGGCACCCTCACGGGCCCGCGGTTGGTCGAGAAGATCGTCGGGGTCAACGGTTTCGACATCGAGGTGCCGCTGACCGACCACCTGGCCTTCTTCACCTACGTCGACCGCCCCGGCGTGATCGGCACCGTGGGTCGCCTGCTCGGCGACGCGCAGGTCAACATCGCCGGCATGCAGGTGGCTCGCAACGAGAAGGGTGGTCAGGCGCTGGTCGCCCTGACCGTCGACAGCGCGATCCCGGCCGATGTGCTCACCGCCATCGCGTCCGAGGTCGGTGCCGAGGTCAGCGTGGTCGACCTCGCCGGCTGACCCTCCGTTCCACCGGCGCCTCCGGGCACCCGGGTATGCCGCCCACTGGCCGCAGTGGGCGGCATACCTGCGTCCGGGGGCACGCTCTGCCCCCGGCGCTGTCATCGATGCCGGGACGGCACCCATGAGGTGCGAGTCACGTCCAGAGGCGTCTCACGCAGTGGGAACCGGGTACCAAATGGTTGGACGTCCATCTAATCTCGAGTCATGACGCAGCGGTTCGTGATTCTTCTCCGCCGCGGCGAGTTCCGGTAGTCAGCCACCTCGCCGCGGAGATCCCGCGTGCTTGGCTGACCGAGGCGCCCCGTCACCCGGGAGCTGTCCCCGCTGGACCCCCAACAGACCCGATCCCTGTGCGACACAGGGAGATTCACGAAGGATTGACCACCATGAGCGAAGAAGCCCAGAAGGCACGTCAGGCACTGCAGGAGTCGATGGACCTGCGCGAGCAGGGTCACTCCGACGACTGACCCCCTCTTCCCGGAGGAGGGCGCGGACCCGCGCCGATGACGAACGGCCCCAGGCGATCCGCTGGGGCCGTTCGTCATGTGAGACGTAGGTATCAGATCGCAAGACCACTTCTAGGGTGGTGCCATGTCGACCCACACCTCCAGACCCGACCCCGTCAGCCTCGCCGTCATCGGCGGAGACGGCATCGGACCCGAGGTGGTCGCCGAGGGCCTGAAGGTGCTCGACGCGGTCACGGGGGACTCCGGACCCAAGGTCAGCACCACCGAGTACGACCTGGGCGCCCGACGCTGGCACGCCACCGGAGAGACCCTGCCGGAGTCGGTCCTCGAGGAGCTGCGCGGCCACGACGCGATCCTGCTCGGTGCCATCGGCGACCCCACCGTCCCGAGCGGTGTCCTGGAGCGCGGGGTCCTCCTGCCGCTGCGGTTCGCCCTGCAGCACTACGTCAACCTGCGCCCCGCCAAGCTCTACCCCGGGGTGCAGAGCCCGCTGGCCGTCGAGCGCGTCGCCCCCGGCGGCATCGACTTCGTCGTGGTCCGGGAGGGCACCGAGGGACCGTACGTCGGCAACGGTGGCTCGCTGCGTACCGGCACGCCCCACGAGATCGCCACCGAGGTGAGCCTCAACACGCGGTTCGGCGTCGAGCGGGTCGTCCGCGACGCCTTTGCCCGCGCCGCCGCGCGACCCCGCAAGCACCTCACGCTGGTCCACAAGCACAACGTCCTCACGCACGCGGGGCACCTGTGGCGACGCACCGTCGACGAGGTCGGCGCCGAGTTCCCGGACGTCGAGACCGCCTACCAGCACGTGGACGCGGCGACGATCTTCCTGGTCACCGACCCGGGCCGCTTCGACGTCATCGTCACCGACAACCTGTTCGGCGACATCCTCACCGACATCGCAGCCGCCATCGCCGGAGGGATCGGGCTCGCCGCGAGCGGGAACATCAACCCCGAGGGCACGGCGCCGAGCATGTTCGAGCCGGTGCACGGGTCGGCCCCCGACATCGCCGGGCAGGCCAAGGCCGACCCCACCGCGACCATCCTGTCGGTGGCCATGCTGCTCGAGCACCTCGGCCGCACCGAGGAGTCGCAGCGCGTCGAGCGAGCCGTCGCAGCCGACCTCGCCGAACGTGGGACGAGCGTGCGCAGCACGACCGCGGTGGGCGACGCGATCGCCGCGCGGCTGTAAGCCACGACTGCACCTGAGGCACCCGCCCGGCAGGTAACCTCGGCAGAGATCCGCATCGACGCAGGAGGACTCCATGAGCCAGACCACCGCCCCGCTGACCTTCGAGGTCACCCGCCGCACCGACCCGCGGCCGGACGCGGAGCGTGAGGCGGTGCTGGCCAACCCCGGCTTCGGCACGACGTTCACCGACCACATGGTCACCGCGACGTGGACCAAGGGACAGGGCTGGCACGACGGAGCGGTCACGGCCTACGGCCCGATCTCCCTCATGCCGTCCGCGGCGGTCCTGCACTACGCGCAAGAGATCTTCGAGGGCATGAAGGCCTACCGGCACGAGGACGGCTCGATCTGGACGTTCCGCCCGGAGGCCAACGCCCAGCGCATGATCCGCAGCGCGCGTCGGATGACCCTGCCCGAGCTGCCGGAGGAGGACTTCCTCGCCTCGCTGCGAGCCCTGGTCGAGGTCGACCAGGCGTGGGTGCCCTCGGGCGCCGGCGGCGAGGCCAGCCTCTACCTGCGGCCGTTCATGTATGCGTCCGAGGCGTTCCTCGGGGTGCGCCCGGCCACGCAGGTGACCTACTCGGTCATCGCCTCGCCGGCAGGCGCCTACTTCACCGGCGGCATCAAGCCGGTGACGCTGTGGCTGTCGATGGACTACGCCCGGGCGGGAGAGGGCGGCACCGGCGCGGCCAAGTGCGGCGGCAACTACGCCTCCAGCCTCGCCGGCCAGCTCGAGGGCATCGAGAACGGGTGCGACCAGGCGGTCTTCCTCGACGCCTCGACGCACACCTACGTCGAGGAGCTGGGGGGCATGAACCTGTTCTTCGTCACCCGCGACAACAAGCTCATCACCCCCGAGCTCACCGGCTCCATCCTCGAGGGCGTCACCCGCTCGTCGGTGCTGGCCCTGGCCAAGGAGATGGGCCTGGAGCCCGAGGAGCGCCGGATCCCGATCCAGGAGTGGAAGGACGGCGCGGCCAGTGGCGAGATCACCGAGATCTTCGCCTGTGGCACGGCAGCGGTCATCACGCCCGTCGGGGAGCTCAAGTGGGACGGCGGCAGCTGCGACCACCGGGCCGGCGTGGACTACGGCGAGGTCACCCGGAGCATCCGCGAGAAGCTGCTCGACATCCAGTACGGTCGCGCCGAGGACAGCCATGGCTGGCTGACCCGCCTGGTCTGAGGCCTGTCATGCCATCGCCAGCAGGCTCTGCAGCGCCCACCAGCTCGAGGCGGCGAGCACCAGCACGAAGCTGACGTGCCAGCACCACCGCGGCACCCCGGTCAGGTTGGCCAGCACCGCGGGGTCGGAGGTTGCCCCGGCCTGCGCCAGCACCGCCGCGAGGTGGCGCCACGCGCCCGCGAGGAGGAAGGCGCCCGTGCCGAGCAGCACACCACCCTGGACCGCTGGTGCACCCCACCACCACAGTGCCGCGGTGACGGCGGTGAGGGTGGTCATCACCGCCGCGGTGTAGACCGACCTGACGCGCAGCAGGGAACCGAGCAGCAGTGCTGCGGTGGCTGCGAGCACAGGGGGTGCCCAGCCGGCACCGGCGGCATGCAGCGAGAACGCTCCGACCACTGCCGGCGCGGGGTACCCGGACCAGGTGCACAGGACCCGCCCCGGGCCACGAGCAGGCCCGACCGTCACCGCGTGGCCGGACATGTCACCGCGCAGCACCAGGCCGGTGAACCGTCGGCCGACCAGGCCTCCCGCCACGGCGTGGCCGAGCTCGTGGACCACCGTCACGACCACGCGGGCGCGAGCCCACCAGCCCGGTACGGCGACGACCACGATCACCAGCGCGAGCACCACGACCACCCCCGCACCGCTCGGGACGGCCAGCAGGTCGGCGTGCAGACGCTGCGTGACCTGTGACCAGAGGTCGGGGCCGACGGTGGCTCCCGGTGTGGTCCTGTGCATCGGGCCATCCTGCCGGTGGGCCCTGTGGAGGCCCGAGGGACCCATCGACGCGGACAGGTGAGTCGCACCCGCAGCGCCGTGGCGGCCGCGCTGACCACGATGCGGAACGGGGGTTCAACCCGCGGACACGGCATGTCACAGTGGTCCCGTGACCTCCTGGCACATGGCTACCACCATGGTGATTATCGACTAGCGCGACGAGACCTCCTCGTCGCGCAGACCTCCCACACCCGGGGGGTCTTTTGCTTTGTCAGGACCTCCGACCGGCCCCACCCCAGGCTGCCGGAGGCGCGACAGGGGAGAATGAACCACCAGGACCACGCGGCACGACCCGACTGCACCGATGACCCGACGGGAACCACCACGATGAGCGACCTGCACGTCTACGACACGACCCTGCGCGACGGCGCGCAGCAGGAGGGGCTCAACCTCTCCGTGTCGGACAAGCTCGCCATCGCGGCGCACCTCGACGAGCTCGGCGTCGGGTTCATCGAGGGTGGCTGGCCCGGGGCGAACCCCAAGGACACCGAGTTCTTCGCTCGTGCCCAGGGCGAGCTGGCCCTGCGCAACGCCACGCTCGCCGCGTTCGGCGCGACCAGGCGGGCCGGCGGCCGTGCGGCCACCGACCCGCTGGTCCGCGCCCTGGTGGACTCAGGGGCGCCGGTCGTCACGCTGGTCGCCAAGTCGCACGTCCGCCACGTCCAGACCGCTCTGCGCACCACCCTCGAGGAGAACCTCGAGATGGTGCGCGACACGGTCTCCTTCCTCACGGGGGAGGGCCGGCGGGTGTTCCTCGACGCCGAGCACTTCTTCGACGGGTATGCCGCGGACCGGGCCTACGCGCTTGAGGTCCTCCGCGCGGCGATGGAGTCCGGGGCCGAGGTCGTCGCCCTGTGCGACACCAACGGCGGCATGCTCCCCGACCAGGTCGCCGACGTCGTCGCCGACGCCGTGAGCAGCACGTCGGCGCGGGTCGGCATCCACTGCCACAACGACACCGGCTGCGCCGTGGCCAACTCGATGGCGGCAGTCGACGCCGGCGCCACCCACGTCCAGGGCACCATCAACGGCTACGGGGAGCGCACCGGCAACGCCGACCTGCTCACGGTGGTGAGCAACCTGCAGATCAAGCGGGGCCTGCCGCTGCTCGAGGCCGGCCGGCTGCGCGAGGCGACGCGGATCGCCCACTCCATCAGCGAGATCACCAATGTCCCGCCCTACAGCCGCCAGCCCTACGTCGGTGCGAGCGCGTTCGCGCACAAGGCCGGCCTGCACGCCAGCGCGATCCGCATCGACCCGGACCTGTACCAGCACACCGACCCCGTCCACGTCGGCAACGACATGCGGATGCTGGTGTCGGACATGGCTGGTCGCGCCAGCATCGAGCTCAAGGGCCGCGAGCTCGGCTACGACCTGTCGGGCGACGACGAGCTCCTCAGCCGAGTCCTGGCCAAGGTCAAGGAGCTGGAGCTGGCCGGCTACACGTTCGACGCAGCGGACGCCTCGTTCGAGCTGCTGCTGCGCCGCGAGGTCGAGGGCAAGGGCTTGGACTTCTTCGCCGTCGAGTCGTGGCGGGTGATCACCGACGCCCGGGGCGAGGCGAGCGCGCTGTCCGAGGCGACGGTGAAGCTGGCGGCCGGTGGCGAGCGGGTCGTGGCGACCGGCGAGGGCAACGGCCCGGTCAACGCCCTGGACCATGCGCTGCGCCAGGCGCTGAGCCCGGCCTACCCGGAGCTGGCCAAGTTCGAGCTCATCGACTACCGCGTCCGCATCCTCGACGCCGCCCACGGCACCGACGCCGTGACCCGCGTGCTCATCGAGACCTCGGACGGGGCCTCATCCTGGGAGACCATCGGTGTCGCCGGCAACATCCTCGAGGCGTCGTGGCAGGCACTGGTCGAAGGCGTGACGTACGGCCTCCTGCGTGCTGGGGTGCCGGTCCGCTAGGTCCCGTCGGGGGCGAGATCGCCCGCGGTCACCTCCCCGCAGGCCGGGCAAAGGGGGACGAGCACCGGTCGGTCCCTGCGCAGGGGGAGGGAGGGACCGATCGGTGCTCGTCGCGAAGTTCCGGTGCACTCGCAAGTGGGGGGATCACCGAAGCTCGTGGTACCAGTCTCCTACCGGGACGGCGGCTGAACCCGATGCGTGTGCCGCATCTTGCCTAGTGCATGGACACCAGGGGCGGACCGTACTGCACTGTGCTGGGCCGCGAGAAGTCGAGCGTCGACCGGCCCTCAGGGGACGCAGGCCGGCCGACGTACCCCCCACGATGACGGACCGGACGGCGGTGTGCGCGGTGCCACCGGACCACTTCGCCTAGTGCGTCCGCACCTGATCGCCGGTGCCGACGTGGTCGAGGGTCGGGGTGAGATCAGGTCAGGTCGGGTGCCGATCTCGCGGGGGAGCCGCTGTCGGCAGGGCCGTCGTCTCGCTGGACCAGGCTGACGTCCAAGCCGGTGCTGCGGCTGGCGGCCAGTGCCAGGCCCAGTCCGGCGCCGAGGCCGGGGGGTGAACTGGGGGCCAGGCCGGGACCCGGGAGCCACAGCGACACCAGCGTGCCCCCGTGAGGGCTCGTCCTGATCGTGCACCGACCCCCGGCGAGGACGGCGCGGTCCCGCATGCCCGAGACGCCGCGGTGGCCGGGCTCCGAGCCGGTGACCGCACTCCCGGGGCCCACGCCGTCGTCGTGGACCTCCACCAGCAGGCCGTCGTCGACGCCGGCCAGCGTGACGAGGACCTGGCGCGCATGGGCGTGCTTCACCACATTGACCAGCGCCTCCTTGGCGATCCGGTACGCGATGGCGAGGGTGGCCTCCGGCATCGGTGGCTCATCGACCCCGTCGACGCTGCCGAGCAGCCCCGTACCCTCGAAGATCTCGCCGATGGCTCGCACGAGGGCGCCGGCAAGGCCGCCCTCGGCGAAGCTCGGTGGCTCGAGGTCGAACAGCAGCGACCGCAGGCGGTCGGTGGCACCACTGACCGTCTCCTGGAGGCCGTCGAGCTCGGGTAACAGCTGGGGTGCCTGCTCGCGCAGCCGCTTGCGCAGCAGCCCGAGACGGAGGTCCATGGCCGCGCAGGCCTGCACCGGGTCGTCGTGCACGTCGGCAGCGATGCGGGAGCGTTCCGCGTCCTGGGCGTCGACCAGTCGCGCCAGCAAGGCGGCCCGCTGCTCGAGGAGGTCGAGCAGCAGCTTGTCGGCAGCCACGCGCTCGCTGACGTCGCGTTGCACGGTGGCCAGGGCGAAGGGTTCGCCGGTGGCGGCGTCGTGCATGAGGAAGCTCGCGACCGCGACCGGGATCGCCCGGCCGTCCTGGTGCTTGAGCGTCGTCTCGCCCTCGTAGTGCCCTTGGCTCACGACCGCCGGCTGCTCGACCTCCTTGGACAGGGCCAGGCCCTCGGGGGTGAGGTAGTCGGCGATGGTCGTGCTTTTCACGTCGGCATCGGCGGCCAGGCCGATGAGCGCCCGGCCACCGGGGTTGACGTATTCCACCGCTCCGTCCAGCGCGGCGATGGCGATGAAGTCGGGGGAGGCCTCCACCAGTGCCTTGAACCGGCTGAGGTCGGCGGCCAGCCCGGCAGCCCTGCTTCGAGCGGCGCGGGCCTCGCGCTCGGCCTCACGCTGGGCGGTGACGTCTGTGGCGACGCCGACCCCCCCGGTCACGGTGCCGTCCTGGTCGAAGACCGGCTCGAAGAGCAACGCGAGGCGACGATCACGGTACCTCCGCTCGCTGGCGTAGCGTCGGCCGGCCAGGACCGCGTCCAGCCCGTCCGCGGCGAGACCGTCGCTGCGGTACAGGTCATACAGATCCGTACCGACCAGCTCGTTGGGTGAGAACCCGAGCGACCCCAGACCGGGCCCGACCGACAGCGTGCAGATTCCTTGGGCATCCATGGCGAAGACCACCTGGGGGCCGACGTCCTCGACATCTGTCGGCGTGGGCCACTCTTCCTGGGTCATCCGGTGATCCCCTCACCTCGTCCACCACGGTCCGCCCCGCCGTGCGTGGTCATCGTAGGCCTCATGCTGCCAGGGCACCACGTCTCAGCCTGACGTGTGGCCGTCCGAGAGCATCCGCAAGGCGGCGGCGGCAGACCCGGTGGCGAGCACGACCTCACCGGCGGCGCACCGCGCGAGCACGTCGGGAAGGGAGTCGCCGATGTGGCCCTTGGCGAGGTAGCCGACAGCGCCGGCGCGCACCATGGCGGCGACCGTGCCCACGGCACTCTCGGCCGAGACGGCGACCACCGTGGGGGAAGAGCGCAGGGCGTGGAACGCCTCGACCAGTGCCGGTCCGCCCCCGGGCATCCGCACGTCCAGCAGGGCGACGTCCACCTCGTGCTCGGTGGCCAGGATGAGGGCCTGCTCCCCGTTCGTGGCGGTACCGACCAGCTCGAAACGGGCATCGGCCTGGACCGCACGGACCATGGCGGCCAGCACATGGGGGTGGTCGTCGGCGATGATCACGCGCAAGGGTGACACGGGCCTGCCTGTCCTTGAGGTGGAGACGCCGGCTCACGGTGAGGAGTCAGGGCTCACAGCATGGCGCCAAACCACCGGTTTCTGCAGGTGCACGCGCGCCGCGACCCGTAGTGCATGGATACTAGCCCGGGGGAGAGGAGGGGACATGAGCGATTTCGACAGCCCGGACGACGGGCCGAGCACCGACCAGCCGGTCAGGGTCCTGATCGTCGACGACCACGAGGTCATGGCCGCGAGCCTGGCTCGCGTCCTGGACGACGAGCCAGACCTGGTCTGTGTGGGCCTGGCCTCGACCCTGGCCCAGACCCGGGCGCGGGTGCAGTCCACGGCTCCGGATGTCCTCGTGCTCGACCGGCGGCTCCCCGACGGCGACGGGGTCGACGCGATCAGGGAGCTCAGGGCGCTGCGCCCGAGCATGAACGTCCTGGTGCTGACCGGCACCAGCTCCGACGACGTCCTCGTGCGGGCCCTGGAGGCTGGTGCGGCGGGCTTCCTGTCCAAGACGCGCAGCCTGGCCGAGGTGACCTCGGCGGTGCGTGCCGCGGCCCAGGGTGAGGCGTCGATCTCCTCGGAGATGCTGGCCCGCCTGCTCCCGCGGCTCACCCGCGTCAGCGCACCCGTCCCGACCCTGACGCGCCGGGAGGACGAGGTGCTCGCGATGCTCGCCCAGGGGATGTCCAACGCCGCGATCGCCGAAGAACTGACGGTGAGCGTCAACACCGTCCGCAACCACGTCTCCAACCTGTCGGCCAAGCTCGGCGCGCACAGCAAGCTCGAGGCGATGTCCATCGCCATCCAGCGCGGCCTGCTGTCACCCCCCGGCTGACCGCCCGCCAGCCCCCGCAAAACCCCGGTTGCGCGACGTTCTGCGCGTTGGTGGCTCGCGGTATGTCGCGCAACCGGGGTTTTGCGAGGAGTAGGGGTCAGTCGGTGCCGGACTCGATCGCTGCCCGGTCGAGGGCGTCGTCGTCCGAGCCCGCCCGGGCCGCGACGGGGTTGGACGAGATGGCCTTGGCCCCACCGGGCTCGAGGTCACCCACGAGGGCCTGGTGGCGGGCCACGAGCTGGCCCTGCGCGGCATACTGCTCGAGCTTGGCGCGCGAGTCGGCGATGTCGAGGTTGCGCATGGTCAGCTGCCCGATGCGGTCGACGGGGCCGAAGGCCGCCCCCTCGGTGCGCTCCATGGAGAGCTTCTCGGGGTGGTAGCTGAACGCCGGGCCCTGGGTGTCGACGATCGTGTAGTCCTCGCCGCGGCGCAGGCGCAGGGTGACCTCACCGGTGACGACCGAGGCGACCCACCGCTGCAGCGACTCGCGCAGCATGAGCGACTGCGGGTCGAGCCAACGACCTTCGTAGAGCAGCCGTCCGAGGCGACGACCCTCAGCGTGGTAGTTCGCGATGGTGTCCTCGTTGTGGATCGCGTTGAGGAGCCGCTCGTAGGTGATGTGCAGCAGGGCCAGACCGGGCGCCTCGTAGACGCCTCGGCTCTTGGCCTCGATGATGCGGTTCTCGATCTGGTCGGACATGCCGAGCCCGTGGCGGCCGCCGACCTTGTTGGCCTCGTCGACGAGGGCGACCGGGTCGCCGCCGAAGTCGTTGCCGTTGATGGCGACCGGGCGCCCCTGCTCGAAGCGGACGGTGACGTCCTCGGTGGCGATGGCCACCGACTCGTCCCAGAACGCCACGCCCATGATGGGCTCGACGATCTCCACGCTCTCGTTGAGGTACTCCAGGGTCTTGGCCTCGTGCGTCGCGCCCCAGATGTTGGCGTCCGTGGAGTACGCCTTCGCGGTGCTGGCGCGGTAGGGCAGGTCACGGGCGCTGAGCCACTGCGACATCTCCGTGCGGCCGCCGAGCTCGGAGACGAAGTCGGCGTCGAGCCACGGCTTGTAGATGCGCAGCGAGGGGTTGGCCAGCAGTCCGTAGCGGTAGAACCGCTCGATGTCGTTGCCCTTGAAGGTCGACCCGTCGCCCCAGATGTCGACACCGTCCTCGCGCATGGCACGGACGAGCAGCGTGCCCGTCACCGCCCGGCCCAGGGGTGTGGTGTTGAAGTAGGTGCGCCCTCCGCTGCGGATGTGGAAGGCGCCGCAGGCGATCGCCGACAGGCCCTCCTCGACGAGCGGGCCACGGCAGTCGACGAGGCGGGCGAGCTCGGCACCGTACTGGCCGGCGCGGTCCGGCACCGTGTCGATCTCCGGCTCGTCGTACTGGCCGAGGTCGGCGGTGTAGGTGCAGGGGATCGCCCCCTTCTCGCGCATCCAGGCGACAGCGACCGAGGTGTCCAGACCGCCTGAGAAGGCGATCCCGACACGTTCACCAACGGGCAGGGACGTCAGAACTTTGGACACGCCGACCAGACTAGGGCCCGGACCGCCGACGCCACGAAACGGCCCACCCTGTGGCGGTCATCGCGGCGAGGTGGCCTGCAGCGAGTCGATCACCGCGACCAGCCGGGCGCGCAGGTCCTGGCCGCGCTCGGCGAACCCGCGCTGCGCCGCGGCATACTCCGCCCGACCTGCCGGCGTCTCGATGCGCACGGGCTGGTAGCCCAAGGTGGTCAGGTCGTAGGGGGAGGCGCGCATGTCGAGCTCCCGGATCTGCCTGGCGTGCTCGAAGCAGTCGAGCACGAGCTCGCCGGGGACCGCCGGGGCGAGCTTCATCGCCCACTTGTACAGGTCCATCCCGGCGTGGAGGCAGCCCGGCTGCTCGAGCGCCACCTGGGTCTCGCGGGTCGGCTGGAGCAGGTTGAGCGAGCGTGCGGGCGGGGTGTAGAAGCGGAACGCGTCGAAGTGGGTGCACCGGAGCTGCAGGTCCTCGACCAGCCCGTCAGTGCCCTCGACGCCGAGCCGCAGCGGCCAGTCGGAGTGCCGCACCTGGTCGGGGGTCAGCTGGTAGACCATGGCCCACTCGTGGAGCCCGAAACAGCCCAGCTGGGCGGGGCGCTCGGCGGTGGCGACCAGGAGGCTGCGGACGAAGTCGAGGGTGCGGCCACGCGCCTGGAGGTAGGCGGTGACGTCGAGCTCGAGAGCTGCGTCCACCCGCCGGTAGTGCTTCCAGCCGGCGCGAGGCAGGTCCGCCGCGCCCTCGAGCCGGACGCCGGGACCAGGGTGCCACCGCCGCAGCAGGGCGGGCCGGAAGGGGTAGTAGGTGAAGAGGAAGTCCTCCACGGGGTGCGCCACCCGGTCCCCTCGACGGGCGCGGTGGCCGGCCGTGGCGTCGTCGGCCCGGCGCTCGTGGTCGGCCTCCAGGGCCTGCCACCGCGAGCGCGTCAGGATCGTCGTCGCGGTGTCCGTCGCCAGGGCCTCCATCAAGGACGAAGGCTAGCCCCACCCCCGCCGCAACGTGCCGCGACGTCGTGCAGGACGCGGTCGACGTCGTGGTCGAGGTCGGTGAAGTCGATGGAGGAGTCTGCGCCGTGGGGCGCGCGAGGCAGGGACCCGGTGCGGCGGTGGTGCCGTTCGAAGGCGACGACGAGGGCGGTGGTGAGGGCCAGGAGCAGGAGAAGAGTCATGTCTGTAATCCTGTGCTCGCGCAGATCCCGCCACGAGTGGCGGAACTGACGTAGATGGCAAGATTTCTGCCAATGGGTGTGGCATGCTGACGAGATGGCTCTGTCGACGATCGCGGCCCTGGCCACCAACCCGATGGCGATGTTCGAGATGTCCGTGGCCTGCGAGGTCTTCGGGATCGACCGCACCGACGACGGCGTCCCGCACTTCGACTTCCGCACCTGCGGGCAGGAAGCCGGCGAACCGGTCGCGACGACCAGCGGCGGGCACTTCGTGCCCAGCCACGCCTGGGCCGACGCGGTCGACGCCGACCTCGTCGTCATCCCGGCGGGCGGGGTCCGGGACACCTATCCCGAGGCCCTGCTCGAGACGATCCGCGAGGCGCACCGACGAGGGGCGACGATCCTGTCGATCTGCACCGGGGCGTTCGTGCTGGGGGAGGCCGGCCTTCTCCACGGCCGGAGCGCGGTCACCCACTGGCGGTATGCCGAGCAGTTCGCCCAGCGCTTCCCGCGCACCCGCGTCTCGATGGACGTCCTCTACCTCGACGAGGGCTCGATCATCACCGGCGCCGGCACGGCCGCGGGCATCGACGCCTGCCTGCACCTCGTACGGCGCGAGCTCGGCTCGGCGGTGGCCACCCGCATCGCCCGTCGGATGGTCGTACCGCCGCAGCGCGACGGCGGCCAGCGGCAGTACGTCCGGGCACCGTTGCCCGAGACGGAGTGCGAGAGCATCCAGCCGGTGCTGGACCACATCAGCGAGAACCTCGACGAGCCGCACGCCGTCCCCGACCTGGCGCGGCTGGCGATGATGTCCGAGCGCACGTTCGCCCGCCGGTTCGTCGCCGAGACCGGCACCACTCCCCACCGGTGGATCGTCCAGCAGCGGGTGCTGCGCGCCCGGGAGCTGCTCGAGCAGACCGACCTGCCGGTCGACTCGGTCGCCTCGCACAGCGGGTTCGGCTCGGCCGCGCTGCTGCGCACGCACTTCCAGTCGGTCGTCGGCACCTCGCCGCAGCGCTACCGCCGGGAGTTCTCCGCGCGCTGACCGCCGATAGGCTCCGACCCATGCGTATCGCGAGATTCACGACGGGCGAGGACCCGGTCTTCGGACTGGTCGACGGGGCAGGGGAGAAGATCGCCGAGATCACCGGTGACCCGCTCTACACGAAGATCGAGCTGACGGGAGCGACCCACCTCGTCGAGGACGTGCGCCTCCTCGCGCCGGTCATCCCGCGCAGCAAGGTGGTCGGCATCGGGCGGAACTACGCCGACCACGCCAAGGAGATGGGTGGCGAGGCCCCGGCCGAGCCGCTGATGTTCCTGATCCCGAACACTGCCGTGGTGGGCCCGAACGAGCCCGTCGTCCTCCCGTCGGTCACCTCCGAGGTGCACTACGAGGGGGAGCTCGCCGTCGTGATCGGCCGGGTCTGCAAGGACATCGAGCCCGCCGAGGTCTCCAAGGTCGTCTTCGGCTACACCTGCGCCAACGACGTCACGGCCCGCGACCTCCAGCGCGGGGACGGCCAGTGGGCCCGGGCCAAGGGCATGGACACCTTCTGCCCCATCGGCCCGTGGATCGAGACCGACCTCGACCCCGCCGACCTCTCGCTGCGGACCCGCCTGGACGGTGAGGTCGTCCAGGACGGCACCACCGCCGACATGGTCCACGACGTCGCCATGCTGGTCTCCCACGCCTCGAAGGCCTTCACGCTCCTGCCCGGAGACCTCATCCTCACCGGCACGCCTGCGGGCGTCGGCCCGGTCGAGGCAGGACAGCGCGTGGAGGTCGAGATCGCGGGCATCGGCACGCTGTCCAACCCCTTCGTGCGCCGCTGAGGCCGGGTATGGCGTTGGGCCGGCTCCCACGCGCAGTCTGGGACCCACGCGCAGCGTGGAACCTGCCCGCAGCGTTGGACCAGCGCGCCATACAGCACTGTCGTGGGCACGCGGGTCCCGAGCGCCGCTGAGCCGCTCGAGCGGCCGCTGCCTACAATCGGGTCCACCATGAGTGAGCAGACCCCCACCGCCCCCCGCCTGCGCGTCGCCCCGTCACCGACCGGTGACCCGCACGTCGGCACCGCCTACATGTCGCTGTTCAACCTCGCCTTCGCGCGTCAGCAGGGTGGCTCGTTCGTCCTGCGCATCGAGGACACCGACCGCGCGAGGTTCCGCGAGGACAGCGAGCAGCAGGTGTTCGACACCCTGCACTGGCTGGGGCTGCAGTGGGACGAGGGGCCGGATGTGGGCGGTCCCTGGGCGCCGTACCGCCAGTCCGAGCGGCTCGACACCTACCGCCCCTACGTGGAGCGGCTGCTGGCCGAGGGCAAGGCGTACCACTGCTGGTGCTCCACCGAGCGGCTCGCCACGATGCGCGAGGTCCAGCAGAAGTCCAAGCTGCCCACCGGCTACGACCGGTTGTGCCACGGCCGCACCCGTGACGAGCGCGCCGAGCTGCCCGGCTTCTCCGAGACCCCTGTCGTGCGCATGCTCGTCCCCGACGACGTCGAGCTGCAGTTCGAGGACCTCATCCGCGGCCGGGTCTCGGCGCCGCGTCCCGACGACCAGGTGATCCTCAAGGCCGACGGCTTCCCCACCTACCACCTCGCTGTCGTGGTCGACGACCACGAGATGGGCATCACCCACGTCGTGCGCGGGGAGGAGTGGATCTCCAGCACCCCCAAGCACATCCTGCTCTACCGCTGGCTGGGGCTGGAGCCGCCGAAGTGGGCGCACATGCCCCTGCTGCGCAACACGGACAAGTCCAAGATCTCCAAGCGCAAGAACCCTGCCGCACGGCTGACGTGGTTCCGCGAGGAGGGCTACCTGCCCGAGGCGCTGGTCAACTTCCTTGCCCTGCTGGCCTACCCGCCGGCCGTGGACGAGGACGGCACCGACGTCGAGGTCTTCACCTTCGAGGAGTTCTCCGCGGGCTTCGACTGGCGCAAGGTCAACCCGGTCGGCCCGATCTTCGACCTCAAGAAGCTCGACTGGCTCAACGGCGTGCACATCCGCGGGCTCGAGGTCCGCGAGCTGGCGTCGCGCCTGCTGCCGCACCTGGAGAAGGCCGGGGTCCTGTCCGGCAACCCCAGCCTCGGTGAGCTGGGCCGCCTGACGAAGGTCACCGAGCTGATCCAGACCCGGATGGTGCTGCTCACCGAGGCAGCGGCCCTCGTCGGTCCCTTCTACGTCGCGGACGACGCCGTCGTCATCGCCGACGACGCGCGCGCCCAGCTCAAGGACGACGCCGGCCAGGTGCTCGCCGCCGCGGTCACGGCCCTCGACGCCATCGACGACACCACCGCCGGGCCGCTCGGTGCGGACGGCGGTTGGACTGCTGCGGTGGTCGAGGCAGCCCTGCGGGAGGCGATCGTGGACGGCATGGGCATCAAGCCCAAGTTCGCCTTCGGCCCGTTGCGGACGGCAGTGTCGGGGCAGCGGATCAGCCCGCCGCTGTTCGAGTCCATGGAGATCCTCGGCAAGGCCTCGACCCTGGCACGGCTGACCCGCCTGCGCGACGAGCTGTCGGCATGAGCCGCGTCGTCTCGTCGTCGGTCGACATCGCCGCTCCCGCGAAGACGGTGTTCGCCATCCTCGCCGACCCGCGGCAGCACTCGAGCATCGACGGCTCGGGTTCGGTGCGCGACACCATCTCCGGACCGGAGCGGCTCAGCCGTGGTGCGACCTTCGGGGTGGACATGAAGCTCGCCGGCGTGCCCTACCGGATCAGCAACCGCGTCGTGGAGTTCGAGGAGGGGCGGCTGATCGCGTGGCGCCACTTCGGCGGACACCGCTGGCGCTACGAGCTCGAGCCCGTGGGCGACGGCACGCGGGTCACCGAGTCCTTCGACTACTCCAGGTACGGCACCCCGCAACGGCTCCTCATCGAGGCCTTCGGCTTCCCGGAGCGCAACCGTCGCGGCATCGAGGCGACCCTGGCCAACCTCAAGTCCGTCGCCGAGTCGCACGCCCGAGGGGAAGGGCCGGCGGCGGGGTGAAGTGGCCCGCGGGATGGTTGTCGGGAGCCGATTTGGGCAGGCTGCGGGTGACCGGTAGTATCGCTTCTCGGTTCACTCCCTGAAGGCCTTCGGGCGCGTAGGGCGTGATACCCCTTGGGGTATGGTGTAATTGGCAACACTACGGTTTCTGGTACCGTCATTCTAGGTTCGAGTCCTGGTACCCCAGCTCAGGCGCAAGTCCTTTGGGACACACGCCGATTCGGAGATTTCCCCCGTCGTTCGGTAAGGTTCTCTTCGCTGCCCGAAGCCGCAAGGCGCCGGGCGAACCAGCTAGGGCCCCGTTGTGTAGCGGCCTAGCACGCCGCCCTCTCAAGGCGGTAGCGCGGGTTCGAATCCCGTCGGGGCTACTCGTGGAAGGCCCCCGCCCTGTTGGGCGGGGGCCTTCGCGCTCGTCCGGCCACGGAGCGGCGGGGTCGCCTGCAGCGGCTGCCCGCGCCGCTGGCCGGGTCGCGCCGAGCCCGCGGCAGGTACGGCGCGGGGTCAGGCGTGGTTCTGCTGCTGCTGCTGGGCGTGGTGACGGGCCAGGACCTCGGACAGCTTGTTGGCGCCGGCGATCACCGTGGCGGCGTGCAGGCGTCCGGGCTGGCGCGAGAGCCGCTCGATGGGTCCGGAGATCGAGACCGCGGCCACGACGCGCCCGGACGGACCGCGCACGGGGGCCGACACCGAGGCCACGCCGGCCTCGCGCTCGCCGATGCTCTGGGCCCAGCCGCGGCGGCGGACACCGGAGAGGGTCGTGGCGCTGAACTTCGCACCGTGCAGGCCGCGGTGGAGCCGGTCCGGCTCCTCCCAGGCGAGCAGCACCTGCGCGGCCGAGCCGGCCAGCATCGACAGCGTCGCGCCGATCGGGATCGAGTCGCGCAGGCCGACCGGGCGCTCCGCGGCCGAGACGCAGATGCGGTAGTCGCCCTGGCGGCGGAACAGCTGGGCGCTCTCGTTGGTGTGGTCCCGCAGCGCGCCGAGCACCGGGCCCGCGGCGGCGAGCAGCCGGTCCTCGCCGGCGGCCGCGGCCAGCTCGGCGAGCCGGGGCCCGAGGACGAAGCGACCCTGCAGGTCACGGGTGACGAGGCGGTGGTGCTCGAGCGCGACGGCCAGCCGGTGGGCCGTCGGGCGGGCGAGACCGGTCGCGGTCACCAGCTGCGCAAGGGTCGACGGCCCGGCCTCGAGGGCACCCAGGACGATGGCTGCCTTGTCGAGAACGCCGACTCCACTCGTGTTGTCCATGAGATGATATTGGCGTCTCATTCGATGAGACGCAAATCCGACGGTGTGTCGTGCGTGCCAACCTCGGAGAACGGCGCGGCGTGGCGCACCGATGGACCACGCGCGCGAGCAGGGCAGCAGTACGCGACGAGGGAGTGGGAGACGTGTCAGGAACTTTGGCCGAGAAGGTGTGGGACGCCCATGTGGTGCGTCGTGCGGAAGGCGAACCGGACCTGCTCTACATCGACCTGCACCTCATCCACGAGGTGACCTCGCCACAGGCCTTCGACGGTCTGCGGCTCGCCGGGAGGTCGGTACGTCGGCCGGACCTGACGCTCGCCACCGAGGACCACAACGTCCCGACGACGCCCGGCCCGATCACCGACCTCGTCAGCAGGACCCAGGTCGAGACGCTGCGCCGCAACTGCGCGGAGTTCGGCGTGCGGCTGTTCCCCATGGGTGACGCCGAGCAGGGCATCGTCCACGTCGTCGGTCCGCAGCGCGGCCTGACCCAGCCGGGCATGACCATCGTCTGCGGTGACAGCCACACCTCGACGCACGGTGCCTTCGGCGCCATCGCCCTGGGCATCGGCACCTCGGAGGTCGAGCACGTGCTCGCCACGCAGACGTTGCCGCTCAAGGCGTTCAAGACGATGGCGATCAACGTCGAGGGTGAGCTCCAGCCCGGCGTCACGGCCAAGGACATCACGCTGGCCGTGATCGCCAAGATCGGCACGGGCGGCGGTCAGGGGTATGTCCTGGAGTACCGCGGCAGTGCCATCCGGGCCTTGTCCATGGAAGCCCGCATGACGGTGTGCAACATGTCGATCGAGGCTGGTGCACGCGCCGGCCTGATCGCGCCCGACCAGACCACCTTCGACTACCTGCAGGGTCGCGACCACGCCCCCACCGGTGCCGACTGGGATGCGGCCGTGGCCGACTGGAAGCTGCTGCGCACCGACGACGACGCGGTCTTCGACGCCGAGGTCGACCTCGACGCCACGGCCCTGACGCCCTTCGTCACCTGGGGCACCAACCCCGGGCAGGGCCTGCCGCTCAGTGCGGCGGTGCCCGACCCCGAGACGATGGGCGACGACAACGAGAAGGCCGCCGCCCGGCACGCCCTGGAGTACATGGGCCTGACCGCGGGCACGCCGCTGCGCGAGATCAAGGTCGACACCGTCTTCGTGGGCTCCTGCACCAACGGCCGCATCGAGGACCTGCGGGCTGCTGCCGAGGTCGTCAAGGGCCGCAAGATCGCCGACAGCGTGCGGATGCTCGTCGTCCCCGGCTCGGCGCGGGTGCGCCTGCAGGCCGAGGAGGAGGGCCTGGACCAGGTCTTCACCGCGGCCGGCGCCGAGTGGCGGCTGCCCGGCTGCTCGATGTGCCTGGGCATGAACCCCGACCAGCTCGCCCCGGGGGAGCGCAGCGCCTCCACCTCCAACCGCAACTTCGAGGGCCGTCAGGGCAAGGGCGGTCGCACCCACCTGGTGAGCCCGCTCGTCGCCGCGGCCACCGCGGTGCGCGGCACGTTGTCCAGCCCCGCCGACCTCGTCGGCGTCGGCACCGGCCACGGCAGCGGGTCGACCGCCACCGCTGCCGACCTCGCGAGCGAGGGGAGCCGCTGATGGACGCCTTCACGACCCATACCGGTATCGGGGTGCCGCTGCGCCGCAGCAACGTGGACACCGACCAGATCATCCCGGCGGTCTACCTCAAGCGGGTGACCCGCACCGGGTTCGAGGACGGGCTGTTCGCGGCCTGGCGCCGGGACGAGACGTTCATCCTCAACAACCCCTCGTACTCGGCGGGGTCGGTCCTGGTGGCCGGCCAGGACTTCGGGACCGGTTCGTCGCGCGAGCACGCCGTCTGGGCGCTGATGAACTACGGCTTCCGGGTCGTGCTGTCCTCGCGCTTCGCCGACATCTTCCGCGGCAACAGCGGCAAGCAGGGGCTGCTGACGGCCCAGGTCGACCAGGGCGACATCGAGCTCATCTGGAAGTACCTGGAGAACGAGCCGGGTTCGTCGGTGACCGTCGACCTGGTCTCCCGGACCGTCACGGCCGGCGACATCGTGGCGCCGTTCGAGGTCGACGACTACACGCGCTGGCGCCTGCTCGAGGGGCTGGACGACATCAGCCTGACGCTGCGCCACGAGCAGGACGTCACCGAGTTCGAGGGTCGGCGGCCGTCCTACAAGCCCTCCACCACGACGGCCTGAGGGCGCGGCGCGCCGACGCGACGCGAAAAACCTTTGCACGGGCTCGCAGAGCCCGCTCGGACGGGCCCCGGCGGACACGCCGGGGCCTGGTCCTGTGCCGGCAACGGTGCCGCCACCGTCCCCCGATCGCAGTCACTGATGCCCTGATGTGTTGTCCTGCAACAGGATCCGAGTGAGCGGGAAGCCCGCAGCAGGGGCGTCCGTTGCAGCCGCGCACCCGGACCCGACCGCTGTGACAGTGCGTTCTCGACGATGGGATCGAGCCTGAATCCGTTGCGACACAATGGATCAGCGTGTCGCGATGGTGGACTAGTGCGTCCAACAGCCCTAACGTCGGACGCACGTCGGGCAGTAGCTCGGCCGCCCACTTCGTCGGACTATGGGGTTCGACACCACCAACCCTGTGGAGGGGAAGCCGTGAACAAGGCAGAACTGATCAAGGAGCTCGAGTCCCGTCTGGGCAGCCGCAAGGCGGCAAGTGACGCGCTCACCGCCGTCGTCGACGTGATCATCCGTGAGGTCGCCAAGGGCGGCAGCGTCGCCATCACCGGGTTCGGAACCTTCGAGCAGGTCGCTCGCGCCGCCCGGACCGGCCGCAACCCGCGGACCGGCGCCTCGGTCAAGATCAAGAAGACCGTCGTTCCCAAGTTCCGGGCCGGCTCGGCCTTCAAGACGGTCGTGAAGAACCCGCGCTCGCTGCCCAAGGCCGCTGTGGCCGGTGCCCGCGCGGCGGCGGGCACGTCCAAGACCGCTGCGGCGAAGAAGGCTGCTCCCGCGAAGAAGGCGGCGCCCGCGAAGAAGGCGGCACCGGCCAAGAAGGCCGTGGCGACCAAGGCGGCGCCCGCGAAGAAGGCGGCACCGGCGAAGAAGGCGGCACCGGCCAAGAAGGCCGTGGCGACCAAGGCGGCACCGGCGAAGAAGGCGGCACCGGCGAAGAAGGCGGCGCCCGCGAAGAAGGCGGCACCGGCCAAGAAGGCCGTGGCGACCAAGGCTGCGCCCGCGAAGAAGGCGGCACCGGCGAAGAAGGCGGCGCCCGCCAAGAAGGCGGCACCGGCCAAGAAGGCCGCGCCCGCGAAGAAGACCGCAGCCAAGCGCACGGCCAAGAAGGCCTGACCGCCCACCGCTGCTCTGACGCTGCTTGACCTGCCGACAGAGGCCGACACCCCGTCCGGGTGTCGGCCTCTGTCGCACGGTCGAGAGCGCTGGTGGGATGCTTGCGCCATGGCAAACATCCTCACCGTGAACGGTGGCTCGCCCCTGGTCGGAGACCTCGAGGTCCGTGGGGCCAAGAACCTGGTCTCCAAGGCCATGGTGGCGGCGCTGCTGGCGGAGGATCCCTGCCGCCTGCGAGGCGTCCCGGAGATCTCCGACGTCAAGATCGTCTCGGGTCTGCTCGAGCTGCACGGCGTGAAGATCGACTCGACCGACCGTGACGGCGAGCTGCTCCTCGACCCCACCAACGTCGAGCAGGCGCACGTCGCCGACATCGACGCCCACGCCGGGTCCTCCCGCGTGCCGGTGCTCCTCTGCGGACCGCTGCTGCACCGCCTCGGTGAGGCCTTCATCCCTGACCTCGGTGGCTGCCGGATCGGGGAACGGCCCATCAACTACCACCTCGACGTGCTGCGGCAGTTCGGCGCGGACGTCCAGAAGCGGCCCGACGGCCTGCGCCTGACCGCCCCCCACGGGCTGAAGGGCACACGCATACAGCTGCCCTACCCCTCGGTCGGGACCACCGAACAGGTCCTGCTGACCGCCGTCCGGGCCCAGGGGGTCACCGAGCTGCGCAACGCCGCCGTGGAGCCCGAGATCCTCGACCTCATCGCGGTCCTGCAGAAGATGGGCGCGATCATCAGCGTCGAGACCGACCGGGTCATCAAGATCGACGGGGTCGACCGGCTCGGTGGCTACGACCACCTCGCCATCCCCGACCGCATCGAGGCCGGCTCGTGGGCGTGCGCGGCGCTGGCGACCAAGGGCGACATCTACGTCCGCGGCGCCCAGCAGCAGGCGATGATGCCCTTCCTCAACGTCTTCCGCAAGATCGGCGGCGACTTCGACATCGACGACGAGGGCATCCGCTTCTGGCACGCCGGCGGAACGCTCAACTCCCTGGTCATGGAGACCGGCGTCCACCCGGGCTTCATGACCGACTGGCAGCAGCCGCTGGTCGTCGCGCTGACCCAGACCAGCGGTTTGTCGATCGTCCACGAGACCGTCTACGAGAACCGGCTGGGCTTCACCGAGGCCCTGGGGGAGATGGGCGCCGTCATCCAGCTCTACAAGGACTGTCTGGGCGGCTCACCGTGCCGTTTCGGACGGGCCAACTTCCGCCACAGCGCCGTCATCTCCGGGCCCACGCCGCTGCGTGGCGCCGAGATCACGGTCCCCGACCTGCGCGGTGGCTTCAGCTACCTCATCGCGGCGCTGGCCGCGGAGGGGCAGTCCAAGGTCCACGGCATCGAGCTGATCTACCGCGGCTACGAACGGTTCTCGGAGAAGCTGGACTCGCTCGGCGCCGACTACGAGGTGGGCTGAGCGCGAGGCGTCGTCGGGCCGGTCGCCCGGGACGGGACCGCACGACCGCACCGGCCGCAGCCGCTAGCCGATGACCTGGTCGTCGCCGATGCCGACGATCCAGAGCCTGGTGACGGCGCGGCCGTCGTCGGCCAGGGTCAGGCTCAGCCGCTGGCCGCAGCGCAGGTGCCGCAGTGCGCTGGCACCGAACACGTCGGCGGTGAAGGTCACCTCGAGGCCGTCATCGAGCAGCAGCGAACCGGCGCCGGTCTGCTCGTCGAAGGTGTGCACGCTGCCCTGCATGGGTGGCAGCGTAGTCGTGCGACCAGCGAGCTGGTGCGCTCAGGCGCTCCCCGCCAGCACGGCTGCCGTGGCGACACCGACCCCGATCGCCACGGCGGCAGCCAACGCGGTGTCGTCGTCGACATCGGTGCGCAGCCTCGGGAGGTCCAGCTCGAGCCGGTGGTGACCGCCGGCGACGTGTGCGGCTGCCGAGCCCTCACCGAACCGTGGCCGCAGCCCGGCCCCGTCCACGGCTGTGAGCAAGGAGGAACCCTTTCCGGCCAGGTCGGGCACCACCGCGAGCGGGTATGCCGCCGCGGCGGTCAGTGCCGCCACCAGGTCCGCCGGGCGCAGGGAGGGAAGGTCGCCGAGCAGGGCCGCCACGGGGGCGCCGGGTGACCCGGCCAGCGCATGGTCGCGCCCGGCCTCGACCGCGGCGTTGAGCCCGGCACCGGGGTCGGCGACCACCACGGTGGCCAGCCGGCGGGCGACCCCGGCCACCCTCGGGTCGGAGGTCACGACGATGACGTGAGCAGGCGGCATACCGGCGCAGCAGGCGGTGAGGCAGTCGGTGGCGAGCGCCAGCGCGAGGTCCTCCCGGGCGACGCCGGCCGGCGGGTGCAGGCGGGACTTGGCACCCGCGCCACCCTTGACGGGCACCACGAGGCGCCACGGGAGGCCGGCCGGGACGGGACGCGCTGAGGTCATCGCCCTGATCGTCGCAGTGGTGGCGCGGTTGCTCGACACCGACCCCCGGAGCCGGGAGGATGCACACTCGACGCGTCGCCCCCGATCCTGACCACGGAGACCCCACGTGACCGCCAGCGGCACACGCACCCTGCCCTTCGCCTACCGACTGGCGGTGGCGATCGTGCGACCCCTGATGCTGCTGCTGACCAAGCGGACCTGGCGGGGGACCGAGCACCTTCCCACCTCGGGAGGGTTCATCGCCTGCCCCAACCACCTGTCCTACGCGGACCCGTTCACCTTCGCCCACTTCCTCTACGACAGCGGTCACCCGCCGTACTTCCTGGGCAAGGAGGCGGTCTTCCGGATCCCCGTCGCGGGGGCGATCCTGCGCGGCGCAGAACAGATTCCCGTGTACCGCAACACCGGTCGTGCGGCAGACGCGTTCCGGGCCGCGGTGGCTGCGGTCGACGCGGGCAAGTGCGTGGGGGTGTACCCCGAGGGCACCCTGACCCGGGACCCGCAGCTGTGGCCGATGGTCGGCAAGACCGGCGCGGCCCGCATCGCGCTGACCACCAGGTGTCCGGTGATCCCCGTCGCGCAGTGGGGGCCGCAGGAGATGCTCGCTCCGTACTCCAAGAAGCCCAAGCTGTTCCCGCGCACCCGGGTGCAGCTGTCCGCAGGCCCGCCGGTGGACCTCAGCGACCTGTACGACCAGCCCGTCACCGGCCCGCTGCTGCGTGAGGCCACCGACCGCATCGTCGACGCCATCACCGTCCAGCTGGAGGGGATCCGGGGCGAGAAGGCGCCGCCCGAGCGTTTCGACTCGCGCAAGCACGGCCTGCCGGAGACCGGCAACTTCCACCGCAAGGGACAGGGCGCATGACCAGGGCTGCGGTGTTCGGCACCGGCAGCTGGGGCACGGCGTATGCCGCGGTGCTGGCCGACGGGGGCACCCCCGTGACGATGTGGGGACGCCGCCAGGAGATGGTCGACCAGATCAACGCCGGCAGCAACGAGGACTACCTGCCGGGGATCTCGCTGCCCGAGGGCATCCGCGCCACGACGGACCCCGTCGAGGCCGCCGCCGGCGCCGACATCGTCGTCCTGGCCGTGCCGTCGCAGACGTTGCGGGCCAACCTGGCCGAGTGGAGCCACGCGCTGCCCGCCGGTGCCGCGATCGTGTCGCTCATGAAGGGCGTCGAGCTCGGCACGACCAGGCGGATGAGCGAGGTCATCGCCGAGGCAGGAGGCATCGAACCGGGCCGGATCGTGGTGGTGTCGGGACCCAACCTGGCCAAGGAGATCGCCCAGAAGCAGCCCGCCGCCAGCGTCGTGGCCTGTGTCGACGAACGGGTGGCCGAGATGGTCGCCGAGGCCTCCAACCCGCCCTACTTCCGCCCCTACACGACCACCGACGTCGTCGGAGCCGAGCTCGGCGGTGCCGTGAAGAACGTCATCGCGCTCGCGGTCGGCATGGCCGAGGGCCTCGGCATGGGTGACAACTCCAAGGCCTCGATCATCACCCGCGGCCTGGCGGAGACGACCCGGCTCGGGATGAAGCTGGGGGCCGACCCCGTGACGTTCTCGGGCCTGGCCGGCGTGGGTGACCTCATCGCGACCTGCATGTCGCCGCTGTCCCGCAACCGGACCTTCGGCCTCAACCTCGGCCGGGGCATGACGGTCGAGGAGGTCGTCGCGGTGACCCGGCAGACGGCCGAGGGCGTGAAGTCCTGCGAGTCCATCCTGCAGCTGGCGCACGACCACGGGGTGTCGGTGCCGATCATCGAGCAGGTGGCCGCGGTGGTGCACGACGGCCGCAGCCCGCAGGAGGTCGTCGGAGCCCTGATGCTGCGCTCCCTCAAGAAAGAGGCTCCGTAGCCCTCAGGCGGTTACCCCCTCGACAGGGTGGCAGATCGACCTCATCCGACGGTGAGGCGACATCTTGCCGCCACGTCGATGCCGTCACCGCCTCGCCGGGTCAGGGGTCGCCGGGTCGGGCGCTGCCGGGTCAGGCGCGCAGGGCCTGGTCGAGGTCGTGCCAGAGGTCCTCGACGTCCTCGATGCCCACCGACAGGCGCAACAGGTTGTCCGGCACGCTGTGGGGCTCGGCGGGGTGGCGGCGACGTCGCTCGATCTGGGACTCGACCCCCCCGAGGCTCGTGGCGTGGGTCCACAGGGTCGTCGCGGCGGCGACGCGCTCGGCCGCCTCGGCCCCGCCGGGTACCTCGATCGCGATGATCGCCCCGAAGTCGGGGTAGCGGGTGGTCGTCACGCGGGGGTGGCGCTCGAGGCGGGCAGCGAGCTCCCGGGCGTTGGCCGTGGCGCGCTCGAGGCGCACGTGCAGGGTCCGCAGACCGCGCAGCGCCAGCCACGTCTCCATGGGTCCGGCGATGGCGCCGCCGAGCAGGCGGGCCGTCGACAGCCGGGTCCGCAGCTCCGCGCCGGCCTCGGTGGCGGCGGTGACGAGGGCGCCGAGGATCACGTCGGAGTGACCCGACAGGTACTTGGTGACCGAGTGCAGGACGATGTCGACGCCGTCCTCGAGGGGGCGCTGGACGAGCGGGGTGGCGAAGGTGTTGTCGCACACAGCCACCGAGCCGGCCTCGCGGGCCATGGCCGACAGGGCCCGCACGTCGGACACCTCGAGCATCGGGTTGGTCGGGGACTCCAGCCACAGCATGGCCGCGCCGACCAGTGCCGCCTGCACCGCCGCCTGGTCGGTGGGGTCGACCCGGCGGACCTGCGCAGCGCCGGTGGCGGCCAGCTGCTCGAGCAGGGCCGTGGTGCCGCTGTAGGCGTGGTGGGGCACGACGACCGCTCCGCCGTGGGGGACCAGGGAGAGCGCCGCCGAGACGGCCGCCATGCCGGAGGCGAAGACCAGCGCGTCGCCACCCTCGAGCGAGCCGAGCGCCTCCTCGAAGGCCGTCCAGGTCGGGTTGCCGGCTCGGGCGTAGTTGACCGGGCCGTCGGCGATGTAGGTGGAGGAGAACTCCAGGGGTGCGTTGACACCGGCCCCCGGGTCGCGCGGCGGGCGGCCGAGGGCGACGACGCGGGAGGCGGGGGACAGCTGCTCGTGGCTCACGCCGCCAGCGTAGGTGGCGCCGTCCGCGAGCCGCGCTCCGTGCCCGCCCGGTGAGCGGGATACGCTCGTCCGCGATGACCACGGACCAGCCCGCAGCCCACCGCAAGCCCCGCGTCGCCATCGTCTTCGGTGGGCGTTCCTCGGAGCACGCGGTGTCCTGTGCGACCGCGGCCGGGGTGATGCGCGCCATCGACCGCGACGCATACGACGTCGTCCCGATCGGGATCTCCCGCGACGGCCACTGGGTGCTCTCCGACGGTGACCCGCAGCAGCTCGAGCTGACCGCCGACCGCACCCCCGAGGTCTCGCCGCAGGGGGCCGGTGTGGTGGTGCCGCTGGCCACCACCGACCGCACGCTGGTGAGCCTGCAGGCCAGCGAGGTGCCGCGCTCCCTCGGTGAGGTGGACGTCGTCCTTCCGCTGCTGCACGGCCCGTTCGGCGAGGACGGAACCATCCAGGGCATGTTCGAGATGGCCGACATCCGCTATGTCGGCTCCGGGGTCTTCGCCTCGGCCGCGGGCATGGACAAGCACCACATGAAGGTGCTGTTCGCCGGCGCGGGGCTCCCGGTCGGGCCGTATGCCGTGATCACCGACGCGCAGTGGCGGCGCGACAAGGCGGCGGCGATGGACGCGGTCGCCGCGCTGGACTACCCGGTGTTCGTCAAGCCGGCCCGGGCCGGGTCGAGCATGGGCATCTCCAAGGTCGCCACGCCCGAGGCCCTCGAGGCCGCGATCGAGGTGGCGCGCACGCACGACCTCAAGGTCGTCGTCGAGCAGGGCATCGTCGGTCGTGAGATCGAGTGCGCCGTCCTGCAGGGCCGCGGCACCGATGCGCCGCGGGTCTCCCACGTCGGCGAGATCGAGGTGACCGCGGCCGGGGGGCACGAGTTCTACGACTTCGAGGCCAAGTACCTCGACGACGGAGCAGTCCTGTCCTGCCCCGCCAACGTCCCCGAGGCCGTCACGGCCGAGGTGCAGCGGTTGGCGGCGGCGGCGTTCGAGGCGCTGGGGTGCGAAGGACTGGCGCGGGTCGACTGCTTCTACACCGAGGCCGGCGATGTGGTCGTCAACGAGATCAACACGATGCCCGGCTTCACCCCGCACTCGATGTACCCGCAGATGTGGCAGGCGTCCGGGCTGAGCTACGCCGACCTGATCGACGAGCTGCTGCAGCTGGCGCTGACCCGCCCCACCGGCCTGCGCTGACCCCATACCCGCGCACCAGTACCGCGCACCCGTCCCCCCGGCTCGTTCCGCCAACCCTTGCTAGCAGGGGTTAGCTGAAGGTGGACACCGTGGAAAGTGTCCGGATTCCGCCAACCTTTGCTAGCAAAGGTTAGGGAGATGGGGGTATGGGGCGGGGTCAGCTGCAGGTGCGACCGTTCTCGGGCAGGGCCCGGGCGGCGGGGTTGAAGGCGGGGAGCAGCAGCGGGGCGGGGGCGTAGGCGTCGGGGACGAGGACCTCGATGGCCGGGTCGCGGCCGAAGGTGGTGAAGCGGACGCCGTCACTGAGCTCGTGGGCGACCCAGTCGACGCCGTCGACGTCGAGGCACTGGTCCGAGGTGGGGCCCAGGGCCGGCCAGCCGCAGGTCGCGATGATGGCCGGGTCGCCCCACTGCCGTACGTCGCGCGGGTCGGTGCCCTCGGCGACGGTGACGTCGCCGGCGGGCTGGTCGCCGACCGTCTTCGGCATCTGGGTCATGGGGGTCTCGCACTCGACCACGTGGGCCGGTGCGGCGATCCCCGGCGGCGACTGCACGGCGTACAGCACACCGCCGGCCACCCCGAGGAGGAGGAGGCCGGCGGCAGCGACGAGCAGGCGCCGGCGGGCGGCGCGGTGCACCTCAGACGTGGACGACGGTGCAGGTCAGGGTCCGGGTGATGCCCGGGACGTCCTGGATCTTGGCGATGACGAGCTTGCCCAGCTCGTCGACGGTGTTGGCCTCGACGCGGGCGATCACGTCGTAGGGGCCGGTGACGTCCTCGGCCAGGACCACACCGGAGATACCGGCGATGGCCTCCGCGACGGTCGCTGCCTTGCCGACTTCGGTCTGGATCAGGATGTAGGCCTGGACCACCACTGAGCACCTCACTTCTGTCGAAGATGGACATGTCATGTCCGGTTGGCCGGGGCATCGGCGCCCCGAGACAACCAGGCCGCAGCAGATCGCCACGGCCAGGGCAGACGCTACCGTGCCCGTGTCCCGGCCGTCTGCCCCGGGCTGTCACGAGGAGGTCAAGTCATGGTCAAGGCCGGTCGCACGCTGGCGCAGGTCTCGGAGGCGTCGCTGCTCGCCGAGATCCTCCCGTTCTTCCGCGCCCGTGCAGGGGTGCTCGTGGGACCGGGTGACGACGCGGCGGTGCTGGCCTCCAGCGGGTCGGTGGTGGTGACAACCGATGCCATGGTGCGTGGCCGTGACTGGCTCGACGAATGGTCGACCGCCGCCGACGTCGCCACCAAGGCGTTCACCCAGAACGTCGCCGACGTGGCCGCCATGGGCGCCGTCCCCACCTCGCTGGTCGTCACCCTCGTGGCGGATCCGTCGACTCCGGCCGACTGGGCCGTGGCCTTCGCACGGACGCTGGGCGGGCTGGCCCACGACGGCGGGGTCGCGGTCGCCGGTGGCGATCTCTCCTCGGCACCCGCCGGCACGGTCATGGTGTCCATCACCGCACTGGGCGACCTGCAGGGCCGGGACCCCGTGCTGCGCAGCGGTGCCCGTCCCGGTGACACGATCGCGGTGCACGGCACGCTGGGCCGCTCGGCCGCGGGGCTGCTGCTGCTGCAGCAGGACGCAGCAGCGCGTGACGACCGGACGGGGGCCCGAGGCGACTGCGTGACCCACCACCTGCGACCCGTGGTCGAGGTGGCGGCAGGTCCGGCCGCGGCCGACGGCGGTGCCAGCGCCATGCTCGACGTCTCGGACGGACTGCTGCGCGACGGCGCACGCATCGCCGCCGCGAGCGGGGTCCGTATGGCGCTGCAGCACGAGCTGCTGCAGCCGGACCTCGACGTGCTGCACCGAGCCGTCGGTGACGCGGCTCTGGAGTGCGTGCTCGCGGGGGGTGAGGAGCACAGCCTGCTCGCCACGTTCAGGGGCCCGCTGCCGCCCGGCTGGCGCGCGCTGGGCCGGGTCGAGGAGGGGTCGGGCGTCACCCTCGACGGGGTCGCCCAGGCGCCTCGTGGCTGGGACCACTTCGCGGGCTGAGGCGTGTTCAGGCGCGGGGTGCCCATTGGCGCGGGGCCCACGCGCGCTGCACGGGGAACGACGAAGCCGACCGTCCCACGAGGGGAGGGTCGGCTTCGATCAGTACCGGTCGGACAGGGTCAGCGCTTGACCTTGCCGGCCTTGAGGCACGAGGTGCAGACATTGAGACGCTTCGGGGTCACTCCCGCGTCGCCCACCAGAGCCTTCACGCGCTGGATGTTGGGGTTCCAGCGACGCTTGGTGCGGCGGTGCGAGTGCGAGATGTTGTGACCGAAGCTCGGTCCCTTGCCGCAGACGTCGCAGTTGGCAGCCACGGGGTTCTCCTGAGATTCGATGGTGACAAGACTTGGATTTCCCGCGGGCCGGATGAAGGCACACGCCAGCACCACGAAGGACCACGGGAACCGGTCAAGAGTAGCCGAGGAGGGGTCCTGCGACCAAAACGGGGCTCACGGGGGTGCTGGGTACTAGCCTGCCACCGTGCTCGAAGCCCTCACTGCCGTCGATGCGCGGCGGTGGGCCGTGCTCACGCGGATGGCGTTCGCGGCTCGTCGGGCCGAGATCGACGCGCTCAACGTCTTCCCCGTCCCCGACGGTGACACCGGCACCAACCTCTACCTCACCCTCGATGCCGCGCTCGACTCCGTGCGGGCCGAGCACGAGCGCGCCGGCATCCTGGGCTCGGCCTCCCTGGAGCAGGAGTGCTCCGCGCTGTCGCGCTCGATGCTGCTCACCGCCCGAGGCAACTCCGGCGTCATCCTGTCCCAGCTGGTCCGCGGGTTCGCGGAGGCCATCGCCGACAGCGGTCTGCCCGAGGCCGGGGCCGGGGTGATCGCCGACGGGCTGGGGCGCGCGAGCGCCCGCGCCTACGCCAGCGTCACCAGGCCCGAGGAGGGGACCATCCTCACGGTCGCCAAGGCGGCAGCAGCAGCCGGTTCGGCCGCTGTCGGGGGTGGGCTGGCAGCGGTCGCGGAGGCCGCGCTCGACGCGGCCACCGACGCGCTGAGGGCCACCACGGGCCAGCTGGCCGCGCTGGAACGCGCCGGGGTCGTCGATGCCGGCGCGGCCGGGTACCTGCTCCTGCTCGAGGCGCTCGCGCGGGTGGTGCACCAGGACGCCACCCACATCGGCGAGCGGATGGAGCCGTTCGCCGAGGACCCCTCCCTGCGCCGCCGCGAGGACTGGAGCCGCCAGGGGGGCGTCGTCGAGCCCACCGGGCGCAACGGGGGCGGGCCCACCAGCGGGCACGACGGGACGGCCGGGGGACCCGGGTATGAGGTGATGTACCTCCTGCGCGACAGCGACGAGGAACGGGCCGCGACCTTGCGCGACGTCCTCGACGGGCTAGGCGACTCGCTGCTGGTGGTGGGCGGACCCGAGCTCTGGAACGTCCACGTCCACGTCGACGACGTCGGCGCAGCGATCGAGGCCGGGCTGGATGCGGGTCGCCCCTACCGCGTGCGCGTCACCCACTTCGACCAGCAGGCGGCACACCGCCAGCCCGCCACCGGGGTCGCGGTCGTGGCGTGTGCTGCCGGCCCGGGGCTGGCCGCGGTGTTCGAGGAGGCTGGCGCCGTCGTCGTGGCGAGCGGTCCCGGCCGACGGGCGTCGACGGGCCAGCTCCTCGACGCGATCCGCGCCTCGCACGCGCTGTCGGTCATCGTGCTGCCCAACGACCGGGACACCGAGATGGCCGCACGGGCCGCGGCGAGTGCCGCAGAGCAGGAGGGCCTGGACGTCCACCTCGTACGCTCGCGGACGGCCGTCCAGGGGCTGGCCGCGTTCGCCGTGTTCGACGAGCGCACCTCGGCGGCCCGCAACGCCGCCGAGATGAGCCATGCCGCGGCGGCCACCCGTCACGGTGCCGTGGCGATGGCGAGCAAGCAGGCCCTCACCAGCGCGGGCCCGTGCGAGGCCGGCGACGTCCTCGGCGCCGTGGGCGGCGATGTCGTCGTCGTCGGCCACGACCTCACCGAGGTGGCGATCGACGTCGTCGGGCGGCTGCTCGCCAGCGGGGGCGAGCTGGTCACGGTCATCGGTGGGCAGGACGCGCCTGACGGTCTGGTGCAGGCCCTGGCAGCCCGGATCGAGCGTGGTCACCGCGACGTCGAGGTCACCGTCATCGACGGTGGTCAGCCGCACTACCCGCTCCTGCTGGGAGTCGAGTAGGCGTGGTCGACGAGAGCACCAGGCTGGACAAGGTCCTGGGGGCCAGGACGGCCGGGACGCTGGCCAAGCACCGCAACCTGGCGACGGTGGGTGACCTGCTGGAGTTCTGGCCGCGCCGCTACCTCGAGCACACCTCGGACCTGTCGGACCTGCACGTCGGCAAGTACGTCGTCGCCGTGGCGGAGGTCAAGACCGCCGTCACGCGCAGGATGCAGAAGCGCCGCGGCGAGATGCTCAACGTCACCATCACCGACGGGCGCAACGACGTCGACCTGGCGTTCTTCAAGGCCTGGGGCCACAAGGACGCCCTGCTGCCCGGTGTCCGCGCCGTCTTCGCCGGTGAGGTCGGCATGTACCGCGGCCGCTGGCAGCTGACCCACCCGGCCTACCAGGTCGTCGAGGGTGGCCTGGGTAGCGCGGCGACCGAACGCGGGCCGATCCCGGTCTACCTGCAGGTCAAGGGTCTGCAGAACTGGTCGGTCGCCGAGTGCGTGCGCATCGTCTTCGACCACCTCGAGCAGGTCCCCGACCCGCTGCCGGCGAACCTGCGCTCGCGCCACGGACTGCCCGGCCGGCTCGAGGCGCTGCGCGGGATCCACGTGCCGGCGGCGTTCCCGCAGGTGCAGCGGGCCCGGCACCGGCTGCGCTACGAGGAAGCCCTGGTCCTGCAGGTCCTGCTGGCGCAGCGCCGCGCGCAGCGGGCTGCCGATCGCACGACGGGGCGGACCCCGCGCGCCGGGGGACTGCTGGCGGCGTTCGACGAGCGGTTGCCGTTCGAGCTCACCGCGGGGCAGCGCGAGGTGGGCCGGACCCTCGCGCAGGAGATGGCGAGCGACATACCGATGAACCGTCTCCTGCAGGGCGAGGTCGGCTCCGGCAAGACCATCATCGCGCTGCGGGCCATGCTCGCCGCGGTGGACGCCGGGGGACAGGCTGCGCTGCTCGCCCCGACGGAAGTCCTTGCAGCACAGCACCACCGGTCGATCACGGCGATGCTCGGCGACCTCGCCGAGGGTGGCCTGCTCGGTGGGAGCGAGATCGGCACCCGGGTGGCCCTGCTCACCGGCAGCCAGCCGACGGCTGCCCGCCGAGAGAACCTGCTGCAGGCCGCCAGTGGCGACGCCGGCATCGTCATCGGCACCCACGCGCTCATCCAGGAGAAGGTGCAGTTCCAGGACCTCGCGCTCGCCGTCGTCGACGAGCAGCACCGGTTCGGCGTCGAGCAGCGAGATGCCCTGCGCGAGAAGGGAACCCAACCTCCGCACGTGCTCGTGATGACGGCGACCCCGATCCCGCGCACGGTCACGATGACGGTGTTCGGCGACATGGAGACCTCGACGCTGTCCGAGCTGCCGCGCGGCCGGTCGCCGATCGCCACCCACGTCGTGCCGTCCGAGCGGACCGCCTGGGTCCAGCGCACGTGGGAGCGCGTGGCCGAGGAGGTGCGATCCGGGCGACAGGCGTACGTCGTGTGTCCCCGGATCGGCGACGAGACCGGTCCGACCGGCAGCGCGGCCTCGGCCGACGACGAGGAGCTGCCGACCACCCCTGCGCCGACGCAGAGCGCAGCGGACGAGGACGGCTGGGGCGACGAGGGGTTCGGGGACGAGCCTGGAGCGGTGGGTGCACCGCGTGAGCAGCACGCAGGTGACGCGCAGGCCGGTGACGCGCAGGCCGGTGGCCCGCAGGCCGGTGGCGCGCAGGCCGGTGGCCCGCTGGTCGCACCGCGGGAGCTGGCGAGCGTGTATGCCGTCGAGGCCGCCCTGCGGGAGAACCCCGCCCTGGCCGGGCTGTCCCTGGCGGTCCTGCACGGGCGGATGGCGCCCGAGGACAAGGACGCCGTCATGGCGGCGTTCAACGCCGGCGAGGTGCAGGTCCTGGTCTCCACGACCGTGATCGAGGTCGGGGTCGACGTCCCCAACGCCACGGTCATGGTCGTCGTCGACGCCGACCGGTTCGGGGTCTCCCAGCTGCACCAGCTGCGCGGGCGCGTGGGGCGTGGCCAGCACGGTGGCCTGTGCCTGCTCATGACGTCGTCGGAGACGGAGGCGTCGATGGAGCGGCTCGAGGCGGTGGCCGCGACGACCGACGGGTTCGAGCTGGCGCGGCTCGACCTGCAGCTGCGCGGCACGGGTGACGTCCTCAGCGGGAAGCAGAGCGGCGGGGGCCGGTCGGGTCGGGCGATGGGGCGGGGCAGCTTCCGGTTCCTGTCGCTGGTGCGCGACGAGGAGCTCATCCGGCAGGCCCGGGACGACGCCGCCGAGCTGGTGGCGCGCGACCCCGAGCTGGCCCGTCATCCCGAGCTCGCCGCCGCGGTGGCCGACCGCCTCGACGCCGAGCAGGCCGCCTTCCTCGAACGCGGCTGACCCGCCTCCTGGCGCGGCCTGGCTTCGGCGAACCCCGCCCTGCCGAGAGTCTTTGAAGACCTGACCCGGCCAGGACCGGGTAGAACGCTCAAAGACTGGGCAGCCGCGACGGGGATCTGGCCCCTAGGGTGGCGAGATGTTGCTCTCCCACGACGTCGAGGGTTCCGGTCCCGCCATCCTGCTGCTCCACGCCGGGGTGGCCGACCGCCGGATGTGGGACGACCTCGTGCCGGCGCTGGCCCATGTCTTCACCGTGGTACGAGCCGACTTCCGCGGTTTCGGGCAGACCCCGATGCCGCCGGGAGAGTACGCCGACGCCGACGACCTCGACACCCTGCTCGACCACCTCGGCATCGTCGACGCAGCCGTGGTGGGATCGAGCTTCGGCGGCCGAGTCGCCCTCGAGCTCGCGACCCTGCACCCGGCCCGGGTGTCCTCGCTGGTCCTGTTGTGCGCGGCATACCGGGGCGTGGAGGCCACCAGCGACGTCCGGGCGTTCGGCGCGCAGGAGGACCGCCTCCTCGAGACCGGGGACGTCGAGGGGGCGGTCGAGCTCAACGTCCGCACCTTCCTGGGCCCGGGCGCCGACGACGCCACCCGTGAACGCCTGGCCGGTATGCAGCGGCGCGCCTTCGAGGTGCAGCTCGCCGCGCAGGAGCAGGACCCGCCGCCGTCGCCGAGGCGCGTCCAGGTCGAGCCGGGCGACATCGCGGTTCCCACGGTCGTCGTCTCCGGAGCGCGCGACCTCGACCTGTTCCGGGAGATCGCCGCGGTGCTGGTCAGCGAGATCCCCGGGGCCGAGGCCGTCGAGCTCGAGTGGGCCGGTCACATGCCGTCGCTGGAGCGGCCCGACGCCGTGCTCGCGCTCCTGCTCGACGTGCTGCGCGACGACCCGACCGTCCACCAGCCCTGAGCCGGGCGCGCGCCCGTGATGGGCGTTTCCTCCCGGTTGCTGACCTCCGGTTGAGCGGACATACTCCCCCACGTCCTGCGATGGGGGGAGGTGGCATGGATTCGGCACCGTCACGGGGCGGCGAGTTCGGCTTCACCGTGCTCGGGTCGGTCGGCGTGAGTTCTGGTGGGGTCGAACGCGTCGTGTCCGGAGTCATGCGCCGGGGGCTCCTGGCCGCGCTGCTGCTCAACGCCAACCGGTGCGTGACCACTGCGCGGTTGGAGGCCCTGCTCTGGGACCATCCGCCCTGTTCCGCGGTGGCGAACCTGCGCAACTACGTCGCCGACCTGCGTCGCGTCGTGGGGGCCCGCCTCGAGTCGGTACAGGGGGGTTACCTCCTGCGGACGAGGCCGGGCGAGCTCGATCTCGAGCGGTTCCGCGGCAACGTGGCTGCTGCTCGTTCGTCGTGGGCCGCCGGGGATGGCCCAGCGGCCCTGCGCCACTACGCCGAGGCCAGGCGTCTCTCCCGCGGCGGTCCGCGCTCGGACCTGCCCGGGGAGTCGAGCCTGCGGCGGCAGCTGGAGGCGCTCTCCGAGGGGGCGGTGGTTGCCGCCCAGGAGGAGATCGCCATCCAGCTCGAGCTCGGTCGCTCTCGTGATGCGATCGAAGGAGCGCGAACCGTGCTCGACGAGCACCCGACGCATGAGGGTTCATGGCGGCTGCTCATGACTGCGCTGTACCGCGAGGGTGACGTGGCCGGCGCCTTGGGTGCCTACCGTTCGGCGGCGCACCAACTACGGGCGCACCTGGGCATCGACCCCGGAATGGCACTGTCGTCGCTCCACGGGCGGATGTTGGCTCGTGACCCCACCCTCGAGCCGTCGCGGATCTTGGAGAGCCCGCGTGTGCCAGCCATGCCGTTGGTGCGCCCCAACCAGCTGCCGCATCGGCACCTCGGCTTCGTCGGGCGCGAGGCCGAGCTGACACGTCTGACGGAGCTGATGAGAGCCCCGGGGCGGGTGGCGCTGGTGAGGGGTCCTGCAGCCGTGGGCAAGACAGCGCTGGTCGTGGAGTGGGCCACGCGCCACGAGGCGGACTTCCCTGACGGCGTCCTCTACGTCGACCTCGGTCGCGACCGGGCGTGCGATGGGGACCCGCACCCCATCCTCGTCGCCTTCGTGCGAGCCCTGGGCTGGCCACGCGAGGTCGTCGGCTGCTCCATGGGGGAGGTGTCGGCGCTGTACCGGTCACTGCTCGCCAACCGCCGGGTCCTGGTCGTCCTCGACGCTGTTGCCGACGAGGACGACGCGTTGGCTCTGCTCCCCGGCTGCGGTCCGTCCGCGGTGGTCATGACGAGCCGGTCGACCCTGCGCGGAGTGCGCTCGAGGGTCGGCGCGGCCCACCTGTCGCTGCGTCCCTCGCTCCAGCCTGAAGAGGCCGTGAGCGCGTGGGACGCGGCCGGAGTCCAGCGTGGTGCCCGCCCGGTGCGAATGCGTTCGACACCCGCACCGGGCGTCACCAGCTAGCAGGGCGAGCTAGCAGCTCTGGCCGGTGTACGTCCAGGGGCCGCAGTTCCACTGGCAGTTGAGCTCCAGCTTGCAGGTCCGCTTCTGGCGCTCCCGCGTGTTGAAGTTGCAGCGGTACTCCGTCCGGTACTCAGGCGCGCATCCCGCTGACGCGTAAGCGTGCGGAACCAGGCGCTCGAGGGCGCTGTCGAGGACGCTCTTCCAGGAACTCATCTTTGATCTCCTTTGTTGTGCGCCGGTCGGTCGACCGGACGTATGGGGGCCGGCTGCACCTGCCGGCCGAGAACCGCTGGGGCGGTGGGGAGTCGTCGTGCCACGCGGCCGACGACCTGGTCGAAGGTGATGGCGCCCGCATGTCTGGAGTCGTAGCTGACCCGCGCGTTGTCCCCGAGCACCACGAGCCGCCCCGGTCCGACGAGGGCTCCCGGCACGCGCGATGTGACTGGCCCTGGTACCCGGTCGCCCGGCATCGCCGCCACCCGCTTGATGAGCCAGCCGGCCTCTGCACCGGACTCGACCACGAGCCCACCCGGCAGAGGACGTGGTGCGGTGGCGTTCGGCGCGAGCACGATCACGTCGCCGACACGCAGCCGCTGGGGTCTGCTCCTCACCACGAGCACGCGGTCACCGGAGCCGAACGTGGGCGACATGCTGTCGCCGATGATGCTCACCACCATGACCCGACGACGCAACCGGCGACCGCTCAGTGCGGTCACCGCAGCAACGGTGGCCGCGATCAGGTGCGCACGCCTCACGGCTGACCACCCGCGAGCTGGTACCCGGAGGCCTGCGCGCGGAAGAGCTCGGCGTAGACCCCGCCGCCATCCATGAGCGTGTCGTGGTCACCCGTCTCGACGACGGTGCCCTGCACCAGCGTCACGAGCAGGTCGGCGTCGCGCAGTGCACCGAGGCGGTGCGACACCAACACGTTGGTCTGCCCCCGTCTCGCCTGGGCCAAGCGATGGTGCAGGTCCCGCTCGGCAGCAGGGTCAAGTCCTGACGACGGCTCGTCGAGGATCATGACGTCGCGGTCGCAGCGCATCATGGCGCGGGCCGTGGCGACCTTCTGCCACTGGCCGCCGGACAGGAAGGAGCCGTGGGTGCCCGGGTCCGAGCCCTCCTCGTCGATCTCGTCGAAGAACGCCCGGCTGAGCAAGGTGTCATAGCCCCGGGGGAGGCCTTCCAGGTCCCGGGCCACCCCGGCCCGCTCGGCGTTTGCCCGGATGGCGGCGGCCCGGACGGCAGAGGGTACGGATTGATCGCCCTGCTGCCCGAGGTCGCCGATCGCGATGTTCTCGGCAGCGGTGAGGTCATAGGACATGAAGTCCTGGAACACGGCGCCGAGACGATCCCGCAGGCACTGGACCGGGACGTCGCGGATGTCGACCCCGTCCCAGAGGATCCGGCCTCGGCTGGGGTCGTAGAAGCGGCACAACAACTTGACCAACGTGCTCTTGCCGGCGCCGTTGTGACCGACCAGTCCGACTGAGGACCCGGCCGGGATGGTGAGGTTCACATCCCGCAGGACCCAAGGGGAGTCGTCGGTGTAGCGGAACCACACGCCGTCGAGGACGAGGGCCTGGCGCAGTGGTGGCAGCGAGGCGGGCCGGCCGACGTCCTGCGGCGCGTCCAGATCAGGCGGTGCGTCGAGCACCGCGACGTGGTGGTCGAAGATAGCGGCAGCGTGGTGCAGCGAGCTGAGCGCGGCCGCCGCGCTGGTGAGAGCGCTCTGCAGGCCGGCCACCGCCGCCAGGACCAGGGTTATTCCTCCCACGGACAGGGACCCGCGTGCAGCGCTGCCGGTGGCCCAGACCACTGCGCAGCCACCGATCCCCGCGGTCAGCACGGAGGCGGCACCCTGCATGAGGAGTTCCCTGCGGTCCACGGCTCGGCGCAGCTCGTCGGCAGCACGGCGTTCGTCCATCATGCGCGTGGCAAAGAATCGGGTCAGGCCGAACAGCCGGATCTCCTTGGCCGCCTGGACCTCGGACAGCAGGGAGGCGTAGAAGAACTCGCGACGCTCGTGGGGATCAGCCCGCCACTGGGCGCGGACCCGACGTCGGTTGAGGTTGACCTCCGCTGCCAGCACGGGCGCGAACCCGGCCACGACCGCGAACGTCAGGAGGGGCGACACCACGTAGAGCGCGCCCACCATGCCGACGACCGTGATCGACGCGCGCGCCAGCCCCAGCACGCCCCGCGCCATGGTCGCCGGCGACGTCCCACCGGCGTTCTCGGCCAGACGCAGCTGGCTCAGGAACCGGGGGTCCTCGAACCGGCCTATGCCCTGCAGCCGCCCTACCGATGCGAACAGGTCGCGCTTGGCCATCCTCCCCGTGCGTCGTCCGAGCTCGGAGCCGAGGTAGTCGCCCCAGGGTCCCAGCAGGCCCACCAGTACCGCCACCGCCACCAGCGCCGCCAAGGGTGGGGCGAGCCCCGTCCACGAGTCGCCGGCTGCGACGCCGTCGAGCAGGACCTTGGTCAGCCAGGCCGCGATGACCGGGGCTGCTCCGGCCAGGACGGCCATGACCGCGTTGCCCAGGAAGTGCCACCGGGCCGAACGCAGCACCAGGGTCAGCGCCGCGCGAGAGGAGGATCGTCGCATCAGACGGTCTGCAGACCTGCCAGTCCGAGCACGGTGTGGCCACTGGACTCCACCCGTCCGTCCTCGGTGACGGTGAACACGGCCGGGTAGGCGCTGACCCGGAAGGCAGAGACCACCGGGTCCTGCTGCTGGACCAGGACAACCGTCCCGAGCGCCCCGAGCCGCTCCGTCATCTCGTCCCGGGCCTGCGTCGCGCTGGAGTCGTCGAGGACGACCGAGAGGACGCGGGCCCCCCGGTGTCCCTGTTCGACGAAGAGGGGTAGCTGTTCGTGGCACGGGGGGCAGGTCGGGGAGAAGAAGCCGACCAGCGTCCGGTCGACGAAGCTGCCCGGGTGGGTGATCGACTCGCCGTGGGTGCCGACGGCGGTGAACGCCCCGACGTGTTCTCCAGCCGCGAGCATCTCGAGGTCGCCCGGGCCTGTGGCGTGCAACGAGTCGAGGCGGACCTGGTGCTCGCGCAGCCGACGCACGACGGCCGTCAGCAGCAGCAGGTTGAGCACGACCAGCAGGGCGAGCGCGACGACGGCGCCGGACAACAGGGACATGGGTTCCTCAATCTCGGGTTGCGTGCGGGCTCAGGTGCTTGGGCTGTGAAGGGCTCGCGGGGAGGGGTTGACGATCCCGACCAGGGCGTCGAGCGTGACGACGACGATCGCGCCGACGAGTCCCACGGTGAGTGCGATGACAGCCCCTCCGGGACTGACCGTGTGCGCCGACGTCCCCACGCCTGCTGCGCCCACGAGGCCCGCACCGGCAAGGACGAGGTTCCGCCAGATGTGCCGTCGCCCGAGCCGGGACGGTCTGCTGCCGAAGCAGGCGCAGGACGCGCCGATGGTGCCCCGGCGCAGGACGAAGCCGATCGTCGTGGCGAGGGCGGTGAAGAAGACCGAGGAGATGACCAGCGCGGCGGTGAGGAACGCACCCCGCGCGACGACCAGGGCAAGGGCGAGGCCACCCTCGACGGTGACGACCGCGGTGGCGACCTGCCCTGTCAGGCTGGGTGGGAGAAGGCGCCAGCCGAGCAGGGTCTGCGCGAGACCGGCGAGGTCGCGCACCTTCGCGACCGTCGCCACGACGAGGACGGTGGCGATCAAGCTCCTCGCACCCAGTGCCACGTACTCCACGCCGCTCCCGTCGTCATCGTTGCCCTCTTGCCTGTCGGCGACGCTAGGAGCGCGCCGTGTACGAGGACGCATACGAGCCGCATACGGGCCCGGCGTCGAGCGCTGTTACCGTGCCGACGTGACGCGGATCATCAGCGGCCGGGCCGGCGGGCTGCGACTGGCGACGCCCCCGGGCGCCGGTACTCGGCCCACGAGCGACCGGGTCCGCGAGGCGTTGTTCTCCCGGCTGGAGCACCTCGAGGTGCTGGCCGGGGCGCGGGTCCTGGACCTCTACGCGGGATCCGGCGCGCTCGGGCTCGAGGCCCTGAGCCGAGGTGCGGTGTCCGTGCTCCTGGTCGAGTCCGACCGGACGGCCGCGAAGGTGACCCGGGCCAACGCGGAGTCGATCGGCGTCGAAGGGGCGGTCGTGCGCCAGGCCACCGTGGCGCGGGTCCTCGCGACGGGACCCTCCCAGCCGTACAGCCTGGCCTTCAGCGACCCCCCGTACGCCCTCACCGAGGACGAGCTCGCCAGCGACCTCGTCCTGCTGGCCGAGCACGGCTGGCTCACCGGCGACGCGCTGGTGGTCGTCGAGCGGTCCGCCCGGGCACCCGAGCCGCGCTGGCCGGCGGGTTGGGAGGCAGAAGGGGAGCGACGCTACGGCGAGACGAGGATCTGGTTCGCCGGCCCCCGGGTCGCAGACGAGATCGCCTGAGCCCGAGCGCGCCCAAGCCGTCGCGACACGACGGACACGACGAAGGCCCGCGACCAGTGGGTGGTCCGGGCCTTCGTGACGTGCTGGTACCTCAGTCGGTCGCTGCCGCCGAGGGGATGATGCTGAACTGCACGGCACCGGCCTCGTCGACGTTGGCATCCAGGACCTGGTCGCCGAGGGCGACCGTTGCGGTCTCGTCGAGGAACACCTTGGCGCCGTCGTGCTCGACGACGGCGTCGCCGGGCATGGCCTGCTCGGCAGTGGTCACGGTGAGGGCGCCCGCGGACGGGTCCTCCTGGCTGAAGCGCAGGCCGGCGTCCTGGCTGGACTCCGTCTGGTCGACCAGGGTCTTGACGATCGTGCTGGCGTTCTCGGTCAGGGTGAGCATGAGCTCTCTCTTTCCCTAGAGGTCAGGACACCTCCACCGTCTCGCAGCCGCTCGCGTGACTCAAGCTGAGCGTCCGGTGGGTGGGACCCGGTCGCAGATCCGGGCCCGAGATGTGCCCCCGCCGCCGGTGAGAGAAGGTGATCCCATGACGGACTACGAGATCCCCCGCCCCACCTCCGGCGACGTCGTCGAGCTCATCCTCGAGGACCACCGCCTGTTCGAGACCCTCCTGCGCGACCTGCGCGACGCCACCGCCGACCGCGAGGCTGCCCGCGCCGCCCTCTCGGCGGTGCTCATCGCCCACGGCGAGGCAGAGGAGTCGAAGGTCTACTCCAACCTGCAGCGCAAGGACGCCATCAGCGGCCACGACGCCGAGCACGGTGAGGAGGAGCACGCCGAGGGCAACGAGGCGCTGCTCGCGCTCCTGGAGTGCAAGGGCACCGACACCCAGAAGTTCGACGACGCCGTCGAGGACCTGGCCACCGCCCTCAACCACCACATCGGCGAGGAGGAGCAGACCATCCTCAACCCGGCGCGCACCGAGGTGTCGCAGGAGGTCCGCGAGGACCTCGGGGAGAAGTGGGCGACCGAGCGCAACCGCCTCCTCGACGCCGACGCCGGGTCGATCGCCAGCGTCCGCAAGATCGTGGCCCAGGCGCACAAGGAAGGACTGCTGCCGGCGGACGAGGACGAGGACGAGTGACAGCCCACTGACCGGTGGGGCGGGGCCGCGCTGCAGGAGCACCGGCGGTCCCGCTGCTAGCGTGCCGCTGTGACCAGCCCCGTCCCCACCCCGGCCACCGGTGCGCCCAGACGAGCCGTCTGCCCCGGGTCCTACGACCCGGTGACCCTCGGGCACGTCGACGTCATCCGGCGCGCGGCCGCCCTGCACGACGAGGTCGTGGTCGCGGTGCTGCACAACCCTGCCAAGCACGGCGTGTTCACCCCGCAGGAACGCCGCGCCCTCATCGAGGACGTCGTCGGTGAGCTGCCGGGTGTGCGGGTCGAGACCTTCGGTGGACAGCTGCTCGTCGACGTCTGCAAGGCGGTGGGCGCCGACGTCGTGGTCAAGGGGCTGCGCGGCGGAACGGACTTCGCCTACGAGCTGCCGATGGCCCTGATGAACCGCCACCTCACCGGTCTGGAGACGGTGTTCATCCCCGGGGAGCCCAGCCTCGGCCACGTCTCGAGCTCGCTGGTCAAGGAGGTCGTCCGCTACGGCGGCGACGTCACCGGTCTGGTGACCGACCGGGTCCGTGACGCCCTCGTGGCCCGCCTGCGGGAGTCCTGACCTGACCGCTCGGACCCAGCGGCCCGAACGCTTCCGGCCAGACATCGAGGGGCTGCGGGCGGTCGCCGTCCTGCTCGTCCTGATCTACCACGCCGGCCTGCCGCTGGAGAACGGCTTCCTCGGCGTCGACGTCTTCTTCGTCATCTCCGGGTTCCTCATCACCGGGATCCTCCTTCGTGAGCTGATGGCCAGCGGCACGATCTCGTGGGGCCGTTTCGTGGGACGGCGCGTCCGTCGCCTGCTACCCGCAGCCATCCTCGTGCTCGTAGTGACCGCCGCCGTGTCGTGGTTCGCCGTCCCGGGGCTGCGCCGGCGCGAGATCGGCACGGACATCGCCGGCGCCGCCCTCTACGGCGTCAACTGGCTGTTCGCCCACCGCGCCGTCGACTACCTCGCCTCCGACACCCGGCCCTCGCCGGTCCAGCACTACTGGTCGCTGGCCGTCGAGGAGCAGTTCTACGTCGTGTGGCCGCTGGCACTGATCCTGCTGGCGCTCGTTCTGCGCCGGTTCGGGCGGCGCCCCTCGCTGCGGTCGGTCGGGCTGCTCCTCGCGGTGCTCGCCGTGCCGTCCTTCGCGTATGCGGTGTGGCTCAGCGCCCTCGACCCGGCCCGCGCGTACTTCGTCACCACGACCCGGGCCTGGGAGCTCGGGGTCGGCGCCGCGCTCGCGGTGTGGTGCGCCTCCCGGGAGGCGCGCCCGCACCCCGGGCCGGCGAGGACCCCCTGGGCGCGGCACCTGCCGGCCGTGGTCGGCTGGCTCGGTCTCGCCGCCGTGCTGGGCGCGGCCTGGCGCCTCCCGGCGGATGCCACCACACCGGGACCGTGGACGCTGCTGCCCACCGTCGGGGCTGCCGCGGTGCTCTGGGCAGGCGGAGCCGCCGCCGGAGCCGGAACGGCCGCCGGAGCCGGAGCGGCCGGGGGAGCGGCCGACGGAGCAAGAGCGGCCGCACGAGCCGGAGCCGGGCCGGTCCGCGTGCTCGGCACCCGGCCGATGGTCTGGGTCGGCGGACTGTCCTACTCGCTGTACCTGTGGCACTGGCCGGTCGTCATCCTGGCCGAGTGGGCCCTGCAGGGGCTCACGCCCACCCAGAAGCTCCTGCTCGTGCTGGCCTCGGTCGCACCGGCCTGGCTCAGCCACCGCTACCTCGAGCAGCCGGTCCACCACAGCCGCGCCCTCGCCGGGAACACCCGCCGGGTGCTCGTCCTCGGCGCGGCCCTCTCCACGGCCGGCGCCCTCGCTGCGCTGCCCCTCACCCAGGCGCCTTCGCCGTTTCGCACGACCCCGGTCGCGGGCGTGGTCCCAGCCGTCGGCGAGCTGGGCGCCGCGACGCTGACGACGCCCCCGGACCCGGACCCCTCCGCATACGCCGTCGAGGACTGGACGTGGCTCACCCCCGACCCACAGCTCGCGGGCCGGGACCGGCCGGCCGCCGACGTGGACCGCTGCCAGGTCGACCGCCTCACCTCCGTGCCGGTGCGCTGCGAGTTCGGCGTCCGGTCGGGGACCACCACGGTGGCCCTGGTCGGGGACTCCAAGGCCATGCAGTGGCTGCCCGCCCTCGAACGCCTCGCGCCGGGGCGGGGTTGGCGGATCGTCACGTACGGCAAGTCGGCGTGCGCCTTCGCCGCGGGCCACGCGCAGGAGGCGGGCCGGGCCTACCCGTCCTGCGACACCTGGAACCGACACGTCATGGACGCGCTGCGCGCCGACCCGCCGGACCTGCTCCTGACCTCGGGGTATGCCGCGACGGCGTGGGACGGTGCCGCGGCCACGCCCGATGCGCTCGTGGCCGGCCTCGAGGAGCGCTGGCAGCAGGTGCGTGCCCTCGGGACCCGGCTGGCCGTGGTCGGTGACAGCCCGCTGTCGCCGGACGACCTCGACGTCTGCACCGCTCGCCACCCCACCGAGCTGACGCGGTGCGCGTTCGACCGCGAGGCCGCGGTCGCGGGCAGCGGCCTGCCGGCGCAGCAGCGCGCCGCACGGTCCTCGGGCACCACGATCATCGACCTGACGCCCTTCATCTGCCCGGTGCGGCAGTGCCCCGTCGCCATCGGCCACGTGACGATCCACCGCGCCGGGGACCACCTCACAGCGACCTACGTGCGGACCCTGGCGACCCACCTGGGCGCCGCGATCGACCGCCTGCCCGAGGTGCCGTCGAGCCACTGACCGCCGTCCGGACCGCTCCTGACCAGCGGGTCGATCTCCGTGCATTTGGGAGAGTGGGTCGCGCTCCGGTAACCTCGTGCGTCGGTCTACGTCTCATCCGAGGCGCTCGGCCGAGCCACTCGACAGCTGGAGCCATGGAACACCTCAATCCTCGATCGCCGTTGGTCTTCGACGCCACGGACCTCGGTCGGCGACCCGGTTCCATGGTGCGCGTCCAGCGCACCGTCGAGGCACCTGCCGACTTCGGCACGGAGGTCGTCGCAGTGCCCCAGGGCGCGGCGATGGAGCTCGAGCTCAGGCTCGAGTCCGTGGTCGAGGGAGTTCTGGTGAGCGGCTCGGTCCACGCCACGGCAACCGGCGCCTGCGTGCGGTGCCTGGACCCGACCGTCCACGAGGTGGACGGTCACTTCCAGGAGCTGTTCGCCTACGCCGACCGTGCCGCGCACCACCGCGAGGTGGGGGCGGACGACGACGAGACCGAGGAGCACACCCTCGAGGGCGACCTGTTCGACCTCGAGTCCGTGCTCCTGGACACGGTGGTGCCTGAACTGCCGTTCCAGCCGGTGTGTCGAGAGGACTGTCCGGGTCTGTGCTCCGAGTGCGGAGCCCGCCTGGCCGACGATCCCGACCACCAGCACGAAGTGATCGACCCCCGGTGGTCCGCGCTCTCCGCGCTGACCGCCGACGCCAGCACCACCACCCAGAGCACCATCGAAGAGAAGAGGAACTGACGTGGCTGTCCCGAAGCGGAAGACGTCGCGCTCCAACACCCGTTCGCGTCGCGCGAACTGGAAGACGACGGCGACCACGCTGACCACGTGCCCCCAGTGCAAGGCCCAGATGCAGCCGCACATCGCGTGCCCGTCCTGTGGCTCCTACAAGGGTCGTCACTACACGGTCGCCGAGCGCACCGAGCACCAGGGCTGAGTCGGCCAGACCTCGCGTGAGTTCCACTCCGTCCCCCGTGGGGGAGAGCGAGACGCAGCGGCCCGTCGACGGATTCCTCCACGACCTCACCGAGGTGGTGGGTGCACCCGTCGACGAGCTGCTGCTCCAGCGCGCCCTGACCCATCGCTCGTACGCGTACGAGAACGGCGGCCTGCCCAACAACGAGCGCCTCGAGTTCCTCGGCGACTCGGTGCTCGGGCTCGTCGTCACCGACACGCTGTACACGACCCACCCCGACCTCCCGGAGGGGCAGCTCGCGAAGCTGCGTGCGGCCGTCGTGAACATGCGCGCCCTCGCCGACGTCGCCCGCACGCTGGGCCTCGGTGACCACGTCCTGCTCGGACGTGGCGAGGAGACCACCGGTGGCCGCGACAAGGCCTCGATCCTCGCCGACACGATGGAAGCGGTCATCGGCACCGTCTACCTGTCGGCCGGCATGGACGCCGCGGCCACGCTCGTGCACCACCTGCTCGACCCGCTCATGGCCGCCAGCGCCACCCTCGGCGCCGGCCTGGACTGGAAGACCAGCCTGCAGGAGCTGTCCGCGGCAACCTCCCTCGGCGTCCCGGAGTACCGCGTCGAGGAAGAGGGCCCGGACCACGCGAAGACCTTCCACGCGCACGCCATCGTCCGCGCCGAGGTGCTCGGCGCCGGCACCGGACGCTCGAAGAAGGAAGCCGAGCAGAAGGCCGCCGAGCTCGCCTGGCGGGTGCTGAGCGCACGCGCAGCCCAGGCTGCTGCAGCCGAGGCCGCCGTGGCGGCAGCCGCCGCCGAAGTCGCTCTCGAGGCCGCTGCGTCCGTCGAGGCCGCTGCCGCGCAGGAGGTTGCTGCGCACCAGGCTGCCGCGCACCAGGCTGCCGCGCAGAAGGCTGCCGCGCAGGAGGCTGTGGTCGCGGTCGCCGACCATGAGCCCTCGGACGACGAGACCGTGGCCGGTTCGCCCTCCTAGGCGAGCACGCGCCATACCGGCATGCCCGAGCTTCCCGAGGTCGAGGTGGTCCGGCGCGGCCTGGCCGACCACGTCGTGGGCCGCACCATCGGGCGTGCCGAGTTCAGGGGTGCGCGCGTCGCGCGGCGGCACCAGCCCGGCCCGCTCGACCTCGCCGACCGGCTCGCCGGCAACCACGTCGAGGCGGCGCGGCGCCGCGGCAAGTACCTCTGGCTCGTGCTGCGGACCCCGGACGGTTCGCGCCAGGGCCTGATCGCCCACCTCGGCATGAGCGGCCAGCTGCTCGTGCAGGCGCCGGACGCGCCCCCGCAGAAGCACCTGCACGCCGTGTTCGACTTCACCGACGAGGGCCCGCAGCTGCGGTTCGTCGACCAGCGGACGTTCGGCGGCATGGCCCTGGCCGACCTCACCCCCGAGGGCCTGCCCGAACCGGTGGCCCACATCGCCCCCGACCCGCTGGAGGCGGCCTACGACCAGGTGGCCGTGGTGCGGCGCATGAAGCTGCGGGACTCGGCGGTCAAACGGGCCCTGCTGGACCAGACCCTCGTCTCCGGCATCGGCAACATCTACGCCGACGAGGCGCTGTGGAGGGCGCAGGTCCACGGCGGACGACTGTGCTCCTCCCTGACCAGACCGGCCCTCGCGCGCATCCTCGGTCACGCCCGCGAGGTGATGCTCGAGGCGCTCGGGCAGGGCGGCACGAGCTTCGATGCGTTGTACGTCAACGTCAACGGCGCCTCGGGCTACTTCGACCGGTCGCTGCACGCGTACGGCCAGGAGGGTCGGCCGTGTGAGCGCTGCGGGACGCTGATCCGGCGGGAGGCGTTCATGAACCGCTCGTCGTTCTCCTGCCCGAGGTGCCAGCCTCGCCCGCGGAGCCCGCGCGGCTGACAGCGAGGCGCTCCCAGCGGTACAAAGGAGTCGAGAGGGTGGTGCAGATGGATCACGACGGTCCCGCTCGAGCGGTCATCTGGGTGCACGGTCACGTGCAGGGCGTGGGGTTCCGCTGGTGGGTGCGCGCCCGGGCCCTGGAGCTGGGGCTGGTCGGCCACGCCCGCAACGCCGGGGACGGCCGGGTCGAGGTCGTGGCGCAGGGCGAGCAGGACCAGGTGCGCCGGCTGGTCGCCCTGCTCGAGGAGAAACCGTCGCAGCACCTGCGACCCGGAGAGGTACACAACTGCGTGACGTCGTTCGGGGCGCCCCGGGACGGGGTGGCGGGGTTCGTCGAGAAGTAGCCCGCGCAGGGTGGGCCCGGCGGCCCGGGCCGCTCCATTGACCAGCGTCGGCGAGGCTGTCACGCTGAGAGACGGTCCCCCCGGCAGATCCACGACGGCCGCCAACCGTCTCCAAGGAGTCCACATGGCCAAGGCCCTGGTCGGCTACCGCGTCGCCTACGACCAGCGACTGATGCTCGAGACCATCGAACTGCGCCGCCGCGTCGCCGACCTGGAGCACCTGGTCGAGCGCCTGCAGGCCGAGAACGACTCGCTGCGTGAGGGCGTGCGGGAGCACGTGAGACAGCGGGACGTCGTCGGCGCGGGCGCGCCTACGATTGCCGGGTGACCCAGCCCGTCCCGCAGCCCGGTCCCGACAGCGCCGGCGCCACGTCCGCCGACCTCGTGCGCCTGCGCGCGAGCATCGACAACATCGACGCCGCCCTGATCCACCTGCTCGCCGAACGCTTCAAGTGCACCCAGCAGGTCGGTGAGCTCAAGGCCCGGGTGGGTATGCCGCCGGCGGACCCGGCGCGCGAGGAGTCCCAGATCGCGCGGCTGCGCGATCTCGCCGACACCGCCGGGCTGGACCCGACGTTCGCGGAGAAGTTCCTGGGGTTCGTCATCGCGGAGGTCATCCACCACCACGAGGCGATCGCCAAGTCCTGACCGCTGGCTGTCGCCGGTGGGCTCGCCCCGACGACGTCACTTGCGCCCCATACGGCACAGGCAACGCAGGGCGAGGTCGTGCTCCCGGGTGCGCGGCTGCCGCGCCGGTACAGTGAGCCGCGCGTCCGACCGCCGCTGGAGCACCGCTGCGGCCCTGGCGCCGGAGCCAGCCAGACCCCCTGCCGCAAGGAGCCGACCCGCTCGTGTACGTCAAGAGCCTGACCCTGAAGGGCTTCAAGTCCTTCGCCTCGGCGACCACGATGCGCCTCGAGCCCGGCATCACCTGCATCGTCGGCCCCAACGGCTCCGGCAAGTCCAACGTCGTGGACGCCCTCGCCTGGGTCATGGGGGAGCAGGGCGCCAAGAGCCTGCGCGGCGGCAAGATGGAGGACGTCATCTTCGCCGGCACGGCCGGTCGCGCGCCCCTCGGTCGCGCCGAGGTGGCGCTGACCATCGACAACTCCGACGGGGCGCTCCCGATCGACTACACCGAGGTCACCATCGCGCGGACGATGTTCCGCAACGGCGGTTCGGAGTACGCCATCAACGGCACGTCCTGCCGGCTGCTCGACGTCCAGGAGCTGCTGTCCGACTCCGGCATCGGCCGCGAGATGCACGTCATCGTCGGGCAGGGCCAGCTCGACGCCGTCCTGCGGGCCACGCCCGAGGAGCGCCGGGGCTTCATCGAGGAGGCCGCCGGCGTCCTCAAGCACCGCAAGCGCAAGGAGAAGGCGCTGCGCAAGCTCGAGTCGATGGAGGCCAACCTCACCCGGGTCAACGACCTCACCGGTGAGATCCGCCGCCAGCTCGGCCCCCTCGGCCGCCAGGCCGAGGCCGCGCGCCGCGCGGCGGGCATCCAGGCCGACGCCCGCGACGCCCGCCTGCGCCTGCTCGCCGACGACCTCGTCCAGCTCACCTCGACGCTGGAGCAGGAGGTCGCCGACGAGTCCGCGCTCATCGCCAAGCGCACCGAGGTCGAGGAGGGGCTGGCCACCCTCCGGAGCCGTCTGGACACCCTCGAGCAGCAGGCCCAGGACGCGGCGCCCGAGCTGAGCCGGGCGCAGGAACGCTGGTTCAGCCTCCAGCAGCTGCGCGACAAGCTGGCCTCGACCGAGTCGCTCGCCTCCGAACGCGTCCGGCTGCTCAGCCAGGACAGCCAGGACGAGCAGACCACCGGGCGCGACCCCGAGGAGCTCAAGGCGCAGGCCGCCGACGCGCGCAAGCAGGAGGAGTCGCTGCTCGCCGACGTCCGCGAGGCCGCCCGGGCGCTCGAAGCCGCGGTGGGTGAGCGGACCGAGGCCGAGCAGGCGTATGCCGCGGAGCAGCAGCGCCTCCAGCGGCTGGTCCGCGCCGCAGCCGACCGCCGCGAGGGCCTGGCCAAGCTGGCCGGCCAGGTCGGGGCCCGCCGCAGCCGGATCGAGGCCGGGGAGGCCGAGATCGGCCGCCTGCGCGGGATCGTCGCGCAGTCCCAGGAACGTGCCGCCACCGCCGAGCGCGAGTTCACCCAGCTCGAGGCGTCGGTCGCCGTCGACGAGGAGGGCGAGGAGGGCCTGGACAGCGCCTACGAGAAGGCTGCGGCCGTCCTCGAGGGCATCGAGGCCGAGGTCGAGGAGCTCAAGGAGACCGAGCGCACCGCCGAGCGGGACCGCACCACCTCCGCAGCGCGGCTCGAGGCCCTCGAGCTCAGCCTGTCGCGCAAGGACGGTGCGGCCACGCTGCTCGCCGCTGCCGAGTCCCAGCACGGCATCGTCGGCACGGTCGCCTCGCTGCTGCAGGTCAAGGGCGGCCACGAGGCCGCCATCGCCGCAGCCCTCGGCTGGGCCGGGGACGCGCTCGCCGTCGAGTCGGTCGACCACGCGGCGCGCGCCCTGCTCACGCTGCGCGAGGACGACGCCGGCCGGGCCGCGTTCCTCGTCGGCCAGACCGCGACGTCCAGCGACCCCGCGACCTGGCCGGCCCTGGACGGCTCGGCGCTCTGGGCGCGCGACGTCGTCCAGGCTCCTGACTCCGTCCGCCCCGCCGTCGAGCAGCTGCTCGACCGCGTCGCCCTCGTCGACGACCCCGCCCTGGCCGCCGCCCTGGTCGCCCGGGCGCAAGGGGTCACCGCCGTGACCGCCGACGGAGACGTCTTCGCCCCCGGCTTCGTCCGCGGCGGCAGCAGCCACGCGCCGAGCCTCATCGAGATCCAGTCGGCCGTCGACGAGACCCGGGACCGCGTCGCCGATGCGACCCGACGCGGCGAGCAGGCCAGGTTCGCCCTCACCAGCGTGCAGGAGCGCCGCCGTGCCGCGGCGGACGACGTGGAGGCGGCCCTGGAGTCCCTGCACGACTCCGACGCCAAGATGGCCGCCGTCGCCGAACGGCTCGGCCACCTCGGTGCCACCGTGCGTGCTGCCAAGGCGGAAGCCGAGCGCACCGAGCGCAGCATCGCCACGGCGACCCAGGCCCTGGAGGCCGACCGCGCCGAGCTCGCCGGGCTCAGCGAACGCCTCGACGAGGCCAGCGCCGAGCCCACCGAGGCCCAGGACCCCAGCACGGACGAACGCGACCGCCTCGAGGCGCTGGCCAGCCGGGGCCGGGCGACCGAGACCGAGCTGCGTCTCACGCTGCGCACCAAGGAGGAGCGCGCCCGCGCCCTCAAGGGGCGCGCCGAGTCCCTCGAAGGAGCGGCCCGCAACGAGCTCGCGGCGAGGCAGCGGCTGGCCGCCCGCCAGGAGCGGCGCAAGCGCGAGGCGACGGTGGCCGAAGCGGTCCGTCGCGGCGCGGCATACGGCGTCTCGCTCGTGGCGACCTCCCTCGACACCGCCGCCCGGCAGCGCGCACTGGCCGAGACCGCCCGCACCGAGCGCGACCAGGCGCTCGCGCAGGTGCGCCGCGAGGTCAGCACCCTGCAGGACGAGCTGCGCGAGCTCACCGACACCGTGCACCGCGACGAGGTGGCCCGGACCCAGCAGCGGCTGCGCGTCGAGGCCCTGCAGGCCAAGGCCGTGGAGGAGCTCGGCATGGACCCGGCCGTCCTCATGGAGGACTTCGGCCCGCACCAGCCCGTGCCGCACGTCCCGGGGCCGGACGACGACGCGGGAGACCTGCCGGAGCCGACCCCGTTCGTCCGCGAGGTCCAGGAGAAGCGGCTGCGCAAGGCTGAACGCGCGCTCAGCGCCCTCGGCCGGGTGAACCCGCTCGCGCTGGAGGAGTTCGCGGCGCTGGAGGAGCGCCACAAGTTCCTCACCGACCAGCAGGAGGACCTCAGGAAGTCCAAGCGCGACCTGCTCGACATCGTCAAGGAGGTCGACGAGCGCGTCGAGCGCGTCTTCACCGAGGCGTTCCACGACACGGCCGCCCAGTTCGAGGGGGTGTTCAGCCGGTTGTTCCCCGGCGGCGAGGGCAAGCTCACCCTCACCGACCCCTCGAACATGCTCACCACCGGCATCGAGGTCGAGGCCCGTCCACCCGGCAAGAAGATCAAGCGGCTGTCGCTGCTGTCCGGCGGCGAGCGCTCCCTGGTGGCCGTGGCACTGCTGGTGTCGATCTTCAAGGCGCGGCCGAGCCCGTTCTACATCATGGACGAGGTGGAGGCGGCGCTCGACGACGCCAACCTCGGTCGTCTCATCACCTTGTTCGAGGAGCTGCGCGACTCCAGCCAGCTCATCGTCATCACCCACCAGAAGCGCACCATGGAGGTCGCCGACGCGTTGTACGGCGTGTCGATGCGAGGTGACGGCGTGACCACGGTGGTGTCGCAGCGCATCCGCGACGTGGCGGCCCAGAGCGCCTGACCCGATGCCTGCGGGCGGTCCGGCCCCTGCCGGGCACCCGGCCGCCAGGACGGGCCGCCGCCAGGACGGGCCACGCCGCCAGGACGGGCACCCGCCGCCAGGAGGGCACCGGTCGCCGGTCGTCTCACGGCGGGGTGTCGATTTGGCCGGGGTGCTCGGGCAGGGCACTCTGGTCCCATGGTTGCGCTGATCATCGGGATGCTGCTGTGCGTCGGACTGGCCCTGGCCGTCGTCGCCGTCGTGGCCGTCCCCGCGCGCCGTGAGGGTCGCGAGCTGCTCAGCCCCCAGGGCGAGGAGATCGTGGCTGCGGTCAAGGACCGGGCCGACCGCACGGACCGGACCGACGCGACCCCCGATTCGGCCAGGACCGCAGACTGACCGGGCCGCCCGCGTTCGGGTGGCCCTGGTCGTGAGCGGCCGCCGGGTGGCGGGCCGCGGACGCCGAGTCGTCGACTGCACCGGCGATGGGGGAGGATGGCCCGCGTGATTGATCAGCTGTGGGAATGGATCGCCATCTCCGTCGGGATCCTCGTGGTCCTCGTCGGGGTGCTGCTCGGGCTCGTGCGTGGCGGGGGCGCGAAGACCAAGCAGGCCCCGCGACCCGAACCCGGGACCGACACCGAGGTGCTTCCCGGGGTCGGTGACGACGCGGCCGAGCCGCGCGACGCCCCCAAGCGCTCGGTCGAGGACGTCGGTGGTGGGGTCGACACCCTCCCGGCCCCCGAGACCCTGCCGGTCCCCGAGCCCGAGCCGGTCCCGAGCCTCGAACGTCCCGACTCCGCCCAGGGGCGGCTGACCCGCCTGCGTGCCCGGCTGTCGCGCTCCAACACCGCCCTCGGCCAGGGCCTGCTCGCCCTGCTGTCCCGCGGCCGCCTCGACGAGGCCGCCTGGGAGGAGGTCGAGGACACCCTCATCGGCTCCGACCTCGGCGTCGAGGCGACCACCGAGCTCGTCGACTCGCTGCGGGCCCGCGTCAGGGTCGAGGGGACCACCGACGAGGCGACCGTCCGCGGCTGGCTCCGCGAGGACCTGCTGCGCCTGGTCGACCCGACCCTGGACCGTTCCGTGGCCAGCAGCCGGGTCGGGGAGCGCCCGGCCGTGGTGCTCGTGGTCGGCGTCAACGGCACCGGCAAGACCACCACCGTCGGCAAGCTCGCCCGGGTTCTGGTCGCCCAGGACAAGGACGTCGTCCTCGGTGCGGCCGACACCTTCCGTGCCGCCGCCGCCGACCAGCTCGAGACCTGGGGCGCCCGGGTCGGGGTGCCCACCGTGCGCTCCGACCGCGACGGGGCCGACCCCGCAGCCGTGGCCTTCGACGCGGTCCGGGCCGGGTTCGAGATGGAGGCCGACGTCGTCCTGGTCGACACCGCCGGCCGCCTGCACAACAAGGTGGGCCTGATGGACGAGCTCAGCAAGGTCAAGCGCGTCATCGAGAAGCAGAGCCCCATCGACGAGGTGCTGCTGGTCCTGGACGCGACCACCGGCCAGAACGGCCTGCGCCAGGCCGAGGTCTTCGCCTCGGTCGTCGATGTCACCGGCATCGTCCTGACCAAGCTGGACGGCACCGCCAAGGGCGGGATCGTGGTGTCGGTGCAGCGCAAGCTCGGCGTGCCGGTCAAGCTGGTCGGCCTGGGGGAGGGCCCGGACGACCTCGCGCCGTTCGACGCCGAGGCGTTCGTCGACGCGCTGCTCGACTGAGGGTGCCCACCCTGGCAGCCGGCCGGGTACGGGTGCTGCTGCGGGTGCTGCGGCGGCTCACCGCCGGCCCGGTCACCGCGGGCCGGCTCACCACGGGCCGGCTCACCGCGGCCCTGGTCGCTACGGGCCTCGCCACCGCTGGTGCGGTGGGCACGGCGTGGGCCTCCCCGGGGGTGGTCGGGGCTGCGGGTGCGGACTTCCGGATCCTCGACAGCCGGGTCACCGAGTCCTCGGGTCTGGCGCTCAGCCGACGACACCCGCACACGGTGTGGACCACCAACGACTCCGGTGACACGGCCCGGCTGTTCGCCGTGGACACCCGTACCGGACGCACCGTGGGGGTGCACACCTTTGGGGCACCCGTCGTGGACGTGGAGGCGCTGGCGATCACGCCCGGCGGTCGGCTGCTGGTCGCCGACATCGGTGACAACAGGGGCAACCGGCAGGTCCCGCGGATCTTCTGGTTCGACGAGCCGGCGCTGGGGGACACCAGCGGGTCGTGGAAGTCGTGGGAGCTGTCCTACCCCGACGGTCCGCACAACGCCGAGTCGATCGCCGTCGACCCCCGTACCGGTCGGGTCCTGGTCGTCACCAAGGAGAGCGACGCGGCCGTGTACGCGCTGCCCAGCCGAGCCCAGCCGCCGGGGGGTGAACCGCCTGGTGCGACTCGCTGCGGCCCCTGCCGTCGCCACGGACGCGGTGTTCCTCGCTGACGGGTCGGCGCTCGCGGTGCGGACCTACACCCGGCTCGTCCTGCTGGACCCGACCACGTGGCGTCCGATCGGGTCGGCGCCACTCCCGCTGCAGCGCCAGGGCGAGACGATCGCGCTCGCACCGGACGGCATCGGCCTGCTCGTCGGCAGCGAGGGCAGCCGGTCACCGGTCCAGCAGGTTCCGGTCCCGGCGACAGCCGCGCCGACGACGGCGCCCACCCGCTCACCGACAGCCGCGCCTACCCCCTCGTCGACAGCCGTGCCCACCCCCTCGCCGACCATGGCACCGGCCCCCTCGCCGACAGCCGCGCCGCCCACCCCCTCGCCGACAGCCGCGCCGCCACCCTCCGAGCGAGTCCAGGACAGCGCGGCTTCCGGCAACCGGACGCGGCTCGTCACGGGGGTCGCCGCTGCGGTCGCCCTCGTCCTGGTGGCGTTGCTCGTCGCGCGGCTGACCCGCCGACGTCGAGTCTTTGAGCGCCTGACCCGGTCCTGACCGGGTCAGGCGCTCAAAGACTCGGATGGGGGTGACTCGGATGGGGGTGACTCGGATGGGGCTGAGTCAGATGAGGGAGCCTCGGATGGGATGCGCGGGCGGGATGGCGGCGCGCAGCACGCAGGCGCCGCGCCGCGGCATACCCGGCCGCGGCGGCGACCAGCATCGCGGCGGCGCCCACCGGCGCCTGCCACGTCAGCGGTCCGTCGGCACGCTTGGAGCGCAGCGAGCCGTTGGACTGGGCGGACAGCACCGACCAGTTGGACTGGGCGCAGGCCAGCGACCCCAGGCTCTGCCACGACAGGGCCGAGCCGAGCGCCATGGACGACCCCGTGCTCAGGACCGAGGCGAACGACCCCACGCTGGCGATCGACGCGACCGAACCGATGCTCGCGACCGACAGGACCGAGCCGTCGGACGCGATCGACAGCACCGAGTTGCGCGAGCAGATCGACCACCTCGAGTCCTGCGGCATGCGACCCATGGTGCCCGAGCAGGGACCGGGCGACCAGAGCCAGGGCCGCGCCATACCCGGGTCGCGCCGTCATGAGGCCGGGCCACCACCCTCCCGTCGCCTACCCTGTGGGCGTGGAACCGGGGGTTGTGCGACTGGGACCCGCCGCGAAGACGTGGCGGGCCGTGGTCGTGCTCGGGCTCGTCACGCTGTTCTGCGCGGGGTCGCTGGTCGGCGACGACCACTGGTGGCCGTTCAGCCCCTGGCGGATGTTCTCGACCTCGCAGGCCGCGACCGGGGCGGTCTGGTCCACCGGCATCGAGGTACAGACCGCAGACGCCCCCGGCACGTGGGTCAGCGCGCCCCTGACCCCGGGGAACACCGGGCTCAACCGGGCCGAGATCGAGGGCCGCATCCCCCAGATCGAGGCTGACCCCGACCGGCTCGGGACGTTGGCACGCAGCCACGCCGAGCTGCGGCCCGACGAACCCGAGTGGACCGCGCTGCGCGTCGTCAGCCGCCAGATCGTCGTCGTCGACCGCAAGCCCACCGGAGAGGTCCGCACCCAGGTCCGGGCCCAGTGGGAGGCGCCGTGAACCGGGTGGTCGGGTGGCTGTTCACCCCGATGCCGTTGGCCCGCGTGGCGGTGCTGCGCCTGCTCGTCTTCGCGTTCGTCGTCATCGACGTCGTCGGCCTGCACACGTCCGGCTGGTACCACGGCTGGGCCGACCCGGTCTGGTACGAGCCGCTGGTCATGGGCGAGGTCCTGCACCTACCGGCAGCAACGGTGGAGCTCGTGCAGACCCTGAAGTGGGGCTGCGTCCTGGCCGCGCTCGCCGCCATGACCGGCCGCGCCCCCCGGCTGCTCGGCTGGACCGTGGCCATCGGCTGGGTCTGGTACCAGTACGTCGCCTTCTCCTACGGCAAGGTCGACCACGACCGGGCCGACTTCGTCGTGGCGCTGGCCCTGCTGCCGACGGTGGGGCTGGCGCACCTGTCCGACCACCGCCGCAGCGAGGCGGCCGGGTTCGCGCTGCGGGCCATCCAGCTCGCCGCGGTCGCCACCTACTTCCTGTCGGCGTGGGCCAAGATCCGCTTCGGCGGCTGGGACTGGGTCAACTCGGCCACCATGGTGCGGGCGGTGGTGCGGCGGGGGACGCCGATGGCCCAGTGGCTGCTCGAGGTGCCCTGGACGCTGCACGCGTTCCAGTGGGTGCTGTTCACCGCCGAGCTCACGGCGCCGGTCATCTTCCTGCTCTCCGAGCGCTGGCGCCGTCGTGTGGTGGGCGGCTGGTTCGTCTTCCACGCGATGACCTACGCGGCGATCACCATCGCCTTCTGGCCGCACCTGGTGATGATGCTCGCCTTCCTGCCCCTGGAGCGGTATGCCGCGTGGCTGCGTCAGCGCTTCCCCCGCCTCCCCGGTGGGTCACCACCCGGGATCGGGCCGACGAGACCGCGGGTCTTTGAGCGCCATACCCGGCCAGGACCGGGTAAGACGCTCAAAGACCAGGGCAGGAAACCTGATGCTTACGCCGGTGACCAACCCCTAACACGCCCGTAACAATCGCAGGCAGGACCTGAAACGCCGGCCCGCCACAGTTCTGGCCATGACAGAACCCACGATCAACGAGGCCGCGACCGCGTTCATGCTCGTCGCGGCTTCCATGGTGCTCCTGATGACCCCCGGGCTGGCCCTCTTCTACGGCGGCATGACCCGGTCGAAGTCAGTCCTCAACATGATCATGATGTCGTTCGGGGCCCTGGGCGTCGTCGGTGTCGTGTACGTGTTGTGGGGCTACTCCATGGCGTTCGGCAACCTGCAGGACGGCACGTCCGACATCGCCGGTCTGTTCGCCAACCCCTTCCACCTGTTCGGCCTGAGCGGCGTCCTCGGGCCCGACGGCTCACGACTGATCGACGTGTTCGGCGCCGACGTGTACATCCCGGAGATCCTGTTCGTCGGCTTCCAGCTGACCTTCGCCGTGATCACCGTCGCGCTCATCAGCGGCGCGGTCGCCGACCGCGTGAAGTTCAGCACCTGGCTGGTGTTCGCCGGCATCTGGGCCACGGTCGTGTACTTCCCGATCAGCCACATGGTCTGGGGCGGCGGCCTCCTGTCCGGCGCCGAGGGCGGCCTGTCCGCCAGGATCTTCGGGGCGACCGACGGGGTGGCCGACGTGCTCCCGATCGACTTCGCCGGCGGCACGGTCGTGCACATCAACGCCGGGATCGCCGGGCTGGTGCTGGCCCTGGTCGTCGGCAAGCGCTTCGGCTTCGGCACCCAGGCCATGCGTCCGCACAACGTGCCGACCGTCATGCTCGGCGCCGGCCTGCTGTGGTTCGGCTGGTTCGGGTTCAACGCGGGCTCCGAGCTCGCCGCCGACGGCCTCGCCTCGCTGGTCTGGGTCAACACCACCGCCGCGACCTGTGCGGCGATGCTCGGCTGGCTGCTGGTGGAGAAGCTTCGCGACGGGCACGCGACCACCGTGGGTGGCGCCTCCGGCGTCGTCGCCGGCCTGGTCGCCATCACCCCGGCCTGTGGCGCACTGTCGCCGGTCGGGTCGCTGGTCCTGGGTGCCGTCGCCGGCGCCCTGTCGGCCCTGGCCGTCGGCCTGAAGTACAAGCTCGGCTACGACGACTCGCTCGACGTCGTGGGTGTCCACCTGGTCGCCGGACTCTGGGGGACCATCGGCGCCGGGCTCCTCGCCACCTCGTCGGGGCTGTTCTACGGTGGAGGCATCGACCAGCTGGTCGTGCAGGTCGTCATCGCCGTGGCCTCGCTGCTGCTCTCCGGTGTCCTGACCGCCATCATCGCCCTGGCCCTCAAGGCCACGATGGGATGGCGCGTCGCCAAGGACGTCGAGTCCGACGGCATCGACCAGACCGAGCACGGTGAGTCCGGCTACGACCTGGGCAGCCTGACCGGCGGACGCTTCGGCTCCTCCGGCGCAGTGTCCACCTCGGCGTCCGGCTCGGCGTCCGGCTCGGCGTCACCGTCCAAGACCCATGAGGGAGCAAGCGCATGAAGCTCGTGACCGCCATCATCAAGCCGCACCAGCTCGACGAGGTCAAGGATGCCCTGGAGGCCTACGGCATCTCGGGCATGACGGTCAGCGAGGCGTCCGGCTACGGCCGCCAGCGCGGCCACAGCGAGGTCTACCGCGGTGCCGAGTACACCGTCGACTTCGTGCCGAAGGTACGGGTCGAGGTGCTCGTCGACGACATCGACGCCGCGTCCGTGGCCGATGTCATCCTCAAGTCGGCCCAGACGGGGCGGATCGGCGACGGCAAGATCTGGACCGTCCCCGTCGAGGACGTCATCAGGGTCCGTACCGGTGAGCGCGGGGTCGACGCCCTCTGACCGACCACTCCCCGCCCGCCGCTGCGCCGACCGCCGCAGCCCACGAGAGGCCGACGCCCGGGACGATCCTTCGTCCCGGGCGTCGGCCTCGCCTGCGTCGCCTGCGTAGCCGGGCCGTAGCCGGGCCGCAGCCGGGCCGCACCAGGCCATGGCCGGGCCATGGCCGGGCCGCGGCCGGGGCCGAGGACGGCGCCGGCGCGAGGGGCCGGGCCACATCACCCGTGCCCGGTGCCGGGGGAGCCGTGCGCAGGCGCTAACACAGCCGTAACACGGGTGCGCAGTGCCCGAAACGACCACCGGGCACAGTGACGGCCATGACGATCGAGCAGACCGACCTGGCGGCCCGCCGCCTGGACCTGGCCGGCGCACGGGGCTTCGAGGCCCCCGGTGCCGGGCAGGCACGCCGTGACGCCATCGCCAGGCTGACCAGGGACTGGTTGACGGGCGTGTGGCAGGAGGCGCTGCAGGGTCGGTCCAGCGAGGGCGTGGCGCTGGCCGCGGTCGGCAGCCTGGCCCGCGGCGACGCGGGACCCCTCAGCGACGTCGACCTCGTGCTGCTGCACCACGGCCGGTCGTTGTCGGGCGAGGACCTGCGCGGGCTCGCCGACCGCATCTGGTACCCCGTGTGGGACGCCGGGGTGCGCCTGGACCACTCGGTGCGCACCGTCAACCAGTGCCGCACCGTCGCCTCGGGTGACCTCACCGCCGCCGTGGGACTCCTGGACCTGCAGTGCGTCGCAGGCGACGCCGAGGTGGTCACCGCCGCCCGGACCACGGTCGCGCACGACTGGCGGGCGAACGCCCGCCGCCGGCTCCCGCAGCTCGTCGACGGGCTCAGGGCGCGCCACGCCCGCCACGGCGACCTCGCGCAGAGCCTGGAGGCCGACCTCAAGGATGCCCATGGCGGCCTGCGCGACCTGACCGTCCTCAACGCCCTCGTCGCCGCATGGCTGACCGACCGGCCGCACGCGAGCGTCGACGAGGCACACCGCGCGCTGCTCGACGTGCGCGATGCCGTGCACGTCGTCACCGGCAGGGGGCGCGACCGGCTCGCCCGCGAGGACCACGACGCCGTCGCCGCCCTGCTCGGGCACTCCGACGCCGACGACATGCTCACCACGGTCGCGACCGCCGGACGCACGATCGCCTACGCCCTCGACGGCACGGTACGGCGCGCCGGCCAGTCCCAGCGCGCCCGCACGCTTCGGGTCGGCCCCCGCCGCCCGCAGCTCAACCCGCTCGGCTTCGGGATGTTCGAGCACGACGGCGAGGTGGTCCTCGGCCCGCGCAGCACCCTGTCCACCGACCCGCTGCTGCCGCTGCGCGCAGCCGTGGTCGCCGCGCGCAACAACCTGCCGATCGCCCCGACCACGCTGGCCAACCTCGCCGGGCAGCCGCCGACGCTCGCGGAGCCCTGGCCCGAGATCGCCCGTGACCTGTTCGCCGACCTCCTGGCCACCGGTCCCGGGCTGATCGGGGTCTGGGAGGGCCTGGACCAGGCCGGCATCATCGACCGGTGGCTGCCCGAGTGGGCCGCGGTGCGCTCCCGGCCACAGCGCAGCGCCGTCCACCGCCACACCGTGGACCGGCACCTCGTCGAGACCGTGGTCATCGCCGGGGGACTGGTGCGTGGCGTCAGCAGGGCCGACCTGTTGCTCCTGGCTGCCCTGCTGCACGACATCGGCAAGGTGCCGGGGGCCCACGACCACTCGGCCACGGGCGCCCCGCTCGCGCGGGCGATCACCACCCGGCTCGGCCACCCGGCCGCCGATGTCGAGGTCGTCACCACCCTCGTGCGTGAGCACCTCACCCTGATCGACCTCGCCACCCGCCGCGACCACCAGGACCCGGGCACCGTGGCCGCGGCCCGCCAGGCGGTCGGTGGCTCCCGTGAGGTCTTCGACCTCCTCGTCGCCCTCACCGAGGCCGACGCCTCCGCCGCCGGGCCGCAGGCCTGGACCGACTGGCGCGCGACCCTGCTGCGCCAGCTCGCCGACGCCGCCCGGACCGGGTGGGAGGAGGGAACCCTGCCGCCGCCCGCACAGGTCACCCGCGTCGCCGCGGCGGACCTCGAGTCCGTGGCCTCGGGGGAGCCCCGAGTCGTCGTCCGTCCGCTGGGAGGTTCCTACCGCATCGACGTCTTCGACCGGGACCGGCTGGGACTGTTCGCCGACACCGCCGGCCTGCTCGCGGCATACGGGCTCGTGGTCCGCACCGCCATCCTGCGCACCGTCGACGGGGTCGCGGCCAACGAGTGGCACGTGGAGAGCCCGAGCTCCGACCCGCCGGACGAGCAGCGCATCGCCCGCGGCCTCGAGCGGCTCGCCCACGGCGACCGTGGACCCCTGGGGCTGCTCGACCGCCGCCGCCAGTTCGCGGCGCGGCCGAGCTCGCAGGCAGCGACCGGCTCGCCCGGGCAGGCCCGTGCGCTGGTCGTCCCGCGCGCCTCGAAGGAGGCCACCGTCATCGAGGTGCGGGCCCAGGACCGCCCGGGGCTGCTGCACGAGCTGGGTATGGGGTTCGCGAAGTCCGGCCTGTCCGTGCGGTCCGCGCACATCGCCACCCACGCCGGGCAGACGCTCGACACGTTCTACGTCACCGAGTTCGGCGGGCGGTTGCTGGCACCGGCCAAGGTGGCGTTGACGGTGGCGATGGTCATCGACATCTGTGACGGCGTCGCGGGGGGCTCATGACGCGCGGGCGGCATCCGCACCCAGAAGGTGACCGTGTCGGTGCCCGCTGCCACGACCGATTAGCCTAAGGGCCGTGTTCACGTCACTTTCCGACCGCCTGACCGCCACCTTCAAGAACCTGCGGGGCAAGGGGCGGCTGTCCGAGTCCGATGTCAACGCCACCGTGCGCGACATCCGGCTGGCCCTGCTCGACGCCGACGTCTCGCTGCCCGTGGTGAAGCACTTCACCTCCGCGGTGCGCGAGCGAGCGCTCGGCTCGGAGGTGTCGGGGGCGCTCAACCCCGGCCAGCAGGTCGTCAAGATCGTCAACGAGGAGCTCGTCGGCATCCTGGGTGGTGCGACGCGGACGATCACGTTCGCGAAGAACCCGCCCACCGTCATCATGCTCGCGGGCCTGCAGGGCGCTGGCAAGACCACCCTGGCCGGCAAGCTGGCGCGCTGGCTCAAGGAGCAGGGCCACACCCCCGTCCTCGTCGCGGCCGACCTCCAGCGGCCCAGCGCCGTCACCCAGCTCGAGGTCGTCGGCGAACGCGCCGGGGTCCCGGTCTTCGCGCCCGAGCGCGGCAACATCGGCGGCCACGACGCCGTCGGCGCCACCGGTGAGGGCACCCGGTCGTTCGGCGACCCGGTCGCCGTCTCCCGCGCCGGTATCGAGCACGCGCGACGCAACCAGCACGACGTGGTCATCGTCGACACCGCGGGACGCCTCGCGGTCGACGCCAACCTCATGCAGCAGGCCGCGGACATCCGCGCGGCGATCACGCCCGACGAGGTCCTGTTCGTCATCGACGCCATGATCGGTCAGGCCGCGGTCGACACCGCGCTCGCCTTCCAGGAGGGCGTCGACTTCACCGGCGTCGTCCTGTCCAAGCTCGACGGCGACGCCCGCGGTGGTGCCGCCCTGTCGGTGGCCTCCGTCACCGGCCGCCCGATCATGTTCGCCAGCACCGGTGAGGGCGTCAAGGACTTCGAGGTCTTCCACCCCGACCGGATGGCCTCGCGCATCCTCGACATGGGTGACGTCCTCACCCTCATCGAGCAGGCGGAGAAGGCGTTCGACGCCAGCCAGCAGCAGGAGATGCAGCGCAAGTTCCTCGCCGAGGAGGACTTCACCTTCGACGACTTCCTCGACCAGATGGCAGCCCTGAAGAAGATGGGCGGCCTGAAGTCGATGCTCGGCATGATGCCGGGCATGGGCCAGATGAAGGCCCAGCTCGACAACCTCGACCCGCGCGAGTTCGACCGCATCGAGGCGATGGTGCGCTCGATGACCCCGTTCGAACGCACCCACTCCAAGCAGATCAACGGCTCACGCAGGCTGCGCATCGCCAAGGGCTCGGGGGTCGAGGTCTCCGAGGTCAACGGCCTGCTCGAGCGCTTCACCGAGGCCCAGAAGATGATGAAGCAGCTCGCCCGCGGTGGCGGCATCCCCGGGATGCCGGGCATCCCCGGAATGGGTGGCGGTGGCAAGCGCGGCAAGCAGCAGCCGCAGCGCAAGAAGTCCAAGTCCGGCAACCCCGCCAAGCGGGCCGCCGACGAGCGCGCCGCGGCGGAGAAGGCCAAGGCCGCCAAGACCGGCGGTGGCTCGGCGTTCGGCTCCGGTGCTGCCGGGGCCCCCGCGGACATCGACCCCAACCAGCTGCCCGCGGGCTTCGAGAAGTTCCTCGGCCGGTGAGCGACGGCCCCGCGCCGTCGCTGCACACCCTGTCGGTCGGCACGGCGGGCCCGCGGGTGGCGTTCCTGCACGGCTTGTTCGGTCAGGGCCGCAACTGGTCCCAGGTCGCCAAGGCCCTGGCCGGGCCGGGTGGGGACGGCGCCCGGTCGGCGCTGGTCGACCTGCCCGACCACGGGCGTTCGCCGTGGAGCGAGGAGTTCTCCTTCGCCGCCTACGCCGACGCGGTCGCGGCGACCCTGCGCCGGGTCGACGCCGACGCCCGGTGGATGGTCGTCGGACACTCCCTGGGCGGCAAGACCGCGATGCTGCTGGCGTTGCGGCACCCCGACCTGGTCGCGCGCCTGGTCGTCGTCGACATCGCGCCGAGGTCCTACGGCAGCCTGGACCGCTTCAGCACCTACATCGCCGAGATGGAGCGGCTGCCGCTGGGGGAGCTGACCAGCCGCGGTGACGCCGAGGCCCGCTTCGAGGAGTCCAACCCCGGCGTCAAGTCGTTCCTCCTGCAGAACCTGCGCCGTGACGGCGACACGTGGCGCTGGCAGGCCAACCTCGGGCTGTTCGCCGCGGACGCGGCCAAGGGGACCGGGTCGCTCATCGCCGACTGGCCCGACGCCGCGGCCGAGCTCGCGCCCTACGAGGACCCGGTCCTGTGGGTCGCCGGCTCGGAGTCGCAGTACGTCGGCGACGAGGACCTGCCCACGATGCAGGCGCTGTTCCCGAAGGTGCGCCAGCTGACCGTCAAGGGTGCCTCGCACTGGGTCCACACCGATGCCCCCGAGGTCGTCGTCGAAGCCCTTCGCCGCTTCGTGCGACCGCTCGTCGAGACCTCCTGACCGGCGGCGCGGTCACGCGCGAGAACTGTCACCACCCTCGCTAGGGTCGTTCCATGGCAACGGTGCTGCACCTGCAGGGTGAGATCCTCGTCGGCCCCGAGGAGGTGCGCCCGGAGGCCTGGGTGGTCGGCGGGAAGCTCACCTACGAGCGTCCCACCGCGGCCGGTGGCGAGGTCCAGACCCTGCGCGGCTGGGTGCTGCCGGGCCTGGTCGACGCGCACTGCCACGTGGGCCTGGACGCCCACGGGGCCGTCGACGACGCGACGTCCGAGGCCCAGGCGCTCGCCGACCGTGAGGCCGGGACGCTGCTCATCCGGGACGCGGGCTCGCCCGCCGACACCCGGTGGATCGACGACCGCGACGACCTGCCCAAGGTGATCAGGGCCGGCCGGCACATCGCCCGTACCCGCCGCTACATCCGCAACTATGCCCACGAGGTCGAGCCCGACCAGCTCGTGGAGCGGGTGCGCCTCGAGGCCCGGTCCGGCGACGGCTGGGTCAAGCTCGTCGGCGACTGGATCGACCGCGACACCGGCGACCTGTCCACCTGCTGGCCCGTGGACGTCCTCACCGACGCCATCGCCGCCGCCCACGACGAGGGCGCGCGGGTGACGGCGCACTGCTTCGGTGAGGCCTCGCTCTACGACTTCGCTGCGGCCGGAACCGACTGCATCGAGCACGCCACCGGGCTCGAACCGGAGACCATCGCGCAGTTCGCGCAGCAGCAGATCGCCATCGTCCCGACCCTGGTCAACATCGCCACCTTCCCGGCCATCGCCGAGCCGGCCCGGGGGAGGTTCCCCGACTACCACCGGCGCATGCTGGACCTGCACGAACGCCGCTACGCCACGATCGGCGCGGCCCGCGACGCCGGCATCCCCATCTACGTCGGCACCGACGCCGGCGGTTCGCTGCGCCACGGCCTCGTGGCCGACGAGGCGCACGAGCTCACCAAGGCCGGCCTCAGTGCCGGCGAGGCCCTGCATGCCGCCACCTGGGGTGCCCGGGAGTGGCTCGGCCGCCCCGGCCTGGAGGAGGGGGCGGACGCCGACCTCGTGGTGTACACCGCCGACCCCAGGCGCGAGATCCGGGCGCTGGCCGCCCCTGCCCACGTGGTGCTGCGCGGTGTCGAGGTCTGAGTGACCTCGGCCGACCACGAGGCCCCTGTCGCGGTCAGGCCGGGTCGGTGGCGAGCGTGCGATCCGAGCCGTGCCCGGCTGCGGGCGCGAGGTCCCGCTCGGCGCGGTGGGCCCGCACCGAGTGGACGACGGCGGCGCCCCACACGAGGCAGACCACGCCGTACAGGACCCAGCGCACGCCCGCAGCGGCATCGACCCAGTCGGAGTTGAGCAGCGTGCGCGAGTTCGTCAGGATGATGATGCCGCCGACGGCCGAGCCGAGGACCCGCGGCGGGACCAGGCGCACGAGCCAGGCAGCGATCGGAGCGGCGACCAGGCCGCCCGCGAGCAGGGCCAGGACCCACCCGAGGTTGATGCTCGACTGCCCCAGGGCGAGCAGGAAGCCCATGCTCGCGGCGAGGGAGACGAGGAACTCGCTGGTGTCGATGGAGCCGATGACCTTGCGCGGCTCCAGTCGACCGCTCGCCAGGATCGCAGGGGTCCCGACCGGGCCCCACCCCCCGCCGCCGGTGGCGTCGACGAAGCCGCCGAACAGGCCGAGCGGCGTGAGGAACTTCTTGCTCAGGGGTGTCCCCAGCCGGTCCTTGCGCAGCCCGCGGAAGGTGAAGCGCCCCAGGACGTAGAGCCCCAGCGTCAGGAGGATGCACGACATCAGCGGAGCGGCCACGGAGGTGTCGAGGTGGGACAGGAACGTCGCTCCCACGAAGGCCCCGAACCCCCCGGGGATGCCGATCTTGGCCACCACGGCCCAGTCGACGTTGCCGAACTTCCAGTGCGAGAACCCCGAGGCCAGCGTGGTGCCGATCTCGGCGAGGTGCACGGTCGCCGAGGCCATCGCCGGGTTGGCGGCGATCGCGAGGAGCAAGGTGGTGGAGGTGACGCCGTAGGCCATGCCCAGGCTGCCGTCGACGAGCTGGGCGCCGAGGCCTACGAGGGCGAGGAGGACGAGCTTGCGCATGGGAACCCTTCCAGGAGCGGGAACTAAATCCGACTGAACTGGTAGGAGTTTGAGGGCGCGTACACCCGGTGTCAACCGTCATCCGGGTGGTGTCTCGGCAGCCGGATCGTGCTGCGCAACGGGCGGGTGAAGGGATCGACCCGGCAGTGCGACAGAATGCGCTGCGTGGACATCTCGGCACGCACGGAGTACGCCGTCCGAGCCATGCTCATCCTCGCCGAGGCGGCCACCTCCGGGGTGGGCCCGGTGAGCGTCGACACCCTGGCCTCCCGGCAGACGCTGCCGCGCAAGTTCCTCGAGGCCATCGCCGCCGACCTCAGGACGGCCGGACTGGTCCAGAGCACCCGCGGCGCCCGCGGGGGGTACACCCTGACCCGCGAGCCGCGCGACATCAGCCTCGGCGACGTGTTCCGTGCCGTCGACGGTCCGCTCGCCGAGGTGCGTGGCCTGCGCCCCCACGAGACGCGGTACGAAGGGGTGGCCGACCACCTGCCCACCGTATGGGTGGCCGTCCGGGCCAGCCTGCGCTCGGTGCTCGACGAGACCAGCCTCGCGCAGGTGCTGTCCGGTGAGCTCCCCGAACGCGTGTCCGCTCTCGCCGCCGACCCGGACGCGTGGCGCAGCCGATGACCGACGCCGCCGACCCGACCGCCCCGTACCCGAATGACCTGGAACAGATCGACCCTGCAGACCTGGCCACCGCGCTCAAGGTGCTCGAGCTGCTGCCCGAGCTCGACGCGGGCCACCCCGACATCGAGACCATCAAGCGGGCCACCGGCCGGATGTACAAGCGTGTGCGCAAGTCGCGCCGTCGCGCGGCGCTGCGCCCGCAGGTCGAGCACGACGAGGCCGTCATCGCGCTGACCGCAACCGGTTCGCCGATGCGCATCGACGACGAGACCCGCGGCATCCCGCTGGTGTCCGGTGTCCGCGGCGCCCACGCGGGCGAGCTGAAGAAGGCACGGGGCTGCTACATCTGCAAGGCGGAGTACACCCTCGTCGACGCGTTCTACCACGGGCTGTGTCCGGACTGTGCCGAGCTCAGCCACACCAAGCGCGACCAGCGCACGGACCTCACCGGGCGCCGCGCGCTGCTCACGGGCGGACGCGCCAAGATCGGGATGTACATCGCGCTGCGTCTGCTGCGCGACGGGGCGCACCTGACGATCACGACGCGGTTCCCGCGTGATGCGGTCCGACGGTTCGCGGCCCAGGAGGACGCGTCGAGCTGGATCCACCGGCTCAAGGTGGTCGGCATCGACCTGCGCGACCCCACCCAGGTGGTGGCACTGGCCGACGAGGTCGCCGCGGCCGGTCCGCTCGACATCCTCATCAACAACGCCGCCCAGACCGTGCGGCGTTCGCCGGGGTCCTACGGCCACCTCGTCGACGGCGAGAACGCGCCGTTGCCCCAGGGCATCGACCTGCCGGAGCTCGTGACGTTCGACCGGATCAGTGAGGCGCACCCGGCGAACCTCATCGGCACGCTGCGCCAGCACCAGGTGGCCCACCACGAGGGGGAGTCGCCCGAGCAGGCGGAGCAGTCGCTCGCCGCGCGGTCGGCGGCCTCGATGACCGCCATGGCCCTGTCTGCGGGGCACGCCAGCCTCGACGCCCACCTCGCCGGGACGGCGCTCGACGCCGGCGGCCTGCTGCCCGACACCCAGGTCAACAACTCGTGGACCCAGAAGGTCGAGGAGGTCGACCCGCTCGAGCTGCTCGAGGTACAGCTCTGCAACGCCACGGCCCCGTTCATCCTCGTCTCGCGCCTGCGACCGGCGATGCGGGCGGCGGTGGCCGCCGGGGCGCGACGGGCCTACGTCGTCAACGTCTCGGCCATGGAGGGGCAGTTCTCGCGCCGGTACAAGGGCGCCGGCCACCCGCACACCAACATGGCCAAGGCAGCGCTCAACATGCTCACCCGGACCAGTGCAGGGGAGATGTTCGAGACCGACCGGATCCTGATGACGGCCGTGGACACCGGCTGGATCACCGACGAGCGCCCGCACCACGAGAAGCTGCGGATCGCCGCCGAGGGGTGGCACGCCCCCCTCGACCTCGTCGACGGCGCGGCCCGCGTCTACGACCCGATCGTGCGGGGCGAGGCCGGCGAGGACCTCCACGGCTGCTTCGTCAAGGACTACCGGCCCAGTCCTTGGTGAGCCGTGCGTGAACCCGGTGGTCGGGGGCACCCCCGGCGATCTGGCACAATGGTCGGCTGTACCCGTCCAGGCACGGGCCCTCGGTATGGCGCGAAGCTCCACTGCGCCCGCCGCACCGGGCCTCCTGGCTCTGGAACGCCTACACCGGGTTCCGGCACCCCGCGCGAATCGTGCGCGGTCTCGCCGTGCCCACCACGAGAACCAAGGAGACCACCACCGTGGCCGTCAAGATCCGTCTGAAGCGCATGGGCAAGATCCGTGCACCGTTCTACCGCGTCGTCGTCATGGACTCGCGCGCCAAGCGCGATGGTCGTGCCATCGAGGAGATCGGCAAGTACCACCCCACCGAGGAGCCCTCGGTCATCGACATCAGCTCCGACCGCGCTCAGTACTGGCTCGGCCAGGGCGCGCAGCCCACCGAGGCCGTCGCCGCCCTGCTCAAGATCACCGGTGACTGGCAGAAGTACAAGGGTGAGCCCGGCACCGAGGGCACCCTCCGGGTCAAGGCTCCCAAGACCTCCAAGAAGGAGCTCTACGAGGCTGCGATCGCGGCTGCCGGCAAGGCCGACACGGGCGCCGACTCGGCCACCACGGCCAAGAAGAAGGCCACGAAGAAGGCCGACGAGCCCAAGGCCGACGAGCCGAAGGCCGAGCAGCCCAAGGCTGAGGAGCCCAAGGCTGACGACGTCACGGCGACCACGGAGGCCCCCGCGGCCACCGAGGCCGACGCCGCGGACCAGGCCTGACCGTGTTGGACGAGGCGCTCGAGCACCTCGTGAAGGGCATCGTCGACCACAAGGACGAGGTTGCCGTTCGACGCAAGGAGCTCCGCCGCGGTGAGGTGCTCGAGGTCCGGGTCCACCCCGAGGACCTCGGGCGCGTGATCGGCCGGTCCGGTCGCACCGCGAGCGCCCTGCGCACCGTCATGGGCGCGCTGGCCGGCGGGCACCCCGTCCGGGTCGACATCGTCGACACCGACAAGGACCGCTGACAACGCATCGCGACACCGCTCGCTGCCGAGGGCCGCTGGGATCACGATCCCGGCGGCCCTCGGCGTGTCACCACCCACCTGAGAGGATCGTGGCCATGTCCGCCACCGACCAGCTGCTCGTCGCCCGCATCGGCAAGCCGCACGGCCTGCACGGGGAGGTCACCGTGCAGGCGCACACCGACGACCCCGAGCGCCGGTTCGTCCCCGGCGTCGTCTTCGGGACCGAGGCGCCGGCCGGGTCCGGGGTGCCGAGGGCGCTGACCCTGGCGACGGCCCGCCTGCACCGCGAGATCTGGCTGCTCGGGTTCGAACAGGTCCCCGACCGCACCGGTGCCGAGGGTCTGCGCGGCACCCGCCTGTTCCTCGCCCTCGGTGACGTCATCGACGACGCCGAGGACGACGACGACGGCTGGTACGAGGAGGAGCTCGTCGGTCTGGCGGTCGTCGACACCACTGGAGCGACCCTGGGGGAGGTCGCCGGCCTGGAGACCGGCGCCGCCCAGGACCTGCTCGTCGTCGCGCTCACCGGTGGCGGGCAGGCGCTCGTGCCGTTCGTCGAGGAGATCGTCCCCGAGGTCGACACCGAGGCCGGCCGGGTCGTCATCGACCCGCCGCCGGGCCTGCTCGAGCTCGCCGACGAGTGACCGCCTGACCATGCGCCTCGACGTCGTCTCGATCTTCCCCGACTACCTCGCCCCGCTCGACCTCTCGCTCATCGGCAGGGCCCGCCGCGACGGCCTGCTCGATCTGCGGGTCCATGACTTGCGCGACTTCGCCCACGACCGGCACCGCAGCGTCGACGACACGCCCTACGGCGGTGGTGCCGGCATGGTGATGAAGCCGCAGCCGTGGGCCGAGGCGCTCGCCCACGTCGCAGGCTCGGGCGCGCAGGGTGCCCGGCCGAGGCTGATCGTGCCGGGTCCGGGCGGGGTGCGGTTCACCCAGGCGCTGGCCCGCGAGCTGGCCGACGAGCCGTGGCTCGCCTTCGCCTGCGGACGCTACGAAGGGATCGACGAGCGCGTCTACGAGCACGCGGCACAGGACCTGTGCCTCGAGGTGTCCGTGGTCTCCCTCGGCGACTACGTGCTCAACGGGGGAGAGGTCGCGGTCCTGGCCATGGTCGAGGCCGTGGCCAGGCTGCTGCCCGGCGTGATCGGCAACGCCGATTCTCTCGTCGAGGAGTCTCACGAGGACGGCCTGCTGGAGTACCCCGTCTACACCAAGCCCGCGTCCTGGGAGTCGGCCCCCGGCGTGACCCGCGACGTGCCGGCGGTGCTCCTGTCCGGCGACCACGCTCGCATCGCGGGCTGGCGCCACCGTCAGCGGCTCGAGCGGACCGCCGCCCGTCGCCCCGACCTCCTGCACGCCTCACAGCTCATCGCGGCCGGCTCGACCGACTCCGCCCTCGCGGCCCTGGACGTGGCCAGCGCGACCTCGGCCGACGCCCCGGAGCTGCTCACCCTCGGCCGGGCCTGCTGGGTCTCCGAGGGCCGGATCCACGGCTCGTTCGACATCCCCCCGCTCGTCGAGACGCTCGAGGACGTCGTCGCCGGCCTGCAGCAGTGGCAGACCTGGACGGTCCGGGCGGCCGGGAGGCTGGTCGGCTCGGTGCGCGGTCGGCGCGACCCGCAGGACGCCGCCACCTGGCAGGTGGGCCGCCTCATGGTCGCCCCCGACCTGCAGGGGCGCGGCCTGGGTCGCGCCCTGCTCGCCCACGTGGAGGCCGCCGCACCCGCCGACACCGACACGTACTGGATCAACACCGGGCGGGGCAGCGAGCGCAACCTGCGCACCTACCGCAGGGCGGGGTATCGCGCCGTCCCCGGCGAGGGTGCGTACCCCGGCACCGTGGACCTGACCAAGGCGCGGCGTCGAGCCTCAGTCGACCAGGGCTGAGCGCAGGTCAGGCGAGACCAGCCGCCGCGCGGCGACGAGGCGTTCGGCCACCCCCACGGTGACGGTCTGCGCGGCCATGATGCCGAACAGCACGAGGACCTGGGCCGTGGCGGCCTGGGCCGGTGACCCGCCGCCCAGCATCACCCCGATGAACGCGCCCGGCAGGGTGACGACCCCCGTCGTCCTGACCTGGTCGAGGCCGGGGAGCAGCGCCTCGGGTGCCCGGCGGTGGACGATCTCGCGGATCGCCTGCCCGGGCAGCAGCCCGAGGGACAGCGCCGCCTCGTACTGCGCGTGCTCCTCGCGCAGGGCTGCGAAGGCCCGGCGACCGACCAGGGTGTGAGCGGTCATGGCGTTGCCGACGATGATCCCCGCGACGGGGATGATGGCGATGCCCTCGGCAGGGATGGTGCCGGTGGCCAGGACGATCGCGAGCACCGGGACGACCCCGGCGGCCATGGCGGTCGCCGCGGCGGGCCAGGAGGCGGGTGCTTCGACACGCCGCGCGGTGGTCAGCACCCCGAGGGCGAACATGACCAGGACGAGCAACGCCGAGAGCCACAGGTGGCGCACCACCGAGGTGATCAGCACCGCAGCGACCCCGAGCTGGACGATGGCCCGCACCGCGGCGACGACGGCGGACCTCTCGAGGCCGTAGCCGTTCACCCGGTGGGCGCCCACGGCGACGGTGAGCAGGGCCACCAGGGCGACGCCGACGGGCCAGCCCGGATCGATGCTCACGCGGTCACGCTAGTGCGGCCCGGGACGATTTCAGGGCCGGGGCCTCCCCGTGGCAGAATGGCTCCTTGCGTCTGCACGACCAGCGCCCCTGCCACAGGGGGAGTACGACGGCACCGGCTCCGGTGCCCCCGGCCTGACCGCCACGTACGCGGCCCGCGCAGCACGCGCCATACCCACCATGCACGACCAACCACCCTGGGCGACCTGTGGCGCCGAGAAGAAAGCGAATCTGCCATGCAGCGTTTCGACAACATCGACCAGGCGTCCCTGCGCGACGACGTCCCCGCCTTCCGCGCCGGTGACACCGTCAACGTGCACGTCAAGGTCGTCGAGGGCACCCGCTCGCGCATCCAGGTCTTCAAGGGCGTCGTGATCCGTCGCCACGGCGGTGGCATCGGCGAGACCTTCACCGTCCGCAAGGTCTCCTTCGGTGTCGGCGTGGAGCGCACCTTCCCGCTGCACACCCCGATCATCGACAAGATCGAGGTCGTCACCCGCGGCGACGTCCGACGCGCGAAGCTGTACTACCTGCGCGACCTGCGCGGCAAGGCTGCCAAGATCAAGGAGAAGCGCGAGACGATCCCCGCCAAGTAGGGCGAGCTCATCTCGACCCTCGGGTGTCCCGGCACCTGCCGACCCAGCCTCGAGGGTTAGGCTCCGGAAACGATGAAACCCGGACCCGAAGCACCCCAGCAGGATCCGGCCACCCCGTCAGCGCACGCTGACGCGGTGGCCGGTTCTGCGGGCGCCGACGACCACGCCCCAGGGGCTGGTTCGGAGCAGTCCGCCGCACCCCGCAGGCAGGGCCCGTCGTGGTTCGTCCTGGTCGGTGTCGCACTGCTGGTGATGCTCCTGGTGCGCGGTCTGCTCGTGCAGTCGTTCTACGTGCCGTCCGGCTCCATGCAGCCGACGATCGAGCCCGGCGACCGCATCCTCGTGAGCAAGCTCGTGTCCGGGGACGAGGTACAGCGCGGCGACGTGGTCGTCTTCGACGGCACCACGACCTTCGCCGCCGCCGACCGCACCCCGCACCAGGACGACGGCCTGATCGGGCGCACCCTGGCCGGGGCCGCCTCGCTCGTCGGAGTCGACCTGGGTGAGCAGGACTTCGTCAAGCGGGTCCTTGGCCTGCCCGGTGACCGCGTCGTCTGCTGCGACCCCCAGGGCCGGCTCACCGTCAACGGCGTGGCGGTCCAGGAGGACTACCTGTTCCCCGGGGACGTACCCAGCGACCTCACCTTCGACGTGATCGTCCCGGCCGGGCGGTTGTGGGTCATGGGGGACCACCGCAGCGACAGTGCCGACTCCCGGGCCCACCTCGGCGACCCCGGTGGCGGCACCGTACGCACCAAGGACGTGGTCGGTCGGGCCACTGCCACCTTCTGGCCGTTGAACCGCATCGGGGGCTTCCAGCGCCCCGACTCCCTCGCGAACGTCCCCTCGGCGGGATCGCCGTGAGCTCGCCCCCGGGGAGCCAGGACCCGGTGCGGCCCCACACCACCGCGGACCCGCGCGACACCGGTGTCCATCCGACCCTCGCCGAGGAGCCCCCCACCGTGCAGCCCCGTGACCCAGCCGGTGGCGCCCCCTCCGACGACCTCGCGCCGTCCGACGACCTCGCGCCGTCCGAGGACGTCGCGGCACCCGGTTCCCGGCAGGCACGCGGTGACGACGCCGACCCGCCTCCGGGCGACAGCGGGCCGTGGGCGGTCGCCGCTGCGGCGGTCAAGGAGTTCGCCATCGTCGTCGGCATGGCGCTCGTGCTCTCGTTCGTGGTCAAGACCTGGCTGCTGCAGGCGTTCTACATCCCGTCCGGGTCGATGGAGGACACCCTCGTGCTCAACGACCGGGTGATCGTCAGCAAGCTGACCCCCGGCCCGGTGGACCTCAAGCGAGGCGACATCGTCGTGTTCGGTGACCCCGGCCAGTGGCTGGACGTGGCGCCCACGGTGCCGCACGGCAAGGTCGTGTCCGCGGTCCGTGAGGCCATGACCTTCGTCGGCCTGCTGCCCGACAACGCCGAGAGCCACCTGATCAAGCGCGTCATCGGCCTGCCCGGGGACCACGTGGTCTGCTGCGACGAGGGCGGCCGGATCACCGTGAACGGCACGGCGATCAAGGAGCCGTACCTCAAGCCCGGTGACGCGGCCAGCGACCAGGACTTCGACATCACGGTGCCGAGCGGTCGGGTCTGGGTGATGGGGGACCACCGCTCCAACTCGGCGGACTCGCGCGCCCACGACGCCCCGGAGAACAACGGGAGCCAGGGCTCGGTCGACGAGGGCCAGATCGTCGGGCGCGCCGTCGCCCTGGTCTGGCCGCTGGACCACCTGACGTGGCTGTCCAACCCGACGGCGACCTTCGCCAAGGTGCCGAGCCCGTCGTCGGGGAGCACGCCCCCGCCCGCCGGCAGCACCACCGGCAGCACCTCCGGCGCGACCTCCGACGCCCCCCAGGGTGACCCGAGCCTGCAGTCGGGTGGCGTCGAGGTGCCCGGCGGCGACGGCGGCTGAGCGGTGCCGGCACCACGACGCACCGCTGCGCGGACCGGGAGCCGCAGCCCCAGCCTGCGCGTCGAACGTGCTCTGCAGCGTGCGGGCCACCGGGTCCTGGCCGGGATGGACGAGGTCGGTCGTGGAGCCCTCGCCGGTCCGGTGTCGGTCGGGGTGGTCCTCATCGACGAGACCTGCCGCAGCGCCCCCACCGGTGTCAAGGACTCCAAGCTGCTCACGCCCGCGGCGCGGGTGGCCATGGTGCCGCGCATCCAGCGCTGGGCCCTGGCGTACGCCGTCGGGCACGCTTCGCCGGCCGAGATCGACCAGGTCGGCATCATCGCGGCGCTGCGACTGGCCGGCTGCCGGGCCCTGGCCGCCGTGGACGTCTGTCCCGATCTGGTCATCCTCGACGGCAACCACGACTGGCTGACCGCACCGGACGAGGTCGGGCTGTTCGCCTTCGCCGGTGAGCAGGCGCCCGTGACTCCTGCGGTGACGACGATGGTCAAGGCCGACCTCAGGTGCTCCTCGGTGGCGGCTGCCTCCGTCCTGGCCAAGGTCGAGCGCGACGCGATGATGACCACCCACGCCCCCGACCACCCGGTCTACGGCTGGGAGGTCAACAAGGGGTACGCAGCCCCCGAGCACATGGCGGCCCTCGAGGCCCACGGCGCGAGCGTGCTGCACCGTCGTTCCTGGCGACTTCCCGGGGTGGAGCGTGACCCCGACCCCGTTCCCGGCAATGATGGCGGCGACAGCACCGGTGGCACCGCCGACCGGGCGCCTGCGACAGACCTGCCCCCCATCCCCGTCCCCGCCGACGAGCACGGGCCCATACCGGAGATGAGCACGCGATGAGTTCAGAGGACCTCGAGAAGTACGAGAGCGAGATGGAGCTCGCCCTCTACCGCGAGTACCGCGACGTCGTCGGGCTGTTCTCCCACGTCGTGGAGACCGAGCGGCGCTTCTACCTGTGCAACTCTGTCGACGTCAAGGTCCGCAGCGACGGCGGCGAGGTCTACTTCGACGTGACCATGCAGGACGCCTGGGTGTGGGACATCTACCGTCCGGCTCGGTTCGCCAAGCAGGTGCGTGTGGTGACGTTCAAGGACGTCAACGTCGAGGAGCTCGCCAAGAGCGACCTCGAGCTGCCCAAGGACTCGGGCTTCTAGCCTCCTCCGGGCCTCCTCCTGGCCTCGTCCCGACCTCGGCTCGATGTCGACGTGACGTCGACGTGACGTCGGCGTCGCCGTCCACAGGCGGCGCCGCTGCTCCGCACTGTCCACAGCCGCGCGACGACCGGTGGTCGCGGGTCGCGCCGACGGCTTGTCTGGGGCCATGACAGGCGCAACGGCACAGCCGGAGGACGACGGGCGGCAGACCCTGGGCAGGTATGGCGAGGAGCTGGCTGCGCGATACCTCACCGAGCAGGGCCTGCAGGTGCTGGACCGCAACTGGCGCTGCGTGCACGGCGAGATCGACCTCGTCGCCCGAGATGGCGACTGCCTGGTCTTCTGCGAGGTGAAGACCCGACGCACCGAGCGGTTCGGAGGAGCCGTGGAAGCCGTCGACCGGCGCAAGCTGGCGCGGCTGCGCCGGCTCGTGGCGGCCTGGCTCCAGGGCCACGACGAGCGCGCGGGCCAGGTCCGCATCGACGTGATCGGGATCCTGCGCCCACCAGGGGGGCCTGCCCAGCTGCGCCACCTCGTGGGGGTGGGGTCGTGAGCTTCGGGCGGACCCGCTCGGTCACCCTGCAGGGGCTCGTCGGCACGGTCGTCGACGTGGAGGCGCACCTGTCCGGGGGCCTGCCGGCCTTCCTGCTCGGGGGACTGCCGGACACGGCCTGCGCCCAGTCGCCCAACCGCGTCAAGGCAGCAGCGGCCAGCGTCGGTCGCTCCCTGGCCCAGGACCGCCTCACGGTCAACCTCTCACCGGCGTCGATCCCCAAGAACGGCAGCGGTTTCGACCTGCCGATCGCCGTCGCGGTGCTGGCGGCGGTGGACCTGCTACCGGCGCCGCGCGTGGCCGAGGTGGTGCACCTCGGCGAGCTGGGCCTGGACGGCTCGATCAGGTCGGTCCGTGGGGTGCTCCCCGCCGTCATGGCCGCAGCGCGAGCCGGCTGCCACGACGTGGTGGTGCCGACGGCCAACGCTGCCGAGGCACGGCTGGTCCCGCAGATCGAGGTGCACGCCGTCAACCACCTCACCGACCTGCTCACCGCCTACCGTGACGGCCGGGACCGCCTGCACCTCGGGGTCCCCGAGTCCCCACCCGTCCCGGCTGCGCCTGCCGGTCCGGCGCCGGACCTCGCCGAGGTCGTGGGGCAGCCGGAGGCCAGGACGGCGCTGGAGCTGGCGGCCGCGGGCGGTCACCACCTGTTCCTGCTCGGCCCACCCGGATCGGGCAAGACCATGCTCGCGGAGCGCCTCGTCTCGGTCCTGCCGCGCCTCACCCGCGAACAGTCCATCGACGTCCTCGCGGTCCGGTCGCTGCTCGGCACCATCGCCGGTCGGGCCGAGGTGGAGTTCACCCCCCCGTTCATCGCGCCGCACCACAGCGCCACCCAGGCAGCCATCATCGGCGGCGGCAGCGGTGCGATCCGGCCCGGCGCGATCACCGAGGCCCACCACGGCGTGCTCTTCCTCGACGAGGCGCCCGAGTTCCGCGCCGGGGCGTTGCAGGCACTGCGGCAGCCGCTGGAGTCGGGCCAGGTCGTGGTCTCCCGGGCTCGCGGCGCGGTGCGCTTCCCGGCCCGGTTCCAGCTGGTCATGGCCGCCAACCCGTGCCCGTGCGGTCTGGGGTTCGGCAAGGGCATCGGCTGCGCCTGCACACCGATGGCCAAACGTGCCTACGTCGCCAAGCTCTCGGGCCCGCTGCTGGACCGGGTGGACCTTCAGGTCCAGGTGCCTGCGGTCACCCTCTCCAGCCTCGGGAGCGAGCCGGGGGAGTCCAGCGCCGTGGTCGCCGCCCGGGTGGCGCAGGCCCGCGAGGCGCAGGGCGAGCGCTGGGGCGACACCGTCTGGCGGCTCAACAGCCAGGTTCCGGGGGCCTTCCTGCGACGCGGAGCACGACGGCTGCCCAGGTCGGTCACCACCGACCTGGACCGGGCGCTGGACCGCGGTCAGCTGACGCTGCGCGGCTACGACCGGGTGCTGCGCCTGGGCTGGACCGTGGCCGACCTCGACGGGCGGTCCAGCCCGACCCGGGACCACCTGGGCACCGCCCTGACCCTGCGCAACCAGGGACCGGTGGCGGCATGAGCCCGGGGTCCCTGCAGCGGCTGCCCCCCGGGGACCGCGCAGCGCGCCTGGCCTGGGCGCGCCTGGTGGAGCCGGGCGAGCCGGCGGCCGCCCGGCTCATCGCCGAGGTCGGGGCGGAGGCTGCGCTGCACGGGGTGGACCCCGCCAGCACCCTGGGTCAACAGCTCGCGCCCCGGCTCGCGCTCCTGGACGTCGAACGCGACCTCGAGATCGCCCGGGCGCTGCACGCGTGGGTCGTGGTGCCGAACGACCCGCAGTGGCCAGCGGGTCTGGACGCCCTGGCCAACCCGCCGTTCTGCCTGTGGGTCCGTGGACCGCTGCACCTGGCCGACGCCTGTCGGCGCAGCGCCTCCGTGGTGGGCGCCAGAGCCGCCTCGGGGTACGGCCTGCACCAGGCCAAGGAGATCGCCGCCGGCCTGGCCGAACGCGGCTACACCGTCGTGTCGGGGGCCGCCTACGGCATCGACGGTGCTGCCCACGAGGGAGCCCTGGCCGTCGAGGGGGCCACGGTGGCGGTCGTGGCCGGCGGGGTGGACCGGCCCTATCCCGCCGGGCACGCCGGGCTGCTGGCCCGGATCGGGGAGTCCGGCGCCGTCGTGAGTGAGGTGCCGCCGGGCTCGGCCCCGACGCGCTGGCGGTTCCTGAGCCGCAACCGCATGATCGCCACGATGAGCCGGGGCACCGTGGTGGTGGAGGCCGGGTTGCGCTCGGGGTCGCGCAACACGGCCAGGACGGCTGCCGAGCACCACCGGGTGGTCTGCGCGGTCCCGGGCCCGGTGACGTCGGCGGTGTCGGCGGGGTGCCACCTGCTCATCCGTGAAGGCGCCCAGATCGTCACCGATGCAGCCGAGGTCGCCGAGGCCGTGGGGCCGATCGGTGAGCTCGCGCCGGTCAAGCGAGGTCCGGTGCGGCCGGACGACGACCTCGATCCCGCCCACCGAGCGGTCCTGGGGGCACTGCGCGTCCAGAAGCCACTCACCGTGGACGAGCTGGCGCGGCAGTGCGGGGCCAGCACTCGAGAGGTGATGGGCGCCCTCGGGGTGCTCAGCCTCAACCGCCTCGTCGTCCAGGACGACGACGGCTACCGCCGGGTGCGTGCTCACGGCCGGGCGTGACCAGGTCCAGCGGTGTGCGGCGGGGTGGCGGCTTGTGCCGGGCGGCCGCCTTTGCGACGGTGGCGGAGTGGACACGACCCCGGGGGTGGACGACGACGCGCAGGCACCACCGGCAGGGGGCTGGGACGAGGCCGTCGCTGCCTTCGAGCGGCACCTGCGCAGCGAGCGTGGGCGGTCCGAGCACACCGTCCGGGCCTATCTCGGTGACGTGCGGAGCCTGGTGGGATTCCTCGCCGGGACAGGGGTCGACGACCCGGCCGGGGTCGCTCTTCGCGACCTGCGCGGCTGGTTGGCGGCCCAGGCGCAGGCAGGCGCTGCCAGGGCCACCATCGGGCGCCGGTCTGCTGCCGCCCGCACCTTCCTGGGCTGGGCGACCCGCACCGGGCGCATCCCCCTGGACCCCTCCCTGCGCCTGGCTGCCCCCAAACGGGGCGGACACCTGCCCGAGGTCCTGCGCCAGGGCGACGCGACGGCCCTGCTCGACGTGGCTGCCGTGGCCAGCGACGACCAGGACGCCCTGCACCTGCGCGACCGCGCGGCTCTGGAGCTGCTCTACGCCAGCGGCATCCGGGTCGGGGAGCTGACCGCGCTCGACGTCGACGACGTGGACCTGGAGCGCAACGTCCTGCGGGTGATGGGCAAGGGCGGCAAGGAGCGCACGGTGCCCTTCGGCATCCCTGCACGCGAGGCCGTCCGCGCCTGGCTCGACCTCGGCCGACCGCAGGTCGTCGGGGAGGGCAGCGGCCCTGCCCTGCTGCTGGGGCGTCGTGGCCGGCGAGCCGACCCGCGCCAGATCCGCGCTGCCCTGCACGCCCTGCTGGCGCACGTCCCCGACGCTCCCGACGTGGGTCCGCACGGGCTGCGGCACAGCGCGGCCACCCACCTGCTCGAAGGCGGGGCCGACCTGCGGCTGGTCCAGGAGCTGCTCGGCCACGCCTCCTTGGCCACCACCCAGATCTACACGCACGTCTCGGTGGACCGCCTCAAGCAGTCCTACCGCCAGGCCCACCCACGAGCATGAGGTCCGCCCAGCCCCGCACCACCACCTCGCTCCCCGATGGCGTGCCCTCCCACCCTGCGGGCGGCTCGCGGGCGACAATGGTGACCCGTCGTGATCTGCTCTCGCAGCTGATCCCTCAGGAGAGGTCCGGACCGAACACGTGACCACCCCCGGCCAGGCCGCCCACCGGCCCCCGCGCCACCGTCCGCGCACCAGCCGACAGGTGCGGCTCCGGCGCACCCTGGCCGTGGCCACCGCCCTGGTCCTGATGGTGGGCATCGGCGTGCGAGAGCTGACCAAGGACGAGTCGGCTCCGGCGCGCGGCGTACCCGCTGCGGCGCAGGTCCGCACGACGCCCACCACCCCCACGACCCCCACCGGCACCGCGACGCCGTCGACGAGCGGTGGCGTCGACGCCGAGGACGCCGAGGACGGGTCCCCGGCCACGGAGCCGACGGCCCCCGACGCCACCAAGGTTCCCCAGCACGGCGACCGGCACGATCACGGTCGTCCCGGTGCCGAAGGCCGAGCCCGCTGCCTCGGGTCGCACGGTGCGCTACACCGTGGAGATCGAGGGTGGGCTCGGCGTCGACGCGGCCTCCGTCGCCGCGACCGTCGCGTCGGTCCTGCTGGACACCAGAGGGTGGCAGAAGGCTGACGGCATCCGCTTCGTCAACGTCACCCCGGCGCAGGCCGAGCGAGGTGCCCCCGTCGACATCCGGGTGACCCTGGCCAGCCCCGGCCTCACGGACAAGCTGTGCGCCCCGTTGCGCACGCTGTCGCAGGTCTCGTGCTGGAACGGTGAGCGTTCGGTGCTGAACCTGCGGCGCTGGGTCCTGGGTGACGACAGCTACGGCAGTGACGTGGCTCGCTACCGCGAGTACCAGGTGAACCACGAGGTCGGCCACGGCCTGGGACACCAGCACCGCACCTGCCCGGGCAAGGGCGAGCGCGCGCCGGTCATGGTGCAGCAGACGCTGGGCCTCGGCGGGTGCAAGCCGTGGCCCTACCCGAGCGGCGCCTGACGTCCCTGTTGGCTCACCGGCTCACCGGTCCTCGGCGCCCTGACGTTCTGCCGGCTCACCGGCTCACCCGGCCTGGGCGCCCCGACGCCCCTGCCGGCTCACCGGCCGTCGGCTTCCCGACGTCCCTGTCGGCTCACCCGGCCTGGGCGCCCTCAGCGCCCTACTTGCCTCCTCGGAGCGGCAACAGCCTCACGCGGTTGGCGCCGAGCAGCGTCAACGGGTCGAGGTAGACGCCGCCACGCAGGGCGCCCAGGTGCAGGCACGCGTCCGGTGGGCAGTGACCGCCCGCCGCCAGGGTGCCGACCTGCTGACCCCGCTGGACCTCCTCGCCGACCGTGACGACGGCGTCGACGGGTTCGTAGGTCGAGCGCAGACCCGCGCCGTGCAGCACGGTCACGGTCGGCCGGCCGGCGATGACCCCGACATGGCCGACGACTCCTTCGTCCACGGCGCGGACCTCGCTCCCGGTCGCCGAGGTCAGGTCGACCCCCCGGTGCCCGGCACCCCACGTCGAGGCGGGCCTGACGAACCGCCGGGCCACCGCTGGTCGCGGCTGGAGCGGCCACGTCCACCGGGAGCGCGGGGCGCCCTGCCGAGGCGGCGCTGCAGGCTCGAGAACGCGAGGCGCATCACCCGGTGCCGGACCGACCACCCGGGGGGCCGAGGTCGTGGCCGCTGACGGCATCGACCGCATCGACGGCGTCGACCGACGGCACCGACGGCACCGACGGCACCGACGGCAGTGCCACGGTGGACACGGTGGTCACGGCCAAGGCCGTGGCGGCAGCCGGCAACAACACTGCTCCGAGGGATCTCATGACCCCGACCGTGCTCGATGTCCGCGGTGGTGGTCTCCGGCCGGGGCGTCGCCTGTGGAACAGGTCCGAGGCGTCCGCCGGCTGTGGACAGGGCTCGGCGACGCTCGGCTGGGCAACGACCCGGTGCCGGGCCCGCTGCTCTGCCCGCCGAAGTGCGCTCTGCCCATGAAGCTCCACGGGCAGAGCGCACTTCGGTGGGCAGAGCGCCCTCGTGGGCAGCGTCTGTGGCGACCCGTCGCGGCGTGGACTACGTCGGGGCCCCGCCCAGGGCTGCGAGCCGCCTCACGGCCTCGTGGAGCACCTCGTCGCGCTTGCAGAAGGCGAACCGCACCAACGTCCGGGCTGCCTCGACGTCGTCGTGGAACACCGACACGGGCACCCCGACGACCCCGGCCCGGGTGGGGAGCTCACGGCAGAACGCCAGGGCGTCGGTGGCACCCAGCGAGGCTGCATCGGCCACGACGAAGTACGTCCCGTCGGGCACGGACACCTCGAGCCCGGCCTCCCGCAGGCCCGACACGAGCAGGTCCCGCTTGGCCTCCAACGACGTGGCCAGCGCGGCATACACCTCGTCGCCGAGACCGAGGGCGACAGCCGCCGCCGGCTGGAACGGGCCCGAGCCGACGAACGTGAGGAACTGCTTGACCGCGCGCACGGCAGCCACGGCCTCGGCGGGTCCGCTGACCCAGCCGACCTTCCAGCCGGTGGCCGAGAACGTCTTGCCGGCCGACGAGATCGTCAGGGTGCGCTCACGCATCCCCGGCAGGGTCGCGACGGGCAGGTGCGCGGCCCCCCCGAAGACCAGGTGCTCGTAGACCTCGTCGGTGACCACCCAGGCGTCGTGCTCGCGGGCCAGCTCGCAGACCAGGTCGAGCTCGGCCCGGGTGAAGACCTTGCCGGTCGGGTTGTGCGGCGTGTTCAGCAGCACCAGCCGGGTGCGCGGGGAGAACGCGGCACGCAGCGACGCCTCGTCGACCGCGAAGTCGGGGAACCGCAGCACCGACGTCCGCCGGACCGCGCCCGCGAGGGCGATCGACGCGGCATACGAGTCGTAGTAGGGCTCGAAGGTGACCACCTCGTCGCCGACCTCGCACAGCGCCAGGATGGTGGCGGCGATCGCCTCCGTGGCTCCGACGGTGACCAGGACCTCCGAGCGGGGGTCGAGGTCGATGCCGTAGAAGCGCGACTGGTGCGCGGCGACTGCCTCGAGCAGCTCGGGGACCCCCGGGCCGGGCGGGTACTGGTTGCGTCCGCCGTCGATGGCCGCCTTGGCCGCATCGAGCATCTCGCGGGGCCCGTCGGTGTCGGGGAACCCCTGTCCGAGGTTCACGGCGCCGTGCTGGGTGGCGAGCCCGGTCATCTCGGCGAAGATGGTGGTCCCGAACCCGTGCATGCGGGCGACGAGCGGTGAGGCCATGCGCCGACGGTATGCCGCCTGCGCCCGGTTCGCAGCCTGCCACGCGCACCCTCCACGCGTACCCTGCCGCCATGACCATCGAGCGGCGTGCGTCGGCGATCGCGGGGCGGGGGCTGTTCACCACCGTCCCGCTGCGGGGCGGGACCGTCGTCGGGGTGGACCCTGGCGCGCTGAACCACTCGTGCGACCCCTCCCTGGCGTGGGCCGCGGACGGTCCGGACCTGGTGGCCTTCCGCGACGTCCGGGCGGGGGAGGAGCTCACGGTCGACTACGCGACGGCCAGCACCGACGCCGACCTGCTCCTGCGGTGCCACTGCGAGACCTACCGCTGCCGACAGCTGGTGACCGGTGACGACTGGCGCATCCCGCAGGTGCAGCTGCGCTACGCCGGCCACCTGGCGCCGGCGGTCCAGCGCGCCGTCGACGCGGGCGACGCCGTCACCCCCGGCGTCACGCACGCCGTCGCCCCCGGCGATCCCCCCGGCGATCCACTCGGCGACGCCGCGACCTGAGCGGCCGGGTCAGGTACCCGCGGTAGGGGCCTCGGCGTGCGCGATGTGCGCGAGCGGGCGCCAGACGAGGGCCAGCGTCAGCCCGGACCCCACGAACGCAAACCAGAACGGCGCCGTCAGCCCCCACACCTGGGCGAGCACCCCACCCAGCGACGAGCCGATGACGAGCCCGAGGAACAGGCCGACGACGTAGACGCTGCCGACCCGGCCCTGGAACTCGGTCGGCACCGCGCGTTGGCGGACCGTCTGGGAGACGGTGCCCCACACGAACGCATAGGCACCGAACACGACCATGACCACGATCGCCACCCAGCCGGTGGTCGTCAGCGCGAGGGCGAGGTGGGTGAGCACCTCGAGCAGCAGGGCCACGCGCATGAGGGTGGCCAACGAGACCCGGCGCTCGAGCCAGTCGTAGGACGCGGTGCTCAGCAGGCCACCGGCCGCCGCCGCCGTCGTGAGCAGCCCGAACCCGACCTCGCCCATCTGGAGCCGGTCCAGGGAGTACAGGACCAGCACCGACCAGGCCGCACCCCAGGTGATGTTGAACGCGAGGATCACCAGCGCCAGGGTCCGCACGGCGGCGTGCCGGCGGATCCAGGTCAGGCCGTCGGCGATGTCGCGTCGCACATGGGTGTCCTGCAGGTCGCGGACCCCGCCCCTGGGGGTGGCGATCTTCGCGACGAGGACCACGCTGAAACCCACGCACACGACCTGCACGACGAACGGCCACACCATCCCCACCGCGAACAGGAAGGCCCCGATGGGTGGCCCCACCAGCTGGTTCGCCGTGAGGAACCCTGCCTGGAGGCGGGCGTTGCCCACGCCGAGGTCGGCCCGCTCGACGAGCATCGGCAGCAGCGTGCCGGTCGTGGTGTCGGCGAACACCTCCGCGGTGCCGTAGAGGAACAGGGTCACCAGCACGACGACGATGTCCAGCGTCCCCGTGACGATGGTGCCGCACAGCACCAGGACCACCAGGGTGCGCAGCAGGTCGGCGACGATGACGACCACCCGGCGGTCGAGGCGGTCGGCGATGGCGCCGGCATACAGGCCGAACAGCAGCCACGGCAGGCGCTGCAGGGCGGCCGCGAGCGCGACGAGCACCGCGCTGCGGGTCTGCGACGCGACGAGGAGGGGGCCGGCAGCCAGGGCGATGCCGTCGCCGATGTTGCTCGTCCACGACGAGGCGAGCAGCCACCGGAAGCCTCGACCCAGCCGTGGCGGCGCGACGACGTCCAGAACCCTGCTCACGAACCGCAGACCCTACCCCCGTGTATGCGGTGCGGGCGGCCCTCGGGATCGGGCCATCGGCCGGGGTAGCGGATTTCCTGATCACCCCGCGCAGCACGTACGATGGACGACGGTCACCGTGTGCTTGCACGCGGAGACCTAATTCGCGCGTCTTCTCGCCGGGTGACGAGGATCCCTCCGAACCCGGGGCGCATCACAGCAGTCCGGCCAGGGTGCCGGTGGGATGCGAGCCAGACGCCAGGCAGGACCACGCCCCCATGGTGTGGCCCGACGAAACTGACAACGACACATAGGAGACACGGCATGGCCGTCGTTACCATGCGCCAGCTCCTCGAGAGCGGCGTCCACTTCGGGCACCAGACCCGTCGCTGGAACCCCAAGATGAAGCGCTTCATCATGACCGAGCGCAACGGCATCTACATCATCGACCTGCAGCAGTCGCTGACGTACATCAACAACGCGTACGAGTTCGTCCGCGAGACCGTCGCCCACGGCGGCTCCATCCTCTTCGTCGGCACCAAGAAGCAGGCCCAGGAGCCCATCGCCGAGCAGGCGACCCGCGTCGGCATGCCGTACGTCAACCACCGCTGGCTCGGTGGCATGCTCACGAACTTCAACACGATCTCCAAGCGCCTCACCCGCCTGAAGGAGCTCGAGGAGCTGGACTACGACAACGTCGCGGCCTCCGGCTTCACCAAGAAGGAGCTCCTGATCTTCAAGCGGGAGCAGATCAAGCTCGAGCGCACCCTCGGTGGCATCCGCAACATGGCCAAGATCCCTTCGGCCGTGTGGATCGTGGACACCAAGAAGGAGCACCTCGCAGTCTTCGAGGCACGCAAGCTCGGCCTGCCGGTCATCGCGATCCTCGACACCAACTGCGACCCCGACGAGGTCGACTACAAGATCCCCGGCAACGACGACGCGATCCGCTCGGTCACGCTGCTGACCCGGGTCATCGCCGACGCCGTGGCCGACGGCCTCATGTCCCGCTCCTCCGGCAAGTCCGGTGAGCAGGCCGAGGGTGTCGTCGCGACCGACGAGCCGCTGGCCGAGTGGGAGCGCGAGCTCCTCGGTGGCGACGCCGCCAAGGCTGCCGACGCTGTTGCTCCCGAGGCCGGCGAGACCGCTGCCGCGGACGCCCCCGAGGCTGCTGCTGCCGAGGCGCCGGCTGCTGAGGCGACCGAAGCTGCTGCCGAGCCCGCCGAGGCTCCGGCCACCGAGGCTGACGACGCCACCGAGGCCACCGAGGCACCGGCTGCCGAGGCGACCGAGGCTGCTGCCGAGTCGACCGAGTCGACCGAGTCGACCGAGGCCCCGGCCGACGCCGAGGCCAAGGCCTGAGCGCCCTCGTCCACCGACCGCACCTTTTGACAGAGAAGAGCTGAGAAACATTCATGGCGAACTACACCGCCGCTGACATCAAGGCGCTGCGCGAGTCCACCGGCGCCGGCATGCTCGACGTCAAGAAGGCCCTCGACGAGGCCGACGGCGACCGTGCCAAGGCCACCGACATCCTTCGCGTGAAGGGCCAGAAGGGCGTCACCAAGCGCGAGGGCCGCACCGCGTCCAACGGCCTGGTCACGGCCAGGGCCGGCGCCGGCACGGGCACCCTCGTGGAGGTCCTGTGCGAGACCGACTTCGTCGCCAAGGGTGAGAAGTTCATCGCCCTCGCCGACCAGGTCCTCACCCAGGCCGTCGCCTCCGGCGTGTCCGACGCGGACGCGCTGCTCGCCAGCAGCCTGGAGGACGGTCGCACCGTCAAGCAGCTGCTCGACGACGCCAACGCGACCATCGGCGAGAAGATCGAGGTCAAGCGCGTTGCCCGCGTCCAGGCCCCGGTCGTCGTGTCCTACCTGCACAAGACCAGCCCGGACCTGCCCGCGCAGATCGGTGTCCTCGTCGGCGCCGAGGGTGGCGACGAGCAGGTCGTCCGTGACGTGGCGATGCACGTCGCTGCGTTCAGCCCGACGGTGCTCAGCCGCGACGAGGTCGATGCGACCACCGTCGAGAACGAGCGTCGCGTGGCCGAGGCCACCGCGAAGGAGGAGGGCAAGCCCGAGGCCGCCCTCTCCAAGATCGTCGAGGGTCGCGTCAACGGCTTCTTCAAGGAGAACGTCCTGCTCGAGCAGCCGTTCGCCAAGGACGCCAAGAAGACCGTGGCCAAGGTCCTCGAGGAGGCCGGCACGACGGCGACGTCGTTCGCCCGTTTCCGCGTCGGCAGCTGACACCCGCTCCACCGCAGCCCACCAGGCCCGTCCCCTTCGGGGGGCGGGCCTCGTGCGTGCCCCCACAGTCCGCCACGCGGCATACTGCCGGTATGGGCAGATCGCGCAGGACCTCGGGCAAGAAGCCACCCACCCGCGAGCCGCGGGACTTCACGCACCTGCCCGAACGCGTACCGCCGGAGCAGATGCAGACCGTCCAGGACATCGACCCCGGGCCGGACCCGCGGGGCGGGCGCGACACCGAGACCGAGTTCCTGCTCAGGAACGCCGGGTTCTGACCAGCCAGGGCTGCAGCAGCCGGGTGACCTGGGGGAGCACCAGGTAGGTCATCACCGGGGTGAGCAGCACGGTCATGACGAACAGGCGCGGCACCAGCGGCCAGTCGCTGGTGACGGGCAGGAGCAGCCACGTGAACAGCAGGTTGGTCGGGAAGAACGCCAACCAGATCGTCACGGACTGCTTCCAGCGCGGGGGCGCCGGTGGTGCCGGCTCCCCGGTGTCGTCCGAGGCACGCTGCTGCGGCTCGTCGAACCAGCCCTCGATGCCGGTGCGGTGCTCCACCCTGGTGTGCTGCACCAGGTCCTGTGCCGAGCGCAGCCACATGGTGCGCTCGCGCGACTCCTCCCACAGCAGCAGGCTCGCGCGGGAGTCGAACCGGTAGAGCATGTGCCACTCCCGCGACCCGGGCCCGGGTCGCAGCCAGCCGGTGCCGAGGAAGCCGGGGAAGTTCTGGGCCAGCGACGTCCCCGCCTCGACCCAGGCCTGCATGAGCTGCTCGTCCTCCGGTCGGACGCGTCGGGTGATCGCGACCGTGACCGGGGGGTCGTCGCGCAGGGTGTCGGTCATGGTGTCCGGCTCAGAAGATGCGCACGCGCTGCTCGGGCGCGAGCCACATGCCGTCGCCCTCGCGCACGTCGAAGGCCTCGTGGAACTCGTCGCAGTTGCGGACCGCGTTGGCCCGGATCTCCATGGGGGAGTGCGGGTCGATGGCGAGCAGCCGCTTGGCCTCCTCGGTGCGGGCCTTGCCCGACCACACCTGGGCCCAGCCGACGAAGAAGCGCTGCGGTCCGGTGAGGCCGTCGAGCTCGGCGACCTGCTCGCCCTCGGTGGCGATGCGGTAGGCGGAGTAGCCGATGGCCAGCCCCCCGAGGTCACCGATGTTCTCCCCGACGGTGAGCGCGCCGTTGACCTTGTCGTCCGGGGCCGCGAGGGGGGACAGCTCGCTGAACTGGGCGACCAGGGCCTGGGTGCGCTCGTCGAAACGAGCCCGGTCCTGCTCGGTCCACCAGTCGCGCAGCGCGCCCCGGGCGTCGTAGCGCGAGCCCTGGTCGTCGAAGCCGTGGCCGATCTCGTGTCCGATCACCGCTCCGATGCCGCCGTAGTTGACGGCGTCGTCGGCGTCCATGTCGAAGAACGGCGGCTGCAGGATCCCGGCGGGGAAGACGATCTCGTTGAGCATGGGGTGGTAGTACGCGTTGACCGTCTGCGGCAGCATCATCCACTCGTCACGGTCGATCGGGCCGCCGAGCTTGCCCAGCTCACGCTCCAGCTCGAACTCGTGGGCCCGGCGCACGTTGGCGACCAGGTCGTCGTCGACGGCCAGGGCGGAGTAGTCGCGCCACACGTCGGGGTAGCCGACCTTGGGGACGAAGGACTCCAGCTTCTCCAGGGCCTGCACCCGGGTCTGCGGACCCATCCAGTCCAGGTCCTCGAAGGAGCGCCGGAACGCCTCGACGAGGTTGGCGACGAGGGTGACCATGCGCTCCTTGGCCTGCGGCGGGAAGTGCTCCGCGGCATACAGCTGGCCCACCGCCTCACCGATCGCACCCTCGACGAGGGAGACCCCCCGCTTCCAGCGCTCGCGGTTCTCGGGGAGCCCACTGATGACGCGGCCGGTGAAGTCGAACTCGGCGTCGACGAACTCGCGGCTGAGCAGCGGGGCGGCGGAGCGGACCAGGTGGAAGGACAGCCAGGCCTTCCAGTCCTCGAGGGCGAACTCGTCCAGTGCCGTGGACAGCCCGCCCAGGAAGCTGGGCTGGCCGACGACGACGTGGTCGAACGCGTTCTCGGCGTCCAGGCCGCTGATCCAGTCCGCCCACCTCACCTGCGGACCGAGGCCCTCGAGGTCGTCGCGGCGGTAGGGGTTGTAGCTCTTCACCGCGTCACGGGTCGCGACGTTGTCCCAGTGGTGCCCGGCCAGCGAAGTCTCCAGCGCCACGACCCGGGCCGCGGGGGAGCCGGGGTCGGTGGCGCCGCCGCCGATGCCCCCCAGCTCGAGCATCCGGGCCACGTGCGGCAGGTATGCGGCGAGGACGGCTGCGTGCCGCTCCTCGCGGTAGTAGGACTCGTCCGGCAGCCCCAGGCCGTCCTGGGTGAGGTACAGGGTGTACTCGTCCGGGTTCTTGGCGTCGGGGGCGACGTAGAAGCCGAGCACACCGGGCACGCCCTGGCGCTGCAGGCGTCCCATCGTGCCGAACAGCTCGTCGGTTCCGCGGACCCCGGCAATGGCCTGGAGGTCGGCGTCGACGGGCGTGCGCCCCAGCGACTCGACGCGCTCCTCGTCCATGAACGAGCGGTAGAGGTCACCGACCTTGCGGGTGGTCGAGCCGGCCTCGGCGCCCGTGTCCGCCGCAGCGTGGTCGATGATGCGGCGCACGCGTTCGTCGGACTGCTCGCGCAGCATGTCGAAGGTGCCGTACCGCCCACGGTCGCTCGGGATCTCGGTCTCGCGCACCCAGGTGCCGTTGGCGTAGCCGAACAGGTCGTCCTGGGGTCGGACCGCGTCGTCGCGGTGCCCGGGGAGGATGCCTGACCTCATGTGCGTTCTCCTTCGCTGCGTGCTGTGCCGTTGGCCGTGCCGTGCCTGGGTGGGCCCACCTCGGCCAACCCTGCCACGGGCGGTGCCCCGGGACCCAACCAGCACGCGAAACCCCTGACCGGAGCCCCGCGGGCAGGCAGGAGGGGCTGTCGGGGACGGTGACGAGCGCCGAGTGTGGAAGTATTCGGTGACCGCCAGTACAGCCACAGGAGGATCTGTCGTGACCTCTGCCCCCGAGCAGACCGCCCCAGCCGGATCGTCCATCGACGGGTCGCCCGGCCTGCGGCGCCGCGTCCTGCTCAAGCTCTCCGGTGAGGTGTTCGGCGGTGGCAAGGTGGGCCTGGCCCCCGACGTCGTCCGCGGGATCGCGCGCCAGATCGCCGAGTCCGTGCGGGGAGGGATCGAGGTGGCCGTCGTCATCGGTGGCGGCAACTTCTTCCGCGGCGCCGAGCTGCAGCAGCAGGGCATGGACCGCACCCGCGCCGACTACATGGGCATGCTCGGCACCGTCATGAACTGCCTGGCCCTGCAGGACTTCCTGGAGAAGGAAGGCATCGAGACGCGGGTGCAGACCGCGATCACGATGGGCCAGGTCGCCGAGCCGTACATCCCGCGCCGCGCCATCCGCCACCTCGAGAAGGGGCGGGTCGTCATCTTCGGCGCCGGCGCCGGCATGCCGTTCTTCTCGACCGACACCGTCTCGGCCCAGCGCGCGCTCGAGATCAAGTGCGACGCGGTGCTGATGAGCAAGAACGGTGTCGACGGGGTCTACGACTCCGACCCCCGCACCAACCCCTCCGCCACCAAGTTCGACGAGATCACCTACTCCGAGGCCATGCAGCGCGGGCTCCGGGTCGTCGACACGGCTGCCTTCAGCCTCTGCATGGACAACAAGCTGCCCATGGTCGTGTTCGGCATGGAGGGCGAGGGCAACGTCGTCAAGGCCCTGCGTGGTGAGAGTATCGGGACGCTGGTCACCCCTGGGTGAGTCGGCGCCACCCACCGCGACCTGCCCCCACGACAGACCCACCCAAGAGCGGCGGACCCCAGCCGGCCCGCCCGAGAAGGAGCCGGACAATGATTGAAGAGACTCTCCTCGAGGCCGAAGAGAAGATGGACAAGGCGGTCGAGGTCGCCAAGGAGGACTTCGCAGGCATCCGCACCGGTCGCGCGACCCCGGGCATGTTCAACAAGCTCGTGGTCAGCTACTACGGAGCCCCGACGCCCCTGCAGCAGCTCGCGTCCTTCCAGACGCCGGAGGCGCGCACCATCCTCATCTCCCCGTTCGACAAGTCGGCGATGAGCGAGATCGAGAAGACCCTGCGCGACTCCGACCTCGGCGTGAACCCCAGCAACGACGGCAACGTCATCCGGTGCGTGCTGCCGATGCTGACCGAGGAGCGTCGCAAGGACTACATCAAGCTCGCCCGCCACAAGGGTGAGGACGCCAAGGTGTCGATCCGCAACATCCGCCGCAAGGCCAAGGACGAGATCGACAAGCTGGTCAAGGACGGCGACATCGGCGAGGACGACGGAGCCCGCGGTGAGAAGGAGCTCGACGCCACGACCAAGAAGTACGTCGACAGCGTCGACGAGCTGCTCAAGGGCAAGGAGGCCGAGCTCCTCGAGGTGTGAGGCGCTCGCCCACCGCTTCGCGAGGACGTCCGCATGTCCGTTCCCCCATCCCGCAGTGCGCGCCGGCAGCGTCATGATGTCCCCATGGACGACGCGGTGTCCGGCGCGCCCGTGACCAAGCCGTCGCGAGCGGGCCGCAACCTGCCCGCCGCGATCGCGGTCGGGGTGGGGCTCGGCATGCTGATCGTCGTCTCGCTGCTCCTGCGCAAGGAGCTGATGCTCGTCGTCGTCGTCGCCGCGGTGGGGGTGGGCGTGTGGGAGCTGCGTCGTGCCCTGGTGCAGGTCTCGATCGCCGTGCCCCTGGTGCCCAGCCTGGTGGGCAGCGTCAGCATGATCCTGTCGGCCTACGTCGGCGGGGGCGAGGCGTTGTTCGTGACCCTCGGCCTGACCTGCGTGGGCATCCTGCTCTGGCGCATCGCCGACGGGGTCCTGGACGCCGTGCGCGACCTCGCGGGTGGGTTCTTCGTCGCGGTCTACCCCTCGTTCCTGGCCGGGTTCGCCGCGCTGATGCTCGCCCCTGACGACGGAGCGCGCCGGATCGTCGTGTTCATCCTCGTCACCGTGCTCAGCGACGTCGGCGGCTACGTCTTCGGTGTCCTCTTCGGCCGGCACCCGATGGCGCCGTCGGTGAGCCCCAAGAAGTCCTGGGAGGGCTTCGGCGGCTCGGTGGTCACCTGCGTCGCCGGTGGTGCGGTGGCCGTCGTCCTGCTCCTGGACGGTCCGTGGTGGGGTGGCGCGGTCCTCGGTGCGTGTGTCGCGGTGGCGGCGACCGTGGGCGACCTCACCGAGTCGACCGTCAAGCGCGACCTCGGCATCAAGGACATGAGCACGATCCTGCCCGGCCACGGCGGCATCATGGACCGGCTCGACTCCCTGCTGCTCGTCGCCCCGGTCGCCTGGGCGCTGCTCGCGTGGGTCGTGCCGACGAACCTGGTCTAGGCCGAGGGTGTGGAAGGATCGCGCGGACGACATACCGGCTGAGGAAGGTGCGACTGCCATGCAGATGAAGCTGGAGCTGATCCCGCTCCCGGTCGCCGACGTGGACCGAGCCATCGCCTTCTATGCCGACGTCCTGGGTTTCAGGCAGGACTTCGACGTCCAGCCCAGCGAGGGCGTCCGGGTCGTGCAGCTGACACCGGAGAGCTCGGGCTGCTCGGTCGGCTTCGGCACGGGGCTGGATGTCTACGCGGGCGAGCCCGGCAGCGTCAGGGGTCTGCACCTGGTCGTCGAGGACATCGTCGAAGCGCGTGCCGAGCTGGTCCGCCGAGGGGTCGAGGTCGGCGAGATCCGGGACTTCGGTGGCGGCGTCAAGGGAGCCGACTTCTGCGATCCGGACGGCAACGGCTTCGAGCTGCAGGAGATGGCCTGGCGCAAGGGTGGGAAGTTCTAGGAGCCGGCTGCGTCCTCGTCCCGGCGGATCGCGCCCGCGCGCAGGCGGCGGCGATTGGGCAGTTGTGGCACGTGGCTGCGAAACTGGGTGGGCCATGACGACCTCCCTGCCCGAGCCCACGACGCAGCGCCCCGTACCCGGAGCACTGACGTTCACCGCACCGCGACGGGGCAAGCCCCCGCGCCACCTCGCCGACCTCTCGCCGGCCGAGCGCAAGGAAGCGGTGGAGGCGTTGGGGCACAAGGGCTTCCGCGCGAAGCAGCTGTCGACGCACTACTTCGAGCGGCTCGTCGGGTCACCCGAGGAGATGACCGACCTGCCCAAGGCGATCCGCGACGAGCTCGTCGCCGACCTGCTGCCGACCCTGCTGACCCCGCACGTCCAGCGCACCGCCGACGACGGCATGACCATCAAGTCGGCCTGGAAGCTGCACGACGGCGCGATCGTCGAGTCCGTCCTGATGCGCTACCCCCGGCGTGTCACGATCTGCATCTCCAGCCAGGCCGGTTGTGGGATGAACTGTCCGTTCTGTGCCACCGGCCAGGCCGGGCTGACCCGCAACATGTCCGCGGGCGAGATCATCGAACAGGTCGTGCAGGCCGCCAGGATGCTGCGCAGCGGCGAGCTCGCTGCCTCGGTCGGCGGTGTCGCGAGCGACGCGGGCACCAATGACGGGAGTGACGGCTCCGCGGACGAGGGCGAGTCCTCCCGGGACGGGTCCGACCCGACCGCCGAGCTCGGTGACGAGGACGGCGCGCCCGAGGTGAGCGGCCCGACCCGCATCTCCAACGTGGTGTTCATGGGCATGGGCGAGGCGCTGGCCAACTACAAGGCCGCCATCGGCGCGATCCGGCGCATGACCGACCCTGCGCCCGACGGCCTGGGCATGTCCGCCCGCGGCATCACCATGTCGACGGTCGGGCTCGTCCCGGCCATCGACAAGCTGGCAGCCGAAGGCATCCCGGTCACCCTGGCCCTGTCGCTGCACGCCCCCGACGACGAGCTGCGCAACGAGCTGGTGCCGATCAACACCCGGTGGAGCGTGGACGAGGCGCTCGACGCCGCCTACCGCTACTACGAGGCGACCGGCCGCCGCGTGAGCATCGAGTACGCCCTGATCAAGGACATCAACGACCACGCCTGGCGCGCCGACCTCCTCGGCAGCAAGCTCAACGCGCGCGGCCGAGGCTGGGTGCACGTCAACCCGATCCCGCTCAACCCGACACCGGGGTCGAAGTGGACCGCCTCGCGGCGCGGCGTCGAGCAGCAGTTCGTCGAACGGCTGCGCGCCCACGGGATCCCCACGACGATTCGCGACACCCGCGGTCAGGACATCGACGGCGCCTGCGGCCAGCTCGCCGCCTCGACGGCCTGACGCGAACGGCTGGGGCTGCGCCGAAGGCGTGCTGCCACTCGCGTGCGTTGCCTACACTCGTGGGGTGATGCTCCGCCGCGCCGTCCGTCGTGCCCTGCCCGGTGGGGCGCTGGCCGTGGCCGGGGCCCTGCTGCTCGCTGCCTGCGCCGCGACCGGGTCCGCCGGTGGTCCCGTCCCGACGACCGAGGACCCGGCGGCGGCCACGACTACCGCCGGTGCGAACGCCACCAGCACGTCGCCGGGGCACGCAGCCGGGCACGACCCGGCGGTCGCCGCCGAGCCGGAGGCGCCGCTGCGCGCGGGGGAGCGCTTCGTCACGCTCCGGATGCCCGCGGCCTACACCCCGAAGGCGCCCGCCGCCCCGGGGACGGACGACTACCGCTGCTTCCTGCTCGACCCCAAGGTCACGGACCGGTCGGTGGTGACCGGCATCAACGCCCTCCCGGGCAACCCCGCCGTCGTGCACCACGTCATCCTGTTCCGCGTGCCGCCCGCCCAGGTCGCGCGAGCGCAGGCGCAGGACGACCGGCACGCCGGCCAGGGCTGGACCTGTTTCGGTGGCACCGGGGTCGAGAGCCAGGGCGCGTCCCTGGACAGCGCACCGTGGCTGGGGGCGTGGGCCCCGGGCGGCGGAGAGAGCCTGCTCGCCAAGGACCTCGGTATGCCGCTCGAGCCCGGCTCGCGCATCGTCATGCAGGTCCACTACAACCTGCTCGCCGGCAACGCGCCCGACACCTCCGCGGCCAGGCTGCGCATCGCCGCCGACGACGGGACGCGCAAGACCCTGGACACCGTGCTGCTCCCCGCACCGGTCGAGCTGCCCTGCCGACCGGGCCGCAGCGGTCCCCTGTGCGGGCGTGAGGCAGCGGTCGCCGACGTCCAGCAACGGTTCGGCTCCGCGTCGGGGGCGACGGCCAACCTGCTGCACCTGCTGTGCGGACCGCTCAAGGCCACGCCCACGCAGTCGTGCACGCGCCCCGTCACCCAGCCGGGCACCATCCGCGCGGTCGCCGGGCACATGCACCTGCTGGGCCGCAGCATCTCGGTCGTCGTCAACGCGGGGAAGAAGGGTGAGCGCACGATCCTCGACCTGCCCGTGTGGGACTTCGACAACCAGGGGAGCAAGCCGGTCTCACCCAAGCTGGCCGTCAAGGCGGGGGACACGTTGACCGTCACCTGCCGCCACGACCAGAGCCTGCGCGACCAGCTGCCGGCACTGGCCGGGGTGCCCGAGCGCTACGTCGTGTGGGGTGAGGGAACCACCGACGAGATGTGCCTGGGGATCGTGCTGATGACGCGCCCCTAGGCTGTCCGGGTGCACCAGTCCACGCCGGCGTCCGCCGAGAGCGGCCGTGAGTTCGTCCTCACCGTCTCCTGCCCCGACCGCCGCGGCATCGTCCACGCCGTCTCGGGGGTCATGCTCGACCTGGCGATGACCATCCTGGACAGCCAGCAGTTCGCCGACGCGACGTCGGGGGAGTTCCACCTGCGCATGCACCTGGTCCGCGAGGGCACGGCGCTGCCCGTCGCCGACGTCGACGCGGCGCTCGCGCTCGTGGCGGCGGAGTTCGCCATGGAGTACGCCGTGCACGACCTGTCCCGGCGCCGGCGCGTGCTGGTCATGGTGAGCCAGCAGGGGCACTGCCTCAACGACCTGCTGTTCCGGGTCGAGAGCGGCTCGCTGCCGATCGAGGTGCCGGCGATCGTGTCCAACCACGAGGACTTCCGTGGTCTCGCGCAGTGGCACGGGGTCCCGTTCCACCACGTCCCGGTGACGAAGGCGACCAAGCCTGCCGCCGAGCAGCGGCTGCGCGAGCTCATCGCCGAGCACCGCGCCGACACGGTGGTGCTGGCGCGCTACATGCAGATCCTGTCCGCAGACCTGTGTGCCGAGCTGCCCGGCCGGGTCATCAACATCCACCACTCGCTGCTGCCGAGCTTCAAGGGCGCCAAGCCCTACACCCAGGCCCACGACCGCGGCGTCAAGGTGATCGGGGCCACCGCCCACTACGTGACGGCCGACCTGGACGAGGGACCGATCATCGAGCAGGACTTCCGCCGGGTCGACCACCGGATGAGCCCGGCACAGCTGGCCTCGGTCGGCCAGGAGCTGGAGGCGATGGCCCTGGCCCGGGCGGTCCGCTGGCACGCCGAGCACCGCGTCGTGCTCCGCGGCCGTCGCACCATCGTCTTCGACTGAGCCGACCCGCCGCGCGAAGCGGGGGTCGTTCGGGGAGACCCGTACCTACCAGGGCTGTGTTGCCGAGGGACCCCCGCTTCGCGTCAGGACGTCGTGCCGTCGGCGGCGCGCTGCAGGGCCCGCAGGTAGCCCTGGGCCGCAACCTTCTGCAGCTGCCAGCTGATCGGTCCCGCAAGACGCGCCGGAAGTCTCGCCGCGATCGAGTAGGCGCGGATCACGGCATACACCTGCTCGCCGCGGCGCTCGACGAGGAAGCCCTCCTCGCCGCTCTCGAGGTGGCCGCGCAGCGTGCCGTAGCCGAACCCGGTCCGCTCGGGACCCTCGACGGTCCACACGACGCGACAGGGCAGCGGCAGGACGAGCAGGCGGCTGAGGATCTCGGCCCCCTGCACAGCCCGAGGGACCGTGGTGAGGGGCCGCAACCCGATCCCGCGCTGCGGCGCCCACCGCAGCACCCCCTCCGCGGCTCGTGCGTACGTCGCGTCGCCGGCTCCCAGCCTGCGCTCCACCTCGAGGTGGTGGAATCCCGGCGGCATCGGGCCGTCGAGGGTCAGCCCGCGGGGCTCGTAGGTGAGGGGCAGGTGGGCGAGGTCGCTCAGCTTCACGGGTGGGTCTCCTTCGGTGGGTGGCCGGCATGGGCCGCGACGATGGCTGCGGCCTGAGCGGTCGAGTCGACCAGGTGCAGGGCGGCGCCGAGCGGTCGCCCCCTCCCGAGGGCCTGCACGGCCGGCCAGATCGGCACGTGCCGGGTCCAGTGCTCCCGGCCCACGAGCACGACCGGGGGGAGGCCGGGCGACGGCAGGGTCTGCTCGGACTGCGGGGCCGTCAGGGTCTGCGGGTGCTGCGGCACTGCGGCGTAGTAGAGCGGCGTGAGGGCCTGGAAGACCTCCTGCACCGTGCCGGCCGCACCCTCCAGGACGACCAGCCCGGCTGTGGCGCGGGACAGCAGCCCGTCCTCGCGGATCGCGTTGGAGAAGTACTTGCCGATGCCGTGGCAGAACACGTTCGGGGGTTCGTGGCCGTAGAACCAGGTGGGCAGGCCCAGGCTGCACCCGGCGGCGGGTCCGGGCGACGTCCCTGTGGCCAGGTCGCGGCGGACCTCGAGAGCCGACCCCGCCCAGGCGTCGAGGTCGGGGCGGAACGACGGCACCGCGGCCAGCCGCTCGAGGGCCGTGTCGAGGCTCGCCGCGTCGGGGGCGAAGGCCCCGAGGTTGGCCGCCTCCATCGCCCCCGGTCCGCCACCGGTGGCGACGACGAGCCCGAGCGAGGCGAGCCGGTGGCCGACCCGGGCGGCGTCGACGTAGGCGGCGCTGCCCCGTTCGAGCGCGTGCCCACCCATGACACCCACGACCGGACGCCCGTCGACGAACTCGTCGAGGGCGTCGGTGATCGAGTCGTCGTGGATGGCGCGGAGCAGCGTCACGAAGGCGTCGTGGTGGTGGATGCCGTCGCGCGCCCAGCGGTAGGTCAGGGCGTCCGGGGTCGCGGCGTAGCCGTGCGCCCCCAACCCGTCGTACAGCTCGTCGGGGGAGTAGAGCGTCGCGCGGTAGGGGTCCACCGGGGCGTGGGGGCTGGTCGGGAAGACCAGCGCGTGGTGGGCGCGCAGGTGCGCGTCGAGCTCCGGCGAGAGCCGGCCGCCCAGGACCACCAGGCCGGTGAGGTCGGTGCGGTCGAGCAGCTCGAGCTCGTGGAGCGTAAGGTCGAGGTTCTGCAGCCGGGCTCCGGACAGGGTCTTCCCCGAGGCCAGCAGGGACTTCAGCGCGGCGGCCGTCTCCACCTCACGACGGACCGTCCTGCGAGCACTGCCGTCGACGTCGAGGGGCGGCTCGGTTAGGGCCTCGTCGGGGGTGCTCCTGCGCGCGCCGGCCATGGCCCGACTCTAGACGCGACCGGCTCAGACGTTGCCGAGCACCCGGTCCACGACGACCTCGATGACCACCCGCTCGGGGTTCTCGCGCGGCACCCGGTAGCGGGCGGCATACCGCTGCTCGGCGTCGGCGACCGACGCCGGGTCGGACCGGACCCGCGCCGTGCCCTCGAACGACAGCCAGTGCCGCCCGTCCACCTGGCACAGCACCGCGCGGCAGCCCGCTGCGGCGTTGCGGGCCTTGCGGCTCGTCCCGCTCGTGATGACGCGGGCCACGAGGGACTCGGGGTCCCACGTGAAGCCCACCGGCACGACGTGCGGGCTGCCGTCGGGGCGCAGGGTGGTCAGGGTCGCCAGGTGGCGGACGGTGACGAACTCGACTGCTGCGGCCGACAGCTCGGCGGGTGGTGTGGACACCCCCGGAGTCTGCCAGCCGCGTCGGGCAGCCGCCTCAGAGGTGCTTCGCGGCGTCCTTGAGGACCGAGCGCAACCGGCTCTCGATGTCGTCGAACTCGGGCTGGCCGATGATCAGCGGCGGGGCGAGCTGGATGACCGGGTCGCCCCGGTCGTCGGCGCGGCAGTAGATGCCGGCGTCGAACAGCGCCTTGGACAGGTAGCCGCGCAGCAGCCGCTCGGACTCCGCCTCGTCGAACGTCTCCCGGGTGTCCTTGTCCTTGACGAGCTCGATGCCGTAGAAGTACCCGGCTCCGCGGACGTCGCCGACGATCGGCAGGTCGAGCAGCTTCTCCAGGGTCGCCCGGAACTTCGGGGCGTTCTCCTTGACGTGGTCGTTCAGGCCCTCGCGCTCGAAGATGTCGAGGTTGGCCATCGCGACCGCCGAGCTCACCGGGTGGCCGCCGAAGGTGTAGCCGTGCGGGAAGCTCGTCGTGCCGGTCTTGAACGGCTCGAACAGGCGCTCGCTGGCGATCATGGCGCCGATGGGGGAGTACCCGGAGGTCATCCCCTTGGCGCAGGTGATGATGTCGGGCTGGTAGCCGAAGTCGTCGCAGGCGAACATCGACCCGATCCGACCGAAGGAGCAGATCACCTCGTCGGAGACCAGCAGCACGTCGTACTCGTCGCAGATCTCCCGGACCCGCTCGAAGTACCCGGGCGGCGGCGGGAAGCAGCCGCCGGAGTTCTGCACCGGCTCCAGGAACACGGCGGCGACGGTGTCCGGGCCCTCGAACTCGATGGCCTCGGCGATCCGGTCGGCGGCCCACCGGCCGAAGGCCTTCTCGTCGTCGCGCAGGTGCTCGGGGGCGCGGTAGTGGTTGGTGTTGGGGACCTTGAAGGCGCCCGGCACCAGGGGCTCGAACATCTCCTTGGCGGCCGGGATGCCGGTGATGGACAGCGCACCCTGGGGGGTGCCGTGGTAGGCCACCGCCCGGCTGATCACCTTGTGCTTGGTGGGCTTGCCGGTGAGCTTGAAGTACTGCTTCGCCAGCTTCCAGGCGCTTTCGACGGCCTCGCCACCACCGGTGGTGAAGAAGACCCGGTTGAGGTCGCCGGGGGCCCCGTTGGCGAGGCGCTCGGCGAGCTCGATGGCCCGCGGGTGGGCGTAGGACCACAGCGGGAAGAACGCGAGCTCCTTGGCCTGCCGGGCTGCCGCGTCGGCGAGCTCCTGGCGGCCGTGGCCGACCTGCACGACGAACAGGCCGGCGAGCCCGTCGATGTACTCCTTGCCCTGGTCGTCCCAGATCTTGTGGCCCTCGCCACGCACGATGACGGGGACCTTGCCGCCCTCCTCGTACGTGGAGTGGCGGGTGAAGTGCATCCACAGGTGGTCGCGGGCAGCGTCCGAGTAGGCCGAGCCGGCGGGCGTCGTGACGGGCGTGGGAGAAGTGGTCATCGGGTACCCCAGTTGTAGTGCTGCTTGTTGAGTTTCAGGTAGACGAACGTCTCGGTGGTCTGAACCCCGGGCAGGGTCCGGATCCGCTTCGTGAGGAGCTCGAGCAGCTCCGCGTCGTCCTCGCACACGACCTCGGCGAGGACGTCGAACGACCCTGCCGTGGTCACGACGTAGTCGACCTCGGTCATGGCCGACAACGCGTCGGCCACCGACGTCAGGTCACCGTTGACGCGGATGCCGATCATCGCCTGGCGCCGGAACCCCACCTGGAGGGGATCGGTCACGGCGACGATCTGCATGACCTCCTGGTCGAGGAGGCGCTGCACCCGCTGGCGCACCGCCGCCTCCGACAACCCCACCCGCTTGGCGATCGTGGCGTAGGGCTGCCGCCCGTCCTCCTGCAGCTGCTCGATGATCGCCTTCGACACGTCGTCGAGGCGCACGTCGCTGCCGTTGCCGGGGGTACGGGTCACGACGCCATGGTGTCGTGGGTTTGCCTTCGGCGCAAGTCCTCCTGCGACGGAATCGGTTGATATTCCCGAATGTCGATGTCATTTTCCGCATTGGATCGCTCAGAACCTATCGAAATCGGTGGACCTGGGTCTACAGTGCCAACCACTGGAAGTCGTTCCCCGAACTGCATCGGAGTGTCAGTGAGCCCCACGCCAGCCGGCCCCGCCGCCAGCCCCGCCGCCAGCCCCGCCGCCAGCCCCCGTGTCCTTCGGAACTTCGTCGGCGGCGAGTACGTCGAGGCCCGGACCGAGGCCAGGGCCGACATCGTCAGCCCCGTGACCGCCCAGGTCGTCGCCACCGCTGCCGTCTCCACGGCCGACGACGTCGATGCTGCCTACGCCTCGGCGAGCCGGGCCTTCCAGGAATGGGGGCAGACCACGCCCAGCGAGCGCCAGGCCGCGCTGCTGAAGTTCGCCGACGCCATCGAACGTCGCGCCGACGAGTTCGTCCGCCTCGAGGCCGAGAACACCGGCAAGCCGCACGCCCTGACCGCGAGTGAGGAGCTGCCGCCGATGGTGGACCAGATCCGCTTCTTCGCCGGTGCGGCTCGCGTGCTCGAGGGCCGGGCGGCCGGGGAATACCTCAAGGGCCACACGAGCTGGATCCGGCGCGAGCCGATCGGGGTCGTCGGGCAGGTGACCCCGTGGAACTACCCGATGATGATGGCGACCTGGAAGATCGCCCCGGCGCTGGCCGCGGGCAACACCGTCGTCCTCAAGCCCTCGGACACCACCCCCGAGACGACCTTGCTCATGGCCGAGATCGCCTCGGAGTTCATGCCCCCGGGCACCTTCAACGTCGTCACGGGGGACCGTGAGACGGGCCGGGCCGTGGTTGAGCACCGGACCCCTGCGCTGGTGGCCATCACCGGGTCGGTACGAGCCGGTATGCAGGTGGCCGAGAGCGCCGCCCGCGACGTCAAGCGCGTGCACCTCGAGCTCGGTGGCAAGGCCCCGGTCATCGTCTTCGACGACGCCGACATCGAGGCGGCCGTCGAGGGGATCGCCATCGCGGGTTACTTCAACGCCGGGCAGGACTGCACCGCGGCGACCCGGGTCCTGGCCGCACCGCACATCCACGACGACTTCGTCGCCGCACTCGCGGAGTACGCCCAGAGCTCGGCCAAGGTCGGCCTGCCCGACGACGCGGACGCCCTCTTCGGGCCGGTCAACAACCGCAACCAGCTCGAACGCGTCGAGGGCTTCCTGTCCCGCCTGCCCGACCACGCCACGGTCTCTGCGGGGGGTCACCGCCTCGCTGCCCTCGGCGACGGGTTCTTCCTGGAGCCCACCGTCCTGTCGGGCCTCAACCAGGACGACGAGGCCATCCAGGACGAGATCTTCGGGCCGGTGATCACCGTGCAGCGGTTCACCGACGAGCAGGAGGCCATCCGCTGGGCCAACGGCGTCGACTACGGCCTGGCCTCCAGCGTGTGGACCAAGGACTTCGGCCGGGCCATGCGCGTCTCCAAGGCGCTGGACTTCGGCTGCGTCTGGATCAACACCCACATCCCTGTCGTCGCGGAGATGCCGCACGGCGGCTTCAAGAAGTCCGGATACGGCAAGGACCTGTCCATGTACGGCTTCGAGGACTACACGCGCATCAAGCACGTGATGGCCAACATCGACAGCTGACTGCCCGCCCCACCCGGTCGCCGCCCTCGGGCAGCAGCCGGCCGACCCCTTAGCGAGTGCCGATGAAACCACTGCGACCTCCCGCAGACCCCGTCGCCCGCGGCCTGGTCCGCGCCGCGATGTCCGCCGGCCGAGACCGGTCGTTGTCCCGCCGCAGCCTGATGGGCGCCTCGCTCCTGGGAGGTGCCGCAGCAGCGCTGTCCGCGTGCGCCCCGCCCGCGCCACCGGCCAGCGGTGCGGCCAAGGTGGCGCTGCCGACCGACGTGTCCGCCACCGACAAGACCCTGCGCTGGGCCAACTGGACGGCCTACCTCGACTACGACGAGGAGACCAAGAACTACCCGACGCTCGAGGCCTTCATGAAGGAGTCCGGCATCCAGGTGTCCTACAGCGAGGACATCGACGACAACGACTCCTACTTCAACAAGATCGCACCGCAGCTGCGGGCCAAGCAGGACGTCGGACGCGACATCTTCACGTTCACCGACTGGATGGCCAACCGGGTCATCCGCGACGGCATGGTGCAGCCGCTCGAGCTCATCAGGATGCCGCACGCGACCAACCTGCTGGAGCCGCTCAAGGACGTGTCGTTCGACCCCGGTCGCCGGTACTCCCTGACGTGGCAGAGCGGGTTCGCCGGCATCGGCTACGACAAGTCCAAGGTCGGCCGCGAGCTCAAGAGCCTCGACGACCTGTGGTCGGAGGACCTCAAGGGCAAGATCGTCGTCCTCAGCGAGTTCCGCGACACCCTCGGCCTGATCATGCTGCAGCAGGGGGTCGACATCTCCCAGGGCTTCGGCAAGGACCAGTTCCAGGCCGCCGTCGACGAGATCGACAAGCGGATCAGCGAGGGCTACATCCGCCGCGTCAAGGGCAACAGCTACCTCGAGGACCTCAAGAGCGGCAACGCCATCGCCGGCATCGTCTGGAGCGGTGACCTGTTCATCCTGCGCGCCGAGACCGAGAACGACAACTGGCAGTTCGTCATCCCTGAGTCCGGCGGCACGCTGTGGAGCGACAACCTGATGATCCCCATCACCTCGACGCACCGCAGGAACGCGATGGAGCTCATGGACTACTACTACCAACCGGAGGTCGCGGCCGAGGTCGCGGCGTGGGTCAACTACGTGTGCCCGGTGCAGGGGGCCCAGGCCGCGATGGAGAAGATCGACCCCGAGCTCGCCGAGAGCCCGTTCATCTTCCCCGACGACGCCTACTTCAAGGACAACAACATCAAGGGCTTCCGGGCGCTCACCCCGGAAGAGGACGCCGAGTACAGCGGCATCTGGGCCAAGGCGGTCGGTAACTGATGGCACTCTTCTCCTCCGGCAAGGCCGGATTCCGCGAGGCCACGGGCGACCTGCACCTCGAGTCGGTGACCAAGGAGTTCGGCGGCTTCACCGCGGTCGACGACCTCAGCCTCCGGGTGCCGCGCGGCTCGTTCTTCGCCCTGCTCGGCCCGTCCGGCTGTGGCAAGACGACGACGCTGCGCATGGTGGCCGGCCTGGAGCAGCCCACCCGGGGTCGCATCCTCATCGGCGACACCGACCTCACCGGTTCCCGCTCCTACGAGCGCCCGGTCAACACGGTCTTCCAGAGCTACGCGCTCTTCCCCCACCTGACGATCCGCGACAACGTCGCGTTCGGTCCCAAGCGCCGCGGTGACGCCGACGCTGCCCGGGCCGCGGCGGACGCGCTCGAGCTCGTGCAGATGTCGAGCATGGCCGCGCGCAAGCCGGCCCAGCTCTCCGGCGGTCAGCAGCAGCGGGTGGCGCTGGCCCGCGCGCTGGTCAACCGCCCGGAGGTGCTGCTGCTCGACGAGCCGCTCGGTGCCCTCGACCTCAAGCTGCGTCGCCAGATGCAGGTGGAGCTCAAGCGGATCCAGACCGAGGTCGGCCTGACCTTCATCCACGTCACGCACGACCAGGAGGAGGCCATGACGATGGCCGACACCGTGGCCGTGATGAACGCCGGACAGATCGAGCAGATGGGCCACCCCGAGGAGCTCTACGACCTGCCGCGGACCGCGTTCGTGGCCAACTTCGTGGGCCAGTCCAACCTCGGCGTCGGCGAGGTCACCGGCACCGACGGGGACGACCTCGTCGTGGACGTGGCCGGGACGACGGTCCGCGTCCCCAGGGCCCGAGCCGCGGTGCAGAGCGGGCGGATCATGTTCGGGGTGCGTCCCGAGAAGGTGCGCATCAGCAACGACCAGCCGACCGGCGCCGGCAACGACGTCAAGGCCACCGTCGTCGACATCTCCTTCTCCGGCGTCGCCACCCAGTACCTGGTCACGGTCCCGAGCGGCGGCACCTGGGCGGTCTACGAGCAGAACCTCGACGTCGAGCGCAACACCATGCGTCCGGGTGACCCCGTGTGGCTGGAGTGGGACTCCGGGCACGCCTTCGGGGTCGAGGTGGACGAGGCCGTGGCCGCCGGGGCCGAGGTCGCGTCGTGAGCGCACTCGCCCACGTGGGCGGGGGCGGTCCGGCAGCGCCGGACGACGGACCGCCGCGGGCGCGCCGCGGACGGTCGTGGGCGGCATACCTCCTGCTCCTGCCCGGCGCCCTGTGGCTCCTGGTGTTCTTCGTCCTGCCGTTGGTGCAGCTGTTCACGGTCTCGCTCCAGAGCGGGTTCCCCGGCTACCCGGGCTACTACTACCGTGACCTGAACGTCGGCAACTACCTCACCGCGATCGCCGACTTCGCGCCCCACTTCGGACGCTCGCTGCTGTATGCCGGGCTGGCCACCCTCTTCGCGTTCGTCCTGGCCTACCCGCTCGCCTACGCCATGGCCTTCAAGGCGGGTCGGTGGCGCAACGTGATGATGATCAGCGTCATCGCCCCCTTCTTCACCTCCTTCATCCTGCGCACCATCGCCTGGCGGCAGATCCTCGCCGACGACGGCCCGGTCGCCGACACCCTGAACTTCCTGCACCTGCTCCCCGGGGGCCGCATCACCGAGACGTGGGTTGCGGTCGTGGCAGGCCTGACCTACAACTTCCTGCCGTTCATGGTGCTCCCGATCTACGCGTCGCTGGAGCGGGCCGACCCCAAGGTCATCGAGGCAGGGGGGGACCTGTACGCCAACGGTCTCACCACCTTCCGCAGGGTCACGTTGCCGATGAGCATGCCCGGGGTCATCGCCGGTACGTTGCTGACCTTCATCCCGGCTGCCGGCGACTACGTCAACGCCGAGCTGCTCGGCTCGGACCGCAGCACGAAGATGGTGGGCAACGTCATCGAGAGCCAGTTCTTCCGAGTTCTCGGTGGCTTCCCGACGGCGGCGGCGCTCAGCTTCACCCTCATGGCGATCATCCTCGTGATGGTGTTCGTCTACATCCGCAAGTTCGGTACCGAGGAGCTCTTGTGACCGCCACCGCTGCACGGCCCCGCGCGGGTGGATCCACCCCACCCGACCGTTCGAACGCGGTCGGTCCCACGGCCTTCGCCCGGGTGAAGGCCTGGCTCACCACGCACCTCGCGATGATCGCGGCGCTCGCGGTGCTGCTCTACCTCTTCGTCCCCGTGGCCTACACGTTCGCCTTCTCGTTCAACGACTACCGCAAGTCCAACATCGTCTGGAACTCCGCGTCCGGGCCGACCCTGAAGCACTGGAAGGACCCGTGCGGCGCCCCCGGCGTCTGCGAGTCGCTGGTCACCTCCATCCAGATCGGTGCGATCGCCACCGTGGTGGCCACCGTGCTCGGCACGATGCTCGCGTTCGCCCTGGTGCGCCACCGCTTCCGTGGTCGGGCCGTCAGCAACGTCCTGGTCTTCGTCCCGATGGCGACCCCCGAGATCGTCCTCGGCGCGAGCCTGCTGACGCTGTTCGTGCAGGGGTTCTCCCGCTTCGGTCTGCGGCTGGGGTTCTGGACCATCGTCATCGCGCACGTGATGTTCTGCGTCAGCTTCGTGGTCGTCACGGTCAAGGCCCGGCTGCAGAGCCTCGACCCTCGGCTGGAGGAAGCTGCCCAGGACCTGTACGCCGGTCCGGGCGGGACGTTCTGGCGGGTGACCTTCCCGCTGGTGCTCCCGGGCATCATCGGTGCGGCCCTGTTGGCCTTCTCGTTGTCCTTCGACGACTTCATCATCACCAACTTCGTGTCGGGGAACGAGACGACCTTCCCCAAGTTCGTCTACGTGTCCTACCTGCGCGGAATCCCGGCCCAGGCCAACGTGATCGGTTTCTCGATGTTCGTCATCGCGGTGCTGCTCGTGGTCGCTGCCCAGCTCATCGGGAACGCGCGCAAGCGCTGACCCACGACTCCAGGGACGACCCATGCGGATCCTCATGATCGGCGCCGGCGGGGTGGGTGACGCCGTGGCGCGCATCGCCGTCGAGCGTGACTTCTTCGCGCTGCTGGTGATCGCCGACCAGGACCTGGCGAGGGCCAAGGCGACCGTCGCCAACGCCACTGCACGTCGCCCGCGCGAGGAGCGGCTGGTCGCGGCCGTGGTCGACGCCTCCGACGGCGCGGCGGTGGCGGCCCTGGCGATGACCCACGCCGTGACGCACGTCTTCAACGCCGTGGACCCGCGCTTCGTCATGCCGATCTTCCGGGGCGCCCTCGCAGCCGGCGCCGGCTACCTCGACATGGCGATGAGCCTGTCCCAGCGCCACCCCGACGAGCCCTACGCCAAGGCGCACGTCAAGCTCGGTGACGAGCAGTTCGCCATGGCGGGGGAGTGGGAGGCGGCCGGCCGGCTCGCCCTGGTCGGCATGGGCGTGGAGCCCGGCCTGTCCGACGTGTTCGCGCGCTACGCCTCGGACCACCTGTTCTCCCACATCGAGGAGCTCGGCACGCGCGACGGCGCCAACCTCGCCATCCACGACGCCGACGGCAACGCGACGTTCGCTCCCGGCTTCTCGATGTGGACGATCATCGAGGAGTGCCTCAACCCGCCGGTCGTGTGGGAGAAGGCGCGTGCGGACGCGGCCGGCGGTGACCGCGAGGCGGGTTTCCGCACGCTGCCGGCGTTCGCCGAGCCGGAGGTGTTCGACTTCCCCGAGGGCATCGGCCCGGTCGAGTGCGTCCACGTCGAGCACGAGGAGGTGCTCCTCATGCCGCGCTGGCTCGACGCCGAGCGGGTCACGTTCAAGTACGGCCTCGGCGAGGAGCTGATCACCATCCTCACGACGCTGCGGACCCTCGGCCTGGACCGCACCGAACCCGTGACGGTCAAGGGTGTCGAGGTCTCGCCGCGCGACGTCGTCGCCGCAGTGGTCCCCGACCCCGCCACCATCGGCTCGCGGATGGTCGGCAAGACGTGCGCCGGGCTGTGGGTCACCGGCACCGGCAAGGACGGCCGGCCGCGGCGCACCTACCTCTACCACGTGTCCGACAACGAGGACACGATGCGCGAGTACGGCGCCCAGTGCGTCGTGTGGCAGACCGCGGTCAACCCCGTCGTCGCCCTCGAGCTGCTCGCCAACGGGACGTGGAGCGGCACGGGGGTGCTCGGCCCGGAGGCCTTCGACGCGGTGCCCTTCCTCGAGCTCCTCGCGGCGCCCAAGCCTGTCGGCTACGGCTCCCCCTGGGCCATGGAGGACCGCTGAGCAGCACGGCCTCCGGCGCGGCTAGGGTCGGAACATGACTCGTTACGGGCAGCAGTACGGCCCCGACTTCACCTTCCTCGGCGTGGACCGCTGCGACCTCGACGACGAGAGCACGTATGCCGACGCGGATGTCGTGATCCTGGGCGCACCGTTCGACGGGGGCACCTCGCACCGGCCGGGAACGAGGTTCGGGCCGCAGGCGATCCGCATGACCGACTACCTGCCCCACGACGGCTCGCGGCCGTCCCTGGCACTGCGCACCGACGGCCTCGTCGACCTCAGGGTCGTCGACGCGGGCGACGTCGAGATGTACTCCGGCGACATCGAACGGTCCCTGCCCCGGCTCGAGGCCGCCGTGGAGAAGGTGACGCGGGCCGGTGCCATACCGGTGGTGCTCGGGGGTGACCACTCGATCGCCTTCCCCGACGCCAAGGGCGTGGCCAACGTGCTGGGCCACGGGCGGGTCTCGATGATCCACTTCGACGCCCACGCCGACACCGGCGACATCGAGTTCGGGTCGTTGTGGGGGCACGGCCAGCCGATGCGCCGGCTCATCGAGTCCGGCGCCCTGCGCGGTGACCGGTTCCTGCAGGTCGGGCTGCGCGGCTACTGGCCGCCGCCGGAGACCCTCGACTGGATGGCCGGGCAGCAGATGCGGTCGTTCGAGATGACCGAGATCGTCCACCGCGGCCTGCAGGAGTGCCTCACCGAGGCCTTCGCGATCGCGACCGACGAGTGCGACGGCGTGTTCCTCTCGGTGGACATCGACGTCTGCGACCCCGGTGCCGCGCCCGGCACCGGCACGCCGGAGCCCGGTGGGCTCTCGGCCCGTGAGCTGCTCGACTCGGTCCGGCGGATCTGCCTCGAGCTCCCGGTCGTCGGGGTGGACGTCGTCGAGGTCAGCCCGCCCTACGACCACGCCGACATCACCGCGGCCCTGGCGAACCGCGTCGTGCTCGAAGCGCTCTCGGCGATCGCTCGCCGCAGGCAGGATGCGCGAGAAGGCACCCGTTGGGACCCCGCGCAGCCGTTGCTCGCCGGCCGCGCCGGCGCCATACCGGAGGGGCACATCCCCTCCCACCACCACACGCACCAGACCCACGACCACGCAACCCCGGAGGAACAGTCCTGATGGCCATCACCCAGAAGTCCCTCATCGAGTCCGTCCCCAAGGGCCTGCTCATCGGCGGTCGCTGGCGTGACGGGAGCGACGGCCGGACCATCGCCGTCGAGGACCCGTCGAACGGGACGACGATCACCCACGTCGCCGACGCCAGCGTCGCGGACGGCAAGGCCGCCCTCGACGCAGCCGTTGCGGCCCAGGGGGACTGGGCCAGGACGCCCCCACGTGACCGGGGCGAGATCCTGCGCTCGGCCTTCGAGAAGATCACCGAGCGGGCGGAGGAGTTCGCCACGCTCATGACGCTCGAGATGGGCAAGACCCTGGCCGAGTCGCGGGGTGAGGTCACCTACGGCGCCGAGTTCTTCCGGTGGTTCTCCGAAGAGGCCGTGCGGATCACCGGCAGGTGGTCGACCGCACCCAACGGCGCCACCCGGCTGCTGACGATGAAGAAGCCGGTCGGCCCGACGCTGATGATCACGCCCTGGAACTTCCCGCTGGCGATGGGCACCCGCAAGATCGGCCCCGCCATCGCGGCCGGCTGCACGATGGTCATGAAGCCGGCGAGCCAGACCCCGCTGACGATGCTCGCGCTGGCCGAGCTGCTGCGCGAGTGCGGGCTGCCGGACGGTGTCCTCAACGTGGTCACCACCTCGCGCACCGGTGACGTGATGGAGCCCCTCATCCGTGACGAGCGGCTGCGCAAGCTCACCTTCACCGGGTCGACCAACGTCGGGCGCCGCCTCGTCGAGCAGTCCGCCGAGCGGCTGCTGCGGGTCTCGATGGAGCTCGGCGGCAACGCGCCGTTCATCGTCTTCGACGACGCCGACCTCGACCGTGCCGTCGACGGCGCGATGCTCGCCAAGATGCGCAACATCGGTGAGGCCTGCACCGCCGCCAACCGCTTCTACGTGCACGAGAGCGTCGTCGAGGAGTTCTCCGCCAAGCTCGCGAAGCGGATGGGTGCGCTGACCCTGGGCAAGGGCACCAAGAAGGGGGTCGACGTCGGCCCGCTGATCGACGGCAAGGCCCGGGACGGGGTGGCCGAGCTCGTCGAGCACGCGCGCTCGCAGGGCGCGACGGTCGTCACCGGCGGCAAGGCGGTGTCCGGCCGCGGCTACTTCTACGAGCCCACGGTCATCACCGGTGTCCGCAAGGACGCCCGGATGATGCGCGAGGAGATCTTCGGACCGGTGGCGCCGATCGCCTCGTTCAGCACCGAGCAGGAGGCGATCGACCTCGCCAACGGCACGGAGTACGGCCTGGCCTCGTACGTCTTCACCAACGACCTCAGCCGGGTCATCCGGGTCAGCGAGGCGCTGGAGTACGGGATGATCGGGATCAACCAGGGGGTCATCTCCAACCCGGCGGCACCGTTCGGTGGGGTCAAGGCCTCTGGCTTCGGTCGTGAGGGTGGGTTCGAGGGCATCGAGGAGTACCTCGAGACGACCTATGTCGGGATCGCCCCCTGACCGCCCGCCCGCGGTCCGACCGCCCGCCGACCGCCCGCCCGCGGTCCGACCGCCCGCGGTCCGACCGCCCGCTGAGATCGCGCGGGGGAAGTTGACCGAAGTCGTCCCGGTGGCCGACCGATCGCGGTTCAATCGATGTCATGACCAGCGTCGAGCCTGCCGAGGCCTCGGCAGGGCCTGCCCCCGCGGCAGGGGTTGCCTCCGCGGCAGGGGTTGCCCCCGCGGCGCCGTTCGCGCGCACTGCCCCGCGGCTGCGTTCGCTCACCGAGCTGCTGGCCGAGACCGATGCGAAGCTGGGCACCGGCCTGGCGGCCGGGGCCCGCGTCTGGCCGACCGGCTTCGACTCCCTCGACGTCGCCCTCACCGGCGGCTTCCGCTCGGGGGAGCTGATCCTGCTCGGTGGCCCGCAGGGACTGGGCAAGACGGCGATGGCCCTGCAGATGCTGCGCAACGCGGTCGCCGTAGACCGTTCGGCCGTCTTCTTCTCCTACGAGCACGACGCCCACGGCGTCCTCGAACGGCTGCTGGCGATCGAGTCCGGCGCCATCGCCGGGTCCGACGGCATCAGCCTGACCAGGATCCGTCAGCGCTTCGAGGCCAGCCACAGCGAGGCCCGTACGCTCCACGAGCGCTTCGCCGACGCCAGGGGCGGCAAGGAGGCCGTCACCGCCCTCGAGCGCTATGGCGACCGCCTGCACGTGCACACCTCCAGCGGCCTGCACACGACGCTGGACGAGATCCGCTCCACCATCGAGGACGTCGTCACCCGGGAGGGCCAGCCGCCGCTGGTGCTCGTGGACTACCTGCAGAAGGTGCCCGTCGCGAGCTTCTCCGGCACCGAGGAGGAGCGGGTCGCGGTCGTCGTCGAACGGCTCAAGGACCTCGCGCTGGAGTTCCAGGTGCCGGTCCTGGCGATCGTGGCCGCGGAGAAGGGCAGCCTGGTCTCCGGCAAGCGCATGCGGGTCAACGACCTGCGCGGCTCCTCGGCCCTGGCCTACGAGTCCGACGTCATCCTCATCCTCAACGACAAGTACAACGTCGTGGCCAAGCACCACCTCGTCTACCACCTCGAGAACGCCGAGCGCTTCCGCCAGTGGGTCGTGGTGTCGATCGAGAAGAACCGTGGCGGTGTCGACCACGTGTCCCTGGAGTTCCGCAAGCGGTTCGAGCAGGGCCGGTTCGAGCCCCAGGGCCGCCTGGTCGAGGAGCAGCTCGTCGAGGAGCGCGTCTTCCGGGACTGACGGCTCGCCCGGGCTGCGACAATGCAGGGGTGACCTCACCGCGCACCGTCGCCATCCTCGGCTCCACGGGCTCCATCGGGACCCAGGCGCTCGACGTGATCTCGCGCAACCCCGACCGCTTCCGCGTGACCGCCCTGTCGGCCGGCTCCAACATCGACCTCGTGGCGCAGCAGGCGGTCGCCTTCGAGGTGGACCTGGTGGCGGTGGCCACCGGCACCCGCGAGCGGGTCGCCGAGGCGATCGGTGCGTATGCCGCCCGCGCCGGCCGCGCGGCATACCGGCCGCAGGTCGTGGTCGGGGACGACGCGGCGGTGACCGCCGCAGGGTCCGGCGCAGCGGTCGTCCTCAACGGCATCACCGGTGCGATCGGCCTGCGCCCCACCCTCGCGGCGCTCGCGCAGGGGTCGGTGCTCGCCCTGGCCAACAAGGAGTCGCTCATCGTCGGCGGCCCCCTGGTCAAGGCCGCTGCGGAGCCCGGGCAGATCGTGCCGGTGGACTCCGAGCACTCCGCCATCGCCCAGAGCCTGCGCGGTGGGCGCAGCGAGGAGGTCCGGCGCCTCGTCGTCACGGCGAGTGGTGGGCCGTTCCGTGGCCGGTCGCGCGACTCCCTGCGCACCGTGACGCCTGAGCAGGCCCTGGCGCACCCGAACTTCTCCATGGGACGGGTCATCACGACGAACTCGGCCACCCTGGTCAACAAGGGCCTGGAGGTCATCGAGGCGCACCTGCTGTTCGACATCGCGTTCGAGCGCATCGAGGTCGTCGTCCACCCGCAGCAGATGATCCACTCGATGGTGGAGTTCGTCGACGGGTCGACCATCGCGCAGGCCGGACCTCCGCGGATGCTCGTCCCCATCGCGCTGGGCCTGTCCTGGCCCGAGCGCCTCGCCGACGTCGACGTGCCGGTGGACTGGACCCGCGCGCAGACCTGGGACTTCGAGCCGCTGGACGACGACGCGTTCCCGGCGGTGCGGCTCGCCAGGCAGGTCGGGGCAGCGTCCGGCACCTACCCGGCGGTCTACAACGCCGCCAACGAGGTCGCCGTGGACGCCTTCCACGAGGGGCGCATCGGCTTCCTCGACATCGTCGACACCATCGACCGTGTCGTCCAGGACCACGCGAACACGCACGCCGACGGGATCGAATCAGGGACACTGTCCGTTGAGGACGTGATGCGCGCCGATTCGTGGGCGCGCGAGCAGGCCCGCACCGTGCTGGGCCTGGGCCACGAACGACTGTCCGACGCCAAGGGGGCGCTGCACCGATGACCGTGCTGCTGTTCATGCTCGGGGTGCTCTTCGTGGTGCTCGGGGTGGGGCTGTCCATCGGCCTGCACGAGGTGGGCCACCTGGTCCCCGCCAAGAAGTTCGGGGTCAAGGTCACGCAGTACATGGTCGGTTTCGGGCCGACGCTGTGGTCGCGCAAGCGCGGCGAGACCGAGTACGGCATCAAGGCGATCCCGCTCGGCGGCTACATCCGGATGATCGGCATGTTCCCGCCGCGTCCCGGGGACAAGCCGGGGACCCTGCGCGTGTCGAGCACCGGCCGGTTCTCCCAGCTCGCCGACGAGGCCCGCCAGCTGAGCCTGGAGGAGGTCAAGCCGGGCGACGAGGACCGCGTCTTCTACAAGCTCCCCGTGCACAAGAAGGTCATCGTCATGCTCGGTGGCCCGATGATGAACTTCGTCATCGCCGTGGTGCTGCTCACCGGTGTGCTCACGACGTATGGCATCGCGACGCTCAAGGACGGCGCCCGCGTCGCGAGCGTGTCCGAGTGCGTCGTGCCCGCCGAGGAGGCTGCCACCAAGACCACCTGCGCGGCCAGCGACCCCAAGACCCCAGCGTTCACCGCGGGGATCGAGCCGGACGACCAGATCGTCTCCGTGGCCGGGCAGCCGATCAGGACCACCGCGGACGTCGGCCGGTACATCCGTCCCCGAGTGGGGGAGCCGGTGCAGATCGTCGTCCTGCGTGACGGCGTCGAGAAGACGCTGACCGCGACGCCGATCCGCAACTCGGTCCAGCAGGTCGGTCCGGACGGCACCCCGCTGGTGGATGCCGACGGCCAGCCGATCGTGCAGGAGACCGGCTTCCTCGGGGTCTCCTCCGGCGCGATCATCGGCTACGAGCCCCAGCCGGTCACGGCCGTGCCGGGCGTCGTGGGTGACCAGATCCTCGCCACCGCGGGGGTCGTCCTGAAGATCCCCCAGAAGATGGTCGGGGTGGCGCAGGCCGCCTTCGGCTCCGGCGAACGCGACCCCAACGGCCCGGTCTCGGTCGTCGGCGTCGGCCGGATGGCCGGCGACGCCACGGCCGGCAAGATCCCGTGGATCGGTGGGGACAACGGCATGAACGCCTTCGTGTTCCTCCTCATGCTGATGGCGTCGCTCAACCTCGCACTGTTCGTCTTCAACCTCATCCCGCTGCTGCCACTCGATGGTGGGCACGTCGCCGGCGCGCTGTGGGAGGGCACCAAGCGCGGGTTCGCCCGGCTGAGCAACCGCCCCGACCCCGGTCACGTCGACGTCGCCAAGGCGCTGCCCGTGGCGTACGCCGTGTCGTCGGTGCTCATCGTCATGTCGGTCCTGCTGATCTATGCCGACCTGGTGAAGCCGATCAGCCTCGGCGGCTGACGAGCAGCCTCTGCGGCTGACGAGCCCGGCCCGTGCCGGTCGGGGCGTCGGCCCCGGCACACCCCCCGAACCCCCCTGGGAGATACTTCACTCATGACCGTCTCACTTGGTATGCCGTCAGCGCCTGCCCCTGTCCTGGCTCCCCGGCGCAAGACCCGCAAGATCAAGGTGGGCAAGGTCGAGGTGGGCGGCGACGCCCCCATCTCGGTGCAGTCGATGTGCACCACGCCGACGACGGACATCAACGCGACGCTGCAGCAGATCGCCGAGCTCACGGCCTCGGGCTGCGACATCGTGCGCGTGGCCTGCCCGACTCAGGACGACGCGGACGCGCTGCCGGTGATCGCCCGCAAGAGCCAGATCCCGGTCATCGCGGACATCCACTTCCAGCCCAAGTACGTCTTCGCGGCCATCGACGCCGGCTGTGCCGCGGTCCGCGTCAACCCCGGCAACATCCGCAAGTTCGACGACCAGGTCAAGCAGATCGCCACCGCGGCCAAGGACGCCGGCGTGTCGATCCGGATCGGGGTCAACGCCGGCTCGCTGGACCCGCGGCTGTTGCAGAAGTACGGCAAGGCCACCGCCGAGGCCCTGGTCGAGTCCGCGGTGTGGGAGGCCTCGCTGTTCGAGGAGCACGACTTCCACGACTTCAAGATCTCGGTCAAGCACAACGACCCGGTCGTCATGGTCAGGGCCTACGAGATGCTCTCCGAGCGCGGCGACTGGCCGCTGCACCTCGGTGTCACCGAGGCCGGCCCCGCCTTCCAGGGCACCATCAAGTCCGCCACGGCGTTCGGGGCGCTGTTGTCCAAGGGGATCGGCGACACCATTCGCGTCTCGCTGTCGGCACCTCCGGTCGAGGAGGTCAAGGTCGGCAACCAGATCCTGCAGTCGCTGAACCTCAAGCCCCGCAAGCTCGAGATCGTCTCCTGCCCGTCGTGCGGGCGCGCCCAGGTCGACGTCTACAAGCTCGCCGACGAGGTCACCGCGGGCCTGGAGGGCATGACCGTGCCGTTGCGCGTCGCGGTCATGGGCTGCGTCGTCAACGGACCCGGTGAGGCCCGGGAGGCCGACCTGGGGGTCGCCTCCGGCAACGGCAAGGGCCAGATCTTCGTCAAGGGCGAGGTCGTCAAGACCGTCCCCGAGAGCCAGATCGTCGAGACGCTCATCGAGGAGGCCATGCGCATCGCCGAGGAGATGGGGGAGCCGGTCGACGAGGCGAGTGCGGGCGCACCCTCGGTCACCGTCGGCTGACACCGGACCGACGCGGTCGTCGTGCGAACGGCAGCCGCAGCGCTCGGCGTGTAACAACTGCGCCAGCTCTTCCTCTCGCTCCCACGCAAGCTCGAGGAGGCCGCGATGCTCGACAGGGTCCAGCACGGCCCAGATCTTCACCAAGGTGGTGATGCCGCTGTCGCGGCCGCCGGCCGGGTTGTCAACCTTGCAGTCCGCCAACAACGCTTGCTGCGACGTGATCACGGCAGGAGCCGTCATCGCCTCGGCTCCGGTGCTGGCTGTGTACGTGTTCGCTCGACAGTTCATCACTGAGGGGGTCTCGAGCTCCGGCCTCAAGCGCTGCGGGCCGGTATTTCAGGCACCACGAAGGGCGGACAGCCCTGGGACCGGATCCCTAGGCGGTGTGTTCAGGGTCGTCCACATGCTGAGCGTCAGCGGCCCCCGATTATCACCGTCCGTTATGGCTGAGATAACTTTCTGATGTGTCCGGACGAGAGTCCGCGAGGCGGACGCACCGATGCGCCCCCGCAGACACATCGTCCATGTCGGGTGTCCGCTACCCCGGCCGGTCGACTCAGTAACCCGACCCCAGGAATCGATCACCCATGTCCTTGCGCCGCCGCGCCCTTGCCCTCGCCACCTCTGCCGCCCTCGCACTGTCGCTCGCGGCGTGCGGCGGGGGCAGCAGCTCCACAGAGTCCAACCCGTACAACCTCCAGCAGCCCGGCGTCCTGCGCGTCGGGACTCTCACCGACGCCCCGCCGAACGTCTTCCTCAAGGACGGCAAGTTCACCGGCTTCGACAACGACCTGCTGACCGCCGTGGCGGCGAAGATGGGCCTGGAGGTCGAGTTCGTGGGCACCGAGTTCAGCTCCCTGCTGGCCCAGGTCAAGACCGGCAAGTACGACCTTGGCTCGTCCTCGATCAGCATCACCGAGGGCCGCAAGAAGACGGTCGACTTCTCCAACAAGTACGACTTCGGTTTCCTCGGCCTCGACGTGCCCAAGGGCTCGGACATCACCACGTTCGACCAGCTGGCCGGTCAGCGCGTCGTCGTGGTCCAGGGCACGGTCCAGGACGACTTCGCCACCCGCGAGAAGCTCGACCCGGTCCGGGTGCCGGACTACAACGCCGCGCTGAACCAGCTCAAGTCCGGCACTGCCGACGCGTGGATCACGCCGGCCGAGATCGGCGAGAAGACCGCCACCGAGTCCGGTGGCAAGGTCCTCGCCGTCGCCAAGCAGCTCGATGTCGGCGGCCAGGCCTATGCCGTCAACCAGCAGAACGACGCCTTGCGCGAAGCCGTCAACACAGCCCTCGACCAGGTCATCGAGGACGGCACCTGGGCCAGGCTGCAGAAGCAGTACTACCCCAGCCGCGAGATCCCGGCCGACTTCGAGCCGGGCAGCGGCTCCGTCTCCATCGGCGCAGACAGGTAACCCGACCGCCCGCACACACGACCGAGAGGAGGGTCAGGGGAGATGGATGTCCTGAGCACCCTGTGGCAGACGTTCTTCGACGTCGAGGCCATGCGCGCCGCCCTGCCCGAGCTGGTCAGGGTCGGGCTGCCCAACACCTTGCTGCTCGCACTCACCTCTGCGGTCATCGGCACTGTCGTCGGCATGGCCCTCGCCGTCGCCGGTCTGTCCCGCCGCCGGTGGTTGCGCTGGCCTGCACGGGTCTACACCGATGTGTTCAGGGGTCTCCCTGCCGCGGTGACCATCCTGCTGATTGGGGTGGGGCTGTCCCCGGTGGGGCTCCAGATCTGGGGACCGAACCCCTACCCGCTCGGCATCCTGGCTCTGTCGTTGATCGCGAGCGCCTACATCGGCGAGATCTTCCGCGCCGGTATCCAGAGCGTGGAGGCCGGACAGCTCGAAGCCGCTCGGGCCCTGGGGTTCTCGCGCCAGAGCGGGTTGCGTCTCGTGGTCATCCCTCAAGGTGTCCGGCGGGTGCTGCCGGCTCTGGTCAACCAGTTCATCGCCCTGGTCAAGGAGTCCTCCCTCGTCTACTTCCTCGGGCTGCTGGCCAGCCAGCGCGACCTGTTCCGAATCGGGCAGGATGTCGCGGCGAACACCGGTAACGAGTCCGCGCTGCTGCTGGCCGGCTTGTTCTACCTGCTCATCACGGTGCCGTTGACGCATGCCGTCAACGCCATCGACCGGCGGCTGCGGGACGGGCGTCGTGCCGACGGCGCCGAGCGGGCCGAGGACGAGCCCACCGACCCGGCGGGCCCGTCCCGCACCCTCGCCCAGGAGGCACTGCGATGACCGCGACCGCGACGACGGGCGTGTCCGTGGCGACGCGCGCCGTTCACCTCTCGTTCGGGACCAACCACGTCCTGCAGGGTGTCGACCTCGACGTGCCTGCCGCCAGCACCACCTGCGTCATCGGACCGTCCGGCTCGGGTAAGTCGACGCTGCTGCGGGTGGTCAACCGCCTGCTCGAGCCCGACTCCGGCGACGTCCTCCTCGAGGGGCGAAGCGTGCTCGCAGACGACCCCGACCAGCTTCGGCAGCGGGTCGGGATGGTTTTCCAGCACTTCAACCTGTTCCCCCACAAGAGCGTCCGGGACAACATCACCCTCGGTCTGACCAGGCTGCGCGGACTCTCGCGGGACGATGCTGCCGAGCAGGCACTTCTCCAGCTCGACCGCGTAGGCCTGCGCCACAAGGCCGACGTGCGACCGGGCACGCTCTCGGGAGGACAGCAGCAACGTGTGGCCATCGCCCGGGCGCTGGCCATGGCGCCGCAGGTGATGCTGTTCGACGAGGCGACATCGGCCCTCGACCCCGAGCTGGTCAAGGGCGTCCTCGCCACGATGGCCGACCTCGCGGCTGGCGGCATGACGATGCTCGTCGTCACGCACGAGATGGGATTCGCCCGATCGGTCGCCGACCAGGTCCTGTTCATGGACCGTGGCGTCGTCGTGGAGTCCGGCCCGCCTGGCACGGTCTTCGAGGATGCGAAGAGCGACCGGCTGCGGAGGTTCCTGTCACAGGTGCTGTGAGCGTGCCGCCTGCTCGGTGGAAGTGACGCGCGGAGGTCGCGCACGGCCTAGGCTGACTTCGTGCTGCGGACCCGGAACCCGGTCCACGCCCTGACGGCGGCGGATCGCGACGACGCCCTCGAGGTGTGTGCACGCAACCTGCCCGCCAACGTGTTCGTCGCAGCCCGGCTCCTCGAAGGGGTCCTGACCACCCAGCCGGGGACCGTCCTCGGACACCGTGTCGACGGTCAGCTGCAGTCGCTGTGCTGGTCCAGCGCCAACCTCGTGCCGGTCGAGGCCGACGAGAGCGAGATCGCGTTCTTCGCCGACCGGGTCCGCCGCTGGCGACGGCACTGTGCCTCGATCCTGGGGCCGGCCGACCAGGTCGCCGAGCTGTGGCGTCACCTCGCGCCCGCCTGGGGCCCGGCCCGCGCGGTGCGTGCCGACCAGCCCCTCATGAGCGCCATGGACCTGCCCTCCAGCCTCGGCGTCGAGCTCGACGAGCGCGTCCGCCCCGCGACCACCGCGGAGGTGGACCTCGTGATGCCTGCTGCTGCGCACATGTTCGAGGGCGAGATCGGCTACCCGCCCTTCAGCGGCTCCGGCGCGGCATACCGCACTGCCCTGCTGGCCCTGATCGACCGGGGACACACCTTCGTCGTCGTCGAGGACGGTGAGGTGATCTTCAAGGCCGACGTCGGGTCGGTCGCCCTCGGCTGCGCCCAGCTGCAGGGGGTGTGGCTGGCGCCGCGCCTGCGCGGGCAGGGGCTCGCCGTGCCGCTCATGGCCTCGGTCGTCGAGCAGGTGATGGCGACGCGGGCGAAGTGGGTCACGTTGTACGTCAACGACTTCAACGCCAGCGCCCGGGCGACGTACGCGAAGGTCGGGTTCGAGGACGTCGGCTCGTTCTCGACCGTCCTGCTCTGAGGGTCCGCCCCTCCGCCTCGAGTCTTTGAGCGCGGCACCCGGTCATGACCGGGTGCCGCGCTCAAAGACTCGCAAGGGGGGGTGGGTGGACCACCGCGGGGCCGCGCGGACAACTGGGGTGAGCCCGCGACCTGCGCCCCGATATCCTCTGGTGGTTGTCCACCACCTGAGGAGTCCGAAGTGGCACTGCGCATGTCGACCCTGTT